>JARHXX010000009.1 GCA_029269125.1 Kiritimatiellaeota bacterium B1221 | reverse complement strand
TCGGAGATCGTGGACTACAGCTTAGAAATGAAACAAGAGATCAAGCTTGGATTTCCACGCTCGGAGATCGTGGACTACAGCTTGGAAATGAAACAGGAGCCCTCGCATGGATTTCCACGCTCGGAGATCGTTGTCGACTTTTTACAATTCTTTTACAATCTTTGCAGAAGCTGATGACATCCGGAAAAGCGGGATCTGAGAAGATGATCCTGTAAATGAATTCATGTTGAGTTCATAATGAACCTTCCGAGATGGAGAAAATGATGAATGCAAAATTAAGTAAATGGTCTTTGCTGTTTGGTTTGGGAATCATAACCCAATTGGTGGCGGCCCCTCAATCCGCAGAGGATCAGCTGATCAAATGTAAAGTGGAATTGGATCGAGGGGTTTTGCCGGCGGATCAAAAACAAACTGCAGTGGTGAAAATTTCTTTGGTGGCGGATGCGGCACCGAAAGAGGCGGACCGTCCACCGGTCAATCTTTGCATTGTTATGGACCGGTCGGGGTCGATGAGTGGAAATAAAATTGAGCAGGCGCGGCAGGCCGCTTTGGAGGCCCTGTCCCGTTTGGGATCGCAGGACATTTTCTCTTTGGTGATGTATGGATCGGATGTGACGACATTAATCCCGGCCGGCAGGGTGAAAGATCAGCGGCGTGCACAGGAATTGATTCGGGGGATTCAGACCCATGGCAACACTGCGTTGTTTGGCGGGGTGAGTCAGGGGGCCGCAGAGTTGCGGAAAGCGTTTGGCGATCATGCGGAAGGTATGGTGCACCGGATGATTCTGTTGTCGGATGGCCTGGCGAATAAAGGTCCGTCTTCGCCAGAAGATTTGGGGCGTTTAGGCGTGAGTCTGCAGAAGGAAGGCATTTCGGTGAGCACCATTGGGGTGGGGAATGATTACAATGAAGATCTCATGACCCGCCTGGCCCAGCGCAGTGACGGCAATACCTACTTTGTGGAGAACGAGAATGATCTGGCACGGATCTTCGGTCAGGAGTTGGGAGACGTGCTCAATGTGGTCGCCCGGAATATTCGCATTCAGATTGAGTGTCCGGAGAATGTGAAACCGCTCCGTTCCATCGGACGTGAAGCCACCATCCGCGGACAAAAAGTGGAGTTGAATTTGAATCAGTTATACGGTTCACAAGAGCGGTATTTGTTGTTGGAAGTGGAAGTGCCCTCAACACCGGCCGACACCGAGTTGCCTTTGGTTTCTGCGGCCATTCAGTACCGCAATCTTTTCACCGAAGTGGATGAACAACAAAATCTGGCTTTAAACGCGCAGTTCAGTCGACAGGAAGCTGAAGTGAAAGCCAGCACCAATGTAGATGTGAAAGAAGAAGTGTTGCTGAATGAAAGCGCAATGGCCAAGGAGGAAGCCATTAAACTCGCTGAACAAGGAAATCAAAAAGCGGCGGTGCAGGTTTTGAAAAAGAATCGTCAGCAGATCCTGGATGCGACGGTGAATTTTGAATTTTCCGCTCCTGAGGCGTTGGAAGAAGAAGCACAAAATCTGGAAGCGCAAAGTATCATGTTGGATCAGGATGGTTTGAATTCATATAACCGAAAAGTTCTGCGTACGGATGCACAGCAAACCCGAAATCAGCAGTTGAACAAATCCAGTTGGAAAAAGAAATAAGATGAGCTGTTTCATGCGATTGAAATGCCTGCACCGCCTCCGGGGCGCAGTTCTTTTTCGGGATAGAACCCGGGGCATGGCCCCCGGGATTTCGATGTCATCAGGTTGGCGCCCCGGAGTGGGTGCGGGCAATCGGCAGGTCCTGCCGAAATGCCTCGTGTCTTGCCCATTTAAATGGAAGGGTGTTTAATATGAGTTTTTCGATCTTCCGCAAAATCCCGGTCTGGTTTTTCACTGCTTTGGTGATTCTTCCGGTGCTGGTGCTTGCGGGAGTGGGATTCAATATGCTTCGGCTTGAACAGCAGCGATTAAAAAACGATGTGGTGAATGCGCAAAGCCGTTGGTTGGAGCAGAGTGCTGATCGGATCGAGGGGAAACTGGAAGAGGTGAAAAATGAATTGGTGGAATCGCTCGCGCAGTTCCCTTCAAATGCTTTGGACGAATCTTTGATGGAGCTTCAGCGCACAAATCCGCTGGTCCGGAATGTGTTCCGAATCCCGGAAGAAGGAAAATTGCTTTTTCCGAAGCCCGGAATGAATTTGGATTCGGAATGCAAAGAGTTTTTACTTCGCTATGACAGTTTGTTTGCTGGGCGAATGCAGTGGTTTGATCCAGAGGGTGATGTGTTGAAAATCAGGTCTCGAAAAAGTCGGATTCCGCCACAGTCAAAATGGCGCGCTTGGCAGTGGGCAGACCGGGACAGTTTATTGGTGTATGTGTTGATTCCGGACCGCCGGGAAATTGTGGGGGTCGAAATTGAAATGGCAGCCTTGTATTCGAGGTTGGTTCTTTGGTTGGGGGAGACCAGAGGCAAAGGGGAGGAATTGGTTTTGTTGGATCGGAGTGACCGGGTGCTGGTGACCACCGGGGATTCGAGTGAACGTCCGCTGACGCATTCGGTAGAGATGGGAGCGATGTTGCCTTTTGCCCGCCTGGGCGCAATGTATGATACTCAAATCGGAGAAGGGTTGTCCAAAGGATTTATGTGGGTGGCGGGGAGTTTGGGGGTTTTGCTTTTGCTGTCAATTGCGGGGGGAACCCTGGGATTAAACGCCTGGGTGAACCGGAGCCGGAAAGAGGCGTTACAAAAAACCAGTTTTGTGTCCAATGTCAGTCACGAATTTAAAACTCCGTTGACCACCCTGCGTCTGTACAGTGAGTTGTTGCTGGAGGGGCGGGTGACCGATCCGGAAAAGCAGAAAAAATATTTGTCCACCCTGCGGGATGAAAGCGAGCGGCTCGCGAGATTGGTGCACAATGTTTTGGACTTCAGCCGTCTGGAAATGGGGCGGAGTCGACTGCATCCGCAACGGCTTTGCTTGAATGCGTGTTTGCAAACGGTGTGCGCGCGTATGTCCGAAAGATTTGTGCAGGCGGGGGTTGAGGTTACCTTTCCTGCGTCGGAAGTTTTTGGATGGGTGGATCCGGATGCGGCGGAGCAGATCATTTTAAATCTGTGTGACAACGCGATCAAGTATGCGGCGTCGGGTGGAGTGTTGCGGATTACAGAGGAAGCAAGTGAAGGGAAAAGGAAGCTTTGCTTTAGGGATGAAGGCCCGGGTATTCCTGAACGGGAAGGCGCAAAAGTTTTTCAAGCGTTTCATCAAGTGGATGACCGCATCACCCGGGAGAGTGGAGGCACGGGATTGGGGCTGCATATTTCACGGCGGCTGGCCCGTCAGATGGGGGGGGATTTACAGTGTGATCTTTCGGGTGAAGGTTGTGTTTTTATTTGGAGTTTTCCGGATTGTGAGGATGAAAAAATATGAATGAAGCGATTCGAATTTTGGTGGTCGAGGATGATGTGGCGATCCGCCGGGGTCTGGTGGATACCTTGGAGAGTGAAAATTATCAGGTGGGCGAAGCGGTGGATGGAAGAGAGGGGTTAGAGATTTTGAAAAAAGAATCTCCGGATTTATTGATCCTGGATTTGATGATGCCGGGAATGAGTGGTTATGAGGTGTGCCGGGAATTTCGTACCCGGGATAAACAGACGCCGGTGCTGATGTTGACCGCGAAGAGTGAAGAGATCGATAAGGTGTTGGGACTGGAGTTGGGCGCGGACGATTACATGACCAAACCTTTCGGGGTTCGCGAACTTTTGGCGCGGGTGCATGCGCTGCTGAGGCGTTCGCAACGAACGCTGTCGTCTTTGAATGACGATGAATTTGTGCTGGGTCCGTTTAAGATGTGTCCCAAAAAGTTAACGGGGAGTGACGGGGAAAAACAAATCGAAGTGAGTGCGAGGGAAATGGATTTGCTGAAGTACTTTGCGGCGCGGCCTAACGAAGTCTTGTCGCGGGATGAATTATTGAACCATGCCTGGGGCGTAGAGTATTATGGAACGACGCGGACTCTGGATCAGCATATCGCGCAGCTTCGGAAAAAAGTGGAGGCGGACCGTAAAGATCCACAGTTGCTTCAGACGGTGCACGGAGTGGGGTACCGTTACTGTCCGCCGGTGGGATGAGGGGAGCTGGGGGGCTGGTTTGCTGCCTTCGCGGAGCTCAGGCAGGTCACAGACTGGAATATCTGTGTTACTTTTTTTCGAGCCACTCTTCACTGTTGGGGCCGATGACGCATTCGTTGTCGACACGCATGGCGAGTCGTTTTTTGCAGCGGGTGACCACGTCGGCAAAATCGTCGGAGGGAAGGGATCGCACGGATTCTACGAGGGTGCTCCAATGGGGAAGTTCCTGTTCGGCTAAGCTGTAGTAAACCCATTTACCGATTTTAATTTGGGTGAGCAAACCGGCTTTGTAGAGAATTTTCAAATTGCGGGAGGCGTTGTATTGGGTGTCGCCGGTGACGTCCATCGCTTCGGCCACGGTGATGCGCTGATCGACATGAATGAGCAGCCAGAACAGGCGGAGGCGATGGGGTTCGGCAAGGGCTTTGAGGGCGTCTATGTATTTTTCATTCATCAGAGCTGTATTGTTGGAATTTGTAACCGATGAGCATTATAACCACTCCGATCAAGAAAACGATCCCCGAATGGGTCGCGTGAAAGAGGAGATGCGTTCCTCTGGCCCCGGAAAAGAGGGCGATCCAAAAGAGCGGACAGAAAAATCCGAGGAGGGCGATGTTGCGTCCCGCTTTAGTGATTTCGGAACAATTTTCTCCACGGATCAGTATGGAGAAAAATCTAAACAAATGGCTGTAGGGACAGCAACGGCAAATGCCGGATAAGATATTTTTACCGGCGTTGGTCTGAAGGGGTTCTGCGCCCCCGGCCGGGGGCGCATCAGTTGGATTTTCGTTTTTCATTTCGTTCAGTAGATGGCTTGGATGAGGACGCCACCGATGATGGCGGTGGTAACAATGATGCCGACGAATGCAATCACCGCTTTGGGTTTCAGCACGGAGGAAACCAGGGCAATCTCAGGCAGACTGGCGCCGGTGCCGCCGATAATGAGGGCTATGGCCGGACCCAGTCCCATGCCTTTTGCGATCAGGGTTTTCAACAGCGGAATCGCCATTTCAATGCGCAGGTACACCGGAACTCCGATGACGGCGGAAATGAGGATGGAGAGGATATTGTCGCCCCCGACATATTTTTCCACGATTTCGGCGGAGAGGTAGGCTGCAGAGACGCCGCTGATGAGTGCGCCAATCAATACGTAAGGAATGATCTTTTTGAACAGGGCCAGTGCGAAGCGGAAGGATTTTTGCACTTTGCCGGCGTTTTCCGGATCGACGGGTCCGCAGCAACTGTTCATATTTGAGCAATCGGGTTGAGGCTCGGGGGGCGCACAGCATGAAGTTTGTTTGGCTTTGCGTTGGGGCTTGCGCTCTTCGAGTTCCTCTCCGCGTTTGATTTCATTTCTCCAGGGGGTTTTGGAAATGATCCATCCGCCGATAATGGCGGCCGCAAAAGTGATGCCCAGATAGGTGGCGGTGATCTTGAGTCCGAAGGCGGTGTACACCATAGCCAATACGATGAAGTTGCAAAGCGGTGCGGAGATGAGAAAGCTCATCACGGTTCCCAGGGAAACCCCCATGGAGGCCATACCCATGGTGACCGGCACGACCGATGCGCTGCAGAAAGGGGTCAGCATACCGAAGAGGGCGCCGAGGAGGGGACCCCATTTTTCGTGTTTGGTTAATTTTCGTTGCAGTTTATCCTGGGGAATAAACTCCCGCATAAAGCCGGTGAGAATGGAAACGATGGCGATCACAATGACGAGGGCACCCCCGACGTGAATAAATTCATCCAGGGCAATTTGAAGTTTTTCGGTATTCATAGTTTTCGAGTTGAGGTTGATAGGATTTAAAAACAGACCGCTGATATATGTACACATGCACGTATGCGCAAGTAATAATATGTAAAAATGATTTAAGTTTTGGATGTGTTCAGGAAAGGTACTGTTCGAAAGTAGTCGACGCACTCCGTGCGTGGAAATGAAGCAAGAGCCAAAGTTTGTATTTCCACGCTCGGAGATCGTGGACTACAGCTTGGAAATGAAACAAGAGCCTAGGATTGGATTTCCACGCTCGGAGATCGTGGACTACAGCTTAGAAATGAAACAAGAGCCTAGGATTGTATTTCCACGCTCGGAGATCGTGGACTACAGCTTAGAAATGAAACAAGCGCCCAGGATTGTATTTCCACGTTCGGAGATCGTGGACTACAGCTTATAAATGAAACAAGCGCCTAGGATTGGATTTCCACGTTCGGAGATCGTGGACTACAGCTTATAAATGAAACAAGCGCCTAGGATTGGATTTCCACGTTCGGAGATCGTGGACTACAGCTTGGAAATGAAACAGGAGCCAAAGTTTGTATTTCCACGCTCGGAGATCGTGGACTACAGCTTAGAAATGAAACAAGCGCCCAGGATTGTATTTCCACGCTCGGAGATCGTGGACTACAGCTTAGAAATGAAACAAGCGCCCAGGATTGGATTTTCACGCTCGGAGATCGTGGACTACAGCTTAGAAATGAAACAAGAGCCAAAGTTTGTATTTCTACGTTCGGAGATTGTGGAAGACGAATCTTATTATTCCCCTTGTCTTTTTCCGGATTCAGGCATAGAGGGGGAAAACAATCTAATTATGATCTTCAGGGCAGGGTGATCTCAATTCCTGGGAAATTCCCTACCGGCGGTGATAGCCCGCGACTCCTCGCTTCGGTGGGGACTGATGGAATCAGAAGAGTTCTTTGAACTTTTTTATGTCCAGCCGACCGTACAGTCGGGATGAAAGAAGATGGTTTCTCCTCTATGGCTTTGCTGTGGAGGTTGACTGCTTTGTCCTGTTTTGAACAAAGGCAATGCATATGGAAACGATAGCAGAAAGTAAAGAAACCGTACTGGATCCCATTGAAGAGGTTATCGCCGCGGTGGGTCGCGGGGAAATGGTGGTGGTGGTGGATGATGAAGACCGTGAAAATGAGGGGGATCTCATTTGTGCCGCGGATTCCATTACCCCGGAAATGATCAATTTTATGGCCACCCATGGTCGCGGGCTGATTTGTGTGACCCTGCCCGGATCTGAAGTTGCGCGTTTGGGGATTGCGGAAATGCGGCATACCGGAGACCGTGACGTGCCGGCACCGTGTGCATTTATGGAATCGGTGGATGCGCGTCATGGCATCAGCACCGGAATTTCGGCGGCGGACCGCGCGAAAACCTGTCAGTTAATGGCGGATGAAAACAGTACTGCGGGCGATTTGGTGCGGCCGGGTCATATGTTTCCGATCAAGGCCAATCCCAAAGGGGTATTGGGACGTGCGGGACATACCGAAGCTTCAGTGGATCTGGCCAAACTGTCCGGTCACCGTCCGGTGGGGGTGATTTGTGAAATCATGAAAGATGATGGCACCATGGCCCGGCTGGATGATTTGGTGGAATTTGCCAAAAAGCGCGGACTCAAAATGAGTTCGGTGGCGGCTTTGATCGAGTATCGTCAGCAAAAAGAGGGGTCGGTTCAGTTTGAGGGTGAAATTAAGCTTCCGACCCGGGAAGGCGATTTTCAGTGTCGGATCTACCGCTCCTCGTTGGATGACAAAGAGCATATGGCCTTGTTTCTGGGGGATATAACCGGCGAAGAGGCGCCGTTGGTCCGGGTGCACAGCGAATGTTTGACCGGGGATGTGTTGCATTCCCTGCGTTGCGACTGTGGGGATCAACTGCAGAAATGCATGGAAACGGTGCAGGAAGCGGGCAAAGGCATCATTCTCTATATGCGTCAGGAAGGTCGGGGTATCGGTTTGGGTGCAAAATTGAAAGCATACGCCCTGCAGGACCAGGGGATGGATACGGTGGAGGCCAATCTGGCGCTTGGTTTCGGGGCGGATCAGCGTGAATATTTGTCTTCTGCTTTGATTCTTAAAGACCTGGGGGTCGAAAAAATTCGTTTGTTGACCAACAATCCGGCTAAAGTGGATGGATTGGTGGAAAATGGCATCGAAGTGACCGAACGCATTCCGGTGGTGATTCCCAGCAATCCGCATAATGCATCTTATCTTGAAACCAAACGTACACGCATGGGACATTTGTTATAAAATGGAAAAGCATTTTACTCCTCAACCAGAAGAAGGACTGCCGAATTTACCCGAGGGGGTAGAGGTTTCAGTCGGTACCCATCAAGGTGCCGGTCGAAAGATTGGGATTGTGGCGGCCCGATTTAATATTCGACTGACGGGTGCGCTGGTGAGTTCGGCGGTGGAAACGCTGATGGCCCATGGGGTCTCCGCATCGGATATCCAGGTGGTTTGGGTGCCGGGAAGCTTTGAAATTCCGTTGGCGCTTAAGCGCTTACATCACTCATTCTCGCCGCAAGCGCTGATTCCGATGGGGGTGGTGTTGGAGGGGGCGACCCTGCATGCGGAGCTGATTATGCGTTCGTTGACCAAGACCTTTACTGAACTTTCGCTGGAACTCGATTGTCCGGTGATCGATGCGGTGGTGAGTTCACATACCATTGAGCAGGCGGAAGAACGGTGTTTAAGTGGATCCGAGAGTCGCGGGGCTTATGCCGCTCTGGCGGCGTTGGAGTGTGCGGCGGAGCCGCGGGAAAGAGGGATAAAGGATAGGGGTCAGATAGGATCCGAATCTTAATTATAATCGAAAAGGAGTGTTTCTGGTCACTTGTCATTTGGCTAAGGTCGTGAGGTTTAAAAAAACGGATGAATGCTGGCAGATTCTGGATTTGAAATATCTGATTTTTGATTGTCCATTCCCTGTGTCGATGCTAAGTGCTCCCCCACATTTCACCGCTCCCGTTCATCTTGTTTGGGGGACCTTTCTTCTTTCTCAACTCAATTTTCTTCTATGTCAACTTCTGGTGCTCCCAACCGACATCTTCTCCGCCTGTGGGTGGTTCAGTTTCTTTTTCAACGTGATTACAACCGATTTGACACTTGGGAGGAGGCCCTGGAATTGTTTTTGCAAAACAAGCGCCGCAAGATGTCTAAAAAAATGCGGGCGTTCTTTGAGGACCGGATTGACGGGGTGAGCATGAACCTGGATGGGTTGGATAAAGAAATTAAACGCAATTCTGAAAACTGGGATATGCACCGGATGGGGGGGGTGGACCGGAATGTGCTCCGTCTGGCCTTTTATGAGCTTCTGCATTGTCCGGATGTGCCGCCGGTGGTGGCCGTGAATGAAGCCGTACAACTTGCGAAAGAACTGAGTTCTGATGAAAGCGGAAAATTTGTGAATGGAATTTTGGACAATGTGATTCGGAAATTGGATCGTCCTTTACGTCAGGGTATTTCCAAGGAGGAGCTCTAAAATGGTCAGTTGGTTTAAAGCCTTATCCAAAACCCGCTCGGTGCTCGGCAGTGCCCTGCAGGGCATGGTTAGCGATGGGGTGGAAGTCGATGAGCGCAGTCTGGAAGAGCTGGAAGTTGCCCTGCTCAAGGCGGATTTACCTCCCCGCCTGGTGGCCGAACTGGTCATGGACCTCGAAGAAAATCAACTTCACGGAGACAGTACCCCTGCGGATGTATTAAAGGAATCACTCAAACGGAATCTGAAACTTTCGGATAAAGATCCGTTTGATTTTGACCATTCTCCGGCTTGTGTGCTGATGCTGGGTGTAAACGGGGCCGGGAAGACCACGACCTGTGCCAAGTTGGCCTGGCGGGCGAAAAAGCAGGGGCGGAATGTGATGCTGGGGGCGGCGGATACCTTTCGGGCGGCCGGAACCGAACAATTGCGGATGTGGGGCGAGACGTTGGATGTGCCGGTGGTTTCCGGGCGTCAGGGCTCGGATGCGTCGGCCGTGGCTTACGACGCCCTGGATGCGGCTCACGCCCGGGGCGCGGACTTGTTATTTATCGATACCGCGGGTCGCATGCACACCAAAGATCATTTGATGGACGAACTGGAAAAAATGGTGCGGGCACTCAAAAAGCGGGACGAAAACGCACCGCATGCCACCTGGATGGTGCTGGATGCGAGTCTGGGTCAAAATTCGTTGAACCAGGCGCGGATCTTCCATCAGTCGGTTCCCCTGTCGGGTCTGATTTTGACCAAACTGGATGGCAGCAGCCGGGCCGGATTTTTATTCAATATTCAAAAAGAAATGCCCGGGGTGCCGGTGTTGTTTTCCGGATTGGGAGAAGCCAAAGAAGATTTGGTTCCTTTTGACGCGAAAGCGTTTTTAGATGGATTGCTCAAGGCCGGAGATGACGACGAAGGCTGAAGACTGGATGCGCGAAGCGCTGACCGAGGCCCGCAAGGGTTTGGGTTTCACGGCCCCGAACCCGGCGGTGGGCGCGGTGGTGGTCAAAGAGGGGAAAATTATCGGGCGGGGCTATCATCATAAAGCGGGTGCGCCTCACGCGGAACCCCTGGCGATCAAAAATGCGGGGGCGGCGGTAAAAGGCGCGACAATTGTGGTGACCCTGGAGCCCTGTTCCACCACGGGGAAAACCCCGCCCTGCACCCAGGCGATCATGAATGCGGGGATCAAAAAGGTGATTATCGGATGTGAAGATCCGAATCCGTCACACGCGGGCAGGGGGCTGGATCTCTTACGCGAGGCAGGCATAGAAGTGCAAGTCGGCGTGCTGGAGGCCGAGTGCCAGGAAATCATTCGGGCATTTGTGCATCTGCAACTGACCGGCCGTCCCTATGTGACCTTAAAAATGGCAACCACGCTCGACGGGCGAATTGCCGATGCAACCGGAAAATCCCAATGGATCACCGGAGCGGTCGCACGGGAACGGGTGCAGGAGCTGCGTCGGTCGGTGGATGCGATGCTGGTGGGGACGGAGACGGTGATGAAAGACAATCCCAGTCTGATGCCGCGTCCGGCTTATGGACATCAACCCTTGCGGATCATTCCGGACCGGCAGGGGCGTATTCCGTATAACCGGAAGGTATTCAGTGACGGATTTCCGACGCTCGGAATTTTGGGCACGGAGGTTTCCGAAGCCCGGAGAAAGCGTTTACAGGGGCAGGGGGTGGAAATCCTGCAGGTGAAGCGCTTTGGCTGGGCCGGAATTTTGAAAAAACTGGGGGCGAGAGGGGTTCAGCACATTTTGTGCGAAGGGGGTGGTCAGTTGGCCGGCGCTTTGTTGAAGGCGGATCTGGTTCAGGAGATCGAATGGTTTGTGGCGCCGAAAATTTTGGGGGAAACCGGACGTGCGTCGATGGGGGGCGGGTGGAAACTGGATAAGGCTCCGGGATTTCAGGTGGTTTCGCAGGAGCAACTTGGCGAAGATATGTGGCTGCGTCTGCAACAGAAATAGACATTCATACAATAAATACCTGCAGAAAGCGTTATTATATATTATAATGGCTCCTATAGGTGTAAAAATGAAAATAAATCATGCGCGATGGATTACGGTTACAGATGTGGTGGCGTTTGTATCATTGTTATTTCTGGCCTTTAGCGGAGTGGTGATCAGGTATGTGTTGCCCAAAGGCAGTGGGGGCGGGGGGGGACCCGGCTGGCGGGCGGCGAGCCGTCCGGTGCTGGAGTTTTTGGGGATGAGCCGGCATGAATGGGGAGGGGTTCATTTTTGGGTGTCGATGCTGTTTGTGGTGACCATTGCGGTGCATTTGTTGCTGCATTGGAAATGGGTTCGGGTGAGTTTTTTGCCGAGGGGACGCAGGGTGCGATCATAAGGATTCTGTCGTCAGAACGTAAATGCTTGGGGGTTGCATGTTTTTTCCTGAGTAGGATGATACTCACTTATGACCACAGCACCCCCTTTCTATAAACGCCTGACTCCGCAGGGGCGCATTCTTGATTTAAGTGAAGAGCATCATATTGTCTGGTCCTGTTCTCCCATTCGGGATGCGGATGGGCTGGTGCACGTATTTTTCACTCGGGTGCCGATGGGGGAGGATGGGTGGTTTAAGAATTTTCGTACTCATGGCCACATCATGCATGCGGTTGCAAAACAGCCCGAAGGACCTTATACCGTAAAAGCGTTGGTGTTGGCGGGCCGAGGTGAAGGGTTTTGGGATGCTTTTGGAATTGTAAACCCCCGCATTTACCGGGTGGAGGATCAATACGCTTTACTTTACACGGCTTATGAAGTGCCATGGCCACAGCATCAAATGAAAGAACATATTGGGATCCTGCTGTCGGAGGATTTACAAACGTGGCGGAGGGGAAATGATGGGAAACCGATACTTTCGCCTTCAGAGGATCCTAAAGCATGGGATCATCAGTTGGTGAACAATGCATCGCTGGTTAAAGATCCTGACACCGGCGGATATCGGCTGTATTACCGTGGGATACAAACGCTTGAAAATACCCGCGACCGGATCGGGGTTGCCATGGCGAATCAGCTTGAGGGTCCTTGGCGTAAATATGAGAACAATCCGCTTATTGATCCCGACAATCTGCTCTCACCGACGGGGGTGGCCTATCGGGGATTTGAAGATCCATGTGTATGGATTGAAGGCGGAAAATATTGTATGTTGACCAAAGACTTGGGCTACTTTGATTCACCTGGCAGTGCGTATTTTGAATCGGTGGATGGACTGGACTGGGGGATTCCGGTTCGCGGATACGGAAATCCGGAAGACTCCCCGCAACTGCTGTTTGATGCCGGGGGAAATCTGACGCATTTGTTTGTAAACCGTCATCGAGAGGGGCCGCTTACCGGCTTTGTATATCAGATCGATTCGGGAAAAACGGGGTAAGGGATTTTGCTGAGTCACATTCGTTTGTCGCCGCGGGATTCATAAGGTGCTTGTACTCAGCTGGCTTCCGTTTTAGGAAGGGCGCATGAGGTATTTGAACCCAGTTAGATTGCTGACTCACATTCGTTCGCCGACGCGGAGGGAATTGTGAAACATGGGATGGATGAAACGCAACACTATGCGTGCGTGCAGCGGGCTTTGGAGTTGGGACGGTCGGGGGATCCTGTAGCTCTTGGAGAGTTGGAGGGGTTGTTGCAAAAACCTTCGCCGGAGGTACGCCGATTGGCGGCATCGGCTGTGGGGAAATTAGCCGCGGATGGAGCGGATGGGGAGCGAGCGGTAAAGGCTTTGATACCGGTGGCTCTGAGCGATCGCCATGCTCAGGTGCAGCAGTATGCGATCAAATCGTTGGGGGTTTATGGGGTGGCGGCTGAAGGGGTCTTGCTGGATCTTGAGGATTTGGCGAACTCGCCGCATCCTAAAGCTTATGTGTGCAAGGCTGCCGCAGCAGCAAGTCGCATACGGGAGGCTTTAGCGTATCGCGAGGAACAAAAAGAAAAACGATGCTCCAAATGCAATCGTTTGGTGGATTTTGATGAGTACAAAAGATCGATAGATCATTTTCAGCGGATTTATTGTGATCATTGTTACGATGAAACCTGTGTACGTCGGCGAAACTGGGAAACAAAAGTGGAGGGTAAGAAAAATTTGAAGACGGTCGAAGGGACCTTGGTGCAGTCGAAGGGGGAGAAACAGATTGCGGAGTGGTTGGAGCTCCACGATGTGGTCTATCGATATGATGATCGTTTAAGAATTATTGAGGGTTTTCAGATTCGACCGGATTTTTATCTGCCATCGCTTGATGTCTATATAGAATATTGGGGCATGGATACGGCTCGGTATAAAGCGGGAATGTATGTGAAACAGGATTTATATATGCACCATGGCAAAAAATTGCTTTCACTTTACCCCAAAGATTTGCCTGAGTTAGATCAGGTGTTAGCACAAAAACTTCAAGCACTGGGCTGGTCAGCGTCGGCGAACGGAGAGAGTCAGTGCTAAAATATTTTTACATATTTTTATTTTTGTTTGCCAGGTGCATGGCCGGGGAAGTGCGGCTGGAGGAGGGGGAGCCGGTGGTGGAGTTGATTATCCACAACTGGGTGCTGCCCGATTCGAACCGGAACGATCCGATGAGCCGTGCCCACCTGGCGGTAATCGCGGCTTTTGAAGAAAAGTACCCTGCAGTTTTGCGGGAGCGCTATTTGGAAAAGTACCAGGCGGACCCTGAGAAATATGGGAATTGGGACTGGTCAAAGATGCAGGTGATCTGCCGGAAGTTTACGGGGATCAAAGTGGAGGGGGTGGAGTCGGATTTGTTGGCGATTGCGGGCGGGGTGGCGCCGGATGTGATGTACCTGAATTTTCGTCGGTCGGACACCTATATTCGTCAGGGGTTCCTGGCGCCGCTGGATGAATATTTAGAAGGGGTGCCACAAGAGGAATTGGCAGACCGGGTTCACGAAAAAGTGTGGCCGGTGATTCAGCGTCCGGGTCCGAAAGGGAAGACGCATATTTGGGCTTTGCCTTATGGCGGGTTGCTGGGGAAAGGTTTGTTGTATCGCAAGGACCGGTTTGACGAAGCGGGACTGGCCTATCCGGATGCGAACTGGTCCTGGGATGATTTGTTGGAAGCATCCCGAAAACTCTCTGATCCGGGTCGGGGCCGTTATGCGATGCGTTTGGCGCGGGGCAATCATGAGAGTTATCATTTTATGACTTTTCTGTGGTCGGCGGGGGCGGAATTTATGTCGGTGGATCCGGAAAGCGGGGAGTGGACTTTGGATTATGACTCTCCGGAGGCGGCGGAAGCGTTGGACTTTTATGTCACGCTTTCCAGTGAAGCCTGGACGGATGAAAAGGGGATTCCCCGTCGGGGCTATGCGTATCAGGATACGTCGGGCGCCTGGGGGAAATGGCAGCGGGGGGAGATCGCCATGACCCAGGGCTATATGGACGAGGAGATGTTTGATGTCATCAATCCCGAACTAACCGGCTTGGCCGCGATGCCTTTGGGGCCGACAGGGATTCGGGGGAGTGAAATTAATAATCGGATGCTGGCGTTGTTTCGGGATATTCAGGATCCGGTGGTGCGGGATGCGGCCTGGGAGTTTATCCGCTTTTTCGGAGGAGAAGAAGCACAGGAAATCCGCACCCACATTTTGGTGAAGTCGGGACTGGCCCGCTTTGTGCATCCCGATCGGTTGAGGAAATATGGCTATGACGCCTTGGTGAAACTGAGTCCGCCGGGATGGATGGACGTGTTTGAATTGGCGGTGGAAAGCGGAAAACCTGAACCCTATGGTCCGAACAGTAATATTGCTTATGATCAGTTGAGTTTGCCTTTGGAGGAAGCGAGAGAATTAGCGATGGCGGATGCCTTGCCGGAAAATAAAGCCGAACGTCTGGCGCTGTTTAAGGAAATGTTAGCCGGCTCGGTGAAAAGGGCGGAGCGGGAAATGCTGGGGAAAATTCCGGATGAGGAAGTGCGACCCAAACGTCAAGTGGCATTGGGGGCCATTCTCCTGATTGCTGCGGCCTACATCTTTCTGATTCGGTTTATTGTGCGGACCTACTCACAGGCCGCGCGGGAATCAGGATCTGTTGCCCGGAAACGTAATGCAGTTTGGGTTGCATTGTTGTTAACGCCCGCAATGGCTGCGGTGACCCTGTGGCAGGTTTTTCCTTTGCTTCGCGGATCGCTGATGGCCTTTCAGGATTACAACTTAATGGACACCTCGCCCTGGGTAGGTCTGCAGAATTTTGCGGAAGTGCTGTTTGACCGGGCGTGGTGGGAATCGGTGTGGGCGGCAATTCGGTATACCTTTTGGGTGATGGGACTCACATTTTTGCCTCCCTTGCTGTTGGCCATATTGTTGCAGGAAACGCCCTGGGGAAAATTGTTTTTCCGGGTGGTGTATTACCTGCCGGCGGTGGTGAGTGGCTTGGTGGTCATCCTGATGTGGAAACTGTTTTACGAAGAGAGTGAAGTGGGGTTGCTCAATGCGGTGGTGATGCGGATCCCGGCCTGGATTCATTTATTGGTGGGAGGGGTGTTTGCCTGGATTTGTGTGGGCTTTGCAGGTCGGTTGATGCGTCAGTCATCGAATGTGTTTGCGGTGATCGCGTTGTTTGCTGCCGTCGCTTTCGGGTGGACGGGCTGGCAACTTGCCTCCGAGATTTTTGCCCAGCACGGAGGGTTTGCGTTGTTTTCCACCCTGGTGGAGCCGGTGCGCTGGTTGAGCAACCCGGATACCGCGATGTTTGCCTGTGTGCTGCCCTTGGCCTGGGCGGGGATGGGGCCGGGCTGTCTGATCTATTTGGCGGCGCTCAAAGGCATTGATGAAGAATCGTATGAGGCGGCGGAAATCGACGGCGCCGGATTTTTGGATAAAATTTTATTTATTGTGGTGCCGCGCTTGAAGCCTTTGATCATGATTAATTTTATCGGGGTGTTTATCTCCGCGTTTTTTCATGCCGAAGCGAATGTGTTGGCGATGACGGGAGGAGGAGCGGATACCAAGGTGGCGGGACTGCATATTTTTCAACAGGCATATATCTATTTAAGGTTTGGCTCCGCGACGGCAATGGCCTGGTTGCTGGGGGTGATGCTGATCGGGTTTACCCTGTGGCAGTTGCGGATGCTGGTGAAGCTGGAATTTAAAACCACGGGGGATGACTGAAATGGGGCTGATACCAAAAACCGGACGCAGGGATCCAAAGGTCCGCGGATTGCTGTTTGCGATCTTTTTGATTTTGTGTGTGGGGGCGGCCAGCATGCTGGTGCCGTTTATGTTGATGCTTTCCGGCAGTACACGCACGGGGGTGGATCTGCATGAATTCAGTTTGGTTCCCCGTTTTGTATTTGATGAGGAGCTGCTGTTTCAAAAATATGTGGAGGGGCTGTATAACGAATCGCCATCCGATTTGCGGGCGGCCTGGGGAACGGACCATCGTGATTTTTCGGACGTAAGGCTGTTACCCGAAGTGGATATGGTATCGGTAGATTTATGGGCTTCATTTCTGGAAATCAATAGACCACAGCCTCAGGAATATTTTTCCGGATATGTGTATGCACCGGTCAGTCGGGGACGTCCGGTGAATGTGCGCGGGTTTATGCATTCGTTACTGAAGCAGTTTGATGGCTCCATCGAATCCATGAACCGGGAAATGGAGACAGACTTCAAAGACTGGAATGCGTTTCGGGTTTTGCCTCCGGACACCCGAAGCCGTAACGGGTTTCAGACCCCGTCCGACTTTGATGTCAGGTGGCAACTTTATGTGATAGATGAGGCACCTCAATGGAGTGTGGGGGTCTACAATCTGGATGCCTATTTTCATGAGCGGGTAACGGCGACCCTTCACGGACGGGATGCGTCCCGTGTGCGGCTGACAGATTCTGCAGGGGATGGGGATGAGAACTGGGAGTTGTTTGTGCGCGAGGTGGTGCATCCGGGATACGTGAGAATGGACCCGGCATATTCCGGACTTTGGCAAGAATTCTTGAGGGCACGTTACGGAACGTTCACGAGTTATCGTAACGTGACAGGTATGCACGACGAAAATTGGAGTCATCTAAGCCTCCCGTCTTCACTTCCGGAAAATTCTGCGTTGGCGACAGATTGGTTAGCATTTTTGGAAGGATGGACAGACTTGGAAGAGGGGCGTTTTTATCAGATGCCTTTGGATGGGTTGCGGTTGGAAAGTCTGGATCTGTTGTGGCGGGCAGCGAGTGGAGAAGAACCGCCGATACGTCAATGGGATCAGTGGCGTTTTAAAAAAAATACATCCGAAATCCGCAAAGCCTTTTTGATTCAGAACTATGCCACGGTGTGGGAAATTCTGATTGTGCACGGACGCGGGTTATGGGTGACGGTGGTGTACTGTGCGGGGGCGGTGCTGATTGCGCTGATTGTGAATCCGCTGGCGGCTTACGCGCTTAGCCGCTTCCGTCCGAAGAACAGTTATGCCTTTCTGTTGTATCTGTTATTGACCATGGCGTTTCCGCCGATGGTGACCCAGATTCCGCTGTTCCTGATGTTGCGGGATTTACATTTGCTCAACACCTTTTGGGCCCTGTTGCTTCCGGGGATGGCGCATGGCTATTCGATCTTTTTGCTGAAAGGTTTTTTTGATTCGTTGCCGCGCGAGTTGTATGAAAGTGCGTCCTTGGACGGAGCGGGGGAGTTGCTGATGTTTCGGGTGATCACCCTCAGTTTATCCAAACCGATTTTGGCGGTGATTGCATTGAGTGCATTTGTGAATGCCTACACCGGATTTATGTTTGCGTTGCTGATCTGTCAGGATGAGCGGATGTGGACGCTGATGGTGTGGTTGTATCAGCTGCAGCAGAATTATGGATCAGGGGTGATGAATGCGGCCTTTGTGTTGGCCGCGCTTCCGACGCTGATCGTTTTTCTGTTAGCGCAGCGCCAGATCCTGCGGGGGATTGTGGTGCCAAGTGAGAAGTAACACAGACAGGAATCTTGCCTTGGGCAGACTGGTGTCTGTGTCACTTTGGTTTTGGTTTGCGGGCGCGGCGGAGCCGCGCCCGGTCACAGACAGGAATCATGCCTTCGGCATTTACATGAAGTATTTTTTCATTTTGCGGTTGGCGGCTTTGTTGCCTTCGTCGATGTAGCGGCGGTAGTGCTCTCCGTGGGAGAAGTAGAATTCTCCGTCGGCGGCATCGTTGTAAGTGAGGAACATTTGACGACGCAATCCGGCGGTGGTGTTGGCGCCTGCTTCGTGGGGGGTGAAGCAATGGAAAAGGAGAACGTCTCCGGGCTGGGCAATGTTTTTCACCGCGTTGTCAGGGTGGAAGGAGGGATCGTTTTTCCAGGCTTCCTCATTTTTGAAGGTGCCGAGTTCTCCACAAAATCCTTTGCGGGGATCGCGGGGGTAAATGACGGTACAACCGTTTTCTTCGGTGGCGGCATCGACAGAAACCGTAACCGAAATGAGGCTGGTGGGATATCCCTGCCACCAGTTGTAATCCTGATGAAGCGGGTTGCCGTGGGTGTGCGGGGGTTTGCAGATGAGTTTGTCTTTAAACAAACGCGGTTCTCTTCCTCCGTAGATGCTGGCGAGCGCGTCGAGGATGCGTCGGTCAAATACCGCCTGACGGAAGACATCGTGCAGGTCGAAGAAGGGGTCGAGTTTCCAGAGCATGCGTTCATCTTTATTGTTGGTCGCAAAGTCGTAGCGGTGATTGTCGGCATCCACGCGGTCGGAGTTGTAGATTTCATCGGCCGCAGACTGAAAAGTTTTGGCTTCCTCCGCACTGAACAGCCCGGGCAGAGAAACATATCCGTTGGTCCAGAAAAAATCCAACTGTTCGTCACTAAGCGGATACGCCAGTTCGCGGGGCGCCGGTTTGGAAAAGGCGGGTCCGGCGAGGGCTTCGGGTGAAGGATTGATGGGAGGGAAGGATCGGTCGGTTTGATTTGTCATAGGGTGCTCCAAGGTTTTGGTTATATCATTTCAAGAACTGTATAGATAATAACATCGATAAACTTTAATACTTGGACTATAGGATCGTGTTTATGATCTATTTTGATCTTAACCCAAGTATTCGCACAAATTTCACTGCCGCGGTTTTTTACGGGAAATCTGTAAATCCGTCGGTGATTCAGCGTGTGCTGTCGGATGTGGGGATGAAGTGGCCGCACCGGGTGCAGGCGGTTGGGGTGCAGGGTGGACCGGATATTTCAATATTAAAGCGCTATTCGTCCCGGGAAAAACCGGGGAATGAATGGGAAAGGGAACCGAGAGTGTTGTCTATCCATTCAGGTCTGTATTATTTTCTGCTTCCCGAGGAGGGTGCAGAAGTTTCGTTTGGAAAATCTGCGCGGCGGGGGGAGCCCCAACGGTCGGTTTCACCCGAACATTGGATTCACAGTCTGCAGCAGGCGGTCGTCTCCCTGCGGGAGAATGAGCTGGAGAGGATGGGCGCGTCTGGTTCGGCACAGTTGGTATCGAAACAGCAGGAGCAGGATGCGGCCAGACGATTGGTGGTGATGGCCCGGATGCACGCGCCGGACTGGGAAGAGGCGGCTGCGGATTGGTTGCGGCTGTGCATGATACGGTATCAGAGAATGCTCAACATTGTGCGGCGCAAAATTATGGAGCTGATCAGCAGTATGACGCGGGGGGCCGAGGAAGAGGACCGTATCAGTTTCCTGTATGCGGATTTGGTGTTGCGAGTGTATCAGACCCATACCTTCAGCGAATTGGAAGAGGTGACTTTCACCAGTCTCCGGGATGTGGTCTCCCTCCTGGGGGGGGAACAGGGGAGTGGCGGACAAAGTGAAGTGGTGGCGAAGGCCATCCGGTTTTTGGGGGAGCATCACGCGGAACCGGTTTCGTTAAAAGAGCTGTCGGAAGCCGTCCATGTTTCCTCCTCTCATCTGGCACGCCGCTTTCGCGCAGAAATGGGGGTTTCGGTGATGACCTATTTGCATCGGCTGCGGATTACCCATGCCAAACAATTATTGGCGGAAAGCAATGATACGGTTCTTTCGGTGGCGCTGGACTGCGGATTTGAGTCTCCGGAGCATTTTCACCGAATCTTCAAACGCATTACCCAAACCACCCCCCGCCGATACCGGATGGATGCCCGGGTGGATCGAATTTGAAAATGGCGGCACCCTGAATTATCAAGCGCGGAAAAAGCTTTCAAAAGTGAAAATGAAATCCTTTGCTTTCAGCTTCGGAATTAAAGTTCAAGCTCAGGACTGCTGGCAATCCCGAGGCTGAATGCCGGTTCCCGGTATTCTCAAAGCAAGTAGAAATATGATGAAGCAACATAAGGATGTAACTTACGAAGATTTTGGTGCCGTCGGAAACGGGGTGCACGATGATTTACCGGCGATCTGCGCCGCGCATGCGCATGCGAATGCGGAGGGATTGCCGGTGAAAACCAAGGGGGATGCCATTTATCATTTGGGCCGCCAGGCGCTGACCGCGGTGATTCAAACGGATACCGACTGGAATACGTCCCGCTTCACCATTGATGACCGGGAGGTGGAGGATCCTACGCAGATGCTGTTTTGTGTTTGCTCTGCCTTGGCACCGGTTGATCTTGGTCTCAAAAGATTGTCCCGGGACCAGGCTGACCTGGATTTGAAACCTGAATGCGATTGCCATGTATGGGTTGAGAACAACGGGTATAAAAAATATATCCGACGGGGACTGAATCAACATGAGGGGTATGTACAACAGGACAGTTTTATTTTACGTAGGAATGGTGAAATCGAGGGTCCGATTGATTGGGATTATGATGAGCTTACGCAAGTCGAAGCCTGCCCGATTGATGAATCAGTTCTGCGGGTTTCGGGAGGGATCTTTACCACGTTCGCAAACCGGATGCAGCGGGAAGGATATTTTTATTGGGGAAGAGGTATTGAGATTACCCGTTCAAATACCGAAGTGGAGGGGCTGACCCATTACGTGGTGGGGGAAACGAAT
The DNA here is from genome assembly GCA_029269125.1 of Kiritimatiellaeota bacterium B1221. Taxonomy (GTDB): domain Bacteria; phylum Verrucomicrobiota; class Kiritimatiellia; order SS1-B-03-39; family UBA6053; genus UBA6053. The sequence goes on along the minus strand of JARHXX010000009.1, from coordinate 99,395 downwards.
GTCGGTCAACCTTATCGCGGTTTTCTGGATATGAAAAAATGTGCGAACCTGACGCTGCGGAATTGTTTTGTAAGTGGACATAAAATGTATGAGACCATCGGGTCTGCGGGTAAACCGGTGAATATGGGGTCTTATGATCTTCATGCCAACCATGTGGTGAATTTACGGCTGATCGATTGCCGGATGCATCACATTTTGGACCGGAGTCTTTGGGGGGTGATCAGTACAAACTTCTGTAAAAATATATTAATGGAGGATTGTACACTTTCACGAATGGACACCCACATGGGGGTATCCGGCGGATATACCATTCGGGGATGCACGCTTGGACACATGGGATTAAACGCGATCGGGCGGGGAAAGCTGCTGCTGGAAGGATCCTCTATTTATGGATATTCGTTGATAAATTTCCGGGGAGATTACGGAAGTATTTGGGATGGAGATGTGGAAGTGAGAAACTGTCAGTGGTTTCCCGGCTACGAAGAAAAAGTGGCGCCTTTGATGTTTAATGTCATAAATGACGGGATGCATGATTTTGGTTATGCGTGCAGTATGCCCCGGAAGATTCAGGTGGAGGGGCTGCGGGTGGACGATCGGAACCATCCGGAGGGATATGCAGGGCTGCTGGTTTTTCCGGACCAGGACCGGGGGGCGGAAGGGCCGTTACCGGAAACGCGCCCGTATCCTTATGCGCAAACACAATCCGTTCACTTGAAAGGGGTCGTGACTTTAAGCGGGAAAGAGATCCGGTTGTCCACAAATCCTGAACTGCAAAAAAACGTGTCTTTTCATCAACAGGCGTAATCAAGCTCAGATCAGTTCCCGATTGACGAAAGGCAGATGATGAAGCATCCATAAGGGATGACAGAATCAATCATTATCGGAATCTCTTTCGGCATCTACATTCTCTTCATGTTCGGCATTGGGATTTATGCCTATTTAAAAACAGATGATTTGGAGGATTATCTGATCGGAGGGCGGAACATGAATTACTTTGTGACCGCCCTCAGTGCCTGTGCTTCGGATATGAGCGGATGGTTGATCATGGGGTTGCCCGGTGCCATTTTTTTGGCGGGGCTCTATGAAGCGTGGATCGCAGTCGCATTGTTTATTGGCATTGCGCTGAATTGGCAGTTTGTCGCGAAACCTTTACGCGTCCGCAGTGAACAGTTGGGGGCGATCACCATCTCTGAATATTTTGAAAAACGGTTTAATGACCGCAGCGGGACTTTGCGCCTGATCACGGCGGTGGTGATTTTGGTTTTCTTTTTTATCTATACGATATCCGGTTTGGTGGCGGGTGGAAAATTATTTAATTCGGTATTTGGAATCGATTACCGGATGGCCGTGTTGGTGTCTGGTCTGGCGGTGGTGGTCTATACGTCGGTCGGTGGATTTATTGCGGTGTCGTGGACGGATATGATTCAGGGTCTATTGATGATTTCAGCCCTGATTTTGGTGCCGGTGTTTGCATTAAAGTCGGGGGATTTTTCGGGAGGCTCTGCGGAGCAGGCGATGTCCTGGATGCAACACCGTTCTACCGGAGAGTCACTTACTTTGTTAACCCTGTGCAGTACTTTTGGTTGGGGCTTGGGTTACTTTGGGATGCCTCATATTTTGACCCGTTTTATGGCCATTGATTCACCGGATAATATTCAAAAAGCAAAAATCACCGCGGTTTTGTGGTCATTGTTTTCATTATCGGCAGCGGTGATGGTGGGGTTGAGCGGGATTGCGGCTTTGGATTCGGTGGCGGCGGACTTTGACAGTGAGCGGGTATTTATTTCGTTGATTCAGCTCTTCTTCCATCCGGTACCGGCGAGTATTTGTCTGGCCGCGATTTTGGCGGCGATCATGAGTACTGCGGATTCCCAGTTGCTGGTATGCACGTCGGTGATTACTGAAGATTTATACCGCACGTTTTTCCGTCGTGAGGCGACTGAAAAGGAACTGGTGCATGTCGGACGGATCGCGGTGCTGGGGATTGCGGCACTCGCGATGATGTTTGCGATGGATCAAAACAGTAAAGTAATGGATTTGGTCTCCTATGCCTGGGCGGGATTCGGGGCGGCTTTTGGTCCGGCAATGCTGTTCAGCTTATATAAGGAGCGGATGACCGGCCGGGCGGCGGTTACCGGTATTCTGGTGGGGTTTGTGACGGTGGTGGTCTGGAAGAATTTATCCGGCGGCCTGTTTGATCTTTATGAAATCCTTCCGGGCTTCCTGTTCTCATCTCTCAGTATGCTATTGGTAGACGGTTTTCCGCGTAAAACGGTTGAGGTTTAACATGAGCAAGGGCAAGTCTCATACCCGTTATGAATCACCTTTTGCCAGAGTATTCACCAGTAACTCGAAGAAGCGTGACTATTGGCAACCCCCGATATTGCCTGCGATTTCACGTGAGGAATCCCACTACCTGGAAAGCGATTATTATGAAGAAGAGGCATTTGGTGCCTCGGTCGTCAACAGAATTGCGGGGATTCTGCTGGGTCTCTTTCTGATGATTGGCGGTGTGAGTACTGCGATTCATCCCAAGGAACTTTCCCGGGAAGTTCGGGGGCAGAAGGTCTATTTTTCGGCAGAATTCGATGTGGTATCGGGTTTATTCTGTCTGACTTTGGGAGCCTTCATTCTCTGGTTATCCCTTCGGCATCTTCGCAAGAGAAGACAGCGCGCTTCGGATCCCATGGTATAGTTCTGTTTCCCAGTTGATCTCTTTAATCTCCGGATTGGGTCGCCCTTTGCGGAAATCGTGGGGGGCGATGATAACGCTGACATTTTCGATACCGATTTTGGCTACCATAAGAAACAGTTCTTCGATGGCGTCATCTCCGATGGGAATGCAACCCACGGTTCCGGACTTACCGTGAATGAAAATATCGAAGCCGAGGTTCTCACGTCCGTCGCGTTTCCCCATTTCCCGGTCAAACTCGTTGGGGTAATTCAGTTTGAAAGATAAGTGATAGCGGCTGTTGGGATTAAGATATTCGACGGTATAGATTCCTTCTGGAATCTGGAGATCGCCTTCGCGAAGTTTGGGCCCGAGCCTTCCGCTGAAGCCGGTGAAGGGAAAAGAAACCAGAAGTTCGGGTGGGCCCCCCTGCTTGACACCATATACTTCGAGCTGTCGTTCTGCTTTGAGGCCGAGCAGGGTCAAGTGGTCAAATGTTTCTACTGCATAATCGGAAACGGACCTGCTTTCCAGTTCTGCAAGTACGCTTGTAAGTTCTCTGCTGGAGTGACTTCGTCTCAGCCAATGTGCGCAGCTGTAGAATAGAACGATGAGGGTCAATAGGGTTAGAAGTGTGAAGGGAAGGTGACTGATACGCGACATGGGAGGAATGAAAACCTTCTGCGGGGTCAGAACAAGCCAGAAAGAATCTGAAATCGTCGTTAATAATAATGTAATATCATTTGCGTTAATGAAAAACTCGTGTTATCAGATATTGATATTCATTTATCATTAACCGAGGATCTTTTTTATGCGTACATTTTTTATATTGATGTTGGGCTGTGGACTTGTGGGGAATTTGCTGGCTGAGGATGTGCCATTGCTTTCTCCCACGGTGCATCTCTATGGTTATTATGGTAATTCCAGTGCGGATGAACCTGAAGAATTTGCGCCGGGTGGACATGATCCGTCACGAAACGAAACCTTTGTTTTGCAGGCTGCTGAACCTTCGGTTTCTCTGCGTTGGGGAGATCATGTGCAGGGATTTGTGAATGGGATTGCGTTCACAGACGATGAGGATGAGTTGGACTGGGAATGGGAAGAGTACTTTTTGAAATTGACCGATCTGCCTGCGGGACTGGAAGTGCGGGGTGGTCGGATGCTTAGTCGGTTGGGTTTTCATAATGCGACGCATTTACACAGTTATATCACCACAGACGCTCCCATTAGCCATTCGGTTTTTCTGGGAGACCATGGCATTATGTTAGAGGGGGCGGATCTTTCGGTTTACATGGACACCGAACAGGCCACCGTTTTGACCATTGGATTTGGTCAAACCCCACCGCATGATCATGATCACGGGGATGAAGAAGAGGAGCATGAGGGGGAGGATCACGATGATCACGCTGATCATGATGATCACGATCATGATCATGATCATTCTGGATATTCAGCTTATGAAGAATACCGGGTGAAGGATGATGTGGTCACGATCGGTTTACGTCATGATCACGCTTTCAATGATTTCAAAACTTTGCGGGGCAGCTTATTTGGAGGAATGGGGGACAATGAACTGGGTGAAAACAGTTGGTTTGCCAGTGCCGGGGTTGAATATCAGTGGCGTGAAAACGGATGGGAAGCCGGCGGAAAAAGCCTGCGCTGGCGTACGGAAGCGCTTCGTTTCAACGGCGGTCCGGTTGAATCCCATGATCATGAAGAAGAGGAACACGACGAAGATCACGATGCGGAGCATGAGGATCATGATGATGAGCACTCTGAAGGAAATAAGGTTTCAAACTGGGGGATTAACTCGGAAGTGGAGTATCAGATGAATCCTCATTTTCATCCTTTTGCACGGTTTTCCTATATTGGAGCTTCCGATGAGCTCGAACTTGCCGAATGGTTCCGTTACACTGCGGGTATCACCTTTCCCCTGGTTGAAAATCCACATGCTTTCATTCGTTTTCAGGGAAATCTGGACGAGCGTGGGGATGAAAGTGAGCAGTCTGTATGGGCGCAGGTTGGATTCAGTTGGGGAGACGGCGAGGTGCGCTAATGAAAAAATTAAAAAAACATTCTCTCTTGGTGGGTTTACTCACGGCGCTTCTGCTCTCCCCGATGATTCGGGGGGAGGAGAAGCCCGTGGTTGCAACCCTGCATCCGCTGATGTCCGAAATGGTTGAACGACTTACGGATGGGGAAGTGGAAATCTTTGATGTATTTCCGAGTGGGGGGGATGTGCATGTGTTTGAACCTTCCCCGGGTGATTTGGTTCAGATGCAAGAAGCGGTTCTGGTGATTGCGATGGGAAAACACTTGGAAGGCTATCTCGGGCGCTTACGTGAAAATTTGCCGGCGTCTGTAGAAATTTACGAAGCGGGCCGGTTGGTTCCTTCGGTAAAAATTGATCCGGGAAATGAAGTGTTTGCCTGTTGTCCGGCCCACAGTCACGGGGCGATTGATCCGCATTGGTGGCACAGTCCCATGGCCATGCGCCGGGCGGTGCGGTATTTGGGACGCGAACTGGAAAGAGTATTGCCTGAACAGAAAAAAGAAATCCGGGAGCGTACCCGGGAGTTGATGGATGAGTTAAATGAACTGAATGAATGGGGGGTGAACGCGTTGGCGGTCATTCCGAAGCAGGATAGAAAACTGGTGACCGCCCATGCGGCCTTCGGGTATTTCTGTGTGGAATACAATTTTCAGGCGGTTCCGGTGAAGGGATTGAATGACGAACGCAACCCGAGTCCCACATATTTGGCCGAAACCATTGATGTTTTGAAACGCGAAAAGGTGAAAGCGGTTTTTCCCGAAACCAAAGCCAATGATGCGATCTTGAAGTCCCTGCATGAATCAACGGGCATCAGATTGGGGAAACCCTTATTTGCAGATTATATTGGTAATAAAGAAGTAAGCGGTTATGTGGATATTTTTAAAACGAATATCCATAACATTGTGACCGCACTGGGTCCAGACCCCTCCGAATGAAAGGTAATCCCCGTTTCGAAATTTTTTTATTAGCCATTGTAGGGATGTTATTGATCTATCCCCTGCAGGTGTTGACTCGCGCGTCAGTTGAGACCGCGCATGTACATAAAGACCCACCGACCGTGGAAACGAAACGGGTAAATGCCTGGATAGATTTGCGTTTTTCCGCGGCTCCTCAGAGGATTGAGGTGTTTCAGGGAGATCAATCCCTTTGGCAGGGAGGAGGAGATCAGCGGGATGATGGCGATCTGGAAATCATGCTTACCCACAATCAGGCGCAATTGCGTCTGGAATTGGTTTGGCCGGATGAGGTCGAAGATGCATATGTGGAATGTGTTTTAGAAGTGGAGGCTTACAAGGATCTTCGCAAAGGATTTTGGAGTGAGGGGCGTGATGAGAAAATCTGGAATCTTCGCTGGGAGGATCTGCCGTGAGTCCGCATCCGATCACCCGCCTGGGAGATTCCCATACCCCGGAAAAACACCATCTTTTGTCCGTAGAAAATCTTCATATTCATTATGGCAAAATCTGTGCCTTAAAAAATGTGACTTTTGAAATTGGCTGCGGACACTGTGTCGGCTTGCTGGGTCAAAACGGTGCGGGAAAAAGCACGCTGATTAAAACCATTGCAGGGCTGAATCAAAAATTGACCGGAAGCGCAACCTGGAGTGGCCGTCCGCTTTCCGAAAGCAAAGCGGAGATTGCCTATTTGCCGCAGGTGGGTAATATTGATCCTTTGTTTCCGCTAACCGTGAAAGGACTGGTAGAGTTGGGACGATATCCGCATCTGGGGCCACGCGGGAGATGGCGGAAGGAGGACTCCGAGGTGGTGCAGACCGCATTGTCCTCTTTAAAATTAGATGATCTGGCGGGAAGACGTTTGTTTCAGTTGAGCGGAGGGCAACTTCAGCGCGCCCAAATCGCGCGGGCGCTGGCGCAGGAGGCGCATGTCCTTTTGTTGGATGAACCTTTTGCCGGGTTGGATGAACCCTCGCAGGATTTTCTCAGCGATCTTTTTCGTGAATTGGCGGACAACGGCCGTTTATTGCTGGTTTGTCATCATGATCTCAAGGCGGTACCGCGTCTGTTTGATACGGTATTGATGCTGAACCGCGAAATGGTGGCTTTTGGTCCCACCCAGGATGTTTTTACCCGGGAGAACCTCGCCAAAACCTTTCCGGGACAGGAGGTGGTGGTCCATGTTTGATTTTCTGAACTACGGATTTAATCAGCGGGCGCTGTTGGCGGTGCTCATGATCGGGTTTAGCAATGGTGCATTGGGATCTTTGGTGGTTTTGCGCAAAAATTCATTGGTGATTTCGGCTTTGTCACATTCCCTGTTGCCGGGGATCGCTCTGGCGATGTTGGTATTTGGGGGGATGAGTCCGTTTGTGGGGTTGGCGGGGGCGATGTTCAGTGCGATGGTGGTGGGCTTGGCCACGGTGTATGTTTCGCGCAAGGGGCTGTTGGATCACCAAACGGCTTTAACGGTTCTTTTCACCTCAGCATTTGCCGGGGGACTGTTGATGCTGGAGCATTTGCCCGGCAATGTGAAATTGGCGGATTGGCTGTTCGGAAATATTTTGGGATTGCGGAATATGGATTTGTGGATGAGTTACATTGTCAGTTTTTTGATTGTGCTGTTGCTGGCCTGGTATCGGCGGGGGTGGATTTTGTATCTGTTTGAACCGTCGATTGCCGCCTCGATGGGGGTGCCGGTGACGCGGTTGAATTATTTACAGACCGGATTGATGGTGTTGGCTTTGGTGACTTCTCTGCAGGCGGTGGGGGCGGTGTTATCCTCGGCGTTGTTTATCATTCCCACCGCGACCATGCTGCAGTGGGTCAAGTCGCCCCGGGCCCTGATTTGGTCCAGTGGAGCGCTGGGGAGTATCGCGGGTATGGTTTCCATTTGCCTCAGCAACTGGTGGGATGTGCAAACCGGTGCCACCCTGATTCTGTTGTTGGGGTGTTGTTTTATGGTTTCGCTGGTGGTGGCGCCGAAGCGGTAGGGAATTGCGGAGGGCCGGCGTCCCGCCGTCCGGCAGGGTTTCGGTTGTTGGACCGCGGGACGCGGTCCCTCCGCGGCAAGGTGGGAATTTTCCTGAAATTTCGGTTGTTGATTTTAATTTTCAGGGCATGGTAGGCCACCTTTTATTATGAAAACCTCCGATTTTGATTTTGATTTACCTGAAGAACTGATTGCGCAGCATCCGGCGGAGAGGCGGGATGCGTCGCGGATGCTGGCTTTGGGGATTCACAGGGGGGGGCTGCGGCATGCGCATATTCGCGATGTGAAGGATTATTTGCGGGAGGGGGATGCGTTGGTGTTGAACAATACCCGGGTGATTCCGGCAAGGACCTATGGTCACAAGGCCACGGGCGGGAAGGTGGAGTGTTTATTTATTGAACCGGTGGATGGATCGGATGCCGAGTGGCTGGTGATGATGAAAAGCAGTCACCGTCCGAAACCGGGCGCAGTGATCACGCTCAACGATGATTTGTCGCTGGAACTGCTGGAAAACCGGGCGGACGGACTCAATCGGGTGAAAGCGATCGGGGAGCAGTCGGTATTAAAAACCCTCGACGAAATAGGTGAGCCGCCTCTGCCCCCTTACATTCACCGGGATCATTTGTGCGAAGACGATCCGGAGCGTTATCAAACCGTGTATGCCAAAGAACCGGGTGCGGTGGCGGCGCCCACCGCGGGATTACATTTCACGCCGGAGCTGTTGGAGGAGATCCGCGATTTGGGGGTAAAAGTGGTGGAACTGACGCTTCACGTGGGGCCGGGCACTTTTCGTCCGGTGAAAACGGATGAGGTGGAGGCGCACCACATGGATGAGGAGCGTTATCTTGTCACCGAAGAAAACGCGCGGACTCTGAATGAAGTGAAAGCGGCCGGTGGCCGCATTATAGCGGTGGGCAGCACCTCGGTGCGCACGCTGGAAACCATTGTGCGGGTGGACGGCACGTTTCCCCACGGAGACGGGCGCAGTGGCATTTATATTTATCCGCCTTACAAATTTAAGGCGGTGGACGGGATTCTTACCAATTTTCACTTGCCCCGCTCCACCCTAATGATGATGATGAGTGCTTTCACTTCCCGCGAAATTCTTCTGGCCGCCTATGTCGAAGCGGTCCGTGAAAAATACCGTTTTTTCTCCTACGGCGATTGTATGTTTCTTCATGATGAATCTAATTAAACATCCCGGTGTCCTCACCATTGCGTATCTTTTGCTCCGCCTGATCCTGTCTCCCCTGAGTCCGGTTCCGGGTGCGGCGGCCTTGGATCCCCTGTGGATTTTTGCTCTTCTGCTCAACCGCTCTGCGGGGAAGGGCTGGATGTTCAGTTTAATTCCCGGATTAATGTTCGGTGACTGGATGTGCGGATTTACCGGCGGACAAATCTTTTTTCGTTTGGCAGGATTTGTGGCTCTCGGATCTCTCCCGTTGCAGGGAGGAATGAGTCGTCAGTATTTCCTGCTGATAACGGCGCATGCGCTTTGGTCGTCGCTGATACCGGACTGGTTGGGCCATTATCCTTTGGGTTACCTTTATCTGGTCTGGTTGTTGCAAGGCGTTTTATGGTGGGGAATTGGGGTTCATCCTCATGAAGAAAACGGTTTGAAGCCCCTTTTGCCTTTGCTTACTGTTCCGGCAGGCGTGCTGATCCTCAACCTGCTTTTACCCTCGCCGCCATTTTGGCCGATACCGCTTTTGGGATCTCAAAGCGGTCTGGCTTTGCGGATTTTAGCCACATTCCTTTTATTGCCCCCTTTCATTGGCTGGTTTCTTCATCGTGGTGAAACGAAAAAGGCGGAGCCTGCTATTCCCTCTCCGGTTGGCGGTCGATGGACGCATTTGGCGGAGTAGTCCACGCAGGGCGTGCGTGGACTGCGGTTGTCAGGAGAAATAAAACTTTCGCTTTCGTCTTGTAAGGAATGCGATATGGTATCGAATATTTTGCATGAAATCCTTTTTCCGCAAAATCAAAAACACCGTTGTGGGGGCCTTAAAGCAGGGCTGGTCCGCTTCGGCGGTCTGTTGGTCTTCGGCCTGGGGATTGACCATTGGATTGTTTCCTATTTACGGGGTGACCACCGCAACTTTGGGGCTGATCGGTTTGGTATGGAAGTTGAATCATGCGATTATGCAGGCTTTTAACTATTTGATTTCCCCACTCAAATTTATCCTGATTATTCCCTATATCCGTTTGGGGGAATGGGTGTTTCAGACTGACAAACCGTTTCGTCTGAGTCTTCCTGAATTTACCCGGCAATTTAAGGCGTCACCGCTGGAAACCCTCAGTGAATTTGCGATGACTTTTGTGCATGCCATTTGTGGCTGGGCGTTGTCGGCTCCGGTTTGGATGTTGGTTACGTATTTCACCATGATGATTTTACTAAAAACCGGGTCTGCAACCCGTAAGCAACTGCAAGGAGCCCAGTCATGAAACCTTTTTTCTTTGGATGTATATTCGCCACGCTATGTTTCATCCTTTTATTTATTTGGCTCCACCAGGTGGGCAAATCCCCCCGTCACCATGCAACCGGAGTCACCGAGGCGTATAAAGAAGCGCTTTCCACTTCGGCTTCACTTGCCGAAAATCCGGAAGTGGGCGGCGCACAGGAAAGAGAGTGGATCGCGAATGTGGAAAAGGCTTTTCATCCGTTTACGCCCGAAGGGGCTGCGAAGTATTTCCCCCTGGCTTATGCGGAGACGCTGTATTTCCGGGATGCATTTCACCACTACACGGATTTGGAAACGATGGTGGCATATATGGTGAAATCTGCCGAGATGAGTCCGGGGGTAACTTTTGAATTTTCGCCGGTGGTGCGCAGCGGCATCGATTTTTATCTGCCCTGGGTGATGGTGCTGCCGTCGAAAAACGGGGGGGAGGCGCAGCGGTCCGTCGGGGTAAGCCATCTCCGCTTTAATGCGCAGGGAAAGGTGATTTTTCATCAGGATTACTGGGATTCCGCGGATGTTCTGGTGCCAAAAGTTCCGGTGGCCAATGGATTGATTGAACTGGTCAGGCGACGCTTTTGATGTCAATAAGGCGGGGATCTATGAATAGACTTTCCCCTGAAGTATTTTGGCCTTTGTTGATTGTGGTTTCGGTATTTTTTGCCTCCGGGCAATCCGAAATTGCTACGCCGGGCTTTACTTTCAGCGTGGATAAAATTGCCCATTTTGGGGTGTTCGGGGCCCTGGCGACTTCGGTGATTCGTATTCCACGGTTCAGGCAGGCGGGTTGGAAAGGGGTTTGGGCGGGATTGTTGCTGGTGTCCCTTTGGGGGGCCATGGATGAATTTCGTCAGTCATTTACGCCCGGACGATCGGTAGAAGTGGATGATTGGCTGGCTGACAGTTTAGGAGCTCTGGTGGCGGTGGTGCTTTATCGGGGGTGGCCTGCCTATCGCCGGTTACTGGAAAGCCGTCCGTTTAAACGCCGCAAAACGGATGTGGAACCGTAGAAAGAACTGTTCACCCTTAGGATCAACTGATGCATAAAGATTATTTCGAACATATCGCCGGTGTTTATGATGGAGATGCAAAGCGGATATCAAACATTGACCGTATTGCCCGTGCCATCACAGAAAATGTGGAGTTCGATCCTGAAATGCATTTGATGGATTTTGGTGCGGGGACGGGACTATTGCTTGAGCGGATTGCGCCCCTGGTGCGGAAAATCACCGCCGTGGATATTTCAAAATCGATGACCGCGCAGCTGGAGAGCAAACGGGAGCTGATCGAATGTGAATTGGAAATTTTGCAGATAGATTTGGTTTCTTCGGAGCTTTCCGAAAAGTTTGACGGAGTGATCTCATCCATGACCATGCATCACGTGGAAAATATTGAAGCGATGTTTATAAAATTTTATACGCAGTTACGTGAGGGGGGAATCCTTGCCATCGCGGATTTGGATAAGGAAGATGGCAGTTTTCATCGCAAAGACACGGGGGTTTACCATCAGGGCTTTGAACGGGAGGAGATGGCACAGGCGGCGATGCAGGCAGGATTCAGAGATGTGAAAGTCGTGGATGCCAGTGTGGTTGAGAAGGAGCAGGGGGCCTATCCGGTGTTTTTGTTGGCGGGGAGGAAGTAAGCGAAAGGAGAGGGGGATATGAAGAGGGGGGGGCGCGTACTCCCTCGCGTAAACGCGGGCACTCCGCACGATAAATCCGAGCCGTGAGGGTTAAATAATTTTGGCAAGCCCGTCATTGAATTTTGTTTGAAGCAGGGGTAATCTGTCCGGTATGAAATCCCCCAAATCTGCTCCCGAGCTTGTTGACCAATTTTATTTGCATATGCGATCCGCACTGATTGAAACGGCGGCTGCTTTTGACCGGATTCAGGGAGCTGACGATGCGGCCACCGCGTGGGAGGATCCCCGGCTGGAGGAATTGCGGGAAGCCTCAAAAATCATTTCCGGAGATGATCCGGAACGGGCGCGGCGGATCTTGGAATTGCTTTCGGTGAAAGAGGAGGGGGACGCATGAAAATTATCGAACCGCATGTCCACATGATTGCCCGCACGGTGCAGGATTATGAACGCATGGCGAGGATGCACACCGTCGCAATTTGTGAGCCCGCCTTTTGGGCGGGATATGACCGGACATCCCCGCAGGCTTTTCACGATTATTTCACTCATATTTCGGAATTTGAACCCACCCGGGCGGCGCAGTACCTAATCGACCACTATTGCTGGATTTGCATCAACCCCAAGGAAGCGGAAGATGTAGAATTCAGCCGGGAAGTGATTTCGTTTATGCCGGAGTTTTTGACCAAACCGAATGTGCTGGGCATCGGGGAAATCGGGTTAAATAAGAATACCCGCAACGAAATGATTATTTTTGAAGAGCAGGTGGAACTGGCCCTTAAGATGGATCAGCTGATCTGGATTCATACCCCGCATTTGCAGGACAAGTTGAAGGGTACGAAGATGATGCTGGATTATTTGGTCGGGCACGGCGGGGTGGATCCGGCCCGGGTCTGTTTCGACCATACCGAAGAGCACACCCTGCCGATGTTGCACGAAAAAGGATTCTGGTGTGCGATGACGGTGTATCCGGTGACCAAAAATTCTCCGGAGCGGGTGATTGATCTGGTTGAAAAATTTAGTTTAGACCGGATGATTGTGGATGCCAGCGGGGATTGGGGACCTTCGGACCCGGCGACCCTGCACGATACGCTGTTCCAAATGCGCCTGCGCGGACACAGTGATAAATCGGTTGAGCAGCTTTTCTACAACAATCCCTGTCGGTTTTTAGGTCAGAGCGGTAAATTCAAGCCGCAACCGACGGACGTTTAATCGGCATAGGGAATATTTCCGGGTGCGGCCTGGACCATTTGATAATGGGTGCAGGAGTCGAACCCGCACTCCCGGATCAGCTGCGCCATATCCATGGGTACGCGTTGCGCAACGTCCTCGCCGGCTTCGTGGGGGACGATTTGCCAGTGGATGACCTGTAGATGCAGACCGGGAAGGCCAAAAGTTTTTGCTTTTTCCTGCAGCCAGGCAAAAGCGTCGCGGGTGGCCTCCACCCCGCCGAGATCGGCCACCAGTTTGCGGACCAGGAAAAAGCTGAGCACCGGTCTGCCCCCGATGCGGTAGTAGTGGGGATGGTTCAGGTAGCGCTCGAGGTTGCGGGTCCAGATGCGTTCGAACTGTTCGCGGTCGGTGGTGGCGGAGTAGAGTCGATCATTGGCGTCGGTGCTTCGGTCCCAGAGGGATTTTGGGCATGGGGTGACCCGGCCAGCGGGGTTGGTGGGCGCGGACGGTGACCCATTCCCCGCCCCCTTCTTCTCACCAGTGGGCCAGGCGGGGTTCGTAAATATAGGCTGCTACCTCAGTAGAGGGAGGATTCATGCGAAAAACATACGAAGCTGGGGGCTGATTTCCACCTATTTCTCATGCAACCGGTGGGTTAAATTACCCCTTATTTGTGTTTTTTCTTCATAAATGGATTAAAAATTTATAGACAGAAGCGTGTTCTCGGTTTACCTTTAATTTTTTGCAGGCTTCACCTGCTCCCCCCTTTTCAACCAATTAGACTGGATTTATTATGAAAATCAGATTTCGAACGCTCAATTATTTAACAATGTTTATTTTCTCGTTTGTGTGTGTGGCGGCGCCTCTGCCGGAAGGTGGCGTTTCGGTTATACCGGACTCACACTTCAGCTTGTCCGGTGTTTTCTCGGCGGGCAGTTTCGAGGGGCGTCCTATTGCGGAAGCGGACGTTCAGGAAGTGGACCATCCCGAATTTGATCAGGCGATGCAGGTTCGGGTCGTCAACCCCGGTGCAAATTATTACAGCAGTGCGATCAATATTTATACGACAGGAGATGTTGAAGAAGGGGATACTATACTGGTGCAACTGTATATGCGGTCTATTGAAAATTCAGACGAATCGGGTGTCAGCCGGGCGACCGCTTTTGTGCAGGGGCCGGGACCGAAATATAAAAAATATTTGATTCGGGATATATCCGCCGGCAGTGAGTGGAAATTGTATCAACTTCCTTTTAAGGTGACAGATGCGAGTCCGGCCGGAAAACTGAGCCTGCATATTGGCGCGGGAGGTGCTTTCAGGCCCCATATTTGGGAAGTCGGGGGTGTTCAGATGTTGAATTTCGGGGGAGAGATGGCGTTGGAGGATTTACCGGAGACCCGGGCGACGTATGTGGGTCAGGAGCCGGATGCAGCCTGGCGTGCGGAGGCGGATGCGCGGATTGAAAAATTCCGGAAAGGTGATTTTCAAATTGAGGTGGTTGACGCGGCGGGTGCGCCGGTACCGCATGCGGAGGTAAGGGTTGAATTTAAACGTCATGCGTATCAGTTCGGCACGGTGATAAGTGCATTTTTTCTTCTGATGGAGAACAGCAATGGTGAGTTGTACCGGCAAAAACTGCTCGAATTGTTTAATCAGAGCAGTTCAGAAAATGATTTAAAATGGGGGCCCTGGGAAGTCAACGAACCCGGCGGATACTTCGACCAAGAGCAAACCCTGGCCGCATATGCATGGTTGAAAGAGCACAATTTGTATACCCGTGGACATGTGTTGGTGTGGCCGGGATTATGGAATTTGCCTGAACGGGTTAAACCGCTGATCACCCAGAAAGATCCGAGTGCTAAACAGGTCATTTTGGATCATATTAAAGATATTACCACCAAAACGGCTGAATATGTGGATGAATGGGATGTGATCAATGAGCCGTATGCCCATCATGATGTGATGGATGCATTTGGGGATGAAGTGATGGCGGACTGGTTTAAGGAAGCACGCAAACATTTACCAACCCAAGGTCTTTTTCTAAATGATTATGGCATTTTAGGAAGTCAGGGAAATGATGTGCCGCATCAGCAGCATTTTGCGAAAACAATCCGTTTCCTGAAAGATCAAGGGGCACCGGTGACCGGAATGGGGTGGCAGGGACATTTCGGGGAGAGCCCCACGTCGATTCCCAAGGTGTATGAAGTCTTGGAATACTTCCATTCCGAATTTCCGGATTTGGATATTCGGGTGACAGAGTTTGACATCAACACCCGTGATTATGAGCTTCAGGCTGATTATACCCGTGATTTTCTAACCATGTTGTTTAGTCATCCTGCCACTGTGGGCGTACAAACCTGGGGGTATTGGGAAGGAAAGCACTGGCGTCCCCATGCGGCGATGTTTACCCGTGACTGGCAGGAAAAGCCGAATGGCAAAGTGTGGAGAGAGCTGACCCGTGAGGTTTGGTGGAATGACTTTTCGGGTCAGACCGACCCGCAGGGGAAATTTTCGGAACGGGGGTTTTACGGAAATTATGAAGTGACTGTATCGGTGAATGGAAAAGAACAGACGCAGGCATTTGAACTTCTGAAAGGAAAAGACGGACTTCAAACTGTGAAAGTGGTTTTGGAACCGTAAGACCTTGCTTATCAAAACGTCCGGGCCCTCAAACAGGTGTTGGGGGCCTTTTTTTCACCCTATTTCCTCATACGTTTTATGAAAGCTTGGGGGAAACCGGTGGACGGATGGGGGGGAGGGGTTTAGGTTGTGATTCAACGCCTCTGTTTTATGAAAGCGACTCTTTATTCCTTATTCATGCTGCTGATATTATCCGGTGCGTGCCGGCATGCGCCGCTGTCTCCGGATCAAGTACAGGGCGGCGTGCCGGCGGATGGGACTGCGAGTGACGAAACCAGAGCCTTACTGTTCAATTTATGGCGGCAAAAGAGTGGCGGGATTCTGTTTGGTCATCAGGATAGCCTTGCATACGGCATCGGCTGGCGGGGCGGGATGTTTGAATCGGATATTCAGAAGGTGAGTGGAAAATATCCGGCTGTTTTCGGATGGGATGTGGGTGAAGTGGGCCACGAACTGAATATTGACCGGGTTCGCTTTGAGGACATGCGGCAGTGGATTATTTCAGTATATGAAAGGGGGGGGATCAATACCATCAGTTGGCATTTGGACAATCCGGTGACTCTGGGGGATGCATGGGATGTGACCCCGGCGGTCCATCAGATTCTGCCCGGAGGAGAAAAACATGCTGATTTTAAAGAGAGTTTGGATTTACTGGCAGAATTTCTGGGAAGTTTGAAAACCGAAGCGGGGGTGGCGGTGCCGATTATTTTCCGTCCGTGGCACGAGTTGAATGGTGATTGGTTTTGGTGGGGGGAGGCGTCGTGTTCTCCTGAAGAGTATAAACAACTCTATCGCTTTACGGGGGCGTACCTCACGCGGGAGAAAGGGCTGCATCATCTGCTCTTTTGTTTTTCTCCCGATGTGGTGGAGACTGAGGAAGCATATTTGGAGCGCTATCCAGGGGATGATGTGGTGGATATATTAGGTTTATGTGATTATTCTTCGTTTGTGGAAGCGGGACCCGGATTCGAATCTCTCCGGATTGTGGCTGAACTTGCGCAAAAAAGACACAAGCCGTTTGCCCTGGCAGAGACGGGCGTCGATCAGTTGATGATGGCCGATTGGTGGACGGAAGGATTATTACGTCCCATCAATAATGATCCGCTTTCCAGACAGGTATCGTATGTGCTGGTGTGGCGGAACGCGACTTTGGATCATTTTTACGGGCCCTATCCCGGTCATTTGGCGGCGGAAAATTTTATAGAATTCGCAAAGGACCCGAATACCCGGTTTTTGAGAGATCTGTCTGACATGTATCAGAGCCCTCATACAGAGGGATCCGGGTTAAAATAAACCTAAAAGATTGAGTTATGAGCGCTAGAAACCCGCAAGAATGCCGAATCGCTCTTGACCATTGGTTTATTCAGGCGTAAAGCGTTGACTTTAATCAAGTTGAACAACGAACAGGCACTCCCATGCAAACCGAAGACACCTCCTCCACCCAAAAACGCACCACTAAACGTGATTTGGTTATGCGTATTGCCGAAGAAACCGGCTTGATCCAGCAGGATGTACACGAGGTGATCCAGAAAACGTTGGATTATATCACCGAGAGTTTGGCGAAAGGCGAGAATGTGGAATTCCGCAATTTTGGTGTGTTTGAAGTCACGGAGCGCAAATCCCGTATTGGCCGCAATCCCAATAAACCGGATCAGGTGGTGACCATTCCCACTCGCAAGGTGGTCAAGTTTAAGCCGGGCAAAGTGATGAAACATCAGGTCACCGGCGACATTGTCTCTTTGCCGGTGGAAAAATAACCCCACCGGAGCGCCCTCTTTCCTCCGGTCCTCATTCGGTCCGGATTTTTTTTTTATCAACGTATGCCTCTCATTTCTTATGGACACTGAAAACCTCTCCCCTAACGATTTACGCCAACAACGCATCGAAAACATGCATAAATTGGAGGCCGCAGGTTATTCCGCCTTTGGTCAAGCTTTCGCCCGCGACGGTCGCTTTTCCGAACTGACCGACGCTTTTGAAGATGGAAAAGAAGTTCGTCTGGCCGGACGGATCATGACCTGTCGGGAAATGGGTAAATCCATTTTCGCCCACCTGCAGGACAGCAGCAGCCGCATTCAGGTGTATCTGAAGAAGAATGATATTGGTGAAGCGGCTTTTGATGCGTTTAAGTACACCGATTTGGGCGATCATATTGGGGTGACCGGTACCTGGTTCACCACCCGCACGGGTGAAAAAACGGTCAAAGTGTCCGAGTGGACACTGCTTTCGAAGTCTTTGTTGCCTCTCCCCGATAAATGGGACGGATTAAAGGATGTGGAAGCGCGATACCGTCAGCGGTACCTGGATCTGATTTCCAATCCGGATGTACGCAAAGTTTTTGATCATCGCATAGCCATTTTGCGGGAAATCCGCAGTTTCCTCAACAAAAAGCAGTTTGACGAAGTGGAAACCCCGATGATGCAGTCGATTCCCGGCGGGGCGGCGGCCACCCCTTTTCAAACCCGTTACAATGCCTTGAGCATGGATATGTTCTTCCGGATTGCGCCGGAGTTGTACCTGAAGCGTCTGTTGGTGGGCGGATTTGATAAAGTGTTCGAACTGAACCGCAACTTCCGTAACGAAGGATTGAGCCGGAACCACAATCCGGAATTTACCATGCTGGAAATCTACGAGGCCTACGGCAATCGGGAAAGCATGCAGACGCTGATTCACGATCTGATTGTGCATTTGGCTGATACGGTCATTGGATCGCGTCAGGTGGGAACCGAATCCGAACCGGTGAATTTGGACAACTGGCGGGCCGTGGATTATGACGATCTGATCATCGAGCGGGCCGGTGATGATTACTTTGACTTGGATGCAGCGGGTAAAGCGGAGCGTGCCACCTCACTGGGTTGCCATGTGGATGCTTCCTGGAATGAAGGGGGAATTACCCAGGAGATCTTCGAAAAATGTATTGAAAAGACCCTGATCGATCCGACCTTTGTGATGCGTCTGCCGGCGGAGCTGGTGCCTTTGGCCAAACCCTGCGTGGATGATGAGAGCAAAGTGGATGTGTTCGAATTGATCATTGGCGGCAAAGAGATTGCGCCGGGATACAATGAACTCAACGACCCGCTGCTGCAGCGTGAGCGTTTGTTGGCTCAGGCCGGTGACGAAGCGATGAAATTTGACGAGGATTTCCTCATCGCCCTCGAACACGGCATGCCCCCCGCCGGCGGGATGGGCGTGGGCATTGACCGTTTGGTGATGATGCTGACCGGCAGCGAAGCCATTCGGGATGTGATTCTGTTTCCGCAGATGAAGAACCGCAGTCACTAGTCCTTCATCACAGGTCATTCGTCAGTTTTCCAAAGACCATTGACCACTAACGCTCTATGCAAGCCTCCCTCTACCTGACACTGGCCTATCTGAAGCCGAAAAAGCATTTGCTTTCGGTGATGAACAGTCTGGCGGTGGCGGGAACCCTTCTGGGCGTGGCGGTGTTGATTGTGGTGATATCGGTGATGAACGGATTCGGGGACATGTGGCGGGAGAAGATTCTCAGTTTTCAGCCGCATGTGACGGTGGTCGCTTATCCGCGTGGCATGGAAGAGGATGATCCGCTGTTTGAAAATGTGGCAGAGCTGCCAGAGGTGGTCGCAGTGGCGCCCTTTCTGCAGTCGATAGTGATGGCGCAATCCCGGGATGCGGTTCAGCAGCCGATATTACAGGGAATTGATCCGGAACAGAATTTTCTGTTTCAGAAAATGCGTGAAGATGAAGAAAACACTTTGCGGGATGGCACCTTGGAATTTGAGGAGATGGAGTGTTTGATCGGGGTGGATTTGGCCAATGCGCTGGGGGTAAGGGCGGGGGATAAATTGACGGTTTTCAGCCCGGCCAATATTCCCACTGATGATGAAGTCTTGTTGCCGGAAGAGTTGCGGATTGCCGGCGTTTTTTCGGTGGGGATGTATCAGGTGGATTTCGGATTTATTTTGACGGATCTTTATACTGCCCGGGAGGTCATGGGCATGGATCATGGTATACATGGGATGCAAATTCAGGGTATCGATATGTTTGAGGCCAATGCGTTGGCTGAGAAAGTTTCGCAAATGGCGAGTTACCGGTATTCCGCCCAGAGTTGGACCCAGATGAACCAGTCTTTGTTTGATGCGTTGACCATGGAGAAGAGTATGATGTTTTTTCTGCTCACCATTATTTCCATTGTGGCGAGTTTTACAGTCTCCTGCACGCTGATTATGGTCAGCGTGCAAAAAACCCGGGAAGTGGGACTGTTGAAATCCATGGGATTTCGGAACAGTACCATAATGGGGATTTTTATGTGGTACGGGCTGATTCAGGGAGTGGCCGGCATCATTTTGGGAACGGCCAGCGGATTGTTGGTTTTGCACTTCCGGCAACATATTTTGGATGGTCTTTCCCGGGTAACCGGTTTGGAGATCTTGCCCAAATCTTTATATTATATTGACGGTTTGCCTTCAAAAGTGGTGCCGGGGGATGTGGCCATTATTATTGGTTTGGTATTGGTGCTTTGTTTGGTGGGGGGGATGATTCCCGCGTGGTTGGCGGCGCGTAAAAATCCGGTGGAGGCCCTGCGACATGACTGAGCCGGCATATGTGGAAGCGGTGGCTTTAGAAAAATTCTATGTGATGCCTCATGGAAAAGTGGAGGTGTTGAAGGGCATGTCTTTACAAATTCAACGCGGGGAGCATGTGTGCATTATGGGAGCCAGTGGCAGTGGAAAAAGCACCTTGATGCATTTGCTGGCCGGATTGGATACCCCCGATGGGGGGGAAGTGCGGATTGAAGGTGAATCCATTCATACCTGGAAGGAATCCAAACGGGCGAATTTCCGGGCCAAACATATCGGGGTGGTGTTTCAAAATTACCATTTGCTCCCCGACCTAAACGTGTTGGAGAATGTGCTGATTCCCGCCCGGGCACTGAATACCTGGCGTGAGCCGGCTTCGGATGTGGTGGCGCTCGCAAAATCCCGACTAAAATCCGTGGGGCTTTTGCATCGACTCGAGCATCGGCCGGTAGAGTTGAGCGGGGGAGAGCAGCAGCGCCTGGCGGTGGCCCGCGCCTTGATTAACGAGCCGGAAATTCTGATGGCCGACGAGCCGACGGGTAACCTGGATGCCGAAACCGGAGATCAAGTGCTGGATGATTTATTCCGCCTTAGCGAAGAAAAGAAACGCACCTTGGTGATTGTCACCCATGATCCGCGGCTCGCGGCAAGATGTCACCGCACTATCCGATTGGGGTAGTGCTGGTGGCGGTCGAAATCAAGTATGCGGTTTTGCAGGTTCTGAGATCTGGTGCCGGAAAAATCAAATGACATTTTTCATCATCGTCAATCTGTTGATCCTGCTTTGCATCCTGAGGTTCATAGGGCTTTACCGGAAATTAAAGACCTTTCTTCCGGCGGATTCAGGAAAAGACCGCAATGGTTTCCCGGTGATCGATGTGCTGTTTACCCCCGGCTTAAGAGATCAGCCTGCAGCACTGAAAATTCAGAAGAGAGCGATATGGGCCTTTTGTCTGGTGTTCTTTTTGGTTTATGTGTCCGGTCAGATTTACGCAATGTTTGTGAATGTTTAAACCGGCAGATGTCGGGGGGGGGGGGCTTTGCATATATTCAGGCCATGACCGGTCCACAGGAGGAGTCGCGGATCACCAGTTCTCCGCGAAGCGTCACCCGCAGGGCGGGGCTGTCGGGGTAACGAATTCGATTCAGCATCACCCGGGCTGCGGTTTTTCCGATATCTTTACAGGGTTGATGGTAACTGGTGAGGGGGACGCTGAGGAGTGAAGCGTATTTCACATCGTCGAATCCGCAGACTTGAATTTGATTGGGAATATCCGCACCCAAATCCAGTAAGGCGCGAAGCAACGGGGCGGCGGTGGCATCATTTGCACAGATGATCCCGTCGGCATTGCAGGCCAGCAGTTGTTTTGCGGTTATTTCGGGGGCATCGGCATGGTATTCAACCTGCATCAGTTCCTGAGGCAAACGGTTTTCGTGAACCAGCGCTTCGGCACTGCCAATTTGACGTAATTGTACGGTCATGGCCGGGTTTTTTGCCGATACGAAGGCCAGTTGCCGGCAGCCGTTTCCGAGAAGGTGGAGGGCGGTGATGTATCCCGCTTCAATATTATCGATCCCCACCAAGTCAAATGGGGTTTGTTTGGGCCAAGGGTAGACATCCCGGTCGAGAAGCACGACCCTGATGCCGTTTCCGGTGAGTCTTTTAATAATTTCCATATTAAAATTTTGCTGATCCGGAATTTGTTCGATGGGGGTGAAAAAGACTCCCCGGGTTTTGGTGGCGATAAAGCGGTCGGCCAGATTCATGGCCAATTTTCTGAGGTCGGTTTCGCGGTTCATTTCTGCGGGATGAATGATGCGCATGGCTTCCATGCCCGCGGTTTCAGTGATGCTGGCGCAGATGGGCTCAAAAATTTCGGTTTCATGCAGGCGGGGAATGAGAAAGCCTGCGCTTAGCCCGGAGCGTCCCGGTGGCAGTACTTTGGTTCCGAAGCCCGCCCGCCGATGTACTTTCTTCTCTTTTGCTAAAAGCTGGAGGGCTTTGGCAATGGTGGGGCGTGAAACTTGGTACTTTTTACATAATTCCTCCTCCGTGGGGAGGAAATCACCTGGTTTCCAGGTCTGTTTTTCGATTAATTCACGAATTTCATCGTGTATCTGTAAGTACTTGGGTTTGGGTGAGTTCATGCCTGATATGTAAGTTAAATGTTAAGCTAATGCAAGTCTGTAAATTACATTTAAGTTTACATATAAGACTCTTTTGCGTTAGGATTAGGTTAGTTGCAGAAATAACTTAACGAATCAGCATTAATACAAACATGAAAAATGAATTTACAGTAGCGGGAATCGGGGAGTTGGTTTGGGATATTTTCCCGACACACAAGCGATTGGGAGGTGCACCGGCCAATTTTGCGTTCCATTGTGCGTCCATGGGAGCGGATGCGTGGCCGATTAGCTGTGTGGGGACAGAGCCTTTGGGGAAGGAGATGCTGGATCAACTGAAAGCGTTAAATGTAAACACGGATTTTGTATTTGAAACGCCTGCATATCCTACCGGCACAGTGGAGGTGGTGCTGAAACAGGGAAAACCGACTTATAACATTCGTGAAGCGGTGGCTTGGGATCATATTCCCTGTCCACCATCTCTTAAAGAGGTGGCGGCGACTTTGGATGCGGTTTGTTTTGGTTCTCTGTCCCAGCGTTCGGGAGAATCCCGGGGCTCGATTCGTTCTTTTCTCCGGAATGTCTCCTCAGAGGCGCTGACCATTTACGACATCAATTTACGAGCGGCATTTTTCTCAAAACAGTTGGTTGAAGAGTCGCTTCACTACGCAAACGTGTTGAAATTAAGTGATGAGGAATTGCCGGAGCTAGTGAAATACTTTGGGCTCGAGGGGGACGTGCTGGATCAGCTGACCGCTTTAAAGGACCGTTTTCGTTTAGAGGTCATTGCTTATACCCGGGGGGCGGAAGGAAGCTTGTTGATGGGCAAATACGAATTGGATGATTATGCCGGGGTGAAAAAGGAAGCGGTTGATACGGTGGGGGCGGGGGATTCTTTTACCGCGGCCATGTGCATGGGCCTGCTGAAAAAATGGCCGTTAAAAGAAGTGAATGCCTTCGCCAGTGAAGTGTCGACGTATGTTTGCATGCATGCGGGTGCGACCCCGGAATTGCCTCAAAATTTGATTAATAAAGTATCCGCAGAGACAGCGGAAATAACCCAATAAACCCAGGAGAGAACATGAAAACATTAAAATTAGGAATGATATTTGCCGCGGTCGGACTGCTGTTGTCCGGTTGTGGAAGCCAGGAAAATGCCGCAAGTGGCGGTGTGAAAGTTGGTATGACGGTTCAGTCTTTGAGTAATCCCACATGGGCGGGCTATTGTCAGGCCATTGAGAAAAAGATCAAAGCGGAAGGCGGCAGTATCAACTATGTGGCTTGTGACAGCAATGTTGGAAAACAAATCACCCAAGTTGAAAACTTTATCTCCAGTGGTGTGGATGTGATTATCATTCATCCGGCGGATCCTCAAGGGGTGGAGTTTGCTTTGAAGCAGGCGCGTGAAACCGGCATTAAAGTGATTGCCTGGGATGACAATTTGGAAAATGCTGACCTTGCCTGGCTGATTGATAACCATGAGTTGGGCTACACCATCGGTGAACATGCCGCCAAATGGATCAATGAAAAATTGGACGGCAACGCGGAAGTGGCCATTTTAAACTATCCGCAACTTCCGATTCTCCTGGAAAGGGGTAATGGGATTGTGGATGCGATCACGAAGTTGGCGCCTGATGCAAAAATCGTAGCCCAGAGCAGTGCGATTGATACCAAAGAAGGGATTGAAAAGATGGAAACCATCTTCCAGTCCAACCCGAATGTGAAAGTGGTCTGTTCGATTGGCGGCGGTGGATCTGTCGGTGCAAACGAAGCGGCCAAAGCTGCGGGGAAAATCACCGATGATTTCGGGGTGTTTGCGGCAGATGCGACCCAGCCGGAATTGTTTGCCATGAAAAACAATGAAGGCATTCGCATGAGCGTAACTGTAACCGGAACCAACACAGATATTGCCAACAAAATTTGGGGGATGGTCTCACAGTTGGAATCCGATGAGCCGATTGAAACCAAAGAAATCTACCGGGTATTTGTACCAGTCACCAATGAAAACGTGGATGACTATCTGGGCAAGTAAGCATTCGGTATAAAACACAAGACCGGCGCAGGGATCCACGGGATCTTGCCCCGCAAACGCGAAACCTGCGTCGGTCACTCCTCACTCCACCTGATCTCAAACCACATAGGACTCAGATATGAATATTCTGGAACTGAAGAATATCACAAAAAAATACCCCGGTGTTATCGCGTTAAACGACGTCAGCATCGATTTCGTCAAAGGGGAGGCGCATGCCTTGGTTGGCGAAAATGGCGCTGGAAAATCCACTTTGATTAAAAGCTGTACGGGGGCGGTGATTCCCAATGAAGGTAAAATTGTGATTGAGGGTGAAGAGTTTAGTTCTCTTACCCCTCAACTGTCCGAAGCACACGGCATCGGGGTGATCTACCAGGAATTTAATCTGGTGGGAGAGCTGTCGGTGGCTGAAAATATTTTCCTCGGCCGGGCGATCCGTAAAGGTCTGGTGGTGGATAAGAAAGCGATGGCCCGTGAAGCGGCCAAAATTTTTGAGCAGTTTAATATTGATATCGATCCGAACGAATTGGTGGGGAATTTAACTGTGGGGTACCAGCAGCTGGTGGAGATTGCCAAAGCGCTTTCTCAAAAAGCCCGCATTCTAATTATGGATGAGCCGTCCGCACCGCTCACTTCCGCCGAAGCAGAACGTCTTTATGAAGTAGTGGAAAAGCTTAAGGCTTCCGGGGTAACCATCATTTACATCTCACACCGAATGGAAGAGATTTTCCGTCTCACGGAACGGATCACCGTTTTAAGGGATGGTCAAAAAATTGACACCGTGAAGACCAGTGAAACCAATATGGATGATTTGGTCAAGCTGATGGTCGGACGTGAATTAAAAGAGACTTATCCTGAACGCAAAGCGTGTATCTCCGATGAAGTGCTTTTGGATGTACAAAACCTTTCCGGAAACGGGGTGAAAGATATCAGTTTTCAAATTAAGAAAGGTGAAGTGCTTGGGTTTGCCGGTTTGATCGGTGCAGGCCGTACCGAAACGGCCGAGCTGCTATTTGGCGCAGCCAAAAAAACGGCGGGGACCATTCAGCTGAATGGTAAAGAGGTTTCTCCCAAAACGCCCCGGGACGCGATCGACAGCGGGATTGCTCTGGTTCCGGAAGACCGGAAAGGCAAAGGCGCATTGATGGAGATGACCATTCGGAGCAATACCAGTATCGCGATTCTGGAAAGAATTTCAAAATGCTTCACCATCGACAGCAAAGAGGAGAGACGGCTTGCGGAGGAGTACAAGCAATCCATCCGCATCAAAACCCCCACCATCGAGCAAAAGATCAAAAACCTCAGCGGAGGAAATCAGCAAAAAGTCATTATAGCCCGCTGGCTCGCATCAGAGCCTGAGTTGGTCATCTTTGATGAACCGACCCGGGGGATTGACGTCGGGGCTAAATCAGAAATTTACACATTGGTAAATGCACTGGTTGAAGACGGCAAGTCCGTGCTGATGATCTCTTCTGAAATGGAGGAGGTCATGGGAATGTCTGACCGGATCATCGTCTTATGTGACGGAAAGATATCGGGCAGTCTGGACCGGAAAGATTTTAATCAAGAAACCATCATGAATTTCGCATCACAAAAATAGGAGACAATACTATGGGACATTTAGAAAACTTAAAAGGCGCTGCGAAAGCCGTAAATTTCGCGAAACGGAATGGCATCTATATTGTATTGCTCGTTCTCATCGGATTCTTTGCTTTTGCAACTGAGAATTTTTTGGTCAGTCATAACTTAATGAATGTGGCCCGCCAGGTATCCATGCTGGGTATCGCATCGGTGGGGTTTGCATTCGTCCTGTTGTTGGGCGGCATTGATTTATCAGTGGGTTCTGTCATCACGCTGGTGAATGTGGTTTGTGGATGGCTGTTGGTGAACCAGGGAATGAATCCGGTATTGGCGGTGGTGTTAACTGTGATCATGGCGACGTTGATCGGGTTTGCCAATGGTTGGATTATTGCTAACATTCAAATGCCTCCGCTGATTGTGACATTGGCAATGATGATCATTATTGAAGGCATTGCGTTTCTGATCAGTAAAGGTGTACCCATTTACGGTTTCCCTGAATCCTTTGCTGTGATTGGGCAGGGGTACATTGGGCCGATACCGGTACCGGTGGTCATCATGATCGTCATCCTTTCCATTGGGGCTTTCATCCTCAACAAAACCTACTTCGGCCGCTATTTTTATGCCCTGGGTGGAAATGAAGAGGCGGCGAAACTTTCCGGAATCAAAGTGAAGAATGTCAAATATCTGGTGTATTCCCTGTCAGGATTTTTTGCGGGAATTGCAGGAATTGTGATTCTCTCACGAACCAACTCCGCGACCTCAAATGTCGGTGAAGGAATGGAATTGGAAATTTTGACTGCCTGTGTGCTCGGTGGGATTTCAGTGACCGGTGGGGTGGGACGCATTTCCAATATTGTGGCCGGGGTCCTTATTCTGGGTGTACTCAGTAACGGGATGGTTTTGATGAATGTCACAGAGTTTACCCAAATGGTTATCAAAGGATCCGTCCTGTTGATCGCGGTGGCTTTCGACTGCCTGCAGCATCGGAAAACTGCATAGTTCACCATCCAACCGCAGCTCAAAATAAAAGATAAATTATGAATACGATCGCAATATCGAGACTGGTTGGGAGTCAGGCCGGAGCCATCGCCAAACAGGTGGCGGATGCACTGGGCTATGACCTGGTTGATAAAGAAATTCTGCAGGGCACCCTGCATCAATACGGTCTGACCCGGTTTGGAGAACTTTACACCTCTCCGCCTAACTTTCTGGATTTGGCCAATTCCAAAAACCTCGAAATCATTTCGATGTTAAACGACACGATGAAAGCTCTGGCGTATCGCGGCAACACTTTGGTTTTGGTGCGGGGCGGATATGTGACCCTCAACGAGTTTGACGATGTGTTGAATGTACGGATTGATGCACCGTTCAAAGTCCGGGTCGACCGGGTAATGGCCCGTGAAGGATTTTCCAATCCTTCAGAAGCCGCAAGTTGGGTGGCTGCTGATGATAATGCGCGGATGAAGTTTGTGCAACGGTTCTATGGTCAAAAGTGGCATGATGCTCGTGATTTCGATCTGGTGTTAAATACCGATGTGATTGCGAAAACAACCGCGGCATCATGGATCATTGATGCCGTTCACATGCTTGAAGCGAGACCTCCCCGAAGCGGTTTCAAAATGGCACGGGATAAGAAGGTGGATCCGCTTTTATTGAGTTCCATTGACCAGGCGATTGGATCCCGTGAGTGAGTCCGGTTTTCAATTTACACCTCAAATACCATGAAAAGATTCCTCCCCATAACCCAAGATGATAAAAAGGCATACTCATGCAAAGACTGAAGAATAAACGAGCTATGATTACCGGTGCCGCGCGGGGGATAGGACGTACGTTTGCAGAAGCGTATGTGCGGGAAGGTGCACAGGTGGCTCTGTGTGATATCGACCTTGAACGGGCTGAAGTCTCGGCCAAAGAAATTGGTGAAGGGGCATTTGCTGTTCAATTGGATGTGACAAATCAGGAATCCATTGACCAGGCGGTTCAGTCCGTCGTATCCCGGCTGGGCGGGCTGGATATTCTGGTGAATAACGCCGGGGTATTTGACTTGGCGCCGCTGGTGGAAATTTCGAGAGAAAGCTATGATCGCCTCTTTTCCATTAATGTGTCCGGCACTTTGTTTATGATGCAGGCCGCAGCGAAGCAAATGATTTCGCAGGGGAAGGGGGGTCGGATTATAAATATGGCGAGTCAGGCCGGCCGCAGAGGAGAACCTCTGGTTGCCGTATATTGCGCCACCAAAGCGGCGGTGATCAGTCTGACCCAGTCTGCGGCACTTAACCTGATTGAACATGGTATCAACGTGAACGCCATCGCGCCCGGCGTGGTGGAGGGGGAGCACTGGGACGGCGTGGATGCACTTTTTGCCAGGTATGAAAATCGGCCGCGTGGCCAAAAGAAAAAAATGGTGGGAGAGGCTGTGCCCTATGGACGGATGGGAACTGCAGAGGATTTGGTGGGAATGGCTGTGTTTTTGGCCGGACCCGAAAGTGAATATGTGGTCGCTCAGACCTATAACGTCGATGGCGGAAACTGGATGAACTAGAACCCGGAAAATTTATTTAAAAGAAACAGGATTTAATCATGAAAAAAGCAAAGCAACTCAAACAGGAAAATTTGGCGCAACTCTCTGAGCAGATGGCCATCCCCACTTATGACCGTGCCCAAGTGAAGATCGGGATCGTGCATGTGGGGGTGGGCGGATTTCATCGCTCCCATGAAGCATATTACACAGATCAACTTTTAGAAACCGGTGAGATCGCATGGGGGATTTGCGGTGTGGGTTTGCGTGAAGGGGACCGGAAAATGCGCGACATCCTAAAAGCGCAGGATTATTTGTACAGCCTGTTGGTGAAGCATCCAGACGGTAAAGTAGAAAACCGGGTGGTGGGTTCTTTGGTGGATTTCATGTTGAGTGTCGATGATCCGCAGGCAGTGATTGACCGCATGGCGAACACCGAAACCAAAATTGTTTCGTTGACGATTACCGAAGGGGGCTACAACTTTCATCCGGTTACCGGCGAGTTTCGAATCGACAATCCGGATGTGCAGCATGACTTGGAGCACCCGGACAAACCCAGACTAATATTTGGATATCTGACTGCGGCACTTCAACAGCGACGTGCAGCTGGGCAGGCGCCGTTTACGGTTCAATCCTGTGACAATGTTCCGCACAACGGGGATATGGCCAAACGTATGTTGTTGGCTTTTGCCAAAGCACAGGATCCTGAGTTGGCAGCCTGGATCGAAACCCATGTTCGGTTCCCGAATGCCATGGTCGACCGCATTACGCCGGTAACCACACCGGCGGATATTGAACTGCTTGAAAATGATTTCGGGGTGGTTGACGGCTGGCCGGTTACTTGTGAGCCTTTTTGTCAGTGGGTTATCGAAGATCAATTTTCGGATGGGCGTCCGGAATGGGAAAAGGTCGGAGCGCAGTTTGTACCGGATGTGACCCCCTACGAAAAAATGAAAATTTGTTTACTGAATGCGGGTCATTCCGTGTTGGGTTTGTTGGGATCGATCCATGGTCATGAAACCATTGATGGGGCGGTGCGTGATCCATTGTTTGCCCGATATCTGCGGGCGTTTATGGATATTGAAGCGACGCCGGTTCTTGATGAAGTGGAGGGGATTGATCTGGACCTGTACAAGGACAGTTTGATTGAGCGTTTCAGTAATCCAAGTATTAAAGATCATCTTGCTCGGATCTGCTTGGAGAGTTCTGCAAAACTTCCAAAATTTTTAATCCCCACTCTGCGTGAGAATTTAGCGGCGGGTGGACATATTGCGTATGCGACACTGGTGATAGCGGCATGGTGTTATTACAGCGACAAAGGGGTGAATCGTCATGGTGAGGCGCTTGATATCGTTGATGAGATGAAATCAGAGTTGCACCAGGCGGCAGCAGCAACATCAGAAGATGCACTCTCGTTCCTGCGCATGGAACCCATTTTTGGTGAACTGATTGACAATGTGTCATTCACCTCCCTTTACCAAAAGATGGTTACGGACCTGTATAAGAATCCGGATATCGCGATTCTGATGCGGTCGGTACTTGAAGATAATTAACCCACATAAGGAGACAGACATGAATAAATTATATATCCTATTATTGAGCGCGGGACTCGGCGTTGCCGTAGCGCAAGAAAGCGTACCCGCATCCTGGACAGAGCGTGATAAACTCACGGGAGACTGGGGCGGTGCCCGAACCGATCTCGCAGAATCCGGTGTATCCGTTTTCGCTTATTATGACGCGATTTATGGAGCCGCGGTATCCGGTGGACTTTCCACGGGTAACGATTTTACCGGTCAGGTTTATGCCGGTGTGGATCTGGACTTTGAGAAATTATTGGGATGGGATAATACCATCATGAAAATTTCCATGGTTAATCGTCATGGACGAAGCGTGTCTTCAGATGTGGGGGGTATTTTTGATCCCATGACCATTTATGGCGGACCGGATGGTCAGGAAACCATCCTTTTCCAAATCTGGATGGAAAAAAGATTTAACGAAAATTGGTCGCTGAAATTCGGTCGGGATGGCCAGGATGGAGATTTTGCCAACGATGATCTCTACCGTTACTCTTTGAGTACCTCCATTAACGGTCCGATTCGGGCCATGATGCTGGATCGGATTCAGATTGTATCTTTTCCGCTGGGTGTCTGGCATGCCCGTTTGAAATATAACGCCAATGAGGAGCATCAGTTCCAAGTGGGTGCTTATCAGGTGAATGACCATATCTGGGATATGATTCCCGGAACCGACTTTGGTATCGATGACGATGATGGTGTCACCTACATGTTTCAGTATGACTGGACGCCACAAATCATGGATCGTCCTGCCCGCCTATATGTAGGTTTGGCTGAATCTTTTTATAACACCACGACCTTTGAAGGTGAAGGTGCTGACAACATTTACCGGGTTTACGGTCACTTCGATTTTGAAGTAATTGAAAATCTAACTCTGTTCACCTTTGGTGCTTATACGGATCAGGATGAGCTTGCCCAGATGCCGCTTCAGATCAGTGGCGGTGCAAACTGGAAGGGATTGTTCGCCGGCCGTGAAGATGATCACACGATGCTCTTTGTCACTTACGGTGGACTGAGTGACAAATGGGGTGAATCGCAGGGCAAAGATGTTGATGCGGAAATCGTGTATGAGCTGGGCCACCGTGTTCAACTCACACCCGCGACTTATATACAACCTTCTGTGCAGTACATCCAGGATCCCGGAGGCACGGGTGATGTGGATGACGCGGTTGTTGTCGGTGCATGGGTCGGCGCGGCATTCTAATAACGCAGACTGCGTTTAGAACTTTCACTCCCGTTGTTCCGTTTCCGCCTTGATGGGTGAGGGGCGGATAGCGGGAGTGATTTATTTTTGGGGCGGTACCTGAAAGAGCGCATCTTTTAAATCTGAATCCACATTGCCGGTTTCAGGATTCCGAATGCTGAAGCCCCCTTTATAATCCCACTTTGTCCAGGGGATTTTATGTTCATCCAAAATAGAAACGAAGTCACGGGTCCAGCGTAGATGATCGGGTTTCGGGGATTGTCTATAACAACCGAACTCTCCACAGTAGAGGGGGCGACCGGTTTTTTTACTGAAGGCAATGGCATCCTCCAATTTGGATGCCAGGATTTCCCGGTTGTAGGTTTTTCCATCGTCTCCCATCCAAAAATCTTTGTAGCCGGGTTTTGCCCGAAATTGTTCGGCATCATCTTTGGTAACCACAATTCCCGGATACTGTACGGGGCCATCATAATCTCCGATATGGCTCCAGGGGGCCCGGTAGTGGGTCAGCACCATCGGAATATAAAAATGAAAACTTAAAATGATCCGCCTGTCCTCTTCGGGTAATACCAGCTCGTCGACCCGGGACACACTTTGCCAGCGATTGGCTCCAATGACGATCCAGCGTTCTGCTTCATTTTTTCGTACTTCCTGCAGCACCCGGTTTACGACCCGGTTCCAGTCTTCCGAATCATCCGCGACCGGTTCATTCAGAATTTCATAGGCCAGAAAATCGAGGGGGTATTTCTTAAGCTCCTGAGACAGGTCTTTCCAGAATCCGGCGAATTGCATAACTGCCTTTTCATCATGAAACAGGGTGTTTTTCTTTCCGTCTTGTGCGGCGTTGAAATGATGGGAGCGCAGTGTGTGTAAATCTACGATGACTTTCAGCTCCACTTCCTGACACCATACGAGTGTTTGATGTAAAAGTTGAAATGCGCCGGATTCTTTTTCACCGTTTTTATTCCAGAGGTGTTCCTCATCAACCGGTAAACGGACATGGTCGAATCCCTGGGCTTTGATAAACTGAATATCTTCCTGTTGAATATAAGACGCCCGTTGCTCTCCCCGTTTTGGAGACTGCGAGAGGAAGTGGCTTATATTGATCCCGCGGTGAATGGCAAATTCTTCGGCGTGTATGTTCAAGTTCATGGCGATGAAGATGAGGAGGAGATTGCGGGCCGTACCGAGGTTATGGATCATATTCACTGTGTACCTGAGGTGGAGGGGTGGGATGACGTTTTGGGGGTGAAGCGTGTTTTGAGTTCCAGGGTGGGATATCCGTTTGCATCGCCTGTAATGTTTAAAGTCTCCACATAAACATCACCTGGCAATTGCGAAATTTCCGGTAGAGATTTTTTTACGTCGAGGTAGACGGAAGCATCATCCCGTTTGCTGCGAAGAATTTTTCGAGCCATCTTATCGAAAATAGGATTGCTGCGATTGAAATCCAACGAGTAGATATTGGAAAGAGAAACTGCAAGCCGGGCCTCTTGTAACAGGGTCTTTTCGGGAAAGTCGAATGTGATGCCCAGATGGGTTTTGAAGCTGGGGTTGAAGATTTTAGAGATTCTGCGTGACCCGGCATAGGTGATTCGGCCTTCGACATACAAATCCAAAAAATTCTGGGTGAACTTTAGATGATGAATTTTTTCGACTCTTAGATCTAAAGCGCCGCCCACTTCCACTTCATCAGGAAACTCTGCTTTGAGGAGCTGATTTATACTGGGCTCTAAGTCTGAAAAGGGAACGGAAATATTTAACTCTCCGGATTGCCAGGTGTCTTTTTCCCACTTGGCATTTGTCAGCAGGAAGTGACCGGGTTCACTGCCGGTAATGAGGGATATCTCTCTATGTGTTTTAATTTCATGATCCGGATAAAAATGCGCGTGAAAGTCTAAAGTTGCTTTCGTCGGGATTTTATAATCGCGGCGCACTTCTTTTTGTCTTTTGTAGCGATAAGCGGTGGCGAGAGCACTCAGGACTTTATATTGACCGACGGCCTTCACTTTGTGTTCCGGATCATCCGGATGGATCTCCAGAGTATTGGCTTTAGCGACGGTCACAAAACGATAAATAAATGTGAGTGGTTTATCAGATTTTATGAGTAAGGTGGCAGGTTTGAGGATCACCTCATCCTGTTCCACATAGGGGCTGGTGCTGGCGGAAATCTGTAACGTGGCACCGGCGGGAACCAAAATTTCCGCATTGCGGCTGATGCGGTGGCGGGTGACATCTTCAAAATAACACTCGGCGTTTAGCGATGCATCTGAGATGGCCAACAGTCCGGCCCCTTCCAGGGAGGTGAGTTCGTAATCGTCCTCAAAATCATCAATGGTGTAGGAGCCGGGAATGTGCTGGAGCCCCCATCCGATACAAAGAAGCAGGAGGATCCAAAACAGGATGCGTTTGGGTTTTGACGCTGCGGGAGTCATGCGGATTTAAATAAACCATTGAAGCTGATATCGCTATCGTAATCGTAATCGTTTTTCAGCCGGTGGAACAGGGCTGAAATTTGCCCGCAGATTTCAGAGAGGGGAATAGATGTATTTACGTTTATGATTCGGGTGGAGGGCCGGGGGACGCATTTTTCGATTTCGATTTCGATTTCGATGGCAATTTCGATTAGGGTTTTGGCATGTCTATCAAACATTTAGTTGAATATGCAATTTTGCGCACATTTGTGTCGTTGATCCAAAGACTTCCTCAATCCTGGGCGTATGCTTTTATGGAAAGGGTTACTTTGGGAATCCACAGTATTTTTGGGTGGAGAAAACAAAGTACTATCGACAGAATTTCAACCGTGTGCGCGAGGGAAACACCAGAAAAGCAAACATGGATTCGCAAAGAGGCGGTGCGTAATTTGGGGCGAAATCTTACGGAACTCATTCGAAACCGGAAAATGGATGATGTTGAAATTGAAGGGATGGAGGAGACATTCCGTGCCTTTGATGAAGCCCGGAAAAAAGAGAAAGGAATCCTGTTGGTGATTGTGCACAGTGGAAACTGGGATTTAGCCGGTGTGCGCACTGTGCAGGAGGGGTTCCCTATGTGTTTTATTGCTCGTCAGCAGAAAAACTCACTGACCTATCAAATGTTGGTGGATGTGCGTGAACAAAACGGGGGAACGGTGGTGGACCGCGATGATCCCAAACTGATTCGTAAACTGATCACATTTTTAGCTGATAACGGGATCGTGGCGGTTTTGATTGATATTCGCGCCCGCCAAGCCGGTGATCAATTTGAGTATTTGGGGCAGGAGGCCTGGCTGGCAAATGGGCTGGGATTATTGGCGGCAAAATCCAAAGCGGAAGTGGTGCCGGTGTTTCTGGGGCGGCGGGGACGGGATCGCCACGTTTGGAAACCTCTGCCTGCCCGCCGGTTTGGTGAAGAGAAACCCAGCAAAGAGGAGCGAAATGCTCTGTTGCAAAGCTGCTTGGACGATTTAGGTGCGGAAGTACTGAAGAATCCGGAAAGCTATTTTTGGTTTAACAAGCGCTGGGTACTGGAAAAATTCGAAGAGGAATAAGACTTATTCGAAACCGGCCTCTTTCTTGCCGGGATTGATCAACTTCTGTTGCGTATTATCAATCCACTCATTGAGAGCGGAGGTGGTTTTGGGAACCAGGGCATTGTCCGGGGTGAGGAACATTTCCGCACTGAGAAAAACCAGCATGGCCATGGTTAATCCACGGATGGGACCTGCATCTGCAAATAACAAGCCGTACACAAAAGCATAAGGGGGAAGGAAAAGGCAGAGGACGCCTTGGAGTAAGTCTTCGGTAAACGCCTCGATGACCAGTATGACAAAAAAAGAAATAAAAGCAATGCCTCTGGCCATTTCCGCTTGTTGCGGGGTTAAGATCGAGAGATCGTTGATTTGGTGATAGAGAAAAGTACCGAGAACGAGACTGCCAGCCAAAAAAGAGCCGA
Source organism: Kiritimatiellaeota bacterium B1221 (assembly GCA_029269125.1). Classification (GTDB taxonomy): domain Bacteria; phylum Verrucomicrobiota; class Kiritimatiellia; order SS1-B-03-39; family UBA6053; genus UBA6053. The sequence continues at coordinate 64,297 of JARHXX010000009.1, read as the reverse complement.
TACTTTGCCCTAAAAACTTCACGCCAAATCGGCCGGCGTCCTGACCTGCTTTTTTCTCTTTCCCTTTCTTTTTCTTTTTTTCTCTCTCAGGAGTGGGAGGGGGCGCAATATATTCTTCTGCTTCCACCCGTTTTTTGAGACGTAAACTGGATGGTTCGGGGGTCCATTCTTGATTTGGGTCATCACTCATACCTAATCCTAAATGGTGATAGAACAGTTGCAAAGCAAATTACGGGTAGGGACCCCGTCTTTTTACAAAGCCACTTGATTTTCATCCTGACTCTTGGACCGGAATACCCTAGGTTCCGGTTTATGACACCCCTTCATTCTTTGACCCGAAAAATTTTCTGTCCACTGCTTTTTTGCGGATTGGCCCTGCTCGCGATCATGAGTTTGCTTCCTCATTCCGCGACTGCAATTTGGCAAATACGCTGGTATCCTCTGCATATCGCCAGTCTAAGCCTGGTGACTTTGGGGTTGTACGGTTTTTTGATTGGCCACGCGTTGCAGGTCAGCCGGAGCATGCTTGCTCTCATGTGGATGTTGGGTTTGCTGTCGTTTGGCTGCCTCGTGAGCTGTTTCACCGGACCCTTTCCCGTACGCAGCTTGATCTACAGTTTCCCGCTATTTTCCGCAATCTGCTGTGGATCCCTGATGCTCCTCACTTTTACAGCTGAGGGACTGCAGTCATTGTTCCGCTCCCGAAATTTTCAGGGTGCTCTTTGTCTCTTTGTCGGTGTATGGTGCGGGGTTTCAGTCTACTTTTTTCTGTCGGGTGAGCTGCTTCCTTTCCTTAAGATGGCTAAAACACTGGATCAGGCAGCGGATGGCGGACTTTATTCGTTGATCCTGAATGAAGGTTTACCGAAGATCAGGAATGCGGAACCGTTTGGTCATCCCAATTATAATTCGGGATTTTTGCTGTTGGTATTACCACTGTTGCTTCACAGCATACGGAATCCTGCCGGAATTTGGATGCGCCGCTGTTCCCTGGGGCTGTTTGTTGTAGGATTTGTGCTTTTGTTAAGCACCCAAAGCCGGAATGCTGTATTCGGGGCCGCGGTGGCTGCGGTCATGTATTTATGGTGGAGCCGTCCCCCACAAAAAAAGTTCGTGTTATCGATTTTAGGCATTGGGGTCGTTTTCGCATTCCTGTTGTTGTGGGTTCCTCGATTTAGTCACGCTTTTTCGGTGTCTCCGGGTCGCCTGGGAATATGGAAGGCCGCCTGGTTGACCGGACTCAAATATTTTCCTTTCGGTTGCGGAGAGGGGTTGACCCCTGAACTGATGGCATACTTTTCCCCTGTGTTGAATGCGGCCTGGGAGAGTTCCATTCAATTTCATCATACGTGGCTGCACGCCTGGGCGGTGGGTGGACTTTTCGCTTTTACTGCATTGTTGGGCGTGACTTTTTGGATTCTGATTCACATTTTCAAATCGGCTCATCTCGATGCCGAAGACCGTAAGATGCTGGCGCCCTCGGTAATGGCTTTGGCCGCAAGTTTTATTTTGTTTTGGGCGGATTACCAATTGGATATTTTTCCCATTGCGTTGATCCTCTTTTTTCATTTAGCGGTGTTTTCAACTGCTTTTGAAAAAAAGAACCTGCGGTGGCAAGGGTCTAAACCTTTAGGTGCGGGGCTGTTGATACTTAGCACTTTCACGCTTTTGATATCTCTCACGCGTATTCCTGCATCCATCGAATCCCGGCAGGCCGTGGAGCGTGCGGGTGCCGCGTTCGAAAATGGCAAAACGGACGAGGCCGTATCCGCCTTTTTGGAGGCGAATGATGCGGTGGCAGAGCCGTATGCATTAAATATGGCGGGTATGTTGTTATCCCGAAACCCCCGCACGCATTCCGATGCCATCCGTTTATTTGAACAATCGCTGTCCCTGTGGGAAGCACAGGTATTGGCGCATGAGTTTCTGGTGGCTCTCTATATGCACGAAGCGGAACATGATGCGGCACCGGCTGAAAAAACAGCCTTACTCACCAAAGCGTTGTCTCACGCTGACCGCAGGGTCCAGATGGCCCCTCAATTACAGGGAAGTTATTTGGACCAGGCGCAGATTCGTCAGCACCTCGGACAGCCTGAATCTGAAGTGATCAAGTCATTGTTTCATGAGCTGGTGATGCAGGGAGATCTCCTTTTCCCGGCGACCTGGCATGAATTGGGGTCACTGGAGGTTTATCAGCCGAAGGTTTATGAAAAGTTGATGAGCCGGGAGGTCTCGAATACTCAACCGGAAATTTTACACCGGATACAATATTTGCAGGGGTATTTGTATTTAATGGACCAAATCCCCGCTGAAATGAACGTCCCGGAGGAAGTGGTCGGGCTGATACACTTCCGGCTTCAGCAGCCCGGGTCTCTGTATTTGCTTCAGGAGGTATGCGAGGTGGAGGGGGAAACCCGAGTTTCGGCGATGAAACGGCTCTTGGTTTATCTATTTAAAGCACCTGTTTCCGATGAAATGGTTCTGGCGTTTTCAGGCCAGGTCGGTGAAGGCGAAAATTGTGTGGCGGAGCTGTTAACCTTTGGGCAGGCGAAACGGGCCACCCAGCAATATGGCGGGGTGGGGATAAACGCGAGACATCCTTATTCCCTACCGGTTCCGCGACCGCGAACCTATCCTGAAGCATTCGGATCCCGCTTCCTGCCCGCATGGGGGGGGAAAAGCTTTTTATTGGAATCCGTATCCGAATGAACATGTATTCCGCCATGCAAACCGGCGGATTGGACTTATCCGTATGCATTGCGAGGAGTGAATTCGCTTATCCCCAAAATGGCGGAAGAGTTGAGGCGGTCTGGTTGGGTGCTTTAAAGGTTCAAGCGTTCATCTCATCCGCTCGGAGGGGCTTCGGCTGTAACTGGGCGGTTAAGATCTGCACACAAAAAACGGCCCATCCGAAGATGGACCGCCGGGACAGAGATGAGATCTCTGTCCTTTTCCGGGCACTCTGTAGATTACAGTTCGTGGCCAGATGTGGTGCAGGAAGCAGGAGTGTCAACTCCGTTGGCGCTGATCGTACCATTTGAAGGACAGGTCGGCATGGTTTCACCTTTCATGTAATTTTGCAATTCAGTATTAGGAATGACCGTTCCGGACGCAATGTCATTATCAATCGCGTACTGATCTTTCGCTGCTTCAATCAAACGCAGGCTGTTGATGCAGCTTTTTTCACGGGCTTCATCACGTGCTTTCTTGAAAGAAGGAAGGGCGATGGCGGCCAACAGACCGATGATCATTACCACGATCATGATTTCTACGAGGGTGAAACCCTGTTTTTTTTGGTTCTTCATTTGTATTCTCCGTATTTTTTATTTTCGTTTTTAAGTGCCAGCTCTTCTACAAGACCCTTTTTCCCTTTGCTCATAAAATTGACAGCAGGTTAATAATAGCATTCAATATGCCAACTGGGTTTATATTTATTATAATTTATGAGTATTTTCTTTAACTTATTATTTTGGCTATAAAGATGAAGTTTAAGAATTATAAAAGAGTTAATTTCCTTAAGTCTTTAGATATAATAAAGTTTAGGGTCACTTTTTTCAGAATATTGAGAATTTTATCTTAAAATTAAGAATGTAAGAAACGTAACATTCGTCACATTACGATTTCGCTGAGTTTGAAAATGGGCATAAACATGGCGACCACAATTCCTCCGATGGTTACCCCGAGAAAGCTGATCAGCAAGGGTTCGATTAAGGAGGTGAGACCCTCCACAGTGGCGTCCACTTCTTCTTTGTAAATTTCAGCGATCCGGCCGAGCATATCATCCAGTTTTCCGGCTTTTTCTCCGGCGGTCATCATTTGAATGAGCAGAGAGGGAAAGCGGCCACTTTCCGCGATCGATGTCGCAATACCTTGCCCGCTTTCAATTTTAGGGCGTGCATCAAGGATGGCTTTGGTGAAAACCGCATTGTCAGCTGCCGCCCCCACAATATCGAGGGTTTTGATAATGGGAACACCCGCCCGGATTAATTCAGCGAAGGTGGAGGAAAAACGGGCGAGGGAGACTTTGGAGATTAACTCGCCGAATACGGGCAATTTTAATTTCATGCCGTCCAACTGGTATTTTCCTGCAGTGGTCTTTTTGTATTGGGCGATAAAAATGCCAAACCCCACCATACATCCAAAGACGAGCAGGAAGTATTTTCGGAGAAAATCACTTAATTCAACCAACATCTGGGTAGGTAAGGGTAGTGCGGAATCAAAATCTTCATATATCGTAGCGAATGCGGGGACGATAAACATGATCATCGAGATGGTAAGAATAATCGCAATACAGGTCACCATCACCGGATACATCAAGGCGGACTTTACTTTCCGTTTTAATAAAACGGCTTCTTCGAGGTAGCCGGCCAGCCGCATCGCGATATCAGACATCATTCCGCTGGTTTCCCCGGCCTGGATCATGCTCAGGTACAAATTTTCAAAAACTGTGGGGTAATGTGCCATTGCTTCCGAGAGACTTTCACCGGCTTCGATGTATTCCTTTAAGCCCACAATTACGGGTTGAAACTGTTTGTTTTTGGTTTCGGTTTGCAGGGTTTCCAAAACCTGGATGAGGGGCATTCCGGCATCCAGCATCGCGCCTAAAAGACGGGTGAAAACGGGGAGATCCTTGCTTTGGATCTTTTTACTTCCGGGGATTTTATATATTTCAGCCATGGTGTTTTGAAAAAGGTGGGGTGGAATATGGGGAGCTGTTCAACAGATCATATATTAAAGCATTCCTTATGCCGAAATCAAAATGAATGACATGGATTGTTTAAAGACTCCGCGCTTGTGGACTGGACGTATTTGCTTATGAAAAAGTGATGAAACTCAATCACCCGGATGCTCATTTTTTTGTCCCTGATCATGAATCCGTCCCCAAAGCCTTACAGCGCTGTAACTATTTAGGGATTGGCGCCCATCCGGATGACCTGGAATTCATGTCTCTCCACGGTATTCTGGCCGCGCTCGACCGCGGGGACCAATGGTTCGGCGGAGTCACCTGTACAGACGGTATCGGGAGTGCGCGTCAGGGGGCTTATGCCGATGTTTCCGCTTCTCAAATGAGAGAAATTCGCAGGAATGAACAAGATGAAGCGGCCGGGATGGGGCAATACAGTTTCATGGCGCAATTGGGTTATAGCAGTGAGCAGGCAAAAACCCGCAAGCTTGCAGGGGAGATGATAGATGATATAGAGGCCCTGTTAATCGCATCCCGGCCTGAAATACTGTATACCCACAACCTCACCGATAAACATCCCACCCATATCGGGGTCGTGATGTCGGTGATTGAGGCGGTGCGTCGTCTTCCGTCAGCGCAACGTCCGGCCAAAATGATCGGATGTGAGGGCTGGCGTAATTTGGATTGGCTTTCAGATGATGAAAAACTGGTTTTGGATGTAAGCGGCCGTGAAGCCTGGGTGGAAAAGCTTAACGCGGTGTTTGCCTCTCAAATTGAAGGGGGAAAACGCTATGACTTGGCGGTGGAGGGCCGTCGGCGTGCCAATGCCACTTTTTTTAATGCCCACACTGTGGACCTACTTGAAAAAGCGACTTACGCCATGGATTTGACCCCGCTTTTGAAGGATGATGCTTTAGATCCGTTGGCCTACGCGCTGGGAAGTGTCGATCGCTTTCGTCAAGATGTGGAGAGTAAGTTGGGTCATTTTTATTTGTGACGGCGGGACGCCGTCGGTCCGGCATTTTATACCTCCACCACTTCCACAAAATGCCTGGGCATGATCCCGCAGGCTTCGGCGACCTGATGCCGGCAGCTGAATCCGTTGGCCACAATTTCGGTGCCCGGTTCGCGTTTCCGAATGGCGGGGAAGAGGCGCTCTTCCCCAATTTTCAGACTGAGATCCCGATGTTCATAGCCGAACGCACCGGCCATGCCGCAACAGCCCGCGTCAATCACTTTGGCTTGGGGCAATAACCGTCTCAACCCTTCGATGCCAAATACGGATTTCTGATGACAGTGACCGTGAATCAGCATTTTTTCAAATCTGGGTTTCAGGGGAGTTTTTTGCTGATACAAAAATTCGTCGATCATCCACACCCGGTCCGAAATGTTGCGGCCCAGTGCTTCATCGTCAATTAAGTCCGGCAAATCATCTTTTAACGATGAGGCGCAACTGGGTTCTAAACAGAGAATCGGAAGATCCGAAGACACCTGTGCAATTTTTTTCAGCACTTTTTCGCCATCACGTCTGGCCAATTTAAGCAGACCTTTGGAGATACGTGCCCGTTGACTGTCCCCTACAAACATGGGCCGCACTTTATACCCGGCATCCGATAGGAGTTTGATCGCGGCCAGGCCGATATGCGGTTCGTAAGCATTGGTGTAGGAATCGACATACAGGGCCACTTCTCCGGCTTCGCCATTTCCGTGATGCAGAGAATCCGCCAGCATCGATTTTAAAGAGCGTTTTGCGAATGCGGGCAGGGGGCGCCGGGCATCGATCCCGGCAATTTTTTCGAGAGCTTTCCGCATCGGCGGTAAATTGTTCACCCAATTGATCATCGGTGCGACGGGTCCGGTGAAGTTCCCGGCGAGTCCGGGAAGGCCGCCCACAATACGTGCGCCCAGAGGGGTGCCTTTTTCGGTGTAGCGTGCCTGCAGGGTTTCCGCTTTCATTTTGGCGACGTCCACCGCGTTGGGACATTCTTTTTTGCAGGCTTTGCAGCCCAGACAGAGACCCATAATGTCCTGCATTTCATCGGAGGCGGCGCCGCCCTTCAGCTGACCGGTGATGGCGAGACGCAGTGCGTTGGCCCGGGCCCGGGTGGAATCTTTTTCATTGCGGGTGGCCATAAAGCTGGGGCACATCACGCCGCTGCCCAATTTTCGGCAGGCGCCCACGCCGTTACACTGTTCGACCGCCAGGGTGAGACCGCCCTGTTCCCGATAGTGAAACCAGGCTTTCTTTTCCGATGCGGCGGCCTGCTCCTGATAGCCCGGCACCTGATAACGCAGGTGACTGGTGAGGGACGGCGCATCAATCAGCTTGCCGGGATTCATGAGGTTGTGCGGATCAAACATTTTTTTGATATCGCGGAAGGCCTGATAAATCTGTGGCCCGAAGAATTTGGGAATAAATTCACCGCGGACCATGCCGTCACCATGTTCGCCCGCCCAGGCGCCGCCGTAATGGACGCAGCGGCTGAAGGCATAATCCGCGATACGGCGCATTTTGGCGATGTCTTCTTCTTTGTGCAGATCCAATTCGGGTCGGGCGTGGAGGACCCCAACCGAAGCATGGGCATAAAGCACCAAGCCGACTTCTTCCTGCCGGCATTTCTCCATGACTTCCGAAATGTAGTCCGGCAAATGAGGCAGGGGGATACAGGCATCTTCAATCACCGCCTGACCTTTGGTGGCGCCTTTCACGTTGGTGATCAGTCCCAGGCCGAGCCGCCGCACATCCCAGGCGCGCTGCTGATTTTCGGCCGTATTTAAAAACGGCATGGCGGTGGCAAGACCTTCCTGGGTCAAGGTCCTGATCAAAGCGGCAGCTTTCTCCGCAACTTCGGTTTCACTTTCTCCGAAAAATTCCACCAACAACAAGGCTTTAGGTTCCCCTTCAATAAAGTCGGCAATATCACGGGTGCTGGGGTTTTGTTGTGCCTCTTTGAGCACCATGTGATCCAGCAATTCGATGGCGCTGGGACCTTGCTCCAGGAGCGGTTCCACATTGCGAAGGGCATCCATCATATCGGCATAATGAACCGCAACCACGCCGGTGGCTTTCGGCAAAGGGACCAGGTTCACCGTGATTTCGGTGACCACTCCCAGAGAACCTTCGGATCCGCAAACCAGACGCGCCAGGTTCCAGGGGGTGGTGGCGGGGTCTTCCAAAAAGGCATCCAGCGCATAACCGGATACCCGCCGCATCACTTTGGGAAAGCGTTTTTCAATTTCTTCGCGGTGGAGATCGATCAGATTTCGCAGCCCCTTTAGAAAATCACAGCTTGGATCCTGATTCCAATCTTTTAAGTTTCGGGGACCCAGATCCAATACTTCGCCATTGGCCAGGGCCAGTCGGCAGCCCAGGACATGATCGCTGGTAATGCCGTAAAGAATCGAACGGGTGCCGGAAGAATTATTTCCCAGCATCCCGCCGATGGTGGCGCGGGAGGTGGTGGCCGGATCGGGGGCAAATTGCAGACCGTGATCAGCGGCCAGGAGGTTTAACTGATCCCGAATCAGACCGGGCTGTACCCGTGCGATGCCTTGCGCCGGATCCAATTCCAGGCATTGATCCATGTGGCGGGTGAGATCCAGCACCAAGCCGGGTCCGTGGGTTTGACCCGACAACGAGGTGGCGGCGCCCCGGGGGGTGAGGGGAATGCGATGGGAGTGACAGCATTTCAGGGCGGCCGCCACATCCGACTCATTTTGGGGGCAAGCCACCGCGAGGGGTTGAATCTGGTAATGACTCGCATCCGTTGCATGAATGCCTCTGATCACCTCGCGGTCATCAATTTCACCGGAAAAATTAGCTCGAAGATCTTCTAAAAAGGACATGTCTTCCCCGTAGCGCATATTCTCGTGACTGTCCTTCTTATTGTTAAAAATAATTTGTGAGTGATGAAGTGCCTATTTTAACACGGGGTCTTTTGCGTCGGCATTTGATGGGGACTCTTTCCGGGGGTATGGACTTGTGCACGGGCACACGGGACCTCCGGGATGGGCCGACCCCGTCCCGGGGGCATTTTTTCTCAAACAATCAAAACCATGTCCATGGAACCCATCAAGACTCAAGTTGTGAACTCGATACCCATGATGGGCGAAGGTCCGCACAAATTATAACCCAGTCAGCGACGAAGTCGCAGGCTGGGTATGTACCCCCACCGACATCACGCGGGCTGAAGGCCCGCACAAATCAAACACCGGAACAGGGCTTTAGGGCGGCGTTTTTTGTGGCTGAAATCCGGTACTTTTGCTCTCAAACTTCCCATTCGGGCAAACCTACGGCCCGCCAAATTTCTCCATACATCAACCCGGCCCACGCAAGCGCGGGCTGGGCTATCCTTTGCCTCTGCCTTCAGCAGAAAAGAATTTTGGAGAAAGGAAAAGGCGGGAAGATGCCGGGATCAGTAGGCAGGGAAAAGAGCTTTGGGAAAAGTTGATTCGTTTGTCGATTGGGCGTTTCTAGGTCAAAGGCGTTGTGTCTGTCCGTCTAGGGCATGGAGCTTGCGACGCAACTCTGGGAGAGGGTGTTTACCTTTCCGAAGCTTCACTCTATGGAAAAAATGCGACGGCCAGAGGGCCTGCGCATTGGGGAACCGAAATGGGGCAAAAGTTTTGGGTAATATCCCGACGGCCTTCCTCGATCACGTCTCCGGTTTTGGCGCAATAGATGCGATAGTGGGCCGGCACTTGTTGACTGAGAATGACGAAGTCTTCTGCTTTGTCCAAATAGACCAGAGCAAAGTGATGGGGTTTGCCCACACAGCGGTTGCCGATGGTCCACTCAACCTGTGGGGCGAGATCGGTGAAGTCATATTGAGAAACAATATTTCCCACCACGCCCGGATAGCGGGAGCCTTCAAAGTCCAAAGCTTCGCGCCATCCCGCATCCGGGGCTTTGCACCAGCTTTGATGCCCGGGTTCATCAGGTCGATAGAGCCAGTTCCACAAACTGCCGGCGCCGTAAAAAACGCCCATCGTACCCCCGGCCATAAAGTTGAGCCAGGCTTCCTGCCCCTGCCACCATCCGGCGGCGTTGTCGGCGTGGTTCATGCTTTCGTAAGTGGGTTCTCCGTTGGCGACCCCTTTGATGGGCTGGTTTCGCCACATGTCCGCCATCCGTTCGGGCCGGTGTTCTCCTTTGTGTCCGGTCTGACACCATTGGAAATCCAGCCACTGATCGGCCTGCCACTGTCTGGCGGATGACATGGGATTGTAATGCATGCCGGTGGGTTGTTGGTAGCTGTCCCAGGCTTCGATTTCCCTTCCTCCAGCCCGAACGCCGGGCTCTTTCCCGTCGCCATCGGCTCCCACCAAATAGACTGCCGGCCAGGCGCCATATCGGGCCAGCAGGTATCGGCAATAGCGGCAATAGTCTTCCTGATCTACCATGCGACCTGCTACTGAGAGTCCTTTCCATCCGTAACCGTGGAATAGGGGTTGATAGATGGGGGTGATTCCCGCTTCTAAAAGAATGCGGACCAAGCGGTCAAAAGTTTTAAAATAGGCGGGGCGCAATTGACGGAGTGTTCCTTGATGCAGGTCTTTGAAACCGCGGTCAAATCCGCCATCCGAGGCCCGGTCCTGCGGTCCTTCCGCTTTCATGTCGGGTTGCACGGTCATCAATAAGGCGGCATTAAACCCCTTTTGTTTACGGTCGGCGGCGTAGATTTTACACATTTCGTCGGTGGCACGCCAGGGAAGAGCCCAGGCGGTGTCCGCAATCAGCAGTTTGCCTCTGCCGTTTCCGTCCACAATATTTCGTTTTCCTTTCGACATGGAGAGCAGGGGCACATTTCCCGGGCCGGTGCATTCGATGGTTCCCTGGTTGCCGTTTAAACCGTCATCCGCCACATCGGAAAAACTTTCCCAGGTGATGGTTCCAGAGGCTTCGGGAATTGCAAACCGAATGCGCCAGGTGCTTCCGCCGTCCCAGAAAGCCGGACGTTTCATTTCTCTACCGGATTCATGACGGAACCGGAGCCAAACCGAGAGGTCTGTATATGGGTTGGAATACGTCTTTGCGCCGGTTAAGCGCCATTCGAGTACTTGTCCCTGTAAACCTTTTTGGGGGGAGAATGCTGTCATCATGGTGTCCTTTAGATAAAAACAGGGGGGGAATGCGATTCGTTTATGAGATCTTCATGGAGGAGTTTTTCGGCCGGGGGATGTCGCGGTTGCCGGGAGGTAAAAATGACTTGGTAAAATAATCAGGTTTTTAATGACAATGACCCCATAAAAGGGTAGCGGAAAAGTATGAGAAAATCAGCTTTAGTCACCGGCGGCGCCGGATTTTTGGGAAGTCACCTTTGCGACCGTTTGTTGTCAGAGGGTTACGATGTCATTTGCATGGATAACTTCTTCACCGGCCAGAAACAAAACATTGCCCATTTAATCGGCAATCCTTATTTTGAATTGGTCCGCCACGATGTCTGTCACTCCTACTTTTGCGAAGTGGATGAGATCTACAACTTGGCTTGTCCGGCCTCTCCGGTCCACTATCAGTTTAATCCGGTGCATACCACCAAGACCTCGGTTCACGGTGCCATCAACATGCTGGGCTTGGCCAAACGGACCAAAGCCCGTATTATGCAAGCTTCCACCAGCGAAGTGTACGGCGACCCGGAAGTACATCCGCAAAACGAATCCTACTGGGGCAAAGTAAATCCTATCGGGATCCGCAGCTGTTACGACGAAGGCAAACGCTGTGCGGAAACCCTGTTCTTTGATTACTGGCGCGAGCATGAAGTGGACATCAAAGTGGTGCGTATTTTTAATACATACGGACCCCGGATGCATCCCAACGACGGACGGGTGGTTTCCAATTTTGTTGTGCAGGCCTTGCAGGGACAGGATATCACCATTTATGGTGACGGCTCCCAGACCCGCAGTTTCTGTTTTATGGACGATCTGATCGAAGGTTTCCGCCGCATGATGCAAACCGAGAAAGGATACCCCGGCCCCGTAAATATTGGAAATCCCGGTGAATTCACCATGCTCGAATTGGCCGAAAAGGTGATTGAACTCACTGGATCCGCTTCCAAGTTGGTTTTTCAGGATCTTCCCCAGGACGATCCCAAACAGCGCAAACCGGATATTTCCCTTGCCCAGGAAAAACTCAATGGCTGGGAACCGAAAGTGCAACTCGAAGAAGGTCTGCAGCGCACCATTGACTACTTCCGCACCCAGGTTTGAATTTTTTGAATCACTGATAAGGATGGTTCACACTGATGTAGTGGTTTCAGGAATAATTTTCTGATTTTCTTATCAGCATCAGTGAACCTCATCTTCACCAGTAGTTTTTGTAAATGGAAAGTTCTTCATTCCCTTGGTTAAGTCACAAGGAATGGGCGGTTCAACGGTGGGGAGAACCGCTATATAGAGTGCCGGTGGATCCCGGCTGGGGATGTCCGCACAAAAAACCGGGTGAAATCGGGGGCTGTAGCTTTTGTGCCGAAGATGGAGGGCGTGCACGTCAGACCTTGGGCGCTGATTCTCCGGCCGGTCAGGTGGCCAAAGGGATGGCATTTGCGCGGGAGCGCTACGGGGAAGGAAAACTGGAGTTGTATATTCAGGCTTACACCGCAACTTTTTCTTCGGTAGATGCTTTAAAAGCGTTGATTGAACCCTTGCTGGAGGCAAACTCTTTTGTGTCGCTCAGTTTGGGCACCCGGCCGGATTGTTTGCCACCGGCCTCGCTTGAATTATTGCTGGAATGGAATCAACACCTTGACGTTTGGGTCGAACTCGGCCTGCAAACCGCGCAGGATGCGACTCTGCTGCGAATCAACCGTCAGCACAGCTGGGCCAAAAGCAAAGAAGCGGTTTACAAATTGCAGGAGGCGGGTTTAAATTGCTGTGCACATTTACTGTTCGGACTGCCCGGGGAAACATCGGATGAGATGTTTGCCACGGTCGAAGAAGTGGTCGCCTTACCCGTCCAGGCATTGAAATTACACAATCTGCATGTGATTGAAGGATCGATATTGGGCGAGCAATTTAAACAGCAGCCTTTTCCGGTTTTGTCTGAATCCGCCTGGCTGGAGTTGGTGATGCAACTCATCCGCCGCATTCCCGCGGACCTGCCTTTGTTTCGGGTGTTTACCGATTCCGAACATCGGCTCGCGCCCAAATCGGAGTTTAGCAAAGGGGCGTTTTTGCATCAGCTTGAAGGGACGATGCGGGAACGGGGCTGGTTTCAGGGGGAATTATAACTTCCGAGTTCCGACTTGAGTCGGGTTATCCCGAAGCGTTCACGCGGAGGGTTGCGCAGAACCCGGGTTCCGGAAAGATAAGGCAGTCCTACAGACTGCGAAGATGGGAGTGGGGTATCGTTTTCCGGGGCGGCGTCATGCTTCCTTGCCCCGGGCTACGATGACTGCACCCGCTTCGGGGTGCCGAATTGGGGATGGATTGTAGGGCAGGATGCCCTCACACCCGTTTGATGGAAGGTCGTCTTTTCTGATACGAAGCAAAATGGAGCGCGCCCGAACATTGATAAGGAATACCTCAACAGGTGCTAAATCAGATCTTCCAGCAGATTTTTCGTAGCTTGCCGGCGGATCAACGGAATATAATAACCCGTTTGGGGGTTTTCCCATGGTTTGAGGAAGTTTAGATAGAGTTGCCAGGCATTCTCTTGTGGCGGCGGAGGGACGGGTGCGATTCATAAAGCAGAATCGTTTGCGGGTTCAATGTCCCAAATGGGTAAAAAAGAGATGCGACCGGGACGAGCACCATTAAGGTAAATAGAATTATGCCCAAAGTAATTCAGTGGCGCCGGGTCCAGATTTTCATTTTTTCGAGATAATAGGATTCCGGCAGAGGCATGGAGTTGAGAACAGGTGAAGTGGTTACAGAATACAAGATGCATTGGGAACTTGGGGGCAGGTGTAACTTCCGAGTTCCGACTTGAGTCGGGTTATCCCGAAGCGTTCACGCGAAGGGTTGCGCAGAACCCGGGTTCCGGTTACCCTTCGGCATCAATGCCTGCGGAGAAACTTCGTAAACGAAGAACTGGGAAGTTTTCCGGAGGGGCTAAACGGTGACGGAAGAGGGAGCAAGATACTGCGGAACCCGGGTGCCTTTGTTTACAGGGCTTAGAAAGTGAGCCTTCAGGCTTCCGGGTTTCGGAACCCGTGTTCCCTAAGGTTTCCGAAGCCCGGAAGCGGGTCTTGGCAATTCCTCCGGGCTGTGGTAGGGGAGTTATATGCAAATTTTAGGAGCAATTTTTGGCGGACTTTTTGTGATTTGTGCCGTGGCCTATGCCTGGTGGCAGTTGGTGGAGTACCGGTTGACGGTGATCGAGCGCGGGCAGGTGTACACGTCGGGGGCGATGCCGCCGGAACGGTTGAAAAAAGTGGTCAAACGGCTGGGAATTAAAACCGTGGTGGATCTGCGCTGCCCGGTGGAAGGGGTGGAAAAGATTGCGGCGGAAAAGGCGGCGCTGGAGGAGGTGGGAGCGTATCACCTGAACTTAGAATCGGAGCAGGCGCCCCAGGATGAATGCCGGGACCGCTTTGTGGAATGGTTGGAGGATCCGGCGCATCGCCCCGCGCTGATCCACTGTAAACACGGTGAGGGCCGGGCGGTGCTGTACGGGGCGCTGTGGAAAATCGAATTTATGGGCATGGACCCGGAGACGGCCCGAAAAAAATGTCGGTTTTTTAGTACCAAAGGTTCCAGCTTTGATGTGTATAAGGTGAAGGGCATCTATTTGAGGGACTATCAGCCTGTAAGAAATCATGAAAAACTTCCTTCTGCTTAGTCTCTTTTTGTTGGGTTCCCTGCTGTTTGCTGAGGGGGAAATGCGCACTTGGCGGGCGCTGGGCGGATTTAAAACTGAAGCGGCGTTTGTAAAATATACCGCGGGGGTGGTCACCCTGAAAAAATCCGATGGCCAGGTAATCAATGTTCGTATTGAACGGCTGACGGCTGCGGATCAACGGGAAATTATCAAATTGGCGGGTGAAAATGCCCGGGGGGCGCTTCCGGCGGGAAGTATTCAAAAACCTACTGGCCGGCGGGAATTGACCTGGAAGCCGATCGTGCGCGGGGATATCTGGCCGGAAAGTATGCCCGAGGATGTGAAGAGTGCGTTAACGGGTTTGAAACGTGGATGGAGTCATGCGGAAACGGAATATTTTATCGTGCATTATCAACAGGTTGGCTTTGCCAAGCAGGTTGCCCGCATGGCGGATTTTCAGTATCAGTATATTGCCGCTGACTTGCCGGGATTTCAGGATCGGATGAAAGAAAAATCCCATATTGTGGTGGTCCGCGATCGGGAGGATTGGCAGGAGTACTTGGGTAATGTGGATTCTTTGCAAAATTGGTTTGCCGCATATGTCCATGGCATGACCATGTATTTGTATGATACGGACAACTCCAAGGCCAATGCCCATATTTTGGCACATGAAATGAGTCACTTGGTGCTGAACCGCTTTTTTGTTCATCGGCCCCCACTTTGGTTAAATGAGGGGTTGGCGGAATGGTACGGAAACGTGGGGCATAGCGCCTTTAAAGGGAAAAAAGTGGATGTGGAGAAAGGGTTGGGTGAAATCAGGTCGCCATACAGCATGGCCGCGCTTACCTCCATGCAGGGATACCCGCAGGGGGATGAAGAGATTTCACGCTTTTACAATACCAGTCAGCAGGTGGTGGGCATGCTGATGCTCAGCAAAGACCAGCCGACTTTTGTCGAGTTCCTGAAAGCGATTACGGTAGAGGGACAATCTTTTCGGGTACCGCTTTCCGAGGTATACAATATTCCGGACCTGCAAACGCTTCAAAGAGCGTTTGACGAGTTTCTGGACTGATGCGGTTGCGCCCGGGGAGGGCATCCGGGAGATTGGGATCCGGGGGGAGAATAAATAAAAGTCATCAACGTTTTTTAGCTTGACTAATATGATTAAACGTTAGATCTTTTTGATCTTTGGAAACACTCAGACCCCCCTCATCTTATGAATTATAAAAGAACTTTTGCGATATGTATCCTTCTGTGTGAAGGGTTCTGCTTCTTTCAGTCGGCATATGCTCAACCAGTCACCTTGGGTGGAATTGACACCACAGATACTCCGGACACCTTGCAGGTGAGCGGAGTGGGCGGGGAAAGCACAACTGTGGATGGTGTCATCCTGGAAGTGGGGAGGTCCAGTTTGGAATCTGCCAGATCCAGTGGATCCGGAACCTTTACGTTGAATGTGGGCAGTATCACCCGTGAAGTGGGGGCGGTGATGGACATTTCCACCAGCAATTCTGAAATTCAGACCACCAACATCAACACCAACGGGATTCTCGGGGGCTGGGCGACGACCGGGAATGGGAAAGATTTTGTTACCGTGGACGGGAGTGGAAATTTGGTTACTTATACGGGTTACACAGATTTATCCGGGGCTGGCACCTCCCAATCGATTGTCAGCGATGCCACCAGCAATATCCGTATCACCGACAACAGTGAAAGTTTGACCGGTATGAATATTGTGAATGCTTCCACCACGGTCACGGTTGCGGACACCTCCGGCCTGGCGGTGGGCGATGTCATTGTCCGGGCAACCGGTATTCCCAGCGGCGCCACTATTGTTTCCATTGACTCGGCGACCACCTTCACGATCTCGTCTCCGGCCACTGCGGACGGAACGGGGATTAGTGGTGAAGTTTATGATCCGGTGATTACCCTGGCTGCGGGTGGCACCACGGATGTGAATACCATTATTCGACAGTACGGATACTCAAGTGACTCGGTTGATACTCCGCGCAGTATTGAGATTGGAACTGGAAACACCCTGCGGTTGGGTCAGTATGGTGCGATTTTACGGGCAGAAGTGACCGAATCGTCGGGCTATCGCTACCCCAAGGATACCCTCACCATTAACGGTGGGGTGCTGACGGCGGGAGGCGCGGACAATACCGATGGTGAAATTGTTTTTTCCAGCAATGGCAGGCATACAAACAGCGATGGCAACGCCAGTCGGAACAGCGTGGGTATTGAGGTAAACAGCGAAATTCAGAACAATGGAACCGGGGTGGTTTCGGTGGTGATCGACAGTGATCAGGGCATACAATTCAGTGGTATATCCAGTGCAAACACCTATTCCGGTGGCACCTACATTACTTCAGGACGTTTGATTTCCGCCATAAACGGGAATATTGGCACCGGGGATGTGATTGTGCATTCCGGCGGCACCAATGGCGGGCAGTTGTACCTGCAAGGGGGCGGAACCTACGCAAATGATATGTTCATTTCCGGACATGGATATGAGGCTGGAGTTCCCGCCGCACTGGCTCTGGATAATGACACGTCCACCAGTGGTAAAATTACGCTTCAAGAAGACGCCGGTATTTTCACGCAAGGGACAAGTACAATTTCCGGAGAAATTGATGGGGCGGGACACCAAGTAACTTTTTACGGGACAGGGAATAGCAACACGCTTGCGGATTTAACGCTTACAAATACCTCCAGTGATTTCTCCGGAGGGGTGGTGCTAAGAAATTTAGCCGGGCGGTATACAAGCGGTAGCCGCTTTGATGTCCGGATTGGCGGGGATGGTTTGGTTTTTGGTGACACGGAGTTGGTGGACGGGGCGTCAAGCCGGACAGGACAATCCTCGACTTACTTAAGTCTGGAAGGGCATGATTTGACGATAGGTGGTTTGACGAGTTCGTTTTCAGGCCGCACCTACATTCAGAATAATGATGACACAGTCGATGCCACTCTGACCGTGGGTTACGGCAACACCGGAACGGCGGTTTACGGGGGAGACAATTACATTTTGGATCGGGGTGCTGCCAGCTTGAGTTTGATCAAGACCGGATCCGGTACCCAGGAATTAGGTGGAAACAATATATATACCGGCTCTACGACCGTGAATGAAGGCCGGTTAATTGTTTCCGGATCCTTGACCGCAACCAGTGGAGTGACCGCGAATGCCGGTGGTACTTTTGAGTACAGCAACGCCTCGGCATTGGACCGCGATGTGACGGTGAATTCCGGCGGGACGTTTGTGTACAATTCCGATGCGGCCTATGCCGGTTCGCTGACCCAGGCGGGCGGATCCATAAGCGGTGCGGGGAACTTTGGCAGCGTAACCCTGGGCGGGACGGGATCGATTGATCCCGGAAACAGTCCGGGGATTTTGACCGCGGACAGTTTTGATCCCAGTGGCGGACTCGGGGCAAACTTCGAATTCACGCTGGCAAACGGTGACCCCACCTGGAGCAATGCATCTGCCAGTGGTAACGATGTCCTGCGTCTGACTTCGGGTTCTGATGCGTTTACTTCCGCACTGGACGGCTCAAACTCTGTGGGAATTTATCTGAATCTGGCCTCGGTCAGTGAAGGGGATGTCTTCACGGGTGGTTTTTATACTGATTTGAATAGCGACTTTCTTACGGATGTGAGCGCGGCAAACTATCAATATTTTGTCTTGGGTGACGGAAGTGGTACCCACACCTACAATGGAGTGGATTATTATACCTTGGCGGAGTTCGATGGTTTGCTGAGCCTGGATGTAAGCACCCGGCAGGTTGCCTCCGCAGATTTTGCCAGTGGTGCGGTTACTGATGGATATATTTCTGAATACACGGTCACTGCCATCCCCGAAATCTCCACCTTTGCCCTGCTTGCGGTGGGGCTGGGAAGCGTATTCCTCCTGCGCCGGAAACGGTAACACAGCTATGCTTGCTGTGTTAAGGGAGGGGTTCAAGGGTTCACGCAAAAGAACAGGCAGAATGCCGGGTTCCCTTCAGACTGAACGTCTGAGTTAATCGGGGACGTGGATGGAAAGAGGATTCCCGTCAATGTCTTGAATTTCCGCAGAAATAAATAGGAAGCGTTTCTGTTTACCGTCTTGGGATGTACTTTGTTCGAAAACGAAGGTGCCTTGATGCAGAATTTTTGTGCCGGTTTCAAAATATATGAAATCCGGAGAAGTGAGTTTAGATGTAGGATCCGTCTCTGGTTTGAGGTCTGTGTAAACTGTAAAGTCAGAAATCACGGTGAGAGGAATTTCTGTTGAAAATGGTCTGATGCCGGGTGTGACATTCAAGGTATTTCGAGTGAGTCTGGGCTGCTCGGTATTGCCGTTTTTTGCGGTTGGCGTTTGGGTATCTTTTGGATGAATCCTTTCATACTCCATCTCGAAGATGGCATTATCCCTGGGCATGGTTTTTACACTTTGGCTGTACAAAGTGATTCCTTCCCCGTTTTTCCAGAACTCGAATATAGACTGATCACTCAGTTCATCGGGGTTTGCCAATTTGAGGGCTGCAATTTTTTCGGTTTCAAAGGAAACCAGCCGTAGGGTTAAGTTGATGTTCAGCGGAAGCATTTCACTATGCAAGAGGCTCAACAAAAATTGATCATGGTTTGGCTGAGTGGTATGCAGGGTCATCATCAATTCATTTCCAAACCGTTTATAACGGATCCGGGTGCCTTCAGGGAACTGTAAAGAAAAGGTGTCAGACAAAAAATGATTCATGTCCTCTTGGAGAAGTTTTTTTTGTTCCCAAGGCAGAACGTAAGGCTGATCCTTCGACTGCCACTGATCTAAATGAAGAAAGTATTTTCGGGTCAACAATTCTTCTTTGGGAGGAAGGGCTTCTTGGGCTGGGAGTATATTTCCGATCAAGAGGAGGATAAAGAAAAGCTTTTTCATTTTCATGGTCATTGCCCTTCCTCCTTTTCCATGGGGCAGTGAATGGCCCGTCCTTCCCTATCTCGGATATCTGCACTGATTAGAAAGAAAAATTGGGATTGATTGTCTATGGAAGAGGATTGTCCGGCTACAATCGTTTTTCCGTTTCCGATCGTAAATCTACTTACCATATTCAAACTTGAGAAGTGGGGAATGCGTAATTCCGCCTGAGTGGGATTGTCCTCTGGAACTCCCCTGGAGGGAGGAAATAATGCTTCGAGCTTCAGGTTTATACTCCGTTTGGATTCGCTCATGGTCGCGGTTACACCAAAGGTTGATTTGGAGTAAGGATTTTTCTTACGTTGTGCTTCTTTCTGATTTGGTTCTGAAGCCCCTTCACTCTCAACTTCAAAAGTTTTGGTGGTCCAATTTTCCATATTGATGTTTTGAATGGCGACTGTTTCACCTTTCCCGTCCAGATATAATTTATGAATGAGCGGATCTGGAATCCCCGCGGGATACTGGCGGTCAAATTTATCGATCATGATTTTATCAAACGCGATGATACGGAAAGTGAAATGAATATGAGACTGAATCAAATTCTGCTGAGCCAAACCGAGTTTTAACCAGGCATGCTGCTCATTGGTATTTTGCATGGACAACACATTGCCGGCCTTTTGAAATTTCATCCAGCTTCCCTCGGGAAATGTGATGCCCATATACTGGGTGAAATGTGCTTCTAAAAACTTCGGGTTGTCGGAGCCCTCCTTCTTTTCAAAGAGGGCCGGAACCTGATCCAATGTGTAATGATGGGTCTCCAGTTTGGGAGCTTGGGCAAACGCCCATCCGCTGAGCATAAATAGTCCTGTCAAAATTCGTCGCATTCTCTTCTCCAAGGTAAAGCATGGCTATGCTCCGGTGAGACGATCGGGGTCAAGGCTTCACTCAACAGAACAGGCAGAAAGCCTGGTTCCCTTCAGGCTGAAAGGCTGAGTGACCTCAATAACGATCGATCCCTTTAAACAGTTCCAATTTGCCTTTTTCGGCCACCGTGACTTGTCCGCCGTTTACGGCCACTTCGATTTTGAGAAAGCGGTTTTCGCCTTCGACCACGGCTTCGAGAGGAAGGGCGGACCCTTGTTGCACAACTTCAACGCCCTGCCATTCGCTGGGGACATAGACTTTCATGGTTGCGGTCTTTCCTTTGGGTGCGCGGCGTTCGCGCAGTTCAAACATGTAGCCTTCCTGTTGGGCGTGGCTGAAATGTAAGTTTATTTTCCCTCCGGGGTTGCTTTCAAATTTTACCAGTTCCACGGGTTGATCGACTTTACCGGTACGTACTTTTCCCGGGTTCAGGCTGAAGGTGGAAAGGGGAATCCCGTCGCTATTCAGCAGGGTTTCATGGGGATTGGACGCGGCGCCTCCGGCCACATAGGCGATGTTATTCAGATCGGGGTGGGAAAGAACGATGCTGTCTTTGCTCAGAACTTCCACATTCGCCCAGCGGCTCTGACCCTGGTCATCCTGCACAAAAAATCCGCTGATACCGTTGATGGAGGGCCTGTATACCAATCCTTCGCCGACATGATCAAATTTCAGAAAGACTTTGCCGCCCTCAAATTTGGAATCGGCGATCCGCGGACCGGTATAGGTTTGGGGTTGCCCGTAGGCGATGTCCAGGGCGGCCAGTGCCATACGGCGTCCGGATTCCGCTTTCTGGGTGAAATGCGTGTCGTCATTTCCCAGATCGTACAATTCAACGTATTCCACTTTCGGATCTCCTTCGAACAGTGTCAGGGCGCGGCGGAGGTGACCGTTGGTGCCGGAGCGGTAGAAGCCGCTGATTGCCGGATTTAATGGGGGTTGGCTTTTGGTATGTTTACTCAGGGTTCCCCAAATGGCGTAAAAGTCCTGCCCATAGAGTTCACGCCACTGACGGAACATGGCGACCAGGCGTTGATCGTAGGGGCCACCGGGACCTGCTTCACCCTGATGCCAAATCACGCCTTTTACGCCGTAGGGGGCGAAAGGATGGACCCGTCCGTTGTAAAGGGCGGTGGGGTAGTTCACATAGGTCATCCCCCGACCGGGCCAGCGGCCGTTTTGGCTTTCAAACCATTCGTCCTGCGCTTTCAAAAAATCCTCCCAGGACTGGATGGCCCCTTTGGATTTTCCCAGCCTGGCTTCTTTTTCGGCCAGATACTGTTCATAAAAATTCGGGAAGCTGCCTTTTCCGGGAAAGCTTTCCAGCGTTTCTTTAGACATCCATGCGGCCTGGTTGGTGCCGGAGGCCGCCAAGTACAACAATCCCACCGGGACTTGCAGTTTGTCTCTAAGAATACGTGCGAAGTAGTAGGGAATCGGGAGGTTTCCCGACAGATCGTCTTTGGTCACCCAGTCCGTTTTTTTCCGGAATTCGGGCATGATATCGTCCAGGGGTTCCAGCGAAACGTTGGGATAGTTGTTCCGGACCCGGATGGCGGGGAGATTGGCGGCATCGGCCGGGGTTTGATAAAATGGGTTTACGCCATTGGGTTTGTCCGGCCCACCGGCCCGCATGTTGGACTGTCCGGCCACGATCCAGACTTCGCCCACCAGTATATCGTCAACGGAAACCTGTTCCGACCCGCTTCTTGCGGCCAACTTTTGTCCGCTGGCATTGGCTTCCATGGGAGCGAGCATGACTTTCCAGTATCCGGAGGCATCCGCGTTCGTTGAAAGCTGTTGACCGGAAAAGGCGACCTCCACTTTGGCTGCGGGGTCCGCCCAGCCCCAGACCGCGACCGGTTGTTGCCGTTGCAGCACCGCCCCGTTCCCGAAGACCGTGGCAAAACGTAATTCCGCCTGCAGATAGGCAGAAAGGGACAATAGACATACGAAGAACAAACTACTTTTTTTCATAACAACGACTCCGGGATTATATCAGGAATTCTTCTGAACAAATTTTGCATGCAATGAAAAGATCAAACCAGTGATTTTTATGATTTTGTAACTTTCCAGTTCCGACTTCAGTCGGGTTCTCCCGAGGCGTTTACGCGAAGGGTCACGCAGAACCCGGGTTCCGCGTGACCCTTCGCGTAAACGCTTTGGGGGGATCTCCGTGAACGGAGGACTGGAAAGTTATTCATTTGAACAAAAGTATTGGGAGGTGAAATATGATAAACTTTTGAAAATTCAGAATTGGTGCTTCGGCATAAAAAGAATTAAGAACTTAGGAAATGGGGAACCCTGTCTATGCCTACAGCGCACAAGTACGGCAGGAAAGCACTCCGGACAGGCAGGAAAGCCTTTCGTCCTTCAGACTAAAAGTCTGAGTTACCCCTACCGCCCGCCATTCATCCGGTAGAAGAGCTGTTGGGTGGGGCCGTGGGTGGGGTCGGCCTGCAGGGCGCGGGTGATGGCCTGTTTGGCTTCTTCGATTTTTCCGTCCTGCAGATAGACGGTGGCGGCGGCGTAGGCGGCATCGGCTGAGTCGGGGTCCGCAGTTTCCGCGCGGGAGAGAGCCAGTAATCCGGCTTCGCGCTTGCCGCTTTGGATTTGGGCGAGGCCGAGATTGTACCATCCGCGGGCATGATTGGCGTTTAAGACCACTAATTTTCTGAAAGCCTCAGTCGCACCGTCGAGATCTCCCGCCTCATTACGCATCATGGCCAGCATATACCATCCGTCCTCATTCTCCGGATCCACTTCTACCGATTTTTCAAAGAGTGCTAACGCTTTTTCTGTTCGGTCCACGGCATGTAGCAGTTGTCCGCCGATGCGGTAGGGTTCACCGGATGGATCATAGAGCAATAAACGGTCTATCCATTTTTCGACTTCATCTGCATTGCCCCGGGTAAAAGCCATTTGGGCCATGTCCAGGGCGCCGGCGGGCTGATCGGAGTTGAAAATCAGCCATTCATCCAGTTCTTTGGCAAGTTCGGGTGGCAGAGGATCTCCTCCGCGGGTGATCCAGGCGGCATCCAGCCGAACCAGACGACTGGGATCCTCGCGCAATCGACTAATCTGCGGATGGAAGGCTTCATAATCGCTCAGCGCATAAATGGCGGCGGCCCGGACCAGTTCGTGGTCGTGGCGGAGAGAGGACTGCACAAATTCCCTCACATCATTATTGGTGATATAGGCCCGCATCAGCCGGATGAGGCTGGCGCGCCAGTTGATGTTGGTTTCAGATTTCGCCAAACTCAATAATGCCGGACCCTGATTGGCTTTTCCGTCCCACACGTGCTGAATGGCGTGGGCCCGCGGGCGGGTGCGTCGGGCGGCCAGTTTGTCGCCATACCATTCTTCCGCCCATTTCTCGGCCCATTCCACTGATTCGTCTGTATGACAACTCGTACAGGCATTGGGAATGCCCAGGGTGCGGGTCAGCATGGGATCGGGAACCGTGAAACCGTGGTCACGACGCAGGTCGGCTTCCATATACATGGTTTCCGGCATGTGACATTCCACACAGCGGTTGCCCATGCTTTCGATGCCGTGATGGCTGTGTTCGGTGGGAATGATGGGGGTGGCGCCATTTTGTCCGGGGGGGGCATGACAACTCATGCATAACAGGTTATTGCTCACCGGGAGGGTCAGTTGACCGCTATGGGGGTTGTGGCAATCCAGACAGGTGACCCCGGCATCATGCATTTTACTGGAGATGAAAGAGCCCATTTCAAAATTTTCTTCCCGCACTTGTCCATCCGGATAATAGACGTTGGGACGGTCCATGAGGTTTAAGCGGAAGTGATCGTTAAATGTCTCACCTGGGACAAATTTTTCTGCAGTGAGGAATCCGCGGCGGGCATGACAGGTATAGCAATTTTCCTGGGCGATCACCGGATCCAGTTTTCGGGTGGGATGTTTTTCGGGATTTTGGGCATGTGCGGAAAGATCGCCGTGACATTGGGTGCAGGAAATTCCCATGGCTTTCCAGGTGCTGTCGTAATTGTCGGTAGCCGGATGGTAATTCTTTTTGAAATCGGTGGTGTGGCACCAGGCGCACTGCACATTCCAGTTCATCCCGCGACCGCTCCAGTGTCCCCATTCTTTGTAATTCCGCACTTCGGCAAAGGCGTTAAACCAGCCGTTGGTTTCGGTATGATAGGCCGGATTAAACACCTGCCAGCGGCCGTTTGTGGTGGGGACCAGAACCTGCACCAGCGGTTCAACCGCGATGACAGCCAGGGGCGTGGCGGCAAACTCAAATCCGTCCTCCGTGTTTTGCGATACATCCAGATTTTCATCGATAAGGGTTTTGACCCCGCCGTAGCTGCTATGGCCGGGTTTGAGAGGGCTGTCTTTCACCAAACGGTTGGCGTTGGCGTGTTGGGAATGTTCCCATTGGGACACAATTTCAGCATGACAATCCGCACAGGTCGCTCCTTCGGCCGGGGGCATTTGTGAATGGGCGACCCAGTCAAACGAACTGTTGGGATTCAGCTGACTTGTTTGAGGAACAAAGGGAGTTTCTTCCTGTGGTTTTTCTCTGAGCAGTAAAGCCCCCACACCGATTCCCACCACCATTAATAATAAAACACGGGCAATAACTTTCATTACCTCTTAATTTGGAGGTTTCAGATTTATAGGCAATCAGAATCGTATAAAAGGTCCGGCGAGAAAACCCTTCAGGATGAAATGGGTGGGGTGTCCTGTCCCTCCCCGAGGAAATTGCGACGTTGAATATTCAAAGAGGGCTTTGAAAGGGGAGGTCCCTCCATTCTTTCTCTCGAAGGTAACGGCTTGTCTTCGACGGACCTAAAGAATGCGGTTACAATTCTTCCAATGTCCTCCAGCTGCCGTCGGCCAGCAGTTCCCGTGTCCGGTTGAACAGGGGGTTCCCGGTCTGATTTTCAATCAAGGTGCGGCTGGTGGTGCCGGGGCCCCATACGCCGTCGATGAGTTTTCCATGGGTGATTTCGGTGCGGAGTTGTTTTCCTTCTGTATTCACTTCAAAGTTCTTCCGTTCCGGATGCCAGGTGCCGAGATCATAATAATACACCTCCATGGAACCATCCGCATAAGACACGGTACTTTTCTTTCCGGGCGCGACCGCATGGCTCTCCCCAAAATATTCAGTGAGGGTTTGACGATTGTTTTCATTTCCAAAGGCCGCTTTCGGGTCATCGCTTTCCTCTTCGAGAAAGTACGCATTTCCATTTTCCCGGCTGCCGTAAATCCGCCATTTCCGGTGGACGAGTTTTCCCTGTTCCAGCTTAAAGAGAAAGCGGGGGCGGGTATCTTCAAAAGTCACTTTGTCATCCGGAGACAGTGAATCGTACCCAAAATATTCCACCACCCCGGATGTTTCAGCCAAGGTCAGATCTTCTGGGACACCTTCGGGAATATATTGGAAGGTCTGATGTTTTTGAATACTTTCTTCTGAAGGATCGGGGAATAAGGCGATCAGGGCTTGAATCTCCGGATCTGCAACTTCTTTTTCTATCACTTTCTGAACCGGGTGCCACTCCATGGTGACTCTGCCTTCTTCATCATATTCTTTACGGAACCATTTCCCGTCTTTGGACATATGGATGGTGGGATACGAGACCCATTTCCCGGAAGAAAGATCCTCGATATATTTAAAGGCTTTTATGGTTTCCTCTCCATTATCGACTCTTCTTTCATAACGCGGACGCCAACCGGTATCCCGCGTGTAAAAAGATCTTCTTTGAAGCTGGTGGTTTCCCTGGTGAGAATATCGATTCCGATTTAACCTTCTTATTCCTTCTTCATCATCAAAATAATGATCGTCTTTCTCTAGAATCTCCTGCCCCTCTTTTTTGGTTTGAAGTCGGAAAACATAGGGATTGTCTCCCCGGGTCCAGGTGGTGGTGCTCTTTAATTTTCCCTCGATATAGATTTCATGAACCATGTACCGTAAATGGTCGGGTTCGGGATGGTAGAGCCGTGTGCTTTTCAGCGGTTTTGCCCCTGCTTTGGCTACATAATATCCATTTTGTTTTTCGGGCTGTATTTGATGTCGGGAATATTTATCCATGACCCGGGTTTTCCCATCGGGATAAGAGATGAAAATGATGTGGGACAGGTCCCTAAACTGTTTGAAATGACCCTTCTCATCAAAAAGCACTTCAAACCCGCTGTCCTTAAAAAAATGTTTTTCCCCCTCGGGGGTGATTTTGTAGATGGGAAAGCCCAGGGAATGCGTTTTCCCTGCTTTGGCGTGAAGACGGTATTCCGTCCCGTCATCATCCGTCACATGATAGTAGGTGGGTTCCCCCGCGATCGGCTGCTCATTTTCGTCCAGCAGGACCACTTTGATCGCTTTCCCTTTCGATTTACTGCTGAATCCTTCTGAAGCGCCTTCGGGAATGGCCACACGGATAATATCCATGTGATTGCGAATCACTCTTACCCAGTTCGGTGCGCCGGTTGAGGTGGCTTCACCTGTTTTGTGTATCCCAAGGTCACTGTAAAATTTCAGTTGATAGGGTTCGTTTTCGTCATCATGAAAATTGGTTCCATAACGGTAAATGTAGAATTTAATATTATGGTAATCGGTTTCATCAGTTTCGTGGTACAGCGATTCTGTTGAATAGGAACCAAAGAGCAGGCTGAACCAGAGGGAGACGAAAAGGAAGCGCGGGATAAATTTTCTCATGGGCATTTTTTACGTTTAATCGAAAGGGTTGGCCGTGGGTCGTTTAGCCGTCGCATAGCCATTACGGGTTTGGATTCCGGGGGGTGATGGCTTCCAGGAGCTGTTTTAGCGATCTTTTGATCTCGGGATCTTTGGTTTTTTCATAGGCGGATCTCATGACCGCTTCGCCAATGCGTCCGGTTTTCATAAGCTTTTGCTGTGCTTCTTTGCGTTCCTGAAACGTCATGGCACCGAGTTGGGTGATCCAGGTTTCGATGTCTGACTTCAGAATCGGGCTCAGGCATTCAAAGCGGACCAGAAAGGCGCGCACTATTTTTTCCGGTTCGGGCATGATTCGAAGGGGCAGCATTTCATCGATGTCTTCCTTTTCCATCAAATACATGGCCCGGTGCCCGGGTGCTTCAAACATCGCCTTTTTCCAGATACGCACCATGCCGTTTGCTTCTTTGGGAAAAAGACCTTTTTCCTCTAATCGGGTCTGGAGGTGTTTTGCGGCTTCATCGGCATTTTTGAATTGGATTTTATAGGCGGAGAGATGTTCGAGATAAGTGATTACCGGATCGCCCCCCTTCACAACACTGATGGTATAAATTTCCCGGGAAGTGGAACCTTGCGTGTCGTTGAGCAGGAATTCGCCCTGTTCGGAGATGTCGACCTGAAGGGTGGGAGTGAAGGTGCCGGCGCCCCGGTAGAACAGGAATTTCTCTACGCCGCCCGCGTTACTGATCACGGTAGCCGCATCTACATTTCTGGCAACCGGCCACCAAATATGATCGTCCATGGGCGGGAGCTCATTATCCATTTCCGCGCCCGGATCCAAAATGATGTTCCAGTGTAAACGTCCGTTCTTTTGGGCTACGGGTGTTTGATTGGCTGTGGGACGGGGGGAGAATCCTGCGGGTTTGGGCCACCATTGGGTGAAAATTCCATTTGGATAATCCGCAGTGACGGTGACACTTTGTTTTTGGTGGCTGTAAAAATAGAGGATGGGTTTCTCGATCACCATGGGACGCAGCTGGGCCTGACTGGACCATACCTCCACAAAATCAGGCAGGTCGCTCTGGTCATCGGCAATGTTGCCGACCACGACTTGGTTTTGGCCTGTGACAATGTTGATGGAGCCCCACTCATGGACCTCCAGTTCTGCAGGGATGTGTAGACTGAAAAGCACGATGAGTGGGAAAATGTATTTCATAGTAGTGGATACAACGCCGGTTTTGATGTGCTGTCAAGCCGAAGCCACTGGGCACCCCCTTGCGACGGGTCCTGGATTTTTTATCCGCCATGCCCGCTGGTATGCTCAAGCTCAGGACCAGCGTATCCCCCGGGTGAAAGCGGAAACTGAAGAAAAGAGGTCCCGGATCCAAAAGTCTTGTATCTCGAGCTTGGGAGCGTTAGAAAACCACACAATGAATCAACGAACTTCCATTAAAGACCTTCCCGCTTTTGTTAACCAGTCTGTGACTCTCCACGGATGGATTCGTGCGATCCGCTCCAGTGGCAAAATCCGTTTTGTGGAATTTCGCGATGGCACCGGCACCTGTCAGTGCACGGTGGAAGCCATTCATCCCGAAGCTTTTGATGCGTTGGAGCATTGCGGTCAGGAAACCAGCCTTTCGCTCACCGGGACTGTTCGTGAGGAACCGCGAAGCCCGGGCGGGGTGGAAGTTTCGGTGGAGAAAGTGGAGATTTATCAAATTGCCGAAGAATATCCCATCTCCCGCAAAGAGCATGGTATCGACTTTTTGATGCAGCATCGCCACTTGTGGTTGCGTAGTCCGCGTCAAGAAGCCATTTTGCGGGTGCGTCATCGCATTATTACCGCCGCCCGCGAATTTTTTGATCAGGAACAGTTTACCTTGATCGACACCCCGATTTTTCAACCCGGGGCGGCGGAAGGGGCGGGTACCCTGTTTGATGTCGATTATTTTGGTTCCCCCGCATATCTGGCCCAGACCGGACAGCTGTATTTGGAAACCGCGGCCATGGCTTTGGGCAAGGTGTATTGTTTCGGCCCCACCTTCCGTGCGGAGAAGAGCAAAACCCGTCGGCATCTTACCGAATTCTGGATGATTGAACCGGAAGTCGCCTTTTACGAATTGGAAGATTTGGAAGTGCTCTCGGAAAACTTTCTCAGTCACATTGTACAGGCGGTATTGAAGCATAACCGGGCGGACTTGGAATCCCTGGGGCGGGACGTAACCGCCCTCGAAAAAATTCAGGCGCCTTTTCCGCGGGTGACCTATTCCGAAGCGGTGGAACTTTTACACAATCCGGAATTACATGCCAAACTGGAGGCCGAGTTGGCGTCCGAGCAGGCGCGCGGTGAGGGCCTGAAAAATGAAGTGGCCGAAAAGGAAGCGCAGTTGGCACAGGTGAGCAAAGCGTGGAAAGTGGAAAAACTGAAAAAAGAAATTCAGGAGTTGCAGGATCAAATTAAAGAATTGGAACGGTGGATTGCCAATCAGCCGGCGCATATTCAAGATGCCAAAAGCTTTGAGTGGGGAAGTGATTTCGGGGGAGACGAGGAAACCATTTTGAGCAGGCAGTTTGATGCGCCGCTGATCGTGACCGAATATCCGAAAGAGATCAAAGCCTTCTATATGAAAGAGAATCCTGCCGATCCCCGGACAGTCCGGAATTTGGATGTGCTTGCGCCGGAAGGTTACGGGGAAATTATCGGGGGCAGTCAGCGGGAAGATGATTTGGCAAAACTGTTGGCACGGATGGAGGCCGAGGGCATGGACCCTGAACCGTATCAATGGTATTTGGATTTGCGCCGTTATGGATCGGTTCCGCATGGCGGCTTTGGATTGGGAATCGAAAGAACCGTATCGTGGATTTGCGGATTGAAGCACATCCGTGAAACGATTCCTTTTCCGAGATTGATGGGGAAAATGATGCCATAACGCCCGTTGGGAGTTCGCCTGTTTCCGGGGGGAACGGGTATGCTTCAGCGGCCCGGGTTTCGGAAATATGGGTCCCGGGTTCCGCCTGGCCTAAAGGCCTGCGAGCGTATCCTCGTAAATGCGGGCGCCGAATTACGTCAGCGCGTCCACAAAAGCTTTAGACCACGGGGCTAAATCTTTGGGGGTGCGGGCGGCGATTTGATTGCCGTCGATGACCACGGCTTCGTCGGTCCAGGTGCCGCCGGCGTTGTTCATGTCGTCTTTGATGCCCACGGTGCTGGTGGTGTTGCGCCCGCGCAGGACATCGGCTGAAATCAGGATCCAGCCGGCGTGGCAAATATGCGCGATGGGTTTCTGGGCGTCATTAAATTCTTGGACTAAAGAAAGTACCTTCGGATCGCGCCGCAGTTTGTCCGGCGCAAAACCGCCCGGGACCAGCAGGGCATCAAAGTCTTCACTGTTCATGTCGGCAATTGCCGCATCGCTCACACAGGGGTAGCCGTGTTTCCCGCTATAAGTTTCGCCCGCACTTGGTGCGGCGACGGTGACTTCGTGTCCTGCTTCCTCCAAACGAATTTTGGGGTACCAGAGTTCGAGGTCTTCATACACGTGATCAATGATGGCTAAGATTTTTTTCATGGCCATACCATATGGGGGAAGCTGCAAGGTTTCAAATGATTAAACGGTTCGATTTCGATTACGATTCGTGATAATCACATTACCCAATTCCCAATTCCCAATTCTTAAAACCATGGCATTATTCAACTCTCACTTTTTTTCCGAAGCGCTCGGCATGCAGTCCGAGGCAAATGTTATTGTTCCGCAGGCGGCCTCTGAGCGTCAGATTGGAGTGAAAACCGCCGCCGCCCGAAAGGAGTGGCCTTGTTTATGGCTGTTGCATGGGTTGTCGGATGATCACACGACCTGGCTGCGGCGCACGTCGGTTGAACGTTATGCCGAAGAGGCGGGTGTGGCGGTGGTGATGCCGAATGTGCACCGGAGCTTTTATTGTGACATGGCACAGGGAGGCAAATACTGGAGTTACCTTACCGAAGAGTTACCGACTTTGATGCGCAGCTTTTTTCCTCTTTCGGAGGCACGAGAAAACAATGCGGTGGCCGGACTGTCCATGGGGGGCTACGGGGCGACCCGCTGGTTGTTGGCCAAGTCGGAGGCATACGTTGCGGGGGCTTCGCTTTCCGGTGTGTTGGACATTTGCAGCCGAATGGATACGGCCATGAAGGAAGAGCAGAGTCCGATGGCGGCCACCATGCAGCTGATCTTCGGAGAGCAGTCTCCGGCGGGGAAGGCGGAAGACTTGCTGGCACAACTCCCCCTGGCTGTGCAAAAAGAAACGGTTTCGCCTTTGCTGCAAATTTGCGGCACCGAAGATTTTCTTTATGAGGACAATCTCACTTTTAAAAAGACCGCTGAAGACTGTGGCTACCCACTCACGTACCGCGAACGCCCCGGGGTTCATGAATGGGCTTTTTGGGAAGAGGCCATTCAGGAAGTGTTGGCTTGGTTGCCGGAACAGGGATTTGGTTCAAAATAGACCGGAGTGTCCGCGCTCCGTCTTGAGGAGAATAAACTCTAGAGCCCAAGGACCATTTCAATCAGTTTGTTTACGCCCCACATGGCGATGAGGAGCCATAGACTCGATAAAAAAGAGATGCCATATATGGACATCAATATCCAAAACGAACTGTAGATATATATTATAAGAAAAAGGATGCTGATCAGACCGAGCAGTGTCGGTAAAAACATGGCGACCGCCAAAAGTGTAAACAGACCTGCTATGAGGAACCCCACTATAATTGCATTATATAACGCGGCCGATTTTAAATCTGAATTGGGGGTATTGACCGTTTTAGAACATAACCAAAGCACGAGGGTGCCGATTATAAAGTTCAGTCCTGCGCTGGTAAGAATTTCAGTAAAAGATTCCATGATATAAATAAAATGAGGGTTGAGTTTCTCGCTACTCAAATAGCTTACGCCTTGTGGCGCTTTTTAAGCCATTACATTTCCCCTTTGAGATTCTAATCACACAAACTCCCGAAACAAACTGTCACTGATCAGGTAGGCTTCGGGCAAGAGTTTGAGGGTCTGGTTTTTGAGTTGTACCCACCCGGCGTCCTGCCAGACCTGGAGGGAGGGTCCAAGAAGATCTTCGATCCGGTGTCCGCTCAGTTGATGAAAGTCGTCTGTATTTACACCGGCGAGTAAACGGAGCTGGGTCATTAAAAGTTCACGGGCTTTGGCGGTGGAAGAAAGTTCTTCGGCTTCACTTATACAGGAACCTTCACCTTGGCAGTGCCTTTTTATGTAGGCAGAGAGGTCGGAAAGATTGGACCAGCGTTTGCCGTCGACATGTGAATGGGCGGAGGGTCCGACTCCGTAATATTCGCCACCCCGCCAGTAGTTGATGTTGTGCCGGCATTCGAATCCGGATTTGCTGAAACTGAAAAGTTCGTATTGATTGAAGCCGCGTTCTGATAGTCCTTTGCGGATTTCTGCATATTCGGCCGCGGTGCTTTCTTCATCGGGTTCCTGCAAAAATCCCTGGTCGCGCATTTCGGTGAAGGCGGTGCCTTGTTCAAATTCCAGGCTGTACCAGCTGACGTGCTCCGGATTCAGTTTTCGAATGGCTTCGAGGTTTACTTCTAAATCCCGTGGTCCGGGGTCCGGTAACGCAAAGAGCAAATCCACGCTCAGATTTTTGACTCCGGCCTCTCTCAAAAATCCGACGGCATCAAAGGCGTCCTGCTGATTGTGGATGCGGCCGAGGGCTTGAAGCATGGGGTCGGCAAAACTTTGCACGCCCAGGGAAACCCGGGTGACGCCCTGCTCTACGAGAAGCGCCGCCATCTCTTTGTCCAGGGTTCCCGGATTGGCTTCGCAGCAAAACTCTTTGACTTGGGAAAAGTCGACATGACGTTTTAAGGATGAAAAAAGTTTTTGCAGTTCACCCACGCCCATTTCGGTGGGGGTGCCTCCGCCAATATAAAGGGTGGAGGGTTGAAAGTTTTCGGGCAGGGCGGCCAGTTCGGCATCCAGCGCTTGAAGATAACGATGGTGTTTCAGAGATCTGAATTCACGAAGCCGCTTTGCCGGCGGGCCGTCACCGAGAGGGAGGACATAGAAGTCGCAGTAGAGGCAGCGCCGGACGCAAAAGGGGACGTGGAGATAAAGGGAAGAGGGGAAAGTCATTTGTCAATTGCGGCTTCGCCGCGTCAGGAAGGAGTCAGTAGTCACTTGTCATTTGGGAAGGGGGATTTACGATCCAATGACCAATGACCAATGACCAATGACCAATGACCAATGACCAATGACCAATGACCAATGACCAATGACCCGTCACATTGCATTCATATCGCGTTTCGGATAGCTGGGGGAATGGTTGTTCATCATTTCCAGTTCGGCGGCCAACAGCATGGAGTGCATATCGTTGGCGTCCCCGGCATCCATCATCTGATCCAATACTTCGGTTTCGCGGCAGATCATGCTGATGCGGGCGAGGAGGTGTAAATGGATCCGGTCTTCCTGACTGCAGATCAGGAAGAAAAAGCGGGTGTAGGCGCCGCCGGGGGCACCGAAGAGGACAGGCTGCTGGGTGCGTCCAAGCAAAATCAGGCTGTCTTCGAACATGTAGGGTTCGTGATGGGAAGGATGGAGCAGGGCCGCGCCGCAGGGCATCGCGGTGCTGTGGAGCTCTTCGCGCTTTTCGATGGCGGTTAATAATCCTTCTTCGTCCCAAACCATATCGGTGCGGGTGGCCAAATCGATCATGTTCCGAATCACTTTGGCTTTGGTTTTTCCTTCCAGAAAGGCATCGATATGGTGGGTCTTGATTAATTCCGGCAGCAACGCATGGCGTTCACTCAGATCGTGCATTTTGGCGGTGGATCTTTTATGAAAGGCATCGATTTCTTTGTCCGGCAAGCCCAGCAGCCGTTGTGAAGCCCAGCTATCGATTTCGATTTGGGGGAACAGAATTTCGTTTCCCTGTTTCCGATGGGGAATTTCATCCCGTTTGACCAACAAACGAATATCCCCCGCCTCCAAATGGAGGTAGTCGACCAGTTCATTGAGGGTAAGGATGCGGTGAGGCATTGTATGAAAAATGGAGCCAAAGAGCGGAATCGAACCGCTGACCTATTCATTACGAGTGAATTGCTCTACCAACTGAGCTACTTTGGCCAAGGAATGCGCCCTCTGTTAAGCTAATACGGGGTGTTTTGTCAAGATAACCTAACACAGACATTCTTCGCTGTGGTCGAGGGCGGCTCCGCCACAGCCGCAAACCGCCGGTTGCCTTCGCCTCGCTACATTTTTGTTAAATGCGCACCCGCGGCGTGGCCGCTCGTGGTCACAGACAGAGAGGTCTGGGTTGCGTCAATCTGTTAACAACTATCGTTCTTAAATCCCATAGGAGATTCCGATCTTCGGAAACCCTTGATGTGCAAGGTTCCGCGCTTCGGAAAGCAGGAAAGTTGTCAATTTGACTCCTGTGGATAACCACTAGGGAATGTGATGGAATGACCTATATTAGTTTAATAGCACTATATGTTGTGGTAGAGGGTTGACAGATTAGGCGATTCGGGGTTAACACATTCCTTACGAAGCCCTCATCTGAAATCGCCCATTTTGGGGTCCGGGCCCTATTTTTATCTTCAATATCAAAGAAATTCTCCGATAAGCAAAGGAAATAACGAACATGGCAAATGACAAAACTTATACGGTGGGAAGCCGTAGTTTCGTATTGGATCAGGAAAAAGCGCAGCAGGCTTTTTCTGAAAAAAAGGTCATTAATGGCCGTGAAAGCGTATTTTTTAATCTGTTGCCCCTCAAGTATGGCTGGGCCTATGATTTGTACCGGACGATGAAAACCAATCATTGGGAACCGGAAGATATTCCCATGCAGAAGGATATTGAGCAGTGGCAGAGCACGGATCAGCTGAGTGATGTGGAGCGTTGGATTATCCGCATGGGCATTGGTTATTTCTCGGCTGCGGAGGGAATTGTGGGGGATAACATTCTGCACGTGATTCGTGAAAAGGTGACGGCTCCGGAATTGAAACTGGTGTTGGGCCGTCATGCCCACGAAGAAAACATTCATGCGGACTCTTTGTTGTACATGATCAGTTCCCTGGGCATCAACCCCCACGAATGTGAAGCGATGTTCGAGGATGTGCCCACCATTACCCGCAAAAATGAATTTGTGATGAAGGTTTCCCGTTCTCTGCGTCGGGATTTGGATTTAAACACGCTTGAAAACAAACAGTTGTTTGCAAAAAACCTCTTTCTGTTCGGTCAGTGCATGGAAGGCACCCAGTTTTACGGTCTGTTTGGGATGATTTTGGCTTTGTATCGTCAAAACAAATTCCCGGGGATCGGTCAAATGTTCCGCTACACTTTGCGGGATGAATCCAATCACATTGAACTGCTCCGCAGCCTGCTGATGGCTTTGAAAGATGAGAATCCGGAGATTTGGACCCCCGAGTTTAAGCAAGAGCTGCGGGAGATGATGAGTGAGGCCAAGAAATTGGAAAAAGATTTCATTGCGGACTGTCTGCCGGTCAATGCGGTGGGATTGAGCATCGATGAATTTTCGCAATACATCGATTACATTGCCGACCGCCGTTTGGAAGGCTGTGGACTCGCGCCACTGGAAGCGGGCATCGAAAATCCTTTCCCCTGGTTGGCGGAAATGATGGATATTCAAAAAGAACAAAACTTCTTTGAAGGCCGGGTGACTGAATATCAGAAGTCCTCTGCGTTGGAAGCGGTGGATGACGACGAACTTTAAGATTTAACAAACGAGAGGAAAAGAAAACATGATTCGCAATACGAATACACTGGAAGAAGACCAGTTGTTGAAACAGCACGCTTCACGTCCGCGTGGAGCTGCCGGCCGGTTTAACTGGGCCGAAGTGGTGTCTGAACACCATCCCATCAACTTGAAGTTGACGTCGGATGGGGTTGAGAAAGATTTATCGCCGGCGGAAGTCGCGGAAATCGTGGGCGATGCGCTGACCACGTTGTTGCTTTCCCGTAAGCAGGAAAAAGAAATTTTCAGTGAAGCCAATTGCGAACTGGTCGCGGATATCACGAAAAAGGTTTCTGAAGTGCTGGTGGCTCTCACGGAGCCCCGGACAGAGAAACAGGTAAGCCGCGAGGAGTTACACCTGGCCATTGAAAAAGCTTTGGTACGCCAGGAAGCCTACGATCTGGCCCGCAGTTTGGTAACCCACCGCGCAAATGAAATGCCTTCTCAGGCAAAAGTGATCAAAGTGGGCACCCAATTGCTGCGGCGCAACGGTCAGTTGGTGCCCTGGAATCCCAATAAAATTGAAATTGCGATTCGCAAAGCCTTCTTGGCACTGCATTTGGACAGTCTCCCGGCAGTCGAAGTGACCGAAGCGGTCAATCGCCGAATTGCGGATGGCCGCCAGGCCATGGTTCACATTGAAGATGTGCAGGATATCGTGCAGGAAGAATTGATGAAGGCCGGGCATTTTAAAGCGGCCGAAGCTTACATTCTCTATCGCGGACGTCGTGCTTTGCAGCGGGCGGCCGAAATTGCGGAGCATCCCCAAGACGAAGATCAGTCGGTATTGGTTCGGGTACAACGGGCGGATGGCAGTTCCTTTTTGTGGGATGGAGCCGACATGCGGGCGCGTATCGACTATGCGGGACTGGCCTTGGATTTGGATATGGACCGCGCGGAAATTGAAGCCGAATTGCGTCGTTCCATCTATGACGAAATGAACCAGGCGGATCTGAAAAAAACCATTCTTCTTAATGCCAAGGCGCTGATTGAACGGGATGCGGATTTTGCCAAATTTGCCGGACGCATTTTGCTGACTTATATTTATGAGGAAGTGCTGGACTGGAACATTCTGGAAGATGGCATCGGTCAATTGCGTGAAGCGCATCGCCGCGGATTCCGCAGCTATCTGGAAACCGCCATCGAAATGGACCGGCTCTCACCCAAACTTTTGAGTTACGACATTGATCGGTTGGCTGAGGCCCTGGATCCCAGTGCGGATATGGATTTTGATTACCTGGGTGTGCAGACGTTGTACGACCGTTATCTCATTGTGGACAAGCGCGGGGTGGCCCGCCGCCTGGAAGTGCCCCAGTATTTCTGGATGCGGGTCTCCATGGGGCTTTTCCTTGAAGAGCCTGAAGACCGTGAAGGCTGGGTGATCAAGCTGCATAATCTCTACAAGAGCCGTCGCTTCTGCAGCAGTACCCCGACCTTGTTCAATTCCGGGACTTTGCACAGTCAGCTCTCCTCCTGCTATCTCTACAAAGTGGATGACAGCATTGAGAGTATTATGATCCGCGGGATCTCTGAAAATGCCTTCCTGTCCAAATGGGCCGGTGGTTTGGGCGGATCCTGGACATCCGTTCGCGGAACCGGTGGATACATCAAAGGCACCAATGGAGAAAGTCAGGGCGTGATTCCATTCTTGAAACTGCACAACGATCAGTTGGTCGCGGTGAACCAGGGCGGAAAACGCCGCGGTTCCGGATGTGCCTATCTCGAAACCTGGCACAACGATATTATTGATTTCCTCGAGTTGCGGAAAAACACCGGTGATGAACGCCGCCGCACCCACGACATGAACACTGCGAACTGGATTCCGGATTTGTTTATGAAGCGGATGGAAGCCCGTGAAGAGTGGACCTTGTTCCGTGCGAACGAAACCCCGGATCTGCATGATCTTTACGGAAAAGCATTTGAAGAGCGTTATCATTATTACGAACGCCAGTTCAAAGCGGGCAAAATTTTCGGACGCAGTATGCCGGCGATTGATCTGTGGAAAAGCATTCTCAAAATGCTGTTCGAAACCGGTCATCCCTGGATCACCTTCAAAGATCCCTGCAACATCCGTTCGCCGCAGGATCACTGCGGAGTGATTCACAGTTCGAATCTCTGCACGGAGATTACCCTCAACACCGGTGCGGATGAAACCGCGGTTTGCAATCTGGGTTCTGTGGTTTTGGATTCACATCTCAAGGAGGACGGCAGTCTGGATCACGACAAATTGCGCGATACCATTCAGGTGGCAATTCGAGCTTTGGACAACGTAATCGACATCAACTTCTACCCGACAGATGCGGCGCGCACTTCTAACCTGCGTCATCGTCCCATCGGCATGGGGGTGATGGGATTGGCCAACGCCCTGTTCAAAAAGAACGTGAGTTTTGCATCGGAAGAAGCGGTGGAGTTTAATGACGAGTTTATGGAGGCGATTGCCTATTATGCATATGATGCTTCCAGTGGACTGGCCAAAGAGCGCGGGACCTACAGCTCGTACACCGGATCGAAATGGGACCGCGGGTTGTTGCCGCCGGATACCCTGGAGCTGCTTGAGAAAGAGCGCGGTATTCAGGTTGATGTGCCCCGCGGCGGAAAGATGGATTGGAAATCTTTGCGGGCAAAGATTTTGAAGCAGGGGATGCGGAACAGTAATGTGCTGGCGATCGCGCCCACCGCCACCATCAGCAACATTATGGGTACCAGTCCCTGTATTGAGCCCATCTACAAAAACCTGTTTGTGAAAAGCAATTTGTCAGGCGACTTCATCGTATTGAATGGTGCACTGGTCCGGGATTTGAAATCCCACGGACTTTGGGATCAGGAAATGCGCAATGATTTGAAATACTTTGATGGTGAGCTCGCGGATATTGAACGCATTCCGCAGGAATTGCGCCGCAAGTATTCCACGGCCTTCGGCATTGAGTTTGATTATTTGATTCGGGCGGCGGCCCGCCGTCAGAAGTGGATCGATCAATCCCAGTCCGTAAATCTTTTCCTGGGCAACCCCGATCTTAAAACCTTGAGTCACATGTATCGGGCGGCTTGGAGAAGCGGTATGAAAACCACTTATTATTTGCGGACCCTCGGTGCCTCAAACATTGAGAAAGCCACGGTTTCTGTGAAGAAAGCCTCCACGGACAAGCCGGAGTTTACTGCCGAACAAAAGGCGGCCTGCAGTCTCGATGCCATGCTCAATGGTGGCGAATGCGAGGCCTGTCAGTAAGTCGGAACTTTCTGACTGCGATGATCCGTCACCAGGAAACCGGTGACGGATTTTTTGTGACGGGGACCGGAAAAGATACGTTTCCCGTCTATGATTTTTTCGGCATATCTTTGGGAATCAACCTGTACATTTTGAGCGCCTCCCTTTATGGTCCGCGCATGACAAAATATTTTACTCTTCTCTGTTTTTCGCTCATCATGCTGGGCACTTCCTCCTGTGATTTTGACTCGGATGGTGGTGGGGGCGGCGGGTCGCTTTCTCCTGAGGTCAGTGCGGCCAGAATTGCTGAAAATCCCGCTTATTACAGTGGTTTTTTGTGGAAGCCTCACAGTGAAAGCTCCGGGGGACTGGTTGTCCTCACGCCGCATGGCTCGACTTACGGTAAAACCCAGCAGGTGGCAACCATCTCGGGCAGCTTTGGATCAGAATCTGCTCCTTTACGGCACGAAACCCACAATGGAGACCGGCCCCATTTCTATTTTTCCCAGCATGGCTCCTCCTACGGCACAAACATTACCGTTCAGGTTCCGTTGACCGATGGTTCTGTCTTTTCGGTGGTTGTGCCGAATGGTGCAGACCGCTTCGAACTGTAAAGTCGGATCAATTTTCAACTTTATATCCGTCACGGGGAAACCTGTGACGGATTTTTTATGATGGGTTCTGCGGACAGTTTGAGATTGTGGGTTCACATGATCCGTGGTTCAAAGGGTAAATGAGAACAGGCTCTTTTTATTTAAAAAATTTTAAAGAGGCCTTCGTCTGGTTTGCGGTTTCTTTGATGTTTCTGATTCCCATGTGCTGGACGGTTCTGTCGGGATGCATTCAGGTGGCGACCTTTGTGCCGGCTGAGGGCAGGATTAACGAGATACAGGGACCTGACAGCTTTGCGAAAGAGGAAGCACGGCAGGGGGGATGGATTGAGTATACCTACGAGGTCGCGGGTGTCCCCTACCAGGGAACCTGTCCCCCGGAATATTCTTTCGGCATGCCGCGACAGCCTTTTCCCCAGCATACGATGGCACTGACCGCGGGCGATCCGGTCCGGGTTTTTTATGATCCAGAAAATCCCAGGGAAAGTACGCTGGAACCACGGGTGGAGGCCACGGCCTTTATGTTTATCACATTTACGCTGCCCTTTTTGCTTTTAGGGTGGCTGATCTTTACCCGGCCAGAGGCTTTACAGATTCAGGATGCAGGTAACGGCATGATGTTGGCCGGGGGGAAGATTTCTTTCGTGGCTTATGCTTTGCTTTCAGCAGTGGGAAGTTTTGCCTTCGGGTTTTATGCGATGCAAACCCCGGATTGGAAAAGTGCCACCCTGCTGGGAGCGCTGCTCCCTGTGGTCATCATCCCCGGAATCGTGACCGGGTTACAAAAGTGGGTGGATCGGGGTCAGGGGGAGGCCACCGGCCGAAAACTTCCGTCAATTGACAGTGAGGCCATACATTCCGAAAAGGCGGGGATCAGAAAACAGTTGGTGGTCTGGATTTGTGTGAGTCTTTTTTGGTGCGGTATTACGGGTATCTTCGCATCGGGTATCCTCACGTATTGGGTGGGGGTGGTCCAAGGGAAAAATTATGTGCAGACGGAGGCAATGGTAATTCGTTCAGAAATCCAGGTTTCCCAGAGGGGTACAAATACCTCTTATACGGTGCAGGTGGAATACGAATACGAAGTGGGGGATGTGGCTTATGTCTCTGACCGTATAGACTTTGGCTGGATGAAGATGGGGCAAAGCCGTAAACGGGCCAATGATCTGAAAAAGGTATTCCAAACCGGCGCCCGGGTGCCGGTGTTTTATGATCCGGCAGATCCTCAACGGGCGGTGCTGATTCGTGAAGTTTCCCTGATGCGGATTTTACTTACGGTGTTTATCACTCCTTTTGTACTGATCGGTGGATATATGATTTGGAAAACGGTGAGCCTGTTAAAGCGCTGCTTTTTAGATTTCTGATAAACCCACAAAATAAGGAAGACCTGATGAAAAAGATTTTTTACCTATCCGTTATGATGCTGTTCGGAAATATCCTTGCGGCGGAAGCGGTGACACAAACCGAATCTGAAACGCCACCAGGAAAATCCATCATGCCCCGGGTGGAGGGGGCGGTTTGGACTTACGCGAGTTATTGGCAGGAGGAAGGGAAAAAGGTTTTATCCGGAACCGTCACCGAAGAAATCGTAAAGGTTCTAAAACTGGAAGGTGAGACCTGCTATAAAATCAAAAAAGTTTATGATTATCGGTCGATCCCTGAGCGTTTAGCCGGTGTGAAGTTGACCGAGGACGATATGGATTTCTTTTGGGAGTATGCCAACGCCAAAGGGAGTTATAATTTTGCCGAGCGGGGTGAGGATACAATCCTTACACCTCAAGACTTAAATCCGTTTTCGTTAACCCTGCCGTATCCTGTGAAAAAAGGGCATAAATATAAGGCCGAAGGGAGTGACTGGAGCATTTTGGATACGGCTGAAAAGGTTACGGTGGCGGCCGGAACATTTTCATGTGTGGTGTACGAGTCCGTTTACCGGGATGGCGAAGAGGATGGGTGGAGCCGCGCCCGCTTTTATATGTCCCCGGGGGTGGGGCTGGTATGTTTGGAATTTGATTACCGGGAAGAAGGGAAGTGGGTACTTGATACCCGTGATGAATTGATGAAGTTCGTGTTTCCCGGGGGGAAAGAAAAATAAAGGCCGAGGGTCCGGGGACCTTCGGCCCGGGAATGTTTTTCATGGGAGAGGTTCTTTACAATCACGGGGATTCTGTGGAAAAAGGAAGCATGACAACTTCAAAACGTACGGTGGTCCTGGGCGCCAGTCCCAAGAGTGAACGCATTTCCAATCAGGCGGTGGCAGACCTCAAGGCTGCGGGACATGCAGTGATCCCGGTCAATCCGGTGGCGGAAACTATTCATGGATTGCCGGTGAGTGCATCGATCTCTGACATTTCGGGGACTGTGGACACTTTAACCATGTACGTGAATGCCAGCCGCTCCTCCGCGATGCAGGCAGAAATTTTGGCTTTAAACCCTCGGAGAGTTCTATTTAATCCCGGCTCGGAAAATCCGGACCTGCAAAAGGTTTTGGTGGCAGCCGGCATTGAAGTGGAAAATGCCTGCACGCTGATCCTGCTGCGCACCGGTCAATATTGAACGCCGATGCCGGCGGCGCCTGGGTCCCTCGTTTCGGAACCATGCGCCTTGCCCCCTCCGGCGGCGAATGATTGCCAAGCCCTTTTTCTCTTTCCCCCGCCGATGGGAGGGGATATAAGCAATTCATGACAGCAGAAACGCAACATATGGAACTCAGTTTGAATGCCGGTGATTTGGATGTGGAATCTTTGGTGAAAGAAATCCGCAACGAGGTGGCAAAGAAACGTCAGGAAGGGGTGTACTCCGATGCCCGCATCGGTCGGGCAGAGCGGCATAATCTGATGTATATGGCGGATAGTGAGGAGCTGTTACGCTTCTACTTGAATTGTCTGCGGGACGGGGTGCATGTGGACATTAACGATTACCAAATCGAAGACCGCCGCACGGGATGGCAGGGGAAATTCCTGGTGAAAACCAAAACCATTATTTGGAAGCTGTTGAAGTTTTACACCTTTCGGATGTGGCATCAGCAGAACCAGATCAACGGGCTGATGGTCACCGCGATTGAGAGCAGTTTCCAGCAGTATGAAAAGAAAATTGCGAAACTAGAAGAACGTCTGGCCAAGTTGGAAGGTGGGGATTCTCAATGAAGTTGGCCTATATCACACCTCGATTTTTACCCGGTGGGGTGGTGGGCGGTGCGGAAACCTTGATCCGGGATTTGGCCCTGACTTCGGTGCAGGTCGGTCATGAGGTACATTTACTCACTACCTGCGCGACCGATCATTTTACCTGGAACAATGACCGGGAGGCGGGGGAGGAAACGGTTGATGGCATAAACGTTCATTATTTTAAGGTAAACGAAGACCGGAATATTGAAGTGTTTCTGCGGATTCAGGATTTGATCGATAAAGGACGGGAGGTTTCCCGTGAAGATCAGCAGCGCTGGGCGGAAAACAACGTCTGCAGCCGGGATTTGAGTGCATATCTCAAACAAAACGGGAAGGACTTTGATGCGATTTTGATGGGGCCCTACCTGTTTGGGATCACCTTGGAGAGCGCCCGAATTCTGCCGGAGAAGACTTGGCTGATTCCCTGTTTGCATGATGAACCTTTTGCCAAACTCGAT
This sequence comes from Kiritimatiellaeota bacterium B1221, assembly GCA_029269125.1. GTDB lineage: Bacteria > Verrucomicrobiota > Kiritimatiellia > SS1-B-03-39 > UBA6053 > UBA6053. The sequence continues at coordinate 21,179 of JARHXX010000009.1, read as the reverse complement.
ATTGTGGCGGATATGTTCCGGGCCACCAAAGGATCTTTGTTCAATTCCGAGCCGGAAAAGGCATTGGCCATGCGACTCTATGACCTGGATGAAAGTTGTGGACAGATTGTGGGCATGGCCATGGAGCCGTTTGAAGCGGATCCGACTGCGTTTGCCGCGAAACACGGTTTAGACCGGCCCTACGTGTTGTATTGCGGACGGCAGGAGGGCGGAAAAAATACTCCGCTGCTTCTGGACTACATGCAAAGCTACATTGAGCGACGTCAGGGAGCGGTCAAACTGGTGCTGACAGGAAGCGGGGATGTGCCGGTGCCGGAAAGTTTACGTCCGCACCTTCTGAATTTAGGATTTGTGAGCGAACAGGAAAAACATGAAGCCATGGCGGGTGCGGTGGCCTTTATTCATCCCTCAACCAACGAGAGTTTCGGGATCGTGTTGCTGGAGGCCTGGCTGGCGGGAACGCCGGCGATTGTGCACGCCCGCGGGGAAGTCCTGCGCTGGCAATGTGAACATGCCGGGGCGGGTCTGTGGTTTCGCTATTATCCGGAATTCGAAGCGATGTTGGATCGATTGCTCGAAGATAAAAATTTAAATCAACAACTCGGCCAAAATGGTCGCAAGTATGTATGCAGCACCTTTGCCCGTGAGGCGATTGCCCGGCGTTTGTTTGCGGTACTTGAAGGAAAAAACTTATGAAAAATGAACCACCCAAAATCGACTGGGAGCGTCTGCGCCAGTTGCGGGATCTCTTTTTACAGCCCGAGCCCATCACCGGACCCTATTGGAAATCGAACCGGCAGTTGCAGGATTATGATATCACTCTCGGAGAGCGGATTGGCTGGAAGTGGGATGCGGTGCTCCGCGAGCTGAAAGCACGGGGCTGGGAACCGCCGTCACCTTCGCTGACCGACATGGGTTGCGGAACGGGAATTGCAACCCGGCGTCTGTTACGCGCATATCCCGGACAGTTCAAAAAGGTCACCTTGTGGGATCATTCTGAAGCCGCGGTGAATTACGCACGTCAGAAAATCCGGCATGAGTTTCCGGAGGTGCGGGTGATCTGTCCGGGGTCTGCGCCTCATCCCAAAGGCGTGGTGTTGATCAGTCATGTCCTCACGGAACTCTCCGATGAATCTGCGGGAGAGTTGTTGGAGCTGATGGCGGATGCGCAGGCCATGTTGTGGGTGGAGCCGGGTACTTTTGAAACGTCCCGGATGTTGATTGAGATCCGGGAAATGTTGAAGGACCAGTTTAAGGTCGTGGCGCCTTGCACGCATCAGAATACCTGTGGATTGCAGGCGGAGGGAAATGAGGGCCATTGGTGTCACCATTTTGCGGATGCGCCGGCCAAAGCACACCAGGATCCGTTTTGGGGCTACTTCCGTAAAGAAATGAATTTGGATGTGGGGCCTTTAGCGTACAGTTTTTTGATTTTGGCCAAAGAGTCTCCCCTGATCCCGGAGGGGGCGGCTCACTTGATTGGGAAACCGCTGAAGTTTCCAAAGTTTGTCAGAGTGTTAAGTTGCCAGGCAGAGGATGTCCGTGAACTGGTGGCGGGCCGGGGAGTGGATGCGTACCGCTCTCTCAAGAAAGGGGAGACTCCTGCGGTTTACCGGTTTGACTTAAAGAAGAACCGGATTCTCTCCGGGCAAAAAATATCATAGACTTCTATGTCTGTAAGCGGCCTGCAGGTTCGCCTAAAGTCACGGAACTCATGAGGTTGTGTTGCCCCGCGGGTGGGTCGCAAACAGGCAGCTTGGTGTCAGATTTTCAGTCACGAAGCGCGGTATAAACCCCTTCGGCGAGGATCAAAGCGCCGAGTTCATTGAGATGAACCATATCCTGGGAAAGTTTCGAGGGGGGATGATGTTCCAGAAAGTCGTCAAAAATCGCCTGGGTGTCCAGGAGGCGGGTGTTGAATTCCTTTGCCAGTTCTTTGACGATATTTTGATATTCACCCACCAGGCTTTTGCATTTGCCCCGGTAGGTATCCGTTTCCAGATCCCGGCTGAGGTAAAATGGGGTGATAAGCAGCAGTTTCAGCCCGGGCCGGGCCTCCATGCTCCTTCGCAGGCATCCGTGGAGATAGGTCTGAAAGGCTTCGGGGCTTTGTTTGTGATGGATCTTGGGATCCGTGAGGAAGCGGTTGCAGTCGTTGATTCCAATTTTGACCGCAAGCCAGTCGGGATTCAGCAGCAGGGCGTCATCCTGCCAGCGCTGATATAAATCTTCGGCCGTATTTCCACCGATACCGGTATTGGATATCCGTATGGGCTTTGCCGGTTCACGCAGGGTCTGCAGGTTTGCAAAAGTGTTGACGTATCCGCAGCCCAAAGGAGCATTTCCTTTATCTCTGCGACCACAATCCGTGATGCTGTCTCCAATAAACAGGAGGTGTTGATTTTTCAGCAGAGCGGTTGTCATTTCCTTGATGCTGCGGGGATTTCCACGTGAAAGGGGCCTGCAGGCAGGCGTTCTTTATTGCCGAGATTGGCATCGCGGGGGTTGTTTTGCCATGCGTAGCGAATTTGAACCATGTTCAAAGCTTCATCTGTGGTGACGATAACTTTGTCGGCTCCTTCAATGCGGGCTCGCGCATTTACAAAAATGCCGTCTTCTCCGGCGACAGTAAATCCGCCGAGCTCTTTTGCGTTGATCTTGTGTAAACCCTGTCCGACCTGATCATATTGGAGCACAATGCGGTCCTCGAGGAATTTTACCCGGGTGAGTACGGGACCTCCGCCGAGTTCCAGTACTTTATACACATCGGTCAGAACACGACGGGCGAGTCGTCTTCCCACATCCTGTTTGTTGCGGGGGTGAATGTCGTTTTCTTCACCCAAATCAATGGTTACCACGAGGCCGCTGTGGGGCATATCTCTCACCAGGGTTCTTTGGCTTTCACGTAATTTGGGCCAGTTGTCATCCGAGGGTTCGGATTTGGGGGCGAGGAAATTGGCAATTTGCACCACGCCAAAATACATTTCTTCATTTTCCCACCATTTGCGCCAGTCATCGAACATGACCCGGGCGCGTTCACCATACTGTTCTGGTTCCCAGTCGGTATCGCTTTCGCCCTGATACCAAATGGCTCCCCGCATACTGTAAGGGGCCACCGTGGCAAGCATGCCATTGGCTAAACTGGCCGGGCGGTTGGGACTGTCAGGTTTGGGGGGGCGTTTGGGCGCATCCTTAAACTGTTTGATTTGCCATTCGTCGATCGAGCTTTCTAATTTGCTTTCGATTTTATATGACCAGCCCTCGCCGCCCAGACGGATGGCGCTGCTTTCACCAATAATCAACATGGATTTGGCTTCCCCCATGAATCCGCCGGTTGATCCCCGGTCAAACACGCGTACCGCAATGATAATTTCCCCGCTGCGGGTTAGACGGGCCGGTATTTGGTATCGACGATCTACGGTTTGGGAAATTTCGGTGGTCGCGTCTGTTTTTCCGATCAATACGCCGTTGACCCAGGTTATTTCAAAATCAGCAATCGGTCCGAGGGCAAGCGTGAGGTCCTGACCACGCATAATGGTGGGAAGTTCGAGCCGGCGGCGGAACCAAACGGCACCGTCCATTTCCTCGATTTCATCTTCAATGGTGGCGGGGAGTGAGATTTTCTCCCATTGAAAATCATTTACGGCAGGAAGGTGCCAGGTTTTGGCATCCTCGGAGATCCCGGGATCTTTTACGAAAAGTTGCAGGTTTTTTTCTTCCAGCCAGTCTTTGAGTTCTTCTTCCCAGGCGGCCAGTTTTTCGTCGTAGGTATCGACATATCCGGCCCATACACTGGCTTTTTCCATGAGTGAAGGGTGATTGGGGAAGGCACTGGCACGGGTCCACGCAATGGCCGGGGTGCCTCCCCACGCCGCCTGAACCAATCCCACGGGAACATCCAATCGGGCATGAAGGTCGCGACCAAAGAAATAGCCCACCGCACTGTAATCGACAATATCTTCGGGGCTACACTTGTTCCATTGACCCTCGGAACTGAACAGCGGTCTGCCGGAGGTATAGTTTTTCACTTTGAACAGACGAATATTCGGATAGTTGGCCAAAGGAATCTCGATATCCGCATCTTTGCTGTTTTGCATTTTCCAGGACATATTGGACTGACCGGAGCACAACCAAACCTCCCCGACCAGGACATCTTTAAAGCTCAATTGATCCGTTCCGTCTGTCACCCCTAAAACTGCGGGTTCAAAACTGGCCGCTTCGGGATCCAATGTGAGTTTCCAGCGACCCTGATTGTCAACATTCACGGTTTGGGTCTGCTGTTTAAAGCTCACCATGACCGAGGTTCCAACCGTACCTTTTCCCCACACCTGAATGGGCTGTTGTTGTTGCAAGACCATGTGGTCTGAAAAAATGGAGGGCATTTCCAGCTGGGCAAAGAGGGACAGGGGAAAGAGGAGGATAAAGAGAGCTTTTTTCATAATAAATCTATGTTGCAAATATCGGGCTATTAAATGGAACCTGGGAAAATTCGCAAGCTTTGACTGCGCTCAATTGCATGGGGGCGGGCGGTTTCGCTGCCTCAAATCTTTTTCTGCCTTTGACGTCTGCGGGGGGGACGCTTTAAGCGACGCCAAATATTTTCCGGGCAATGCGAATGGCTTCCAGCAGACGGGTCGTTTCTTCCTGCGTGTTATAGAAGTGATAACTGGCCCGGTTGAGTGCGGGATGTCCCAGATGTTTCATCAAAGGCTGACAGCAGACGTGACCTGCCCGGATGGCCACCCCGGATTGATCCACCAGTTGGGCGACATCGTGAGGGTGAATCTCATCCAGCCAAAATGAAACGGCCCCGCCCCGTTCGGTGGGATGGGCGGTTAACCTGACACCGGGCTCCTGTTCCAGCCGGCTGGCCGCATCGTTTACCACTTCCTGAACGGTGGCTTCAATCCGCGCCATGCCGAGCGTCTGGATGTAATCGATGGCGGAAGCCCAGGCGATGGCATCCCCGATATTCGGGGTGCCGGCTTCAAATTTATAGGGTAAATCGGCCCAGGTAGAGGATTCGATGGTGACTTGATCGATCATTTCCCCGCCCCCCTGCCAAGGCGGCATGGCGTTTAGCAATTCCGGTGACGCGATAAGGGCGCCGATGCCGGTGGGGCCGCACATTTTGTGTGCGGAGCAGGCATAAAAGTCACATCCCAATTCGGAGAGGTTGATGGGCAGGTGGGGAGCACTTTGTGCACCGTCTATGAGTACCGTCGTTCCGTTGGCTTTTGCTTTGGCAATCATCTCTTTTACCGGATTAACGGTACCGAGTGCATTGCTGATTTGGGTGAGGGACAACATTTTGGTTTTGGGATTCAGCAGGGTCTCAAACGCTTCGAGATCTAGTTCGCCAGAGGAGGTGAGCGGGATGGCTTTTACTGTTGCACCGGTTCTTTGGGCGATCAATTGCCAGGGGACGATGTTGCTGTGATGCTCCATGACTGAAATAAGAATTTCATCACCGGCTTGCAATTGCTGTCCCCAGCATTGGGCCACTAAATTGATGGATTCAGTGGTGCCACGGGTAAATATGACGCCTTTAGGATCCGTGGCCCCCAGGAAATTGGCCACTTTTGCGCGGGCGGCTTCATAGTCGGCGGTGGCTTCTTCAGCCAGGGCATGCATGCCCCGGTGTACATTGGCGTTGGTTTGGCGGTAGTAGTGGTTCAGCGCCTCGATCACACACAGGGGTTTTTGGCTGGTGGCGGCATTGTCTAAATAAACCAAGTCGCGATCGCCGTGTACTTTCCGCTGTAAAATCGGGAAATCTTCACGGATTTTACAGATTTCTGCTGGGGCAAAGGGTTTCATGAGGCATCCACAAAAATTTTGTCACCTTCCACTTTCACCGGATAAGATTTGATGGGTTTTACCGCCGGGAGACTTAAATGTTTCCCGTCGCGGATATCAAAGCAGGCGCCATGAAGCGGACACATCAGTTCGTGATCTTCCAGATCCCCGTTCATTAAAGAAATTCTTTGGTGACTGCACCAGATCTCCACCGCGTAAAATTTTCCATCCGCTTCATGCTTAAACAGACCGATTTGAATCTCATCCGAGATTTCACAATATTTACGGTCAGTGGCTTCAAATTCGGAAACGGAGGCAATTTCGGTCCAAGGCATGATAATTGATAATTGATAAATGATGACAGATGAATGAGGGTGAATGAAGGGTTACCATAGCTCAGAAGCCGAAGATTTCCAGCCTCGGTTCCGGCGCATTTGATTTTTTATTTTACAAAAACCCCGAAGACGGGTATTTTATTAAAACGTTTGAATTATTAATTCGCCAGCATCCCATGAGACATCCCACTTATCTTTTCCTCGTTTTCGCCCTGGTTTCCACATTGATCCGAGCCGCGGGGACGCTGGAGGTTCGTGCGCCCGGATATGATTTCCGCAGTGCGGAATATTCCACATCGCATGTGTATATTGATGAGGTCGCGGGCACCACGGCGGATATCGAAGTCCTTTATGACTTAACCGGATTCAGTCAGGTCACGGATGTGGAGGTTTACACCAACCTCAACCGGCGTGATTTGGTCCGGATTGATAAAAACAGTGATGGATATGCGGATGGTATCCAACCCGTGGATGGGAATACGATTACCGACTCCCCAGCAGATACGGATCCCGCAACCGGTCACTATTTTGCCCCGGTCAATATGGTGTATGACGGGACCCATGACATTTGGGCGCTGACAATTCCGGCATCGAAGACCGGTGCTTACCGGCTTACCGCCCGCTTTAAAACCTCCGATGCGATCGCAGAAAACAAATATAATTCTGACAATTGGATTTGGTATGGTCTGCGGGATCATGCGGTGGTCGTTGCGCCGGTGGATTCCCGTGATGTGCAACTCTACGTGATGAATGTATTTAACGTTGAAGCAAGTGGTGACACCTTTGCGACACGTTCCACCCTGGAGGATCTGCATGATGCCCCCGATGCCGCCCACAATTTCGGGGGAGGGGGGAGTAAATGGAATTTGGATTATCTTAAGGGACTGGGGATGAATTGGCTTTGGTTTCAACCGATTCACCCGGTCGGCATTGATGGTCGGGAGCCGGTGGCGGGATATGGAAATGGCGGGCCCCTTTATGACCCGGGCAGTCCCTATTCGGTAAAGAACTTTTTTGAAGTGAATGAGCTGATGACGGTCGATTACAACGGTGCAAACACCTCCCAGCAAAATAGAGACGCCGCCATGGCCGCGTTTCAGGAATTTGCCGCGGCCGCCGATGCCAAGAGTGTGGGTATTATGCTCGATGCCCCCTTTAATCATACCGCCTTTGATGTCGAACTTGCCCAAATCGGAGTCGATCTCTTTCAGCGGGACGGAGAGACCTGGTTGCCGACAGATGAAATCCGAAACCGTGAGGCCCGTTTTTTTTCATCGAGTTCGAACTATGGGAATCGAGCCTCTTCCGCAGGAGACATTGCGGCGGGTCCCGATCGTTATGATTTTGGAAAGTGGAATGACGTGAAAGATGTTTTCTTTGGACGTTATGATGCACTGGTGGAGTATGACGATGGGGGCGCAGAGCTTAATAGCTATAAAAACGAAGGCGATTGGTTCGATTATTCGGACAGCGACTGGACGACTGACGATTTTATCCAAGGCGGTGAACCATGGAATGTTACCCGCAGAGTATGGGATTACTTCGCGGGGTATGCGGTGCATTGGCTTGAAAAAACACGTCCTGCCGGTGAGAATCGTAATTCGACTTCAGCCGATGGAGATTTGGCGGCCCGCTATACCTGGGATGCCCGGGGAATTGATGGGTTGCGCTGTGATTTTGGACAGGGTCTTCCCCCGCAAGCCTGGGAGTACATTATCAATGTTGCCCGCAGCTATAAGTGGAATTTTGTGATGATGAGTGAATCGCTCGATGGGGGCGCGGTGACCTATCGTTCGAGTCGTCATTTTGAAATTCTCAACGAAAATATCGTATTCCCGTTGAAGTCCTCGTTGAATTCACAAAATTACCGCGATATTTTTGAGGAGCGCCGCAGCGCTTATGGGCAAGCGCTGGTGCTGGCAAATACGACCTCGCATGATGAGGAGAATTATGAGGATCCATGGGAGGCGGTGGTGAGAAATGCGGCCGCCGGAATCATGGATTCCGCGTCTCTCATTTTTCCGGGACAGGAGCTTGGGATCTCGAAGAGCTTTGGCTATCAGCACTATGAGCTCAATTTCAGCAAAACCATTTCCCACTTTAAGCGTTGGAACTCGATGACGCCTGCCTGGAATGATAGTGATCCGGGAAATGATCAACTATATCCTGTGTATGCGGGGATTCAGACTGCGCGTAATCAAAGTCCCGCGCTTCGGAGTTCGAATCGATATTTTCTGACAGGGGACGGAGGGAATGACCAAATTTTTGCCGCCGCAAAATATGAAACCGCAAATGCATCCCCTGCAACGTCGGATGTGGTCATCGCTTTTGCGAATGTGGACCGGGATAATGACCAAAGTGACAACTTTAAAATTCCCGCCGGACTCGCCCCCTTGCTGGGGATTGAGGACGGGCGCATGTACAATGCAAAAAATATGGCGGCCTATATTGCCCGGGACAGCACGCGTCGGGAACAATTCCTCTGGGGAAGTGGCATATCTGGAGCAGATCTTAAAAGCGGGGGCTTCACTGTTTTCATGAAAAAGGTCCCCACCACGGCTGATGATCCCGGGACCACCGAAACCAATGAAGCGCTCGAGGCCTGGGCCAGCGCCCCCTACGAGGCTCAATATTTAAAAGTGTATGATGTGACGGCACCCGTTTCTGCACCGGTTCAGCCCGAAATGCCCAACCCTTTTCCTTATGCGTTGGGGGCGAGTGCGCTATTTGATTGGGATCCGGTCGCGGCGGATGCGGGAGGGGTGGTGCCCCATTATGAAGTTCAAATTTTCGTGAATGGTGGATTATCTGATACGGTGGTGGTGAGCGATCCCGCTATGGAAGTCACGGCTTCATTGGGAGATGAAGTCCATGTGCAGGTAAAAGCCGTGAATCCTTATCAGCCCGACCATACGGGTCCGGCCAGCGTGGTGAGTGAAACCGTGAAGCTGCTTGATCCGGCTGCTGACGAAGATGCCGACGGACAAAGCAATGAAGATGAAGATCAGTCAGGAACCAATCCCCGCGATGGAGCGTCGGTGTTTCAAGTGGTGAACCCGGTGATGTCAGGTGCGGATGTAAGTTTTACCATTGAGGTGGTGCCCGGTTACCTTTACACTGTGCAGAGCACCACGGATCTTGCGGATTCGGAAAGTTGGGCGTCGGAAGATGAAGTCAATGCCGTGAATTATGCCCCGGGTATTGCTGAGAGCGAATACACTTATACGGATTTGTCTCCCAGTACATTACCAAAGTTTTATCGGGTTTTGGTGGTCAAGGCGCCTTAGAAGCGAATCTTGCTTTCACATTTTTGCCTGAGTACATCCGCATGTTTGCGGATTTTTTTCAGGTCTGCATCGCTTTTGCGTTTCAGGTTATTCAGCTGAAACCCCATACGGTGATTTTTTGAGAGTGCCTGCTGATGCCGGTCAAGGAAATCCCAATATAGGGTCGTGAAAGGGCAGGCGTTTTCTCCGTGGGCTGCTTTGTAATGGTATTTACACTGGCTGCAGTAATTGCTCATTTTGTTGATGTAGTTGCCAGAAGCGCAATAGGGCTTTGAGCCCACGATGCCGCCATCACCATATTGGCTCATCCCAAGGGTATTGGGTAAGCTCACCCAGTCGATGGCATCGGCATACATGGCCATATGCCACGCGTGGAAATGGTAGGGATGAACGCCCAGGAGCAGCGAGAACTGGCCCAGGACCATCAAGCGGGGTATATGATGACTCCAGGCCGTTTTTAAAACCGAATGCATGGTATCCGCCACACAGGCCATATCGGTTTTCCCGTCCCAGAAGAATGTGGGAACATTCACTTTTTCACATGCGAGCGCGTTCATCTCCGCATACTCAGGCATTTCCTGAAAATAGATGCCGCGAATAAACTCCCGCCAGCCTAAGAGTTGCCTTACAAAACCTTCGACGGAATTGAGAGGCGCACGGTTATTCTGATAGGCTGCGATGGCGGCATCCACGCACTCTCTGGGATTGAGGAGTTTAAGGTTGAGTAAGGCGGAGAGGCGGGAATGATAGAGGGGCGACCCGCCCTTCCACATGGCATCTTCGTATTTTCCGAACAGGGGAAGCCGATGCAGAATGAAATCATGCAGGCAGGCTTTCGCATCTTCTCGGGTGACGGGCCAATCAAAGGAATCTGTTTCTCCGGGATGTTCCGCGAACCGTTTTTCTACCAGTGCAATCACTTCCTTTGTGCGGGAATCCAGGCGAATTTGTGGAGGGGGCGGCAGGTCTTTCGGGCCTTGCTTTCCGAACTTTCCCCGGTTTTCTGCATCATAGTTCCATTCACCGCCTTCCGGTTGATCCCCGGAGTCCATTAAAATTCCGAACCGTTTCCGCTGCATCCGGTAAAAAGGTTCCATGACCAGGTTTTTCCGGCCGCGGGAATAGTCGCTGAATTCTTCCGGGCTGACGTAAAAATGCCGGTCCGGTAAGATCTCAAGTTCGATACCGGCGGAATTGGCCGCGCTTTGGAGCATTTCCGTGACCCGAAAATCACCGGGTAGAACCACCTGGATTTTTTGGGGTTTGAGCTCCTGAAGATCGGCGGATAAAATTTCATTAAAATTCCCCCCCCGGTCCGAAACGGGATCCGCTTGTAATTCATGATATCTGATTTTTCGGTTTTGCCTGGTTTGTGCATCCCGAAAATGCCGCATGGCGGAAAAGAAAAGCACCAGGCGGATTTTGTGACACCAGACATGGGTGGACTCTTCTTGGGTTTCGGCCATCCACAGGAGGTCATGATCCGGGTCGTAGTTGTCGAAAAGTCGGGAATCTTCGTTTAACTGATCACCAAGGATAATGAGTAGATTTCGTATGGGGGCGTTCTTTTGCATGTCTATAAATCCCCTGAGCCGGGATTTCTTTACGCACAAAGCCTGTTTTTTTTTGATCGCCGGTCTGCAGCTGATCCGGCTGGTGGATTTATTCGGTCCAGGCCGCAAGTACGGATTCTAATTCCATCAGTGAATGAATTTCCGCGTCGGGTGGAATGTCTCCCGGTTCCGGCTCAAAAGTTTCGTAAGGAATGTGTTCCCGCACCCAGATGGCCCGCATGCCGGCGCGTTTGGCACCTTGAACATCCGCCAGCCAGTTGTCTCCGACATAGACGGCTTCAGCCGGGTCCAGGTTCATTTCCTTGATTAGTGTTGCGTAAGCGTCGGGATGCGGTTTGGCGTATCCGACATCGGCGGAGACCACCACGCTTTCAAAAAAGTCAGCCATTCCCAAATTTTCTAGTGAGGAGATGATGCTGTGTGAACAGGGATAATTGGAGAGGAAGCCCAGGCGGTATTGTTCTTTTAGGCGTTCGAGAAGTGGGGGGACATCGGGTTGCACACCTACGGATTTGATAAATGCTTTTTGGCGGGCGGCCATCAATGCGCGGGTTATTCCGCCGGTAGGGTCGGGACCGGCGAGTTCCACGATTTCCCGGCACACCTCCTCGAACACGTTTTCTTTTCCGCCGGAACGATACGGGCGGAGGATTTGGTCTTTGCGTACCTTGGTGAGCTTTTCGTTGTCGATCGTCAGTCCCGCTTGACTGAGCACCTCTGCCATGGCGGCGGCTTGAGCGAGTTGTTGATCGGGTCCGAATGCAATGAGTGTATTGCCGTAATCAAAAAGTACGGTGGTGAGTTTCGCCATGCTACATGGGGGACTGATAAACAGTCTTGCCGGCAAAGAAGGGGCCAAGCTTTTCAATATAGGTGGAGGTTTGAACGGTCCCGCGCATGGTTTCCACAATTTTGCTCAGGGGTAAGAGATCTGCACCGACCAGAGCGACGACAAAATCATTGTCGGCCCGGTCCATACCGAAGCAGGCGAGGCGAATATCGTGCGCCAGATTTTCATCTCCCCAGGCCCGTCCAATGGTTCCGTGTTCTCCGAGGATTTTCATTTTTTCCCGTTTAGAGAGTTTCGCAAACTCGCCGGTGCGACGGAGAGGATACCAAACCACCCAGGGATATTCAGGATTGAGCGCGCGTTGGCGTGGGCGGTTGACCAGAGTATGTTCCAAATCGCCTTCGTAGCCAATACTGTAGCTGCGGGCAAATAAAGTGCCGTCCGTGCGGGGCGTGAGGTCTGCGAAAGCTGAAGTTCGCAGGGCGGGGGCCACTGTATCGGTAAAAAACGCAGGGTCGGTGTCCATGAGCAGGAGACCGATTCCCCAAGGGTCGGCGGCGTCTTGATAGATGACGGCATCCCAGCCGCTTTCACGCACAAAGTCGATCACCGGGGATAGATCTTTGCAACCGGTGAAGGTCTGTAATTGCATATATATGCGCCGATCGGAATGGATTTCATTTCCTTCCGGGGAGCGGCCGTGTTCAAAGATATCCGGCACGACGGGGACAGGTTCCGCGGGAGATGATGGGTTCATCATATTTTTTTGGGGGAGGCTAGGCTATCGTGAGCCGGGCTTGTTGATCCGTATAATCTTGGAACCGCTGCCTGCAGGTTTATTGATAGAGATGCTGGCGGGTTTTTTTTTCTCGGAAGCGTCCCCTTCGGAAATCAGTTTCGCCGTTTTGGCCCGGGGGGCTTCGGGGGCGGGGCTTTCTGCCACCGGTTTATCCGGACGTGGAGATTCGGTATTCCGGACAATTTCGCGGAGAATGGTTTTGTACCCTTTGCCCTCGTTCATTTCGTCTTGAACAGAGCTTATGGTCGTATCGGTGCCGGGTGATTTCTTGTCATCCACATGCAGAATACTGTTTCCCAGGCGGATTTTATCCCCGGGTTTGATCTTGGCCATTTCGACTTTCTGATGATTCAGATAGGTGCCGTTTTTTGATTTTAAATCTTTTACGTAATATTCCCCGTCCCAAATGCGGATGCTGCAATGCATACGCGAAGCACGTTCATCAAGAGTGATAATATCCGCATCCGGACTGCGGCCAACTGTGATGGGTTGCTCTGCCAGGAGCAACTCAGTAAGTTTGCCATCGGGATCCGTGTATCGAATTCTCAGTTGGGAGGGTTGGCTATCAGCTGTCATACAGTTTCTTCGGTTGATGAATTTAAAGTCAAAAGGAATTTAACTCTGAAAGTATAGCTTTGGCAACTATCTTTCGGTTTGAAAAGGGAAATTTTGTTTAATCCAGTGGGGTAATTGCTGGGTGTGGGATAAGTGGAGGTCTGCCAGACCCTCTGGTGCGGTGGCTGAGCCTACCAACAAAGTGCGGCAACCTGCCGCCCGGCCGGCTTCCAAATCCCGTGGTTGGTCTCCGATCATCCAGCAGGTTTCGGTCTGAAGGTTCAGGGCGGCGGCGGCCTTGATGAGCATACCGGGGAGGGGTTTCCGGCAGTTGCATTGGTCTTCTTCGCGATGGGGACAATATTGGATATGTTGGACCGAGGCATTTTCGGCGGCCAAAAGTTCGACCATTCGCTGGTGGATCCGGTGGAGCGTCGCTTCGGATACTTTGCCAATCGCGACCCCTTTTTGGTTGGTGACCACTGCTACGGGTATGTTTCTTTCATTGAGCAGGCGGATGGCTTCGGCAATGCCGGGCATGAGTTTAAAAGTATCGGGATGGAGGATATAGCGGTCTTCCGGAGGAGGCGGGACATTGATGAGCCCGTCACGATCCATGAAAACCCCGGTGTCAGTACGTATCATTTGTTTTCCAGCAGACTGATTTCAGGATAAAGTTTGCTGATGACATTCCGGATTTCGTCTTGATAGACCGCATTGTCTGCCAGGGGGGCCCGTTCTCCGGAAACCGCGATGTAGGCCCAGCGGTGAGCGACATTTCGGAAAACCCGGTCAAGGGACATCCAAAGTAAACGCTCAAAGTGAAGATGGGTGGTGCGGTCTTTCCCGATAAAGAAGTACGCGTAGTAGGAATAGCGGGTGTATTTTTCTGAATACTTTTTATTCAGCAGGAGTACCTGGACTTTAATCGTATTGCCATTTGCCAGAGGGATTTCCAGCGCCTGACTGCTTTCGATTGCATTTCCCTGGGCGTCTAGGCAAAGTTCGGGTCGATGAATGGAGGTCCGGTCTTTTCCCGACAGGACTACGGAAGTGAAGACTGTATTTTCAGGGTTTTCACGGTTGATATACTGTTTTTTCATCATGACCGTGTCTCTGGGGAGGACGGTTTTTTCTCCAAGTGACATGGTAAGAAGTTCTCCCCCGCAGGGCTCACCTTGCCAATTGCTGGGGCAAACTCTGCGTCCCTCATCATTCAAAGGCACATCACGGGTCAACCAATTCCGACCGCACCCGGGGTCTTGGCAGAATAGAACGTCGAAACCTTCCCATTGATCACCCAGGGTGTCCGGGAGTTTTTGGCGAACGCCTGCTTCATCGGTTACGGAGATATCAACCGTAAACAGTAACAGGGCGGCAGTTACGCAAAACAGTAGGCCTAAGACCCAGTAGGGGTGAATGATGGAGCCGGATTTTTTCATGCGGCTGTCTTCTTCTTGAATGTAGGGTTGAGGAGCATACTGAGGCCAACCATCAGAATAATCGCACATCCAAAAACGATAAAACCGGCATAATCATGGGGGAGTCCGGTGGCAATATCGGTGTTAATCGCTTCGGCCATGATGCCAATACTGACAATTCGGAAGATGTTGCCGGCCATGGCCAGGGGGATGGCTGCGAGAAATAAGAACCATTTTCGCCAGATACCGGGTAAAACCAAATAGCCATAGATGGCGGTGAGTGCCATCATGGAGGTGAGGGACCGAATTCCGGAACAGGGGTCCGCCACATCCAGCTTTAATGTGGCGGAGGCATTGTAAGGGGGGCCAAAAATTCCGGTGCCGACCTGTTTCACATCCAATCCGAGAAACTGGAGGATTTGAACGGAGACAATGGTGTTCACTTTTCGCAGTTCGTAAGTGAGACCATTTAAAAAGTTGAGTGGAATGGCAAAAATGAGGAAGCTGCAGGGGAAAATCAGTCTTTTCGCGACCTGCCATCCGAAGAGGTAGAACGGAATCGCCCAGATCAGTCCGATCAGAGCGAGAAGAGAAAGGCGGGTATGTTGGGTTTTGACGCCCATATAATGACCCAGCAAAGCGAGGCAAACGAAAGCCAAACCCAGAGCGCTGGTCTTTTTATCTGCACGGATGAGGGCATCCTTTTGTATCCAGACCACATATAAGGCGGCAATCGGAACCAAAAAACCGTGGGAATAGTCGCCGCTGCCCATTGAAATACCCTGATCGTTCCAGCGTTTGACCATCCATATGATGGCGGAGCGTCCCCAGTCACCCATATTGGGCACACTGCCCATGAGGTGGAAAAGGGCGAATCCCAGGGCAAAGAGCAGGGCGCAAAGACCCAGTTTAATAAAGTCTTGGCGGTTCAGAACGGTTAGGGGGTAACGCGCGTTCCATATTTTTGCTAAATCAGGACTGTCCATGTGGGAAGAGGAGGGGGGTTATTTTGAATGATGGGAGGGGACTTCTCCGGAGGGGGAGATGCTCATTCCTTTTTTTATCAGAAAATAACTTACCGCAAGACTCAATAAAAGAAAGGCGATCCCCTTAATTGAGTCGGGTGTCATCTCCTTCATGTCCAGAATAATCACTTTTCTGGATATCGCGATCATTGCGACGAGAATCACGACCTCCACGTGCAGGGCATGTTGCGTCAGGTAATTCTTAATGGTTTCTAAAAGTTCCAAGCCAATTAAAACCATCATAAAGAAGCCCAAAACCTCTAATAACTCCGGCAAATTTAAAAGTAAATAAGGTGGTTTACGAACCTGATTCCAAAGCATGACCGCCAATTCAAGTGCGGATAAACCGACCACGACCATCATTAGCACAACCAGGAAAATAATAATAACCGTTTCGAAAGTACGGATGACTTTCAGGCAAGGCTGAAGTTTCGGATTGGAATTCATGCAAAACTATCTGCCACGAAAGTAAAATAAGGCAAGAGAATAAATAATGCAACAGGTGAATTATAGTTGACAAACCATATATTTTGATGCTTTTTTGTCTTTATGAAAGGAAATGAGAAAAAGTGGAATACACTGTCAACGCGTGAGGCTTGGGTGCATGGGGAGCGTAAAGGTCGTGGGTTAAGGATTTTACCTAAAGGAGAAGGGTATTTTGTCCACGTAACCAGCAGAACCCGGGGGCAGGCGTTTTTGTTTGGAGATGCTGAAAAGAAATCATTTATTTCAAGGATGCGGCAATGGGCGGCTTTTTCGGGGATTGGAGTGTTAACGCATTGTTTAATGTCGAATCATTTCCATTTGCTGTTGTGGGTGCCGCCGGTTGCGAAACTTTCCCACGAGGATATTCTGTCACGGTTGGAATTGGTGTGGCCGGCAGACAAAATCGATGTGTGGAAAAGACTGTATGCGTCCCAGAATTCTGAGACACAAAAGGCAATGGACCAAAAAATTCAGGAGCGCATGGGGAATTTGCCTGCTTTTATGCGGGTTTTGAAGCAGTCTTTTTCAAATTGGTATAACCATCGGGAAGGTTGTAACGGAACCTTGTGGGAGGGGCGTTATCGGAGCGTGGTGGTGGAGGACAGTCCGTTGGCATTGCTTTCGGTGGCCGCTTATATTGATTTGAACCCTGTTCGGGCTGGACTGATCTCTGATCCCATGGCGTCTCTGTGGAGTGGTTATGGCTCGGCTTGTGGTGGGGATGCCGCATCGCAAAATGGGCTGAATCTCTTAATCCGTTGCTCGCGGGGGGAGGCGCCACCTCCTGCTTTGCGGGCACGTCGCCTGCATCTCCTTTCGATTTATGGCCCGGAAAAAACCAAGGAAATCTTGGCCGTCGAATCAGAAGAGCGTCTATACCCTTGTGGATGGGGGGAAGTGCAGAAAGCTTATAGAATATGGCTGTATGCGAAAGGTCAGCAGGGGGCTGAACGGTCACGATCCCCTGCTAAAGAGGGGTTCTCGGCTGAAAAAGTCCTCGCTGAACTTGAGAATAATGGTGAAGTGCCTGATTCCGCAGTGTTTTTACAAAAATGGAGATGTTTTTCGCGGGGGGTGGGGATCGGAAGTCCCTTGTTTTTGGATCAGCTGTTTCAACAGTATAGAACTTGCTTTGGTCCTAAAAGAATTCATGGGGCCCGGAAGCTGAAAAATGGATTAAATGGACTCGCGAGCCTTAGGCAGGTCGATTAACCTCAGGGTCCCTTTTGTGGTTCGAATCTTTACTTTTACGATTTTTTATACAACCTGACCGGCTCTTATGAGCATTCTGTTGAATACCGCCTCTTCCCATAACCGACCTGCTTCCGCTGCCTCCATCGGGTGGTTTCTAGGTTATTTTTTCACCGTGATGATTGGGGGCGCACTGTTGGGCGGATTTCTCATCCGCCTTGGACTCCACGGGGATGGCGGTCTCTGGCAGGATTTTATTCTGGAGCACGGTCCCGCCCGAATCCTCCGCCGTTTTCAAACCCTCTGCGCAGTCATACTTGCCCCCTGGATGCTGAAAAAAATCGGATGGGGCGGTATCACGGATTTGGGATGGAACTCCATGCAAACCCGACAGGAACGGAAAAGAGACTTTGTTCAATGGTTTGTGCTGGGATGTCTGGGCATGATCTTTGTTTTCTCCCTCGCGCTTCTCTCCGGGGTGCGAAACTTTAATCCTTTTTCATTCACGGTTCTGATTTCTTCGCTGTTTTCAGGTTTTTTGATCACCGGCATCGCTGTCGGCTTTATTGAAGAAACGCTTACGCGGGGCGTTTTATACCGTTCTTTGGCCGGGGTGTGGACGCCCTGGACCGCCGCCATTGTCTCCAGTTTACTGTTTGCCTGGGCCCACTTTATGAAAGCGACTCCGGAAAGCTTCGAGCAGGGGCTGGGTGCGATTGTGTGGTCTTCATTATTTGCGGATTTTGCCAAAACTGCCGTCCCTATCAAATTTTTTAACATGTTTGCCTTCGGCATTTTACTTTCCAGACTGGTGCATCACCGGGGGGATATCTGGGCCGCTGTAGGTTTGCATGCGGCGGCAGTCGGGTGTATTAAAATGTTTTCGAAAATGACAGAATTTGATCCCGCGTATGGATATCGAACCTGGATCGGTGGCCACAGCTCCAAATTTGATGACGGCTGGATGCTCGCTTTGGTTTTGGTGGGGCTCTTCTGTTTGACCGAATGGCAATATCGCAATTCTTTAGCCCCCCGTTCCCGTGTCCACCTTTGAAAAAATCGGTCGTTTTCAGGGGGAGATTCATCCCGAATACGACCATCCGGAAATGCGTGCGTGGTTGGCAAAATTGCCCGATGTCCCTGAATGCGCTGATTTTCCCACAGAACTCTCTGCGCTTCATTGCGTTCGTGCACCCGGAACACAGGCTGATTTAAAAAGCTTCGCCAGCTCTGACGGTCAAAAGCCCAAACCGAGGACGCAGTCCATGGCGATGCGGGCCTTCCAACATGCCTGCCATTTACGCCGTCACGGCGCCCCGACTCCGTCCCCAATCGCATGGCTGGAATACCGGGAAGGGAATCAGATCCGCGAACAGTATTTGATTTCCGCCTGTCTGAAAAATGTCTGTACTTTCCGCGAAGCGCTCATTCATCACTATTATGAAAAGCCGCTGTGCAAAGAGATCATGAATCTCTTGTCTGTATCGGCACAAGCCGTGAGAAAGCTCCATGATGCCGGATTTCAACATCGTAATCTATGTAACCAAAACATTCTTGTCCGTCGGGATGAACAGGGACAGTGGGCAGAGGCCTGGATAACCGATTTACAGGGGGGGAAACGGTTTGCCAAACTGACTCCGGCCATGCGGGGACAAGACAATGCGAAAATCACTCTTCCTTCAGATTTACGCCGGGTCTTTTTTGAAATGCAAACCGAACCCTTGATGCTGGATGATGCGTTTCTGAGCGCGGAGAAACACACCCGAAAACAGCTGCAATCCAAGCGCAAAATCCAGAAAGTATGCAAAACCCTGAAGAAAAACGGCAAGGATGAGCGTCCTCTTCCCTCCGAAAAAGACATATGGATTTGGGATGACCGGTCCATGCAGGCCATCCCGGCTCTGAAAAGCCGGGATAAAAGAAAATATTACCGGAAAAAAGACCTCGTGGATATGGCGTCCGTGTACATTCGTTACCGCACATCCATTCGGAAGGCATTTAAAGATCTCCGTGAGCAGGCTTGGACAAAACAGGTGGAGATGAACGGCAAAATCGGCATGAGTATCAACCTGGAACCGGAGCGTTTCGAAAAAGAACGTCGCTGGTTAGAAAGTTTGGGGCCGCTACCGCTGCTTGTTCGACTCTACCATCACGAGAGCGATGCTCATCAACGCTACGCGATGGATGCTGTGCGAAAATTAAATGCCGAAGGACACTTGGTGACTGTGGCTTTGGTTCAAGACCGTCGTGCGGTTACGCATCCGACTGCCTGGAAAGCGTTTGTAGATAAAGCTGGCGGGGGGTTAAGTGGATTTGTGCAGGCTTTCGAGGTGGGACATGCGATCAACCGGGTAAAATGGGGGATATGGAATGTACCGGAATACCGGAATTTCATTACGCCTTTTATCGATTGGCATAAACGCTTTCCGCAAATTCCGCTTATGGGCCCGGCGGGAATCGATTTTGAGTATCCGCGGGTATTGCCTTTACTGAACCAGTGGCCCAAAAATAGTCTGTCCGCATTTTCACATCATTTGTACGTTGATCGCAGAGGAGACCCGGAAAACCGGCAATCAGGATATGATACGGTGAATAAACTTGCGCTGGCCCGGGCGATGGCGAGAGTGCATCCGGCCTGTGAGGAGCGGGTGGTGGTATCGGAAGTCAATTGGCCTTTGCAGGGCACCGGTGTATGGTCCCCAGTGGGAAGTCCTTATCAAAGTCCGGGCGAACGCACAAATGATCCCAGTGTGGACGAAGAAACCTATGCGCGCTACATGAAAAAATATCTCCTGCTTGCGCTTTGCAGTGGCATGGCGGATCAAGTGTATTGGTGGAATTTGGCCGCACATGGATTTGGATTGATTGACGATCGGGACCCCAATGGCTGGCGACCCCGTCCGGCGTTTCATGCATTTAAATCTTTGGTGGATGCAACCCGGGATGCGACTTTTATCGAACGAAAAGGCGATACGAAAAAATATCGCTATCAGTTTGTGAAAAATGACCAGACCTTTGAATTATAGGGTATATGCGGGGGGGGGGGGGAATGCGAAACCCTTTCAGGGTTTGAAAGGGGAGGGTGATGGGTTCCAAGGGGTTCGCAGGCTCAACCCCTGGCTAGGATGGGCCGTCCCTTTCAGGGACCCGAATGGTATTCGGGTTACGACGATGAACGTCGAAAATGGGGTGTGGATAAATCCCCCGGAGGGGGGCGCGTTTAGCCCGGGGGCCGTGCCCCCGGGAATGGGGGAATAAAACGAAATGCGCCCAGGAGGGGTGCGGGGATTTTGGTTGTTGAGGGTATTGAATGAAAGAGGTGATGCCCGCACCCCTCCGGGGCGCTGATTTTGTTGGGGTGAGGGTCTTGGGGGCATGGCCCCCAAGCTAAGTGCCCTTGCCCCTCCGGGGCAGCCGGAAATGTGGGGATACCTGGCATTAGGAGGGTTGATGAGGATTGTAACCGGTTGGATGCAAAACCCTTTCAGGGTTTGAAAGGGGAGGGTGATGGGTTCCAAGGGTTTCGCAGGCTCAACCCTTGGCTAGGATGGGCCGTCCCTTTCAGGGACCCGAATGGTTTTGGGGTTACGACGATGAACGTCGAAAATGGGGTGGGGGCAAATCCCCCGGAGGGGGGATCGCATGTAGCCCGGGGGCCGTGCCCCCGGGGATGGGGTAATAAAAAGGAAATGCGCCCCGGAGGGGTGCGGGGATTTTGGTTGTTGAGGGTATTGAATGAAAGAGGTGATGCCCGCACCCCTCCGGGGCGCTGATTTTGTTGGGATGCGGGTCTTGGGGGCATGGCCCCCAAGCTATGTGCCCTTGCCCCTCCGGGGCAGCTGGAAATGTGGAGAAGCCTTTGCCTCTCCGGGGCCGCCGGAAATGTGGAGATGCCTTTGCCCCTCCGGGGCAGCTGG
>JARHXX010000099.1 GCA_029269125.1 Kiritimatiellaeota bacterium B1221 | reverse complement strand
AGCCATACCACTGTTCGGGGAAACTGGCTTGCAGAACGACTGCAAATGGGGCATCCTATGAATGTGTCACGTGCGCTGAGTCGTTTTCGTACCCGTAGCGATCGAGAAACCAAAAACATAAAACAAAAAATGCTAAAATGTTTGGGCTGACCCTTTTTGCGACTGCACGACTGCAAATGGGGCATCCTATGAATGTGTCACGTGCGCTGAGTCGTTTTCGTACCCGTAGCGATCGAGAAACCAAAAACATAAAATAAAAAATGCTAAAATGTTTGGGCTGACCCTTTTTGCAGAACCTGGTGTCCCCTGGATCCGATGGAACAGGCTCAAGTCATACCGTTCTTTCCCAAAAACGTTTTACAGAGACACAGGCGAACAGCTTTCGTGCCTCTTCACTTGCTAAGTAAAATAGGAGAATAATATGTTTCGTGGATATCAGCATTCGAGTTTGACGTTACCTTTTTCGGTAATAGTGATAACTGTAGTGAGTATTCTGTCTCAAGTCAGTGTTGGCTCAAAGCGAAAAGGATGAGATGAAGGGCAAACTAATAGCTTATCTGAATGACTTCGAGTTCAAAGAAGGTTTTCAACAGATGGTGAATAACCCGCAGGCTGCTCGTGCGGTCATACGAGAAGAAATCGGGCAATGGCCTGACAATACGAGGGCGATCCGCTGCCTTGTAGTTTTGGCGCAGGTTGGAGAAAAAGATGATGCTCTGCGGGTTATGCCGTTCCTGCTTAGTGAAGATTGCCAAGTTCGACTCAAGGCTATACTTGTCATGACTACCTTAGGCGATGATCGTATTCTTGCCGCCGTTGAAATGAGTCTTTACGACACAAATGATGCAGTACGCTCTTGTGCTATTGGGTATCTTGGAGAACTTCAGACAGAATCAGCAAAAGCTGCATTTGGGAGATTCCTAGAATTTCAGCCTAAGACTGATACTATGCGAAAGGATCAAGAACGAATTAGAACTATGTTGAAGGAGTAAACACCTACCTCATCTGGCTCCAGTGTAGACAGCGAAAACTGGGGAAAAGGGTCAGCCCAAACATATTATCATTATTTAAATTGACTTATAAACAGACCCTGTCATCAGAAAATAATGCCGAGAAGTATACGCATTGAATATCCTGGAGCCATCTACCACGCCATTTGCCGGGGGAACAATGGCCAGGAGACCTTTATCAATGATGACGGGAGGCGGTTGTTTCTTTCCACACTGACGGAGGTCTGTGATCAAACCGGCTG
>JARHXX010000098.1 GCA_029269125.1 Kiritimatiellaeota bacterium B1221 | reverse complement strand
AACGTATCCAGCGGACTCGCCACGCCCAGCGGCCCCTGATTGAGCACGTGGGTATAAATCATGGTGGTTTTCACATCCGCGTGTCCCAGCAGTTCCTGTACCGTGCGGATGTCCTGGCCCGCCTCCAGCAGATGGGTGGCAAAGGAATGCCGTAGCGTATGCGGCGTAACCCGGGAGGTGATTCTCGCATCCCTCGCCGCCTTTTTCACCGCACGCTGCACCCCAATCACATGAATATGATGACGGCGCCTCCGGCCGGAACGCGGATCGGTCGAATACTCATCGGCAGCAAAGATATACTGCCATTTCCATTCGTAAGGCGCATTCTTGTACTTCCGTGCCAGCGCACCCGGCAGATGCACCTCATGCATGTTCTTCTCCCGGTCCTGTTCAAAAAGCACTCTTCGACGGGCCAGCTGCGCCCGGAGATCCTCCACCAGCGTCTTCGGCAGCGGAACCCGGCGGTCTTTATCGCCCTTGCCGGCCCGCACCATGATTTCATGGGTATCAAAATTCACATCCTGCACCCGCAGCCGCACCCCCTCGGACACCCGCATCCCTGTTCCGTAAAGCAGCTTCACCATCAGCGCTTTCTCCTCCTCCTCGATCTGTCTGATCAGCCGCTGAATCTCCTGACGGCTGCACACCACCGGCAGGCGTTTCCCCCGGCGGGCGCGGGGAAAAGTGCTGAAATCCCCCACATCCTGCTTCAAAACCTCCCGGTACAGAAACACCACCGCGTTTAAAGCCTGATTTTGCGTGGAGGCCGCCACCTCATCGTTCAGCGCCAGATGCGCCAGAAAGGCATGAATCTCCGACGCGCCCATCTCCGAAGGGTTCCGCCGGTTGTGATGCAGCACATAGCGGCGGATCCATTGCCAATAGGTTTTTTCCGTCCGCAACGCATAATTCTTCACCCGCAGGGCTGTGACCACCGCCAGTTTCAAGGCCTCCAAATCAGCAACTTCTCCGGTTTCACGCGTCTCCATCACCGGCGAAGGCACAGCCCGCCGGGGCTTTATCCGCCGCGGAGCGGTGGGGCCCGGCGATTGAGCGGAGGCAGGTGAAGGCGGAGGCATCTCCCGCAGAGAAATCCCCCTGAACTGCTCATAATAAAGAATCAACGCATCCCGCGCCTGCGCACGCTGCCAGTCCTGCATATGCGGATCCCCCTCCATGGCATGTAAAAAATCCGCAATCTCCTGCGGCCCCAAACTGCGCCGCCGGGTCCCTGGAAAGCGGTTAAAAAACTGCCGGACCCAGTGGGCATAAAAGCCCCGCTCCCGCTCCGGCACCCCCACCTCCTCCAACACCTCGAAATAGCCTTGCGGCCACCGCGGATCCGGATTGTACGCCGCAACCGGCAGGGTGGCCCTTGAGTTCTTATGTTGCATATCACTCATATTGTGAATATTATACTATGCAACACCAGCCAGGTTTTCAAAATATTTTTACAGGAAATTTCACGTTGCTATAAAACAGAATCCGTGATTCAATAGATAATATTACTGTTAAACAATATATGTTG
>JARHXX010000097.1 GCA_029269125.1 Kiritimatiellaeota bacterium B1221 | reverse complement strand
GGGGATGTCCCGTTTCTTGTTAAAATCGGTGGTGGCTTCAGGGTGAAGATATCAGGGTTGTTGTGAGGTTGTCAATTTCAAGGTAAGAGAGGTGGTGCCGCACCGGAGGATAGGGCTCTGCTGAGGAGCAACCCGAGCGCCTGTGCGGTTCGTGGAAAAAGCCACAGCCGGGAGTTGGAGAGATCCTGCTTCCGGCTTTTTCCCGACCTGATGCGAAAAACCTACCCGAAGCATCAGGCCTCCTCCTGGCAGACCGCATGGCGGGCTTGCAGTTTCTTGGCGAGGACCGGAAGATCCCGGTATCCCCGCACTCGCCGGAACCCACGCTGGGCGATCCAGAGGCCGGAGGCCACCCATCGGCTGGCCATATCCGTTTCGGGCCGCCAGCGTTTCACGCGTCCAAGGTGTTTTCTGAGGTTGCGCATGCTGTTTTCAATATGATTGGTCGACAGGAAGGTCTGATTCAGCGTGGCAGGTCCGCCCAGCCGGAACCAGGCGATCATGTCCCCCCGTGCTTCCTGAAGGCTCACCAATGCCTGTGCGTTGATTCCACCAATCCAGTCCTCCATTTTTTTAAGGATCTCCAATGCCGCCTCTTCTCCCTGAGCTTTACGCAGTTCCGAAAAAAACAGTCGCAAACGACCATGGTGTTTCCGGGAGAGGTACCCCCGCAGATTGCGTTCTTTGTGTACCAGGCACCGTTGAATCGGCGCATCCGGCCAGAACTCCAGAACGGCTTTGCGTAAAGCATCTGCACCGTCGAGGACCACCAATGGTGTTCCGGTGGCTGCCGCAAGTCCACGGCGAACCAGAGAACTTAGAAGATCTTTGGACACCTCATAACTTTCCGAGGCTCCCACGGTATATCCCAAAACCCGTTTATGTCCTTCCGTATCGATCCCCAATGCCACGATGACGTGGAGTTCGTGGCTCAAGGAAAGGCCATCGAGCATCAGGGCGATCATTTGAAAATCACTCAGATCTGTCTCATTCATTTCCCGGATAAGTGTTCCGGCCCGCTGCGCCCAGAGTCGGCTAATATTGCTTTTGGTCATGCCTTTGAGTTCGTGAGCCTGCAAGCGGGCCTGATCCCGGCCGCTTACCCCGCAAAGAATGGCGCGATGAACCATATTTTCCCATTCGTGAGGATCCCGGGCGGCCTGCAGGGTCTTGATGGTGACTTCGCGAGTGCCGTCCTCGGTCAGTTCCCTGACTCGGGGACGCCGAACCGACGTGCGTTTTCCCTCGATATAGATGGAACTGGGCGCACTTCCCGCCCGGAAACAGGGGGACTCAGAACTGGGGTTGTAAGAGGCACCGCAAAGCAGCTCCACCTCCTCCTGAATCATATTCAGAACCGCTGCACGGGCGCAGTGGCGCACATGGTTGGAAAGAAGGGTGGCGGCTTCAGTGGCTTCGGCTTGCAGAATCGTGTTGAGGTCTATATGTTTTTCCATGGTGGTTTCGTTTTGTTGTGATGAACCGCCATCCCTGTCGGGCTGGCGTCGAAACCACCACTTTTTTTAACAACTTTTGGGACACTTCCC
>JARHXX010000096.1 GCA_029269125.1 Kiritimatiellaeota bacterium B1221 | reverse complement strand
GAATGGCACTAAGATAAGGGGTTTCAGCATGGGGTTCAAGCCGCCTGATTTCTAAGAAGTTTTGCCCTGAGTTTCATCCGGGGTTCCGTCATCAATCTGGTCTTTTTAAACCGCCGTTTTCGGGCTCGTGGTTCAGCTCGATTTGGTCGCTCTGGAACTTGAACACCTGCGATTTGACATAGCACTGTTTCACGTAACCACCCAAGGGGTTCAGTTGGATTCCTGAAGCGTTTTTCCCATATTCGAACTACCTGCAATGCACTTTTAAAGCTGATTCTCTCCAGCGGTACTTCCTCTGCGATGGAGGCATTCTGCTGCAGGAACCTGATCGCATTGTAACCGATGAGCATCATTAGGAACTCACGCCGAACCATCTCTGGGGATTTGCATCGCAAGAGTTCCCACCCCATGGAACATTTGATGTCCTTGAACACCACTTCGATGCGCCAGCGGCGGAGATACATCTCCATAAGTTTTTCTTTGGGATATTCATCGGCATCCAACAAAGTGGTGACCAGATGAACGACCTGCGTTCTGCACCCAGGTGCCTCCACCTTGAATGTGACCTGTCGTAGCATCAGCTCATCCGGAAAAGCATTCCACTCAGACTTGGCGATTCCGGTTTTTGCCTGCCAGAAAGGGCGGCGTTGCTTGATTAAAAGATCGCCCGGCCCCAGACGTTTCTCAGCCTGTTTTGTACTCACTATTTTTCGCATGGCATGCAGACGCATGACGCTGTCTACTCCCAGTTCTTTAAGCTCAACCATGTTCTGCCATCCGCAGAACCCTCTGTCTCCTAACAGGATATCCCCTTTGCTTAATCCGTCATACATTCTACGAAGCAGGCTCATTTCGTGATCGTACAAGTTCCCGATCTCTGCGTCTAAGATCGCACCTGAATTCAAAGAAAAGGTCGCTACGGCTTTGAGAACCGGAAAGCCAAGGTCTTTTTTCTGATTGGTGGGTTGGGGCCACTCGGCTTGGTTCGCAGGGGTGTCGGGCATGCTGAAGCCGGTGCCGTCCACAGCGATCCAGGGGCGTTCACCTGCACTGTTCTTTTCGCGGTTAAGCTCCATGGCCCCGGCCCCTTGATAAAGCAGGTCCCGAAGTTCCTCTAATTCCAAACGTTTTCTCGCCTGCACATAAGCGGATGTGGAGGTGGAGGGAATCTGTTTCATCCCTTGATCCTGTGCCTGTTCGATAATGCGATGCACGGCTTCCTGACAGCTTCCATCTGCGCTCCAAACTTGTTGCAGGAATCCATAAAAGGTGTTGGCTTTCGTATAAATCCGCTCCCGGGACCCTGGACCACTTTCGGGAGAAGCCAAAGCGTCATCTGGTAGAAAACCGTGAAGCAACCCCGCAAGATGCTCCAACCGTTTGCTCTGAAGAAGCTTAATTTCTTGCAGTCTTTTTTGCTGGGAAGAACGAGGCTTCCGGCGTAATGTAGCTAGGTGAAAATCAGGGAACAAGGGCGTGGTGTTGGTTCGATATTTGAGCATTGAAAACCACTATCAAACCCTCCTTGGTTTTCACCTTTTTTTATCCCGAAAATCACATGCTAGAACCCCTTATCTTAGTGCCATTC
>JARHXX010000095.1 GCA_029269125.1 Kiritimatiellaeota bacterium B1221 | reverse complement strand
GGGTCCGCCAAAGGGTCGTTTGGCGTACACCACCCATTCTTTTTGATAGAGGGGATTGAGCAGTTGTTTGAAGCGTTTCGGATCTCGCAAGTACTCAAGCCTTCCGTGGAACTCCAGGTTTTCTTTTTTGTGGAGCTTCAGAAGTCCTTTGAGGAAGATGGCGCGGTAGACCCGGGAGAGGGCGCGAACCGGAAACAGCCATTTTTCATTTTGGATCACTTGGAACTGGTTTTCGTTCTCTCGCAAGGCTCCGGCGGGAATGAGCACATGCAGATGCGCATGCGCCCCCAAGGTTTGATTCCAGGTATGAAGAACGGAGGTGAACCCCAGTTGTCCCTCCAGTTCGTTGCGAGGATCTTTTCCGAACTGCAACAGGGTCTTGGCCACGCTTTGAAAAAGCAACCTGTATCCCTCCTTTTTGTTTTGCAATAAGATCGGCTGAAGTTCGGCGGGAAGCGTAAACACCAAATGAAAGTATGGAAGATCGAGTAACGCGGCTTCTTGCTTCGCTAGCCAACGTTCGCGGGCAAGCACCTGACAGTTGGGACAATGTCGATTGCCACAGGAGTTGTAGCAGGGAACTTCGTGACCGCAGTCCGTGCAGCGGTGCATATGTCCACCAAGCGCAGACGTCCGGCAAAGCGGCAGCACCGCCATGAGGCGGCATGCAGGCGCGGCCACCGAATGGGTGGCAAGATAAGCTTCCCGGTGACGGAGGATCGCCTCCGCCACCGTGGCAGATGTTCGGGTAGACACTTTTTTCCTCTCTACGCCTCGTCGAGCGGATTCCTTCCGCCGGAACCGGAGCCGACCACCACATGCAGATAACGCGCGGTGGTTTTGAGGCTGCTGTGTCCGAGCATGCGCTGCAGGGTGACCAGATCGGTGCCCATCTGCAGATGGTGGGTGGCGAAGCAGTGACGGAGGGTATGCACCCCGCCGCGCTTGTGGATGCCTGCGATCTTCTTGGCCTCGCCGTAGGCGCGCTGGATGCAGGCCGGGTGCAGAGGGGTTCCGTCCTTTTGTCCGGGGAAAAGCAGGCCGACCGGCCCCGGGCGCGCGTCCCAATAATAGGTCCGCAGAACCTCCAGTGCCACGCGGGGGAGGATCGTGTAGCGGTCCTTTTTCCCTTTCGCCTGGTTAATCCGGAGCCGCATCTGCTCGCTGTCGATGTCCTGTACCCGTAATCCCGCACACTCGCCCACCCGCAGACCACAACCGTAAATCGCAGTCAGCGCCGCGCGGTACTTGAGTTTGGGATGCGCATCCACCAAGCGCTTCACCTCATTCAGGCTGAGGATCTCCGGTAACCGCTGTTCCCGCTTTCTTGGCGGGATTCGCAACGCGCAGGTGTCCAGCCCCAGTACCTGCCCGCGCAAGAAACGGATCGCACAGAGGGCCTGATTCACCGAGCTCCAGGCCGCCTGTTTTTTTCGGATCAGTTCTTCCAAAAGATAGCGGTTGACCTCCCCCTCGCTGATCTTCGAGGGGCAGCGGTGGTAATGCATGGCCAGTTCGGCCACCCAATAGACATAGGTTTTGATGGTGCGTTCGGCTAAATGCCGATCAGACATTTCTTGAATCAGGGCGTGACGCAGCGGCGTCATCGGTTTATCTTGTGACTTCATTGTTTATCCATGGTTAAGGTTTCACGTCCGGGGGCTACCGGATGCTTAACCACAGAATACAAAACCGCCGCAACTCTCACGAGCTGCGGCGGTTCCTTTTTTTGAGGTCAAATTTTGGAGAAAATTGCCGTTAGGCTTAGTTCAAC
>JARHXX010000094.1 GCA_029269125.1 Kiritimatiellaeota bacterium B1221 | reverse complement strand
AGCCATACCACTGTTCGGGGAAACTGGCTTGCAGAACGACTGCAAATGGGGCATCCTATGAATGTGTCACGTGCGCTGAGTCGTTTTCGTACCCGGAGCGATCGAGAAACCAAAAACATAAAACAAAAAATGCTAAAATGTTTGGGCTGACCCTTTTTGCGTATATAACTTTTATGATGTTGATGTTTCAGAGGCATCATCTTCAGCAGCAGTTACTTCAAATTTAAAATTATTAATACCAAATGGATTTAGAACTGTGGATAGATCGGGTTCGGAACCAGTTTTAGAAGATATGATAAGTTCTTTACCAGTTGAATCAAACCCTGGTGGTAAGCCATCGCATAAAAGTGAAATTGCGGCATCATCAATATTTAATCAAATAGACACAAAGAATGTATCTGCAGATATTGATACATTAATAGCTGATATCGATGAAGAGCTAGTTTTTAGATGCCAAAATGGAGACAGTAGTATTAATGTTGTTACAGCAAATTCATCAATGGCTATAAAAAGTAACGGAAGAGGTTTTGCATATTCAATATTAGATATGTCTAATGTCGAATTTGTTGTTCATAATGATGTATTTACAATATGGAGCGCAGAAGAATTATGAAAAAAGTAATATGTATATTTATGTTTGTAGTTGCTGCTCTCTGTAGAGGTGACTTAGTGCGAAATTTAGAATTTTGTAGATTTCCCGATCAGCATAATAAGGTTAGTTTTAGAGTTGATTATATTTCGAATGAAATGACTCAAGATGAGTCTATAAATGGATATGTCACGACCGAGTTCACTATTTGGAAAAATGAAGATTCATTTTTGATTAAAGTGAAAAACTTCTCTCATAAAGGATTTGTAGGAAATAATGGTGGGATAATCAATGCTCCGGTTGCAGTTAACTTTAAAGTTACTGTGAATAACTATAATATTCTAATAGAAGCGGATCCTGGCGATGAGAATGAAAAGCAGATAAAAGTTTTCTACAAGAAATATATACTGGAAAATATATTTCCTAAATTACCAGAAACAATTTTATTAGAAGATGATTTCAAATGGATTAATGACAAAGCAATTGATTCAAAACATTACACTACTAACCCTGATGTGTCAAAATTATCTGTTAGTAATGGTATAAAACTAAATGATAAAGATGATATTTTTCAAATTGAAGCTATTGCACAAAGCTCTAATGAAGAAGACGAACCTCTATTTTTTGTAAAAAATATAAAGAATTACCATTATAACATATTTGATGGTTATGTTAGTTTTTTCACCGAAAATCGTTTTTATAGAGATAGTTATGGTTTAATTGAAAATTCTTCAATAATAATACAAAAAAGGTAAAAGGGTCAGAAGTACCAAGAGATCAGCAAGTAAATAATGCATAAAAGATTTCAGGCATGACGGGATCGCCCCGCTCAAGACGGGTTTCTAAACTGAAAACATCAGGAGTGAAAAGGGATAGGGTCAGCCTGTGAAATGTAGCAAATATGCTTGACGGACTTTGCTGAGAGCGTAGATTCACCTTATGCCAAGACCACGCCGGATAGAATATAAAGGAGCCCACTACCATGTGATGTGCCGTGGGAACAATGGTCAGGAGATCTTTATCACGGATGATGGCAGGAGGCTGTATCTGCAAACCTTGACGGAGGTTTGTGAGCAAACCGGGTGGAGGATTCGGAAAAGGGTCAGCCCAGAATGGCACTAAGATAAGGGGTTTCAGCATGGGGTTCAAGCCGCCTGATTTCTAAGAAGTTTTGCCCTGAGTTTCATCCGGGGTTCCGTCATCAA
>JARHXX010000093.1 GCA_029269125.1 Kiritimatiellaeota bacterium B1221 | reverse complement strand
GGCGATGTGGTATCTAAACGTTAACTTGAAAAAATAGCATGCCAACAATACGTCCAAGCGAACCGCGAGTACGCGGTCCGCTTGACTTGAGAGTTCGATGTAAAAAGGAGAAGGAAAATGCAAAAACTAACCGTCATCACTTCAGTACTCGTTTGTCTAATGGCGCAAGGTAAAGCATTAGCGTACCTCATGGCCCCGCAAACATATAGCAACATGTTCGAACTTGCTGATGTCGTGGTGATTGCTACGCCCCTCTCCACCCAAAATTCGGGTGCAGATCTACTGCTAGAGGTAGATCAACCTCAGGAAGTAAAAGATCTAATGATTACTGTGGAAACCAAATTTCAAATTGCCTACGTTCTCAAGGGAGAATTAGATGCCAAAGCGATTAGGTTCTTCCATCTAAACTTAAAAGACAAAAACGAAAAGCCTGTGATATTCGGGGCTGTTGGAACATTTTTTATGGACTTCGAAGATGATAGAAACAGAAAGAAATCCTTCATACTTTTTTTAAAAAAACGTGAAGACGGGACTTATTCTCCTGCGTGGAGGCCCATGGAAGGTTCGCGGGCAATTATCGCTGTAGAGAAGGACGGAAGGTTGTAATAATTCGAACAATCCCCGCCACCGAATGAATCGGTGCGGGTAGGCGTTATAAAAGAAAAAATTATGAATAAATCAAACCGCTCAGTAATATTTGTAGGTTCATCTACAGAAGGTTTGCCTGCTGCAAGAGCCCTACAGCAAAACCTTGATCATGATGCAGAAGTGATTCTATGGAGCCAAGGCGTCTTTGGCTTATCTTCAGGCACGCTTGAGACACTTGTCACTAAATCTCAACAGTTTGATTTTGCAGTGCTTGTACTCACTCCTGATGATTTAAGGCTCTCAAGAGGAAATGAAGACCCATCGCCTCGCGATAATGTAGTTTTTGAACTTGGGTTATTCATGGGGGCGTTAGGTCGAGAAAGAACGTATATTGTGTATGATCGCACAGCGGGAATACAACTTCCTTCTGATTTAGCAGGAGTTACTTCTGCAACTTATGAGCCACCTCAAGCAGGTTCCCTACAGTCAGCGTTAGGAGCCCCTTCCTCAGAAATATTTTCAGCAATCCAAACTTTAGGGCCAAGACAGCGTGCATCTGACGAAGTCTACATTGATCAAACTACGCAATTCAAGGTAATTGCAGGTCTTCTGGATATTCCTGGGGCACAATTGTTTATTCTCATGCATACAGCAGGTGCGATTTTACATAGAGAAGTTGGATTATCCTTAGGAATGCGGCAAGAATATCACATTACGTCTGAACATCATACTGGTAGTGGTCATGGTTATCTTGATGTGAAAAAGTTCTGCGAACAACTGGCTGATGCAGGCCTACTCACTGCAGATTTACGTGGAAGAATTGGACTGTCGGAACGAGGTCATGCTTTTGCAGAATGGCTTGATGCATCGGAGTACCGAGCAGAATATTTTTGGTGTGACATTGGAACTTGGGGGACAAGACCTGAATCTTGGCAAAATAGAGATGGTGCAAAAACGATGCCTAGAAACATAATTGAGTTGCAACAAAGACGCGCTGAAGAGGAATCAAAAGCTGCTGAAAATCAATCTAGTGATAAAGCTGATTTATAACAATCCCCGCCACCGAATGAATCGGTGCGGGTAGACGTTGTCTTAACCGGATTAAAATTTTGCCTTTGATGAAAAAGATATACGTTTCATATGAGTAAAGCCCTTTATATACTTGTTTCCTTTTTAATTGTATCGTTTTCCGTCACTACGATTAATGATCAATTGGGACGGTTTTTAATGTTTCCTTTTGCCCTCGGGACTGTTGCCCTTTTCCAAGTGGTTATTTTTTGTCTCCTAGGTCGACTCAAAAAAACTCGTGTCCGCTGGAAGCTTTTATCAATAGTTCCTAGCATAATTATTTCGGGGATAATTTTTCTTAATTTCAGTACTTGGGCTTCTTCTCGCCAAGTATTTGAATTGGCAACAGGATCAAAGGTCCCAGAAAGTGTCCATAACCTTGTATATGCTGAGTCAGGTTTTACAGACTTTATGGCTGCTTTTTATTGCGAAATATCAGCCGAAGACTTGGTAGACATTCTGAAAAATAGCGACTTCAAGTTGGAAGACCGACTGAATGATTTACCTTACACCGAGTTCCACTGGCTTAGTGAATTTAATTTGGCACCTATTCGAAACCCAATACGGTATCACCGATCTATTGGTGAGGTAGGAAATATTTATGGTGGCTGTACTCTGATAACCAATCAGGATAATACTCGCATGTATGTTAACTATGTGGTGGATTAGATATGTTGATTAATAGAGACAACAATAAAACCCACCGAACGTCGTGCCTCCGTCCGGTGGTTTAAAACGTTGGCAGATGAATGAAATCAGACGGACTAAATGAACCCTTTGTACCGGGTAAAGCATTTGCACTGGCTTGGATTGCAATATCTATACCAGTTCT
>JARHXX010000092.1 GCA_029269125.1 Kiritimatiellaeota bacterium B1221 | reverse complement strand
GAAATGAAACAAGAGCCAAAGACAGGATTTCCACGCTAAGCCAGGATTTCCACGCTCGGAGATCGTGGACTACGGCTTGTGAAATGAAACAAGAGAGTATGCCAGGATTTCCACGCTCGGAGATCGTGGACTACGCTTCAACCAAGAGATATTCTCCAGACCGTAACTTTGCTCTTTTGGGGTTGGCTCGAATATATGCCTGATATCGGTTAAAATACCGTTGGGATCGAACGATATGATCAAAAGGTTCCTGGGACCAAAACCTTCCCGTTTGATTTAACTTTCGGTTAATCTCTCTGGCAGAATAGCGTCTGATACTTTTCAAAATTTCTTTTAACGTGGCCGTAGGATATGGTTGGATGAGAAAGTGGACGTGGTTTGGCATAACGACTCTGTCGGCTAAGTCGCAGGTTTTGCCTTGGTGGAAGAGCATTGCACTCTCTACGATTTGTGCAATTTCGGGAATTTTGAGTACACAAGCACCCGATCCTTTATCTAAAGATCGTTGATAGGCGGATGACATAGATCGGATGAAGTTTTGTTTTAGCCGTTGATTACAGTTTTTATATATTTCTTCCCTACTTGCGGTCGTTGAAAAGCCATGGTTTCGGCACCAGATTTTTCTTTTTAACTCCCAGTTTTCTTTGGCTTCCTTCGGAAACGCATCCGCAGCCATCATGGTGATGAAGTAACATACATTCGTTTGTTCAAGGTGGGGTAAACACCTTTTGTGCGATGTCGTGACTTTATTCGGATCGTAAAAATTGAAGTTGGAAGCACTCATTTTTTCATGAAAAGCCTTTCATGTCAGCTTGTCAATATTCAAATGTATAGCTTTCTGTGGTCCATGCACTCCGTGCGTGGAAATGAAACAAGAGAGTATGCCAGGATTTCCACGCACGGAGTGCGTGGACTACGGCTTGTGAAATGAAACAAGAGAGTATGCCAGGATTTCCACGCTCGGAGATCGTGGACGACGGCTATGAAATGAAACAAGAGCCAAAGGCAGGATTTCCACGCACGGAGTGCGTGGACTACGGCTGTGAAATGAAACAAGAGAGTATGCCAGGATTTCCACGCTCGGAGATCGTGGACTACGCTTGACCTCAAGCATCCCTTGTTTAATAGCTTTCCCATGAAATACATCAGCACCCGCGGTCAAACTGAAGCCATGTCCTTTACCGATGCCGGTCTTACCGGTCTCGCCCCTGATGGGGGCTTGCTGGTCCCTGCATCTTTGCCTGATTTATCCGGCGATTTGGATCATCTTTCCTCTTTGTCTTATGCGGATTTGGCTTTTGAGATCTTTTCCCGTTTCATCACGGATATTCCGGCTGAGGATCTGCGCGGGCTGGTGAACCGGGCTTATGCCACCTTCCGCGATCCGGAAGTTGCGCCTTCGGTCAAAGTCGGTAATTTTTATGTGCTGGAGCTGTTCCATGGGCCGACCTTGGCCTTTAAGGATATGGCGATGCAGTTTTTGGCGCAGTTTTTTGAATATGCCTTGGAAAAACGCGGTCAATCACTGAATATTCTGGGCAGCACCAGTGGCGATACCGGGTCGGCGGCGATTCACGGTATCCGGGGGAAAGCGGGCATCAATATTTTTATGATGCATCCGGAAGGCAAAACCAGTCCGGTTCAGGAACTGCAAATGACCTCCGTACTGGATGAGAATGTTTATAATTTGGCGATCGACGGCACTTTTGATGATTGTCAGCGGATTATGAAAACCTTGTTTGCGGATGTGCCCTTTAAAACGGAAATGAAATTGGGGGCCGTCAATTCTGTGAATTGGGTGCGGGTGATGGCGCAGATTGTGTATTATTTTTATGCGGGTCTCAAGGTTCGCAAGGCGTGTGGATCTGAAAATATACAATTCTCAGTGCCCACCGGGAATTTCGGTAATATTTTGGCGGGATATTATGCATCCCAAATGGGTTTGCCGGTGAGTCAATTGATTTTGGCCACCAACGAAAATGATATTTTGGCCCGCTTTTTTCAATCGGGAAAATACGAAAGCGGGAAGGTGGCTCACACCATCAGTCCGTCCATGGATATTCAGGTGGCGAGTAATTTCGAGCGCTTTTTGTATGTGTTGATGGATCATGATGCGGCGAAAGTCTCTGAAGTGATGAAAACGTTTGCTGAACAGGGGCAGGTGGATTTGTCCGGACGCCTGGAGCATGACGCGATGAAGATGATCCTTGCGGATCGAGCGGATACGCATCAGACCTCCAGCACGATTCGCAGAGTGAATAGTGAATATGGATATGTGCTGGATCCCCATACTGCGGTGGGTGTGGCCGTAGGGGAGCAGTTACGAAATGAGGATCCGTTGATTTGTCTTTCTACCGCACATCCGGCCAAATTTGTGGATGCGATTGTGGATGCCGTAGGGGAAGTGCCGCATCATCCGGTCTTGGATGCATTAGAGGGTGCGGAAACAGAATGTGAGCGTTTGCCCGCAGATGTGGAAGCGGTGCGCCGTTTTGTGAAAGCGGCGCTGGCGTAGTCCAAGCACTCCGTGCGTGGAAATGAAACAAGAGCCAAAGCGAGGATTTCCACGCTCGGAGATCGTGGACTACGGCTGTGAAATGAAACAAGAGCCAAAGCGAGGATTTCCACG
>JARHXX010000091.1 GCA_029269125.1 Kiritimatiellaeota bacterium B1221 | reverse complement strand
ACTGATTTCAATTTCCCATCAGGGACAACAAGCAGTGACATATACCCCAGCAGTCCACCGCTGTGAACTGATTTCAATTTCCCATCAGGGACAACGCATGCTACAATCTGTCATTTCATGGTACGCTGTGAACTGATTTCAATTTCCCATCAGGGACAACAGGTGTTGGGTCAAAAGTTGCAGATTATACGGGCGTTTTTTGGGTTGGTAACTTCCGAGTTCCTTGTTCAGGGCCTATTGATTTATTCGGAAATTTTCTATTTCAGCAAGAAATCGTCGATAAGTTGTCCCTGAAAGGGACGGCGCACCGTAGCCGAGGGTTGAGCTTGCGAAACCCTCGGAAGCGTAGAAAAACAGAAGAAGCCTGTAGGGCTTACGCACCTAATGTCTACCCAAAAACAAACATCAATAAGATGCATAACCCCTTCAGGGTAAGTTATTTATATGTTTATGAATGCCTAAGGGTTTCACAGGCTCAACCCTTGGCTACGGTGAGCCAAGTCTTTCAGACTTCGAAAAATCCTTGCGGTTAAAAGCTTTCGAACCATTTTAATTTATCGATATATTTTTCGAGAAAAATTTTCTGTTTTCGAATAAATCAACAGGCCCTTCACGGGGGTTCTGAGAGAAGCTTAAAAGATGGGGTTTCAGAACCCGGGTTCCGCGTTACCCTTCACGTAAACGCTTCGGGACAACCCTCCTGAACGAGGAACTCGGAAGTTAAAATTCGGAAGTGTCGTTCTAATCTTGAAAGCTTGCAGAACGGGCGGAACTTGGTAAATGGACTGCTATGAAGACAACTCGAATTGCCTGTTTACAAACCACTGGATTTAACTCTCAGGCTGAGGCTGC
The DNA here is from genome assembly GCA_029269125.1 of Kiritimatiellaeota bacterium B1221. GTDB lineage: Bacteria > Verrucomicrobiota > Kiritimatiellia > SS1-B-03-39 > UBA6053 > UBA6053. Next base: position 2,079 of record JARHXX010000091.1, on the reverse strand, counting down.
GGATCATACCGAGGGTTTGATCCGGGAGGCGGTGGCGGGGGGGGCGAAGATTGTTTGCACCCAAGAGCTGTTTTTGACCCCCTATTTTTGTCGGGTGCAGGATCCGGATTTGTTTGATTTGGCGGAGCCGGTTCCGGGTCCGTCGACGGATCGGTTTCAAAAGCTGGCAAAAGAATTGGGGGTGGTGCTGATCCTTTCCCTGTTCGAAAAGCGGGCGCCGGGGTTGTATCACAATACCGCGGCGGTGCTGGATGCGGACGGGGCATATTTGGGCGCGTATCGCAAAATGCATATTCCGCAGGATCCGAGCTTTGAAGAGAAGTTTTATTTTACTCCAGGTGATACAGGTTTTCGGGCCTGGAATACCGCGTACGGAAAAATCGGGGTGATCATTTGTTGGGATCAGTGGTATCCGGAATCAGCCCGCCTTACGGCGATGCATGGCGCGGAAATCATTTTTTGTCCCACTGCGATTGGCTGGTTGCCGGAGGAAAAAGCGTCACTGGGGGAACGGCAGTTGCGGGCCTGGCAACGGGTGCAGGAAGGTCAGGCGGTGGCCAATGGCTGTTTTTATGCTGCGGTGAATCGGGTGGGCACCGAGGGCGATACCGAATTTTGGGGACACAGCTTTGTGGCGGATTATACCGGCACGTTATTGGCGGAGGGCGGTGAGAAAGAAACGGAAATTCTGGTTGCGGACTGCGATTTGAAGGCGATGGAGGAGCATCGGCGGATGTGGCCGTTTTTCCGGGACCGGCGGATTGATGCGTATGGGGAGATGACCCAGCGGTTTCTGTGATTGGGACTAAAGGATTAAATCATGATGTTAAGACTCCCTGCTGAATTTGAGCCTCAATCTTCTGTCTGGCTGACTTGGCTGGGAAATCCGAATACCTGGCCGGATTGCCGTGAGGCGGCGGAAAAGGCGTATGCCGTTTTTGCATCAACGGTGAGTCATTTCCAATCGGTGGAGATGATTTGTGCTGCGGCGTGGCAGGAGGTTGCCAGGTTTCGTTTGAAGGATGCCGGAGCGGATTTTAAGGAAATCATCTTTCACGACTGGCCGGTGAATGATGCGTGGTGCAGGGATCATGGTCCGCTGTTTGTCAAAAATGAATCGGGAAAAAATGAAATTGTGGATTTTGTGTATAATGCCTGGGGAGGCAAATTTTCTCCCTGGCAGGATGATGATGCGGTGGCGCGCCGGGTTTCCGAACTTCGGAAAGTGCCTGCTCACCGGGTTCCGAATGTCGGAGAAGGAGGGGCGATCGAGGTGAATGCGCGGGGGCAGATGATTACGACTGAATCGGTGTGGTTGAATGACAATCGTAATCCGGGCTGGACGCGGGCGGATGCGGAGGCGTGTTTTGAAAAATATTTGGGGGTGACGGAGACCTTGTGGCTGAAGGAGGGTTTGATCGGGGATGATACCGACGGGCATATTGACACCATCAGCCGTTTTGTGAGTGATGACACGGTGGTGACATCGCTGTGCGAGGATTCGGATCCGAATTTCCGGGTTTTGATGGAAAATCGTGAGCGCTTGAATGAAAAATATGGGGTGGTGGATCTTCCGCATCCGGAGGGGTTGTGGAAAGCGGGGGAACGTCTGCCGGCCACTTACGCGAATTTTCTGATTTTGAATGCGGCAGTGTTGGTGCCGACTTATGGGCAGAAGAGGGGGGATACGCAAGCGCTGGGAATTTTAGGGGAGCTCTTTCCGGGTCGGGAGGTGCTGGGGGTCCCGAGTGAAGTGCTGATAAGGGAGGGCGGATCGCTGCATTGTTTAAGTATGCAGGAAGCGGCGGAGTAAACAACGGAACCGGATGCGGGGGGATGTTTTTTGCAGTATAATCGTATATCGCCGATGTACGATAAATAGGTGTGGGAGACGTGGAGGGTTGTGATTTGGATTTGATTACAAGGGCAGTCTGTATCGATTCGGGTTGCGGCGAATGCCGCCCCGGTGGGGCTCAGGAGTATTGGGGGGAGACACCCGGCCCTGGCGGACCGGGCTTTGGAATGTCGCCCGTACCGGGCTGGGGAGTTGGTGGGGAATGCGGGGGAAGGTTGAGGGTA
>JARHXX010000090.1 GCA_029269125.1 Kiritimatiellaeota bacterium B1221 | reverse complement strand
CAAACGGAAGGCCGTGAAAATCGGCCGCGGTCGCGCCACTGTAACCGGATACGACTTTTCAAGATCCACATCGCAGGATGGAAGGGGAAAAGAAGGCCATGCCGGGTAGCCAGAAGACGTGACGGAGATTTCCAGGCCCCTCCCGAAGGGACCACCCTCAACATAGGCCCCCGCGCAAGGGGCAAAGGAAATATTATGAAAGCAATTCATTGCTTCACGTTTATCGTGATGCTCTCGACCCTGTCTCTGAACGCCGTTCGGGCAACCATCACTTATGAGTCCGGTTATGGAGGTTCCATTCTCTACACCCACTCCTCCTCCGATTCGATTACGAGTTACGACTGGGATACCAGCGGTGCCCTCAACTACATGACCTCGGCCGGTTACCCGGATGTGAATATTTGGAGAAACAACGGGGTCACCACCACCAATATTTACAGCAACCCTTCCCATTTCTCGGGGGCTTCTGTGGTGGCCATCGGGGATTATATTTATTTTAACGACAGTGACTATACGAATCAAAATATTCACCGTTACGACCCCAACTCGGCATCCCCCTCCAGCTCCCCCATTTCCACCACCGCAAATTACGGTCTCTATAATGGCAATGGCGATCTCTTTATCACGGGTGCGATTGGTTTTGGAACCAACCATATTTATTACAGTAGTTTAGACGGGAATGGCGACCTGAACAACGATCCCGCCCTCGATCTGGGAGAAACCTTTGGCAGCTCGGGCCCTCTCGTTTTTGATGCTTCGGGCAATATGTATTACGCGCCGGGCTACGGGGATTTAAGTATTTATAAATGGTCCGCCTCCCAGGTTTCGGATGCCATTGCCGACCCGATAAACAACCCCCTGAGCCAAACCGGTGTACGCTGGGCGGATTATAGCGGGGAGTACACCACCATGAGCGGCGCCACCGGAATGGCTTTTGATGCCAATGGCAATCTCATCGTTTCCCTCACCAGCTTCTCCGCACCCAGTGCCTTGGTTTCGTTTAATCTGAATGGCGCCGGCGCCTATGCCGGGAATGATTTAATTATGACGACCACAAACCGTCTGGGAGATATTCGCGAACACGATGGCGAAATCTATTTTGCCGTCGACAATCAAATCATCCAGGTCATTCCGGAAATCGGAACCTTGTCCGCCCTGTGTATTGGATTTGCCCTGCTGGCCCTTTCCTTTCTCAAACGCAAAGGAGCTTAATCATCATGAAAAGTTTGATCAGCTCACTCTGCATCATCGCCTTCACCGCCGGCAGCTCCGGATTGTCCGCAGGGATCTATACCGATGATTTTTCCATACCTGCCGACGACCCCTCCATTGTGGGTTGGGCCACCGGTTACCAAAACCTTAACCGGGGTTATATGGACATCAGCACCCCCTCCGCAGGCACTGTCGGTTACGGAGATCCCAATGACATGCTGGGAAAGGCGGACGCTCACAGCAGCAGCAACTTCAATGTCGTTTCTCTCGGCGATGGCGGTTCGGTCACCTTAACATTTGCAAATCCCATCACCAACGGAACCGGTTACGATTTTGCCGTGTTCGAAAACGGCTTCAGCGAAACCTTTTTAGAATTGGGTTTTGTCGAAGTCAGCTCCGACGGCATCAACTTCTTCCGCTTTGAAAGCGATTACGCACCCGAAGAGGCATCACCGGTTCAGATTGGCGGATTCGGCAGCGTGGATACCACGGAATACTATAACCTCGCCGGTAAATATATGTCAGGGTGGGGAACCATGTTTGATCTGGAAGAGTTCGCAGGAACAGCCGGTCTGGACACCACCCGCATCACCCATGTCCGAATCATCGATGTCGTCGGCTCTCTGGATCCGGCCTACGGCAGTCAGGATGCAGACGGGGACTATATTAACGATCCTTTCAGCACCCCCTTTAACACTGGGGGTTTTGATCTGGATGCGGTGGGTGTCATTCACGCGATTCCTGAACCCTCCACATGGGTATTGATCTGCTTAAGCGCAGGGACCGTTGTATATTATGCCCGCAAAAAATAATCACAGGGTCCGCGCATTCACATTGATAGAAATGCTGGTGGTGATCACCATAATCGCGTTGCTGATCACACTGGTCACCTCCGGCATTTCATCAATTCTGAACGAAGCGAAAATCACGGCGTCCACTTCAAACCTGCATCAGCTGGCCAATGCCAGCCTTGCATATATGGTGGACCATGAAGGTGCATTCGCGCCGTCCATAAGCCCCAGCAACCTTGTGCGGTGGCACGGGTCCCGCCCTTCAATCAGCGCCCCGTTTGAACTCAGGGGGGGCTACCTCGCCCCCTACATGGGTGACGCAAAGAAAATTAACACTTGTCCCCTCCTCTCCGATGCCACAGCAGACACAGGCAGCTTTGAAGCCGGGGCCGGCGGGTATGGCTACAACGGTGCCTATTTGGGAGGGCAATATATCAACGGATCTCACATGCCCATGACCATGATGCGCATTCCCCACCCCGGCAAAGTGATTCACTTCACCCTTACCGCATTTGCAAAAAGTGACGGGATACAGGAATATCCCTTCACCGAACCCTATATCTCCGCCACCGGCGGATGGTCTCTGCAACCCAGCACACATTTCAGAGCCAAAGGCAAAACACTGGTCGCCTGGGTTGACGGACGTGTTAGCCGGGAGACTTCAAACCAAACGACAGGCCCCAACTATTATGGAGGAGATAACCAGGAGGAGTCACTCGGTTGGTTCGGGCCCACAGACGACAACGGTTACTGGAATCCGAATAATACCCCTTAAGCCAATAAGCCTGAAATTCATATCCGACCTAACAGGTACGAATTAACACATTTATACTTGCCAACACTTTTATGTCCGCTATGCAGGCCCTGCGACATTCGCTGAAGAGACCTCCGTCAAACGGAAGGCCGTGAAAATCGGCCGCGGTCGCGCCACTGTAACCGGATACGA
>JARHXX010000008.1 GCA_029269125.1 Kiritimatiellaeota bacterium B1221 | reverse complement strand
CCCTGGGCTGAAGGACGTAACGCCGTTGGCGTATCTTGGGCTGGGGGGGGATTGAAGATTGGTGCAACGCCATTGGCGTAGCTTGGGCAGATGGAATTCCGGAACCCGTGCTACGCCAACGGCGTTATGTCATTCAGCCTGGGGTTGGAGAGGGACGAACCTACCCTAGGCTCCTGCGTCGGATCAACCTTGGGCTGAAAGGTGTAACGCCGTTGGCGTAGCTTGTGCAGATGAAATTCCGGAATCCGTGCTACGCCAACGGCGTTATGTCATTCAGCCTGGGGTTGGTGAGGGACGAACCTACCCCAGGCTCCTGCGCCGGATCAACCCTGGGCTGAAGGACGTAACGCCGTTGGCGTATCTTGGGCTGGGGGGGATAGAAGATTGGTGCAACGCCATTGGCGTAGCCTGGGCAGATGGAATTTCGGAACCCGTGCTACGCCAACGGCGTTATGTCATTCAGCCTGGGGTTGGTGAGGGACGAACCTACCCCAGGCTCCTGCGTCGGATCAACCCTGGGCTGAAGGACGTAACGCCGTTGGCGTATCTTGGGCTGGGGGGGATAGAAGATTGGTGTAACGCCGTTGGCGTAGCCTGGGCAGATGGAATTCCGGAATCCGTGCTACGCCAACGGCGTTATGTCATTCAGCCTGGGGTTGGTGAGGGACGAACCTACCCCAGGACATGTCACCCCGTGTTTTCTACGCCAACGGCGTTGCGTCTGCCATCATTCCATATAAATACTTGTGAATTATTCCCTTTTGAGGGATTATTTCTTTATGCCCCAATCCTTATCCCATGTAATTGTCCATACGGTATTCTCCACCAAAAACCGGCAGCCCTTGTTGAAAGAGCTGGGGGTGCGAAATGAAACATTTGCTTATCTGGGTGCCGCGGTGAATACGTTGGGTTGTCAATCGTTTCTGGTCGGAGGGTATGTGGATCATATACATATTCTCAGCACCTTATCCAGGTCCATTTCCCAAGCCGATTTTGTGAAGGAAGTGAAGCGGTCGAGTTCGATTTGGTTTAAAGATGAATTCAGGGAACCGTCATTTTCATGGCAAAAAGGGTATGGGATATTTTCGGTATCAGAAAGCCGGGTGCCGGATGTGAAAGCTTACATTCAGAATCAAGAGGTGCATCATGGGAAGCTGACTTTTCAGGATGAATTTCGTCAACTTTTGCGGGCGCATAATCTCGCATTTGATGAAAAATACGTTTGGGATTGATGTTGGGCAGGCGCAACGCCTTTGGCGTAGGGGAAGGTGGGTGGATGTTGTCCCAGGGTAGATCCTCCTGCGTCGGATCAACCCTGGGCTGAAAGGTGTAACGCCGTTGGCGTAGCCTGGGTTATGGGGGCGTACTATCTAGTTTCGATACGCCAAAGGCGTTACGCCTTTCAGCCCGGGGTTGCTGAGGGACGAAGCTACCCTGGGAAGGTTTTATCATTTAGTATATTACGCCAACGGCGTTGTGCCTGCCGGGGTTAGGATGGATGGCGAGCGCAACGCCGTTGGCGTAGGAGATGTCGGGTGGATGTTAACCCAGGGTAGATCCTCCTGCGTCGGATCAACCCTGGGCTGAAAGGTGTAACGCCGTTGGCGTAGCTTGGGCAGATGGAATTCCGGAATCCGTGCTACGCCAACGGCGTTACGCCTTTCAGCCTGGGGTTGGTGAGAGACGAAGCTACCCTGGGAAGGTTTTATCATTTAGTATATTACGCCAACGGCGTTGCGCCTGCCGGGGTTAGGATGGATGGCGAGCGCAACGCCGTTGGCGTAGGGGAAGGTGGGTGGATGTTGACCCAGGGTAGATCCTCCTGCGTCGGATCAACCCTGGGCTGAAAGGTGTAACGCCGTTGGCGTAGCCTGGGCAGATGGAATTCCGGAATCCGTGCTACGCCAACGGCGTTACGCCTTTCAGCCTGGGGTTGGTGAGAGACGAACCTACCCTGGGTATCTGGTATTCTATGTATTTTACGCCAAAGGCGTTGCGCCTTTCAGCCCGGGGTTGCTGAGGGACGAAGCTACCCGGGGAAGGTATTAACATTTATTTTATTACGCCAACGGCGTTGTGCCTGCCGGGGTTAGGATGGATGGCAAGCGCAACGCCTATGGCAGCATGGGATGATGAGGGTATGATTCGATCATTAAAACGAAAAGATCTTGGACTTCCTTGTTTTAACTCAAAATATTAATTTTGCCCCCTTGACAAAATGAAAGGAAGTGTGTTTTCTATTAGTTACGAAAATAATTATGGTATTTACGAAAATTTGTTTCTGCATATGTTAAGGAAGCGGTTTTCCTAAAGAACATTTCCACAAGGAGAAATCATGAAACCATTTCAATTACAGCCCAACAGTATGAAAACGGTATTGTCCGTTTTTCTTGGCGCACTGCTCTGTGCCGGCGGCGTCCAGGTAAAAGCGGAAATCCTGTATTTCGATGATTTTGACGGAACGGGGGATCTGGATGCAACGACTCCGGATGTGGTTTCGGATTCGCTTGATTATGGTACAAAGGATGCAGTCTGGAGTGCTGGTGATCAGTATTCTGCGAGCGGGTATATGGGTTCGTCTCCCAACAACTCACAACATGCCCGGCTTTCCTTCACCCCGGTTGCCGGTGAGATCTATGAACTCTCAACCTCGTTCACCGGAAACAGCACTTGGGTAGGTCAAATGGACGACTGGATATCACTGGGGTTCTTTGATGGGGGCAGCCAGCATACCCGGATGACGATTTCCTCTCAAAAAAGTGCAGCTGGACGGGAGGTGACCTATCAGGCCGATGGAGGCTTGGAAAGTGGATCAGTGGCCACCACTGCGGGGGCACGGGAACTCAAGCTGGTGCTGGATACCACGGATACCAATTGGGACATTAGCTGGTATATTGATGATGTGCAGGCGGGAAGCACCTATACCTATTCCTCAAACCCGACGATCACGCATGTGGGATTCAGCCGTTTGGATAATGCCCGTTCGTTTTATGATGACTTCCAACTCGCGGTCATTCCCGAGCCTTCCTCCCTGTTGCTGACCTTTTCTGCCGGGCTGGCGGGTCTGTTGCTGTTCCGGCGGCGCGGTGCCTGAAAATCCACTGCTTCCGTGAACCCAGTCTTGAAATTTGAAATTCCAATAGGAGAACTAATGAATCAGATAAACCAAATGAACCAGACGTGGAAAAAGTGTGTATTTGTAGGATTCGCTCTGTTTGCACTTATGGTATCCAAGGTGTCTGCGGAGGTGCTTTACTCGGAGGATTTTGAAGGAACTGGGGATTTACACGGGACCACACCTGATGTTCGAACTGGAAATTTCGGCACCGATGCCTCTGCCACCTGGCAGGCGAGAACGGGTCCGTCATTTAGTGCAACCGGAGGAATTCCGAGCGGAAATAAAGGCAGTGCTCTGCTTGCGTTTACCCCGGTCACGGGTCAACTGTATGAATTGTCTGTGGACATCCGGGGGACAAGCTCGAGTGTCGACAACGACGACAAATGGCTGGGGGTCGGATTTTCTCAGAATGCGGATTTAACCCGGGATATGTCTGCCAACAGAGGATATGCCTGGATGTCGATCGTATCGGACCCGGATCTGGGTCAGGGAAACCGCTATGGGGGGAGCAATGGGTCGAACAGTGATGCATTTACTTTCTCCAGAACCGAAACCTGGGTGAACCTGAAAGTTCTGCTTGATACCCGGGATACAAACTGGAGTGCATCATGGTATGTGGATGATGTGAAAGTCACCGATACCTTTACCTACACCACGAATCCGACGATTAACTGGGTGGGATATTCCGTGCAACAGAATTCGAAAGGGGTCTACGATAACTTCCAGCTCTCTGTGATTCCAGAGCCTTCTTCCTTGATGCTGGTCGGGTTGGCATTGCCGTTGCTTTTCTTCTTTCGTCGTACCAGCCGCTGAAATAAATTGTAGCAGATGAGAAATCCCAAGCTCGGAATCCCCGCGATTCTGTTGCTTGGTTTTTTTTGTGTTTGGGGAACGGGATTTACGAACCCGTTCCCCGATGATGGATTCCCTTTTATCGTTGCTGAAGATGAGACTCATTTGCAAATTGAATTGCCGGCTGGGAACGTTTCAGAAGCGCAGCGGTTCATCGACAGGGCGCGGCGGGATCATCCGGAAGCAATTTTGATTTTAAAAGTCGGGGGCGACCTTTGGGTGGGAGCACAAGCGTTAAAACTCCCTTCCCGCTCGGTATTGTTGCTTTCATCTGATGCGGGTGTACGCGCGCTTGCGGATGCTTCGGCTTCCTCGTTGATTCAGATGGAAGATGCGGCATCGGTGGCGGTGGTTTCGGTGGGGCCGGGACTTGCGGTGTTGGATGGAGGGGGGGAAGCGGTGGCGGGGATCCGGGTGCGTGGCGGCAAACGGATGATTTTTGACCGGCTGCTCATCCGCGGTTGCAAGGGGACAGGACTGGATTATGCAGGGGCCGATGGCGGAGCAGTGAATGAAGCGACTTCAATGACCGGTTGTGATTTTGAGGGCAATGGGGTGGGGTTGCGGGTAAAAAATACCGCGGGCTTTATTTGTCAGAATAATATTTTCCGGGAGCAATCAGATGTGGCACTCGACATTGAATCGAAAAGTTCTGTGATTGCGCAAAACCGTTTTGAGAAAAATGGGCGCTCCCTGCGTTGTGGATCGGAAGGCTCGGTGATCACCCGCAATGTATTCGGGGATGGGCGGGTCCTGGAATTGACTCCGGGCAGTAACGAAAACCTGATCAGTGAAAATGTGGGTTCCCTGAAAGGTCAATCGTTGCAGTTGGAAGGGAAGGGTCAGCAGTTTTTCCGCAACCGTTTTGCGGAGGCGGTGGTCGAACATTCGGGGGGAGGCGACGTATATTGGGTCGGAAATGAAGGTGTCCGGATTCCGGAAGCGGATCATATGAAGTTTTTTCATCCGCCCACCCTCTCACGTCCGCATCGGGATCCGCTGATTGTGGCGGGCATGGGGCGTTTTGATTTGGAAATGCGGGGAGGGAACCGGTCAAAAAATGAGCTTCCGCGGGATTTGAATGAGGTGCAGATCCGCTTGGATGAAGCCCGTTTGAATCATGCGGATGATGTGATTGTGCTTTGGCTACAGGGCGAGTTTGTGAGTCGTAAACCGGAGGGCCTGCAGCTTCCCCCGGATGTGTGTCTGATATTGGAGGGACGGATCCGGGCGGACCCGGGCACGGAGTTGGAGCCGGCATGGAAGGCGGATGCACCATTGACCCAGGTGATACGGGTGCCGGATCAGGGGGTTTGTGCCATTTCCGGCGGAACTTTGGATGCGGGCCGGCAGGTGTTCCATCCGCTGAATGCTGCGGGCGGGGCGGTAGTGTTGGTTGAAGGGATGAATCTCACCGCGGGAGCGAGGGACGGGGTGAATACCAAATCGCGGGGCCAGGCGCCGCTGTTTCTCTACCGCAACCGGGTGTTCGGGAACCGGTATCGCGGGATCTGGGCGCATGTGGCGCAGCGTATTCATGCCATTGATAATGTGTGTGTGGGCAATGGTATGGACGGCATCGATCTGGATGCTTATGCGTCGGGCTCTACGGCCCTGTTTAATGTGTCCGGTGGCAACGGCCGGCATGGCGTGTTTGTGGAGGAGGCGGTAAAGGGGATGGTGGTGGCCGGGAATGTGCTGTCCGGAAATCAGGATTCCGGGGTGCATGTGTGGAATGAAGCGGTGGAGGGGAATACCGGCGGCAATGTGATTGCGTTGAATGATTGTGTGGGTAATGCGCGTGGGCTGAGTGTGGGCGGCCGGTCGGAAGAGAAGAGGGCGGAAGGGAATTTTTTCTTTCACAACCGTTGCCGGGAAAACCGGGTGAACGGCATCTGGGCGGGCAATGTGCATGCCAAAGGAAATTATTTCAGTCAGAATGTGTTGGAACGGAATTTGGGCGATCCGGTTTTGGAGCCGGAAGGAGCGGTGTATTTTAATGTGGGTGGAGGGGGGAGGGAAAAGTGAAACGCGCTCAGCTCATTCGCGGTCATCGTTTCAGAAGTGGAGAGATTATTTACGAAATTAATATTGTTTTCTAACCTTCATAGGAATACTTCAATTTTCATGGCCAGACCTGTATCTATCAATGTCGCAGATATTGCGAACCGCGCAAATGTATCCACCGCTTCGGTATCCCGGGTGATTAATAATCAAAGCGGGGTGAGTGAAAAGCTGCGCTCCAAAATCCGGAAGATCCTGGAAGAGGATGATCGTTATTCCGCACATATTTCCGGTCGGGGGGTGCGAATTGCGGTGGTGATGGAAATGGATAAACCGCATATTAACACCTTTACTTCAGCGATGCTGGCCGGGGCTGCAAATTATTCGCTGCAACGGAATGTGGATATTTCCACGGTGTTTGTGCAGTCGGCGGAGAAGAAGAATTTGGATTTTCTCCGGTTGTTGCGTGACCGCCGCTGTGACGGGGTGATACTTTTGTTGTCCAGCATTTTATCCCAGGCGGAATTGACCAAACTGGCTAAAGCACGGATGGCGGTGATGGTGCTCAACGGGCGTTGTGATTACAATGAAGCCGGGTATTTGTATACAGATCCCAATGAGGGGATGACTTTGTTGCTCAATCATTTATCACAGCTGGGCCATCAGAATATTGCCTATCTGGCGGGTCCGCAGGTAAGCGATTTTGACAATTCACGGCGGGCGGAAGTGTTTTTGAATCATTTGCATCACGCCGGGAATCCCCTGGTGGAAAAACTGCTGATAAAACATATTCCCACCAAAATGGCACAGGAGGCAGGTTACCTGCAGGCCGAAAAAGTTCTGCGGAACTGTCCGGAAACCACCGCTTTGATTGCCAATAACGATGAAATGGCTTACGGGGCGCTGCTAGCCTGTCATGAGGCGGGAAAGCGGGTGCCTGATGATATTTCCATTGCCGGCTTTGATGATTATGCCAACAGTCAATTCACGGTGCCGCCGCTGACCACGGTGCGTCAGCATTTGAATGAGGTGGGGTATGAAGCGGTGCAGGCGATTGATGAATTTGTCTGTGGGTCACTGGACACGCTTCCCCGGCGGGTATTCAAACCCGAGCTGGTAGTGCGGGGCAGCACAGTGGCGGTGCCCGCGGCCACCCGTTCTCTATAAACCTTGTAAACGGTGATTACTCACAAAGGGGGCACTGCCTTTTCCTTTCGATCGTTCCCGACTGCTTCTCAGAATTATTTGTCTCAGGTGAGACAAATAACGCTGGCGGGGCGGATGATAAGCGGTGGGTTTGTAAATATCTGTGATCAACGGGGTTTTCCCTCTTGACCTTTCTTTTGTTTTACTGATATTATTTACGCAATTAATAATGATAATTACGTATATTATGATGTTGAATTGAAAACTGTGTGTGAGCACAACTTATATTTTTAACGAAATTTGTTATATTTTATAGCTGAATATTGAACCCGGAGTATCCCATGTCCCTGATCCTGAAGAGAATGTTTTTGTTGCTGTTGTTTTTTCAATCCCTGTTGAGTTTTTCCGCAGAATCTGAACCGTTGTCCGGCCTGACTTTGTCCTGGGTGACGGAGGGCGAATTCGCCACCGATGCGGAAAGTATTTCCACCGGGGGAGAGAATGCCAAGGTGCTGGTGGACGGCAATACCGGCAGCAACTGGAAAAGTCGCACCTACAGCAAATGGAGCGGGGGAAGCTGGGTCTCTGTGGTGGCGGATCTGGGGGGGACCTTTGCGGTGGACACCTTTGATGTGTGGGCGCTGCATGAGGCCACCCGGGATACGGGCTCTTTTGAAGTGCTGACCAGTATGGACGGAAAAGATTTCCGTTCGCTGGGGAAGGCTGACAGTGCTGATCAGCCGAAAGCGGCAAAAAAGATCATCAAAATGACCTTAAAAACAGATGCGCCGGTCAATGCGCGGTTTGTGAAGTTCCGGATCCAGAGGGCGGCCGGTGCCAAGCAGCAGCAGGTTGCAGAAATTGCGGTGTGGGGAACACCCGGAGAAGGAGGGGAGGCGGCGCCGTCTGTGCAGCCTGAACCGAAACAAGCGGCGGTATCTCCCGCGGCCGTTTCCGCCGCAGCGGGGGAAATGAAGCCACTTTCCAATCTGAAATTATCCTGGGTGACGGAGGGGGAGTTTGCCACGGATTCTGAAAGTGTTTCCACCGGCGGTGAGAACGCCAAAGTGCTGGTGGACGGCAATACCGGCGACAACTGGAAAAGCCGCACTTACAGCAAATGGGGCGGTGGAAGATGGGTGACAGTGGTGGCGGATCTGGGGACGCCGCACATTCTGGGGGCCTTTGATGTGTGGGCGCTGCATGAATCCACCCGGGATACGGGTTCTTTTGAAGTGCTGGTCAGTGATGACGGCAGCGAATTCCGCAGTCTGGGGACGGCGGACAGCAAAGATCAGCCAAAGGCTTCCAAAAAAATCATTCAAATGACGCTGCAACCGGATGCGCCGGTGCAGGCACAGTTTGTGAAATTCCGTATGCAGCGCCGGGACGGAGCCAAGCAGCAGCAGATCGCGGAAATTGGCATTCGCGGCAGCCGGATCGAAGGTGCGGTTCCGGCTGCGCCGCCGGCTGCGAAAAAACCGGCAGCGAAAAAATCGGTCCCTGCGGCCATGGTGGCGGCAGGGGAACTGAGTCTGCTGTCCAACAATATCAAACCCGGAAAATTCAACGGGGATTTTCCCGCAGGCACCTCAGTGCAGCCGACGGACCTTAAATTTTCCTGGGTGAAAGAAGGGGAGTATGCCACGGATGCGGAAAGTATCTCCACGGGCGGTCCTGACGGAAAAGTGTTGTTTGATGGCAACACCGGCAGCAACTGGAAAAGCCGGACCTACAGTAAATGGAGTGGGGGTCAGTGGGTGACAGTGGTGGCGGATCTGGGCAGTGCCTTTGCGCTGCAGGCCTTTGATGTGTGGGCGCTGCATGAGGCCAGCCGTGATACCGGCGCGTTTTATGTGTTGCTCAGTGATGACGGTGAAAACTTCACCCCGCACGGAATGGTGGAGAGCGGAGACCAGAAGCTGAAGAAAAATTTCATTGCCCGGATGACCCTGAAACTGGATGAGCCGGTGAAAGCACGTTATGTGAAATTCCGGATTCAGCGCCGGAATGGGGCCCGTCAGCAGCAGGTGGCGGAAATCGCCATCTGGGGGGCACTGCCCGAGGAGGGGGTGCAGTATCTGGGGGCGGACAGCCGTCCGAAGGTGAAATTCAAGGTGGAGACCATTCAGTCCGGAGTGGCAAAAATTGACTGGTCGGAAAACCGTGCGGTGCACAGCGGGGTGACCCAGTGGAAAATTTATGCGGGGCCTGCCGGATTTGAAGATGTGAAGGAAAGTGAGCCCGAATTGTTAAAAACCGTGCCGGGCAATAAAAGTCATGCCATTGTGTATCCGCTGGATCCCGGGCAAGAGATGGTGTTTGGAGTAACGGCGGTCTATCCCCAGGGCGAATATGCGCTGGTGGAACCGGTTACGGTGCGGATTCCGGAGCCGCTGCAGTGTGACACCTTTGGAGACATGGTGGCGGTGAATCATTTCTGGGAAGGGGGCGGTCATCGCAACAGCCGCGGACCGGATCAGCGCTCCTACGATCTGGTGGCGCTGGATCTGCTCGGAAAGTCCGGGATTAAACAGACCCGCTGGTGGGTGGTGGATCCCAAAATTTATCAGATGTTTTATGAGAAAGGGGTGGGGGTGTACACCTATCCGCACGGGAACAATATTCCGGTGGCCACCCAGCTGGGGGTGCATTCCTTTTCCGGACCGGGCAATGAGCCGGATCTGAAAGCCGCGCCGGTGATCAGCTATGTGAACAATCTCAAAAAGACCTATGCCAAAATCAAAAAGATCAATCCGGACGCGGTGGTGTGTGCACCCTCCAGCGGACTGGAGGACACCTCGATTGCCTGGCTGGATGAATTTTATGAACTGGGGGGGAAAGATCATTTTGATGTGCTTGATCTGCATACCTACTGCAAAATCGCGGGTGGACACGTGGTGCCGGAGGGGTATCCCAAAGGCGCGCCGGAGGCGATGTATGACAACATGCGCAAAATCAATGAAGTGCTGGAGAGGCACGGGGACACTGAGAAGCCGCTGATATCCACTGAGTTCGGATACAGTGATGCTCTGGTGAACAATCCTTCGGGAAGGATCACGCCGCGGATCAAAGCGGAGTTTTTGGTGCGCGGATTGGTGATTCATCACGCCCTGGGCTTTGATCGGGTGTTTCTTTACTCCTTCTGGGATGAAGGGGAGGATATGAATTTCTCAGAACACCGTTTTGGATTGCTGGATTACAATCTGCAGAAAAAAGAGGCGTATTACGCAGTGGAAACGGCCTTGAACGAAATTGGGAACTGCGCATTGAAAGGTCCGGTGACAGGGTTGGCATCCCCCTCATATGGCTATGTGTATGGAAAGGCGGACGATGCCGGCCAAGTGGCGGTGATCTGGGATGGAGCCTCCGCGAAAGACGGGATATTTAAAACAAGTTCCGCATCGGTGAAAGTCGTGGATATGTTCGGCAATACAGATGAGTTGTTGCCGGATGCATCGGGAACATTTTCGGTTACCTTTGGTTCATCGCCGGTGTATCTGCACACAGATGCTCCCATTTCCGTGGTGCAGGTGTCGCCTGCCCGGGCGGTTGCCAGCGCGGGACCGGTGGTGCCCATGCTGGTTCAAAAACAGGTTCTGGTGGCGGAAAATGACGAAGAAGCGGCATTGCCGGTGGAATTGAACAATCCCAATGACCGGGAGGTTTCATTGTCTTTGGTGATCGTGGATGCGGAGGAGAAAACTCTGTCAGAAATGTCATTCACCGTGCCGGCTTTGCAAACGGTGGTCGCGGAGATGCCGCTGCCGCGACGGAAAAACAGCACCCTTGAAAGGCTGAAACTGAATGTGGTGGAACCCCAACCCTCCGGAATCGGTTCGCGGGTGACAACCACGTCCTTTTATCTGAGAAGTCTGCAGGCGGCACCTGAGGCTGCGCAAACCAAAGAGGTGAAATTTCCGCTCATTGAAAATCCAATGTATCTGTTGAGTAACGCCGATCTGGCCGTGACCATTGATGCCTGGCGCGGCGGACGTTTGCTGGAACTGATAGACCGCAAGTCGGCCAGCAATCAGATCCGGATTGATTACGGGGTGTTGCCGAACATTCAAAATGTCCCCTTTGCTTTTGGCATCTGGGACAGCTTCAACGGAAAGTTAAAAAATGACCCGATGGAGATTGTGGAGGCCGAGGGAGGCCGTTTGGTTCTGAGTGGAAAAGCGGGAGAGCTGGAAGTAAGACAGACCTGGACCCTGAAAGGGGCTTCCCTGACCCTGGCCATGGACGTGAAAAATCCGACCGGGGCGGCGAAAAAATTCAGTTATAAAAGCCATCCCGAATACACGGTGGGCGGTGTCGGGGAGTCGGTAACGGATGTGTTGGGTTTCCCCCGGGAGAACACATTTGAAACCATCCCGTTCTGGAGCGGGTTGGGGAAAAAGAAATCCGGTGAACTTTACGGTGGCTGGTGGGCGGCGGTGGATACGGTGACTGGGTTGGCTCTGAAGCAAAAAATCAGCGGTCAAGGCTGGGCCGAGCCGGGGATCTGGTTTGGTCAGGGGCACTACAATGTGGAGCTGGCAACCGAACGCGGATTTGAAATTCCAGCCGGCGAAAGTTGGGAGGCCACCCTGACCTGGACGCTTTCGCATACCTCTGACAAAGAGATTCAGCAAGTTCTGGAATCATTGCGGTAAGCTCTGTGCACCAAGAAGGTTTCAGTTTTCCCGGAAGGGGGATATTTCCGCTTTCTACCCGCGGGGCCATCCGCCATTGGCGGGTGTCTCCGCTGCGGGTGACCGCATATGAGGGACCGGGAAAGTCGGATGAGGCCTTGAGGGAAAGCGTGCTGCCGGATCCGCCAGCCTGTCCGGAAGCCGCCGGGGAAGACTGGCACCCTCATGACGCGGGACGAAACGAATTTATCGAATTTACAAAATTCTATCACCGCCCGGCTTCGGTGGAGGTTTTGGCGGAAACCGAATTAATTGCGCCTGAAGCAGGAGAGATTTCTTTTCGTTTTTGGGTGTCTGGGGGAGCGGATCTGTGGGTGAACGGCCGACACATATGGCGGCTGAAAGTTGTTCGTTATCATCAGAGCCCCGGCTCGGTGTTGTTGACCTTCCCCTTACAGGCGGGCGTCAACCGAATTCAGGTGCGCCTGCAGGCCATGGGGT
The DNA here is from genome assembly GCA_029269125.1 of Kiritimatiellaeota bacterium B1221. Classification (GTDB taxonomy): domain Bacteria; phylum Verrucomicrobiota; class Kiritimatiellia; order SS1-B-03-39; family UBA6053; genus UBA6053. The sequence continues at coordinate 129,005 of JARHXX010000008.1, read as the reverse complement.
TGCGGGATACCCGGATGCTGTTTGGATTGTTTGCGGTGGAAAATATCGATTTGAAGGTCGGGCTACCTGCGGGCGAAGAATTTAAGCAGGTACAGCAATGGTTGTATTCGCTCCGTCCGCAGACGGATGGATCCGGGGTGGAGGCTGCACCCGCCCCCGGATCGGCAGAGGTGACCTGGCACGGGGGAGAGGCGGTTTGGAAACAGGGAGATACCGCTTTTAGGTTTCCTTCTGCTTGCCCCGATAGCTTTCAAGTCAGGGCTTCGGTGGGATCGCAGACGCTTGAACGGCATTTTGAGTTGCCTGGAAATTGTCCGGATCCACGAAAGGTTGCGGACCGGCGGAAAACCCTGTTGAACAGTGCGGCAACATTAGAGGTATCCCCTGAGCATGTGTTACCGCTCCCACTGTTGGCGCGACGAATCCGTGGAGAAACGCTGGCGGGAGATGCGGCGTTGTTCAGGCGCTCGCTGGACTGGATAAATACCCGCTTGGACTGTGCGGATTTTCAGTTGGCGGCGCTGTTGCGGATGGCCTATCTGGGATTGTTGCAACCCGAAGAGTCCGCGGCGCTGAGGGAATGCTGTCTTGAATTTCGTTACGGGCCGGATGAGTCGGGTACGGATGTGATGTGTTTTACCAGCGAAAATCATCGTCTGTTATTTCATGGCTGTCAGCTGTTGGCGGGAAATCTGTATCCCGATGCGCAGTTCCGCCGTTCAGGCCGTTCCGGGAGTGCGCAGTCGGAAATTGCGCGTGGTCGCATTGAGGAATGGCTGGAGGAAGTGGAGGCCAGGGGCTTCGGGGAGTATAACAGCAGCTGTTATATTGCGATTACAGTGGGGGCGATGCTGAATGTGCTGGATTTCGGCGGAGATGTTTCTCTGTCAGAACGAATGCAAGCTCTGGTGGACCGGGTGCTTCGGGATCTGGCGCGCCACTATTTTGCGGGCGGGATTATCAGTCCGCAGGGCCGGGCCTACCGGGATGTGCTGTATCCGGAAGCCGCGGCCTCTGTTCACCTATTGGCGGCTGTATGTGAAGAGGTGGTGTTTTCCGCCGCGCCTCCCGCTCATTTGATGTCGGCACGTGGTCTATGGACGCCTTTTCTTCTCAGCTCTCCGTGCTATCAGCCCCCCCCGGATTTGGATGAAATTTGTCGGGAGCCGCATTCTGAAGTGTCGGTGCACGGGGGCATGGAGATTCATCTGGAGAAAACGGATGCATATTTGCTGACGTCGGCTGCGGTTCGAAATCCCGGAACAGAAGGGGTGGCGGCGGAATATCATCCGGGCGGATTTGGGTACCAGCAACATCTCTGGCAGGCAACGCTGGGGCGGGGCTGTCATATATTTGTGAATCATCCCGGGGGTTATTTTGATGGAAGCCTGTCGCGGCCGGGGTACTGGAACGGAAACGGGGTGATGCCGACTCTGACCCAACAAGGAAATATGTTAAAGGCGGTGTACTGCCTGCCGGACGGTTCAGGGCTGACGGCGGGGGAGGAGGCGGCCGGAAACCCGGATCCGGTTCCTTTCACGCATGCGCATTGGCCCTCCGACCGGTTTGAAGAAGAGCTGGTGGATGGCCAATGGCGGTTCGGTCGCTATGAGCGGGGTTTAATTGCCCTGTGGTGCAGTGTGCCATTACAGGTGTACGATGACGTGCTGACAGGCCGGGAATTAAGAGCCCCGGGGGCGGTTACCGGCTGGGTGGTGATTTGCGGGGATCTAAAAGCAGAGGGTTCATTGGCTGCATTTGCCCGGGTTTGCCAAGCCAGGGAACCCCAATTTGAAAAAGAAAAGGCTGCGTTATGTTTGAAGGATGCAGAGCCGATGAGCTGGCGGTGAAAAAAAGGGGGGGCTCAGGGAAACCGAACGCGAACGGCGCTTACATCATATGGATCGCGCCGGTGGCTGTATGTTTTACATATTAAATATGGCGGCGTGATATGCCATGTACAACTGTTTCAATCACTGTATAATTTCAGGATTAAGACGATCCCCCAAAATTATTCAGTTTTAACCTGAAGGCCCCCATGAAAAAGAACCACTCCCACCTTTCTACACTCTCCGGTAAACTTTTCGCGATAGCGATGCTGGTTCTGGTTGCTGCTCCTGCTTTGCATGCACAATTCATTTACACTTTTGATCCTGCTCAAACACCGGGAACACCGTCAGGTGGCACGGGCGCCTGGGACACCACCAGTGTTTTCTGGGAAAATGGCGGGACAGACTTTGTGTGGGCGAATGGTGGTGCGGATACGGCAACATTTGCAGGCACCGCAGGTACCGTAACCGTTGGTGCCCCCCCCATTAATGTTAATGCAATCAACTTTGATACCGATGGTTATACGGTGACTGGAGGGATCTTGAATTTCTCGGGAGCGACTCCGACCATCACCTCTGGCGCATCCGTTTCCACTGACCTGACGAGCACGCTGACGGGCACCAGTGGATTGACGCTGGCAGGCACCGGAACACTCAGTATCGATAATGCGGGTAACACCCTCAGCGGAGGTATTCAGCTCAATTCAGGTAAACTGGTCACCAGCACCGCTGGTTCGCTGGGCACTAACGTGCTCACTCTCAACGGAGGTACGTATTTGCCGAAGGCGAACATGGCTAATGACATCCTCGTGACAGCAAATTCGAATATTGATGTCACTGGCACCTCGGGAGCTTCCTATACTCTTGGTGATCTGTCGATTGGAAATCAGACACTGTCCATACTCCCCAGCAGCAGCGTGAGCAATGGCAGGGTCACTTTCTTGAATACAACGCTTACGGGTGACGCGACAATCCGAACCAACAAAGGAAGTTCCAGCAAAAATGAAGGGACTAACCCCAGCGCTATATTTGGTGACGTCACGGTGGGTGACAGTGTGGCTACAGCCACCACCACCACCTTCAACTTAACTTCGACAGGCTCCGGAGTGCAACGCTCCCGGGCGATGACTCTCAACGGTGTGCTGAGTGACAACGCCAGTGATGCGACCAAAATTCTCGCACTCGATGTTTCATCTGGAAAACTTGGTACACTTACCGTGAATGTGGGAGGAGCTAACACTTATACGGGTGCAACAACCATTACAGGATATTCGGCGGGCTACAATTCCTCCAACGCGACCTTGCGTCTCACCACTGACAATGATCGTCTGCCGACCGGGACAATCCTCACCATCAATGGCGGCAGCACGAACAAGGGGACATTAGATTTAAACAGCTATAATCAAACTGTTGGGGGGCTTAACGGTGGCTCAGGTGCTGCCCAAGGCACCGTCACCAACAACGACTCCGGCTCCGGTACCGCGACCCTCACGGTTTCCAGCACCACGGTCAACTCCACTTTCGACGGACTCATCACTGACGGCACCACCGCCAAGGTTGCCCTCACCAAGGACGGTGTCGGCACCTCCCTGACGCTCACCGGCGCCCAGACCTACACCGGTGCGACGACGATCCTGGGTGGGACTTTGGAGATTGGTGCCTCCGATCGTATTGACGATTCCAGTGCGCTTGTTTTGGGTGGCGGGACCTTCGATACCGGTGGTTTCAGTGAAACACTTGATACGCTCACTCTGAACAGCAGCTCGATACTTGATTTCGGCGCCGGTGCTTCCGCGCTGGTCTTTGCCGACAGCAGTGCCATTAGCTGGACCGGTACGTTGACGCTTGCCAACTTCGACATTGGAACCGACACATTGCGATTCGGGACATCTGATTCTTCTCTTACCGGAGGACAACTGGCCTCAATTTCCTGGACAGGCGGCGCGGCATCGCTCGATGCGGACGGTTACCTGGTTGCCATTCCTGAACCATCCACTTTTATGCTGGTTGGTATATTTATGTTCGCCTTGGTTGGATCAGCTCGCGCGCGCAAACGTAACTGAGCGCCGTATCGGGGTTCCTTCCTGAAAGAGGGGGTTGGTCTTTCGTCTTATGAAATTGAAGAAGGTTTGAATCAGCTTAAGGTATTTTTATCTCGCGGGCCCAAAGCATGAGCGGGTCCTCATCCGCCACGAATAGTCCCTTCTCCGAAAAAGCTTCGGGGGAAATATTCGTGATAATTTTCACCTGTTAAATATGGTGGCCGAATATTGCATGTACATTTGGATCAATCGCTGTACAATATTGTAACTATTAATAGGCCCACCCATCGAAACGGGTTCAAGTAAAAGAGTTTTACATGAAAAAAGTGACACTCTCTGCATCGAGCTACATCCCTTCCTTCAACATGATTTCATACACACACAGTCCCACCACCTTTCAAGCTATCTCCGGCAAACTTATTTCGTTCGTTTGTTTGGTCGCTTTATCCGTTCCGCTTACTCACGCACAAACCTGGACGCCGACGGCCGCCGGACCTTATAATTGGGATGACAACGCTAATTGGAGTGCGAGTCCGTTTCCAAATGCTGTGGATGCTGATGCGGATTTTTCCGTTGATTTTGCAGGGGATCAGACTGTCAGCCTTAGTCAAATTATTACGGTTGGGAGGGTTACCTTCGAGGATACTGGGGCTTCAAGTGACAGTGCATTAACAGTGGTTTCAGGCACGGGGGGGAGTCTTGTTCTTCAAACTAGCTCGGGCAGTGCTTTGCTTACCACTAAATCAGATCCTGTTGTTACCATTTCAGCTGATATGGTCGTGAACAGTGATACGACTGTTGATACGACAAATTCTGGTTCTAGTGTGAAGGGGATCACGCTGAGCGGGAATTTGAGCGGTTCCGGTACAATCAGGAAGGATGGATCGAAAGGAAGGCTTATGGTGACGGGCGATAATAGTTCTTTTACGGGCAACTGGATTCTGGATGGTGCTGTTTCCACAAGTTATTTTCGGATCAACGCCGATAATAATTTGGGAGCTGTGCCCGTTACTTCTATTAACAACATTACCGTCAACAATAACAACACGATGGAGTTCGGCACTGGCACATACACGATCAATGCCAATCGCGATATCCTCGTGAATGGTGGGGTGTTGCTGCTCAGAGCAGCCAGCTATGCCACGAAGGTGACACTTGCTGGTGATATTAGTGGCGTCGGCGGGGTGACCCGGTCGGATAGTGGTTCCTACTCCGGTGCCTACGTTCGGCTTTCCGGAAATAATACTTATACCGGAAAGACCACCGTTACGAAGGGAATCCTGGAAGCTGGATCCACCAGTGCCTTTGGGTCTGATTCGGAGGTCGTGATGGGAACCAATTCTTATGCCAAGTTGGATTTAAATGATTTTGATAACTCGATTGGCTCGCTCTCCGGTGGCGCTGCGTCAGGCGGTAGTGTCATCCTTGGATCGGCAACACTCACGACTGGAAGTAACGATATGTCGACAACCTATGGGGGTGTGATTTCCGGTACAGGTGGCTTGACCAAGGTCGGCACTGGCACCATGACTTTATCAGAGGTCAATACCTACACCGGTGCGACGACGATCCTGGGTGGTATCTTGGAAATCGGTGCCTCCGATCGTATTGACGATTCCAGTGCGCTTATTCTGGGTGGCGGGACCTTCGATACTGGTGGTTTCAGTGAAACACTTGATACGCTCACTCTGAACAGCAACTCGATACTTGATTTCGGCGCCGGTGCTTCCGCGCTGGCCTTTGCCGACAGCAGTGCCATTAGTTGGACCGGTACGTTGACGCTTGCCAACTTCGACATTGGAACCGACACATTGCGATTTGGGACATCTGATTCCTCGCTTACCGAAGGACAACTGTCTTCTATCTCTTGGACAGGCGGGGCGGCATCGCTGGATACGGACGGTTATCTGGTTGCAATCCCCGAACCATCCACCTTTATGCTGGTTGGTGTATTTATGTTCGCCTTGGTTGGATCAGCTCGCGCACGCAAAAGTAACTGAGCGCCGTATCGGGGTTCCTTCCTGAAAGAGGGGGGGCTTTTACTCAATTTTTCGGTCCCAAAGTTCTTCCTCCATCACTGGTGTAATTCACACCGGTAATAAAATCAGCTTCTGAAGAAGCGAGGAACGCGACCAGGGCGGCGACTTCTGTCTGATCTCCAGTACGGCCCCGGCAGGTGCCATTGAAATTGAGGTCCAGCACCCAACTCCAAAATTCTTCGGTGGTCTTTTTGAAGTTGCTCAATTTATTTAACAGACCGGCACGGCCACCCGAATTGTTTACCAGCAGGTCCATCTGCCCAAAATCCTGCAGCACTTCTTAGGTAACGGTTTTGACTTCTGAGCTGTTCTGCACATCCCCTTTGTATCCTTTGGCTTTTCCGCTCGCCACCGGTGATGAATGTATCTTTTTTAGATGTGTTTATGTGTAACTTCCGTGGTTAATGACTGCCACGTAAGCCGAGGCTGCGTCCGCCGTCCACAGCCAAATCCTGTCCGGTGATGTAGCTGGCGCCGGGTTGCATCATAAAGAGTACGGTCTCCGCGATATCGTCCTGGGTGCAAATACGGTTCAGCACGGAGTGCCGTTGGGCGAAGGCGAGTTCATCTTCGGGCAGGGTACGTTCCACTCTTCCGGGTGAGACGCAATTGATATTGATGTTGTGGGGGCCGAGTTCAATCGCCAGCGATTTGGTGGCTGCGATCAGACCGCCTTTGGCCGCGCCGTATTCCGCACATTTTCTGGCGCCGCACCTGGCGACGATGGAGGTGATATTGACGATGTTCCCTTGTTTGGCTTCCACCATAAAGGGGCTGACGGCACGGATACAGTGCAGGGCCCCAAACAGATTCACCTGCAGCATTTCGTGAATGACGTCGATGCTCTGTTCATGAAATTCCGCCATCCGTTCCCGGGCGCTTCCTCCCGCGCAGTTGACCAGCATGTCGATGCGGCCAAAATGCTGATGCACCTGTTTGACAGTTTCGTGAACACTTTCGTACTGACTGATATCGACGGCACAGGGCAGGGAGGAACATCCTATGCTCTCCAACTCTTTGGCCACCTTGTCTGCACTTTCCTGATAAAGATCAAATACCGCGATCTTGGCACCGGCTTCCGCCAGTTTCAGGCAGACAGCGCGACCGATGGCGCCACCGCCACCACTCACAATCGCTACCTTCTCTTTTAATTTCATGCTATTTTTACCTTATTCATTGTCATTCAGAGTTCTCGTATCCTGAAGCTTTCAAGAGGACTTCCTGTACAAGATATTCATGATCATAATCGAAAGGGTTGGGTTTTTCTTTGCGGATGATTTGCGCAAACTCTGTCAGTTGGCCGGTGTAGCGGTCACCCAACGGCCCACAGTCCACCTGATGCGTGCCGGCTTTATAACCGGGTACGTCTTCTTTCAGGGTTAACCGGGCGCTTAAAGGATGGGAGTCATATTGTTCCGCCGGCATTTCCAGCGGACAGATTTCGATACTGCCTTTGGTGCCGCAGATGATCAGTCGCCGGTGTTTCATGCCATCCACTTCTGCCACGGAAACGCGGATGGTGGCGCTGGCGATGGGATATTCCAGTACCGCCAGTCCGTTGTCGAATAATCCGTCTTTGCGGGTTTGCTTGAGAAAGGGGGTGATTTTTTCCGGGCGGCCCAGCAGTTGAATCACAATATCCACCAAGTATCCGGCGAAGATGTACATGGCGCCGCCCTTAAATTGACGCAGCCATTTGCGATAGTGATCGTTATGCCCATCATAGCGGCTCATGCTGGCATGTACTTCAAAAATATCTCCCAGCCATCCCTGTCTGGCGGCGTTGATGGCAAAACGAATCGCGGGGTTGTATCGGTAAACGTAGGCCAGTTGCAGGGTGAGATCTTTTTCCTTACAGGTGGAAATTAATTTACGAAATTCTGGAAGAGATTCCCCTGCCGGTTTGTCCATATGCAGATGAAGTCCGCGTTCGGCGCAACGTTGGGCGGTGGGCACCAGATCGAATCCGTCGGTTTCAATCGCAACCGCATCCAGATCGGGCAGGGCGAAGAGCTCCTCTGCTGTTAGCCATGGCAGACCCTGATAAGCCGGATCGTTCCCACGTTTTATTTTCCATTCAGGATTGGATTCCACCACGCCCATGATTTCAAAGGTGTCGGTCAGTTTGCGTAAGGCGTGCATATTGGCAGAGGCGTGATTGTGGCCAATACCGATCTGGGCGATTTTGAGAGGGCGGGTTGTCATGAGGCTTTTTGGTACACAGGGTTCGTGTTCCGTGGATGGACGTTTCCGAGCCGTACCCATCGAAAGCAGTAAAGGCTTCCTAAATTGATGCTTAGTCCCACCGCACACATAAAGTAAATCGGCCAGCCGGTGCCGGATCCCATGACCAGAGCGAAAGTAACCAGGGAGAGATCTTTCAGCACGAAGAGCTGATGCATGCCGCGGGACAATCCTCCGGTGCTGCGAAGCTTTCGGATCATGCGGATTTGGTTGAGGCCTCCCTGCAAATAAAGAATGCTGGCTCCCACAACCAAAAGGGGGAGGATCAAGGGATTCGGGTTCTCTGTGGGACGGACAAACAACACCACCAACACAGAAGTCACGCAGGCCGCGAGGCAGCCAAGGAAAGCTTTTCTCGAATTGCGGCATTTCCTGTCCTGATGAATTAGAAATAAAATCAGCAACACCAGAGACATGCCCATCACCCGGGGCCAGGCCAGATAATGGTTAAAGGGAGTGAGCATTCCGCCGTAAGTGAACAGCGCCAGAAACATAATGAAGCTGGTGACAAAACGATTCAGTGAAAGGCCTTCCGAAATCTGTTGTCCCGCTATTCCCTCACGGTGACGTTTCCACAGCAGGCGAACCTGAGTGGCCAATCCGACCGAAGCCAGAATGGACAACAGTGCGCTGATACTTCCCGTGAGGTGATAGGGAGACATGGCGTTGACTTCGGGTTTCCTTAGGCGGCGCCGTCGCGGATGGTGAGCACGACTTTGCCGAGGTTTTCTCTCGACTGGAGAATGCGGTGGGCCTCTTCGACTTCCTGAATGGATACGACCTGATGAATGACGGGACGGATCTCACCCGATTCAAATTCAGGCCAAAGATTTTTTACCAGGTCAGAAAGAATCTGTGCTTTTTCTTCCAGGGTACGGGAACGCAAGGTGCTGCCGATCAGACGAAGTTTCCGGGTCAGCACAGACCGCAGATTCAGTTCCGTGGTTGGGCCACCCAGGGTGGCAATCAGCACCCAGCGTCCACCGATCGCCAACTTGGCAATATGATCGCCCAGTCCGGCACCGCCCACGCAGTCGAGGGCGACGTTGACCGGATGGCCGGCTTCGGCACATTCGTCGAGTACGGCTCCCACATCTTCTTGGTGATGGTTAATCACCCGGTCTACTTTTAGGTCATGCATCAATTCCGCTTTGGCGGCCCCGCCCACGGAGGTAACGGTTCGGGCGCCAAGGTGGCGCGCGATTTGCAGGGCGGCGGTGCCCACGCCACTGGCGCCGGCGTGGACAAATACAGTTTCTCCGGCCTGGGTGTTGGCTTCGCCCACCAGATTGAGCCAGGCCGTGGCGAAAACTTCCGGAAGGGATGCGGCTTCTGCAAAAGAGAGTCCATCCGGTACCGGCATTAATAATTCTGTGGGTACCGCGACTTTCTCAGCGTAGCCACCGCCACCGAGTAAGGCACAAACCCGGTCACCCTTTTTCCAACCGGAGTTTGCGGGTGCTTCGAGCACAATTCCTGCGACTTCCAGACCGGGCCATTCGGGCCAGCCGGGAGGCGGGGGGTATTTGCCTGCGCGCTGCAAAAGGTCGGCACGGTTTACGGCTGAAGCGTGGATTTCGATGAGGGCTTCGCCCTCGGCGCAGACGGGGTCCGCGACCTCAATCCATTCCAGGGATTCGTCGGGATGTATTTTAATGACTTTCATTTCGTTTTTTCCAGAGGGTGGGTTCGGTTTTCCAAGGGGAAAGTTTTTCGTGTGCCGCTCAGTTGTGAAGCGTAGGCACCATAAATCATTTCCAAAACGGTGCGGGCATCTTCCGCACTGGCCAGGGGTGCTCTTTGTTCGTCCAGTGCACAGATGAATTCCCAGGCAGCCCGACGGTTATTGCGAATGAAATAACGCATGTAGCCTTGATGGGGTCCGAAGTCCAAAGGAGCCGCTCCGGGGATTTCTTCATCTTCAGGAAGGGTCAGGTCTTCAAAAACAGTGCTGTCTTCGGGAGGTAGAGAGGATCGGCTGATGCGCAATTTTCGGTCATCATCAAAACGAACGGCCAGTGAACCGGTGGTGCCGACGAGGGTGATACCCATGCGCAGGCCGCATTCGGCCATGTCGCGACGGCTTTCAAACCAGGCGCGGACGCCATTCGGAAAAGTGTAAAGCGCGACCACTTCGTCACCGGCGACCGGGCCGATCGCCTCGGCGGTGGACAGCGTTTCTCCGGCTTGAATGGGTTTGCCCTGGATGCTGATATCGGCGAAGACTGAAGAAGGTTTCCCCAAAAAGTAACAGGCGAGGTCGAGGATGTGGGTGCCTAAAATCAGGAAGTCTTCTCCGCCGCCCCTATAGTCTTCTTTGCCCCGTCCGTAGAAAGAAACCAACCGGCCGATTTCGCCGTTCCCGATCATGCGTTTGGCGGTTTGGAAAACGTTGGCATAGCGGCCGAGGTGGGCGACGGCGATGTGGACATTTTTTTCTCGCGCCTGTTCGATCATCTGATCCGCCTCCTGCAAACTTGCGCTGAGCGGTTTTTCGCAAAAGATATGGATGCCCCGTTCGATAGCGAGGGCAATGGGTTCACGGTGATCGCCGGGCAGGCGTGAGCAAATGGCGAGGATGTCGATTCGCTCCGCATCCAGGAGCTCCCGGAGGTGCAGGAAATGCTGGGAGGCCCCGACTTCCTGTCGGCGCGCATCGATGTTGTCCAGGTTTGAATCTACAAGTGCGACAATCTCGCAACGGGGCAGTCCTTTAAATGCGAGGTGGGTGAGGTGTCCCCCGAGGCCGGGTTTGCTGGTGTCATAATAAATGGCTACGCGCCAATGTTTATCAGCTGAGGTCATATCCCTAATTCCTTATGCGACTTATCGATATCCGCCACAGGCGCGGGCGCCGTCGATGAGATGGTTGCTGCCACTGATCATGGCGGCGTCTTCACAGCTCAGGTAGAGAATAAATTTGGTGACTTCTTCCGGGGTGGCGGCCCGGCCGAGAGGCGTTTTAATGTTGGCCATGGCCTCGCGGGTGAGCACCGGCCCGGGTGAAACGCAAACCGCACGGATGCCGTGGGGGGCACCGGCCAGGGCGAGGGATTGGGTAAGGCCGATCAAACCGCTTTTGGCGGCGCCATAGACCACGGCCCCCGCACCACCCACCACGCCGCCGACGGATGCGAGATTGAGGATGACCCCGCTTTGTTGTTGGATCATGATGGGCATCACCAGCCGACTGAAATAAATGGGCGCGGTAAAGTTCACGTCGATCCCCCAGTCGATCGCTTCCTGGGTCATCTCTTCGAAGCCACCCGGACAGTTGCAGACGCGATGCGGATTTCCCCCGGCAATGTTTGCGAGGATGTCGATACGGCCAAAGGTTTCCACGCTGCGGGAGACGACCCGGGCGACCGCTTCGTAGGAGCGGATGTCGGCGGGGAGGGCGAGGGCTTCCGCACCGGATTGACGGATTTCCCCGGCTGCGGATTCGATGGCTTCGGCATTCACATCCACCAGCACCACGGTGGCGCCTTCGGCGGCGTATTGCTGGGCACTGAGCAGGCCCAGTCCGGATCCGGCTCCAGTGATGAGGACGACTTTCTGTTTAAATCTCATGGTTTTATTTGGGAAGGGATGCATCACTGACTGGAGTTCTTCAGCGCAGGCTAAAGTTTAAACGAAGAACGTCGACTTTTCAAAGTGCCCAAAGTCACCAAGAGCATTCCGCCAGCCATGAGCAGAAAGGAAGAAGGTTCGGGAACGGCAATCACGTCACTCAGCGTCGTGCCGTAGCGCACTTCGTCGATAAAGGCCGATTCTGTACCGGTACCTGATCCGCCCAACACGAAATTAATCTCATTAGACAGATACTCTGCGTTCGTGGCGGTATCCTCTGTATAGAAGATTGCGTGACTCGCCAAACCGGCTTCCGAAGCGCCGGCTGACAACCAGGCATCGTAACCGGAGAGGGTGAATATATATTGTTTTGCGGTGCCGCCTCCGGCATTACCGACATTGGTAAAGCTGGATAAAGCCAGATAGGTTGTACCGGCACTCAAACTTCCAGAATCAGAGGTCGTCGTCACCCCGGAATCATAGCCCACCCCGGGTAAGCTGTCCGCACCTGTTACATCCACAGCAGATATGAACTTTCTGTCACTGCCATTGCGGGCCCTTATATACTGCGCACCCTCAGTCGAGAAGGCCTCGAATTGAACCAGATAGCTGCTCCAAAGGTTACCCGTATGGCCGCCAAAGTTTGTGCTGGCCCGAAGGACGGTATAACTACCAGATCCGCTTGCGCTCTGATACAAAGAGCCACCGGTTGTCGGAAGATAATTCGTGCCAAAGCTCAGTCCCGCAGTCCTGTAGCGAGCGGTTCCGCCAGAAAAGTCATTTGAATAATTTCCGGTCAATCCGGTTGCGGTGATCGAGGTGCCGCTGATAACGGTGTAGTCGGGCAAAGCATAATCCCAGCCTTCATAGATGAGAAGATCTGCCTGCAGGGAGGCCGCTACAAATCCTGCGAGCAAGGTTCCGATATGGGGTAGTGTTTTCATGTGAGACTCCTTGGGGTTACTCTTTCAAATTATTGATTGAATTGCGCATGCTATCCGGTCTGTTTGATGGTGTGAGTCTGTCCCTTTTTTCGTTTTGATGACAAGAATAAACTTGTAAGATGTCTGAAATAATACATGTAAATAACTCTTATTTACAATCTGTTTACAAAATTATATGCCCACGATTCAGGATATTGCCAGAGAAGCCGGGGTCTCGACCGCTACCGTTTCCCGGGTTTTCAGCAACCATCCCAACGTCAAACCGGGACTGCGGGAGCAGGTGTTGTTGGTTGCCCGCAGGCATAACTATGTGCCGCGGGTGTCCAGTCGGCGGCGTACGGTGATGCTGATCACCCCTTCGCGTGCGGAGCATCCGATTCAAAGCTACGTGGACATGGTGCTTGCGAAGCTCACGGACGCCGCGGGTCAACGGGGGTACCGGATTGAGATTTTGCCGGAGGACAGTTTGGATCATTTAGAAAACACGCCCTTTTGTGCGGCAGTGCTGATTGGGGTCGGTCGTTTTCCTTTGGAAAGCTGGAGTAAAAATTTTCATGTGCCTTTGATCCTGATCGACCGGGAAGGGCCGAAGCATCAGTCGAAGGTGATATCGGTGCGATCGAATGAAGAGCAGGGGATGGCTTTGGCGATTGAACATCTGGTGCAGCGGGGGTGTGAGCGCATTGGGTGTCTGGTGAGCAATACCAAAATGGGGAATCCTGAAAAACGGATGAGTCGGTTGCAGGCGGCGCTGCGTCGACGCGGGTTGCCTGCGGATGAACCCTTTGTCCGTTTGGTGCGGGAAGAAGAATATTTGGAGGAAACGGCCAAGTTGCTCCGGCAAAAGGTGGACGCGATATTTGCGCCGGGCGGCATGGGGGGCATGATCACCGCTTATGCGCTCAACCTGCTGGGCCGCCGGGTACCCGAAGATGTTTCCCTGATGGCCTCCGAGCGGGCGGTGGTCTCCCGGTACTGTCAGCCGCCCCAAACCACGATCACCCAGGATTATGGACAAATGGCATCGATCGCGGTGGACGCGATTGACGCCTCGCTGCGCGGAGAACCGGTTGTCCGGGATACGGTACTCGACTATCAATTGATTGAACGCGAAAGTGTACACCGCTGAGCTGTTGGATTGAACGCGCACTGTGTTTTGCCGTGAACGATTTGGGTCGACCTTTAAAATCTGGTGGCCAAATATACCATGTACAGGTTAACAAAGTTCTGAGATAGTGAAAATTCTTTAAGGGTAATCTTTAAGATAAAAGGAACACTTATGAATCAAATTACAAGTGCACAGACTCTCTCCCTCCTGCGGGGGCTCTCCGGAAAAATCATGGTGGTTGCCTGTTTGAGTTTTTTATCCATTCCTCTGGCACAGGCGCAAACCTGGACGCCGACGGGCACAGGTACTTATGACTGGGACAACAATGCGAATTGGAGTGCGAGTCCTTTTCCGAATGCAGTGGATGCAGTGGCGGATTTCTCGGTTGATTATGCCAATCCGCAGACCGTTAATCTGAATCAGGCGATCACGGTGGGTTCTTTGAGTTTTACCGATAATGGCGCAACGACCGGTGCCAGTACTTTTAATTTGGCTGCCGGAACCAGTGGGAGTCTTATCCTGCAGACTTCCAGCGGAAACGCCTCGATTTCCGTGGTGGCACCTTCCTCCTCACGGCGACCTACAATCACGATTTCTGCCGATATTGCGGTGAACAGTGATACGGTTATTGATACCACAAACAGTGGCAGCACCAGTAAGCAGATCCTTTTGAGCGGAAATTTGAGTGGTTCCGGTTCGATCACCAAAGACGGCTCGAAAGGCAGGCTTACGGTGACCGGGGACAACAGTGCTTTCACAGGCAGCTGGATTCTCGATGGGGGTGTTTCAACCAGTTATTTCCGGATTAATTCGGATAATAATTTAGGGGCAGTGCCCGTATCTTCGACAAACAATATTATTGTGAACAGTAACAACACCATGGAGTTTACCCCCGGTACGTATACTATAAATGCCAATCGGGATATTCTGGTGAACAGTGGGTCCCTCGGACTGGCGGTCACCGCATGGAATACGTATGTGACCATTGAGGGGGATATCAGCGGAGCAGGTGGGATTACCCGTACGGAAGATAAAGGCAATTCTCCTTACATTCGCCTCTCCGGAAATAACACTTATACGGGACAGACGCTCATAAGAGACGGAACCCTCCAAGCGGGATCCAACACTGCTTTTGGGGTGAATTCGGAAGTGGTAATGGTAACGGGTACCTATGACAAGAATGCTGTGCTGGATCTGAATAATTTCGACAATACGATAGGTTCGCTCTCCGGGGGAACCGCCATACAGGGACTGGTGAAGCTAGGCTCGGCGACTCTCACCACCGGTGGCAATGATCTGTCAACCAACTATGCCAGTATCATTTCCGGCACCGGCGGATTGACCAAAGTCGGCACCGGCACCATGACTTTATCGGAAGTTAATACCTATACCGGCGCCACCACCATTAATGACGGTACGCTGGCAATTGATGCTTCAGAGCTTCTCGATGATTCCAGTGATCTGGTTCTCGGCGGCGGTACTTTTGACAGTGGGGGTTTTAACGAAACCTTTGACACCCTCATGCTCAACGATAACTCGACCCTCGATTTCGGTGCCGGCACTTCCGCGCTTGTCTTCTCGGACAGTTCGGCCCTTTCCTGGACGGGCACGCTGGCGCTGGTGAATTTCGATATTGGAACAGATACGCTGCGATTCGGGACCACCGGTTCGAGTCTGACAGCCGGCCAACTGGATCAGCTTTCTTTGCCGGGCTACTCGGCGGGGTTGGATACCGATGGTTTTGTGGTTTTCGCGATTCCCGAGCCCTCCACATTTGCCTTGGTCGGCGCATTTATGTTTGCGTTGGTGGTATCCCGTTCACGCAAACAGGCCTGAGTTGGGAAATTGGACGCAACGCCTTCAGCGTTGAGAGGATGTGGATGTACAAGATCCGGGGTAGGCCCCGTTCCTCGGCCAACCCCCTGGCTGACAGCCTTAACACCGGTGGCGTATGGTTGTGGGGGGTAGGTTGATATTTTATGAGAGGAGGAGGGCGGAAAAATAACTTCCCAGTTCCTCGTTTACGAGGGTTGTCCTTAATCGTTTACGCGATAGGTGACGTGGAACCCGGGTTCTGCGTAGCCTTGGCATAAATGCCTCGGCAGAATCTTCGTAAACGAAGGACTGGGACGTTTTCACTTCTCCCTGAGCACTGAATTATGGAACCGCCGGGGTGGCGACCATGAGGCGGGTCCAGTCACCGCGGCTGACATTATAATAAAGTCGGTTGCCGGCGGCGTTGAAGATGGGGTGGGGATGATTTCTCCG
Source organism: Kiritimatiellaeota bacterium B1221 (assembly GCA_029269125.1). GTDB lineage: Bacteria > Verrucomicrobiota > Kiritimatiellia > SS1-B-03-39 > UBA6053 > UBA6053. The sequence continues at coordinate 112,961 of JARHXX010000008.1, read as the reverse complement.
CCAGGAGCTGGCGCCACCCTGTTGATTGAATTGATCGACGATTAGCCAACGGTCTTCACTGCAACTGCCCACGATGATGGCCCATTCACCGGATTGACCGTATTCGCGCCAGCTGACGTCGGCATCGCTGACATAGAGTTGGCCGGAAGGATGATAAGAGGGATGATTACTGGGAGCTCTTTCGGAGTAAGTGTGTGTGTGTCCGCTGTCGAGGTCTTCCCGAAAGTTGCCTTTCTCTAAAATGCCGCTGCCATCAGGTTGCCAGGAGGGGTGCCCCCAAAATTCAAACAGGCGGATGAAGGTGTTGGTTTCCAAATTAAAGACCACTTTGCCTTCCCGGTCGCTGACGGCGTTGCCCCGGCAGCTGGGTCCATTGCCCGGTTTGGCCATTTTGAAAAACACTTTTTTCGCGTCGGGACTGAGCACGGGAAAGAAAATGGAAAGGTCGCGGGATCCGAAGCGGGCGTCGATCCATTCCGGGTAGTGGTTGATCACATCATCGGCGGTCACGGGGGTGTGGACTTCTCCGGTTTCCACCTGAATGAGTTCCAGATTCCGGTGGGGGCCAGGATTCCAGTGTTTGCCGTACACCGGCACCCAGGGATGTTGCGGGGCGCCGAATCCCAGCTGCCGGTCCCGGGCCAGGATGTGCCGTTCGCCGGTCGCAATTTCCACGGCATAGACAATCCATTCATTTCCGCTGCCGTCGTGATAGACGACGTAACGGTTGGTGATCCACTGCTGACAGGCCCCGCGATGCGCGTCTTCGGCCTGAATTCCAGAGGCCAGTACTTTTTCTTTACCGGATGACCTTTCCAGCAGGATCAGATCTCCCCGTTCGGCGGTGGGGTCGGTCGAAGCAAAAAACACTACCCATTTGCCATTTGGGCTTTCGGGAGCGGTGACAAAATAACTGTGCAGGGTATGCCGGTTTAGGATGGTGCCTACGGGTTCAATGCGGGCATGCTCCCAATCTCCGGTTATGGATCCCGCCCGGTTGCACACGTCATGCACTCCGTTTTCGGGCGATCATAAAGATCAGGCCGGCCATGGTCACCAGCAACAAAGAGGAGGGTTCGGGGATAAGCGTGACCGTCATCTCGGTAAAGGTCAGGCTGTTTGAAGTGTTTGATCCGCTCATGGCAAAAAACGAAAGGGCATCGAAGGTGGTTTCCAAACCGGATGTGTCGAGGACACTCTGAACTGTGGATCCGTTGAGTTGCGACTCCAGCAGGAGGGAGGTGGGAGTTTGCAGGGTCAGACGGAGGAGACCCGTTACAGCGTCAGTTCCGGGGGTGTCCAGCGTAGGTGAACCGGTTACGGCTGTGCGGGTGCTGCTTGACCATAGAAGATTGTTGTTGCCAGTGCGCTGAAAAAAAGTGTCACTGGTGCCCCGGGGCGAATATACGCCCATGTAGCCACGATCATCATTGTATTCAGACAGTCCGGTGTCATTGCTGTCCTCCGAGGCCTGGTCGGTTTTGGAATTGTACAGGCCGACCCGAAAAGCGCCAGCGGTATCTCGAAAGGAGGAAGTGCTGGAGGGGGTAAACGAATAGCTGAGCTCGATGGCGTCTCCGACCGACAAAGTCTGAGCATCAAAGTAGGAAACAAAATAGCTGTAGCTATTGGCCGCATTGAGGTTGTAAGTCAGCGAGGGGGTGCCGCTGTTATAAGTTAACCCGCCCGTGGTTGCGCTATTGCGGGTGATATAAGTGTTTTCTCCGGCTGTGCCGTCAAGGGCGACATCGTTTAAGTCAAACAGAACCGCTGCAAAGCAGGGGTTCCCGAAAGGAAGCAGCAGGAGGGGGAAGAGAAATGTTTTCATGGGAGAGCTCCAGTGGAGTGGGAGAAAGAAATATTTACAAATGAAATCCTATAGGGTGGGATGAATTTTAGCAATTTAAAGCTAATTCACACTATTGAATTACGGTTGTGATTTACCCCGGAAACTGATAAGTTTTCAGGACCATGTCTGAAAATCTTCGCATCACCATGAAAGACATCGCCCGGGAGGCGGGGGTGAGTGTGTCCACGGTTTCACTGGCCCTGCGCAATGATCCCCGCCTGAAAGCTGTAACTTGTGAGGAGATTCAGAAGCTTGCGGATGCATTGGGGTATCAGCGGGATCCGGCGCTCTCGGCGCTGGTGGCTTATCGGGGCCGGACGCAACCCACCGGGAATTATGGGGTATTGGCGGTGCTGCATGACTGGGACCGTCGGGAAGAGTGTCTGCCACCCGCGCTATTTGAAACTATTCAGGGGATTCGTGAGCAGGCAAAGATGGAGGGGTTTCAGGTAGAATTGATTCGGCTGCCGACAGATGCTGCAGGTCTGCGGACTTTGAACCGAAATTTGTTTTATCGTGGGGTGCGGGGCATCCTGTTGGTATCGGTTCGACAATCTCATCTTGTCATGGATTGGAAAAATTTTGCCTGTGTGTCGATCGGGGAGTATTTTAACCGTCCGAACCTGCATCGGGTCAGCCAAAACCATGAGGAGGTTTTGGAGAAGGTGTACCGCAGACTTTGGGATCTCGGATATCGTCGCATCGGCTATTGTAACCTTCGGGTGTCTGAGGAACGGAAGCATTATCGATTTGCGGGAACTTACTATAAATGTACGCAGCTGAATGATGAGGATCAACACCATGTGTCTCCGTTTTTTTTCGATGAGGAGGACTGGTCTCCGCTGGCATGGTTAGAACGGGAGCGGCCGGACGCGGTGATGTGCTCGATTCCGCATGAATTTTTAAAGCGACTGGCAGGGAGTCGCTTTCGCGTGCCGGAAAATTTGGGTTTGGCGGGATTTAGTATGGCGCATGCTGGGGATCCCTACACGGAAAAGTTCGCCGGAAGTGTCATGAATCATCGGCAGATGGGGACCGCGGCGGTTCGGTTGTTGCAGAATCTGTTGCACCACGGATTCCGGGGAGTTCCGTCTGAACTGGAGCAGTACGATATCCGGGTGGGGTCCGCCTGGCGCGACGGATTCGGGGTGATGGAAGGAGACCGTTAGGAGGAGATAACTTCCGGGTTCCCCGGTTACGCGAAAGGTAACGCGGAACCCGGGTTCCGGTTAGCCTTGGCCTGAAGGCCCTGGCGGAAACTCCGTAAACGGAGGACTGGGAAGTTAATACTCAGGCGGAGGGGGAGAAAAGGATAACTTCTGAGTTCCTCGTTTACGAGGGTTGCCCTGAAGCGTTTACGCGAAAGGTAACGCGGAACCCGGGTTCCGGGTAGCCTTGGCCTGAAGGCCCTGGCGGAAACTCCCTAAACGGAGAACCGGGAAGTTTATACGGGCTGCAGGGACCAAGTGAAAGAGGTTTTCTGTTCGGAGAGTGTCCAGAGTTTGTTTGCTTCCTGTTCATTCAGGGCGAGGGGAGCAAGCGGACATTCATCGATGGGTCCAACGGTCTGTGACCGGCGGGTGGGGCCATACAATCTTTCTGATTTCAGCCCTTCTTCCGTTGCGCACATCACTTCGGGCCAGGCGCCTTTTTCTGCGGATTGGGCGATGAAACGTGAGAGCACAGACCAAAGGATTCTGTTGAAGCGGCTGGCGGTATCCTGCAGCAAGTTGGTTCGGGAGGCGCCGGGATGGCAGACGTAAACTTGCACCCGCTTGCCCGCGGTTTTTATCCGGCGTTGTGATTCGTAGGCGAACATCATCTGTGCCAGTTTGCTTTGCGCGTAGGAATTCCAGGCGGTATAGTTTTTATCAAAGTTCAGGTCTGCGAATTGAATACGTTTTTTGCCCATTTTGTAGGCGTTACTGCCCACGACCACAATCCGTCCGCCGGATGCATCGATCCGATCGAAGAGTAATCCGCACAACAGAAAATGGGCAAAGTGATTTACACCGAGTTGACTTTCAAATCCGTCAACGGTGATTTCCTGTTTGGCAACTTGGGCAATGGCGGCATTACAGATCAGTGCGTCGATACGGGGAACCTGTGTCAAAATTTCCGTGGCGGCTTCCCGCACGGAATCAAGAACGGCCAGATCACAGCGCACAAAAGAGATGTTTGCCTCAGAGCCGAATTCCTGTTTTAAGTTCTCAATGGCGGTTTGGGATTTATCGCGGTTGCGATTCATCATCACCACGCCTGCGCCTTTGGACAGCAGTGTGCGGGTGGCTTCAAATCCTGCGCCGGCGTTGGCGCCGGTGATGACAAAGGTTTTCCCGGTGAGGGACTTGAGATTTCCGGGGGTCCAGCCCCCGGGTCCGAATACTTTCGATGGGTTCATGTTCTTTATTCCTTTTTATTTAGAAGGCTGGATGCCTGTCCACAGGACGGAGAGTCCCTGGGCGATATGTTTTTGAAGTGCGGGGCCTGTGAGCTGATGGGCCAGTGCGACATTAATGGTGGCTGTAACCGTGGCATGAATCAGGGCGCCGGCAAATTCGAGGGAAACTTCACCGAAGAGGCCCTGTTGCCGGGCGGTTTCGATGAGTTCGTGCATGAAGCCAATTTCCTCCATCAAACGATCCTCGATCTGTTGACTGACCAGATTGGAGAGGCGAAGCTGTTCCAGCAATTGGTAGTGCACGGGGGAGTGGACGCCCCATTCGGCATAGCGTCGCCAAACATGTGCAATGCAGGCACCGGTGCCTTCGTCCGCCGGATAGCCGGGGGTAATGAATGCTTTCATTTCCAATTTGAGATGGAGGTAAACCGCATCGATTAAGGCTTCCTTGGAGGGAAAATAATTGAACAGGGTTCCGGTCGCCACTCCGGCGTGTTTGGAAATACGGGCGGTGGAGGTGTTCCAGAATCCCTCTTTGGCAAACAGATCAATGGTTGCCTCGATGAGTTGGTTTTTTTTGTCCCGGGCTTTTGTGGTCATGTGCATCTCCCTCTTATTGAGCACGCGTGATAAGGTTGTGGTCGATGAGTTGTTGGAACATTTCTTCCATGGATGTTTTTAGCGGTCGATAGCTGAGGCCGAGCGCGTTGATTCCTTTGGAATTATCGGCTTTCCAGGGCAGGTCGATATTCAGTTTGATCACTTTGCGGGTCAGGGTTTTATTTACCAAGGGTCCGACCAGCCAGACCAGCCACTTGGGCAGGGCTTTGCGTGGCAGAGGATAATCGTTTCCATATTTATCCAGCAGGCTCCGTCCCAATTCGAGCAGGTCTGTGTTGTGGGCCGAGACGATGTACCGACCCTCGGCTTCCGGGCTAAAAGCCGCTTGAATATGAGCGTCGGCCACATCACGGACATCGACGGCCCCCAAACCCAAACGGGGTGCGCCCGCTTTCATGCGGCCGTCTCCGAATTGTTTCACAATGTTAAAACTTTCCGAGCTGGCAAAGGGATGAATCCCGGGTCCGATGACGAGAGAAGGATTGATGGTGATCAAGTCCCAGCGATCCTGTTTGTCGGCCACTTCCCAGGCTTCCATTTCGGCCACCCGTTTGGAATATGAATAAGGCTGATGGGTCAACGAGGAGCTGTGGTTCCACATGGCTTCGGTAAAGATGCCGCTGGGCGTTTCTTTGAGATCCGCATTGTCTCCGTAAATGGCGGCGCAGCTGCTGGTGAGCACCACCCGTTTGACGCTGGAGATTTGGTTGGCCTGGTTCAGAATGTTGAGGGTTCCCAGTTTGGCGGGATCCACCAGTTCTTTTTGGGGATCCCTGACCTCGATGGTGAAAGGGGAGGCGGTGTGAAAAACCCATTCGCATCCCTGCATGGCCTCCGTATAAGACCCTTCATCCAGCAGATCGGCTTTAAAATATTTGATTGTGCCCGGAGCGGCTTCTGCGAGTTGATTCAAATATTTTACTTTGTCCGGATTTTCAAGATCCCGGACAGGTGCATGCACGGTGAAGCCTTCGTCGAGCAGTTTTTTGACAATCCATCCGGCAACGTATCCGGTAGCGCCGGTGATCATGACCGGGGCTGCTTTATCGATTTGTTTCATGTGTTCCTTAAATTTCTGCGGTGGTTGTATGTGGGATCCGGGTCCCTTGCGAACTGTTCCGCTGCCATCTGCAAGTACTGTTACATAAGACTGACTAGTCAGTCAATTATTTTTGGTGAAAATAAACGGGGATCGCCGGATAATGTCCAAAATCTCCGGGAGAGGGACTGGTTTATAACTTGGGGGTTCCCGATGGGGGGGGGCAAAGACTACGGTTTAGCTGTTTCGATGCGTTATTTTACAAGTTTTCCCTGAGATTTTTTAAATGGAATGGACGGAGAAAAAAGTCAGGGATTGCCATGATTTAACCTTTGATTGTTTTTGAAGACTGTGCGTATTATGAATAATTATATGAAAAATAAGCACTTCCCACTGCGCGTTCTCTCCCCCCGACACAATCTTTTAGTCTCCATTCTTTCATTGGCATGGTTCAGCCCCCTCTGGGTTTTTGCTGACCTCAATGTGGATGTGGAGGTGGTGACGACACCTGCTCCCCAGGTTACGATTGACTGGAATTCCCAAGGCAACACGCCGGTTCGGGTGAAGCGTCGGTTAATCGATGAAACGGGAGTTGAGACCTGGAATCTTTTAGCCGAGTATCCCACGGCCGGATCTCCTCCATTTATCGATACCACGGTGGTGGCGGGTGAAACCTATGAGTATAGTGTGGATCTTATTAATACAGTCACCAGCGGAACCAGTAACCGGATCGCCCTGTTTGTGGCGACCATAGGACAACCTCTGGTGGATACGCGGGGCGCGGTTTTGCTGGTGGTGGAAGATACTTGGGCGACAGAACTTCAAGAGGAAATCAAAAATCTGGAGTTAAGTCTGGTGGGGGATGGCTGGGAAGTGATTCGGCTGGATTGGGGACGTGAGGGTACGGGGGATGAGGCGGCCTTAAAGGCAGCGATTCAAGCTGCGGTGCAGGCCAAGCCTGAGATTAACAGTCTGTTTCTTTTCGGTGCGGTGGGGATGGTGAAATCAGGATGGTTGGGACCGGATGGACACGGTTCGCATCCGCATGAGACGGATTTGTTCTATGCGGATTTGGATGCGTGGAATGACAGCTACGACACCGGCAATTACACGGCAGGAGATGGAATCTATGATCCGAGTAATTATCCTTCTTCCATCGAGCTGGCCACTGGCCGGGTCACCTTTCACAACATGAGTGCGTACAAAAAGAATGAAGTCGAGTATCTGCGTGATTACATCCACAAAGAGCATGCGTACCGGAATCTTCACCGGGATGTGTCTTACCAAAATTATGTGGGCGATGATCACTACCTGTATGCTTCCAATACGGTTTTGAAGGCGATGGTGGGGGATGGGAACTGGACCGACAGCGGAAACTTGAATACGATTATCGGTGACGAGTCTTATCTGTTTGCTTTCGGTAACCGTACTTCTGACTGGGCACCGGCCCGGGATACCTTTCAGAAGGCTATTTTCACGGCCTGTTTCCGGAGTCATATTCTGCAATTTTGGGATTCAAACAATCATATGCGGGGCATGCTCGCACAACCGGACTGGGGGTTGACTGCGTTGTGGGGCGGACGGCCCGCGTGGTACCTGCATAAGATGGCCGCGGGACGTCCGATTGGTGAATCGGTGGTCAGTACACAAAACGATTTGCTGAAATCGCGGTATACATTTACCTATAATTCAGATCTCGGTCAGTCATTTTATACGCAGAGCCGGGACTATTATTACTTCAGTGATGAGTATCCCTATCCTGTGGTCACTGCAAATTTAATGGGCGACCCCACTTTGCGTATCGCACACGTGGATCCTGTCAGTTCATTAACGATTACCCGCAGCGACAGCGACCATGTTCAGCTTAACTGGAATGCGTCACCTGCGGCGGATCTGGTGGGGTATCATGTTTATGCATCTCAAGACCGGCTGGGTGCGTACACCCGTCTGACCACAACGCCACTCACCACCACGACTTTTGAGGCGGTTGCGGTGGATGATGTTGAAACCTGGTTTCAGGTTCGGGCGGTGGCGGATGTGACGGTTCCGACCGGTGTGTATCAAGACCAAAGCCAGGGGCGCTTCGCGTTGGCCTATGATGATGGAAGTGTAAATACGCCACCGGTGACGGAAGATCTTGCGGTGAACGGCAAGATCAACACACCGCTTAAATTCAATTTTCCCGGAAGTGATGTGGATGGGGACACCCTGACGCCGATCGTGATCGACAATCCGGACAACGGTCAGATCCGCTGGTATGAGGGACAGCCCTACTATATTTCCAAACGCGATACCTCCGGAACGGATACGGCTACTTTCGTGTTTTTTGACGGAGTGACCGTTAGTGAGCCGTCCACGGTCACTTTTACCACAGATGAATTGGGTGACAGTCTGCTGGGCTGGGAATTTCCGGATGGCACCACGGCGGCTCAGTCGCCAACTTTCAGCGCGCCTCATGTGGGCAGCAGCGCCATTTCCGGTGGGCCCGGAACCAATATCATATCCGCCTGGCCGGGAACGGATACCTATACTTCAAGATATATTGGTTCCAGCTTGGATCCGAATAACGACTATTTCAAATGGACGGTCACGCCGGAATCGGGTTTCATGATAAATCTTGATCAGGTCACCATGGGGATCTGCGGAGATTCAGGCAGCGAAATCTTTTTTGAACTGCGGGTGAGCACGGATGGTTTTTCCACCTATGAAACTGTGCCGCTCAATTTGAGTTCCGTGCCCGGAAAAGGGTACGGCGGAAATGCCGGAACGCTGGTGCATGGCGACCTTTCGGGAATAGAATTGCTTCAGAATCAAAGTCAATCCGTCGATTTCCGGCTGCATTTTTGGCATACCGGCGCCAGTTCAAAATCGATCGGAGTTGGAAAGATTACCGATCCGGTTTATTATGACGCAATCGAAGATATTTCTTTTCGGGGGTCGGTCACCACCCTCGCTGGCAACCCGCTCATTGATGTCACTGAAACGGATGTTCTGGTGAATGAAGAGGGGGGCGCGAATATAGGGGTACGTTTAAGTGCCGCCCCTGATGCACCGCTCACTCTGACCCTTGCCAAAGTGTCGGGTGATGCGGATCTGACCCTGGGCAGTCCTTCTGCGCTCCAGTTTGATTCAGGCAATTGGAGCCGACTTCAGACGATTACTTTTGACGCTGCCTATGATGCGGATCTGAGTTCGGGGACGGCTCTCTTTCAGATCACCGGTCCCGGATTGGATACGGTCTCATTGACGGTGACGGAAATTGACACCGCACAAGCCCCGGTGGGAAGTTTGGATTCTTATATCGTGACCCTGGACACGGTGCTGAACGTGGATGCCGCCGGCGGGGTATTGGCAAATGATACGGATGCCAATGGGGAGGCGCTTACCGCGGTGCTGGTGGAGGATGTGTCACATGGAACGTTAACGCTCCATGCAGACGGTTCATTCAGTTATCAGCCTGAAAGCGGTTTTGACGGAGTGGATTCGTTCACCTATAAAGCGGATGACGGGTTATTGCAATCCGATGTGACCACGGTGACACTGGGATTGCTGTCCACGAATCTTAAGGTCCGGATTTTTAATGAAATCAGGTCGTTTCCTGTCGGGCCCTATGGCGGTAGTCAAAACGAAGATCCGGAAGTGACGATTCTCGGCGGGCGAACGGTCACCATCGACGGGAACGGTTGGCAAATGGTGGATCTTACCAGCATTGAGATCACCGCTGATACAGTGTTGGAATTTGATTTCAGCAGTTCGTTTGAAGGCGAAATTCATGGTATCGGTTTTGACGACGATACCGAGATAAGTGCGGACAACACTTTTCAAGTGTATGGAGAGGATGTGTGGAGTACCAGTGAGCAGCTTGAAAGCTACGGAACCCGTGCTCCCAATACCAAGCGTTACGTGATCCATGTGGGGGAATTTTACACCGGTACTTTCCGATACTTGTTTTTTGTGAATGACGATGACGAAGCTCCCACCGGGAACGGTACGTTTTCCAATATTCACATCTATGATGCTTCTGCGGCCAACGCGTGGGCGAAACGCCGCGGTTTGGATCCTTTGGGAAATTATGGTCTGACGGATGATGCGAATGGTGACGGAAAACCCAACCTGTATCATTTCGCCTTCGACACCCATCCCATGGGTGACGGAAGTACTGAGGGCAAACAGCGTGGCTCCATGGAAATAGATTCTGAAAATGATCTTCCATATTTCACTCTGACCCTCCCGGTTCGGGCCGGGGCGGTGTTCAGTGGAAATCCGCCGACCTCTGCACCCATCGACGGTCTGGTATATCAAATTATTGCCGGCAGTGATCTGTCGAATTTATCCGGAGACCTCACCCTGGAAGAGCTGCCGGCGTCAGCAAGTACCTCCATGCCAGCGCTGGGTGATTATGATGAGACCGAGGGACCGGATTGGGAGTACCGAAGTTTTCGGGTGACCCCGGCCATTCCGGGAATTGAAACGGGCTTTATTCAGGTCAAAGTTACGGAAGCGGAGTAGCGCCCTGCCGGATTTGGATATTTGGTTTTAGCGGTGCAGCCCGCTGATTTGCCGGGCCTGCTTTGCGACTTCTTTGCGGAGATCTGCCGGGGATAACACCTCGGCTTTTCCGCCCCAGCTCAGCACCCAGCCCGGAATGTTGTCCGTGTGTTGGAGGTGGAGGGTCAGGTGCAGGCTGCCGTCGGTGTTTCGTTTTACCTGCTGACTCTCATGCCAGCTTCGTTCCGCAACCAGGGTGGCGGCATAGCCGGTAAAGCGAATCACTACTTTTTGCTCGGGTGCCTCCGGAGAAGTGATGAGTCCCATGCTGCCTTTGAGGTATTCGTCCAAATTAAAATCGACAGGATCCTGAAAGTGGTCGCGAAGAATTTCCAATTCCTGAATGCGGGGGAGGGCGAAGATGCGGATATCTTTGGCGCCTTCATCCCAGGCAAAGAGGTACCAGCCGCCTTTCATCTGGGAAAGATGAAGAGGGCGCACCGTGCGGGCTTTGGTCCGGTTGTTTTTGGCGTTGGTGTAGCGGAAGAAAAGTTTACGGCGTTTCACCAGGGCGGTGGACAGCACTTCGATCTGGCCCAGATCCGGATTCATGCAACCACTGTCATGCACACTGAAAGCACGGTCGAGGTCCTGCCAGCTGATTTTCACCGATCCGCTGGCATGTTGGGCCAACCGGTCAAAACCGCTGCGCAGAGCGGATTCAACCGCCGTCCCTGCCATGGACGCCATTACCTTCCGGGCCACAAACAAAGACATCAATTCTTCGACACCGATTTGCAGGGGCGGAAAGGCCTCTACGGACGCGGTGTAATGAAACCCGTTTTGTACAGGATCGTATTCCAGGGGCATACCAAATTCATCCCGCATAAAATCCAAATCGCGCTGAATGGTTTTGGTGGATACTTCCAGCTTGTTGGCCAGGGTGCTGCAGTTCGGAAAACGATCGGCCGAAAGTTCCTCATGAATTAAGTGGATACGGGCGAGGGGACGGCGGGTTTGACCGGTGCGGGGTGTGCTCATACCAAAGGTATTCAAGCAAATTGCAGTGGGCGTCAATAGCAAATTAAGCGCCGCGCTTCCTAAATCCATTTCGCAATTAGTGGAGGGGATTTTAATCAGTCTGGATATGAGGCTCTCTCCAATTCTGAAGGTGTTCACAGTTTATTCTCTTCCCTTTTGTCGCTTTCAGGTTCGATGCCCTGCTCGTACCGTCGTTGTCCTACCCTCTGTGTTAGCTTGTGAAAATCTGAATCAACTCAAGAGGAAAGTATGAAGAATGATCTTATCGAAATTTGGATGATTATGGACTGTTCCGGCAGTATGGCGTGTATACGCAGGGGAACTGTTGAGGCGGTGAATCGTTTTATTCAAAATCTGAAAAAAGAACAAGGGGATGTGATTTTTACGCTTCGGCAATTCGGTGACGGGGTGTTCAGCACCTATGACCGGTTGCGGCTGGGGCAGGTACCGGTGATGAAGTTGGATGATTTTGTTCCCCGGGGGGGAACGGCCCTCTACGATGCGTTGGGATCATGCATTTTGGATCTCGATACAATTCTGGAAACCACCCCGCCAGCTGACCGGCCCGGACAAGTGGTTTTTACTGTTTTCACTGACGGCATGGAAAATGCCAGTCAGGTGTTTGGTGGTGATCAGGTTGCAGAGATGATCGAAGACCAAAAGTCCAAATGTGGCTGGGAGTTTTTCTTTCTCGGAGCCGACTTCGATGTCGATCCGGTTGCCGCGCTATATGAGGGGGAGCCTTTCTTTTACCCGGGAGGAAAAAGTTGGTCGGAGAGACAGGATTCGAACCTGCGACGTCCTGCTCCCAAAGCAGGCACTCTACCAGACTGAGTTACTCTCCGAACGGGACCCGTATACGCGTTGATTTGTTTTAATCAAGCATGGAGGCACATTAGATTTTGAAGTTCACAGCCCTGGAAAATGAGAATGGGAAAAGGGTTTCGACTTTGTCGTCTGAGATTTGAAATTTGGGATTTGAGATTTTTGATTGGGAGGGGTAGGTGTTTTTTATGAATTTTGAACGTGATCAACGGCTGGCTGCTTTATTTTCCCGGACCCATGCGGGGATTAAGCCTGGTTTGGACTTCATGTGGGAGCTGGTCGAGGCTTTAGGGCATCCGCAGAAGCAGTTTTTATCGGTGCACGTCGCGGGAACCAATGGCAAAGGGAGTACGTGTGCACTGTTGGAATCTGCGGTTCAGGCACTGGGTCTGACTTCCGGTTTGTTCACCTCTCCGCATCTGGTTCGGGTGAATGAGCGGATTCGCATCAACGGGATGGAGGTGTCGGATGAGGTGTTTTATGATTTGTTGAATCAGGTTCAGTCGGTTGAAGACGGGCTTTCGCGTCATCCGACATTTTTTGAGACCTTGACTGCGATGAGTTTTCTGGCTTTTGCCCGGGCGGGCGTGCAGGTGGCGGTTTTGGAGACGGGCATGGGAGGGCGCCTGGATTGCACCAATGTGGTGGAGCCTTTGCTGTCGGTCATTACCCGAATCGATCTGGATCATACCGGATTTCTGGGGGAGACACTGGCGGAAATTGCCGGAGAGAAAGCGGGCATTATCAAATCAGGCCGCCCGGTGGTGATAGGCGCACAACCTGTTGAAGCTGAAGAGGTTTTGTTGAAAATGGCAGAAAAAATGCAAAGTCCGGTACGTCCATCGGGCGATGCGGTTTCCCTTTCGGGTCGCAAGCAGACTTTGCAGGGGCAATTTGTGACCGTATCGGGATCGAATGCGGATTATGGAGGTATCTGTTGCCCGCTGCTGGGAAAATTCCAGTTGGAGAATTTATGTACGGCGGTGGCTGCGATGGAATTGTTGCAGGAGTTATTGGGGGTGGAACCGGAAGCGAATTGGGTGAAAACGGCGGTGGAAAATGTGGATTGGCGCGGGCGGGGGCAGGTGTTGTCGGTTTCGCCTCCGTTGATTTTGGATGTGGCGCATAATCCGGGAGGGGCAAAAGCATTACGGGAGCTGCTGCAGGAGCTCTTTGGAAAAAAAGCGAAAGGGGTCCTGTTTTTTGCGGGTCTGGCGGATAAGGATTTGCAAGGGTTTCTGGAAACACTCCGCCCCCACATTTTGTCATGCGTGTGTCTGAATTTACATTCAGAGCGGGCTGTTTCGGCTGAGCAACTTCAAAAGCTTGCGGGAAAACAGGGGCTTGAGGCGATAATTCTTCCTTTGGACGAGGCCCGTGCACAGGCCGGTGCGCTGGTGGGGGATGCTGATTTTGGCTGTGTGGCGGGGTCGGTTTATCTGGGGGGGGAATGGTTAAGTGCCGGGACTCCCGACCTTGGTGAGCGCCTACAGGAATAGTAGGATTGACAAGTCTTGCAGGGTATCTATAAGAGTTGCCTATGAATTTCACCTCCATTGATTTTGCACTCTTTTTTCTGCTCGTTTTTTCGCTTTGCTGGGCGTTGCGCAAGCAGGTGACGGTATGGAAATGGGTCATGTTGTCAGCGAGCTGGTTTTTTTACGGATATTGGGACTGGCGTTTTTTGGGATTATTGGGGGGATCGAGTTTATTGAACCATTTTAGTGCGGTGGGGATTGAACGATCAAAAAATCCGCATACCCGAAAAGCGTTACTGGTAATTGCGGTCATTTTGAATATCGGGAGTATCGCGTTCTTTAAATATGCAAATTTCCTGTTTGATCAGGTTTTTTGGGTGGGAAATAAGTTAGGAGCGATTTCCAATTACAATTTCTGGATGGACGGATCTGATTTTGTCAGTTTGATTGTATTGCCGGTGGGGATTTCCTTTTTCACTTTTCAGGCCATGAGTTACGTATTCGATGTTTATCGGGGACGGATGAAAACGGCGGATTCGTTATTGGATTTTGCCTTATATCTGGCCTTTTTTCCGCAGTTGGTGGCGGGACCGATTGTGAGAGCGATCGATTTGGTCGGGCAGCTGGCGAAACCCAGGGTTCCTGCAACCCTGGATGTGGGGCGGGCGACCGCGCTGATTTTGGGTGGATTGTTTAAGAAAGTCGTGATCGCGAATTTTCTTTCCGAGCGGATTGTCGATCCGGTGTTTGCCAATCCCGAATTCTACGGGGCCGCAGATACTCTGTTTGCTATTTACGGATATGCCATTCAGATTTATTGTGATTTTTCTGCATATTCTGACATGGCGATCGGTTTTTGTTTATTGATGGGGTTCCATATCCCGATTAATTTTGATGCACCCTACCTGGCGGATTCCATTCAGAAGTTTTGGCGCCGCTGGCACATTTCATTGTCATCGTTTTTGCGGGATTATCTGTATATTCCGTTGGGGGGCTCACGGGGAAAAGGCGAGGGAACGGTGGCCCGGAATTTGATGATTACATTTCTATTGGGAGGGCTTTGGCACGGGGCGGGCTGGACGTTTATTGCCTGGGGGGCTCTGCATGGTATCTATTTGACGGTTGAAAGGTGGGGAGGAAAATTTTTGGCTGCCCGGAATATACAATGGGACGGGCCGGTGGCGGGGGTGCTCCGCCGGGTGGCGGTTTGGCACTTGGTTTGTCTTTCCTGGCTGTTTTTCCGGGGACAGAGTTTCGGGCATGCCTGGGGGATGTTAAAGACCCTGGGGAACTGGGACATGCCGGTGGAGTTGCTCACCTGGAGTGTGGTTTTTGTGATAGGGGTGGGGTATTTGGCGCAATTACTGGATGGATCCCGCTGTGAAAAGCTTTGGAACAAATTTGAGCGGATGCATCCTGTCGCGCAGGGGGTGTTGGCTGCAGTATTGTTTGTCGCGGTGTTAGGATTGGGCCCTAAAGGCGTCGCACCATTCATATATTTCCAGTTTTAACACGATTTTTTTCTTTTTGCCTGAGTCACACGCACTATACGTACATTATGTCATCTAATCAGAAACTTGATGTTGGGGAGAGAAGGGCCGCCCAGGGGGCTGGCCGTTCGTTGCGTTCTGTGTTTATTGCGCTGGCGGTTTTTTACGTGACAGCGGGTTTCTTAAATGGGACTTATTTATATGAGGACGCGTCCAAAAGGGAATATGGCAGGTCCCGGACTTTTTGGATGGCGCTTACCCAGCCTTTGGCGGAAGTTTCAAATGTATTAAAGTTGC
Organism: Kiritimatiellaeota bacterium B1221; assembly: GCA_029269125.1. Lineage (GTDB taxonomy): Bacteria > Verrucomicrobiota > Kiritimatiellia > SS1-B-03-39 > UBA6053 > UBA6053. Next base: position 97,432 of record JARHXX010000008.1, on the reverse strand, counting down.
ATCTCTTTAGGGATCAGGTGGAAAAAGTCAGAAAAGAATAGGAAAATTTATGAAGAATTATTTTAAAATTGTATTACTGAGCGGTCTTATCGGTCTGGGTCTTCATGCCGGTGCAGCGGACAAACCTGAGCGTGTGCTTATTGTGGGCGATTCCATGATGCGGGTGACGGCACATGCTTTGACATTGGCTTTGGACAAGCATCCTGAAGTGACCACCAAATCTCAAACCTCTTTGGGTTCAGGGCTTGCGCGTCTAGATGCATATGACTGGATGGAAAAAATCGACGGATTGGTTGCGGAATTTAATCCGGATATGTCTGTTGTATGGTTTGGCACCAACGACCGTCAGGCAATGAAAACGGCAACGGGAATTGTGAACATTGCGGACCCCAACTGGGAAGACGAGTATGCCCGCCGCATTGGTGAGGTACTGGACAAACTTTCAAGCAAAGGCGGGAAGGTGATTTGGTTGGAGCTGCCTGTGATGAGAGACAGTGACATTACTGCCAATGTCGATATTGTGAACCGCTTGGCTAAAATTGAAGCCGATAAACGCGATGCGGTCACATTTTTCCCCACAAGGAATCTTCTCGGACGTAAAAAAGATACGTATTCCGCCAATATTATCAGCCCGCAGGGAAAAATGATTCAATTGCGTGCCAGTGATGGTGTACATTTAAGCCGTGCAGGAGCTGATCGGGTGGCGGAAGCCGTCGATAAGGCCCTGTATAAATAATCCACTTGGAATGATCTTATGAAATCCAAATCACATTTTCTCTTTCGTCTCCTATGTCTTTCGGGTGTAGGATGGATGCTTCCGCTGACCGCACAAATTGTTGAGGTTGGAAACGGAAACGTCAGCAAGCCGATTGAGGACAGGGAAGAGAAAGTTGCGATCTTGGAGTCTGTTGATTTACAGTTGGTAGCCGTCGAAGAAGAGCCTGAACCGGTTGCGATCGGGGTGCAAGAGATTGTGGTTGAAGAAAAACCCGTGAAAGCGGCCGATGAAAAGAAGGCGGAAAAAGAGGTTGTGGTTGAAGAGGCTGTGGAGACGGTCATTGAGGAACCCGTGGTTGAAGTACCCGTGGCAGAAGAACCTGTGATTGAAGAAATCAAGGTGGTGGACGGGGAAGTGGTGGAGGCGGAAGAAGCGCTTGAAGAAGTTGTGGAGAAAGAAGAGCCTTCAGTGGTGGAGGATGCCATTAATGTTTCGACTGCCCGGAAAACCATGTATGAAGCCATGGTGAATGTGCAGGATGAAAAATATGAGGAAGCCATTCCGAAATTAGAGTGGGTATTAGAGCAGGATCCGGCTTTGCTGGGTGCCTGGGAAACCTTGGGTTGGGCGTATTGGCTGACGGATCGTGAAGATGAAGCGATTGAATTATGGACCCGTCTGGTTGAAATCGCTCCCAACGAGCCCATGGGCTACAATTTGATGGGGCAGGTGGCGACCCGGGATGCGGAATTCGAAAAAGCGCGTGAACTGTATAAGAAAAGTTTGGAGCTGAACCCCTCTCAGTTTGAAATTCGGGTGAGCTTGGCGCAGGTATTGTTGTGGGGGGGCGAGCGTGAAAAAGCGATCACACATTTCTCCAGACTGTTTGCGGAAGATCCGGAACGTACAGATATTCAGATTGATTTGGCGTGGAGTTTGTACGGCAATGAGCAGTACGAGGAAAGTCTCGAACATTGGAATGAAATTTTGGAAGTCATCCCCGGCCATGCCGGATTTTTGATTGCCCGGGCGAATGTGTATCTGTTGATGGGGATGTTGCCGGAAGCGGAAGCGGATGCTTATGCCGCGTTGGAAGTGGAGCCGAAAAATTTGCAGGCGATGAATATTTTGATCGCATTATCGGTTCGCAATAACCGTCCGCGTGAAACCATTTCCCGCTTGAGAGAATTGCAGAATAACGTTGAGGATATCGAAAATAAAATTCAGGTGTCGCAGCAAATCGCGGTCTTCATGAATGCGGTTTTTGCTGAAAATCCGGCTGTGTTCAGTCGTGATCAAGTGATTGCCGCGGGGAAAGACACTTGGGATTTGGATCGAAACAATGTGGGGTCCGCATTGTTTTATGCCGAAGCTTTGGTGGGCGGAAAAGAATTTGCCGCGGCTGCGGATGTATTTGATTTCATTCTCGAAAATTTAAATCCGCATAATGATCGTGCCCGTTACGGAAAAATGGAAACCTTTTTGGGACGTTCCATGGTGGATGAGGCGGAAGATCAGTTGGTGGAAAATCTTCGTTTGTTTAACGGAGAGAATCCTTTCCGGCATGTGTATTGGGCACGGATCCATTTTGCCCGCGGTGATTTCCAATTGGCCATGAAGGCGCTGGAACGATTAGAACGGGAAGGGGCGCGCGGTGCCGTATTTACCTTGTTGTATCATGGTATTTCTCCCAGTGAGTTTTCAGACATGCCTTCGGTCCGCCAATTGCGTGAGCATGTGATGGCCTTGCGTCGTGACGGATTTGAGTTCATGACGGTTTCCGAACTGCCCGCCTATTTTGATGAAAGTGAAGAGCCGCCTCCCGCGGAGCTGGACCGGCCCTGGTTAAACCGCATGGTGCAGTCTGTGAAGTATTCGTGGACTGCGGAAAAAGAAGAGGATACGGAAGTACTGAGTGATTTTTCACCGGAAAAGAAAGTGATTGTAACTTTTGATGACGGTCTCCGGAACTCTTTCCGTTACGGCACCATGGTTGCGGATGAAATTGACACTCAATTCACCATGTTTGTCGGAGTGGGGGATGTATTGTCCCGTATGCAGCGTTATGTGGCACACTTCCCTGAAATCCGGGAATATTTCGCAACCGGACGCTGGGAAATTCAAAGTCATCTGTGGGATGCCGGCCAGTTGGCTGCGATTGATGAAGACGAAAAGAAAATGCGTCTACCGCTTCCGAACCGGATTTGGTTAAAGGAAAAGGAAAGAATGGAAACCCTGAAGGAATATCAGGATCGCCTGCGCAAAGAATTTTCCGAATCCCGGAGAGTATTGGCGATGGAACTGGATATTCCGTTGAAGGAAATCAATTCTGTGGCTTATCCCTACGGTGAAATTGGTCAGGAGAACACCACGAATATTGATTTGTTTGATGTGACCAATGTGATTTTGAATGAATCTGAAATTGCCTATGATCAAGGATTTTTACAGAATCGGTTCGGATATGCGGTGAAAGGAGACAATCCTTTAATGTACAAACGTTTTGAGCCTTATCGGCATGCCTCCGGCCGCTATGTATTACGTCAGGCCTATTTGCAGCATCCGGTGTTTGTGGCACGCAGAATGCGTGCGGAGATTGCCGCATTGCATGGACGTTATGAAATGGCCATGGAAAATGTGGAACTCTTGCGCCGCGACGGATATCCTGAAGAGGATCTGCGGGAACTGACAAAATATGTGGACCGTCACTTGGCCAGTCTGGTTCGTTTGCCGGATGCGGTAGAGGATACGGCCGCGGGTGACAAGCGACGTGAAAAATCGGATTACATTGAGCTCGAAGATCTCTATATTGGTGCAGACGGCCGGACGGTCCGTTCCAATGAACTGATTGACGAAGAGGAAATCGGGGTGTTTGCAGGGATCAATCTGAATCGGAGAATCACCTTACAAATCCGGGCATCCGAAGGTAAGATTGAGCAGAGCTTTAACAGTCCCACAAACCAGGTGATCGAACTTTCCACGACACAGGTGGGTTCTGCCAGCCGGACCTTTAACCAGGTGATCAACGGTCAAAATTTCCAAATTAAGGAAAGCAGCTCTTTTTCAAACAATGTCAGTTTCCAATCCAATGTTGTGAACACTCTGGATTATGAAGCAGACTTCTCACGTCAGGAAGGGTTGATTAGTTACATTCATGATACCGGCGCTTTCACCATCTTCCGTGGAGGATTATTCACGTTGGATCCGAAACGCAATGGTGCGGAAAAGGAGGAGGAGGTCACCTACGGGGTGGAGCATCAGTGGCGCCCTTTCCCTAATATGGATTTTACCGCTGCGTTTAACCACGGCGTGGTCCCCTCCGCAATTGAGTTGGTGTCTTATGATCAGTTGGCTTTCCGTCCGATATGGCGGGTTACGGATTATTGGCAGGCGACCGCAGTGGGTTCCTTCTCGTTTTACGATGACAATAACTCTTTCGTGAACGGGGAACTGGAAAATCTTTGGATGATTTCTGAAAAGTTGGATTTCTGGGCCGGACTGCATCATTCAATCAGTACCACGGATGAGGCTTCTGATTTATATTGGACGCCCTATTGGGAACAACGGCATTTTGCGATTATGGAAATTCGCCGGAGTTATCCGGGGCTCACCACCTCTTTGCGGGGTCACCTCGGGTTTCAGAAAGAAAAGGCGCGTGATGAAGATGTGCAGCAGTATTTAAATCTTCAGGTGACTGCGGCGGAACAAGGCGGATTTTCCGCGGGTGAAGGCCCGGATGAGGGCTGGAACAAATTGCTTGGTTTCTCAGCGAATATCAGCAAGACTTTCGATTGGGGACTTGAGGTCAATGGTTCTTTCCTGGTGAATGCAACCAAGGCTTACACCGAACACAATGTGATCGGAAGTATTCTGTATCGTTTCTGATCTGATAAAGGAAACGGGGGAGGCGAAGGCAGATGTTTTAGTGTTCCGCCCCGGATTTTAAAAAATAGCGCACAAAAAAAGGCAGCTCAGATGAGCTGCCTTTTTTGTGGAGAAGAAGGGGTTATTCTTCAACTTCATGGATATGCGTTTGAAGAGAATCGGCCTCTTCAATCGCCTGTTGGATCAGATCCACGGTAATACTTTTCTGGTTAGATGCGTAGCCGAGCATCAGAGCAACATCACAGATATTGTTAATGCGGCGCGGAATGTGGTGGTACTTGGCCAGCTCGTATACCGCATCACGTTCGAAAATCCAGATATCCCCTCCGGCGACCCGGATGCGGTGTTGGATATATTCAAGGATCTGTTGATCATCCAGGGGGTCCAGATTCCAAACCATTTGCAGGCGCTGGCACATGGATTCATCTTTCTTCAGCAGCAGGGTCATATCGCTATAGCCTGCAAGGATTAAGGTGAAAGCCGGTTCAACTTTAAAGCCCATTTTGTTTTTAATGGTCAGGTTCATGAGCAAATGCAGGAAGTGGTATACATCGCTGTTTTCAATGATTTGTGCTTCATCGATGACCAGCGTGGTGTGTCCAAGTTTCCCCCCTTCCATTTTGAGGTAGGTCAACAGATCGCCGGGTTCTTCGAGCGGGGAGATTCGGTCGCGGATACCCATTTGGGTGGCAATTTGTCTCGCGAGCCCCAAGGGGGAACCGGGGTGATAGTCTACATGGATGTAGCGGGTGGTCCGGTCTTTTTGCATTTCCTGATCCAGTAATTCCAGGACCATGGTTTTCCCGACCCCATAAGGACCGGTAAGAATGCCACCGAGTTTACGGTTTTGCACGAGGTAGACCAAGCGGGCCAGTCCTTCGTGGTGCTGAGAGCAAAGGTATGCATAACGCGCATCGGCAACGTTCTGAAACGGTGCTTCCCTTAAATTCCAATAATCAAGATACATAAGTTTTCCGTGCGAAAGGTTTAGTCGTTAGAAGATCTGGGTTCATCGTTTGAAGGATGGGGTTTCCAAATGGAAGAAAGCCGGGCGCCTTTCGGAGCGCCGGTGGTTACGGTTTCTTCCTTTTCAGGTGTTCTGGTCGAAAAACGTTGAGGGGAGCGTTTTACTTCCCCATCATAGTCCTCATATTTCTTGTCGCCCAAGTTTTGAGGGGATGGAGGGGGGGAGGACTGGCTCTTTTCCATTCTGGCGGCTTCCCTTTGAATGGGGGAGAAGCTGGGACGTGAGCGGAATGAGCTTTTTGAGGAAGCGGGGATTTCTTTAAGCTCCTCCGATAACTCTTTCTCACTTTCGGCCTTTTCCATCTCTGCCGCGAAAGCCTCCTCGTCAATTTCTTTTCCATTGCCGAGGTCGTAAGCTGTTTTTCCTCCGAGCTTTTTCTCTCCCAGGTATTTTACCACTTGGACCGTTGCCGGATGTCCAGGGCTTTCCGCACCCAGGAGAACGGAGATGGGAACCACATCTTCGATGGATTTCTTCAGTCGGAATGACATGTTTGAAACCGGTTTGGGCAGGGTTAACATGGTGGTAACGCCCAAGCGGTCAAAGGAACGTGTGAAAGAGAAAATTTGTTCCGCCATCCGGTCGGGTTGTTTCACTGAGACCCACGGTAATACGGTATCGAGAACCACGCGTTCAATGGAGTTGGCATGAATGATATCCCGGAGCTGGTCAAAGCCTTCGGGGGGGAGCATGTCCAACCCTGGGGCGCCATTGCCATGAATAAAGGATTCATACTCGAGAAGTGTTAAATCCCCAGAATCAATGGAGGGTCCCAATTCGATACCCAAAGACTCTGCGCAGATGCTTAAGTCATTGGCCATAATGGTGGAGAGATACAGGCAGCGTTCGTTTTGCTGCAAGCCCTGTTGGGTAAAGCGCAATCCGAATACGGTCTTCCCTGAGGAAGAGGGGCCGCAAACTAAAAAGCTGCGGTTGCTGAAAATGCCTCCAAACGAATCATCGATGATAGGGAAGCCACTTAATGTTTTTGCAATCATACCGGCACGTCCTCAGGGTCGTTAGGGAGTAGTTTCTCCAAGACCGAAGAAACAAAAGAAAGTTCAAAAGGTTTGGTTAAAAAATCCGCGACACCCAGTTCTTCACATTTTTGCAGCACATCCGGTGTGGGATAACCTGAAATGACGACAATGGGGAGTTCAGGTGCAATTTTACGTAACTCCTGAATGTGTTCAATGTCGCTTAATTTTCCGGGCATGCAGAGGTCCGATATAATTAAGGAAATGTCCATTTCCTTTGCAATCTTGCAGCCTTCATCACTGTTGTTCGCCGTTACCGGCTCGTATTGCAGAAGGCGAAGCAAATCGCGGAAGTGGCGAAGGATAGGTTCTTCATCATCGATAACTAGAATTTTTTTCATGGATGTTTTGGTTTTTAGCTTGTGACAACACTTATAAGTACTACTGTTACTCATTGGCTACGCAATGATAAACATAGATTTTGTTTGAATCATTTGTAATGCTCGTACTATATGTCCATCAAGCTCAAACTTTTTTACGATTTCGTTTTGACCTAATAAAATAACAACTCATTTAAAGGGACCATGTATCTTTCACTCGCACAAATAATTAATACAGACTTCCTTGGTGTAACCGGTGTCATTGCCACGGTGCTCGCTTTAATTTTTGGCTTGGGTGCCTACACCAATTCCCGTACGCGGAAGCGGCACATGCAGGAGCTTGAAAAATCCCAGCGTCAAGATCAGTCCATGCAGTTTCGTCCGGCCAAGTCTCACCGCCCGGGCCGCTCTACGCATCCTGCCCGGTCCTCGGTTCCGCCGCATAAATCTTCTCCACGTGCTTCTTCTCCCCGGGCTTCCACTTCGCCGAAGAGCTCCAGCAGAAGCAGCTCGACTCCCCGTCCGGCTCCGGTGGCAAAATCTTCTACCCCTCCTGAAGATCTTGTGAATCCGAAGAAGTCTGATCAGCCGGTTCTCTTCCGAAAGGTGAGACCCGATGGTTTGGATCAGCAGGTGGATGTATCTTCGGATGAAGATCAAGAAAAATACATGTGGGAATAAGCGGTTCGAATTCATTTCGACGGTCTTCCTCACATTTTTTCTGGGTTTTTTCCTCTTCGCGGATGATTTGACCCTTGATGCTTCCGTCTGGAAAGCTTCTCCGGAAAGTCCGTTAGCGGTTCAGACGGGGATTGGATTGCGCTTTCCCTGTGTCTTTGATGGCAACACGGATCGTGTTTACTGGGATTTATCCCTGTCTGAGAATTGGACGGAGCGGGATGGGTTGTGGATCACCTACCGCCTGGAAAATCTGCAGTCCATGCGCGCCGTGACTTTGTATCTCAAAAGCGGTGCGGGATGGTATGCGAGCTATCTTCCCGTGAAAGAAGGTCTGCAATCTGTATTTCTCCCGTTTGAAAATTTTGAGGAAATTGATCAGCCGCAAGGTTGGGAAGCGGTGGATGGTGTTCGGCTTTCCCCCTGGAAAGGTGAGGCGGGAGAGGGCGCATTTCAATGGTATGGCCTTGCGGCGGTGAAGAGTCCCATTTTGGTGGTGGACCCGGATGCCGCAAGTTCTTTAAATCCTTCGGAGCAGGCCTTTGGAGTTGAACGTGCCGCCTGGATGGCCCGGCAGTTAAGTGAAATGGGGATTGCGACCCGGAGGTTGAGTGATGCCAAGGCTTCCTCTGCGGATTTACAAGCATTTGATTGTGTGATTCTTCCTTATAATGCGTATCCTTCTCCGGCCCTGTTACAATCCCTGGCCAGATACATGGAGGATGGAGGAAAGGTCATGGTCTTTTATTCCGCATCCCCGGAACTGGCGGAAAGTTGCGGATTTTCACTTCGCCGGTATTTAAGTTCGAATTCGGAGCAGAAGTGGAATGCAGTGAAATTTACGGATGCATCCTGGCAGGGGCCGGCCCGGGTACGGATGCCCACCCGAAATATTCTACCGGTTTCGCCCGGAGATCGGGCTGCGGTTTTAGCGGAATGGGTGGACCGTTCCGGCCGTCGCCAAAAAGAGTCCGCAATTGTCCGTTCTGACCGGGCCCTCTGGGTTTCGACGGTGCTGCCTCAGGATGACAGCCCTGAGCAACGTCAACTGCTTGCGGGCCTGCTGGATGAATTGCTGCCCGAAATGCATGTCGCGGAGACGGCGGTAAAACGTCGGGTATCCCGTTTTCGTTTGACGGTTTCTCCGGGGGAGGTGAACCCCCAAACGGCAAGGCAGCTGTCCGAAATTGAAACCGCTTTAGATGCGGGGCATCCTTTTCTGGCCTGGGATCAGTTTATTGAGATGAACCGTCAGGCGGATGTGGCTAACGCGGAAAATTTTGAGGCACCGGCATTTGAGATGCGGGGGATATGGGATGCGAGTGGTCAGGGGCTGGCGTCGGAAAACTGGGAGACGACTGTGGAGATTTTGGAAAATGCAGGTATAACGGACTTGTTTGTGTATGTGCCGAGAAACCGTGGCAATCCGATTCGGGTCCTGCGGGCGGCCGAAGGGCGGGTTGCGGTGCATGCCTGGCATATCTGCTGGTCATTGCCTGAACATTCTCCTGCCACCCTGCGCCGATATGCGCGGGAAGATTTGTTGCAAATCTCAGAAACAGGAGAGGCGATGCCCTGGCTGTGTCCTTCGCGTCCGGAAAACGTGGAATCCGAAATCCGGAGAATTCTCGTATTGGCAGAGACCGATGGTATTCGGGGGGTTCATTTGGATTATGTCCGCTGGCAGGACAGCAAGCCCTGTGCCTGTGCGGCGTGTAAAGATGCCTTTCAAAAGAGCCTGGGAAAAAAGGTCGATTGGCCCGCAGCCCTGCGGGGAGGGCCGCAACACCCGGCATTTTTAGAGTGGCAGGCCTTGCAAATTGATCTGTTTGTAGAAAAGGTATCAACTGTAATGAAGGATGTTTTTCCTGATATTTACTTATCGGCGGCGGTTTGGCCTTCGCTTGAGGTGTCACAAAAACGTATTGGACAAAATTGGACGCATTGGAATCAAAAAGGTTTACTCGACTTTATTGTAGTTATGAACTATACCGAAAACGTGAAAAATTTTAAAAAATGGATCGTGACGCAACGAAAGCTTGTTGGCCATTCAGCAAAGCTTATGGTGGGTATTGGTGTGGATTCATCGGAAAGCCGCTTAAGTCCCAGACAGGTTTTAACCCAAATCTCTGCGGCGTCGGAATTGGGGGCAAACGGTTTTGTCCTCTTTCAGTTGAACCCCTCTTTTGCGAGTGAGTTGGCTCCAGTTTTAAGTAAGGCATACAGCCCCCGGGAAAAGAAATGAACAAATATGTACAACGGATGTCTGCAGGCTTGTTAATTGCAGCGGGAACTTCTTTATTGGCGCAGTCCCCCCCTCCCGGAGCGGGAGACACGGGGCGGATTTTGGAGCCTCCATCCGAGCCGGTGAAGGTTAAAAGCTGGATGGACCAAGACGAGGCCCGCCAGTATAAAATTCAGGGAACGGAAATTTTCACCTATCCGGATATTCTCGAATGCGGTCAACAACTGGAAAATTTGTCTGCGCCTGCAGGAGCCCGCATCGTCATTCCGCTGGAAGTGGGGGACAAACTGATTCGGCTGGGGCTTGCCATGTCGGGGGGGCAGGGGGATGCGGATATGTATTTAAGTCAGGGAGAGGTTCCCGGACTTCACTCGTATCAGTACCGTCCGTATGTGAATGGAAACATTGAAGAGATACAGTTGGAAGATCCCGGGGCGGGTCGTTGGTTTTTGATGGTGCATGCGTACCGGGCTTTTAGCGGGGTTTCGATTGCGTTAAATTGTGTGGAGTCCCGGGAAGAAGTTCTCAATACGGAATTCACCCCGGATCAGGATATTGAGCTGGCACTTTATTATGAGTTGTCCCTGCAACAAACGACCAACGAAGTGCGGAATACGGCATTGCAAAGTCAGCTTTTGAATAAACAGGGGCGGGATGCATTTGATGCCGGGCAGTATGATGAAGCTTTGGAGGCATGGAATCAGTGGGTCAATTTAGAGCCCCGGAATCCCCGGCCCGTGGCATTGGTGGGTGACCTTTATTTACGCACGGAAGATTTAGAGAATGCGGTTTCCTACTATCGGAAAAGTTTGGAATTGCAGCCGGGTCAAATTGGGCTGATGTCCCGTCTTTCCAGTTTGCTGGATGTGAAGATGGGTGATTCGGAAGCGGCCAAAGAAATGCTGAATCATTTTGCGCGGCTTTTTCCGACCTCAAGCGGGGTGGCGCTGACTCAAGCCGAATGGTTGATCCGCCGAAACCGTTATGAAGAAGCGGTGGAAATTATTGAGACCGTGGTGGAAATGGATCCTGAAAACCTGAAGGCGATGAGTATTATGCATCCCCTGTTACGGGATCAGGATGAGAGATATGCGAATATGCTCAGAATGCTTGAAGTGGGGCAGCTGCCGGGGCGGGAAGCGAGTTTGGGATATACGATCAAGGATGATGGTTTATTGACCCGTCCGGAATCCTGGGTGCTGATGGATTTCATTTACCGCATGGCGGGCGAGTCGCCTTCCGCCGAGCAGCGGATCCTGTTTGAGAGCCTCTTGCCGCGGGATACTATTACGGTGGAAGACTTCCGTATTGGCCGTTTGTCGAGCAATTGGATTTCTTCACACCAGGAAGTTTTCGAGGAAGGGGGGAGCATGGTCCTGAGTGCGGATGCGACACAGGCCGAAGCCTTCCTTCGCTTAAAACGCTCTGATTCCATGCACAACGGATTTGTGGAGGCGTGGATCGATGATTCCCAGGGTTACTTTTGGATGTATGCCCGTCGTGGACAGGGGAATATGGTTCGATTCGGATTTGCGGACAATGGACAGCTGTATTTGCAGGTGTGGATGAATGACCGCCTGATCAATAATCAAACCCGCATTTGGTCCCGTTTACCCGGGGATGCGGTGCTTCGTTTGGAATTACAGGGTGATGGCGCCATGGGGTACATCAATGGGGAAAAAGCTTTCAGTTCGCCGGTAACCATTCCCGAAAGTATGGGCTTGGGCTGGTGGGGGATTGCGCCCTGGTCGGCAAAACTGGGAACGGCGAGTGTAACCGTGAGTAAAGTGTCCGGCGGCCCGTTACCGGTTCGTTTGGGGCTGATTCCCCATGAGGAATTAAGCAGACCCTCCGAGAACAAGGTCGGGGGCCTGTCCCAAAAATTAACAGGATTGGCCTCGGAGCTATCCACGCTTGCCCCCGAGTGGTTCACGCAGGATGACCGCGGAGATTTGACCCGTCTGAAGTTTGAAGAAGATGAGGAATTGCGTTTAATGTCCCGATATTATCGGATGCGGCTTTTGCCCATGCTCCGGGTACGTTCTTACCGGGCACTCGATCTAGAGGCGCTGGGAAAAATTGCATTGGAGCAGCGCCTGGACGGATTTACTTTACTGGTGGAACGGATGCCTGAACCTGAATGGCTGGAACAAGCGCAAAGGATGGTGATGAAATCCGGTATCACCCTGCATTTTATTTTATTGGACAACAAAACAGGAAAAGCCTCCTTTCGCGAGCTTTGTGGAAATATCGGCGTCTTTGCCGGTCCCCGGCGGGTGAAAACTTTGTCCCTGGAATATGCGAGCCGCCTCTCTCCAACCCTTTTTGAAGACGCAGGACCCGACACTGTGATTTATCTTGATAACACCCCGGAAATGGAAAAGCGATGACTGCCTCCCCCCCCAAGACCGGTACACGTTCACGCTGTGCCAAATGTAAAATTAGCGTGCAGGTTTTAGAATCCTCTTCACCTGTGGTGTGTCCCTTTTGCCACGACGCGTTGCGTCATACGCCCATTCAAATGCCCGAACCGGAAAAGGTGGAGGTCGAAGAAGATGTGGAGGCGCATATCAAGTCGCTGTACCGTCGTCCCCCCCGGTGGCTGGTTTTGGGGCTGGGGCTGATTGGTACCATGATTCTCGCATTTGCGGTTTACTTTCAGATCATCAATATTGAACATTATTATTATTCGCCTGTGGTGAATATTTATTCCTTCATTGTAGGGTTGTTCATTGTATCCCGTTTTATTCTGGCTTCTTTTTATACACCGCCGCCCCGGGTAGGATTCACCCCGCAGGTGAGTGTGTTGGTTCCCTGCATGAACGAGGAGGAGTCGATTGCACGGTCGATTGCCCGAATTTATTCCGAAGGTTATCCGGATCACTTGCGGGAAGTTATTTGTGTGAATGACGGGTCTACGGACAATACGCTGTTGGAAATGTATCGTGCCCAGGCCGCCTTTCCGCGTTTGGTGGTGGTGGATTTCGAAGAGAACCGTGGTCTCTGTTATGGAATGGCGGTTTCCTCTCTGTTGGCACATGGTGAAATCATGGTGTTTGTGGATTCCGATACCTTTCTTATGCCGGGTGCGGTAGAAAAATTGGTGCAGGGATTTGTGGATCCCACGGTAGGGGGAATTGCCGGTCATACTGACGTGGACAATGCCAAAGCGAATGTACTGACCAAAATGCAGGACGTTCGATATTTCTTTTCATACAAGATTATGAAAGCGGCGGAGAGTGTGCACGGGACGGTGAGTTGTCTACCGGGCTGTTTTTCCGCCTACCGGCGTGCCTGCGTATTGCATGTATTGAATGAGTGGATGCATGAAAAAGTGTTTGGCCAGGAAGGAAACTACGGAGATGACCGGAGTCTCACCAACCTGGTGTTGCAGGATTATCAGATTCTTTATGATGATGAAGCGCTTGCCACCACGATTGCTCCGGAAAGCTGGCGGGTGTATATCCGTCAGCAGGCCCGTTGGATGCGTTCTTCGATTCGGGGGATTATTGCCGGTTCAAAATTTCTTTGGAAGAAGCACCCGGTGCCGGCCCTGTCGTGGTACCTGATGATGATTTTACCTATTGTGGAACCCTTGATTATGATTCAGGCGTTGATTTTGAATCCCATTAAACAAGGCGCAATTACCGGGTCCTACATTTTCGGTGTATTTGCGGTAACCTTGATCTGGTCTCTTTACCATTTGCAAAAAACAGGTCGTACCCATTGGTGGGCAGGATTTGTGTTTACCGCCACTTATATTCTTTTCTTCAGTTGGCAGATTTATTACGCGCTAATTACATTGGCCACCCGTAGCTGGGGTACCCGGGGAGCACAATCATGAGTTCAGAAAAAGATCCACATTTATATTCATCTTCCTTCGAAGAGTCACATGACGACCACGTTACGGAAAGTCACGGTCGGGGTTCCTTCCGCCGCGAGCCTCCGGTGGTGCCGGAACGTGTCGCGGTGATGAAGGCCAACTACAAACAGGCCTGGTTGTATTTCTTGTTGGTGGTTTGTCTGATTGTCGCGTGGGGGATTCCGATTCGTTATGCTTTGATACGGATGTTGGCTTTCCGGCCCGCAGATGTGGGGGAACGGAACTCGATGGAATTTGTGGCAATTTCCTACGAGGGTATTTCTGATATTCCCACCGAGGTTTCACCTGAGCGTTTCGAAGAGCAGATGAAGCTTTTAAAAGAGAAGGGCTACAACGCGATCACCCTGGAGGAGATCAAAGCCTTTTACGAGGAAGGCACGCCTCTGCCTGAAAACGCAATTCTACTCACCTTTGACCATTCCCGTAAATCCTCTTATTTTGATGCGCGAAGAATTTTGCAAAAATTAGGGTGGCACGCGGTGATGTTTGTTTGGACCAAACCTATTTTGGATGAAGATCCCTCGGCACTCCGCTGGCCGTATATCCGTGCCATGATCGGTACCGGTGCCTGGGAGGCCGGTGCGCAAAGCCATCTCGGGTTCGAACGTATCGTGGCAGACCGTGAAGGTCGTCTGAAAAATTATTTAACTTCACCGCGGTGGATCACGTCCGAAAATCGTTATGAAACCCCCTTGGAATATCAGGAACGGCTTCATGAGGACCATGAATTTGTGTATGAACAAATTCTCAAAGAAACCAAAGAGCCCCCCATTGCTTTTGCGTTTCCTTATGGGGACTTCGGTCAATATGACGAACGCGCCCAGTTGACCCGCCGATTGAATATGTCGCTGGTAAATGAATTTTATGATATGGCGTTCATCCATGGGAATGCGGCATTGAATACCAATGAATCCGATCCCATGCGGTTGAACCGGCTGTTGGTGAACCCGGAGTGGTCCGCTGATGAGTTATTAAAACAGCTGGAATCCGCATGGCCGCGTGAATCCGGTGTCACCAATGCGGAAGCGATGTCGGATCCTTTGGCATGGCAGGTGGACTGGGGCGGATTCGAATTAAACGGGGATTCAGCCACTCTGCATGCGCTTGAGGACAATACCGGCTCAAAAGTCTGGTTGAATGGTACCGATTTATACCGCGACTTCCGTGGAAAATTTAAACTCAAAATCGAAAAGGGGCAGGTCGGCTTTCTGTTACGTGCGTCTAAAGATGGGGAGTCATTCCTCTATCTGGGACTGGGTGACAAAGGGGAAGTCTGGTTGCGGCAAAAGCATGAAGGTCTTGAGCCGTTTACTTTGGGGACTTCCCGCTACCGTCGGGAACCCGATGGCTCCATTCATTTAGAAGTGTATCTCCGCGGGAATCAGTTTTTTGCGACGACGGGTGGTGAACCCGTTTTCGATGAAATTATCCAGACGCGGGGGGAAGCGGATCCGGGGATTCTCGGTATCAGTGTTTGGGATCCTCAGATGGGGGATGCCTCCTTTGACCTGCTGGAGTTGGATGTGTTGCCTTTCTATAATCGGATGCTGACTTGGGTGCCGATTCCCTCACGCTTACCGGATTTGGCTGCCTGGTTAGGACGGAATGGGTACCGTTACACCCATTTGTCTCCTCCCTGGATGCAGCTTGGAGATCAGGGACGGGCCGAACAGACGGCCTGGAATCCGGGCTTTTACCGTGAACTTGCAAATGTGTACAACATGAAGCTGATGCCGGAGATCATCGTAGAACGCATTGATGCCACGGACATGGCCACGGCGGAAAAACTTTCGCTTCGGGCCAAAAATGCGGGCGTGGACGGTGTGCACTGCAATCTTTCGTTGCTGAAGGGGGCGGGCAACCTCTCCCGGGTGACCACCTGGATTCAGAACACCAGTAAAGCGCTGGAACGTCAGGGTCTGGAGCTCATTGTTTCTTTGCCCCGTGGACTGGCCAGTACGAATTCCATCAATTCTTTGCTTCAGGGATTGAAAAATTTGAAGATTGCTTCACCGGATGAGACTCTGGAAAGCAACCCGGATTTTAAGGAAACCAATGACCGGTTGGTTGTGTGGGATTCCACGAATTTCCCCCGTGAAGAGTATCCGCTATATTTCCAACTGACCGGCGGAGATGCCAGCCAGGAAATTTGGGATACTGAAGTTCGGAGTCGCATTTTGTGGGAAGAAGGTTTTGATGCCTACAACGAAGGCGAATTTGACGATGCGATTTCGGTTTGGTCCCGGTGGAGTGAGGTCGAGCCTTACAATGAAAAGCCTTTGCGACTGGTAGGGGATGTGTACTTACGCAATCAGGAATACTTTACGGCAGTGAGTTACTACAAGAAAAGTTTGGAGCTGGACCCCGGTCAGGTGGACTTGGTACTCAACACCGCAATTATATTGGAAAAATTCCTGAACAAACAGGATGAGGCGGCCCAGTTACTGGGTCTGTATCATCGACTGTTCCCGGAGAATTCCGATATTAGCCTGGCCCAGGCGGGCCTGTATTTACGGCAGGGTCAATCCAAGGCGGCCGGAGAGCGCATTCAGGAAGTGGCGACTCAAAATCCTGATGACCTCACGGCGTTGGCATTGATGCATCCCCTGCTTTCCACTTCCCGGGAACGGATGGACAATATCCATACCATTAACCGGTTAGGCCGGCGTTTGGGCATGTATGAGCATTTTGCCCGGACCGTTAAATCTTACGATCTTTTGAAATGGCCTGAATCCTGGTACCTGATGGATTTGATTACGGAACGGGCGATGGAGGAAGGACCTAAAAGCGAATTGTACAGATTATTGGTCCCCCGCGAAACCGTGGTGCGTGAAAATTTCAAACGTGGCGGTGCCTCGGACAACTGGTGGAATGCCAACGGACCGACACGTCAGGAAGAAATAGGATCTTTGTTCCTTGGTGCGAGCCCGACCACTACTGAAGCGGCTCTGGTTCTCAAAGGATCGGATACCATGGGGAGCGGTTTCATGGAAGTGGAGCTGGAACAGGCGCGTGGCTTCTTTTGGCTCTACGCCCGTCGTTCTGAAGGGAATATGATTCGTTTCGGATTTGAATCGGACGGTCAATTGTACCTGCAAATTTGGCATAACAATGTCGTGGTTACCAATGAAACCCGGAAATGGGAACGTCCCCTGGAACGGGTTAAATTACGATTGGAAGTGCGGGGGGAAGCGGTCTATGGTTATCTGGATGGACGTCCGGCTTTCGGCGCGCCGATTCTCATCCCCAAAGATATGAATTTGGGTTGGTGGGGTCTGGCACCCTGGTCTCCGCAATTCGGGATGGCCCAAGCGTTGGTTCGGGAAGTGGCAGGTGGCCCCTTGCCGATAAACATCGGATTATACCGTGGATTTATGGAAGAAGGCGTGGATGAAGTTCTGGTCGACAAACTTAAAGGAAACAGTACCGAACTAACGGTATTTTCTCCGAATTGGTTTTTCCAGGATGTGAAGGGCGATCTTCGATCAGAAATCGATTTTGACTTACCCGGTGTCCGGCTGTTGACCCGGTATTATAAAATCCGTCTCTACCCCCTGATCCGCTCAAGTTCGGTAAAAACGCTCAAAGTGGAGCAATTGGTTGAGTTGGCCAAGGCGAGTAAAGTGGAGGGGTTCACCCTCGACTTTCCCCGAATGCCGGATGAAGAATGGTTCGCTCAAATGGAGGATGACCTTGTGGGTACAGGAATCGGACTTTTGGTTATCCGGGTGGATTCTCACGGGGGCATTGCTGAAGTGCGTGAATTGGGGAGTATCCTCAGTTTAACCGCAGGAAAACGGGAGACCAAAACGTTTGAAATGGTAGACTTCACGAACATTGAAACCCCGATTATTCCAAGTTTGGAAAGCCTGGCGCCGCCTCCACCTGCACGGGTGAAAAAGGTGGAGGTGGTGAACCCGAAAACGGGAGAGGCATCTGAAGCCGCACTTGAGGTGACGACGGAGGGAGATCCCGCGGCTTCTGCTGAAGAAGTGACGGCGATCGCCGAAGGCGTGGTTGATCCCGCACCCGAAACCACGGAAGCAGCTCAACCGCAAATGCCTTCGGTTACGCGTCCGAAAGTCCCCTCAAAGGTTTATCTATTTTAAAGACACCGCTTCTGCCAACCAGCGCTCGAACCGTTGGGGACTCATTTTTTCATGGGGTCTGCATTCGGGTGCGAATAAGGAAAGCCGGAGTTCTTCGAGTTTGAGAAAAGCCTGTCGGACTTGACCGGAAGTCAAGGCGGGAGAGTGTTTGGCAAACCGTGCAAGGACGGGTTCCAAACTCTCCTGTTTTTTTCGGTCTTTGTCCGGTCCCTGGTTTGCCCGCGAAATGCGCAGTGCGATTCCTTTGATATATTTAGGGTACCGCTCCAGACAAACCGGGTCCGCACACCAGCCGGGTGACCATAAGGTTACCGCCTGCAGTTCCAAATCGCTGCGGAGAGGTCCATCGGGAAGACGGTCTATGTGTGCTTGCACTTCGCTTCTGTCTTGTAAGATCTGTTGAAGTTTTCCGGTGATTTTTCCTGCAATCTCAAACAGTTCCCCTCGGGCTTTCTCAATTCTGCGGGCAAAGTCCTGTGCGTCCCGGGGGCAGGAATGATGTAATTGAAGGGCTTCACGGCATACCGCATCCACCAAATCCTCCAGCGCGTTTTCGCCCACGGAGGGGAGGAGAGACAACTCAAGTTGAAGGTGAGTTGACAGCGGAAGTTGTTTTTGCAGATAGCGGATGCGGTCCCGCTCTTGAATTTTATATAAGCGTAAAACGGCATCCTGCCAGGCGGCTTCGGCCTCATTCGCATTTGAAAAAAGTTTCACGGCACACGAATCACCCTGATCACAAAGTGCGGGCCAATAGGTTCGGCCCCTGATCTCATGGGTTTGGGGAATGGGGATTTCAGGCCAGGACGTACATGAATCGACCATCCACTCGTCCGTCGCTTTGGAGCGAACGGGACCTCGCTGGGTGCTCAGTTCCTGTTGACCGGGAAAGCTGTTTCCTTGATATACCTTTTTTCCGTCTTCATTCAAAACCACCAAAGTATTTTTCAGATATGGGGCAAGGCTATCCGGATGGAGATCCGGTGCTGCCAAGATACAGTTGAGTCGGGCGGCCAAGAACGAGGCGAGTGCCTGATGGAGGGAGTGGCTGTAAACAAAGTTTTGTTGATGAAACCAGGTGATCGCATCTTCACTGCATTTTTTGACCGGATTGCATTGGATGCGAAGGGGTTTTTCCAAACTTCGAATTAAGGCCATCACCTTTTCGGGGAGCCAAGCGGGTATGGTCCATTCCAGAAGTTCATTGGGGAGGGAGGCGAGGTCGTGTTCCCGGACCGTCAAGTGGATACCATCCCGATCGGGGTCTTCAGGGCAGTAGTGATAGTTGAGTTTCACTTTACACCCATTGACCACAATCCGGTCGGGGTAGGCCTGAGTGTCTAAAGATTCTCCTTCCAATAAATCGTCTATCCCGGGGACCCATCTTTCCCCGGCAGCCCAGTTCTGGAAATCTTTTTGGGTGCAAATGGTTTCCGGTAAGATGCGGTTAAAGTAGTGGTAAAAGGTTTCCGTCCCCAAGAATAAGCCCGGCCGACGAAGTTTCTTTTCCCAATTTTCCAAAGACCCCAGTAGCTTGAGATATTTTTTGCAGGAGGGGTGTTGCATCTGTATTTTTCCGGGGATCAACCCATCCCGGATAAAGATTTCGCGGGCGGCCGCGGGGTCGATTCGCCCATAATGAATTCGTTTGCCTGCGCGCAAGGTCAGTTGACCCAGGCTCACCCGTTCTTCCGCCTCCACAAAGCCGCGTTTCGCATTCCACACCGGCCGTTCGTAATTGTATTTGCAAAGATGGCTGGCGACATCTTCGATCCATTGCGGATCGAGCTTCGCACATTCACGCGCCCACAGTTGGGAGGTTTCCATCAAAGTAAAAGTCATGATCCAGCGGGGCGGTTTTTTTGCGGTGGCACTGGCCGGAAACACCCGGAAGATTTGCCCGCCGGGACTTCGGAACTGCTGATTTTCCTCCCGTTCGCCCACCGATCGGGGAATACCGGCGAGGATGGACCGGTGGAGACCTTCCGTATCCAACAATTCCAGTTCACCAATGGATTTGGGCACTTGCCAGTGATGTTTATGACAGGTTTCCCGCAGATCATCCACCAGGTTCAGCCACTCTTCGGTGCGGCGGGGATGCAAAAAATGCTGACGGCAGAATTTGCTGCGGCGGCTCCGACTGACCGAGGCTTCGCAAACCGCATTCCACATGTTCAGCACCCCGGCAAAATCCGATTCTGGATCTTTCCACAAGCCGTGTGCACGGTCTGCTGCTTCACTTTTGTCTGCCGGGCGTTCCCGCGGATCCTGAATGGAAAGGAAGGCCGCACAAACGATGACTGCGGGCAGCACTTTTTCTTCGTGGCCTTCTTCCAGCATGCGTGCCAGGCGGGGTTCCAAATTGAAACTGGCCAATAAGCGTCCGCGCCGGGTGAGTTTCCGTTTGTCGGTCATGGCCCCGATATCGAAGAGGGTGCGGTAGCCCTCAGAAACGGCGGCCCCTTTGGGTGGGTCGATAAAAGGAAATTTCTGAATGGGGGGGAGACCCAGCACCGTCATACGCAAAATGACTTCGGCCAGAGAACTGCGACGGATTTCGGGATCCTGAAATTCACCGGCCCGATCCAGGTCTTCATCGGAGTAAAGGCGCAAGCAAACACCGGGACCGGTTCGACCGCAACGTCCGCGGCGTTGACGGGCGGAGGCGCGGGAAACCTGCTCGGTCATCAGGCGTTGAATGCGGCTTTGGGGGTGGAAACGTTGAATGCGCACCTGTCCGGTGTCAATCACCGCGCGGATGCCGGGAATGGTGAGAGAGGTCTCTGCCACATTGGTGGCAAGAATGATTCGTCTTCGATTACTGCCTTTAAAAACTTTCTGCTGCTCCTTGGCACCCAGACGGGCAAACAGGGGGAGGATTTCGGCTTTGCCCTGATAGCGTCCGCTGAGCTTTTGGGTACAGTCCCGGATTTCCCTTTCCCCCGGCAGAAAGATCAGGGTGTCCAGATCGCCGTGTTCGCGTTCGAGGTGTTGGAGAGATTCCCATACGCGATCCTGAATAGAGAGATCCCTCTCCGGTTCGGGGGGCAGGGATTCGTCCTGAATGGGATAGAGCCGTCCCTCCACCTGCAGGACGGGTGCGTCATGGAAAAAGGTAGAGAAGCGTTCCGCATCCAGAGTAGCGGAAGAAATGACGATTTTTAAATCCGGACGCCGGGGGAGAATGTTTTTCAGGCAACCCAGGATAAAATCAATATTCAGACTGCGCTCATGGGCTTCGTCGATGATGAAGGCTGAATAGGCATTCCAATCCCGGTCGGTGGGGAGTTGTGCCAGCAGCAGGCCGTCGGTCATAAATTGAATTTTGGTCTGGGGGGAAGTGCGATTTTCAAAGCGGACCTGTACCCCGACCGCGCCACCCAGAGAAACTTTGCATTCTTCGGCGACGCGGGAGGCCATGCTGGTGGCGGCCAGTCGGCGGGGTTGGGTGACGCCGATTCTTCCCGGCGCCTCTCCCATGACTTCCGCCATCATTTTGGGAAGCTGGGTGGTCTTGCCTGATCCGGTGTCGCCACAAATGATGACGACTTGATTTTCCCGTATGGCCTCCAAAATTTCTTCACGCCGTTGGCTGACCGGCAATTCTTCCGGGTAACTGATTTCAAATGGGAGGGGACTTGAGTTCACAGAAGCTTGGCTAAAGGGAAAGCATCCGCTTCGCAAGCCTTATGGGGAAAAGTTCGGTATCCTCTGTTTGGTGACGATGATTTTTGCAATGTGCTTTCTCGTAATCCTACATCGAGTTCTTTAAGAAGAAGGCTATGTGTTTTCGGGTGAAAAGTCTCCTGTTCTGTTGCTTGCTGATGACTTCTGCATTTGCAGAAGCTGAGGGTCCGCATGTCCGGCCCGTTGCGGATTCAGAACCGGGGTGGATTTCGAAAATGCTGTGGTATGTGCCGAACCGGGTGATGGATTTGATGGATGTGTTTCGGTTGCGGGTGAAAGTGGGGCCGGGCCTGGGGGTGGGTGCGCGCTTTACGGATGCCTTTTCGTTTTACGGCGGGGAGCAGTACACCGCCTATGTGGGGTTGCCCGGTCCGCGTCAGCAAGCGGTGTTCCCGGGGATCGCGGGCTATGAGCAGAAGAAGGGATTGGTGATATTGGGGTTGGATGCCAGTGATGATATGCCGAACCCTCCCCACTATGAGTTCTCTGAAATTGGCGCGTCTGCCCATTTGTTGTTTGTGGGGGTGGATGCCGGGGTTTCTTTGGTGGAGTTTAAAGATTTTGTGGATGGCTGGTTTGGACTCGATGCTTCCGGAGATGATTTCCCCCGCAGGGAAAAACCTCCGCCGCTCCCCGGGGGAGGGGTCTTGAGGCCGCTTCCGCCTGATTTTTTATTTCCGGTAGAGAAAAAACCTGAGAGTTTTAACCGTATTCATGACCGCTTGGATTATTTGGAAAAAAATGTGCCTCCGCTGTTGAGGGGGCAGATGCGGAATTTGGACTGGAGTCTCACAGATCCTGCTATGATTGTGGAGGAACAGCCTCCGGTCACAAACTTGCGTTTATCTTTGTTTGTGGAGACGATTACCGGTCCGGATGCGACGGTTTCGGTGGATCCGGATATCAAAATCCGGGTGGAATTGCCGAACTTTGAAAACAGTTTGAGTGTGTTTATTCAGAGTTCTTATGACGAAGATCTGCCCGGCACCGATATTGATCAGCGGGATGACAAAGGATGGAGTTTTGGTGCCCGGCGTCAAATGGAGAAGTGGAATATTTCAACCGATGTGGGGATTCACACCAAATGGCCGCCGGAACTGTTTGCGCGCACAGCCTGGAAACCGCAGTGGCAGATTTCCGATTGGAACTGCGGATTTGAATTCAGGCTGTTTTGGGAAAACGAGGATGGTTTCGGTATTTATAATCAATTGCAGGCCTTTCACTGGCTGGGGGAACAGGACCGATGGATCTTCCGCTCCCTGACCGCGGGTAAATATTCCGAATCGACCAAAGGCTATGAATGGCAGCAAACCGGGAACATGGCTTATATTTTTAAACTGAAAGATGAGAAACGTCGGCGGGGAAACGTGGGGGTAAACGATATTCTGGACGGGGCCTCGTTAAATTTAACTGTTTTTGGAAGTGATGAGGTGATGGACAAGTATCGCAGCACGGTTACTTGCCGAAAAAGTATCTATCGCGATTTTGTGGTGATCCAATTCGAGCCGGGACTGGAATGGAGCGATGAACATGACTGGACAACCCAGTACCGTCTGGATGCAGGGATGGTCTTATTATTTTAGGGCAAAAATCTCCTATTCCGCTTACGTGATTTTTCATACCCCGATTTTGGGATGCCCCCCAAATCCATTGTCAAAAGATCTCGACCCCGCATCAGAATATTTTTCAATTCAGAAAATGAAGATTCAAAGTCGCTGCAAAGCATGGCTCCCCCTCTGCCGCTTCGCGTCATTCCCCCCCTCCCATAGCTGACACGCTGCCTGCTTTCCCCCGCCCGAACCCCGCAGGCATCGCGCCAGCCCCGGTGCGCTTCCATTCGACGCTCTATGTTCGAATGATTTAGTGGTTCTAACGGAAGTGGTTCCATCGCCCCGATGGTAAATCTGTTCTTCAGGTTTACCGCGGGGGCCGCGGAATTCCTTCTCCTTTACGCAAGGGTGCTGAATTTATAACGGGTGGTCTGACGGTAGGTTTCGCCCGGGTTGAGGATGATATCATCAATTTCGGGGGCATTTACCCCGTTGGGGTAGCCCTGGCATTCCAGGCAAAAAGCCGCGTAGTCGGAATAGAGTTTTCCGCTTTTTCCGGTGGCTTCGGCTTCCGCCAAGGTTTGGGAGGTATAGAGTTGTACCGCAGTGGTGGTGGTGAAAACCTCCATTTTGCGTCCGCTCTCCTGTTCGGTGACGATGGCAGCCAGTTCGGGTTCGGCAATGTCTTCAGCCCGCAAGACGTAGTGTTCACCGTGCTGACCTAAATCGGCAAACGCTTTGAGGCTTTTGGCCTTTCTAAAGTCGTGGGGGGTGCCTTCTACCGGTGCGGGTTTGTCGGTGAGGGTGCCATCGTCTAATTTGGGGACAATGGTGTCGGTGAAGATTTGCAACTCGTGTCCGGAAAGATCGGGACTGCCTTCACCACGCAAATTAAAATAGGAGTGATTGGTGAGGCTGACGGGGGTGGGCGCATCGGTGACGGCCTGATACTGAATTTCCACCGCGTTTTCCGCCGTCAAGCGGTAGGTTACGGTAAAATCAACATTGCCCGGGTAGCCCATTTCTCCGTCGGGGCTGTGGTAAGTTAAGGTGAGCGCGGGAGAGTGGGGATCACTGTCATCAGCGGTGGCCTTCCAGTTCCGTTTGTCGATGCCCTCGGGTCCCCCATGCAGGTGATTGGGTTCATCATTGGCGGCCAAGATGATTTCTTTGCCATCCAGGGTGAATCTGGCACCGTTGATCCGGCCGGCCACGCGTCCGGTGAGGGCGCCAAAATGGGGGTGTCCGTCGACATATTCCCGGAAAGTGGATAATCCCAATGCGATATCTGCAGTCTTTCCGTCCCGGTCGGGTACATGGAGTTCGGTGATGATACCGCCCATGGTCATAATGGCGCAGCGAAGGCCCTTTCCGTTATCGAGATTAAAAAGTTCGACGGCGGAACCGTCAGGATGAGTACCGAAAGAAGTTTTTGTGATAGACATGGCACTCCCGTAACTGAAAACCCATCCCTTTGGCAAGATCACAGTTGGATAACCTTATCGGATAGAGAAGGCCTCCTGCTGGAAGTTTCGGGGAGACATGGGGTGAAAACGACGAAACCACCGGGTGAAATTTGCGAGGGAGGCGTAGCCCAGATCACTTGCGACTTCTTTGACCCGCGTATCGGGGATGCGCAAAGCGTTTTCGGCATAATGCAGCTTCCTCTGATCAAAAAACTGCTTCATGGTTTGACCGATTTGGGCGAGAAAGAGTCGATCGAGGTGAGCGGGGCTCAAACCGGTATGCTGTGCGAAATCAGAGAAAACCGGTCTGCGGTCGAGTGGGGTTTCACTTAAAATTTTTAATACATCCGCAATCCGCGGATCCAGTGAGCGCTCACCCGAAATGACGACCCGGTGTTCACGCAGTACCGCAATTAATTCTCTGAGAAATGCGGGAAGATGTTCCTGGATGCTTAAGTAGGCTTCGATGGGCAGGTTACTTTTCAAGAGCTTCAGGTAGTTGTGTTCGGGAAGGTGTCGGCCAATCGTCCGGTTGATTTGCAGGCCCGTTTTTTCGAGTGCGGGGCAGGTCTGCTGGTCGAATACAACCGGGAGCCCCTGTGTGATCAGGGCGTCGCCAGATGGCCAATTGGCCAGGAACAGCACGGAGAGCATCCGAAGATCTTTGGACAGCCTCTGAATGCGGGGGCCCTGGCCACCAATCAGCCACTGGCCTGCGGAAGCGGAGACGGTATGGCCATTCGTTGTGAGCTCGGCCTTGCCGGCATACAGCAGCCAGGCACTCGTGTATTGGACGTTCATTTCTCTGCCCAAGGTGCCCGGGTTTCCTTGATAACAGGCGTAAAGGCTGCAGCGAAGCTGGGTGCAATCTTGGTATCTCATCTTCCTTTAGTGATAGTGCAGTGGTTCGGTTTTCACAATCTAAATGAGTAGAGATGACAACTTTTTCATGAATAATGATAAATGATTCCGCTTTTCATGTAAGGGGGCTTGCGTTTACAGTCGGTCAATATTCGGCCATTGGCGGCGGGCTTGGGGACAAAACAACCAGTAAAAGACGATAGGATTTTTCATGAGAGAAATAAGCAAACCAGATGTATTCGGAGACCAACTTCAAGCCGACGTGTGTGTGGTGGGGGGAGGCATGTCCGGCCTGTGTGCGGCAATTGCATCGGCCCGGGGCGGCGCAAAAACGGTGCTGGTGCATGACCGTCCGGTTTTGGGAGGCAATGCATCTTCGGAAGTGCGGATGTGGATTTGTGGTGCACATGGGGAGCACAATAAAGAGACCGGCATTCTGGAAGAGATGCAGTTGGAAAACCTCTACCGCAACCCGGGCAAAGACTTTTCGATTTGGGACACGGTGCTGTGGGGACATGCCGCGCATCAGAAAAACCTGACCTTGTTGTTGAACACCACCTGCACCAATGCCAGCATGGAAGACGGGGTGTTGACCACGGTTGAAGCCTGGCAACTGACCTCCCAGACCCGGATGGTGATTGAAGCGCGTCAATTTATTGATTGTTCCGGGGACAGTATCCTCGCCGCGCTCACCGGTGCTCTGCACCGGATCGGCCGCGAAGCCCGGGAGGAATTCGGAGAAGGGGTGGCACCTCAGATCGGGGATGACCGCACCATGGGCAACAGTCTGTTGATTCAGTTGCACCGCTGCGAGGAGGAACAGTTTTATACCGCGCCGGACTGGGCCTATAAAATCCGCAGTCCCGAGGATCTGCCCAACCGCATTCGCGGGGTGAATGCGACCAATTTCTGGTGGATGGAGCTGGGGGGAATTCAGGATACCATCAAAGATGCGGAAGCGATTCGGGATGACTTGTACCGAACCGCCTACGGGGTCTGGGATTATATTAAAAATTATTCGCCGGAAAAAGAGAAAGCATCTCATTGGGCGCTGCATTTTGTGGGCAGTCTGCCCGGGAAACGGGAAAACCGGCGGTATGTCGGGGATCACATGCTGACCCAGCATGATTTGGAAGGTGGCGGGGAATTTGAAGATGTGGTGGCTTTTGGCGGATGGACCATGGACGATCATCACCCGGCGGGACTGCTGTATCCGGGGCCGCCCACAATTTATCATCCTGCGCCGAGTCCCTACGGGATTCCCTACCGGTCTTTGTATTCCAAAAATGTGCCGAATTTGCTGTGTGCGGGACGGAATATCTCCGCCACCCATTCTGCGATGTCCTCCACCCGGGTGATGGCGACCTGTGCGGTGATGGGGCAGGCGGCCGGAACTGCAGCCGCGCTTTGTGTGAAACACGGGACCTCTCCGCGCGGTATCTATGAGAAACATCTCGCAGAGCTGCAGCAAACCTTGATGGATGATGATTGCTGGTTGCCGGGCAAACTGCGTCAGCCCGATGTGTCCCTGTTTGATGCCCGCTTGTCGGCGGATGGGCAATACGCCGAACGGGTGCTCGACGGTTGGGAGCGTGACCGGAAAGAGGAGGGGCACGCATGGGAATGCCAAGCGGGTGGAAGTCTTGCGATGAAATGGTCTGTGGAACGGGAAATCCCGGGTCTGCGTTTAGTGTTGGACAGCAACTTGTCGAACGGCAAAAAGATGGCTTGTGAATATCCCTTGAAATCGCGCCCGCACGCGATGCCCGGAGAACTGGTCAAAGATTTACGCATAGAAGTGGAGCATGAGGATGGAAGCTGGCAATGTGTTTCCGAAATCAAAGGCAACCGCAAACGTCTGGTGGAAATCCCCCTGCACTGCAAAGGAAAAGGTGTTCGGATCACCCTGGAGAACACCTGGGGCGATGCGGATCCCCGACTCTTTTCGGTCGATCTCTTGCAAAAAGGGAAAGATGACACCGTGCAATTTACGCAAGGCAAAGCTTGGAAAGAGATGATCGCCGACATTCCCGCTAAAGAACTCTTGCCGCCGGATACCCAAGCCAAAGGAAGGTCGCACGGCACCCACAGTGCCTGAGGGGTCATGCCCGCCGCATGATTTGCCGGTTTTGTGTGGGCGGGCGGTGGTGTTCAAAGGGTTTCGGTTTGAGGCCGCG
The DNA here is from genome assembly GCA_029269125.1 of Kiritimatiellaeota bacterium B1221. Taxonomy (GTDB): domain Bacteria; phylum Verrucomicrobiota; class Kiritimatiellia; order SS1-B-03-39; family UBA6053; genus UBA6053. The sequence goes on along the minus strand of JARHXX010000008.1, from coordinate 69,792 downwards.
CCCTGATTCTCTCCGGGTCCTCTCCCTTTTATTTAGGGGAGGATGTGGAGCCTAGTACTCTGTAAACCTTAAATCTTCGCATAGGATTGGTCTATTTTGGATGCTGGGGATGGGAGGAGGGGTTTGTGCAACCTGGAAGGTTGTGCACGATCCTCATCCCATTTCCCGCGCCAAAAGAGGCCAAAGCCTTGGAAGAGTCGATCTGCATATCTGTTTTCATAAGGGTTCTTCATGGAATCCAACCCTGCGGGCCATGATCTTCCGGCGGCTTTGCGCCCCAAAAAAGAACAACGATACGATGTATCACTTTATCTTTTTCGGAGCACAAATCCACTCGGAATCTCACGGTCCTATGCGAAGATTTAAGGTTTACAGGGTACTAGTTGCTCATTTGTTGCGGTCCCGCCTGTGGTGAGGTCTCCCCGGAGTGATAGAGGAAGACGCCATTGTCCGGACTTTAACCTGATTGCGGTTGATTTTAGGTGAAGCGCTGTTAGGTTGCATGATCCTTTTTAACGCCCCATTTTCTTATGAGCACTGAAACCCCTCCTCCTTCTTCTCCTTCTCCCAAAAAACCCGCACAAAAGCCCGGTTCTCCGCAGGCACCCAAGATGCCGGCGAAAAACTTTGCCGCAGTGATGATTTTTATCCTGCTGTTTTTGATGCTGATGCATTTGTTGGGAATGAGCAACAAACCCGTGGAGGAGATTACGTACAAACCTGAGTTTCTGAGTTACGTAAATGAGGGGCTGGTGCTCAATGTTACGGTTTTTGATAATGGAGCGGGGCTGGATGAGTTACTGGTTCAGCTGGATAGAACCAATGAGAACAATGAGCCTGAAACCTATCGGGTTCCGGTGGCTCTGTCTGAGAATGTGCTCGATTTCCTTGAGGAAAATGTGCCGGGCTACAGTTTTAAACAGAAAAACACCTTTTTGCGTGATATTCTGGTGACCATTGGACCGTTCATCTTTGTGATGATCCTGATTTATTTCCTTTTCCTCCGCCAGATGAAATCGGCTGGCAAGGGCGCGATGAGTTTTGGTAAAAGCCGGGCGAAAATGCTTACCCGTGATACCAACAAGATTACCTTTAAAGATGTGGCGGGGATCGACGAGGCCAAAGAAGAAGTGGAAGAGATCATTGAATTTTTGAGTGATCCCAAAAAATTTCAGAAATTGGGCGGACGCATTCCCAAGGGAGTGATGCTTTCCGGACCTCCCGGAACGGGTAAAACCCTGTTGGCCAAGGCGATTGCCGGCGAGGCGGACGTGCCGTTTTTCAGTATCAGCGGTTCCGACTTTGTGGAGATGTTTGTCGGGGTTGGCGCCAGCCGGGTGCGGGATATGTTTGAACAGGGACGAAAAAATGCGCCTTGTATTTTGTTTATCGACGAAATTGATGCCGTGGGCCGCAGCCGTTTCAGTGGCATGGGCGGCGGGCATGACGAGCGCGAGCAGACTTTGAATGCATTGCTGGTGGAAATGGACGGATTTGATACCCAGGAAGGGGTGATCATTGTGGCCGCCACCAACCGTCCGGATGTACTGGACAACGCGTTGATGCGTCCGGGCCGTTTTGACCGTCAAATTATGGTCGATTTGCCCAGTTTGGATGGACGGGAGCAAGTGTTGAAGATTCACACCAAGACCATCAAACTGGATGCGGATGTGGATTTGCGGGTGGTGGCAAAGGGAACCCCCGGGTTCAGTGGTGCGGATTTGGCCAACCTGGTGAATGAAGCCGCATTGACTGCGGCACGCCGGGGTGGACAGACCGTGCAGGGCGAAGATTTCGAAGAGGCGCGTGACAAGGTGCGCTTTGGCCGGGAGCGTCGTGGCCTGATGATGGATGATGAGGAAAACCTGGCCACCGCCTATCATGAAGCGGGGCATGCGATTGTGATGCAAGAGCTGGAGCACGCGGAACCGGTACACAAAGTAACCATTATTCCCCGTGGAAATTCTTTGGGATCCACCATGCAATTGCCGGAAAAAGATGCTTACACCCATGGGAAAAAGAAACTGCAGGCCATGTTGGTCAGTTTTATGGGCGGACGGGCGGCGGAAGAGCTGGCCCTGGATGATATCGGAACCGGTGCATCGAACGACATTGAGCGCGCCACCCAGATTGCCCGGGCCATGGTGTGTAAATTCGGGATGAACGATGAACTGGGTCCCCAGGCTTTCGGCAACAACGAAGAAACCATGTGGATGGGACGTGAAGTGAGCCGCACCCAAAGTTTCAGCGAAGAGACGGCACGAAAAATTGATGCGGAAGTGACCAAGATCTTGAAATTCTCCCATGAGGAGGCGTTACGGATTCTTACCGAAAAACGGGCTGAGTTGGATACCATGGCCCATATTCTGATCTCGCAGGAGACGATTGATGGCCGCGACGTGAAGGATATCGTGGACTTTAACCGGATTCGCACTCCGGAAGAGCGTGGGGATGTACCTGCGGTCTCTACAGCAGTTGAGGAAGCGCCGGCAAAGGATGCGTCACCGGCGGATCCGGTGGTTGAATCATCGTCTGAAAATCCTGACAGTGAAGTGAAAAACGAAGAACCTTCCAACGAGGGAGATGCCGGTTCTGCGAAAGACCCATCGGCATCTGCCTGATCCTTTATGAAGCAAAGTGTGCTTGCGTGGAAAACCGGAAACCGGGAAAACGGGGTCTCCTCCCGTACCTTGATTATGGGGGTGGTGAATGTGACCCCCGATTCATTTTCTGACGGGGGCAACTTTCTGGATCCCGCAAAAGCGATGGCGCAGGGGTGTCAGCTGGTTGAGCAGGGGGCCGACATATTGGATATCGGGGGGGAATCGACCCGTCCCGGGGCGATGGCGGTGTCTGCTGATGAGGAGGTCAGGCGGGTGGTGCCGGTGATTCGCGGATTGCGGGAACGGTTTCCGGAACTTTTACTTTCGGTCGATACATCCAAGGTGGCAGTGGCGGCGGCGGCATTGGATGCGGGGGCGGATATTTTAAATGACGTGACCGCAGGTTTGGGAGATGCTGAGATGTTTCCGTTGGCGGCGTCATCGGGTGCGGGTTTGGTATTGATGCATATGCAGGGGAAACCGCAAACCATGCAGGCCAATCCGACATATCGGAATGTGATACAGGAAGTGGAAGGTTTCTTCAGGGAACGCATCGCGGCTGCGGAGGCGGCGGGGGTGCAGACCGCACAAATCGCGTTGGATCCGGGGATTGGATTTGGCAAAACCCTGGATCATAATCTGGAATTGATCGCGCATCTGAATCGTTTCCAGGTGTTTGGATGCCCTTTGTTGCTCGGGGTATCCCGGAAGCGGTGGCTGGGTGAAATCACCGGCAGGGAAGTCGATAACCGTTTGGCGGCAAGTTTGGGCGGGGCGGCGGCCTGCGTTTCAGGAGGGGCAAATATTTTAAGGGTACATGACGTGATCGAATCTTGCGATTTAGTGAGAATTCTTGATAAGGTAAAGCAAACCCGCCTTCGTACCACTCATGAATAATTTTGATTTCAGTGCAATCAGTATGCCAACTCCCACCGAGTTGTTCGAAATCCTGTTGCTCTGGATTATTTTTTATCATCTCTTAAAGCTTTTGCGGGGGACCCGGGGGGCGCAGGTCCTCAGCGGACTGGCCTTAACTTTTGTCGCGGTTTTATCGCTGACATACTTTTTAAATCTCCATACCCTGAATTGGATCTTTCGGACCTTTTCGGTGAATTTGGTTTTGGCTTTTGTGATTATTTTTCAACAGGAAATTCGGATTGCGCTCGCCGAGCTGGGGCGTCCGGGCATGTTGGGATCCTCCTCCGGCCGTAATGGAAATAAGAGCAATGATATGGTGGCCCCGTTGGTGAAAGCGGTGAGTTCTTTAAGTCGACAGAAAATTGGAGCGCTGATTGCTTTGGAGCGCGCGATTGGCTTGAAGTCGGTGGTGGAAACGGGGGTGATGATTGACGGAAAAGTGCGGCCGGAGCTGATCACCAGTATCTTTTTTCCCCGGAGCCCTTTGCATGATGGCGGGGTGATTATTCGTGAAGGGAGGGTGCAGGCTGCCGGTTGTGTTTTTCCGCTGAGTCAGCGGGAGGAGTTGCACCGTTCGCTGGGCACCCGGCACCGGGCGGCGATTGGGATTACGGAAGAGACGGATGCATTGGTGGTGGTGGTTTCTGAAGAAACCGGAAATATTTCTCTGGCCTTTAAGGGGCGGTTAAGCCGGGGACTGGATGAAGAGCGTCTGGAACGAATGATCAATGCGGTGCTGGCGCGGACCAGTCCACGGAGCGATAGTGGCAATATGCAGGCCCTCGGTTTAAACGATTCTGAACACGGGAGCCGCAGCGCATGAAGAAAGGACGCCTCCTGCACAATTATAAACTGAAAGCCATGTCCCTGGTTTTGGCGACGGTATCCTGGCTCATTGTAAAACAGATTACCAACAATGATCTGCTGGTGTCAAATGTTCCGGTCACTTTCACCCTTCCCGAAGGGTGGGCAATCCGCGAAAAAGATTTTAGTGAAGTGAAGATCCGTTTTCTGGGAACCAACAAAGATATTGATAGTTTGAACCGGCATACCGTAGAGGTGGATATCGATTTGCGGAAAGAAGAGTATGAGCCGGAGAAAGTGATTCAAATTCTTCCGAAGCATGTTTCTGTGGCCGCGGGAAATCTTCGTATCGCCTCTATTCAGCCGGACCGGATTGAAGTGCAATTGGGACGTGAAGGTCAAAAAGAGTTGTTGGTTAAAATCAACCAAATCGGTCAACCGCCGGAGGGGATCAAGTTGGAAGCGGTTGAAATCGAACCGCCTTTAGCAACGTTGGTGGGGGCGGCAGACCTGTTGGCGGGGATCAATGGCTTGCAGACGGCACCCTTGAATTTGTCCGAGAAGAGTCAGAGTTTTGAGCAAAAACTGGATATCCTGCTTCCCACTTCCGAGTGGATTGGACGGGTGGAGCCTTCCCGGGTGCAGGTGAAGGTGACCTTGGCGGGAGAAACTGTGGAGGAGAAATTTTCAGATATCCCGCTGATGCTGACATACCCCGCGGGCCAGGACTCTCCTCTGCGGCAGGTTGTGGAACCGCGACAGGTTGATGTTTTTCTCAAAGGGAGTCCTCAACGGTTAGCGTCTTTGGACAACCGCCGTATCCAGGCCTTCGTTTCCGCAGAGGCCCTGGAGAAGGGCGGTAAAAAGGAGCATAAGGTGTTGGTGTTGGTTCCGGCGGGAATTGAAGTCTTGGCGACCCAGCCTGAATTTGTGAATGTACGAACCTTGGCGGCACCGACCGCGACACCAAAGCCTGCTGCCACGCCCGTTCCGCAACCGGCATCCACCCCGGTTCCTGCACCGGATCCCACGGCTGTTCCGGCCCAGTCCCCCCCTGAAAAATGATCTGCTTCCGTGTTATGAAAACTATTCTGTCTCTTCTTGTTTTAACGATGTTCTGCCGGTTGCAGGCGCAATCGGCTCCCGCCAGCTTAATCGCCCAGGTCCCGTATATTGCAGAGGTGGAAGGTGACGCCCCGGCAGCATTTTTGAATATTTCGGGAATACTGGAGGGGCTGGAGCCTTTGCCGGATTTTCAGATCCCCCGGCAACTGCCCAATGAATTTATCCTTACGGATTTGGGACGGGTTTTAATGCAGAAGTCTCAGGAGGCGAACCGCTTTCTGATGGAAGGTAAGCCGGAAGAGGCGGTGACGATTTTTAAGGAGGCATTGGAGAAATGGCCCGATGAGTTGGGGATTCGCGTGGCGCTGGCGGACTCCCTTTATGCGATGGGGGATCACGAACAGGCCGTTCAGGAGTATCAGGCGGTACTGGAAAAGATTCCGTTGCACTTTCAGTGTCTGAACAATTTGGCTTGGTTGTTTGCCACTACTGAGGAGCCGGGATTGAGGGATCTTGATCGTGCTGCACGTTTGGCCGAAATTGCGAAAGTGGTGCAACCGCGAAGTCATCATCTTTGGAGTACGCTTTCTCAGATTCATTTTGAAAATGGAGAATATGGTGAAGCAGAGCAGGCGATTGGCAATGCCCTGCTTATCGCGCAGCAGACGCAGGTGAACCTTGAGGTAATGGTCAGCTATCTCATTCAACGTGACCGCTGCATTTTGGCATTGCAGGCCACGTCTTTACTGGAATAATGAAACTCCGGTTTCTGGGAACAGGATGGTCACACGGCGTCCCTGCTTTGGGGTGCGATTGCCCGGTTTGCAGGGGGAGACAACCGAAAAATATGCGAACCCGATCGAGCGTCTCCCTCTGGGATGATCAGGTTTCCGTGGTGGTGGATGTGGGGCCGGACTTTCGGATGCAGGCATTGGCTGCCGCGCTGAAAAGAATTGATGCGGTATTTATCACCCATCAGCACGCAGATCATGTAATGGGTTTGGATGATGTCAGACGCTTCAGCTGGATGCAGGGGGAGGCTCTGCCGATCTGGAGTGAGGCGTCGGTTTTGGACCGCTTGGCTGAGCTCTATCCTTATGTCACCCAAAAGCGGAAGCCGGGAACGGCGGTGCCTTTGTTGAAATTTTGTGATTGGCAGCATGCGGTGCCCCTGGGCAGCATGACTTTCAGATCCTTTCCGGTACCGCATGGAAATATTCCCTGTGTGGGAATGCGGATTGATACCTTGCAGGGCAGTATCGGATATGTGCCGGACTGTTCGGGGCTTCCCGAACAGGCCCTTTCCGTTCTGGAAGGAGTGGATGTGATGATTTTGAATGCCCTGCGAATCGAGCCCCATCCTTCACATCTGAGTTTGATGCAAAGTCTGGAATGGCTGGAAGAGGTGGGTGCGCCTCAGTCGTATCTTACGCACATGGGCTGCCCGATTGATTACCATGTCCACAACGATTCCCTGCCTGCAGGGGTAGAGATGGCCTGGGACGGATTGGAAATAGAGGTTTAATGGCGGCAGTCTGATCGTGATTGGTAAGGAAAAAGCCACCGCAAGGGTCCCCCTCCGTGACGCAGTCTCCACCCGTCATCCATAAAAAAACACCCTGCCGAGGCAGGGTGTGAAAGAAACCATAACTTTGAAAAGTTTAGTTCAGTGCCGCTTTGGCTTGATTTACAATGCCTTCAAATCCAGCGGGATCGTGAATGGCAATTTCTGACAGCATTTTGCGGTTCAATTCAATTCCGGCTTTATTCAGGCCGTTCATGAAGGTGCTGTAGTTCATGTCGAAGGGTTTCACGGCCGCAGAAATACGGGTGATCCACAGGCGACGGAAATCACGTTTGCGAGTCCGGCGATGATCTGTGGCCATGCATTCGGCGCGGTCAACCGCTTCAGTCGCGGTACGGAAAAGTTTACTGCGTCCACCGCGGAAACCACGGGCCTTTTTCAGGCGGTTGCTGCGGCGTTTGCGGGAAGCGGGGGCATTGGTAGAACGTGGCATGAGAGTTTCTCCTTAAAAAATAGAATCAAATGGATGTATAACGTTTTGCGTCGCCGTCAAACATGACCTTATCCTGATTAAGGTTGCGTTTGCGTTTGCGGGTTTTGCTGGTCAACAAGTGGCGTCCACCGGGTGAGCGGAACACGAGTTTGCCCGTGCCGGTTCGTTTGAATTTTTTAGCGACGGATTTTCTGGTTTTTGCTGATTTAGCCATGACGAAAAGGGTTAATTGGTTAAAAGAGGAGTCCTTTATCTGGGACAAGGGCGGAAACCTATAAGGGGTTATTTGTCCGCTGTCTAGGTTTTTTATAGGAAAAGTGATAGGATAAACACTTTCCTGACTTTCCAGCTCTGAATTGGGCTGACAAACGGGTTTTCTTTGCACATGTGTATGGCAATAACATGATGAATATAGCTGAAAATATTGAAAAAGTACAGGCCCGTATTGCCCGCGCGTGTGAAAGTTGCGGTAGGGACCCTTCCGAAGTGGCTTTGCTTGCGGTGAGTAAGAAAAAGGATGTGGATACGGTTCGGGAAGCGGTAAATGCCGGACAAATGCTGTTGGGGGAGAACCGGATTCAGGAGGTTTTGGTGAAACAGCCTGAATTATCGAGTGCGGTGTCGTGGCATTTAATTGGTCATTTGCAGTCGAATAAAGTGAAACACGCTATTCATTGCCGCTTTGCGTGTATTCATTCGGTGGATTCGGCGAAATTGATGCATGCGCTTGATAAAGAGGCGGCGGAGCAGGGAATTGTGCAGAATATTTTGCTGCAGGTGAATGTGAGCGGGGAGGGGAGTAAATTCGGCATTGCACCGGAGGAGCTGATTCCGCTTTTAGAGGAGGCGGCGGGATGCATGCATATCAGTGTGGAAGGACTGATGACGATTCCTCCTGTTTCTGAAGACCCGGAGAAGGCGGGACCCTATTTCAGGCAATTAAGGGAATTAAGGGATCGGGCGGCTTTGGAAACCGGTTTTTCTTTGGCGTTTTTGTCAATGGGGATGTCGCATGACATGGAGGTGGCCATTCGTGAAGGGGCGACCATGGTGAGAGTGGGAACAGATATTTTTGGAAGTCGAAAGTAGATCCACGGTGCAGGTGGAAAGGTGAATAAATTTATGAGTAACAAAACAGTCTTTATTGGTGGTGGAAATATGGCGGAAGCTTTGCTGAGCGGCATGCTTTCGGCCGGGGTGGTGCGCGCGGACGCGGTCGTGGTCACGGATATCCGTGAAGAGCGCCTTGCGGAACTTCGGGAAAAATATGGTATTCAAACCTCTGTAGACAATGTGGAGGCGGTTGCGGGTGCGGATGAAATCTGGCTCTGTGTAAAGCCTCAGCAAATGCAGGATGTTCTCGGTCTTTTAAAAGGTCTGGCGGACAATGCCCGATGGGTGAGTATTGCTGCGGGGGTGACGGCTTTGACTTTGGAATCCGCTTTGGGGGGGAATGTGAGGGTGGTGCGGGTGATGCCGAATACGCCTGCACTGGTCAAATGCGGGGTCGCGGGAGTGGCGGCAGGCAGTCGGGCGGAGGATGAAGATGTACAGGCGGTCAAAACCGCGCTGGAATGTGTGGGCAAAGCGGTGGTCGTGGCGGAGTCGGATTTGCATGCCGTCACGGCGCTTTCCGGCAGCGGACCTGCGTATGTATTTTATTTGATTGAATCCATGTTGGCTGCGGGAGAGGAAATGGGCATGGATCCTGAAATTTCCCGTGAGTTGGTGCTGCAAACCGTGATCGGTGCCGGAAGATTGATGGAGGAAACAGGATTGGCTGCCGATGAACTGCGTAAACGGGTAACTTCGAAGGGGGGCACCACCTTTGCCGCGACCGAATGCTTCGATGCCCGGGAGGTACATGCGGGAATTAAGGCGGGGACCCTGGCGGCTGCGGCACGTTCCAAAGTGTTGGCCGGAGAATAATCCGGAAAAGCATGTCTTTGGTTGCGTGTCATCCGTATCTGCTTGGTCCCGGAGCTTCTTTTCAGGAGTGGGGAACGTATTTCTGCAGGCAGTCTGCATTGCCTTTGCAGCAGACGTGGCGAACGCAACCGGTTCCGGGGTTTATGCCGGGGAAGGTGTGGATGGGCTGGGAGCCGGAAGGCTTTGTGGTTTATGCGGAATTGGAGGACCGGGATATCTTTAATCCGGTTCGGGAGTTGAATGCTCCGGCCTTCCTGAAGGGGGATGTGTTTGAGATTTTCCTTAAGCCTCAGGGGGCTGACGTCTATTATGAATTGCATGTCGGCCCGCACAATCAGCTGTTTCAGTACCGCATTCCCTCTTCGAAGATCTTTTATGAGGGACGGAAAGCCGGCTTGCAGGCCGATTGGTTACTTCCTGATCCGGTCCTGGAGAGTCAGGTTTTGCGGGAGCCGGCGCGGGATCAGTGGTGTGTGTTTGCAAAGATTTCAATGAAAGCCCTGGGGCTCGAGCCCTTGAGGCCGGGAGCGGGCTGGACATTTTCCTTTTGTCGATATGATTATGACCAAGGGAACCCTGATCCGGTGCATTCCTCCTGCTCTCAGCTTAATAAATTAGATTTTCATGATCAGGACTGCTGGGATGAGTTGGTTATCGTGTGAAAATTGTATATTTTATTGTGAACGATTTAACGATATTAGATGTTTATGTAAAAAAGTTCATATTTTGATTTGCCATAAATCGATTATGGAGTTATTTAGCTCTTCTCATCACTTTTTGTAAGTAACAGGAGACTTTAAACATGAATGCAGAAGCCAGAGACGGTGCACAGACCCTATTAAAATGCCTGGAGGCAGGTGGGATTGAAATAATGTTCGGATATTCGGGAGGCGCGGCCTTGCCGATTTTTGATGCCCTGGAGACCGCGGGCACCAAAATTAAATTTGTTTTGGCCCGCCACGAGCAGGGTGCCACGCATATGGCGGATGGATATGCCCGTGCAACCGGGAAACCGGCTGCCGTTTTGGTAACCTCCGGTCCGGGTGCGGGAAACACCATTACCGGGATTATGACGGCACACATGGATTCGGTACCGATGGTGATCATTTCCGGTCAGCAGGTGACCTGGATGCTGGGGAAAGATGCTTTCCAGGAAGCAGATATTTTCGGGATCACCATGCCGGTGGTGAAGCACAGTTATTTGGTGAAAGATGCGGCGGATATTCCCCGGGTCACCAAAGAGGCGATTTATTTGGCGACTTCCGGACGTCCGGGACCGGTGCTGATTGATATGCCCAAAAATGTAAGTCAGGGCCCCTGTGATGCGCCTTTGGATGCGGAAATTGATTTGCCGGGGTACAATCCGGAATCCGCATATGAGATTGACAGCAAAGGCGTCGACGAAGTGGCGGCAGCCCTTGGCCAGGCGGAGCGTCCGCTGATTCTCGCCGGGCATGGTGCGATGTTGGCGCATGCCGGTCCTGAGTTGAAAGAGCTGGCGGAGACTGCCCGTATTCCGGTTTGCAACACTTTGTTGGGCAAGGGGATCTTTGACGAAACCCACGAACTGGCCTTGGGGATGTTGGGCATGCACGGAACCGCCTATGCAAATAAAGCGGTTTGTGAAGCGGATCTGCTGATCAACATCGGATCCCGTTTTGATGACCGCATAATTGGTCAGCCCGACAAGTTCTGCAAAAATGCAACCATTGTTCATATTGACATTGATCCTTCCGAAATGGGGAAAATGATCAAGCCGGATATTAAAATTGTGGGCGATGCCAAGGTGGTGTTGACCGCCTTAAACAAACAGATTAAACCGCTTGCCACCGAAAGCTGGTTGGCGACTCTGGAAGGGTACAAAAAACGTTTCCCTCTGCATTACAAAATCCAGGGTGGATTAAAAATGCAGCACGTCCTGGATGTGTGGGACCGCCTGACGGAAAGCAGTTCGATTGTGTGTACCGACGTGGGACAGCATCAAATGTGGTCTGCCCAATTCAACAAAACCAAAGCCCCCTGGAACTGGGTTTCCTCTGGTGGAGCGGGTACCATGGGGTTTGGTTTCCCGGCCGCGATCGGTGCCCAGTTGGGCCGTCCGGATGATGTGGTGGTTGCGGTTGTCGGTGACGGGGGGTTCCAGATGACCCTGTTTGAACTGGCAACGGCTGTGCTGGAAAAGCTCCCGTTGAAAATTCTGGTGCTGAATAATCATTTCCTCGGGATGGTTCGTCAGTGGCAGGAGTTGTTTTTCGACAACCGGAAGTCCGGTGTGGATCTTGAGGGCAATCCTGACTTTGTGAAGCTGGCGGAATCTTACGGAGTGAAAGGGTTTCAAATCAAACGTCCCGCAGACATTGAAAAGGTGTTGACCCGTGCATTGGAATACACGGATGGCCCTTGTTTGATCAACTGTGAAGTGGTGAAGGAAGACAATGTGTTCCCGATGATTCCGGCCGGTGCCGCGCTGGAAGATATGATCACCGAGAAACCGCGTCATAAAATGGAGAAGCCGACCGGCTCTACGTGATGCCGCCATCGATATCGTGTCGTAATCGAGAATCTCTGAATCACCGGGGATTTGATTACGACATCGATATCGGTTTTTGAAACTTCTGACTCTAACTTTTGACCTCTGACCCTTTTAACTATTATGAAAACTGAAATCGAAACTACGGACCATCCGGCCACTATTGTTCTGCCTCAACCTGAATACCCTTTGCACACCTTGAGTGTGTTGGTGAATGACAAGCCGGGTGTGCTTGCGCGTATCGCTCAAGTCTTTTCGCGCCGTGGCTATAATATTGAATCTTTGGTGGTGAGCCCCTCGGCGCAAGCGCGCTTTTCCCGCATGACCATTGGCGCACGCGGTGAGGAATCCGGCCTGGATCAAATTAAAGCCCAATGCAACAAATTGATCGATGTGATCAGTTGCTATGATCATACGGATGAAGCGGTGGTGGCCAAAGAATTGGCCTTGGTGAAAATTACGGTGGGTGCAGGTCAGCGGGGTGAAGCGTTGCAGATTGCGGAACACTTTGGTTGTAAAACTTTGGATCTCGCACCGGAAAGTCTGGTGTTCATGGTAACGGGAGATAGCGGAAAACTGGATGCCATGGTGGGGATGATGCAGAAGTTTGGCATCATTGAATTGGTGCGGACGGGTAAAGTGGTGATGACCCGCGGCAACGGTTTAACCTGAAGAACTCATGACGCGCTTTCGTCCATGCATTGATCTGCACCAGGGTCAGGTCAAACAAATTGTCGGCGGTACGCTCTCGGATGAGGGAGCGGGCCCCGACACCAATTATGTCAGTGTACAGGGTGCGGATTATTATGCGGCCAAGTACATGCGCGATGGATTGACGGGGGCGCATGTCATTCAATTGGGGCCGGGTAACCGTCCGGCTGCTATCGCGGCGCTGAATGCCTGGCCAAATGGTTTGCAGGTCGGTGGGGGCATTTCGGCTGTGAATGCGCCTTCGTGGATTGAGGCCGGCGCAGCCAAAGTAATTGTGACTTCCTGGCTGTTTGATGAGCGGGGTCACTTTTCGATGGAGCGCTTAAAAGCCTTGTCCAAAGCGGTGGGACCCGAGAAACTGGTGATCGACCTGAGTTGTCGCCGATCGGAAGGGGAATGGTGGGTGGCCATCAACCGCTGGCAAACCGTGACGGATATGCGGATCATTCCGGAAACGTTAAAACTGTTTGCGCCGTATTGCTCGGAATTTTTGATTCATGCCGCGGATGTGGAGGGGTTGCGCGGGGGAATGGATGAAGATCTTATCCGGTTTTTGGGAGAACATTCCCCATTGCCAGTGACATATGCCGGGGGTGCCAAAGAATTTGAAGATCTGGCACGGGTGGAGGAGCTGAGTGGCGGGAAGGTGGATCTGACCATCGGTTCTGCACTGGATCTGTTTGGCGGAGATGTCTCCTACGCGGATTGCGTGGCCTGGAATCAGCGCGACCTCTCTTCGTCCCGGCGGGATACCGCCACCTGAAATGTCTGTGATTAAAAAACGGAAAGGAAGCCTGTCGGTTAAGGGTTTCTGACTTCATAGGTGAAGCTGTGATGCATGCGTCCGGTGAATTTCGTTACTTTGTGCAGACTGACCAATCGATTGGGCCCTTGGCGGACGATCAGATCCTCTCCGTTTTTGGGGCTAAGCTTTTTCCCGTTTAAATACACTTCTTTGCTGTGCTTGTAACTGCGGCTAATTAAACGTCCTGCTTTCGGGGACTCAAAATCGGTGATGATAATAAAATAATTTGTTTCATCTGTCTGCGTCTTTAGTTCCTCGCGTAGACGTTCTCCCATATCTGAAATATTTTCATTAAAGACCAGACGTTCTGCATCGCTGGCGCCGATCCATTTGAGAGCCGGCATGAGGTCTGCCTCCGGATTTGACATGGGAAGGGCATCCTCCCAAATTTTCCGGTCGCTAAAAAAAGTAGAAACCCATGACTGGTCCCGATACCCCATATTTTCAGGCGGGAGAACGGTGGGTTCGAACAGGGATGTGAAGACCCGTTCTGGTTGACCATGATTTAAATAATCAATTTGGCAGAGCAGGAAGGGTTTTCCCCAGGAGAATTCTCCTGAAGCGATTTCATGCAGTTCTTGTGGGTGGGTCACTGATGTACCTGTAACAGGGGCGGTTATAGTAGCGACGGGAGGACTCGCATATTTTGGCGGTAAGATATATCGTACCTGCAGATTTTTGATTTCACTTTTTTCTGAAGCGGTAAGATTTAATGACAAACTGTGCTCTCCGGTGATCTGCAGGGTGGCATCTATCGCGGTTTCGTTGGGAGTGTCCGAGAGGATTGGCGCATCTTCTTTGGACATCGGCTGATAACTGATTTTTTTGGGCGTGCCCGCAAATGCTGGCGGAGAGACGTGAAAGAAATATTTGCCTTTTTGAGAGCGATACGGCAGGGGGGCATCATCCATTCGGATACCTGTGGCCGATCCGGAATAGCACAGTGTCAAAGCGACGTCGGATCCAATGTCAGCGGCGTATGGAAGCTGAACCTGATAGACTAAATCGTTCCCGCGTTTTTGGGGAGATGAAATTTCGACTGTTTGAAGAAGTTTTTGGTAGGCGGCATATTCAGTTTGTGAGCAATACCACCAATTTTCCTTTCCGCCGTATTTTTGGTAGACCGCTTCCATACTGTCCCAGGCTTTTTGATTCGACATCCAAACATGCACGCCCATGCTGAGGCAAGGTTCATCATTTTGCCATTCGGGGTTGGCCAGTCGTTCTTGTAATGTTTTTTCGAAATGTTCGAGCGAGGGATTTCTGTCATTTCCCGCGGTACAGTAATACACGGTGCTCACAGGGTCGAGATTTGCAGGCAGCGATTTGGCAAACTTTGGGGAGACATTGTGGGTGTAGCCAACCCGCTGCAGGGATTCAGCGATGAGCCCTTGCATATTTTTCCGAACATCATTGCGGTAGTTCCCGTCGGAAAAACAGTATGCGTTGATGGGACGGTCCCCTTCGGCCTCAATGATGGCCCGAATTTCGGCGACTTCCCAAAACATACGGTTGATGGTGAGTTCGGAGGCCAGGCGGGCATGGGTCATGGAGTGTGCGCCCAGGTCGGCCTGTAATGCTTTCAGTTTGATGAAATTCATGGGGGGATGATCGGGCTTATGATTCAAAAAGAACGTTCCTTTGAAACCGTATTTTTGCATGAGCTCCTGCATCCGGTAGTGCTTGGGATTGCTGTCATCCCAACGGGCGGTGAAGGCAAAATCCTTGTTGTCTAAAACCGGACAGGGGACCAATTCTCCCGCGTTGCCCGCATCCTGAATGATAATTTCCCGGGTATAGAACCGAAGATCCACATCGGCAGCGTGGAGAGGAAACAGGAAAGAGAGTATCGGAAATATAAAGAACCAGGGACGATGTATCATGCTGAAGATGTGGCAGGTTTATGTGACATAGTCAAGCGGTGTGCTATTTGAATGTCGGGGAGAGGTATGGGATGCAGCTGGGTCAAATTTTTGAGGTTGATTTTTTGGCTGGCTTCAGGAGAGTGGAAATTTCAATGAAGCTATCCAAAAAAAAGTGTACCATCCTCTTTGTGGGGATCCTCGGTGTTTCCCTTTTAAGTGCCTGGTCACGTCATCGTTTTGCCAAACGTTTTGCATATGTGGAGCCGGGAGCTGATGAATTCCGGGTGGTGACCTGGAACGTGGGATATTTTGCGCCAGTCGCAGATAAGAATTTAAAAGATGTGGATGTTCCAGCGGTCGCATCGCTGATTTCGGGTCTGGCGGCGGATGTGGTGGTGTTGCAGGAGCTGGGCCGTGTGGAGCAGGCGGATCAGCTGGCGGATTTACTGGGGGAGACGTGGCAGGTGCATGCGGGAAAAACCGGTCATGGGAATCAGGTGATGGCGGTGTTCAGTCCGCTGGAAATCCAGTCGGTGGAGGTGTTTGAATGTGGCGGAAGAGCTACTTTGGGGGTTTCTTTGCGGTCCCGGAATGCAACCCCGATTTTTGTGTTGGGTGTGCATGCGCCGCATCCCGCCAGGGGCACGGAGGAGAACGTGGAGAATATCCGTTGTGCCCTGGCACATGTTTCAGGACGGGAAGAAGCGGTACGCATCGTCACCGGTGATTTAAATTACAATTTTGATCCCGGATCGGATGGGGCCTTCTATAGTGAGATCATGCAAAGTTTTGGAGACGGGAGCTTTGATCTGGGGGAAACGTATTATGCGAGGACGCGGATTGACCATGTGTTTCACTTACCCAAAGATTTACCGGTGCTGCCCGAAGCGTCCGGAATGGTGGATTTGCCGATACGGTTTGCAAAAGTTCCCGGCTTTCGTGACCACCGTCCGGTGGTGGTAAGTTATGATTTGTCTGAGGGCGCTTTACGATGAAAACGGAAAATATTTTTCAGAATCTACCTGCAGATCTCAGCCAAGAGGTTTTTGAACAACTCGCGGGAAAGGGGACGACCCGGGTGGAGCGGATTGTGTCGGCCGGTCAGTCCGCGCCGGAGGAGGGCTGGTTTGATCCGGAGGATCACGAATGGGTGATCGTTTTGCAGGGGGAGGCCTGTTTGGAGATGGAGGGGACCCCGCCTTTTCAACTGAAAGAGGGCGATTACGTATCGATTCCCGCACAAACCCGACACCGGGTGCTCTCCACCTCTGCGGATCCGCTCACCATCTGGCTGGCGGTTCACTTTGGAGATGAGCGGTAAATCTTTGGCTGTTGGCTTGCCTGTACTATAAATTTTATTTTAGGTGGGTGGATGCTGTACTCAGATTGTATTGATTCGCTTTTGTATGAAAATCCTTTGGCCTGTGCGGAGGATCTGAATGGTTTTCAACTTGAGGGGGAGGGGGCGTATAGCTTTCCGCGGGGACGCTGGCGTTTGGAGGGAACCATGGATCCGGGTGAGGGGCAGGCCGCCAATCTGGTGGCGTGGTGTCCGGAAGTTTTTCCCGATCATATCTGCATCAGCTGGGAATACCGGGCGATTCAGGAGCCGGGATTGAGCATTTTGTTTTTTGCGGCCAAAGGGCACAATGGAGAAGATGTACTGGATCCCGCACTGGCAACCCGTAATGGCCCTTACCAGCAGTATCACTCCGGAGATATCAATGCCTTGCATGTGAGTTATTTCCGGCGGAAACATCCGGTGGAGCGTGCCTTCACCACCTGCAACCTTCGCAAAAGCCATGGCTTTCATTTGGTGGCGCAGGGGCCGGATCCGCTGCCTTCGATTCCGGATATGAAAGAGAGCTATCGGATTCAGGTGATCAAGTCAGGTCCCCATGTCCGGTTTGCGATTGATGGACTGGAATGTTTCCGGTGGACGGATGACGGCGAATCGACGGGTCCGATCCTCGGAAGTGGAAAAATTGGGTTTCGTCAGATGACGCCGCTGATTGCGGAGTATGCCAACCTGCAGGTTCACACACTGAAAGAACCGTTATCGTGAATCCGCACCTTCGATTTCAAGCGGTGGCGGAGGCACCTTCGATTCACACCTATTTTGATGTGGTGCCGGAAAGTCCGGATGGCAAGAAGGTCGTGTATTTCCGATTTGATGGCAAGCCACTGGATCACGGGACCATTTGCATTCGGGAGCGGGAAGGGGACCGGGTGACGGAGGTAATGTCCTGTCCGGGATCGGCACACGGGGCGGCCCAGCAGGGATGGCTCGATTCGGAACATATTTATTTTACCGCCAACGATCAGGTGCAGATTGCCAGTTTGTCGGGGGAGATTGTACAAAGCTTTCCGGGGGCGATTGACACGATTCATCCGCAAACCCGAAGAGGGCTGGCCCCCAGCAAAAACTGGCGGGGGGCGGCACGTCCTCCTAAAGAGAAGGCCTGTTTCCGTATCGATATCGATGATGGTTCACTGCAAGAGGTGTTGGATGTGGACCGGGCCTGGGAGGCTTGTCGCGGGCATCTGGATTTGGAGAAAATTGATAAGTCGCTGATGAATTTCAAACACAGCAAATGGTCTCCAGACGGATCGCAGTGGTTTGTGGTGTTTACCAATGAGGAACAGCGCAAGGCCCATCCGGGTTTGGAGGTGGTGAAGGTGCTGATTGCCGCGGATGATCAGGGGCAGGATGTCCGATTTATCGGAAGCTTTCATCATCACCCCAACTGGACGCCGGACGGGAAAAAGATCATGGGTTTTGCGGGTCAACCCGGGGAGGTGCACCTTTGGGATCCGCTGGGCGGCGCAGCGGAGGTGTTGTGCCGGTTTCCGGGTGAGGGGCATCCTGCAATGCATCCCCGGGGAGGGATCCTGTTGACGGATGATTACGTGAATGATGAAACCATGGTGTATGCCTATCATTTAAGTTCTGACACGATCAGGGAACTGGTCCGCTATACGGATCCGAAATTTGACTGGCAAATCGCGCATCCGCCCCGGCAGCTTTGCCATGCGCATCCGGTGTGGTCGCATGAGGGTCAACGCATCTACATGAACCGGGTGGTGGACAATCTTCCGCAGTTGGTGGTGATGGACGCCAGAGCATTGCTTAAGAGTTGATTGATGTCATCTCCTATATTGGCCGCAAGCCCGGCATTTAAAATAGAGGCGAATACCGCCCTGATAGGGCTAATCAATATTGGGCACACAACTACCGGGGCTTGCACCCCGGCCTTTGGAATGCCGCCCCGTTGGGGCTACGTTGCGAAATTTCTGTTAAAATTTAAGTCAACTCTTTTTCAACAATCAGTCCCCCTTCAGGGGGCCTGGATTTTAAACTTTAAAAGACAACAGTCGTAATCCGTTTAAACACACCAGCACGGTGGAACCTTCGTGTCCAATGACCCCGAGGGGAAGGGGAATGCCGATGGTGAGGGTGCTGATCACCAGGATCAGGATCACGCTCAAGGAAAAGATCAGATTTTGCGCGACGATCCGCCGACTGCGTTGGGCGAGGGCGAAGGCGTTGACCAAATGACAGAGGTCATTGCTCATCAACACCACGTCGGCGGTTTCCATGGCCACATCCGTACCGGCGGCGCCCATGGCGATTCCCAAGTTTGCGGTGGCGAGGGCGGGGGCATCATTCACCCCGTCACCCACCATGGCCACGGATCCTTCTTTTTGCAGTTCGCGGATGATGTCCACCTTTTGTTCGGGAAGCAGGCCGGCGAACACATCATCGATGCCAAGTTGGCCCGCAATGTGCGCGGCGACCCGGGGGTGATCCCCGGTGAGCATGGCAATACGTTCAATTCCGCGTTTCCTTAATCCTTTAATCATACGGGCGGCATCCTCCCGGATTTCATCGGCCAGGGCCACCACACCGAGCAGATGCAGGGATTCGCTTTGTTCCGCCACCAGGATCAGCGAGTGTCCCTGATCCTGAAGCTGATGGCAGCGTTTCAGAAGTTCAGTCGGGATCGGGACCTCTATTTCTTCGAAGTATCGCAGGCTACCTGCAATGAGTTCCTGATTTTCCATGGTGGCAACGGCACCTCTGCCGGGAATAGACTGAAAGTTTTGGGGTTCCGGGATCTCAAGATTTCGTGCGCGGGTAGCTTTCAGTACCGCCTCAGCCAGGGGATGTTCTGAATGGGCCTCCACCGCGGCCAACTTCCGGAGGAGCTCGTTGGGATCTGCCTGGTACTCTCCGGGTACAGGTATGAGATGGGTGACGGTGGGTTCTCCGCGGGTGAGGGTTCCGGTTTTATCGAAGGCTAGGGTTTTGATTCCGGCCATGCGTTCCAAATGAACCCCGCCTTTAAACAAAACCCCTCTGCGGGCGGCGCCGCCGATGGCGGAAAGGAAGGCGGCGGGGGTGCTGATGATCAGCGCACAGGGGGAGGCCACCACCATGACGGTCATGGCTTGGTAAAAGGAGGATTCGAAAGGATGCCCCCACACTTTCCAGGGGACAAAAATCAGACCGAGCGTAAACAGAATAACTCCGGCGGCATAAACCTGTTCCGCCTTTTCCAGAAAACGTTGGCTGCTTGCCTTTTCAGATTGGGCGTTTTCCACCATGGAAATGATCTTTGAAAGCGTGGATTCTGCTTCGGATTTGGTCACTTCGTATTCGAGACTGCCGCTTTGATTGACGGTTCCTGAGAAGAGGCTGTCTCCCTCGGATTTGGCTATCGGCAGGGATTCACCGGTGAGGGAAGACTCGTCCACCGCACTTTTTCCGCTGAGTACTTCTCCGTCCAGCGCGATGCTTTCCCCGGGTTTTACCAACACCCGGGTGCCGGGCTGCACTTCGGTCACCGGGCAGAGGGTCCATTGGCCGTTCAGCTGACAATGGATTCTTTCCGGCCGCAGTTTCATCAACGACTGAATGGCACTCCGGGAGCGTTCCATGGCCACATTCTGTAAAACATTGGACAGGGCAAACAGGAACAGCAGCATGGCGCCTTCCAGAGGGTGGCCGATATAGGCCGCGCCCAGGGCCGCCAGCACCATGAGCAGATCCACATCGACCTGCCCTTTGCGCAGGGACTGGAAGCTCTCAACCACCCCGAAATACCCTCCGGCGCCGTATGCCAGTACCCAACACAGCTGTTGCAGGGGAAGAGGGAGGGAGGAGAATCCAAGGCCGATTCCTGCCAGCAGCCCCAGTCCGCAAAGCAGCATGAGGAGAGTTTCAATTTGAGGGGCGTCATCTGTATGAAGGGTGCTTTCCATACAGACAATATATCACAACATACGGATTAAAGCGAATGTAACATGTTACTATTCAGATTGTTATGTGAATTATAACATTTAAATGGCTAGCGGATGTTGGGGGAGGCAAGCAGGGAATTGGCAAGGCAAATTTTCGGTATCAGGAATCTCGGGATTCTGAGTTATTTCAGGGGGAGACGCTCGCGGTCGGCTTTAGCGATGATGGCGGCCCAGAGAGGAAGGGGGCTGGGATTGCGGGTGGAATGATAACCTTTGGTTTTTCCGAATGTCTGACTGTCGAAGGCGCTGGCGGTTTGGGGCTCTGCCCAGGGGCGCCAAGGTTCCACAAACCGGGTATATTGCGGAGGATTTTCCAGATTTGCGGTTTTGTCGAAGCGGGGGCTGACATCGGGGCTGTCCTTCAACAGATCCACATTGCCACCCGCACCGCTGTACCCGCCCATGATAGAACTTTTCCGGTATTCTTTTTTAGATTTGGCCCGGGTGACCAGACAGTTTTTCAGGGTGGCCTGCGTGATGCCGCGTTTGCCGCGTTCGATCCATACCGCGGCCCCGGTGCCCTGGGTGCCGACATGGAAGGTGCAGTGTTCGGCATTCAGAATGTGGTTGGGGTTTTCTTTTTTGCCGATGAGCATGACGGTGTTTCCGCGGGTGCCGGCGGCAATGCAGTTGGTCATGGTGGCATTGTTCCAGATTTTGAACCCGTTGCCGCTGCGCAGGGCGTAGCAGTCTTCGAACACCTGCTCTTCCCCTTTCATATCGTAGGCGCCCTGCTGATTGTCATAGGAGAGGCAGCGGCGGAAGGTGAGGTCACGGTTCCGGAACTCGGCCATGAAGCCGTCGCCCTGTTCGAAGTCACCCTTCTGCGGGGTTTGTTCCCGGTTGTTGCGGGTGACACAATCCTCCACCAGAATTTGGGTGTTATAGGGATTGTCCTTGCCGCGGTCGGTGTGGAAGTAGAAGCCGACAGGGTTTGCCTGACGCCACCAGCCCGGATCCGGTTCGTCACCGGTACCGCTGCAGTCGGCATAACAGCGGCGGATGATGACTTTATCGCAGGAGTGGGCGAGGTGAAATCCGTAGCGGGTGTAGCGTTCGGCTTTGCAGTTGATGACCAGCAGTTCATCACAGTCATAGAACCCAAACCCATTCACGGTGTTGTGGGTGTACACGCTGTCGATGATCAGCCGCCGGTTTTGTCCTACGGTTTTGAGCCCCCAGCCGCGCCGGTGACTCTGCAAATTTTTGAGGGTCCAGAAAGAGGCGCCCTGTTGAAGCACAATGTTGGCCCCGGCATTCAGGCTGCGGCTTTTTCCCATAAACGCGGGACGTGGAAAGCCCTCGACGCCCCGGTCGACCCCGACCAGCTGCATCCGCGCCTCCTCATTTCCGCTGGCGCGGATTTTCAGGGTGGCGGAACCGTAGTTGTTTCCCTCCAGAAACAGGGTGTCTCCGGGGGCCATGGTGGTGTTGATCACCGGATCCGCCTCGGAAAAAGGGAAGGCGTTTTCCCAGTTTTCACCGGATTGATTTCCGGCGCCTTGCAGGGACATAAAATATTCGGCGGCCGGGAGTTGTGAGGCGGTACCGAGAGAGAGCAGGATGATTATCGAGAGGGCTTTCATAGGGATTCACATGCGAAATTTTGAAACAAAAAAAATCCCCCGACTTGCGGGGGATCATATCGAACAGAAAGGCTTAGCGGCGCTTTTTCCGGAGCAGGTAAAGCAGACCGAATGAGCCAAACAGCATCACGAAGGTGGAGGGTTCCGGGATCACAGTCAGGTCGACGAACCCACCTGCATTATCGGCATCCAGACTGTAGGTATAGGCACCTGGGGTGCTTCCCAGAGTTACGCCGTTGTCGGTGAGGTTACCGGCACTGAAAGTGAAGAGGCGATAGGTACCGACGCCGAATCCGGCGAGGTCTTCCACATTTAATACCCCATCCAGGGTGAGCGCACCGGTCGCGTTTACGGTATCAAAGCTGATCCCGGCGGCGCTGTTGTCACCGAGTTGGAAATTCATGATGGTGGTATCGGCGAACGCCAAATCACCCGTGACATCTAGGCTTCCGACCGTGGAAGACCCGGTCCCGTCAGCATTGGAGAGGTCTCCGGCTGCCAGGGTGGCAGATCCTGTAAGGGAGAGGGTGGTTGCCGTGTAAGTACCGCCACCGGCAATGGTGCCGTTCAAGGTTGAGGTAGCGAGTAGGTTCATGCCACTGCCGCTGCGCGCTTCCAGCAGGCCGTTGTTGGTGAAGATATCACCCGATCCTCCCCCGATATTCATGCCCGCAATACCGGAAGCCACCATGCGGCCGCTTGCATTGTTGGTTACGGTATTTGTGGGGTTTACGTCTAATATTGCCGTATCCCCGGTGGCATGAACCAAACCGTCATTGGTAAGGTTTAGGGTAGATCCGACCAGACCTGCTCCCTGAATCGTGTGGGTGCTGCTGTTGGTCAGTTCTGCAGGACTTCCACTACTGTTTCCCAGAATGCGGGCGCGGTTGGAATCTGTGAGCGTACCCACATCCAGCGTTATGGATCCGGTTCCTCCCAAAGTTACGGCTGCAGAATTGGTTAAGAGCTGGAACTGCGCATAGCTGGAGGTGCTGCTTTGGGTGTCACGAATTAAGATAGATCCATTATTGGTGAAGGTCCCAGAGTTTTCTAGTCGTAGCCTTTTAGTATCGCGGTCGGCACTACCTGTAATTTCAACGTTGATATTCCCGTCATTTTGATTCTGGGCATCTAAGGTCATATAAACATTTATTCGGTTTCGACCGCTGTTTCCTCCAAAGTCAATTTCACCGGTAGACGTATTAAAAATTTGGTTGGTCCCACTAATATTTAAATACACATTGCGTGCGTTGCTGCTGGGACTTGACGTATGGGAAAGAGTCCCGCTGTTTGATAATCCTCCGGTTAGATTAAGAGTCCCACTATCGAAACGGTTGTTGAAAGTACTACCGGCATCGATGGTTAAAGAACCTATGTCGATCGTGGTGCCATTAATAGGCCTGAGTAGAACTGTGGAGGGGCTACCGCCAACATCGCCAATGCTGGCATCTTCCCCGGCTGTATCCGGGACATCATCCCCAGACCAATTGAGTGCGGTTAACCAAGCCCCATCTCCATCCTCATTGTCCCAAGTGCGTAGTTGGGCAAAGGCTGGATTGGATACGCTTACGTAGCTTATGATACTTGCGGCAAGTATACAGGAACGAGAAAGAAGGGTGAAGGGGGAAGGGGAATAAGTCATAAGGGTCTCCTGGGTTTTTGAATCAGGGTGATTATTTGTTACTACCAACAGGGTATTACGTAGATGCAATGGGTTGCAATCCCTTTTTTTGCAATTATTTAGCATCAGAAGGGTATTTTTTTCTTTGGAACTTATTTCTCTGATTCATTTAATGCTTTAGGAAATTCCGGCCAAAGTTCGGGTTTGGCGGTGCTTCCTGCCGTTTCCACGGCCCCCATATCGGGGGCTTTACCGGCAAAGTCGTCGTTAAAATTGGGCAGACGCTGGCCGGCGTCGTGGCCCGGGCTGCCGGGAACGAGTTCCAGAAGGCCGTCGTTGCGTCGCCGATAGACCGGGCTGGCCTGAATGTTGTTCCTCCCGTTCCCTTCGGCGTACATGGCCTTGCCGTCGTGCATGTCGTAATCGTAATCGTTGTTGGGGGTGAGTTGGGTATCGCGGATGGCCCAGTCTGAGGGTTTGCGGAGGTGAATCAGGTTGTTGCGGCTGACGATGTTCCGCTGGGTCTTCTTCTTCGAGGTAAACGCAATCCCGGCCTGGGCGCCGCTGCTTTTGTCACTGAATCCTTCGAAGGGCGGGGGCTGCAGGGAGGTGTTATGAAAAATGTAGATGCGGCCGTGGGTCCATTTGAGGTTTTCGTTTCCGATTTTCACCAGGTAGTGTCCGCGGTAACTGTTGGGGTCGGTGCCTTCGTGTTTGCGGGAGACGGCGTACACATTGCGGAAAATGTACAGCGGTCCGAGCGAGGCGGTGGCGGCGCCGATGGCCCCGTAGGTCATATCGATATAGTTGTTATAAATCCGCACGTTCATATCCGCGCCTTCAATCTCCAGACCGTCGTCCCAGCTGTGGGAAATAAAGTTGTCGTGGATGTCGGTATCTTTGACGGGAAAGCCGCTGTAGCTGAAGTTTTTCCGTCCGCCCAGCACATCGTAGAACATGTGTTCCATATCGGAATAGATGCGGTTGAAGCGGATGACGTGTCCGCCCTGTCCCTCGAAGAAGGCAATCCCGGCCGGGCCTTCCGGATGGAAACTGCCGTTGGGTCGGCGCTGTTTCCAGGAGTTGCTGTCGCTGCGCGGGTGATGAAAATCGTTGTATTGAATGGTGATGCGTTCCAGGTTTTCTCCCTGCGAAAACACGGCCGCATTATAACAGACGGCTTCACCGTTTTCCCGGGTGCGTCCCCAGCCACTCACTTCGCAATGTTCGATGACCACATCGGTGACGTCGCCCAGCACAATGCCGTGCTGGATGGCGCCTTTTAAATGCAGTCCGCGGAGAATAACATAGGAGGCGTCGACTTTCACCTGATGATCGAGCTGATTGTCGGCATCCCATACAGCATCCGGAGCGGCTTCATAAAGCACGTACCCTTCGCTTTCGCTTCCGCCTTCGGTAATGGTGAAAATTTCATCCGTTGAAGCGGGCAGGCTGACCGTCCGGGCAATTTTAAATTTGTCGGAGCGGGTGCGGGTCTGCAGAATCCGTTCCTCACCATCCTGCAACTTTAATTTTACTTCGTAGTCACTTCCGGCATCCAACTGGACAATACTTCCCCGGTATTCCCGGGAGTGGGCTTCCATGCCCCCGTCGTGCTGCATGTCGTCAAACCACAGGGGCATGGCCTCCCGCCAGTTTTCTGCTCCCGCTTTGCGATAGTGAACGCGTACCTCCCGGTCGACACTTCCCCCGTCGGGTTTCCAATACAGTCCCAAACTTTGGAAGGTTGCGACGGCTCGTGGAGCTTCTGCTTGGAGAAGCGGGAGGCTTTGGAGCAGGAGGAGGGCGCCGGTGAGAAGGGTACGGGGGAGTTTCATTCTGTGATTTCTACGGGTTCCTCTGCGGGCGCTTCGGTTGTGGATGTATCGGAGCCTTCACCGAGCCATTCCGGAAACTCCGGCCAGAGAGCCGGTCTGCGGTCGACGCCGGTCTCCACCGCGCCCATATCTGGGGCGTCCCCGACATAGCCGTCGTTAAAGTTCGGGATCCGCGCACCGGCATCATGACCCGGGGTGCCGGGAACCAGTTCGAGTAATCCGTTTTCCGTTCTGCGGTAGGTGGGGTTGGCGATGATGTTGTTGGCACCGGAGCCTTCCTTGTACATGGTGCGCCCATCGTGCATGTCGTAATCAAAGTCGTTACTCTCTGTGAGCTGAGTATCCCGAATGGCCCAGTCACGGTCTTTGCGGACGTCAAGCAGGTTGTTGCGGGTGACAATGTTCTTTTGGGTCTTTTTATTGGAGGTGAACACAATCCCGGACTGGGCCCCGCTGGTGAGGTCCGTAAATCCTTCAAAGGCGGGAGGCTGCAGATTGGTGTTGTGGAAAATGTACATGCGTCCGTGGGTCCATTGCGGTTTCTCGTTTCCGAGTTTCACCAAATAGTGTCCGCGATAATCATTGGGGTTGGTGCCGTTGTGTTTAATGGATACGCCGTACACATTCCGGAAGATATACAGCGGTCCGAGCGAAGGGGCGGCGGCACCGATGGCACCGTAGGTGTTGTCGATATAGTTGTTGTAGACCCGCACGTTCATGTCGGCGCCTTCAATTTCCAATCCGTCATCCCAGCAGTGTGAAACAAAGTTGTCGTGCACATCACTGTCTTTCACCGGGAATCCGCCGTAACTGAAGTTTTTGGTTTCGCCCATGCCGTCGTTAAACATATGGTCAAAGTCGGAATAGATACGGTTGAAACGGATGACGTGTCCGCCCTGTCCCCCGCGGAAAACGATGCCCTGGGGGCCTTCGGGATGACTGCTGTTGGTGCCGGGCCGTTTTTGGTTCCAGGAGTTGCTGTCGCTGCGGGGGTGATGCAGGTCGTTGTGTTGAATGGTGATGCGTTCCAGTCCTTTGGCGTTCGCAAAAATGGCCGCATTCAGGTTTTTGGCCTGACCACTGGCACGGGTTTCGCCCCAGCCGCTGATATCACAATTTTCGATCACCACATCGGTAACATTTTTCAGCACGATTCCATGGTTCTTGGCTCCTTTGAGGGTAAGACCGCGGAGGATGACGTAGGAGGCCTGAACTTCGATGTTGGCCACCGCCTGGTCCGCGAGATCCCACGCGCTCCCTTCCGGCATTTCATATAAAACGTAGCCTTCGGATTCGGAACCGCCTTCGGTGATCACAAAGGTTTCGGTTTGCGTTGCGGGGAGTTCCACCCGTTTGGCGATTTTAAAGTTATCAGACCGGGTTTGAGCCTCGACGATGCGTTCCAGCTGACCGTCAAAAGTGAGTTTCACTTCGTAGGGGGTGCCGCTTTCGAGCAAGACGATACTGCCCCGATATTCCGCGGTATGCTGTTCGGTACTGCCGGGATGCTGCATGTCGTCGAACCACAGGGGAAGCGCCTCCTTCCATTGGCTCGTTCCTTTTTTGCGGTAGGCCACGGTGACTTCTTTTTTTGCGGTGCCGCCGGTGGGTTTCCAGTAGATGCCGAGATTGTTGTAAGTGGCCACGATCCGCGGCGGCACTTCTTCGCCGGTGTGGGTCATATCTCCCAGTTCGACGAGTTGCATGTCGGCAAAGGCCACACTTTTATCCAGATTTTTCTCTTCCTGATTCCAGCGCATCTGCACCATCAATTGGTCGGCATTGCCGCTGTTTACGGTGACGGAAATTTCGCTCCACTCCGGGCCTTTATTTGATTTGGAACTGTGGCGTGAAAGTTCTTTTTTCCCGGACAGGCGTTTGATTTGCAGAATCCCTTCGCCGTCTCCTTTCACCTGGGCGGAGAGGCGGTAGCGGGTGTCGGCTTTGACCGGAATACGCTGAATGATTTCGCCGCTTTTTTTGCCGTAAGCTTTTTTCAGGGTGATGTTCAGGCTCTTGCTTTCGGTTGTGGGGCCTTCGCTTTGGGTGATCTCCTGGCCTTTGGTCCAAATGGACCAGTGGGCGGGTTTGCCGTCGGACCAGGTTGAAAAATCGCCGTTGGGCAGAAGGTTTTCCTGGGCGTGGAGAAATCCGGAAAGGAATAAGAGGGAGAGGATTGCGGGAAGGGATGGAATTTTCATTGGGTCTCTAGTGTGGGGAAATGGGGGAATTGAGCAAATAGGGAATTCAGGTCGGAGGCGGACACGGTTTCGATATCGCTATCGATTTTGTTTCCGGCCTCCGACCTTTGACTGTCGGATTACTCCCCGAAGAAGGGGAGGTCCATCAACTCATCATCGATGGCCTGGATTTGGGTTTCCATCAGGCGCGGAGAATAGAGTCCGCGTTCTTCACTGACGCCCATATCCTTCATCGCGCGCTCCATTGCCAGGTTTGCGTCGCGGAGATCGTCCAGACTTTCCCGCACGTTGAAGCGTCCGGGGGTGGTGGGCTGTGGCGGCCAGCGGGCATCCGAAACGTAAGCGGAGGTGACGGATTCCAGCGCATCTTTCAGGGCGCCGTCCACCTGACTCAGTCCGGCGGGACAGAGGGTGCGGATGCCGTCGAGAATGTTGCGGCAGACCGGATCCAGAATGCGGGACCAGCCGGTATTTGCCCAGGCTTTGGCGGTGCCGCCGTGCCAGGCGGCACCGTTTTCGATGCAGGCAATTTTTTCGTTGGCCAAGCGTGTTTCCGACGCTTTGGCTGCCAGAGAGGGGGTGGTCAGTTCAAAACCGGTTTCAATCGCCATGTCCAGCATGCCTTTAAAGCGAACAATACTATCGGGTTCGGGTTCGAAGAAGCGGGCCTGATTGAATTGTTTGACATAGAAGTAGGCACTGGTGCCGATGTATTCCGCATCTTCCGCGTAGGGCATCACAAAAGTACCCGTGGCCTGTGCACGTTCATGCCAGCGTTCAAACAGGGCGCGGATTTCATCGGAAGAAACCGGTTCATCGCGCATGCCTTCGGTGGCGCCCATCAGGTACCACAACATGGGGTTGGCCATGCAGTCGGAGCGGAAAATCATTTCCAAGCCATTGGGGGCCGTGGACAGGTTGGTCAAATACTGCAGATAATCTTTTTTATCTTTGATGTATTCTTCGATTTTGAACAGGTGGTTTTTATTACTGTGTCCGCGCACGTCGTAGCGGAGTCCCGTGGCTTCGCGGATTTCGGGGTAGGAGAGGAAGTAGGAGTCGGCATCCATCACCAAACGTTTAAAGCCGGCTTCTTTGTAGATTTCGGGGACAAATCCCGCCCAGCCGCACTCCGGATTCCAGCCGGTTTCCGGGCGGACGCCGGTGAGGCGTTCCCAGGTGTCGAGTCCTTTCTTTAAGGTGGCCAGTCCGACATCGGCATCGATATTCGGAATCATAATGTGGATATGCGGGGAGGCGACACCTTCCACCTGGCCGTTTTGGACCAGCGACTTGAGCAGGGCCATGACTTCGGGGGTTTCACGGGCCATCAAATCCAGGGTCCAGCCGGAAGCTTCGAAGGCAATTTTGTATCCGTGGTCACGGACCATTTCGAACAAAGGTTTATAGGATTCATTCACCACCCAGGCCCGCCGTTCGGGGGGAAGTTGGGAGTACTGCAGGTTGCCGTGAGGCATGAAGATAATACCGGGTTTTGTCATAAGAATCTAAATGTAGGTTATGGGGTTATTTATGTAGGTTGTGAAAATTTATTTTTTTTCGATGAGTACCGGATTTGCGAACCAAACGGTTTCGCCAATCAGACCCTCTTTTTGTTTGTAGCGAAGCAGCACCAGGATGTTGTCGGCATTGCCACTGTTGAATTCCAGTTCGATGGTCGACCAGTTTTTTGAGCTGGTTTCGGTGGGGATCCGTTTCAATTCGGAGCGGAGAGACATTAATTTCACTTGTCCCACACCTATTCCGGATTTGCTGCTTTTCATGTCCAGCTTCAGAACGTAATCGGTTTTTTCTTTCACCGGGATTTTTTGCACGATTTGTCCCAGAGCTTTTCCGCCGTCGGCGATCAAATCCACGCGCAGGCTTTGGTTGCTGCCGTCGGGAGCTTCCTTTTTATCGGTGGAGATTTTTTGTTTGTTGCTGTAGGTTTTCCATCCTTTGGGGGCTTTCCCGTCTTCGGCCTGTTCCAATTCGGGATTTTTGAGTAAATTGTCATCTGCCGTCAGCAGGGGGGCGGAAAGCAGAGAGAAGGCGAGGGTACTCAATAGTAAGAGGGATTTCATGGGGGAGGTCTCCTTGGGGGTTGATAAGGTATGGGGGTATACTAACATAAGAAATTCATTTGCCCAATGCTGAGCCACGCGAACAGGAACTTCCTGTTTAAGGGTGGTTCCGAGGCTTTTTCCCGCAGGGAAAAGAGAGGTGAAAAAGGGAGGAAAATGTCATAAAGGCCGTCTTTTGTGCGTTACACCATTGGGCCGCTCATAAGAATCTAATTTTTTTTATTGAAAAAATCGGCACAAAGGTATTACGTAGCATCACTGCAGGATTTCTTAGCGTAAGTCAACATCCCACGAAAAAAAATATGTTCTTTGTTTATCTCCTCCTTCTCGTCGTCACCACCGGCCTGTTTATCGCCGGAAAACAAAATCCCGTTTTAAAAAAATGGGCATTGATTCCTGCGGTGATTGCGATCATTGCCAGTCTTTCCTCTTTTCGCACGGAAAAAGCGCCTGCCGTGGAGGAGATGGTGGTGATGGATCAGGTGTTGGGCAATCTTTTTGGCGAAAGGATTCTTCAGGATGTGCCCGGCGGCGGTGTGGTTGCGGTTATTCAATTGCGACCGGGCGATCCCGACCCGATTATACAGGCCATCCCGGAAGTGCAACTCAAAGGGCTTCAGGAGACCTTGGGTGACGCGTACAGCCTGGTGCCGATTGATGCCACCCGGGTGGGGACGATCGAAAGCAGTCAGCTCCCGGGAGGACTGGTCCGCCGAACCCGTGATTTCCAAGAGATGTTAGAGCCGCATGATGGGGTGGTTGCGGTGGTGTCTTTTGCAGGTTTGCCGGTGGATCCCTACGTATTGGGACGTATAGAATTTCCGCCGCTATATGGATTGATGGACGATGTTCTGCCTGAAAATTGGGAGACAAAACTTCCCCCGGGCATCGCGGGTGTCGTGAGCATTCAACCCCGCACGCAAGTTCCTCCGGTCCCGACTTCCCGGGAGGCCGCAATGGAAATTTTTGAAAAGAATTATATCTTTACCCCTGAGCTCCCCGTCCAATGAATACACAATCCCCCCAAGAAAAGTCCGGTTTCACCCTCATTGAAATGTTAGTGGTGGTTGCGATTATTGCCCTACTGATTTCTCTCCTGTCCCCCGTGGTGGGATCGATGATTGAGCGTTCGAAACTCACCACCTGCTCCAGTCGGCTTAAAAACGTCCATTTGGGACTGTTTCAGTACGGCATTGAACACGGCGGACTTTTGCCGAGCCCGTCCGGATCGAAAAGTGGTCCGGAACGCCGTTTTGCGTATTACGTTAATCCCTATTTAGACCCCGGCTGGAAGAGTAATTATTCGATTCCCCCTCAGTACAAGTGTCCGTTGGTGGATGAATATCCCTGGCTGAACACGCACTCGATTGGATTTAATTATTACATGGGCGGCACCAGTATCCGTGCGCAGGGATCCAGTAAAACCCTGATGTTATCCGATACTCGGAGTTCTTTTTATCTTTTCTCCAATCGGTGGAACAGTTACTTTCATTTCCGTCACAATGATCCGACCCGTGAGGGGATTGGGGATGTGAGTGTGATTTACGGTGATGGCCATTGGGATACATTGCCTTACGGCACGCCTCTCATTACCCGTCCGCATGAACAATGTCCGTTATTAAACCCTAATCGAGCCCACTAAAAATTCATGACCCCCAGCCAAACTGAGATTGCCCGAAAACTTGGGGTGAGCCAACGTACCGTTTCTGCGGTCATTAATAACAACGGCCGCATCAGCGATGAAACCCGGGAGCGGGTGGCAAAAGCCTGTGAGGAAATGGGCTATCAGCCGAACCGCATGGCTTCGGGTCTGCGGGGAAGCCGCACTCATGCGATTGGTGCGATTTGGCCGGTGGCCGACCCCTGGGCCGGGGATTCCGCAATTAGTTTGTCACTGGTGAAATTGCTGAATGCGGAAAATTTGGCGACGTATTCAGCCCCTGCCACCCAGGATTTGGATGTGCTGTGTTCACAAATTCATGAGCTGGCGGGGAGGGGCGTGGATGCTTTATTTTTACATTCCATCCCTTCGCTGTTGAGTAATGAGAAAATCGTGAATGCCTTAAAGGCGATTCCGGCAGTGGTGGCGGTATCGCGTGAAGAAGTATCCGAATTTCCGGGGGAGCTGGTGGTGCATGACCGCTATAACGCCATGCGCGAAGTGGTCGCCCATTTCGCAAAAACCGGGAGAAAACGGGTAAGTATCCTGATCGAACCCACCGAAGAATCCAATCCGCCTAAAATTGAAGTATTTCGCCAAGCCTGTCGTGATTACGGGTTGGAGGAGCATGAGCATACCTTGATTCCCATGCCCAAAACCACCATTCCGCGGGAGCACAGCGAGCAGCACCGGAATGCGATCATAAATGCATTTCCCGGAGAGGTGTCGGTCGACGCCATTTTCTGTGTGAATGATGTGGGGGCCCTGTATGTGATGCGTGAACTGCAGGATCGGGGCATTCGTATTCCGGAAGACGTGGCCATTGTTGGCCTGAATAATGCCCCTACCGGGGTGGTATGGGCGCCTGCATTGGCCACTATTGACCGTATGCACGATCAAGTGGCCCAGGAGGTCTTTCAATGTGTGACCGCAAAAATTGCAAATCCGGATGCCCCCAAACAAACCCGCTTTGTACATATGAAATTTATTCCGCGTACTTCTGCGGGTTAATTCTGTTCGGGAAGCTTTCAAAATTTCTTAGATTTGCATTAAAATGCAAACTGAGATAGAATGGGTGCTGTGAAGAAGCGTGCTCTGCAAATGGTGGAGGGCCTTCTGTTCACCCATCAAAATTATGAAAGCGAAAACTCACACCCACCCTTCGCTCCGGATCTATCCGCAGAAGGACAGTTGTTCTAAACCGCGGATAGCGGATTCACGCGCCGCATTTACACTAATTGAGTTACTGGTGGTGATTGCGATTATTGCTTTGCTCATGACGCTGGTGTTCCCGGTGGCAGGGGCCGTAATGGAACGGGCACGGTTTGTGCAATGTGGTCAGCGAAAAGGGGAAATGTATGATGCGTTGATGCTTTATGCCTTGGATCATAAAGGAGAAATACCTTCTCCTGCGGGCGGAGGAGGGGCCAGCCGTTGGACAGATCTGATGAGTCCCTATTTGGAAGGAGCTGAAAATTATGATGGCTGGGGTACGCCTGAACAAAATCGCTGTCCCAACATAAAATTCTACAGTATCAACGTGCATTCCACCGGATTGAACCCAGCTTATGCCGGATTATTTGCCCGCAATACGAACTTGGCGGAAAGTATCATGCTGGCAGATTCCAGGAACGCATTTCAATTGTATTACTCTAATTTCACGGGGCATTTTCGACATTATGACCCCACGCGTACAGGAATAGGAACCATGAGTGTGATTTTCGGAGATGGACATTGGGGATCCTACACCAAAGAGGAGTGGGATGCCGTCTACAGCAAACCCCATGACGAATGCGACGTATTGAATCCAAGATGAAGGGGCTTGGCTTTTTGCTCTCCTTACCATGCTGAAAAATCATCTGGATGCGGTATGAATTCTTTACAGTCTTCCTGTCATGCCATGCGTGCACAGGCGGTACGGTTTGTGCATGTCATACGCGTGACTTGCTTTTTTTCTTCTCTGCAGTTAATGTAAAGCCGTGAAAGATCTTAAACCCAAACAAACTTCAAAAGCCGAATGCTCCGGAATGCTCCGGGCTTTTGCGTTGTTGCTTTGCCTGGGTTTCCTGTTCATGCCCAAACATCTTTGTGCCGGACATCGTCCCTGTGAGGATGTGTGTTGCGAAAAGCTGTCGGCCGCACCTGGGATGGATGATTCGTGTTGCCAAGAACCCTCTGTCCCCATGGGGATTGAAGCCGCTTCCTGTTGTTTGGAAGTGGACCGGGATTTAGAAGTTGGGTCGGTGGCTCCCGGGGTTTCCCGGCCGCTTCTGACCCTAATCCCTGTCAGATATCTTAAAATCTCTGATGCCCTTTGGCCCAAGAGTCACCGATCTTTCTATAGATCAGATGTATGCCCTGATACCGGACCGCCCCTGATTCTGCGGTCTGGAAATTTGAGATGTTGAACGAATCGAAATGCCGCTTTGCGGTTTTCTGTGCCTAAAAATTCCGAACCTCCGGGTTTGACGATCTTTGCATACCTTTCGATTAACTCTATGACATCTTCCCATCT
The DNA here is from genome assembly GCA_029269125.1 of Kiritimatiellaeota bacterium B1221. GTDB lineage: Bacteria > Verrucomicrobiota > Kiritimatiellia > SS1-B-03-39 > UBA6053 > UBA6053. Next base: position 35,735 of record JARHXX010000008.1, on the reverse strand, counting down.
TGATTCCCTTAAACGCAGGCCCGTGTCTGCGTCTCAATCGCGCAGCTCCAAACACCGCTCCTGGTTGCTGTTGCCCGCACTCCTCATCGGTTTCCTCCTCCTCTCCGGATTGCTGTTCGGAGAAAAACTGCGTCCGCGGCTGGATGTACAAACCGCGCCCGCTTTGCTGCTGGAGAACCGCGGATCCGCCAACGAAACCCCGGCGGGGGCTTCGCAAATTTTATCGCAGGCTTCCGGCTGGATCGAACCCGACCCGTACCCCATCCGGGTACCGGTACGGGTGGATGGCCTGGTGGATAGCGTGGAAGTGCTCGAAGGCGAGCGCGTCAAAGCCGGTCAATTGCTGGCGACCCTGGATCCGGTGGATTTTGAATTTCAGTTGCGCGCTTTGGAGGCCTCACTTTTGGGTGCAAAAACGGCGCAGGTCGAAAAAGAAGAAGCGGTCAAAAGGGCCGAAGCGGAATGTCACCGCGCTCTGGCGGGCGTGGACGCGGCCCGCGCCCGTTTAAATGAGCAGGAAGACCGCCTGCGCCGGGTATTGGCTTTGGATGCCGGGGTGGTCCCTGAAGATGAGCGGTTGCAGGTGGAACGGGAAGTGGCCGTGGGCAAAGCGGAATTGGCCGCGGCAAAAGCGGAATGGGAAGGGCACAAGGCGCATCAGGCGGTGGAACTGGCGGGCATCGAATCCGCCAAAGCGAAAGTTGTCGAATTGCAGGCGAAAGTGGCGCGTGCAAAAACGGATCTGGAGCGAACCAAAATCTATGCCCCGGTGGACGGGGTGGTGATGCACCGGTTTGCAAATCCGGGTGGCAAGCGGATGCGGGGGATGGATGATCCGGAAAGTGCGACGGTGGTAAGTATGTACGATCCGCAGAAATTACAGGTGCGGGTGGACGTGCCGCTGGCGGATGCGGCCGGGGTCACGGCGGGAATGCCGGCAAGGATTCAGCTCTCCGCCTTTTCGGACAGGGAATTTAAAGGCACCGTGACCCGGATTGCGGGGCAGGCCGACCTCACCCGGAATACGCTGCAGGTTAAAGTCGCGATTGAAAATCCCGATCCGCGAATGCGTCCGGAAATGCTCTGCCGGGTGGAGTTTATGAGCATTCCGAAGCTCGGAAAGCGCGGGGGTGAAACCTTCCGGCCTTCGGAAACCGTGTGGGTTCCCCGGGAGGCGGTTCAGGGAGAAAATCTGGTTTGGGTGGTGGACCCGGTGAGTCAGCGGGCGGCATCGCGAACCATAGAATTGGGTGCGGAGCTTAGAGAAAATTATCAGGCGGTGCGCAAAGGGTTGCGTCCGGGTGAACGGGTGGTGTTGGGGCAACCGTCCGGATTAAAAAATGGTGTTTTGGTAAATGAAGTGAATGGAGAAAGTCGATGAATGTTTCTGAAGGTCAAGCGCTGGTATGTTGTAAGGGTATCGCTAAAAGATATAAGAAAGGCTCCCAGTGGGTTACTCCCCTGGAGGCCTTGGATCTGGAGGTGCAGCGCGGTGAATTTCTGGCGTTGATGGGGCCTTCGGGTTCCGGGAAAACCACTTTGTTGAATTTATTGTCGGGCATCGATTCTCCCAGCGAAGGGGAAATCAACATCGGGGGGATTCCGGTACACGAATTTTCCCGACGTAAATTGGCCGCGTGGCGGGCGAAGCATGTGGGTTATATTTTTCAGATCTATCATTTGATCCCGGTGTTAAGTGCCTTTGAAAATGTGGAGCTTCCCCTGTTGCCGGACGGGCAGAGTCGACGCGATCGTCGCGAACGGGTGGAGGCCGCCCTGGCCCTGGTGGGTTTGGCGGAGCGTATGCATCATTTTCCGCGGGAACTATCCGGCGGACAGGAACAGCGGGTGGCCATTGCCCGCGCGCTGGTCGCCGATCCTGAATTGTTGGTTGCGGATGAACCGACCGGGGATCTGGACCGGCAGTCGGCGGATGCCGTACTGGAGCTTTTGTGCAACCTGGCCAAAGAGCAACAGAAAACTATCATCATGGTGACCCACGATCCCAAGGCGGCGGCCGCTGCGGACCGGACACTGCATCTGGAAAAAGGCCGTTTGCTGGAGGCTGAAAATGTCCATTAAAGGTCTCTTCAATTTGGTTCCGTTCGCGATGAAACAGCTCATTCGCCATCGGGTGCGCACCTTGCTGACGCTGGTGGGAATCGGGGCGGGGATCTTCCTGTTCACGCTGGTGGAAAGTATGCAGTCGGCGGTGGCGGCCGTGACCGGTCAGCAGGCTTCCGAAGCCACCTTGGTGGTCTTCAGGGAAAACCGCTATTGTCCGTCGACCAGCCGTCTGCCGGAATATTATGCGGATGAAATTAAACAGATCGACGGCGTGCGGGAAGTGATTCCCATTCAGATCACGGTGAACAACTGCGGCGCGAGTCTGGATGTGGTGACTTTTCGCGGGGTGCCTCCGCAATTGTTAAGCCGCTATGCGCCGGAAATCGAAGTGTTGGACGGATCGCTTTCAGCCTGGGAACAGACGGATGACGGCGCACTGGTGGGAGAAAATCTGGCGGAGCGCCGCGGACTTAAACCCGGTGACAGTTTTGCGGCCGCGGGGGTGCGGGTGCGGATCAATGGCATCATTCGTTCGCCCAACGCGCAGGACAACAATGTGGCCTATGTGCATTTGCCTTTTCTGCAGCAGACCTCCAGCAAGGGTTTGGGGGAGGTGACCCAATTTAATGTGCGGGTGAGTGATCCCGCGGATCTTGACCGGGTGGCCAAAGAAATTGATTCCCGTTTTCGGAGTGGGGAATCTCCGACTTTCACTCAGCCTGAAACCGCATTTTTTGCGCAGGCGGCACGGGAGCTTATTGATCTCACCCGCTTCACCCGCTGGATTGGGCTGGGCGCGGTGGTGGCGGTGATGGGTTTGGTGGCGAACGCGGTTTTACTGGTGGTGCGCAGTCGGGTAAAAGAAAATGCGGTGTTGCAGACGCTGGGATTTCCCAACCGTGCGATCGCCTGGCTGGTGTTGCTGGAAGGCTTGTTGCTGGGTCTGGCGGGTGGACTGGTGGGTGCCTGCGGCGCGTGGCTGTTTCTGCGTTTGTCCCATTTGAGTTTTGGTAACGAAGGACAGATTATGGCGGTAAGTGCGCAGGCAAGTTTGGTTGTGCGGGGAATGGGGATTGCCTTGTTGCTCGGGGGACTGGCCGCACTTTATCCGGCATGGATTTCAGTTCGCCGTCCTATTGTCGAAAGTTTGAGGAGTTAAGTGATGTTGCCTTTTACTTATGCGGTTCGAAATTTGTCACGGGATAAAACCCGTTTAATGCAAAGCATTGCCGGCACTGCGTTGGTGGTGTTGTTGGTGATGGGGGCCCATGCGATGAATGTGGGGATGACCCGCAGTTTGCAGTCCACGGCCTCTCCCCAGAATATGTTGCTGCTGGGCGCCGGGAGTGAAGAAAGTATGCAGCGCAGTGAAGTGTCGGAACAGGCGGCGGGCATTGCAGAAACCAGTTTGTCGGGAGTGGAGGTGGTGATGGGGCAACGTGCGGTGTCTCCGGAAATTGTGCACATGGCCGCCTTAAAAAGCGCTTCGGGGCAGGAAGTGCGCGGACTGGTGAGAGGGGTGACACCCGCCGTGCTGCTGGTGCATCCGGAGGTGGTGATTCAGGAAGGCCACTTCCCCGGTCCGAGGGAAATGCTTGCGGGTCGACTGGCATGGCGCCGCCTGGATTTGAATCCGGAAGATGTGGCGGTGGGAGAGGTCTTGAGCTTTGACGGAGTGCCGATGCGAATCAGTGGCATTATGGCTGCACCGGGAACGGTGATGGAATCTGAAATCTGGATGCCGCTGCAGGATTTACGGACCATTGCGCAACGGGACACTGTCAGTTCTGTCGCACTTCGATTAAAACCCGGGGCGGATGCGGTTGATGTGGAATTGTTCACCCGGCAACGTCTTGATCTGGAATTGTCGGCCGTTTCGGAAAGTGTCTATTACGCCAAGCTGGCCGCCTTCTATGCGCCGGTGCGCACCATGATTTGGACCACCGCTTTGCTGATTGCGGCGGCGGCGGTTTTTGGCGGACTGAATACTTTGTATGCCGCCTTTGCCTCCCGGGTGCGGGAGACCGCGACGTTACAGGCTGTGGGTTTCAGTCGGACGACCATTTTGTTTTCCCTCCTGCAGGAATCTTTGTTGATTGCGATGGTGGGGACGTTGACCGGTGCGGTGTTGGCCCGGTTGATATTGAACAATCGGGTGCTGCCTTTCGGGGCGGGCGCGATTGAACTGGATCTGGAACCCAGCACACTTTTCATTGGTCTGGTCGCTGGCATGTTGTTGGGGGTGATCGGCACTTTGCCGCCCGCCTTCCGCTGTTTGGCGCCACCTCTTCCTCAAGCATTACGTGATTAAATCTAACCCCCTGAATAATGATGAAAACTACCCTCCTGCTTCTTCCTTTTATAGTCATGATGGCGGCCTGCCAAAAAGAAACTGAAAGTGTGACGATGGCCGAAACACCACCGGAACTGTCAGCGGTTTTTCAATCGGTGGCCGATGCCGAGACCGGCAGTATTCCCGAGTTACGCACCCAGGTGCAACCCGGAGATGAAGTCGTTTTTGTGGCAAAAATCATGGGCTCCGAAACGCCCTTTGTCAATGGGCGGGCACTTATGGTGGTGGGAGACGAACAGGCGATCACATCCTGTGATCTGATGGATGAGGAGGGGCACTGTGAAACGCCTTGGGACGCCTGTTGTGAAACCCGTGAAGGGCTGCTTTCCGGAACGGCGACGGTGCAGGTCATGGATGCCGGAGGAAACGTGTTGGCAAATGATCTGCGTGGGGTCAACGGACTCAAAGAACTGAGCCGCGTGAAAGTGAAAGGGGTTGTGGCGCCGCTTTCGACGGAGCAGGCACTGGTGGTAAATGCGTCGAAAATTGAGGTGCTGGAGTAGCGCAGGCATTCCTGCTGAAGGGATATAGGTTTCCTGCATTCTACACCCGCAGGCTAAAGCCTATGTCCCTTCTGGCTGAAAGCCCGGGTTACGATGCCATCAACCGCAAAGCCAGGTAGGGGACCAGGCTGAACAGGAGGAGTCCCAGTTTATAATTGGCCAGGAAGCGGAAGTAGAGACTGTATAATTCGGCTTCGGAGAGGCCGGTGATTTTGGCGTGGATTTGGGCGATGGGTTTGCGGAAGCCCATGATGACCACACTGCACAAGAGTAGAAATACAATGTGAAAGGTGGTGCTCCAGGCAAAAAAGGTGGTGAGGGTTTCTGTGTTCATACGAGGGATTTTGCAGAAGGTATTTTCAGATGCAAGCTTTGTTCGGCCGAATCCATTACCGCCCTCAAAAGGCGGTGACCGGCATTTTTGAGCTGCGTTGGTTCTGAAATGGTGTTTCCCGGGAAAGCGGCTTTAATATCGGCTCGTATCGAGCAATGACGGGAGGATTGGGGTACATGAAAAAAATATGAAAAATGATGTGTTGACATAATGACGTCATGACTTCATCTGTAGGTATGGCAAAGAATAAAATTAAATTAAAGAACACCTCACTGCGTCTGGAGGAGAAGACTTTAAAAGCGTTGAAAATCCGTGCGATTAAAGAAGATACCAGTGTGCAGAAAATTTTAGAAACGCTTATCGAAAATTACTTGAAAGGGAAAAAATGAGGACGACATTTTGGGAATGCATGGAGGGGGAGCTTCCGGTGATTCAGTCGGCGTTGGGTGAAAAATATTCTGTGGATCGTGGAAGTCACACGTCAAGATCCGTACAGATTTATGACAGTTTCGACTGTAACCTGATTGATAAAGGGCGGGCACTGATCCGGTCACAAGGGCGTTTTCGTTTGGTGGATGCGGAGGATCTCATTTCGAACGAGGTGGTCTCCGACCGCGTGGTCCGCCACCAGCGTCCGGTCTTTTGGTGGGACTTCCCTGCGGGTGAATTTCAGTCGGAGTTGAAGTCTTATTTGAAACTCCGGGCGGCCCAACCTTTCGCAACCGTGGTTTTCATCTGCCAGCAATTGAATGTGCGCAATGAAGATGGAAAAATTGTGCTGAGGCTGTTGCAGGAACGGGGATCCTTAGAGGAGAGGGAGGAGGCCCGGATTACTTTGCAAATCCGGCCTTTGGAGGGATATGATCACGAAGCGGAAGAAATTTCCGGCCTGCTATCGAGTCAGACGGGCTTGGAATCCGTTTCGACCCGGCTGATTGACACCATTTTGCAATGGAGTGAAAAATCGGAACGACCTTTATCACCGAAATCCATGATCGATTTGCGGGGCGATCAAAGTGTGCATGCCGCGGTCACCCACATTGCCCAGGAAATGATGAAGGTGGTACGGCAAAATGAACAGGGGATCATCGATGATATTGATAGCGAGTTTTTGCATGACTACCGGGTTGCGATCCGAAAACTCCGTTCTGTCATTACCCTGATTAAAGGTGCCTACCCGCCAGCGGAAACCAAGTGGTTAAAGAAAGAGTTCGGCAATCTGGCCCGGGAGACTAACCGGCACCGTGACCTGGATGTTTACCTGCTGGAAGAGGGGGCATACCGAAGTCAACTGCCGGCTTTTTTGGCTCCGGGATTGGACAGAGTGTTTAAGGATTTCCGCGCGGAACGTTCCCGGGTGAAGGGGTGCACGTCGCGAAGGCTGGCTTCGAAAGCTTATAGGGAACATTTGGCATCCTTGGAAGACTGGTGGCGGAATGCCAACCTTCCCCGGGGGAAATATGCGGATTTAGAGATGGGGGAAGTGGTGCGCAAAGAACTGTTGAAGCATTTTAAACACGTACAGAAATTTGGACGGTCTCTGAACGAAAATACCGAGGATGAGGAAGTGCATGCCCTGCGGATTGAGTGCAAAAAATTGCGTTATCTGTTGGAGCTGTTTTCATCCTTGATGGCACCCAAGCCTTTGAAACAGATTTTGAAGCGGATGAAGGGGTTGCAGAATGTATTGGGAGAATTTAATGACTGCGCCGTGCAAAAAGAAAACATGCAGACGTATTTACAAAAGGTGCATCAGCCGGACCGGCAATGTGCGGCCGCACTGGGAGGATTGATTGTGGTGCTGGCGGCCAAGCAATTGGAGGCACGCTCGCATGTGCAGGAACGGTTTGCGGAATTTTGTGACGGAAAAATGATGATCCGATTTGAAGCGTTGTTCGGGGAGGAAAACCAATGAGTATCATAGCGTTATACAGCAGTAAAGGCGGGGTGGGAAAAACGGCATCGGCAGTGAATCTGTCGTATTACGCCGCCCGGGCGGGGAATCGCACCTTATTGATCGATTTGGATCAACAGGGGGCCTCGGGATATTATTTCCGCATCCGGTCGTCGGGAAAAAGCGACGCCCGGGCGGTGATGAAGGGAAAATCCGGGGCCCTGGAGGCGATTCGGGAAACGGATTATCCCGGATTGCACTTGTTGCCCGCCCATCGGGCGTACCGGAACTTTGACGCGGTTCTCGACGGGATGAAGCGGTCAAAAAGCCGTCTGGCGGATTTTGTGTCGGAGGTCTCGGGGGACTACGACCAGGTTGTATTGGACTGTCCGCCCACGCTCAGTCATGTGGCTGAAAATATTTTTAAAGCTGCGGATGTGGTGCTGATTCCGGTCATCCCCACCACGCTTTCCTTAAGAACTTACGAGCAGTTAAAAGTTTTTTTTGACCAGAAAGATTATAAGAAGAAAAAGTTACGCCCTTTCTTTTCCATGGTGGAAAAACGCAAGCGCTTGCATCAGGACAGTGTGGAGACGCTGCGTGCATCGGAAAAACGTTTATTAAAAACGATGATACCCTATTGCGCGCAGGTGGAGGCGATGGGCGTGCATCGGGAGCCGGTATTGGCCTATGCGCCGCGCCATGCAGCCAGTATGGCTTTTCGGAATTTATGGAAAGAAGTGACGGAGGAATAATGAATAAAAGTTATGAAATCGAACGGAAATTTTTGATTCAAACATTGCCGGATTTACGGGGAGTGGAATATCACTTTTTACGTCAGGGGTATCTGACGACCGGTGAAACCGAAGTGCGGTTGCGGGATGAACCATCCCGTTACCTGCTCACCGTAAAGCAGGGGAGTGGACTGGTGCGTATGGAAGAAGAGGTCGAGTTGAGTGAAGATCAATTTATGCAGTTGTGGCCTCTCACTGAGGGGCAGCGTATTGAAAAGAAACGATATCGAATTCCTGAAGGGGATTATGTGGTGGAGTTGGATGTGTATGAAAAAGAATTGGCGTCATTGGTGGTGGCGGAAGTGGAATTTCCCTCAGAACAGGAAAGCAGAGATTTTCCGCTCCCGGCTTATTTGGGATCCGAAGTGACGGATGACGCCCGTTACAAAAATAAAAATTTGGCCGTAAGGGGGAAGCCAGTATGAGTGAATATCAAGTAGGTGCTTTTCCGGTTACGTCTGGAGGGAAGGTGGTGTTAATTCAAAACAAAGACCGTTCCTATTGGATTTTTCCGAAAGGGCATTGTGAAAAGGGAAAGAAGGACCGGGATGTTGTAGAAATGGAAGCGTTTGAGGAGGCGGGATTAATCGGCAGGGTGGAGCCGGAGCACCGGAAGTTTAAAGTGAATTCGTGCAAAGCGGATTATCTGCACATATATTTAATGCGGGTCAAAAAAGTAAAAGACCGCTATCCGGAACAGCAGGAGCGGAAACGGATGGAGGTTTCACTGAAAGATGCGGAGAAATATTTGAAAAAAGATCTGCATGAGGTGCTGAAAGAAATGAGTAAACATGTTTAGGAGCCGACGGGGGTTGGGTTCATTTTGCGGTTCATCTCTTCTTATCATTTTATGCATGCTTACAGCGTGTCAGTCACACCGCATCCATTCGATGCGAGTTGAAAATCAGTTTGGGAAGCCTGTCAGTGGCGCGTGCATTGGGATGATGTCGATGAATTCCGGCCACCTTTTGTATCCCGATGTCGTCACCGACGAGGATGGAAACGCTTCATTCCCGCACAAGAGAATCCTTGATCCGTCTTTTCTGTTTTATGTGAGATCTGGCGGGCGCGGGTATCATTTCGGATATTCCGATGTGCACTGGGAGCAAAACGCTCCGGTGTTTAAATTGCCTGCGCCCTCCGTGAATCCCTGAGTGAAGGATGAAAAAAGAAAAGGGGTGACGGTGCTTGAGTTCGAGCCTGGAACTGAGTTTTGAGGAGTCCGGGCCCGCAAATTTCTTTGCGTTTCAGAATACCATTGATTCCTGCCGGTGTGTGTCATAGGAGCCGATAACCTTACCCCACCCAAGGAGACACAATGAAATATATCGACAATGTTCTGGAAAATCTTTCCAGGCGCAATGCAGGCGAACGTGAATTTTTACAGGCCACCCAGGAAGTCTTGGAGACTTTAGAGACCGTTTTAGAAAAGAACCCTCATTATGAGGAGGCGGCCATTCTTGAACGGGTGACCGAACCGGAGCGGGTGATTCAGTTTCGTATTCCCTGGCAGGATGACAAGGGTCGCGTTCAGGTCAACCGGGGCTTTCGCGTGCAGTTTAATTCGGCCATTGGACCCTACAAAGGGGGGCTCCGTTTTCATCCCAGTGTCAATCTCAGTATTCTGAAGTTCCTAGGGTTTGAACAGATCTTTAAAAATGCGCTTACCACCCTGCCGATGGGCGGAGGAAAAGGAGGGTCTGATTTTGATCCGAAAGGGAAATCAGATTTGGAAGTGATGCGTTTTTGTCAGAGTTTTATGACTGAGCTGCAGCGTCACATCGGTGCGGAAAATGATGTGCCTGCAGGTGACATTGGGGTTGGCGGCCGTGAGGTTGGTTATATGTTCGGGCAGTACAAGCGCATCCGGAATGAGTTTACGGGAGTGCTCACCGGAAAAGGGTTGAATTGGGGCGGTTCCCTGATTCGTCCGGAGGCGACCGGGTATGGCACCATCTATTTTGCCGAGGAAATGCTGAAAACCAAACAGGATGGTTTGGAAGGCAAAACCTGTGTCGTATCTGGATCCGGTAACGTGGCCCAGTATGCGGTTGAAAAATTATTGGATTTGGGTGCGAAGCCGATCAGTTTCTCAGATTCCAGCGGTACGGTGATTGATCCGGAAGGGATCACCCGTGAAAAACTGGCCTGGGTGCAAGAGCTTAAAAATATGAAGCGGGGGCGCATCAGGGAATACACGGAGAAATTCGGAGGGGAATACTTGAGTGGCGAAACCCCCTGGTCGGTTCCCTGTGACTGTGCGTTCCCGTGCGCGACCCAGAATGAAATCAGTGGCAGTGATGCCAGGACTTTGCTTAAAAACGGATGTATGCTTATTTCCGAGGGCGCAAATATGCCCAGTGAACCGGAGGCGGTGGATGCCTACATTGAAGCGGGTATTCTTTATGGCCCCGGGAAAGCGGCCAATGCCGGGGGCGTGGCGACGTCGGGACTCGAGATGAGTCAGAATGCCATGCGTATTTCATGGCCGCGTGAAGAAGTCGACAATCGCCTGCATGAGATCATGATTGCCATTCATGAGAACTGTTACCAAACCGCTCAAGAGTATGGTCATGCCGGAAACTATGTGATTGGTGCCAATATTGCCGGCTTTACGAAAGTTGCCGACGCCATGCTGGATCAAGGCATCGTTTAGAGATCTGAGGGGGAGGGGCGGAATAACATTCTGATGTCTAAACCTGCCCCCATCCTAACTTCCAACTCCCACCTTCTATAAAATGTCCACCTCTTGTACGACGGGCCTTCCCGGACTTGATAAAGTTCTTAAAGGTGTTTTGCCAGGCGATAACATCGTCTGGCAAGTGGAGAGCTGGCAGGAGTATCGGGATTTTGTGGTTCCCTACGCGGAGGCGGCACACCGCGACGGTAAACGTCTGATCTACTTTCGTTTTGCTTCCCATCCGGAACTCCTCACACCCGGGCAGTGCTATCAAATTCACAGCCCGGATCCTGCACAGGGGTTTGAAGGTTTTGTAAATGAAGTACACGATGTCATCACTCACTCGGGTGAAGGATCGGTTTGTGTGTTTGACTGTCTTTCCGAGCTCAGCGAAACTTGGCGGGCAGATTCCATGCTGGGCAATTTTTTTATGCTCACCTGTCCCCGTTTACTCGCGTATCAACGCCTGGCTTATTTCGCGATCTATCGGCATACCCACAGTCAGTTTGCCCGCACGCCCATTTATGAAACGACCCAGTTTATGCTGGATGTGTTCAGTCATCATGGACAGCTTTACATCCGTCCGCTGAAGGTCCAATACCGGTCGGGTGAAGTTCTTAATCATATCCATATGCGGGAGGGGGATGACTTTCGCCCGGTGGAGTCCAGCGCTGAAATTGCCGAAGTTTTACGCAGTTCTGATTGGCGTGGGTTGTTGTCGGAACCCCGTCCGGACCGCTGGAAGCGACTGGTCTTAACGGCAAAAGAATTGTTAAGAGATGAGTATCAGGACCGCCCCGTCTCCACAGAGAAAAAGCATTCTCTGTTCGAACAGATTTTGCTCGAAATGATAGGCGAGGATCCTCAGATGCATAAGCTGGCGCGTGAGATGTTGATCTTGGAAGATCTGCTCGCGATCTGCAACCGCCTGATTGGCAGCGGTCGCATTGGCGGGAAAGCTGCGGGGATGATCATTGCCCGGGGAATTCTGCGGCAACGGGAACCCGACCTGCATCAAAAACTGGAAGCACATGATTCCTTTCATGTGGGATCGGAAATTTATTATACCTTTCTTATTCAAAATCAAGTGTGGTGGATCCGTCAACAGCAGCGGGATTCCGAAACTTTTTTAGAAGGCGTGGATGAAGCCAAAGTACGGATTTTGAATGGAACGTTTCCTCAACATACCATTCAGCAATTCAGGGATATGTTAAGTTACTTTGGTGAGGCGCCGTTTATTGTCCGATCCAGTTCGCTGTTGGAAGATGGTTATGGAAATGCGTTTGCGGGTAAATACGAAAGTATATTTTGTGTAAATCAAGGTCCGCCGGAAGCGCGATTAGAGGCTTTGCTGGATGCGATCCGCCAGGTGTATGCCAGTGCACTGGACGAGGAGGCATTACGGTATCGAAAACGGAGAGGCTTGCTGCACCGGGATGAGCAAATGGCCTTGTTGTTACAACGGGTGTCGGGGCAGCGTTACGGGAGGTATTACTATCCGCAGCTGGCCGGGGTGGGGCTTTCTTACAATCCTTATGTATGGCATCGGGATATTGATCCAGGGGCGGGGGTGATACGCTTGGTGTTCGGACTGGGGACCCGTGCGGTGGATTCAAACGAAGATGACCACACCCGGGTAATCGCACTGAACGCCCCTGATTTGCAACCTTCCGCCACACATGAGAATACGCAGCGGAAAATGGATGCGCTGGATTTAAGCGGAAACCGGATAACTTCCGGTTCCTTTGATGAAATGGTTACTGAGGATGCAGCCCTGCCATTGCAGCTTTTCACCTCATGCCGGCCCGGGGAAAAATATCCGCGACTCACTTTTAAGGGACTGCTTCACAAAACAGAACTGATGGGAGATTTACGCCGGATATTGGAGGCTTTGGAGCAGGCGTATGGGGTTCCGGTGGATGTTGAGTTTAGTGTGAACTTTCTGCGGAATCTTGAGTACCGGATAAACATTCTTCAGTGCCGCCCCTTCCAAATCCGGAACGATGAAGACGGGGATTTGGGCGTTGATCTATTGCCGAGGCACAAATGGATCGATGCAAAAGGACCGGTAATTGGAGTCGGGCTGTACAGTCAAATTGACCGGGTGATTTTAGTGAAAAGTGAAGCGTATTCGATGCTCACGGAACAAAAACAACACGGGGTCGCCAAAGCCATTGGACGACTGAACCGTTTGACGCCGGAGAATATCCGTTACGTGCTCATTGGATCGGGACGGTGGGGGAGTCGTGAACCTTCTTTAGGCGTGCCGGTACGGTTTGGAGACATTAACCGCTCTATTGCGATCCTGGAGCGAATTGGCATGCACGACAATCTGGTGCCTGACGCATCTTTGGGAACGCACTTTCTGAACGAGCTGATTGAGTGTGAGATTCTCTATGCCGCGGTGTCACCGGGTGAACCCGGAAATGTGTTTCATTTGGATATGCTGTTTGAATATCCATCCATCCTGAAGGAGTTGTTGCCTGAAACAGATGCGTCCATTCTTGAAGCGCTGCATGTGGTGGACCTACCAAATCTTCACTTTCGGGCGAATGTGTTCAGTCAGCAGGTAGAGCTTTTTCAGACCTGAGGGCGCACGGACACTTGTGGGTTCGCGTTCAGAAGATTGCCCGGCTGAAGGTCCCGCCGGGACAGGAGTGTCCGCGCTCCAAAAAAAATCCCTCCGGATTGCGGAGGGATTTTTTGCACGCGCGGTGGAACCGCTCGTGATCACAGGCAGGAATGCCTATGTTACACCCGGGGGATTTCAGGTCCCATTTTACGGGGGAGTTCTGAGGGTTTGCCCATGAGGTATTCATCTACGGAGGCGGCGCATTCGCGTCCGTCGGAGATGCACCAGACGATCAGGGACTGACCGCGCTGGCAGTCACCGGCCGCGAAAAATCCGGGTACGGAACTCATAAAGTCTTCGCCGACTTTTACATTGCCGCGGGCATCGAGTTCACATCCGTATTGGGCAACGATGGTATCGGTTTCCGGGGCCAGAAATCCGAGGGCGAGTACGGCCAAATCACAGGGCCACACTTTTTCGGTACCGGGAATTTCTTTGATTTCCGGACGTCCGCCACCGGGGGGGATTTCCATTTCGATATGCACAGACTCCAGTCCGGTGAGTTTTCCGTTTTCGCCAATAAAGCGTTTGGTTAAAATGCTGTAGTGACGTTCACAGCCCTCCTCGTGAGAGGTGCTGCTGCGGAACTTCATGGGCCAGAAAGGCCAGGGTTGGTGCTCAGGGCGTCCGACAGGAGGCATGGGCATCAGTTCGAAGTTCTCAACCGATTTGCACCCCTGACGGATGGAAGTGCCGATACAGTCAGAACCGGTATCCCCGCCTCCAATCACGATCACGTCTTTATCTGTGGCCAGAATTTCTTTGTCCCAAATACCTTTGGCCAGAATGTCATCGCCTTCGACCCGGGCATTGGATTGCGGGAGGAAGCTCATGGCGAATTCCACACCCTCGAGCTCACGTCCTTCAATGGGTAAGTCGCGGGATTTGGTGGAGCCACCGCAGAAGACCACCGCATCAAAATCTTTTTCGAGATCTGCTTTGGTGATGTCGGTGCCGACGGCCACTTTGGTTTTAAAGGTGATGCCTTCGGTTTCCATGATTTTGATCCGGCGGTCGATCACCCATTTTTCCATTTTGAAGTGGGGGATCCCGTAGCGCAACAGGCCGCCAATCCGGTCGGCACGTTCGTAAACGGTGACCAGATGGCCGGCGCGGTTGAGCTGTTGGGCGCAGGCCAGACCGGAAGGGCCTGAACCGATCACGGCGACTTTTTTACCGCTGCGGGTTTCGGGAGGCTCGGGGGTAATCCATCCTTCGGTAAAGCCTTTTTCCACGATGGATTTTTCAATCTCTTCGATGGTGACGGCCGGTTCGTGGATACCGAGCACACAGGCCTCTTCACAAGGGGCGGGGCACAGACGTCCGGTGAACTCCGGGAAGTTGTTGGTGGCGTGGAGCTGTGTAAGCGCGGCTTTCCAGTTTCCGTTGTAGACCAAGTCATTCCAGTCCGGAATCAGATTTCCCAGCGGGCAACCGGTGTGGCAGAAGGGAATTCCGCAGTTCATGCAGCGGGCTGCCTGTTCCTGTTTTTTCTCTTCCGGAACGGGCAGGTACAATTCCTTGTAGTCCTTGATCCGTTCTTCGACTTTTCGTTTCGTGGGGAGTTCGCGTTTGAACTCCATGAATCCGGTAATTTTTCCCATAACGATATTCTCTAAAGGTTAGTTCTGATTCGAGTTCAAGGCCTCGGAAGTTTCCTGCAACTGCTGTTGCTCGGCTTCCCGTTCCCGGGCCAGACGCTCCAACGCGAGTTTGTAATCGCGGGGCATGACTTTGATAAACTTGGGCAGGAATTCCTCCCAGTCGTCCAGAATTTTGGTTGCGACTGCGGACTGGGTTTTCCGTTGATGTGCCTCGAGCATACTGCGGAGGTTGTTTACATCTTCGGGATCCACCATGTCTTCGAGATCCACCAGTTCGTGGTTGCAACGATGTTCGCTGAAGTCACCTGTTTCATCAAGTACGTAAGCAATACCGCCACTCATCCCGGCCGCAAAGTTGCGTCCGGTATGTCCGATACAGACGATGCAGCCACCGGTCATGTATTCGCAGCCATGGTCTCCCACGCCTTCGACAACCGCTTTGGCACCGGAGTTACGAACGGCGAAACGCTCGCCGGCCATGCCCCGAATGTAGGCTTCACCGCTGGTGGCACCGAAGAGGGCCACGTTTCCGATGATGACGTTTTTCTCGGCTTTGAAGGGGGATTCTTTTTGTGGTTGCACCACCAGACGTCCTCCGCTGAGTCCTTTTCCGAAGTAGTCGTTGGCATCTCCAAAGAGATGGAACTGCACCCCTTTGGCAAGGAAGGCGCCGAAACTCTGTCCGGCGTGTCCGTCGAAGTCGATTTTAATGGTATTATCCGGCAGGCCGGCTTCACCGTATTTCCGACTGATTTCCGCGGAGAGCATGGTGCCGCAGGTACGGTTGACGTTCACAATCTTCTGTTGGAAGTGAACGGGCTCGGCCTGTTCCAATGCGTACTCACATTTGCGAATCAACTCATTGTCGAGTGCGATGTCGAGTCCGTGATCCTGCGGAATGGTTTTGCGCAGGGGCGTGTCTTCCGGCACTTCGGGTTTGTACAGAATCTTGCTGAAGTCCAGTCCGCGGGATTTATAATGTTCGATGGCTTTGCCCATTTTCAGGACATCGCTGTGACCGACCATTTCATCCAGTGTGCGGAATCCGAGAGAAGCCATGATTTCGCGCAATTCTTCGGCCACCAGGTGGAAGAAGGTGATGACGTCATCAGGGGTTCCTTTAAACTTCTTGCGAAGTTCAGGATTCTGGGTGGCAATCCCCACGGGACAGGTGTTCAGATGGCAAACGCGCATCATGATACAACCCATGACCATCAAAGGTGCAGTACTGAAACCGAATTCTTCGGCGCCGAGCAGACAGGCAATCGCCACGTCACGTCCGGTCATCAGTTTACCATCACATTCAACGGTGATTCGGCTACGCAGATTGTTCAGCAGCAGGGTCTGATGGGCTTCGGATAATCCGAGCTCCCAGGGCAGTCCGCAATGTTTGAGGGAGGTTTCAGGGGAGGCCCCGGTACCGCCATCGTATCCGCTGATCAACACCACATCGGCTTTGCCTTTGGCAACCCCGGCTGCGACCACTCCTACACCGACTTCAGATACCAGCTTCACATTGATGCGGGCATATTTGTTGGCGTTTTTCAGGTCGTGGATCAGCTGGGCCAAATCCTCAATGGAATAAATATCATGATGGGGCGGGGGAGATACCAGACCGACGTAAGGCGTACTGTGACGTGCCTTGGCAATGGTTTGGTTCACTTTCAGGCCGGGCAACTGACCGCCCTCACCGGGCTTGGCGCCCTGGGCCATCTTGATTTGAATTTCTTTGCTCTGGGTCAGGTAATAACTGGTCACCCCGAAACGTCCGGAAGCCACCTGTTTAATGGCGGAGCAACGGCTGTCGCCATTGGCATCGAGTTTGTAGCGGTGCTCTTCCTCGCCTCCTTCACCGGAGTTGGATTTTCCACCCATCCGGTTCATGGCCACGGCCAAAGTTTCGTGGGCTTCGCGACTGATGGAACCGTAGGACATGGCGCCGGTTTTGAAGCGCTTGACGATTTCGGTCCAGGGCTCAACCTCATCCAAAGGCACGGGTTCGCGCCCTTCCAGATCAAACTCCATGAGACCGCGCAAGGTGCAGAGTTTTTTGCTCTGTTCGTTCACCATTTTGGCATATTCGCGATATCCCTTCTGGTCTTTGATCTTGGTGGATTTCTGGAGGGTGGCCACCAGCATGGGGGAAATCAGGTGACGTTCACCGCGCCGGCGCCACTGGTACATACCGCCCACATCGAGATCCAGATTTTCCGGAACGTGAATATCGGGGAACGCGCGTTGGTAGCGTTTCTGAATATCGAGTGCGAGGGCATCCATATCCGCACCTTCGATGCGGGTGGGGGTGCCCACGAAATATTTGTCGACAATTTCCTGTTTCAAACCCACGCATTCGTAAATCTGGGCTCCGCGATAGGAGTGCAGGGTGGAGATTCCGATTTTGGACATTACTTTCAGAATGCCTTTGTTCAGCGCTTTGATGTAATTCTGAATGGCTTTTTCGGGAGTCAATTCAGGATCTTTTTCCGCAATGTCTCTGACTGTGGCCATGGCCAGGTAAGGATTCACCGCGCCGGCTCCATAGCCGAAGAGGCAGGTAAAGTGCTGCACTTCGCGGGCTTCGGCGGTTTCCACCACGATGCCGACCCGGGTACGGGTGCCTTCACGGATCAAATGATGGTGAACCGCGGAAGTGGCCAGTAAGGCGGGCAGGGGCAGGTTTTCTTTGCCGGCGCCCCGGTCGGAGAGGACCAAAATGGTTTTACCGTCGGCAACGGCCTGTGAAGCTTTCCGGCATACCGTCTGCAGGGCCGCATCCAGGTTTTCGCCGTTTCCACCTTCGAAAAGGATGGGAATACGGATGGCCTGCACGGCAGGCTTGGTGGATGCCAAAATGCGGGCCAGCCGACTGTCGGTGAGTATCGGCTGTTCCAGCTTGAGCATGGCCGCGTGTTCCGGCGTTTCCTTGAAAAGGTCGCGCTCCATCCCGATGTTGGTCACCAGGGAGGTCACAATTTCTTCGCGGATCCCGTCCAGGGGCGGATTGGTGACCTGAGCGAAGAGTTGGCGGAAATAGTTATAGAGCGGATGAGGTTTGTCACTCAACACGGCCAGCGGAATGTCCACACCCATGGAGCCGAGGGCTTCAATGCCCTTTTCGAGCATGGGTTTCATGACAATGCGCAAATCTTCCTGGCTGTATCCGAAGAGCTGCTGCTGATTGATCAGTTCCTCGCCCACGAAAGGATCTTCATAAGGAGCGGAGGGCAATTCGTGGATGTTCACCATGTTGTCGTCCAACCACTGACGGTAGGGCTTGCTGGTGGTGAGGGCGCCTTTGATTTCACCGTCTTCGATGATGCGGCCTTCTTCCAGATTGATGAGGAACATCCGGCCCGGCTCCAAACGGCCTTTTTTGACAATCTTGGCCGGATCAATATCAACGACACCGGTTTCGGAAGCCATAATGACCTGATCGTCGGAGGTGACGAGGTAACGGGCGGGACGAAGTCCGTTCCGGTCCAGAATTGCTCCTACAAACGTTCCATCGGAGAAGGGCATCAGCGCCGGACCGTCCCAGGGCTCCATCATGCAGGAGTTATATTCGTAGAAGGCTTTTTTCTCGTCCGACATAGTCATGTGATTCTGCCAGGCTTCCGGCACCATCATCATCATCGCTTTGGGGAGATCGCGGCCGGTGTGGTAGAGCAATTCCAAGGTATTGTCCAGCGTGGCGGAATCCGAGTTGCCCGGAATGCAAATGGGGGCCAGTTTCTCGATACGGTCCCCGAAGATTTCGCTCTGGAACTGACCCTGACGGGCATTCATCCAGTTGGCGTTTCCGCGGACAGTGTTGATTTCCCCGTTGTGGCAAAGCAAACGGAAAGGCTGGGCCAAACGCCATGCGGGGAAGGTGTTGGTGGAGAAACGCTGATGCACGAGGGCCAGGCTGGTTTCCACATCTTTATCGAGCAGGTCCGTATAATAAGCCTCGAAATCTTCCGGTTTAAGCAGACCTTTGTAGATCATGATCCGGGAAGAGAGGGACGGAACGTAGAAAGTCTGTTTGTCGGTGATTTCGGGGGTTTCCACCACGTATTTTTCGACGCCCTTACGGATGATATAGAGTTCACGTTCAAAAGAGCGGGCATCATCGACGCCTTCGCCCATACCGATGAAGACCTGTTCCATTTCCGGTTCGGAAGCGGCGGCCAATTCACCCAGCACATCCACATTGACCGGCAATTTGCGCCAGCAGAGGAACTGCTGTTTGTTTTCAGCAATTTCGGCTTCGAAGCGGGCTTTAATCAGGTTGCGTTCGGTTTCGTCTTTCGGGAGAAAAACCAGGCCGGTCGCGTATTTGCCTTTTGGAGGGAGTTCAATCCCCTGTTCGGCACAGACGCGGCGGAAAAATTTGTCAGGGGTCTGAAGCAATACCCCTGCGCCGTCACCGGTACGGTTATCTGCAGATTCAGCACCCCGATGGGTCAGCCGAACCAGAATCTCCATGGCCTGATGGATAATGTCATGGGACTGTTTCCCATTCATGTTGCAGATAAAGCCGACGCCACAGGCGTCTTTCTCCTGGTCAGGAGAATAGAGTCCCTGTGAAGGCGGATAGTTGGCTGGTCGATACTGATCTAAGTTAGACATAAATTTTTCTCTTGGCAAATTTTGCTTTTAACAAAGCGTTTGATAAGAAATGTTTCAGAAAGGACCCGCAGGGCCTTGTCTCGAAGCGAATACAAAATGGGTTCCATTCCTACACACAGTACGTATCTAGAACAAGTAAAAATTTTCCAGCTTCGTCGCATGAAAGCTAAAATGTTACATTATTGTATGTTATGAACCGCAAAATGGGTCCCTTTTACGTTTTTTCCTATGAGTAAGATACATAAACCTATGGTTAAGGAGGAGGGCGTGGTGGAAATCCGGTTTTTGGAGCCGGAAGATGCTTTATCGTTGATGCAGTTGCGGCACCGGGCGATCCGGGAGTGTGACATCTATTTTGGAACGCCGCGGCGGGTGGAGCTGGCAAGACGGATGCCTTATTACCGCCGGCAACTTTTGCGTTACCGGATGCAGGGGCGGGCGGCCTTGATTGGCGCTTGGCAGGGAGAGCAATTGCTGGGGATGACGGGGATTCGGATTCGGAATCACCGGGGAGCGTTGGTGGGACTGATTTACAGCACATTTATTGAGCAGGCTTTTCGCGGGCAGGGCTTCGGCAAGCTTCTGGTGGAAGAAGGGGTCCGTCAGATTCAGGCACTTTGGCAGATTGAACATTTTCTGATGCAAGTGGAAGTCCACAATTTAAAGGCGCTCAAGCTCTATCAGAATTGCGGCTTCGAGATTACGGAAAGGCAGGAGTTGGCTTTTTGGATCGATGGGGTGGGCCATGATGTGTTTGTGTTGGAGGCTTCGGCTGGGACGCCGGGGAAATGATATACAAAGAAGGCTGAAAACCCCGTCCTCTCAGGCGGAATCCTGTCATCGGGAATTCAGGTTTTTAGTCTGTCCTCCTGAGTTTTTAGTTCATCCGCCTGGTGGGCCATAGCGTGCTGAGGTATCATCTAACGATGAAACAAGAGCCAACGGGAAGATTTCAATGCCCGGAGACCGTGGAGGGCGGCTTGAACGTATGGGTCTCTACCAAATCATCTTTTTCCCCCTGATCGTCCTGTTGGTTTTTGCCGTAAGAACGAACCGAGATCTTTGAATCATCGATGGTGACTTGAAAAGGTTGCCCCCAAGGATCGAGGTAATCATCACCGGGTTTCATGGGAAGATCTGATTCAAGAAAGATGATCTGCTTGGGGTTGTTGCCCATGAGCACCTGGATGGTTGCGGCGTTGCCGGTTTTCGATGGGGGCGGAAGCTGTCCGCCGTATTCGTTGGCGTATAAACGGGTGGCGAGCAGAATATTTTGCGCCAGAGACCGGGCTCTGGATTTTTTGTCGGGTGGACAAGTGCTTATGCTGGGAAGCAGGAGCACCACGGCACAAGCAAGGAGAACCAACCCGGCCGAAAATCTAAAAAAACCTTTAGGCATGAAGAAATTATAATCTGTTGTCTTTTTGAAGTCGAATGGTTAAAGAATCCTTATGAATGAACAACTGACCCCCGAACAATCCCAGAAAATATCCGATGCCCTGGCATCCGGACGTAAAATCGAAGCCATTAAAGCCTATCGCGCCGCCACCGGGCAAGGTCTCAAAGAGGCCAAAGAAGGGGTGGAGGCTCTGCACAAAACATTGATGGCGCAGGATCCTGAAAAATATCCGCAGGTCACCAGCAGTGGAGGATGCGCTTCAGTCATTCTGTTGGGAGTCAGCCTGGTTTGGGCGGCATCAGAAATTGTGAAGGTTGTGGGCTAGGGATCAGAAGAACGGGGTGGGGGGGGGAAATGCCCTCAAAATTATCGATATATACGCATAACCGATAGTTTTGCCGAAGTTTGAATGGCTTAGCCTATAAAATGTTGCAATCATATTCTGGACAATATCCAGAATATGATTATATCCAGTTTATGGATATGACAGAAAGCAACCACGACAAAGGCGCTTTGCGTAAGGCAGGGCTGCAGGTAACCGCACAGCGTTTGGCGGTTTACCGTGCGGTGCGCCAGTCTCCTCACATTTTAGCGGATGCGCTTTGCGATGAAGTGCGTGAACAAATTGGCACGATTTCCCGCCAGGCGGTTTATGATGCGTTAAACATCATGACCGATCAGGGCCTGCTGCGCCGGATTCAACCCGCCGGATCCACCGCCCGATACGAAATTAAGCAGGACAATCACCATCACTTGGTTTGCCGGAAATGTGCGAAAATGGTGGATACGGAGTGTTCCGTAGGTCACGCACCCTGTCTGGAAGCCAAAGATCCCCATGGCTTTATGATTGATGAGGCGGAAGTGATATACTGGGGGATTTGCCCGGATTGCCAAAACTAAGTTTTATCTACGCGATTACGAAACCACAACCCAAAGAACATTATGCATGCAGTCGAAAAAGAATTGAACAAATGCCCCATTATGCACGGGGGAAACACCTCTAGCGGTACAACCAACAAGGATTGGTGGCCGAACCAGTTAAACCTGGATATTTTGCATCAGCATTCCGTACTTTCCAATCCGATGGGCGAGGATTTTGACTACGCGGAAGAGTTTAAAAAGTTGGATATTGAAGCGGTGCGGCAGGATTTATTTGCCTTAATGACCGATTCCCAGCCTTGGTGGCCGGCGGATTACGGGCATTACGGTCCTTTCTTTATCCGCATGGCCTGGCACAGTGCCGGTACCTATCGGACTGCGGATGGACGTGGCGGAGGCAGCACCGGGTCACAGCGTTTTGCCCCTTTGAACAGCTGGCCTGACAATGTGAGTCTGGACAAAGCCCGCCGTCTGCTGTGGCCGATTAAACAAAAATATGGCAAAAGTCTTTCCTGGGCGGATTTGATTATTTTCGCCGGCACCTGTGCGATTGAACACATGGGATTAAAATCCTTTGGTTTTGCCGGGGGACGTGAGGATATTTGGGAGCCGGAACAGGATGTCTATTGGGGAAAAGAAAGCGAATGGCTGGGGGACAAGCGCTATGAAGGAGACCGTGAACTTGAGAATCCGTTGGCCGCGGTACAGATGGGGCTGATCTATGTGAATCCTGAAGGTCCCAATGGTGTGCCCGATCCGGTGGCTTCCGGCCGTGACATCCGTGAAACCTTTGCCCGCATGGCCATGAACGATGAAGAGACCGTCGCGCTGACTGCCGGTGGACATACCTTTGGTAAATGTCATGGCGCCGGCGACGCGGCCCAAGTGGGTCCGGAACCTGAAGCCGCACCGCTCGAAGAGATGGGCCTGGGCTGGAAAAACAGCCAGGGCTCCGGCATGGGGGCAGATACCATTTCCAGCGGAATTGAAGGGGCCTGGACCCCCAATCCGATTAAATGGGACAACGGGTATTTTGATATGCTGTTTGGTTACGACTGGAAACTGGTCAAAAGTCCGGCGGGTGCCCACCAGTGGATTCCCGTCGATCCGGAAGCCAAAAAGTTGGTGCCGGATGCGCATTTGGAAGGGGTCACCCACGCACCGATGATGACCACTGCGGATATGGCCATGCGCATGGATCCGATTTACGAAAAGATCTCCCGCCGCTTTCATGAGAATCCCGATCAGTTTGCGGACGCCTTTGCCCGTGCCTGGTTTAAGTTGACGCACCGTGACATGGGACCGCGCGCTTGTTATTTGGGACCTTTGGTGCCGGATGAAGAGCTGATTTGGCAGGATCCGGTACCGGCGGTGGATCATGAACGGGTCAACGATGCTGACATTGCAAATTTGAAATCTGAAATATCTAAATCGGATCTCAGTATCTCTGAACTGGTTTATACCGCCTGGTCTTCCGCCTCCACTTTCCGTGGATCTGACAGACGGGGTGGCGCCAATGGGGCCCGCATTCGTTTGGCTCCGCAGAAAGACTGGGAAGCCAATCAGCCGGGGCAACTGGCCAAAGTTTTGGGCGGGTTGGAAGCGATTCAAGCGGCATTTAATGCCTCGCAATCCGGTGGCAAAAAAGTGTCACTTGCTGATCTCATCGTGCTGGGTGGCAATGTTGCGATTGAAGAAGCGGCCCGCAATGCCGGGCATGACGTGACCGTACCCTTTACCCCGGGGCGCACGGATGCAACCGATGAGCAAACCGAGGTGTCTTCTTTTGATTTCCTTGAGCCCATCGCCGATGGATTCCGGAACTATCAAAAAGCGAACTATACCGTTTCCACTGAAGAATTGTTGGTGGACAAAGCTCAGTTGCTTACCTTGACCGCGCCGGAAATGACGGTGCTGGTGGGGGGCATGCGGGTGCTGAATGCCAATTATGGTGGCACCGCCCACGGGGTGTTCACCGAGCGTCCCGGGTCATTGACCACAGACTTCTTTGTGAATCTTCTGGACATGAATACCGCGTGGAAACCGGTTTCAGCTGCCGAAGATCTGTTTGAAGGACGGGACCGTGCAAGTGGCGAAGTCAAATGGACCGCCACCAGGGCGGACCTGATCTTTGGTTCCAATTCCCGCTTGCGGGCGGTGGCGGAAGTTTACGGATGTGCAGATGCGGAAGCGCGCTTTGTGTCCGATTTCGTGGCCGCATGGAACAAGGTGATGAACGCGGATCGCTTTGATTTGCGCTGATCACGCGACTCTGTCACGAAAAAATCCAACCCCCGTCAGGTAATGGCGGGGGTTTTATTTGTATGTAGCTTCTTGAAGAATTATTAAGCTTTCTTTTGTATTATATGTAAAACATATGCTTGTCAGATTGCTTTTTTGAATGTATAGGCCTGTCTTTTGTTTGAAAACTAACTTTATAAAGTAAAATGCGCCCTCCCAAAAACAAATGGATACGGAAAGTCCTCCGTCCTTTCGTGTTAAAAGTAAAAACGGTCAAATTGATCTCGGTGGTCCCTGAATACGGCCGTACCGTAAGTTATACCTTTACGAAACCCCGTGGATATAAATTTACCGCCGGGCAATATTTGCATTTGGTGGCGCCCGGCGAAGACATTGACCGTAAAACGGTTCGTCACATGTCGATTGCGACCTCCCCATTGGAAGAGGGGCTTCTCATTTCCATGGATTTGTCTTCGGAATCGCCCTACAAGCAAAAGTTTGAAGAGCTCTCGATGGGGGGCAAAGTCAAAATTTTCAGTTTGTCGGGTTTGTTCACGCTTGCGGATCTGCCTGCGGGTACCCCGTTGGTATTTATTGCCGGTGGAATTGGCATCACCCCCATTCGCTCGCTGATTAAGGACATTGAATTGCGGGGACTGGATCATCCATGGACTTTGGTGCATGTCGCATCCAAAGGGTTCCTCTACGAAAAAACGCTCTCAGAATTAGAAGGGGAGCAGCACCGTATAGGCCGTTCAGAAATTGAAAGCACTTTAGACGCCTGCCTGCAGCCGGAGAAGGGACCCGCCGTATTTATCAGTGGTTCAGAATCGTTTATTGAATCTCTTAAATCGTTGGTCGTTCAACGCGGCATCCCTGAATCGCGGATCCGCTTGGAAAATTTCGATCATTAACCCCATCCCGCTGTTTACAGGCCGGATGAATCCCGCAACCCAAGAACTATATGAAAAATATATCTAAAATCTCTCTCCTGCTCTCATTCGGACTGGTGACGATCTCAGGCCTCCGCGCGGAAGAAGCCGCGGCTTCAGCAGAAGCTGCCGTTTCATCTGAAGAAGTGGTTGAACTCGATCACCTCACCGTCATTCCCCAACAAATGAGCACGGTCCGCACGGTCAGTGTTATTGATGAAGGGCAAATCGAAAAAGTACAGGCCGCCACCCTGGGCGATGTCTTCCGTTTGGACCCTGAAATTTCTGTGGGCGGGGGCGGCGTTCCTTCCGCTCAGAAGATTTATATTCGTGGTATCGAAGACACCATGATCAACGTACAGGTCGACGGCGCGCGTCAACCGACTTCTGTTTATCACCATCAGGCCCACATCATGTTGGACCCCGAGTTCATCAAAGGCATCGAAGTCGATTCCGGTGCCGGAGCTGCGACGGCCGGACCCGGAGCCCTGGGAGGTTCTGTTCGTTTCGTTACGAAAAATGCCAGTGATTTGCTGGAGCCGGGTAAAGACAGTGGCGCACTTTTGAAAACCAGTGGTTACAGCAACGCGGAAGCGTATAAAGTGACAGGCGCCGGATACGGGCGCATCAATGACTCTGTGAACCTGATGGTGCTGTACTCTTATTTTGATGCCGACAACTACAGTGACGGCAATGGCGATGAAGTGGAGTACACCGGCATCGAACAGGATCAGCTGTCCATCAAAGCGGATGGTGCCTTCGGAAACGGACATTCCTACACTGTGGGATACGACCGTTACACCGACGATGGCCCCCGCCGTCTCCGGAACAACTTCACGGGTGACATTGTGCATCCGGTGATCATCAACCCGGTGACCGATCAGGAGTCTCACCGGAACTCCGGAACCTTGAACTATGCATGGCAGCCCGAAGACAGCACGGTTTGGAATGTGGAAGCCACCGCTTACATCAATGATTACAGTTCCAAGCAAACCAGTCTCGAAGCATCCACCAGTGGACCTCCCTTCTTCCAGAATGAGTTCTACGACTTCGAATTGAGCTCCCGCAATACCGGTTTGGATATCAAAAACACCTCGGAACTGGACGCGGCCGGCTTCCACATGATCAGCTATGGAACCAACCTGCGCTGGGACGAAGCGGAGTTCTCCAACAACTCCACCGGTGCGAATCCCTTTTCATTCTCCAGTTGGCAGGATGGCACTGAAGACGGAAGCGTCAGCGGCCTGTTCATTCAGGATAACTGGCAGGTTTCCGAGAAGGTCCTGCTGAGTTTTGGGACCCGTTGGGATTACTATGACTACACCGACCGCAATGATGTGAATGTTGATTCGAATGGTTTCAGTCCCAATGCCGGTGTAACCGTCACCCCGAAAGCAGGATTGGACTTTTACGCCAACGCCTCTCAGGCCATCCGCGGCATCGCGGTGGGCGAAGCGCTCTGGATTGGCAATGCGAGTAAAGAAGTGGATCCGGATGTGGATCCCGAAACCGCCACCAACCTTGAAGCCGGGGTGACCGTTGCCCATGGTGGATGGGACGCAAACGTTGAAGTCTTCCAAAACAAAATCGAAGACTACATCGGTTATGTGGATCGCAGCAATCAGGGTGATGTTGAAATCCCCGGATACTCTGCCTCTTTGGGCTACCGCACCGGGAACCTCCGCACATCCGTGAGCATGAACTACACCGAACCCGAATACGAAGGCGAAAGCCTGGTGAATGAAGTCAACATTGCGTTGGGTGCCTCCACCGGCCGTACCTGGATTGGTGTGATCGAATACGTCTTCCCCGAACAGCAGGTGGTTGTCGGCTGGAACGGCCGCGTGGTGGAGGAACTGGACGGTCTGCCCGACGGATTCCCGAACAAAGACGGATTTATGGTACACGATTTTTATTGTCAGTGGACCCCCGTTTCGGTTGAAGCGCTTACCTTAACCCTCACCGTTAAAAACGCCTTCGATGAGCAGTATATGGAGCACACCACCTACGGATACAACTCCAGTCTGGACCGGATTGCCGGTCTGCCGGAACCCGGCCGGGACATCCGTTTGGCGGCTGCGTATAAGTTCTAATGAAAATATTAAAAAAATTAAGAACCTTCGGGAACGTTGCAGGCTTGCCTGCCGCGTTCCTTTTCATTTTCTCCGCTTGTGGCCAACCCGTCCCTGAAAGCGAAGAAAGCGCAACCGAATCCGTGTCTTTGCGGACGATTACGGATGCGGCCGGACGAACGGTTGAGATTCCGTCAAACCCCACCCGGGTCATCGCCCTGAGCGAAGCCGATTTGGATGCGCTGCTTGCCCTGGGCTTAAAACCGGTTGGTGCCTGTGCGGGCCGCGGACAGGATGGATTCCCCCGATACCTCGAAGGGAAAACCGAAGGCATCCCCCTGTTGGGCGCATTGTACCGGCCTTCCTTTGACCGGGTGATCCAGGCGGAACCGGATCTGATCCTGTTGGGAGGATGGGCGGACGAAGGCCTGGCCGCGCAACTCGAAGAAGTCGCCCCGGTGGTGGTCACCTACGGCGGAGAAGACACCTGGAAAAGTTTGTTGGCACGTCTCGGCGATTTGCTGGGACGGGAAGAACAAGCCTCCGCATTTCTGGCCGGATACCAGAAAGAGCTCGCCAACGCGCAAGCGCGTTTGGGAGATCGGAATGGGGCTACGGTGAGTGTGGTGCGCTGGAATCCGCGGGGTCCCATGTTTATGCTGGACGGCAGCTTTTCACGTCAGGTCTTAAAAGAGCTGGGATTAAAAACCCCGGAGGCGCAACAGCTCGAAGGTGTGGCTCATTCGCCGGTTTTGAGCTTTGAAGAGTTACATCTTATCGATGCGGATCATGTGTTTATCGGCACGTTGGCCACCGAAGGGGAAGCCCGCACAGCCATGGATTCCGCCATGGAAACCCCCGCATTTCAGCAGCTCCCCGCCTTCCGGGCAGGGGCGGTGAGTGAAGTGGATGGGTCCCTGTGGACTTCCGTGGGCGGCCCGCTGGCCGCCATGCAGGTTCTTCAGGATACTGCCAACGCGCTGAGCAAATAAAAGCAGATGCGTGGATTGTGGATTTTAGGCGTGCTGCTGGTGCTGACTTCGGCACTGTCCCTTTGTTTGGGCGGGTCGCGTACAGGACCGGCAGAAATCCTGGAATGGATGCAGCATCGCCTGCCGGTGGAAGACGCGGCATATGTGGAAATGGTGATGACCACCATCCGCTTTCCGCGCACCCTCGGGGCGATTGTGGTGGGCTCCGCACTGGGGCTGGCCGGCGCCCTTTTGCAAACCGTTACCCGAAACATTCTGGCCGAAACCGATATTCTCGGCATCAACGGCGGGGCGGCCCTGGGCGTGGTCATCGGCATCAGCTATTTTTCCGCGGAGACCATGCTCTCCTGGCAGCTGTTTGCCATTTCCGGTGCGCTGTTGGGGACCACGTTGGTGATGTGGACCGCCAGCCGCGGGCGGGGGGGCTTGCAACCCCTGCGGTTGGTGTTGGCAGGGCTGGCCATCGCCTCGACCTTTCAGGGATTGATCGGGTACATTTTGCTTCAGCAGCAAAACTCTCTCGACCAATACCGCTTCTGGGTTTTGGGCTCCCTGTCCGGCCTTTCCACTGCGGCGGTACTCTCGATTCTTCCTGCCTGCCTGCTCGCGTTTGGGTTGAGTGCCTGGTTGTACCGCGGGCTGCACGCCCTGCAATTGGGGGATGATGTGGCGTCGTCCCTGGGACATCGACCGGGCCTGCTCCGGCTATTGGCGGTGGGGGCGGTCACGCTGTTGACGGGATGTTCGATTGCCTTGACCGGACCGGTGGTGCTGCTGGGGTTGGCCGCTCCCTATTTTGCCCGCGGATTTTCGAAAGGGGACATGGCCCGGTTTCTGATTTATTCCGCACTTTCCGGCGCGGTGATTTTGTTGGCGGCGGATCTGTTGGCGCGCACGGTGATCGCCCCCTACGAAACGCCGCTTTCGGTGATTGTGGTTTTTCTGGGAACGCCGATTTTGATTCGCCTGGCGAGATCGTCTGACTTTACCGGCGAGGCTTCAGCATGAACCGGCGCAGTGTCTGGGTGTGCGGGGTGTTGATCAGCCTCACCTTTGCGGTGGGCGTGATTGCGCTCTGTGCCGGAGAAATATCACTGTCCCCTTCCGATTTGTGGCAGGCGCTTCGCGGAACTGCGGAAAGGGTACCGGAGTTGATTCTGTCCAAAATTCGCCTGCCCCGGTCGGTGGCGGCCTGGACCGCCGGGGCTGCACTGGGACTGGGGGGCGCGCTGATGCAGGCGGTGACCCGCAACCGCCTGGCCAGTCCTGAAATTTTGGGGGTGAATGACGGGGCGATGTTTCTGGTGATTTCCATGACCCTGTTTTCAGTGGTGCCGTCGGTGGGCAATTGGCAGATTGCGACCGTGGGGGCGTTGGGAGCTTTTGGGTTGCTGCTGTTGTTCACCAAAGGACTGGGGCAAAACGGATACCGAATTTTGGTGGTGGGCATCGGGGTGTCGCATTTGTTTCGCGCGCTCAATGAACTGCTGTTAAGCCGCGGACAAATTCAGCATGCCACCGAAGTATATGTGTGGAGTTTGGGATCCTTTGTGGGACGCGGATATGCGGCGGCGCTGCCGGCTTTTGTGGGACTGCTGATCTGTGTGCCTCCGGCCTTGATGCTGCGCCGACAGCTCAATTTGCTGGGACTGTCCGAAGAGGTGGCCCACACTTTGGGGGTGCCGGTATCCAAAGTGAAATTTTCGGCCCTGGCGCTGGCGGTGATCGTGACCGGACTCGGTTTGTCGGTGGGCGGACCGCTGGCGTTTATCGCCCTGGCTTCTCCGGTGTTGCTGTACCGACTCAACCGTTCCCGGGATGTGCCGGTGATCGGCTCTGTGCTGGCGGGAGGATTTCTGGTGTTGGCCGGGGATACCCTCGGACGCATTTTATTAGCCCCGATTGAGTTGCCGGTCGGTATTGTATGCCGTATCCTGGGTGGGCTTTTCCTGCTCTTTCTGCTATCCAGCTCTCCCGACGAATCCGAATGAAACTCAGTACCCAAAATTTAATTCTTCGCTATGGATCGCTCACCGCGGTTCAACGGCTCAGTGTGAGCTTTTCTCCGGGGGAATTATCGATTCTGGTGGGACCGAACGGCTGTGGAAAATCCACTTTTCTGCGTGCCTGCGCAGGACTTAAACTGCCGGATGAGGGAAGCGTGAAGTTGGATGACGATCTGTTAGAAAGTTATTCCGCACGCAAACGGGCGCAGCAGATTGCCCTGTTGCCGCAGAGTCCGATGACACCCGCAGGCCTGACGGTGCGGGGACTGATTCACTACGGACGCCATCCGCATCAGGGACTTTTTCAACGACGTTCCCGCAGTGACGATGTGATCGTGGAAGAGGCGATGCGCGATACCGACATCACGGATCTTGCGGACCGCCAGGTGGATCAGCTCTCCGGCGGACAGCGTCAGCGCTGCTGGCTGGCCATGATTTTGGCGCAACAGGCGTCGGTGATCCTGCTCGATGAACCCACCAGCATGCTGGACATAGGACATCAATGCGAAATTCTTTCGCTGTCCCGACGCCTGGCCCAGAACGGAAAGACGGTGGTGATCGTATTGCATGATCTGATGGCGGCCGCCCGTTATGCGGACCGGCTGCTCGCATTTAAAGATGGGGTGCTGATGGCCTGCGGCAGACCCAAAGACGTGCTGACCTCCGATGTGATCCGCCGAACATATGGCATTGAATCCAGGATCTTTCATCCCGAAGGCGAAAGCGCACCAGTGGTGATTCCGCAGATGTGAAACGGAGAAACGGCCCGGATGATTAAAGTTCGAAGATAACAGTTTTGCCGGCGTGGGCCCAATCGTATTTGCTAAAGGAGGGGGCATGCGGATAGGTTCAGGGGTGGGCATGATCGTGATCATGCTCATGACCGGCGCAAAGATGCTCGGGCGTGATTTCCGAACAGACCCCGTTGTTCCATTGGGTGATGACTTCTTCCAAGGTGTTTCCGGTGGTGTGAAATACTGAGATCCCGGCATTTTGCATGCGGGCCAATGCGCCTTTCCCCAGTCCGACACAGGCAACGTTGGTAACGCCGGCCTTTGATAATTCTTCGATGGGGGCGCAGGTGTCTTTGGCCGCGGGTTTTTCAACCCATGCGATGATTTTACGGGATGCGGGATCGATCAGAGCATGAAATGGTGATTTTCCAAAGTGACGGGAGACCGGACTTTGCAAACCCGTGTGCCGAATAATGGGGACTGATAGTATAGGGGATGAGTATGTCATGAATTGGTAAATACCATGAATGTTCGTAAATGGAAAGTGGGAAGCCTGCAAAGTTTCCGAAGGTCGGAAGGCAGATTTTTCTGGATTCCGAAGCTCGGAAGGTTCAGTTTGGCAGGATGAAACATCTTCGGCTCCTATACTTTTTTCTCCCCTGTGGATTGTTGTTTGCACAAAACCTTTCCCCTGCGAATACCCATCTACTGAAGGAAACCACCATTCCGGAAATAACTCTGAAAAATGCAGATTTGCGGGAGGCGCTTGATGTTTTGCGCGAGTTGACGAAGACAGAGGATTTGGAAGTGAATTTCGTCATTTCACCGGATGTAAAGGCTGAAGAAAAAGTGCTGACCTTTTCGATCAGGGGTGTCTCCGGTGTCGATGCCTTTGCGACCATTCTTCAAATGTCCGGCACCCGCGCGGAAATCAAACGCGGCAGTATCTGGATTTTACCTAACCCTGCGCCATAAAATATGAATTCTCCAGCTGTTGATACACTTTTTGACGAATTGGAAATGTCCTATGAACCGGACAATATTTATTATCAGACCATTTCGGCGGTACTGGAAGCCTCCCAGCGGATTGGCATGTCCCATCGGGAACAATTGATTCTGGCCCAGCCCAAAAATGAATTGATGGTGCATTTTCCGGTGCGCATGGATGACGGATCTTATCAGTTGTTTAAAGGCTACCGGGTGCAGCACAACAATGTGGCCGGCCCCTACAAAGGTGGCATTCGCTATCATGAGGATGTCTACCTGGATGACATCAAATCGCTGGCGGTGTTAATGACCATGAAGTGTGCGCTGATGCGTTTACCGTATGGAGGGGCCAAAGGGGGGCTTAAACTGAATCCGCGCAGTGTGAGCACGGATGAACTGATGCGGATTACCCGGAGATTCACGGCGGCTCTGGGCAGTAATATTGGTCCGGACTACGATATTCCCGCGCCGGATATGGGGAGCAACGCCCAGGTGATGGCGTGGATGGCGGATACCTACATCAATTTTGCCGAAATCAATAACAAGGTGGAGGCCCGATCGGTGGTCACCGGAAAACCGTTGGCCTTCGGTGGATCCGAAGGACGGGAAAAAGCGACCGGGCAGGGGGTGGTGGATGTGTTGGAAGTGCTGATGCCGGGCATGGGACTTGATCTGTCGGTCTGCACGTATTCGTTAATTGGGTATGGAAATGTGGGATCCTGGACCGCTCGGTTGCTGGCGGCAAAAGGGGCGAAATGTTTGGCGGTGATGGATCACAAGGGCGCGATTTATAATGCCGAAGGCATCGATGCAGAGGCCTTGGCAACCTATGTGCGCGAGACCGGATCGGTTTTGGGATTTGAGGGAGCCGGGGAGATCAGCGAAGAAGAATTTTATTCCTGTGAGGTGGATCTGCTGATTCCGGCCGCGCTGGAGCAAATGATTCATCAGGGCAATGCCAAACTGATTCGATGCAAAGTGTTGGTGGAAGCGGCGAATGCGCCGGTGACGCCCGAAGGAGAGAACATGCTGGTGGAGCGGGGAGTGACCATTCTGCCGGCGATCCTCTGCAATTCGGGCGGGGTAACGGTAAGTTATTTCGAATGGAAACAAAACCGGCAGAGTGAACAATGGGATGCCGAAACCGTGGATCGCCGATTGAAACGCATCATGCAGGATGGCGCGCAACGGGTGCTGTTGGCCGCTACAAAATATGACTGCAGTCTGCGGATTGCCTCGTATGCGGCGGCCCTGGAGCATCTTAAAGAGATATATGAATTGCGCGGGATTTTTCCGTGATGGGGATTTGAAATGGGGGGGGATCTCCGCGGACCGTTGGCCCCGGCACGTGAGGGTTGGTGGGGTCCCAGCCCGCGCAAGCGCGGACCGGGCTGGTATCTTCGCGGACCGTTGGCCCGAAATGCTGGGTGAATGCTGTCCAAAAGGGAGGGTCGGAGATCGGACGTAGTAGATCGGAAGGCTGATGGGCTCAGGTATCCCCTGTATGTTGGATGCAGGTAAGTCGGGCCAAGGGTCCTCAACGATACCAGCCCGGTGCGCAGCGCCGGGTTCCGGATCGCCACCCATCCTACGGACCAACGGTCCGCGAAGATCACCCTGTGCCTAATGCGCGAAGATGCCTGCGCCGGGTAAGATTTCAACGGATGAAATATAATTTAGCACTGAAGGTGCGACCCTATAAACCATTATGTAAGCGTGATATAGGGCCGAACTTTCAGCGCTTAGAACCCTTGGGATACAAACCCCGAGGGTTGCACCCTTGGCTGGGATAGGGTCACGCCTTTGGCGTTTTCAGGAAGGTTTCTGAATAAATCAACAGGCCCTTAACGGGGATCTCCGAATTCGTTTTATGAAAGGCTATGACTTGGGTTTGGGCGGAATCACGTTGGCGTGACGGAGGGTGAGTTTCCATACGCCGTCGCGCAACATCCAGATGTCGGTGAAGCGCCGCTGTAGGGTATGGCCCGCGCCGGGGGCGCCCTTACTGGGGCGTACAGTTTCCTGTCCCATCACAATCACCATTCCTTCATATTCCCGAACCTCTTCGACCGTCTGCTCAAAGCTTTCGTAGCGGATGATACCACGGTCCACGCGGGCCATTACCTGATCGCGGTTGGTGAGAACAGAGTTGCCGGGATTGTTGACCATAAGGTCTTCCGCAAACAAAGTGGTTAGGGTTTCTTTGTCGGTGGCCACCAGAGCCACTGCCATTTGTTTTTCGAGGGCGAGGACCTGTTGTTGGGAGGAAAGAGGTTCTTTGGCGCAGGTAAGAGCGCAGATGCAAAGGTAAGCGAAGAAGAGGAGAAGTGTTTTTTTCATAAGGGTTTCTGGGGTTCTTTGTGGAAACGGAGGAGGGATTTTTTGGGGGGTGTAGAGGTTTTGAAAGAAATGGGAAATCCAATTCTGAAATTTTTACCGCCCGAGAAGCTTCCCAGCGGCGAAGGGAATACTTGGGGAAGAGTCTCCTTATTCCGATGTATAAGAAATACCTTTGGCTGCCGCCTGTGCCCGGGTGGCTTGGCGCACTTTTTGATCAAAGGCATCCTCATTGCGACCGTTTTTTTTCATTTCCTCTTTTAAGAACCTGTCTCGCTTCCGTGAAATTTCCAGGATCTGACTTTGTAATGCTTTGCGGGTTTTTAATTGAGCCGCTGCATAACTTTGAAGTTCTGCGGGCGTTTTTTCCTGCAGAGATGCGGGGAGTTGTTTCCGGTCCAGGTCTTTGACATCGACCGTTCCTTCGCTGAGCGCGTCCACCAGATCTTCACTGCCGGTAATGGCTTTGCTGAAATTGAATTTTGAATTCCAGACCGCCCGGGAAACCGAGGACACGGTTTCGGCCGCCGCATTTTCAGTTTTCTGCCGTCCGGCCGCCTGGGTGTCCCGGTCTCCGTAGAGAATGACTGTGTCGTTGACTTTCCGGTTCAGTTTCTGGATTTCTTTATCGAAGGGGGTTTCGATCACCTGGACCCCGCCATTTTGTTCGATGGCCGCAAAGTTTCCTCCGGTGGTCTGGGCGGCGTCTTTCCAGATCTTGCGGGTTTCATTGTCTCCTCCGCAAAGCACGGTGTTGATAATGATGCCTTGCTTCTTGGCGATCTTACAAAGATCTTTCAGTTGGGGTTCATCGTATCCGGTTTGGGGCGGGGCATCCCCCACCAGAAAAATGGTTCGGTAGGTTTTAGGGTCGTCGGACCAATCCATGTTTTTCAGACCGGTGCGTACGGCTTCATTCACAGATTCCGGCCGGTCCCCGCCTCCGCCTGCCTGAAACGCCAGCAGGGTGTCGAACATGGCGTCCAGATCGCCGGTCATTTCATGGACTTTCACCACGTAATCGTCTCCGCGGTCACGATAGCCCACCAGACCGATGCGAAGCTCCGGTACCACTTCCGCATCCTGCAGATCGCCCACGATGGACCAAATTTTGTCTTTAGCCCCCTGAATGAGACCGCTCATGGAACCGGTGGTATCCAGAACGAAACATACTTCGATGCGGGGGCGGACTTCCTTATCGTCGACGGCAGTGAATGCGGGGTTTGAAATCAGGAGCAGGAACAGCAGGAGAGAGGTTATGGTTTTCATGATGCCATGCTAGTCATTTTGCCTTCCCGGGTTGTCATGGAGTTGTAAAAGATTCGTAAATATTTTTTAACAAAGCGGCTGTGCAGGATGTGAAAGAGCTGACCGGTTCGGCGCCTATCCGCTTCGAAGACTTTGCCCAAGCCAATGCGGAGGTGTGGAAGCAGTGTCTTTTGTTCGGGTGTGAAAACTTCCGAGTCCTCCGTTTACGGCGTTTCTCCCGGGGCATTTATGCCGATGGGTACGCGGAACCCGGGTTCTCTACAACCCAAGAATGAGAGTGCAGACTTTTCAAAGTCTTGGTCTTGATTAGTTGAGAACCCGGGTTGTGAAACCCGCATCGCTAAAGCTTTGCTCGGACCCCCCGTAAACGTGGAACTGGGAAGTTATGCTCCCCAAAACCCCTTTGTGGGACGAG
>JARHXX010000089.1 GCA_029269125.1 Kiritimatiellaeota bacterium B1221 | reverse complement strand
ATCGGGCCGAAGGTCCGCGGAGATCAATGCGGAATTGGGAGGACCGTATGTGGAAGATAAAAAACCGCAGCCTCCAGAAGCAGGCTGCGGATTTTTTGGGTTTGGACTTCTCTGGGGATTAGAATCCGATCAGGTCGGCAAATACGTTGGAGTATTTGACAATGAGTCCGGTGAATACCACACTGACCATGGTCATCAATTTGATGAGAATGTTCAGGGAAGGACCGGATGTGTCTTTGAAGGGATCCCCAACGGTGTCTCCCACGACACCCGCTTTGTGGGCTTCGGAGTTTTTACCTCCGTGATTTCCTTTCTCTATATATTTTTTGGCGTTGTCCCAAGCGCCCCCGGCATTGTTGAGCATGCAGGCGAGGGTGAATCCAGTGCAGAGTCCGCCGGCCAGCATTCCCATCACACCCGGTACGCCGAGGACGAGTCCGGTGATGACCGGAACGGCAACGGCCATTAGTGAGGGGAGGATCATTTCGCGTTGGGCTCCTTTGGTGGAAATACCCACGCAACGGGCGTAATCCGGGGTTTCCGTTCCCTCCAGGATTCCGGGCATGTCTTTGAACTGACGACGGACTTCCCGAACCATATCGCCCGCGGCACGTCCCACTGCTTTCATGGTCATGGCACAGAACACAAAACACATCATGGAACCGATAAACAGTCCGCAGAGCAGTTTGGGATTAAGCAGGGTGACATCGTAGACTTGGATGAAGTCGGCGATGTGTGCTTGGTTGATCACCAATCCCAAAACATCGCCTTCCGAGGAAATGGCTTTGGAGCCTTCGCGGATAATATTGGCGGTGGGAAGTTGTTCGACCATTTTATCATGGGTATTAAAGAACAAGGTATCACCCACTTTGAAACTGGCGTCGGCCGCCAATTTACTGATCCATAATTTCACTTCTTCGACATAGGCTGCCAGCAGGGCCATGGCGGTGAGGGCGGCGGAACCGATGGCAAAGCCTTTACCGGTGGCGGCGGTGGTGTTGCCGAGCATGTCGAGTTCATCGGTTCTGGCTCTGACTTCCTTTCCGAGCTTGGCCATTTCCGCGTTGCCACCGGCGTTGTCGGCGATGGGGCCAAAGGCGTCGGTAGCCATAATGATGCCGAGGGTGGAGAGCATGCCCACGGCGGCAAATCCCACCCCGTAAAGCCCGTCAGACATGTTTTGAAATCCGCCGGAAAGACCGAAGGCAAACATGATGCCGAGGACGACGATGACGACAGGCATGCCGACCGAGAACATGCCTACGGCCATGCCGTCAATGATGGTGGTGGCAGGCCCCATTTCCGCCTGTTCGGCGATGCCTTTGGTGGGTTTATAGGCGTCGGAGGTGTAGTATTCTGTGGATTGTCCGATCAGCACCCCGGAAACCAGACCCGCGACGACGGCACCAAAAATTCCCCAGGTGATGTATCCGCCCAAAACCATCAGCACCAGTACAGCCAAGACGATAAGCGAAGAGCCGACGGTACCGATTAACAGGGAACGAAGCAGATCTTTGGGTCCGGCATCTTCCGTGGTGCGTACCATCATGATTCCGATCAGGGATGCCACAATCCCAATACCGGCAACCATCATCGGGGCGATGATTTTGTTCATGTCCAGAACCGGAAGGGCTGCGCCGAGGGCGGCGGTGGCGAGGATGGATCCACAGTAAGATTCGTAAAGGTCGGCGCCCATTCCGGCGACATCACCCACGTTATCACCCACATTATCGGCGATGGTGGCGGGATTGCGGGGATCGTCTTCGGGGATGCCGGCTTCGACTTTTCCTACGAGGTCCGCGCCCACGTCAGCGGCTTTGGTATAAATGCCGCCACCCACCCGGGCGAACAGCGCCTGCAGAGAAGCCCCCATACCGAAGGTGATCATGGTGGTGGTGATTTCGGTCATTTTGGCGGAGAGCCAGCGTTCATTTTGGAGCATGTCCACAGAGAATGCGGCCTCCATGCCGGCTTTATTCATCAGGTGATCACCAAGGCCCCAGATATTGTGATCAAAGAAATAATTGAGCAGCAGATACCAGAGGGAGATATCGAGCAGGCCGAAACCGACCACGACCAATCCCATTACGGCCCCGGAGCGGAAAGCCATCTTTAGTCCGCGGTCCAGGCTGGTTCGGGCGCCATGGGCTGTACGTGCCGAAGCCAAAGTGGCAGTGCGCATGCCGATGTATCCGCAAAGACCGGAGAAAAATCCGCCGGTTAAAAATGCGACGGGTACAAACATATTTTGAATTCCGAGCATCGCCAGGATAGTGAAAACGACAAAGAGCACGGCAAATACGATCCCCACAGCTTTATATTGCGCCTTAAGGTATGCCATCGCGCCTTCACGGACATGTCCGGCAATCTCCTTCATGAGCTCGGTGCCTTCTTCTTCTTTTTTCATCCAACGGAAAAAACCGGCCGCAACGGCCAATGCAATAATGGACATCAGAGGAACCATCCACCAAATGGCGGGAACGGCGTTCAATGGGCTGTCAGCTTGGTTCCGTGACCTGAATGTCGAGTATAAGATCAATGCAATGACGGTACCTAAAACGAACCCGATAATGATCCCGTGAACCGTGCATTCTTTTTTTGTCCTGGGACGAAGGGGGTGTGACAAAAAATAGGATTTCAGTGATGAAAAATTAAATGCAGACATATTTAACCCCGATCGTTGTTAAGAATCACAAAGAGGATATAAGGTATCCTAAATAGAAATAAACGCTAATCGCGGGCAGGAATATTGTACAGTCGAAAAGAAATGAATTTTTTCGGTCAGAATTTCAGGGAAACTGAAAGCAAAGGGCGGAGTCCCAAAGCGCGTTGTCATTCCTCGGGGGGGAGAAGGGGTAAGAGACCGAAGCGGTTTCACATTTTACCGTCTGAGTCGTTATTGTGTTAATGGGACCCGACCTGAATGGCACTAAGACAAGGGGGACTTGCAATGGTTTTCGGGCCGGAGGTCCGACCGAATTTTAGCCCGGTCCGAAGGGCTGGGACGTTCAAGCCAAAAAATGTGAGGCGGGCTG
>JARHXX010000088.1 GCA_029269125.1 Kiritimatiellaeota bacterium B1221 | reverse complement strand
CGCGGGAGGGGGCGGTGGAGGCAGTTATTGGTTTCGCATCCATCATCAAATAACTCCGCGCGCTGAGGCAAGCCCAACGCTTGGTATCCTAAAGGGTTCTTCATTTATAAATTTCAAAATCATCAAAAATAACAGGGTATTATTTTAATGAGAATTTAAAAAATTAGAAATATCCCAGCGGGAAGTCACATCAAACTAATCGCATCCACATCCACAATGATTTGCACCTGGCGGGGTAATTTCAATCCCGCGAGCACATGCCGCAGCGGCACCGTAAACATCTTGGTGCGGGGCACCCGGGCGATCATTTGATAGCGGTAGTTTTTCTGAATGCGGGCGATCGGAGAAGGAACCGGCGGTGCCAAATTGACTTCTTCATTTTCCCCCAACAGCCGATCGAGTTCGTTAAACACCTGTCCACTCACGAAATCGACCTGCTGTTCACTCTCGCCTTTAAAATGCACACAGATCAGCCGGGAATACGGCGGATAATTCAGCATCTTGCGGGCTTCAAGTTCTTCGTCGATAAACACATCAAAATCCCCGCGACGCGCGGCCTGCACCGCCGGGTGGGTGGGGGTGTAGGTCTGAATCAACACTTCCCCCGCCACATCGCCACGACCGGCCCGCCCCGCCACCTGGGTGAACAATTGAAAAGCCCGCTCCCCCGCCCGGAAATCCGGCATATGCAGGGTCGCATCCGCATTCACCACCCCCACCAGGGTCACATTGGGAAAATGCAAGCCCTTGGCAATCATCTGGGTGCCAATCAAAATATCGATCTCGCCTTTGCGGAAGGCACCCAGCACATGTTGATATGCATGTTTGGACGTCATGGTGTCACTGTCCATACGCCGAATGTGGGCATGGGGAAAAATGCGGGTCAACTGATTTTCAATTTTCTCCGTGCCCGATCCCATGTACTGCCAGTCTTCCGCTTTGCAATCCGGCTGCGGACAGCGATCCGGCACCCGCTCGGCGTGTCCGCAGAAGTGGCAACGTAAATATCCCAGCCGTTTGTGATAGGTCAGCGCCACCGAGCAGTCCGGACACTCGGGCACAAATCCGCATTCCGGACAGGTCAGGTTTTTGGAATAGCCCCGGCGATTCAGGAACAGCATCACCTGCTCCCCCAAATTAATCCGCAGCCGGATGCCCTCCACCAAATCATTTGAAAACAATGTCGGTTTGCCTTCGTAGCGCTGATGCCGCATGTCCACCACTTTGACCAAGGGCAACTGTCGATCGTCCGCGCGGATCCCCAATTTGGCCAACTCGTATTTTCCCTGATGCACATTTTCCAGACTTTCGACCGAAGGCGTCGCCGACCCCAACACCACCGTACAGCCTTCGAGGTGGCCGCGCATCACCGCCATGTCCCGGGCGTGGTAGCGCGGACTCTCCTCCTGCTTGTAGGTCGACTCGTGTTCCTCATCCACCACGATCAGTCCCAGATTTTTCACCGGTGCAAACAGGGCCGAACGTGCACCCACCACCACCGTCGCCTCCCCCTTCTTCACCCGATGCCATTCGTCGTGACGCTCCCCGTCGGACAAGTGACTGTGCAACACCGCCAGACATTCGCCAAAGCGGCCGCGGAAACGCTCCACCGTCTGCGGCGTCAGCGCAATCTCCGGCACCAACACAATCGCTCCTTTCCCCAGAGCCAGCGCATGCGAAAGCGCCTGCAGATACACTTCGGTTTTCCCGCTGCCGGTCACACCATGCAGAAGCACCACTTTTAGTTTTCCTCTATCAATTCCCCCAGTGATTTTGACCAGACATTTCGCCTGTTCGCTGTTCAGTTTCAAATCTTTGGTCCGCAAAAATTCCTGATTGGCCAGGGGATCGCGTCCCTGCACGCCTTCGGCAATATGAATAAATCCTTTCTTTTCCAGAGAACGAAGCGTGCCATGGGTCACTTTGGCTGCCCGCACCAGATCCGACATCAGCATCTGCTCACCGGAAAGCAGGATATCCAACGCCGCCGCCTGTTTGGGGGCCGATCGCCGCAGCACAGACAATTCACTTTCGATCGCCGATTTTTCTCCCGGGGTGGCAAAGAGTTGTTTTTTGAACGCCGCGCCACGCTTGCGGACCGCTCCCGGCAAAACCGTTTTAACCGCGTGTTCGATGGGAGCCACATAGTAGTCCGCCATCCATTTAGCCAGTTCCATAATTTTAGGAGAAAGCAGGGCATCCTCATGCGCCAATCCGGAGATGGCTTTGAGTCCCGTAAATTCCGATTTCTCTTTAAACCCCAGCACAAACCCTTCGGTTTGTCGGCGCCCGAACGGAACCTTCACCTGCATGCCGGGCATCACTTGTCCGCGCAGCTTTTCCGGAATCAGATAATCAAATTCTTTGTCCAGCGCCACGTCCACCACCACCCGGGCGATGGGAGAGCTTGAGGCTTTGTGGGGAGGGAGGTTTGACATTCCTGTTTATTTGCCAGAATCTACCCAAGAAAGAAAGATGAGAAAGCGCCTTTCCAATCTGCAAATCGTTTCCGCCCTGCTGTTATTGGCATTGGGAGGCGCAGGCCTGTGGATTCATCATGTAGACCGAAACATCTGGAAGGCCGGCAGAAAAAATGGCGTGGATCCGCTTCTACTTCGTGCCGTGGGCATCACCGAAAGCCGGCTGAACCCCAAAGCAGTCGGAGCCGCCGGAGAAATCGGCATGTTTCAGATTATGCCCAACACCGCCAAACACTGGGCGCAGAAAACCGGTCACAAAGTTCCGACTGAAAAACAACTTTTCAAACTGCGGGTGAACGCCAATATTTCCGCCTGGTATTTGCGGGAGGGTCTCGACGAATTTGCCGACAAGGAAGATCCGACCGCCTACGCCCTGGCCTACTACAATGCCGGCCCCAGCCGGGTCAGGGCCTGGGAGGATCTGCAACTGCCCGGCATCCCCTTCGTGGAGGGCATCCCCTTCCCCGGCACCCGAAAATACGTCACCCAGATTCTGGGCATCTATCGGGGGGAGAAATAAGCGTAGTCCATGCACTCCGTGCGTGGAAATCTCCGCTACTGCTCTTGTTTCAT
>JARHXX010000087.1 GCA_029269125.1 Kiritimatiellaeota bacterium B1221 | reverse complement strand
GATTCAAGTACCGCATCTTCAAAGTCTCCAAAATCCTGGGCATCTATCGGGGGAAGAGGATTAACTTTTAACTTCCCAGTTCTTCGTTTACGAAGCTTCTGCCAATGCCTTCAGGCCAGGGCTGCGCGGAACCCGGGTTCCGCGTTACCTTTCACGTAAACGCTTCAGGGCAATCCTCGTAAACGAGGAACTCGGAAGTTATCTTAAGGCATTTCGCCGCAACCGGCGTCGGCCCAGCTTTGAATGAAGGTCGCGTATTCCTCGCGGTTGGCGGAACGGCAGTTGCGCACATAAAATCCGGAACTGCACACCCCGGTCACCAGGCAGGCTTCGGGATCCAGACCGCTGAGCAGTCCGTTACAGTATCCCGCATTGAAGTTATCGCCGGCACCGGTGGTCAATTTGGGTTTGGGTGTAAAAGGACCTTCCACGAACCACTCGCCTTCGGCTGAAGCAACCGCCGCGGAACGGGTGGGATGCACCACCACTTGGAACAAGCCAAGTTCCGTGCGAATCTTTTGGGCGCGGGCACTCAAATCATCGCCTTCATCACCAAACAGCACGGTGGCCACCTGAATGGACTCGTCTTCATTCAATCCCAGAATCACATCCACACCGGATTGAATCTCTTTGAGAATCATGAGCACTTCATTGATATCTTGTTTACTGCGTTTCCGCGGATCGGTCAAATCAATGAAAAGTTTGGCGCGGCTGGAACGTTTGGCCAGCAACCCGCCCAATCCCTTAAGGATGGAGTTCATGTTGGGGAGCATGGTCCAGTTGACACAGCCGATCAGATCCATTTTTTCAATCATGGCAGAAAGCTTTTCTTCAGGCAGTTGCGCCAAAACGCTTTCCCAATTTACACCGGCGAGCGAAGTCATTTTGCCCATGATCACTTTGCCGTCATCAAATTCCAGCGCTTCGCTGTATCCGGGATCCGCCAACGTGATCACTTCCTTGCAGCGGTCGGTGAAATCGGTGAAGATGGAATTGACCACCCCGTCCGCACCCAAAGCTCCACAGTAGCTCACGCCGTAGCCCTGCTCCACCAGATTGTTGGCCATGATCGGTCCGTTGCCACCAAGTTTAATCTGCTGCTGCACCATTTCAATATTACAGCTTTTGCCGGCGGCCGCGGTGACGCGTTCACCGAACTGGGTAATGGTCCCGATGGGGGTAAACTCATCCGCGGACTGGCGGGTATCCACCAGACGGATAATTTCATCAATGAAACCGTCGAAGCCAATCAGCACTTCTTTATCGGCGGGAGTCTTTTTGATCGCGTCTGCGACCCGGATTACAAGGGATTTTTTATCTGACATGGGAATTATTCCTGGGAGTTAAGTGAGGGGGGAAACCCCGAAATCAAAGTAATTGGCGGCGTTGTTGTAGCAGATATCCTGCACCATCGCGCCCAGACGTTTCATATCCGCCGGCAGCAGCCCCTGCTCCACATCGTTGCCGAGCATGTTGCAGAGAATGCGGCGGAAATATTCGTGACGGGTATAGCTGAGGAAACTGCGGCTGTCGGTCAGCATACCGACAAAGCGGCTCAACAGTCCCAGCTGGGAGAGAATTTCCATCTGCTGTTCCATGCCGTGTTTTTGATCAAGAAACCACCAGCCGCTGCCATGCTGCATTTTGCCCGGACGGGATCCGTCCTGGAAGTTGCCGATCATGGTGCCCATCAAATGGTTGTCACGCGGATTCAAATTATACAAAATGGTGGGTGCCAATTGGTCATTGCTGTCCAGACGGTCCAAAAATTTGGAGAGCTGATTGCCCAGGCGCTCATCGCCAATGCTGTCAAATCCCGTATCCGGACCCAACTCTTCAAACAGGCGGCTACTGTTGTTGCGCAATGCGCCTACGTGGAACTGCTGAACCCATCCGCGGGCATGATCCATGATCCCGAATTCGACCATCATGCAGGATTTGAACTGATCATCCTCCCGTTCGGAGATCTGTTCACCCGCCATCACCCGGCTGAAAATGGCTTTAATTTCGTCCATTTCATAATCTGCGGCGTAAAAGCGGTTCAATCCGTGGTCGGAAAGACGGCATCCCTCCGCGTGGAAGAAATCATGACGCGCTTTGATGGCGGACATAAACGAATCAAAATCGGTGATCTCCATTGCCGCCGCCTCTGCCAATTGGGCCACATAAGCTTTAAACCCGTCGGCATTTTCCACCGCCATGGCTTTGTCCGGACGCCAGGCTGGGAGCACCTTGGTTTCAAATCCGTCATCGCGGATCTGACGGTGCCAGTGCAGGTCATCAATGGGATCATCGGTGGTGCAAATCACCTTTACCCCTGATTTCCGAATCAACCCGCGGGCGGAAAAATCGGGCGAGGCC
The DNA here is from genome assembly GCA_029269125.1 of Kiritimatiellaeota bacterium B1221. Taxonomy (GTDB): domain Bacteria; phylum Verrucomicrobiota; class Kiritimatiellia; order SS1-B-03-39; family UBA6053; genus UBA6053. Next base: position 877 of record JARHXX010000087.1, on the reverse strand, counting down.
AACAGTGCGTTACATTTGTCATACACTTCGCGGGCGTTCTCGGTCGTCAGAATGTCATCAATGCCAAAATAACGGGATAACTCCAGGTGACTCCAATGAAACAGCGGATTTTTGTAACAGGCCTCGAGGGTTTCCACCCACTTTTCAAATTTGGACCAGTCATCCGCATCGCCGGTGCAGTATTCTTCGGTGACGCCATTGCTGCGCATCGCCCGCCACTTATAATGGTCTCCGCCCAGCCAAATTTGGGTCACGGTTTCCCAACGTTTGTCTTCGGCAATTTCCTGAGGGCTCAAATGACAGTGATAGTCAATAATCGGCATCGCTTTGGCGAAGTCATGATACAGACGTTTCGCGGTCTCGGTTTGCAGGATAAAATCATCGTGAATAAAAGGTTTCATAATCCGGTCTCTCTCTTTTTGGCTTCGGCTAAAAATTCCTGAACTTCTTCCACATCCCGCCAGGCACAGCGGCGGCGCTGGTATTTGCGTTCCAGCAAGTCCAATAACTGTTCCCAGTCCGCAACCGAAGGGGTTTCAATGGTCTCCCAGTCGTAGCGGCGGTTTCTGCGCTTGGTGAATGTCCAATGGTTACGCTCATGATATGCCTCCACCTCCAGCTTGTTTCCATCCTCGTCGATTTCCTTCCATCCCAGAGTCTGGCGCATCAGAGAAGCTCCATATTTACATAAGTTGTAACAATTGATTGCATGGGCGGGTACCTAATTGAAAGGGCAAACGCATACAAGCAGGAAACTTAGGCGATTTCAGGCAGGATGATTTGGAGCAGATGATTTTCAGGGGTTGAGGGGTGGGCTTGAGGCTTGAGGGGAGGCGGCAGGATGATTTTTTGGCAGGATGATTTTCAGGGGTTGAGG
>JARHXX010000086.1 GCA_029269125.1 Kiritimatiellaeota bacterium B1221 | reverse complement strand
GCGACAACGCCCTTGTCCTTCACTAAACCTTCCTCCTGTCTGGCGGTTATAGGGACTTTCACCCCACTAGTCATGCCCCATGCCGGGCACACACGTCTAAACGCTGCGGACCCGAGGTACGAGGGTTCGCAGGCGTTTTTGGTTAGACCTGCCCTTTTGTAATTTTTGAAAGCGCATCTTCTACCATTGCCCATGGAATCAGTCGTCGAACTGCAGCGCTTTTGCTGGCAAAAGACTTCTTCTCTGCGGCTTCATTTTCTGCTCTCTCACAAAGATCTGAAGGAATCCCTGATGCAGCTGCGAGCCAAAGAAGCATCTTCGGCTCCATAATGTGGTTGTATGCATATTTGGCATCTTTCTCTTTACCCGTCGCTCTTGCGTACTTCACGGGAATTCTGTCAGGATCCAACCATCCCAACCAATGTGCCTTTTGAGTAGTGTAACATGCGTAGCCCTGAGTGCCTTCAGGGACGGGAGTGTCCGAAGGTAGCAGCTTGATTGCATCGGAAAGCCATTCTGGTGATTTGCTATTCATTTTGAGTCTAACGTTTTGAATCACCGGCGGTGCAAACGACTTTGACTTCAAAATCGGGCGTTGTCACCGTACGGTGAATTCTTTTGTTGGGCTAGTTATTTGGTAAGTCGATCGAGTTAAGCAGCTCAGATCTGTTTTGATGCTCTAGCCAAATAAGAAAAGCTCTATCTACGACTCTTAACCGCAGGTTGGTTTCGTCATAATCAAAAATAATTGGCTTGATTCCTTTTTTCACCTGCAATGATGCACAGGATTTAAGTGCCTGAGTTACATTGCCTGAGTTTAACTCTTCTTTTCGTGGGTGAACGCTGTGTAGCGTTTCTCGAATTTCTTTTTGCCTTAGTCCATCGAGTAACTTTTTAGGAGATGAATTTAAGACTGGATATAGAAGCCACTTATGCATTTCAAGGGTTGTGCTTTGGAATCCCTCTGAAAAACCGTTTATGAACGAGTTATATCGTCCTGTGTGTTGATCGACTGCCCACTTCAACAATCTCGTTGCATCAGATTCAGAGCCAATTGTGGGATTGTTTAATCTCGTTTGGAAAATTTGGTTATTAATGCACAGTTGATGACAAACTTCCTGAACTAAGCTGACGCTAGAATTGCAACCATCCAGTAGTGCTTTGACGAAATTTTCATCAAAGTCTACACCAATTAATGCTGCGCCATCAGAGATTACCTGAAGTAACTCTTTGTCGTCCCACCGGTCGGCATTTATAGGAAAAATTCTGCCAGTTAAGTCGCCATTGTAAACTGAAAGTCGATTTTCCTCTAACCAAACACCGACCACAATAAAAGTAATAGGAGAGTTTTCATGATAAGCTTTAAGTGCGACAGAAAAATCAATTTGTGATTCAACGCTCAGATAATGGAAATCTTCGAGGACGATGAATTGCTTGAAGTTAATCGACTTAAGGGCGGTTATAATGTCGTTGACATCTTCTTGATCAATTTCCAATGGAGCAGTTTGTGTTGATGTGGTTGATTCTCTTCCGGCTTCTGCTCCACCTTCGGCTTCATTTCCCATAAATCCCAGTTTGGCTTTGGCAAATATTTTATGTTTTCCCGTATGCGATTTATTTTCTGAGAGTGTTATTTCAAATCCTGCGGATTTGAGAATTGCGCTATTTATATCTGCGACGGTCCACTTGTTTGAGCAGTGGATGGTTATATAATCGGTATCCACCAGGCAATGCTTTCGAAGTGATGTTTTCCCCTGCTTTGAACTTCCATAAATTACGAGATGCCGGCCTCTCGATAAATTGTTAATCAAAAGCTCATCAGCATAAGGTCGAACGACATAGTTCAATGGGAGGTTGCGATGAACTCCGAATACATCATCTGTAGTATTTGTTTTCATAATAATTTCTCCGCCCAACAAGTGATTCTTGGAAAATCATAGAGCAACCCATTTTGGGTGGATCTCTAAACAAATTTCCGATTTCTTTAACATTAAAGGTTTAATTATGTGTTTTACGTGTAATCCGTTTCAAGTGTAAAAAGTATGCGATCTATATTTTATCCTCAAGGGTAAATCCGCCTTTTAATATAAACTATACATATTTATAATTGCATTCGTTGCAGTGATGAAATATATAAGCATGTATAGTTTTTACAAAGGAGTCTAAATATAAAAAAAATCCCTAGTGGTTTAGTTAAAGAAATGAGGCGCGATATGGATAAACAAAATCTCGAGAGAGAGGAGCAGGTAGAATGGTTCAAATGGTTACGTTATTACCTGGATTTCTGTAATAAATACCATCATTCCACGCGTAATCCTGAAACAGAAGTTCTGTATCTGCAAAAACTTTCTTCGAAAGGTCAGTCTGAAGCCCAACAGCAGCAGGCATCCGGTTGTATCACCCTGTTTCGTGAGGTGGCTCAACGTTTTCCTGCCCAAGGCAAGGAACAGGCACAAGCGCTTGCTTTAACTGATTGGGGACACTGTCTCGTCGCATTTGAAGAGATGATTCGATACAGGCAATGTGCAAAGTCCACGGGTAAAACCTATCGCGGGTGGATACTTCAGTTTCAGGAGTTTCTGAAATCCAAACATGTGGATCAAGTGGATGCGGATGATGCGGTGGCTTTTCTTACCTGGTTGGCAACCCATCGGCGGGTGGTGTCGACCACACAGAATCAGGCCTTTAACGCTTTGCTATTTCTGTACCGACACGTGTTAAAGCGTCCCTATGATCTTGGAGACAAGGTGAAACGTGCAAGACGGACGCGATATGTGCCGGTAGTGCTGAGCAGGAAGGAGGTGGATCAGGTATTTTCGCGGATGGACGATCCACATTTGTTGATCGCTCAATTATTATATGGCTGTGGATTGCGACTCACCGAAACGCTGCAACTTAGAGTGGGACAATTAAATCTGTCCCATCGGATGGTGACCATTCATCGGGGAAAAGGGCGTAAAGACCGTGCGCTCCCTCTGCCGGGTTGCTTAATCGAAAAATTGGAAGTGCATTTGAAATCGGTTCGTGCGCAGTTTGAACAGGATCTGGAAGCTGGGTTTGGTGGATCTTTTGCTCCGGAGGGAAGTCCTGCAAAATGGGAGTCGCGATGCACGCAGTGGCCCTGGCAGTTTGTATTTCCGGCCAAAACTCTGACGCTGGTTCCAGAGTCTGGAAAGAGAAAACGATATCATGTCCACGGTAGCCATTTCCGTAAATCTCTGCGACATGCGGTCTGGAAGTCAGGTATCAGTAAAAAGGTAGGCGCCCATACCCTACGCCATTCTTTCGCCAGCCATTTGCTGCTGGCCAATTATGATATCAGGACGATACAGGAAATGATGGGGCACAGTGATGTGAAGACCACCATGATTTACACCCAGACCGGAATGGCACTAAGATAAGGGGTACTTGCAATAATTTTCGGGCCGTAGGTCCGAACGAATTTTAGCCCAGTCCGAAGGGCTGGGACGTTCAAGTTAAAAAAGTGAGACGGGCTGAAGGTCCGCTCGAATGCACCCGTGTCTAAGCCGTTATTCGAGCGAACCTTCAGCCCGCATTTTGTTTAAGATGCTAAAACCCAGCCCT
>JARHXX010000085.1 GCA_029269125.1 Kiritimatiellaeota bacterium B1221 | reverse complement strand
TACCCGAAGGGGTATCGCTGAACCCGGGTTCCGCGTATCCATCGCCGTAAACGTCTCGGAAGAACCTTCGTGAACGAAGAACCGGGAAGTTATTCTATTCGGCTTATATTGTTGAAGGTGTTTGAACTTCTCAGTTCCGACTTGAGTCGGTTTCGCTGAACCGGGGTTCCACATATCCATCGCCGTAAACGTCTCGGAAGAATCTTCTTAAACGAAGAACCTGGAAGGTTTATCCCGTTATAATTTTTTCTGCTTCGGTACAGATTTCGTCAGTGAGTAAGCCACTGCCGCAAACTTTTGCGGCCTGTTCAATTTGGGAAGGACGGCTGGCACCGATGAGTGCGCTGGTGCAGTGACCGTGTCTGAGGGTCCAGGCCAACGCGAAGGTGGTGAGGTTGTGTCCGCAGTTTTCTGCAAGGGTGTTTAACGCTGAAACTATTCGGTGTTTGTCTTCATCGAGTCCCCGGAAAAATTGACCACCGCTTCCGGAATTTTTTCTGGAGTCTTCGGGATCCGCATCCAGGTATTTTCCCGTGAGGATTCCCCCTTCGAGCGGGGAAAAGCAGATACTTCCCATGCCGGCTGCGTTTAAGGTGTTGAACAGACCTTGTCTCTCAACTTTTCGGTCGAGCAGATTGTAACGTGGCTGATGAATGATGGGTTTGCAGAATCCATATTCATCGCAGGCTTTTAATGCGGCCTCCACCTGATCGGGTGAATAATTGGAGAGTCCTGTATAGAGGGTTTTTCCGTCGCGGACGAGCTGATCCAATGCGCCCATGGTTTCGGCAATGGGGGTGTGCGGATCGGGTCGGTGGGAATAAAAGATATCAACGTATTCGAGCTGAAGACGTTTGAGAGATTGATCACAGGAGGCGATCAGATATTTGCGGGACCCCCCATCGCCATAAGGACCCTGCCACATGCCGTAGCCCGCTTTGCTGCTGATGATTAATTCGTCACGATAATCACGGAGGTCTTCGTGCAGGATGCGTCCCACCCGTTCTTCGGCGGACCCGGGAGGCGGACCGTAGTTGTTGGCTAAATCAAAATGGGTGATGCCATGATCGAAAGCGGTGAACAGCATTTTTTGGGCGTTGCGATGTTGGCTGGGTTCATCCGGGCACTGCTTGGAGCTGAACGCCGCGGCCCCGAAATTATGCCAGCATCCTAAACTGACGGCGGGGAGTTTGAGTCCACTGCTTCCGCAATGACGGAACCAGGTATCGGGTTTTGCGTATCTGTTTGGGCTGGGAGTGTGCATAGAAAAATTAAACTCTTTTTGGCGTCTCGACTCAAGTGAATTGGTGCAGGAGGTGTTATCGAAATGCTTTTAAACCTTTGGAATCAAAATTAATTGTTTTCTAAATCCAACCCTTTTCGCGGGCGTGGTCGATGGCTTGCTGGGATTCTTTGATGGCAATGAAGTCTGGATGTTTGTTTTGGAGTTCTGTCAGTTCGTCATTCCGGGTGCCCAGCAGGGTGACGTTGCGGATGTAGATTCCGAGGATGCGGTCGGGGAACTTTTGTTGAATGTGCAGGTAGACTTCGGGGTCATGCTGTCCGCTGTCCCCAATGAGAATGAAGGGTAAATCCGGAAACAGGGTTAATAACTTTTCAATACAACCGGTTTTAAAAGGAAAGCTTCGTTCTAAAAACAATTGGGTTTTGGAGATGCCCATATCTCGAAGCAGCATGGGCGCGCGGGGAATTTGATTGGCTTTGCAGAATTTCTCCAGCAAGTCATATAAATTGTAGGAGCTGCCTGAAATGAAGAAGAGGGGGTTCTGATCCTGGTGGTTTAGTTTTTGATACAGGGTGTCGACCCCGTCAAATGCCACGCGGGTTTCTGCGCTATTAAACAACATGGTACCCAACATTTTAAATTTTTTTACCACATTTGATTTCATCACCGTGTCGTCCATATCCGAGATGATGCCAAATCTGCTGCGGTCATTGATCAAGATGACTTCCCCGGTACTGGACTTTTGGAAGGGGAGGTTGTGGGGAACGGAGATGATTTCCAATTCCACGGGTTTCCAGCCGTAACCCAACGCGGCAAAGTCGCCGGTGAATTCAAACTCAAAATAACCTTCTTCATCACTGATGGTCTGGGCGGTTTGATCTGCGAAGCGGGCCTGCAGAGTGACGCCGGGCACTTCGTAGCTGAAGTAGCGCCGCCAGGCTTTTTTGAAATTATGCCATTTGCCATCACGTTCTTCGGCGGTTTCGTGGATGGATGTGATTTTTTCGAGCACCCTTCCCATCAGCACTACTTTTCCCGCATGGCCATATCCGCGATAGGGGTAGATGAATACGGGATGGTTACGGCGAAAGGTCCGCCGGATCCACGCACGGGTTTTGCTGGCAGCAAGTTCTATGTTTAAAATAAGGGGGTGGGTCATCATGTGTTTTTACCCTGAAGTCCTTAACCTAGGACCTCCCGATCCATCTGCAACCGCTTTTCTATTGTCTTTTGGGGACACGGACATGCAGGGCTTTTTTCATGACCCCAATTTTTACTTTTTTTTGGTCGGGGATGACTTCTCCATCGATTTGAATGTCTGCAGGTTTCTGACGGGTGATTTCGAAGCTGCGGTCTCGAAAGGTTTCAACCATATCAAGTTCTTCTACTCCGCCTTCTTTGAGTTTTCCGATGGAGGTGGTTAATTTGAGCATATTTTCTTTCTCAACCACGACCAGTTCCAGCAGGCCGTCGTCAGCTTTTGCATCTTCAGAAACCAGGTCGACTTCGGTGTAGTTGGATAGATTGGTCACCGAGAGCAGCATGGGTTCTTCATAGCGGTTTTTTGTTCCGTCCGCGTTGAGAATTTCATGTGCTTGAGGGGCATATGAGAAGGCTGTAATTCCGGCTGCCGCGAGATAGGTGGCAATTCCCCGGGTAGGTAAATCCTCAAAAAGTTTCACCAGAGAGGCTTCCCAGGCGAAACTGCAAGACAGGATAAATAACATATCGTTTGCGGTGCCGACATCAATCAGTCGGTTTTCACCTGCTTTGAGCGCTTTGACGGCATCCGGGATTTCCTGTGGAATATTGTAATGTCTGGCAAAGCCGTTCACGCTGCCGGTGGGAATGAAAGCGACGGGGATTTCGTGTTTGATGAGTGCGGGTAAGAGGGAGTTTAAGGTGCCGTCACCCCCGGAGCAGATGATCAGGTCCGCGCCCCATTCCTTGGCTTCGGCGATTTTATTTTGAGCATCTTCTTTATTTTTGGATAATTGAAAAGAGACCTGATGGTCTTTATCCTCCCAAAGTTCATGAACCGCAAGGATGGTGTCCTGCAAGGTATTGCCCGGGCCGGAATGGGGATTGAGTAAAGCAAAGATTTTCTTTTTCATGCGTTCCGGTTGGTGTGGGGGAGAGGCGGTTTTATTGGATCTTACACGATCATAAGGAATGTGCAGTAGGAAACATCAAAGATTTGTGTGAAATTCAGGAAAACCGTTGATGTTATTGTAATCGTGGGGCCTGCGATCCACAGTTTTATTGATCGTGTGGGGATCTTCGCGGACCTTCGGCCCGGGTTGAAGGGTAAAGTTTTGGATGGGTATGGTTGCGGATTTTGGGCCCGGGTTGAAAGGTGAGGCTGTGGGTGATTCCC
>JARHXX010000084.1 GCA_029269125.1 Kiritimatiellaeota bacterium B1221 | reverse complement strand
TGGCGAGGGACGAGTCTACCCCAGGCTCCTGCGTCGGATCAACCCTGGGCTGAAAGGCGTAACGCCGTTGGCGTAGCTTGGGCAGATGGAGTTCCGTAACCCGTGTTACGCCAACGGCGTTATGTCATTCAGCCTGGGGTTGGTGAGGGACGAACCTACCCCAGGACATGTCAGCCCGTGTTTTCTACGCCAACGGCGTTGCGCCAGCCGTGGTTTGGATGCCGTTCTGAGTTTCGTTTGAAAATTGAAGAAAAACCTTTCGCAAAGTCATGTTTTCTCCCTATTCTCCCGCCCAGTATGAGCACCGAAACTTTCGACATTCCCGAAATTGAAGATCCAAAAATACTGGGCATCCATCAATTACCTCCCCGCACCTCCGGTTGGCCGGCCCCGGATCGGGCTTCGGGTTGGGCGAGTGATTATGATCATTCCCCGTGGTTGAAGTCGTTAAATCACCAAAATGAATGGGCGTTTTTCTGGGCGCCGGATCCCGGACGGCGTCCGCAGGATTTTTATCAACCCGATTTTGATGCCGAAGCTTGGGGATCGATTCCGGTGCCGGCCTGTTGGGAGATGCATGGATTCGGGACACCGATTTATCTGAATTACGGCTATCCCTTTCAGGTGGATCCGCCACGGGTGATGGGGGAGCCTCCGGCCCATTATACGAGTTTCACCGAACGCAATCCCGTGGGGTCGTACCGTCGGTGGTTTGAAACGCCGGATTGGGAAAAGGCGGAAGGGGGGCGGACTTTGTTGCACTTTGCGGGGGTGGGCTCCGCATTTTTTGTATGGGTGAATGGACAGCGGGTGGGCTATCACCAGGATTCGCGGTCACCGGCTGAATTTGATATAACTGATTTTCTTTTGCCGAAGGAGGAGGGACCCAATTTACTGGCGGTTGAAGTATACCGATTTTGTGCGGGGTCGTATTTGGAAGATCAGGATATGTGGCGGCTGAGTGGGATTTTTCGGGATGTATTTCTGTATCACACTCCTGCAACTACGCTTTGGGATTTTTATATCGAAAACCATTTGTCCGCAGATCTGAAATCCGTGGATCTGAAAGTTCATTATCAGTTGCGCCACCCCGCATCGACATCTCCGGCCGTGCGCTTGCGTCTGCATCTTCGTGCTCCGGGGGATGGGGCCGCAGATCTCCTGCTGGATGAGCGCTGTTCCGGCGATGCGGGTTGTACCCGGGAGATTTCTCTGGCGGATCCGCAGGTCTGGTCGCACGAACATCCGCAGCTATACAGTGCTTTGCTGGAGTTGGTGGATGCGGAGAGGGGGGGAACCATCGAAACCCGTAAGGTCCGCCTGGGCTTTCGCCGTCTGGAAATGAAAGCGCAGCAGTTTTGCATCAACGGGGTGCCGATCAAAATAAAAGGGGTCAACCGACATGAGTCGCATCCGGTGACGGGCTATGTCATTTCGGCAGCGGATATGGAAAAGGATCTTCGGCTGATCAAGCAGGCGAATTTTAATTTTGTGAGGACGGCGCACTACCCGAACGATCCGCGCTGGTATGCGTTGTGTGATGCGCACGGATTGTTGGTGATGGATGAAGCCAATGTGGAGAGCCACGGACTGAGTTATCACCAGCGGGTGTTGCCCGGAGATGATCCGGTGTGGGCCGCCATGGCGGTGGAGCGGGTACGGCGGATGGTGATTCGCGACCGGGGTCATGCCTGTGTGGCGATGTGGTCGCTGGGGAATGAGGCAGGATATGGGGATGCCTTTTTTCCGATGCGGGAGGCGGTGTTGGCAAATGATCCTGCGCAGCGGCTGATCCAATATGCGGATATGAACCTGGTGGCGGATATGGACAGTCAGACCTATCCCACGCCCGCGTGGTTGGAGGCACATGTCCGGGGAGAGGCGGTACGCAAAGGTGAACACGGGGAAGAGGGAAGTCCGGCGCAGCATGGGGAATATCCTTCAGGGCGCCCTTTTCTCACCAACGAATATGCCCACGCCCATGGGAACTCTTTAGGAAATTTTAAAGAGTATTGGGAGATTTTTGAGGCGCATGCGGAATTGTGGGGTGGCTTTGTTTGGGACTGGGCGGACCAAACCCTGCTGAAACAAAACGAACACGGGGCATGGATGCACGCGTACGGGGGTGACTTTGGCGATGAACCGAATAATGGGCGTTTTTGTTATAACGGACTGGTGAGCGCGGATCGTGAGCCGTATCCGCATTATTGGGAAGCGCAGAAAGTGCAGCAGTATATCTCGATTTCAGCCACAGATGCGGAGCTTCAGAAAGGGTGCGTGTGGATTCACAATAAATTTGCGTTTACGGCCCTGGATGACTTTGAAGGGGAATGGCGGGTGGAGAAAAATGGAGAGCTTCTGGTTTCAGGCGCCATACCGACCGAAGGAATTTATCCGGGTGACAGGAAAAGACTTCAGCTGGAAATTCCGGAAGAGCTGACGTTTACGGTAGAGGATGAATATGATCTGTTGATCCGGTTTGCCCGCAAGACGGATTGCCCTTGGGCAGCGGCCGGGGAGGTGATCGCCTGGGAGCAGTTCTGTTTGCAGCCCGCTGCTGTGCAGGAAGTCCTGCCAAGGATGCCCGAAGGCGAAGCGGTGAGGGCAGAGAGTTTAAGCCTGTCGGCTGCCGAGGTCACGGTGACGATCGACCGGGCCAGCGGACTGATGACTTCGTTCTGCCGGAACGGTCAAAAACTGGTGACGAGTCCTATTACTCCCCACTTTTGGCGGGTGCCGACCGACAATGATTTAGGGTGGAAGGTTCCGGATCGTATGAGTGCATGGAAGCGGGCGATGGAGTATGCGCGGGTACAATCGATAAGGCATGCGCGTGGCCCCGAAGTGGAACAGGTGATCGTTGATTTGGATTTCGATGATGAGGCATTAAACAGGGTTGGGCTTGAGTTGGTTTATACCTTTTTTGCCACTGGGGTATTGCGTATCGACGTTAGCCTTGGCTTGCCAGCGGGTGCCCCCGAACTTTCCCGGATGGGATTGCAGTTTGAAGTTCCGGCCGCATTGGAAAACACCCGCTGGTTCGGACGGGGGCCACAGGAGAATTATAGTGATCGACTGAGTGGGGCACGGGTCACGATTCACGAACTTCCCGCCCAGGCCTGGGCAACGCCTTATGTGCGACCACAGGAAAATGCGCATCGATCTGACCTGCGGTGGATCGAGTTTCGTGGTCCGGAAGGTCGGTTGAAGATTCGGTCGGCAGGTGCTGCATATCCGGGGATCAGCATTTGGAATTGCAGTGAAAAAGATTTGGAGCAGACCGATCACGCGAATGAGTTACCGCTGCGTGAAAACCGAACCGTAACCTTTTCCGGTTGGCAAATGGGGGTGGGCGGGAACAACAGTTGGGGGGAGACCCCCTTGGATAAATATCGGATTGCCGTGCCCCGGGAGGTTCAGTTTGCGATTGAGTTGAGTTGAGTTGATAGTAGGGATGAATGGCAGGCGCAACGCCGTTGGCGTAGGGGATGGTTTGGGGGGAGGTTACCCAGGGTAGATCCCCCAGGGTAGATCCCCCAGGGTAGATCCTCCTGCGTCGGATCAACCCTGGGCTGAAGGACGTAACGCCGTTGGCGTATCTTGGGCTGGGGGGGGATTGAAGATTGGTGCA
>JARHXX010000083.1 GCA_029269125.1 Kiritimatiellaeota bacterium B1221 | reverse complement strand
TGGAAATCCATGCGAGGGCTCTTGTTTCATTTTTAAGCTGTAGTCCACGATCTCCGAGCGTGGAAATCCATGCGAGGGCTCTTGTTTCATTTCCACGCACGGAGTGCATGGACTACAATCAATCATCCAAAGAAAGTTCGGCCGCTTCAATTTGTCCCACCACCGCTTCGTTCAAATAGGTGGCCAACAGATCGATGGCCGCCTGTACATCGCCGGCATACACCATTTCGTTGACGGTGTGAATATAACGTGTCGGAATACTCAAAGTGATACCCGCACAGCCCGCCCCGGAACGTTGCAAGGCGCCCCCATCCGTACCACCGCGCGGTAAAATTTCCATCTGATGCGGAATGTCATTTTTCTTGGCAATGCTGCGCATGTGTTTCACCAAACGCGGATGACTGATTAAAGATCCGTCCATGATTTTGATGCCCACACCCTCACCCAAAGCAGTCACTTGACCTTCCGGACTTCCACCGGGATAATCAGCGGCAATGGTGGTATCCAACGCAATGCCCACTTCGGGCTGAACCTGAAAGGCCGCCGTGGTCGCGCCCCTTAAACCAATTTCTTCCTGGGTGGTCGCAACCGCAACCACCGTAAACTGACATTTTTCCATTTTGCGCAGGGCTTCAATCATTACGAACACCCCCACCCGGTTATCCAAACTCTTGGCCGCAAAACCCTGACCACATTCTGAAAATCCGCGGTCGAGAGTCACCATACCGCCGATCTCAAATTTCTTTTTCACCTCTTCCACATCCATCCCGGTGTCCACAAAAAACAAATCCAGCTGCGGTCCGTCTTTATCCGGCGACGTCATCAAATGAGTGGGTTTGGTGGCGTAACACAGCACGCCCGGTACCGCGGTGCCGTCGATTTGATTCACCAACACCCGCTGGGCAAATAACTGACGCGGATCAAATCCCCCGAGAGGTTGCAACCGCAAGAAACCTTTGTCGTCGATATGCTTAATGATAAATCCAATCTCATCCATATGAGCCGCGATCATGATCTTTGCATCACTCGCACCGGGAAAGGTGGCGTAGAGATTCCCCATGGGGTCCACCCGCATCTCGTCAGTAAGATGATTCAATTCGCGACGAACAATCCGCCGAATATTTTCTTCCTGACCGGGAACGCCACGGGCTTCACATAATTCTTTCAATAATGCAGTATTCATATTAGGCACCTTCAATACTCACAGGCCGTAATCGCCTATGATACAGTTTCAGAAAAATGTTTGAGCAACTTCAGACCGTCGGCCTGACTTTTTTCGGGATGGAATTGCACCGCGTGGCAGTTCCCGAAAGAAACCGCACTCACATATTCCAGTCCGTAGGTCGTCGTACCCGCCACCCAATCCGCATCCGTCATGGGCACATAATAACTGTGAACATAGTAGAAATGCCTTTCGTGGAGGGCCGCCGGAAAATAGGTTTGCTTTGCATCCCACTTACAGCGGTTCCATCCCATCTGAGGCACTTTCAGTTCATCCGATGGCGGAAATTTTTTTACAGTTCCGGGCAATACGGCCAGTCCTTCGCTGCCGGGGCTTTCTTCGCTGTCCTCAAACAGCACTTGAAGCCCCATGCAAATGCCAAAAAAGGGCTTATCGGCTTTGATCCATTCCCGCAGCGGCTCCACCCAGCCCTGATCCTGCAAGTGGTTCATGCAATCGCGAAACGCACCCTGACCCGGCATCAACACCCCGCTCACCCCGTCCATTTCAGACGGGGCATTTAACATACGGGCGGGAATATCCAAGGCCGCACAGGCATTCTGCACGCTCCCGAGGTTTCCCATTCCATAATCCAAGATGCCGATCATATCAGGTCTTTACTGGAGGGCAGAATCCCCTCAATCCGCGGATCTAATTGTTTGGCCATATCCAAAGAGCGGGCAACGCCCTTGAACACCGACTCCTGGGCGTGATGCACATCACGTCCATATAACTGGGCAATATGCAGGTTCATTTTGGCGGCCGTCGATAAGGCCCGCCAAAATTCTTCCATATTTTGCAGATCAAAATCTTTGATGTGGGTGCCGGGATGCGCGATGTCGTACACCAGATAGGGGCGTCCGCCCAGATCCAGGGCCACCCGCGCCATCGCCTCATCCATGGGCAGAAGGAAAAATCCGTAGCGTTTGATGCCCCGCCGGTCTCCCAGCGCTTCATTGAGAGCCTCCCCCAATACGATCCCCACATCTTCAACCGTGTGGTGATCATCCACGTGTAAATCGCCAGTGGCCTGTACACTAAGGTCAATCAACGCATGTTTGGTCAACAGCTCCAACATGTGATCAAAAAAGCCCACCCCGGTGGAAATATCGGACACGCCGGTTCCATCCAGATTTAAAGTGAGTTTTATTTGGGTTTCGCGGGTGTTCCGCTCTCGGGTAACGATTCTAGGGTTCATGGGTTCCTTATGTCCAAGCCAACGCCCGATACCAAGTAAAAAGTATTTTAGGTTTCTCCAGAATACAGGACCGCGCAACGCGTACCCTCAGGTTCCGGACCGACCCCGTCCCGGGGTCTTGAATCTTCTCTTCCATAAAGATCTGGTTCATTTTACAGGAATTCACTATCAAACTAATCTCGACACTCAACCTTACTCCATCGTAGCATTAGCCCTATGATTCATTCCTCCGCCACCATTTACGATCAGGCCCGCATCGTGGGAAATCGAGAGAACTTTTCCCTTGGTGCCCACAGCCAAATCGATGATTTTGTGTTTTGTTACACCGGTGCCCGCTGCGAAATCGGACGCAATGTGCATATTTCCAGTTTCTGCAGTATTATCGGAGGCGGCGAACTGGTCATGGAAGACTTTTCCGGGCTCAGCGCCGGTTGTCGGCTGATCACCGGGTCGGACGACTTTACCGGCCCCTGGCTGACCAACCCCACGGTGCCGGCCGAATTTACCCACGTCCTCCGTGGTAAAATCCGCATTTGCCGACATGCTGTCCTGGGAACCAACGCGGTGGTGTATCCCGGCGTCACCATCGGCGAAGGCGCCGCCGTGGGAGCAGGCTGTTTGGTCCGCAAAGATTTAGAACCCTGGACCATTTATGCCGGCACCAACCCCAAACCGGTGGGCAAACGGGATGCCGAAGCCATTCTCGCCAAAGAAAAAGCGTACCTGGAGTCCGAAAGTGTCGGCTGACGCCCCCTGGCCTCAATCTGCAGGTAAACGCCTTTTTGATATCTGGGTCTCCGCTTGGGCCTTAGTGCTCCTTTCCCCTCTGATGCTCATCATCGGAGCCGTGATCTTAAGTAAAATGGGTCGTCCCGTCTTTTTCCGACAATCCCGCCCCGGAAAAAACGGCGCAAGCTTCACCCTCATTAAATTCCGCACGCTGTCAGGCAGCGAAGCGGAGACGGAAACCCCCGGAGGTAAAATCCCCCCCAACCGTTTCTGTAAATTCCTTCGCGCCTCCGGACTGGATGAACTTCCCGAACTCTGGAACATCCTTAAAGGGGAGATGAGCTTCGTCGGCCCCCGCCCCCTGTTAGAGCGCTATCTCCCCCGCTACTCTCCCGAACAGCAAAAACGCCACCACGTCCGCCCGGGCCTTACCGGACTCGCCCAAGTGAACGGACGAAACGCCGTCGACTGGGAAATCCGCCTCCGCCTGGATGTGGAATACGTCGAAACAGCAAATCACCGAACCGACCTTAAAATCCTCTGGCAGACCCTCACCCTCATCGGACGTGGTGAAGGCACTGCCGAACCCGGCGAATTTATGGGTACCCCACATGACTGACCGCAT
>JARHXX010000082.1 GCA_029269125.1 Kiritimatiellaeota bacterium B1221 | reverse complement strand
CTCTTCAAAGAGTATCTCACCAGGATGTACAGGTTGTATTTTTTTCATTTTGTTACCTCAGTGATAATCTACGATTTCGACATTCCGCGCATGATCATCTGCCCATTCGAAGCATATGCGCCATTGTTGATTGATCCGAATACTGTGCTGTCCTTTACGGCGTCCAGAGAGTGCTTCCAGCCGGTTGGCTGGAGGAACCCGCAGATCCTGAATCGAAGAACTTCGATGCAACATCGTCAACTTTCGATACGCCACCTGCTGGATATTCTTGGGCAGTTTCTTTGAAAATTCCCGTCGAAAGATTTTCTCAGTCTCTTTGCATGTAAAGCTCTCAATCATTTATTCAAGCTATAACGCATGTCGTTACACGTCAAGGGCAGAATCATGATCAATTGCACCAACGTATCAATGATCAGGCCACGTACTCACGGTTCCATCCATGTTTTGTTAAACTACGCCCCCCCTTTCCGAGTAGCGTCTCTTAGCAAGCTCATGCGCTTCTCGAATAAGTCGCTTTGTCTCTTCAAACTGATCCCCTTCGGGATTCAAGATACAAATGAACTTCTGAGCCGCATAATGAGGATGAGGTATGAAAACGTTCTTTTGAGTATAATCCGTTTCATCATCTTTTTGGGCGATGAGTTTCTGATACGTATCGCTTTCAATTCCGATATTCAGTCGAAAAACCCCCTCCCGATTTAGATCCGACACATCATCATATTCGTTATCTGTATCCGCAATGGAAACAAATGGGGTCATTTGATCGGTTCTGTAGAAAAATAAAGCATACCCAAAGTTATCCGCTCGTGTTACTTGGGGCAGTTTCTCAATAAATCTCTCAAAGTCTGTTTTGTTCATATAAAGTCCCAACGTCTACCCGCACCGACATGTTCGGTGACGGAACTGGTTGGGCTTATGCCACAGCCTCTGCGTGTATTTTTAGATCCAATGCTTTCATGACTTTAAGGATGGTATCAAACCCTGGGCTTCTTTCTCCAGAAAGGGCCTTATAAAGACTTTCTCGAGATAGACCTGCATCACGGGCTACTTGACTCATTCCCTTCGCACGGGCAATATCCCCTAAGGCTTTAGCGATAAAGGCGGCATCTCCATCTGCTTCTTCAATAGATGCTTCAAGATATGCGGCCATATCTTCGGGGGTTTGGAGATGTTCTGAAACATCGAATAGAGTTGTTTTAGTTTTGGTCATAAATCACCTAAAGTTCAGAGGCTAAGTTGATGGCGGTTTGAATATCTTTGCTTTGTGTTTTTTTACTTCCTCCAGCGAGGAGTATCGTTAATTCTGTTCCGCGTTGAATGAAATAGACCCTGTACCCGGGTCCATATGGTATCCGCAATTCCGAAACCCCTTTACCCACAGATTTAACATCACCCGGATTGCCACCAGCAAACCGAGCGATCCTTACCAATACTTTGGCACGCGCTTTCGGATCCTTTAAACGATCAATCCATCGAGAAAAGGTCTCAGTTTTGCGAATTTCCATAAGGTAAAGTGTATCCTTAAGGATACAGACGTGTCAATAGTATTTTTGTGTATTTAAAGACGAGCCCCTTTTCTTCCACCATTCATTTATCAAATCAAAGGAGTAATCAGGATTCCAACCATGGGCGGTTGTTCTAACTGAAAAATCCTGCTCAGAAACATCCTCGATCACCCCCGCAATCAAAATCCGCTTTTGCCACTTTTGGTCGCCCAATACTTTGTGATCGAGCTCTTCAGATATATATTGAGAGTCATTCATCTCCTGAATCAAAATAGGAAGCACTTCAACCCCTTTCGAGACCAACTTTCTTTTCGCAGCAACACGATCTTCCATTTCTAGATTGTCTGAAAGATATAGTTGTAAGAGATCTCTGGTGTCGTGCTTTGCGCAAGAAACGAATGCCAATGCGAATATAACAATCATGGTTCGTAATGAAGTTTTCATTTCTTTGCCCAACGTCTACCATGATCGGACGGAGATAAGATGAGAAGGCTGGTTCCTCCTGCTTGTGGTAGGATGGACCACAGACCCGCAGTCACCATAATGGTGCTGCACAACAACAGGAGAATACCAGCTATGAATAAAGTAATCGGAATGGACCTTGGAGACAAGCAAAACGTGATTGTGGTGATTGAGGCAGACGGGAACGAATGCCCTCCTCAACGAGTAGCCAATACTTCGAAAATGATCCAGCGTTTTTTCGCCAAACACTCTGGTGCGGATGTGGTGATTGAGGCGGGAACACATTCCGCCTGGATTTCGAGACTGCTCGAAAGCATGGGACACAAGGTCTGTGTCGGAAATCCAAGAAAACTCCGGGCGATCTGGGATGCGGATGACAAGAGCGATGAACGGGATGCGCGTATTCTTGCTTTGATGTATCGAATGGAACCGCGTCTGCTTCACGCCATTCAGCACCGGGGTGAGGATGCCCAAGCCACCTTGGCTGTCATCAAAGGCCGGGATCAACTTGTAGGCACCCGGACCAAGCTTTCCAATCATGTGCGTGGTACGTTAAAGACCTTGGGGATCACACTGAAAGGATGCTCTCCGCTCTCCATGCCGGACAACGCTCCAGATCAAATACCGACAAAATTTTGGTCATCGGTCTCCACGGTATTGGACACCATTCGACATCTCAATGAGCAAATCAAGGAACTCGATAAATCCATCGAGCATATTTGCAAAGTGGATTACCCTGAAACCGAACATCTTCGTCAAGTACCGGGCATAGGACCTATAACCGCACTTACCTTTGTATTGACCCTTGAAGATCCCGCCCGATTTAAGGGGAGTCGATCTGTGGGTGCTTTCCTCGGTCTTACCCCGAAACGAGATCAGTCCGGGGACACGGATAAGCAGCTGCATATCACCAAGGCGGGTAATGGGTTGTTACGTCGCCTTCTGGTGACCGCAGCGCAATATATTCTGGGCCCTTTTGCCCAGGAAAGTGCATTGCGTGATTACGGCGAACGAATATCTGCCAGAGGAGGCAAGCGCTCCAAACGATGCGCGGTGGTGGCACTTGCCAGAAAACTCGCGGTATTACTTCACCGACTTTGGATGGATAAATCCGTGTATCAGCCCTACCCAAACGGAGCTCCCGCATAAATCAACATCGAGTGAACCCATTGAAATCAGCAGCTAAATAAAAAATTCTAACGAAAGAACAACACATCGTCCATGAACCCACTTTCTCCAACGTTCCCTCCAGGTGACTGCGGTCGTAAACATAGCATCAAAGAATGCGTGACCGAGATAGCAGCACCTGCCGACGGACATTATCTTACACCGGGAAAACTACTTTCCAAAAAGAGTGCGTATGGAAGCGTGACGGAGGAACAGGATTGGGTTCATCGGACCGGTGTTTTAACCCGGAGGTTTCAGATGTGGAGTTCGTGAAACGAACGTCTTGACTTTTGCCTTCTCATGGAAGTTTACGAGGTTCGCTTGGACGAATTGTTGGAGTTTATTTT
The DNA here is from genome assembly GCA_029269125.1 of Kiritimatiellaeota bacterium B1221. GTDB lineage: Bacteria > Verrucomicrobiota > Kiritimatiellia > SS1-B-03-39 > UBA6053 > UBA6053. The sequence continues at coordinate 451 of JARHXX010000082.1, read as the reverse complement.
TCATCAATTATGAATCTTCCACTCCCAATAGCCACTTTCATTAGATGCCCATGCATTAGGCTGGGAATTATTGATCCTGGGTAGATAGACAAAATAAAGACGAACATCACTCCGGATTGGATTCTTGAGTAGAGGTCTAAGTGAGCGCCATTTGCAAAGGGATGCGGATGCGAAGAATTTATCAGATTCCTCTTTTACATGTGACCATGATGGATGCGAATTTTCTCTTTCCTTTTCGAAGTCCGACTGGGCGTTGCGGAGTCGCACCAAAGCAATGCCGGACCAAGCCAGCAGCAACGTGAGTAAAGCTGCCATGACTCGTAGTAGTAGTCTTTTTTTCATTATTCTTCTGACTCCAACATTCAGGGTTTTAAGCGATGTTGCATGACAAGGAGAGTACAGGACGCAAGGAGAGGTTGGCGAGTTTAAAAGCGTTGGATCCCTTTGACCT
>JARHXX010000081.1 GCA_029269125.1 Kiritimatiellaeota bacterium B1221 | reverse complement strand
CGGCTGCCCCGGAGGGGCAAAGGCGCATAGCTTGGGGGCCATGCCCCCAAGACCCGCATCCCCACAACCTCTGCGCCCCGGAGGGGTGCGGGCATTTCAATTCCTTTCAACACCCTAATCTCCCAACCTCCCCGCACCCCTCCGGGGCGCATTTCGGTTTTATTCCCCCCTTCCCGGGGGCACGGCCCCCGGGCTACATGCGCCCCCCCTCCGGGGGATTTACTCACACTCCATTTTCGACGTTCATCGTCGTAAACCCAAAACCATTCGGGTCCCTGAAAGGGACGGCCCACCTTAGCCAAGGGTTGAGCCTGCGAAACCCTTGGAACCCATCACACCCCCCTTCAACCCTGAAAGGGTTTCGCATCCAACCGGTTACAATCCTCATCAACGCTCCTGATGCCGGACATCCCTACATCACCGGCTGCCCCGGAGGGGTGCGGGCATTCCATTCCCTTTAACACCCTGATCTCCTAATTTCCCCGCACCCCAACATGACCGGTATGATGTATATCTCATACCGTCTTCATCAAAAAAACGGGCGCTGGAAACGCCCGTTTTTATGCTTTAGACCTAAACGACGCGGGGCTTTTCACCCCGCACCCGATCCGTCTTTTACTTTTCCCGCGTTTCCAACAACGCGTCCACCACACTCGGATCCGCCAAGGTACTGGTATCGCCAATGCCGTCCAAATCCCCTTCCGCAATCTTCCGCAAAATACGGCGCATGATTTTTCCGGACCGGGTTTTGGGGAGTGCGGGTGTAAAATGAATCACATCCGGTTTGGCGATCGGTCCAATGTCGGTCCGCACCTTCTGAATCAATTCGCGACGCAGACGGTCATCGCCTTCGACATTCGCTTTGAGCGTCACAAAACAGTAAACGCCCTGCCCTTTGGTTTCATGGGGGAATCCCACCACCGCGGCCTCGGCCACATTCGCATTCCCCACCAGACTGCTTTCAAATTCAGCCGTGGCAAAGCGGTGGGCGGAAACGTTGATCACATCATCCATCCGTCCCAACAACCAGTAGTAACCATCCTGATCCTTACGACATCCGTCACCGGAGAAATAGATCCCCGGGAACTTATCAAAGTAGGTGTGACGGATACGCTCGTTCACGGGATCTCCGTAAACCCCGCGCAACATTCCTGGCCAGGGCGCGCCAATACAAAGACTACCGCCTTCATTCACGTCCGCTTCGGTTCCGTCCGTACGCAAAATCTTGGGCTGCACACCAAACATGGGGAATCCGGCCGCTCCGGGCTTGGTGCCATGCGCACCGGGTAAGGTTGTTAACAACACCCCACCGGTTTCTGTCTGCCACCAGGTATCCACAATCGGACAGTTACCTTTGCCGATGACTTCATGATACCATTTCCATGCTTCGGGATTGATGGGTTCCCCCACCGATCCCAACAGGCGCAGGGAAGACAAGTCATGCTTCTCCGGCCACGTTTCACCCAAACGCATCAACGCCCGGATGGCCGTCGGCGCCGTGTAGAAAACCGTTACATTGTATTTGGCAATGATCTTCCAAAAACGGTCTGGCTCCGGATAGGTCGGTACCCCCTCAAACATAATTTGCGTCACCCCATTAGAGGTCGGACCGTACGTTAAATACGTGTGACCGGTAATCCACCCCACATCGGCGGTGCACCAGAACACATCGTTATCGTGTAAATCAAAAGTGTATTTTGCGGTCATGGTCGCCCACAACAAATACCCTCCCGTGGTATGCAATACACCTTTGGGTTTTCCGGTACTGCCACTGGTATACAAAATAAACAGCGGATCTTCGGCATACATCGGTTCCGGCGGACACTCCTCGCTCACGTCCAGCATTTCATCCTGCCAATAATAATCACGACCGGGCTCCATATAAAATTCACCGCCGCCACGATTGTAGACAAAAACTTTTTTTACGCCCGGACATTGCTGAACCGCATGATCCACCTTGTCTTTCAAACCCGACACTTTACCGGCGTGATATGAAATATCAGATGTAATCACCACTTCACTTTCACAATCCTGAATGCGATTGCGCAACGCGTCCGAACTGAAGGCCGAAAAGACCACCGAGTGAATCGCACCAATCCGGGCACAGGCCAGCAAGGCGATCGGCATTTCCGGAATCATCGGCATATAAATGGTGACCACCGTGCCTTTTTTCACCCCGCGGTACCGTAAAACGTTTGCAAACTTACTCACTTCCCGTTTCAAATCGGAATAGGTCAAGGTCCGGCTCTCTTCGGGATTTTCGCCCTGCCACTGAATCGCAACTTTGTCCCCTTTGCCATTTTTCACGTGACGGTCGACACAGTTGTAACAGACATTGGTTTTCGCCCCGTCAAAAAACTTTACGTAAGGCTCCTGACGCTGACCAATATTGTCAAAATCTTTCCACATCACCTGCTTCCAGGTCTTAAACCAGTCCACATGCTTTTCGGCCATTTCCGCCCAATACTTTTCCGGATCTTCTACGGAACGTTTATATTCGGCTTCATAAGCTTTAAATGAACCAAAGTGGGATTGGTTCCGGAAAGTGCCCGTGGGATTGTACACTTCTGCATCCTGATAGGTGGATTCTATTGATTCGCTCATCATATACTCCTAAATTTTGAACTTACTTTTATAAAACTATGACTAGTGAAAAAGACTATACCCAGCCCCAATAGTTTTTGCCAAGAACATTCCGGGTTGCAAGCCGGATAAATCTCCCCTACACTTGAACGATGAAAAACGAATTCACCGCAAAATTTATTGAACAGATACCCAAAACAGATCTGCATGTTCATTTGGACGGCTCCCTCCGCATCTCCACCCTTTTGGAATTGGCCGCGGAACAGGGCGTGGAACTTCCCGGAAAAAACGAAGCGGAGCTCAAAGAAAAAGTTTTTAAAGCCCAGTATAAGGATCTGCCGGAATACCTCGCCGGATTTCAATACACTGTGGCCGTAATGCAGAACGAAGCGGCCCTCGAGCGCATCGCCCGTGAATTTGCAGAAGATAATTTAGCGGAAAATGTCCGATATCTTGAAGTCCGCTTTGCCCCTCAGCTCCACACCAGCCAGGGCCTCAGTCTGGCCCAGATTCTGCGGGCCGTCAGCCGGGGACTGCAATCCGCTCAGGACCAACACAATAGCTCGGCTGAAGTGCAAAACGGAGAAGACCTCCCTTTTCACTTTGGCATCATCGTTTGCGCCCTGCGCTGGTTCTTTCCGCAAATGTCCGCCTACTACCGGAATCTGTTTGAGGTGATGCCCTATGCCCCCGAAAAAGCAGTATTTTCCGCCGCCTCTCTCGAATTGGCCCGCGCGTCCGTGGCCTTGCGGGATCAGGAAAATCTTCCCATTGTCGGATTTGATTTGGCCGGCGCAGAAGACGGAAATCCCGCGGTCGATCACCGGGATGCGTTTATGTATGCCCACCGCAACTTTTTGGAAAAAACCGTGCATGCCGGTGAAGCCTATGGACCCGAATCTATATTTCAGGCCCTCACCGACTGCCATGCCGACCGACTCGGACACGCCACCTTCCTCTTTGCGGCCGACCGTGTGCAAAGCACCGCCATCGAAAATCCGCAACATTACGTCGACCAATTGGTGGAAACCGTGGCCCGTCAACGGATTTGCCTGGAAGTAAACCTCACCAGCAATCTGCAGACCCTCCCCGAAATGAATTCACTCGCCGAGCATCCGCTGGGAAAAATGATCGAAGCCAACCTCAGTGCCACCATTTGCACCGACAATCGCCTGGTTTCCCACACCACCGTCACCCGCGAACTCCAGCTCGCCGCCGAATATTTTGATCTCAACCCCGCCCAAGTCAAAAACTTGGTGGTCGCCGGCTTTAAAGGTGCATTTTTCCGCGACGGCTACCTCGCCAAACGCGCCTACGTCCGCCAAGCCATCGATCATATCAATCGCCTGATGCCGAATTGAAAATGAAGCAGTTCCCCCAAAAAGAAATTGGGGAACATAGGTGACGTAATCCCCGCACCCCTCCGGGGCGCATTTCGGTTTTATTCCCCCATTCCCGGGGGCACGGCCCCCGGGCTAAACGCGATACCCCCTCCGGGGGAACTC
>JARHXX010000080.1 GCA_029269125.1 Kiritimatiellaeota bacterium B1221 | reverse complement strand
TTTGAGCATTGAAAACCACTATCAAACCCTCCTTGGTTTTCACCTTTTTTTATCCCGAAAATCACATGCTAGAACCCCTTATCTTAGTGCCATTCTCCATAGCCCGTAAATTTTCTGGAGGTTTAGAAATGGTTTTCGATTTTTCCGGTACGACATAAGTATCTAGAATTCGGTTTTTTTCTTGTATAGATTGGGCCCATTGAATGGTGCGTTTATATGCCTCTTGTGCATTCCTCGTATCCCACTGATTCATCAAATAGATATCTCCTAAAAGCTTTAATGCTTCACCTCGATACAATCCCTCTGGATTAAATTTGTAAAATTTCTCCAGTTCCTTTATCGCATCCTGAGGTCGACCCATGTGTACTAAACATACTGCTGCATATAATCGACTTGCATCTGAATAAATTCCCTCAGGAAAAAGATCCATGATTTCATGATACTTTTGGCGTGCAGCTGTGAAATCTGCATCAGCCAAAGGAGTTTGGCTGGATTTAAGCCCAAAAGCAGTTCCAATATCGGTAAAGTTTAAAGCCTGCTTGTGAGAAGATCTGCGAAGGGTTTGTGCTTCCGAATAGAGTACGTAATCAAGACCGAATTGCTCTACGTCTCTCAATCGTCGAAGAAGAAGTATTCTTTCTTCAATTTTAGGTTTTATGAGTTTCCATTGTTCAAAACCAAGTTTCGGTTCTTCAAGCCCTGCCGTGTATGATATTTTTTTGCGTGTAAAAAAGACCTTACCTGTATTTAGTGCATTTTCTTCAAAAGTAATCGCCTTGGGGATATCAGGTTGTTCTGCGACAATTAAGGATAGGGCCCTTAACGAGGAAACTTTGGCGAGACCACTACTTTTTTGAGTCAGAATATTTAAACGTCTAACGGCATCGAATGCCTGTCCACTTTGCGCACAAACACGAGCGGCTTCAATATAACCTTTCGCAAAGGGCCAAATAAAGTTTTCAGGAATGGGGAGCGCGTAATCTTCCACCCATTTGGCGGCTTGCTTATACTGTTGTTTTTCGCGATATATTTCTGATAGTCTGATTCGGGAATCCAAGCGAATTAGAGATTGGTCTGAATATGCTGATTTATGTAATTGAGCAATGTTATCATCCGAAAATACGTGCCATGAAAAACAAATTCCGATAAATATATGTATATATAAGTGCATAATTTAGTGGATTTGTTATTGTTCCGTATTTAGAAAAATATTAAACTCTTTAACTAATTCGAGGTATTCATTTCGGGTTTGGAAGTTAAAAATGTCGTCATTCAACTTGCTTCGAGGAGGTCCTTCTTTACCCCATCCTAAGGGGTCATTGAAAATACTTGAAAAATCATAGTCTTTAATTTCTAACACTTCTATATGAAATCTTTTCAAGGCTTCTTTTATCAGTGGAGACGATTCTTCATTATTCCTGATTTCCGATATGTAAATGCCAAATGCTATATGTATATTCTCGTTGATAATACCAATTTTAATTTTTTCATTGTCTTCTAACTCATACAATTTTATTGATTGCAGAAAACTTCTGAAAGCGAGCCATTCAACTAGGTTTCTCTTTGTTTTTTCGTCTGATGCATATGACATTTGACTTAAAGTTAATATTATTAAAATAATATTTTTGATTTTCATTTGTAACTCTCCTGAATGCTTATCCATTCCTTATTGCCGTTTTCAAATGCTTTTAATGAAATGTTCATATATCTCGTGCCCATTTCTTCGAGGCATTCTAAAGTTGGTTTAATTAAATAGAATTCCGTGATTGAGTGCTTATTATTATATTCAACTAAAGAATATGACGGCGTAAAAGTAACATTTTTTATATATGGTTCGTTTCCTGAGTTGTCGCAAACCCCACCTGATACTTCTAGCGTAACTATAATGTCATCAAGTAATTTCCCCGTTGATGCAAAGAATTCACTACCAATTTTCAGTGCGTCAACAAATTTATTTACGGTGGAGGTTATATCATCAAAAAATTTAATGAGTGGGTTTTCATCTACCGCTTTACCTTCGATAAATCCTTCGATAAATTTAAATACGGTGGATTCAAAATCCTCTAGTTCATATGTATGGAATTGAGTTTTGGTTATAATCGAGAAACCCTCCAATTTTATTACTCCCAGTGTTTTTCCGAAAGCAATGCTAACTTTATCCTGATATGCCGTGCCCCCGCCTGTACTTCCTGTGATAACAGCATTTACATTTTCATTTGAACTGACAAATACTCGTTTTCTTTTTGTGGAAAAATCACTTATGATTTGATTGTCTTCATCATAAAATATTATTTTGTTCGTATTTGAAGACCATTCTAAGTCCACAAAATCTGTTTCGGTTTCACTCACCCATTGATAACCATAGATTTCAATTTTTTCTCCAGTTTTTGCGCATAATTTGTTGGCGAATAATATGACCGAATTTTGGTTGTCCAGAATGTCTAGATCGAATCTTTCGGTGCTCTTAACGCCTTTGTCTCCACTGTTACCAGGGCAGTTCTCTAACGTACCTGTAAGAGTTGTCACAAAATTTTGTGCTGCAAAATTTTTTGGCGTCATGGTATATTTCAAATTTACAGGTGGATGATATATCGTACAGAAATTTATATCGAAACTTTTACCACCTGTTTCCGCATTTATCCATGATGTGCTGTTGGGGACTTTACCACTAGCTGTTTTTGTACCGTCAGTTTTGACTTCAAGTAGGTGTTCGTCATCTATTGTTAATTGTTCAAATAAAACCGCTTGATGACCTTCTTTAATTGTGTGTGGAATCCACGATCCGGCATTTGCATATGCTGAAATTAAGGTGAACAATACTGTTAGAAATCTAGCATAAATGTTTGTATTTCTACATCGTTTATTTGTTTCGGCATATGTTTTAAAATGTGACTTATAGGGGGGGGGCTATAGGTGATTGAGATTTTTTCATTTTTTTGATTAGATATTTGACTGCAATTTATTGTATACGATTTATTTTGATTTACTGCAAGGTTCATTTTAGTGAAAAGCTATTAACCTTATAGGCTTTATGTAATGTTGGTGATTTATGAACGATCCGTTTAAAATATTAATTTTGATTTTCCTATATGTATCTCTTACGGGTTGTTCCCCTTCCGTACCAGAATACGATGTAGAACCTAAACCTAAACAACCGAGAGAATCGGAGCTAAATCGTGTACCGAAAAGTGCTAATGAAATAAGAACTGAAGTTAGTACGGAAACACCAAACAACTTGTCTTCGATTTGGGATAGTCTACCGTTAATTCCTACACCTGAACCACTCACGACTTCCATTCCTCAAAAACCAGATAAAGCCGTTCGATATTTCCCGGAGGCGGAACCGGATGGAAACGTTCAGCTGATTGAGAATGCTGTTTGGCAGGCTGGATATTTAAATGGTTTACCTGCTGATGTTGATTCTTCATTTTCGGTGGGCGAATATGCCTCTGAACGAGATTTTGCATCTGCAATTCATATAAACCAGCCGAATGAATTACCTCCTTTTCTGGAGGCTGGGCAGGTGCTCGTGATTCACGTACCAGAACTTCCCCCTGATGTATATGTTTTGCATGTAGCCACTACGGGTGGAAATAAGGAGGAAGGGGGATCTTTGGGGTTTTATCAGTTGGAAACCTATCATCGTCGATTTATGATCTTACGTTTGAATGATGTGAAAATTTGGCAGAAAACGCTTCCTCCTTTCCATTCAATAAGTCGTGCTGTTTTGAATCCAAATAACTTACGAATAGATGGCAACCTGGTCACAATAGAAAATACGGGGATGTCCCGTTTCTTGTTAAAATCAGTGGTGGCTTCAGGTCAGTGTTATCAGAGCTGTTGTGATGTTGTCAATTTCATGTCATAGGAGGAAGTGCCGTACCGGAGGATAAGGCTCTGCTGAGGAGCAACCTGAGCGCCTGTGCGGTTCGTGGAAAAAACCACAGCCGGGAGTTGGAGATATTCATCTCCCGGCTTTTTTCCGATCCCATGCGAAAAACCTTCCCGGAGCATCATGCCTCCTCCTGGCAGGCAATGTGCCGGGCAGTGAGTTTTTCCGCGAGTTGCGGAAGATCCCGGTATCCCCGGACCCGGCGGAAGCCCCGCTGGGCGATCCAGAGGCCGGAGGCCACCCAACGGCTGGCCATATCTGTTTCGGGCCGCCAGCGTTTGACTCGGCCGAGGTGTTTTCTGAGGTTGCGCATGCTGTTTTCAATGTGATTGGTGGACAGGAAGGTCTGGTTCAGGGTGGC
>JARHXX010000007.1 GCA_029269125.1 Kiritimatiellaeota bacterium B1221 | reverse complement strand
CCGGATGACCCGTGCAGAAGGCAGGGAGAAGTCCACTTCAATGCCCAGAGCCTCCCGGTTGTAATCGTCGATCAGGTTGAACGTACGAAACTTCCGGCCATCCGTGAGTGAATCGCTCATGAAGTCCATGGACCAGATCTCGTTGATACTCTCCGGTGTAGCCAAGGCATCCGGCTTGTCCCGTTTTAGTCGCTTGCGTGGCTTTATCCGCAGGTTTAGCTCCAGTTCTCGGTAAATTCGGTACACGCGTTTATGGTTCCACTCAAAGCCTTTTACCTTACGCAGATACGCAAAACAGAGCCCAAAGCCCCACCGGCGATACGTCGTGGTCAGCCGAAGAAGCCAGTCCGCGATCTCCTCGTTCTCCGAGCTCAGTTTTGCTTTGTACCGATAGCAGTTTTCACTGATCCGGAAGGCCCGACAGGCCACTCTAATCGTGCATCGTTGCTCTTCGATAACCTTCTTCGCCATCTCCTTGCGACGAGATGGCTTTACCACTTTTTTTCCAGAGCTTCCTTCACGATCTCGGCTTGCAGACGTTCCTCAGCATACATCTTCTTCAGCCGCTTGTTCTCCGCCTCCAGTTCCTTGAGCCTCGCCATCAGGGAGGCATCCATCCCTCCGTATTTTGCCCGCCATTTGTAAAAAGTAGCCGCACTCATTCCGTGTTCCCGGCAGAGATCCGGTACTTTCACGCCACTCTCTGCCTGTTTCAAGATCGCCAATATCTGGCTGTCGCTGTATTTTGATTTCTTCATTGTCGTCGTCCTTTTTTCGGTTGTAGAATACTCTACTTATGACGACCACTCTTTATCTGGGGGGATTACAAGTCAGTGATGAGGAGTTCCTGAATCAAATGATACGGAAAGCCGGGGTTCAGCCTCACCGTGGCATCAGCGCTTTTCATGTGGGAGTGACGTTTCCCGAGCCAAGCTTGATGCCTCGGGATGATTTGCCGGTACACCGCGCTGCACGTAGGGGGACTTAGAGGAGGTGCAGCGTCAGGTATCCCAAGGGGTTGCGATTGACAGCAAGGGCCGCAAAGGCTGGCCGATTCTGGTTTGTGCCATCGAACAAGGCCATCTGGATGTCGCCCGCTGGTTGGTTCGGGAGGGGGCGGAAGTGAATATCGTGACGGACTTCGGTTCCTGTCCGCTCACCTTTGCGGTTTTGATCGGGGATATAGATTTTTTGAAGGAACTGTTGAGGAATGGGGCGGACCCGAATTTGTACAGGGGCTACTCCTCCACGCCTTTGATCATGGCCTGTTCACGGGGAAATTTCCCCGCAGTAAAATTGTTGGTGGAGCATGGTGCTTTGGTTGATTTGGCTAATGTTTATCCTCGGGATCTTTGGTATGCATCCCCATTGCGTTCAGCGGTCAGCAAGGGCTCACAAGAGATTGTGAACTACCTGCTCGATCAGGGTGCATCTATAAATGCCAAACAGATCCAGGTGAACGCTGGTTCAAGTGGCAAGGCTATTAAAATTAAGCATGGATTCACCCCGTTGATGCAGGCGGCCTGGGAGTTACGGGACGACGTGGAAATGGTAAGGCTGCTGGTGGAGCGGGGAGCGGACATCTCCATTACCTCGAACGGGGAAAGTGCAGTGGATCATGCACGTGAACGGGGAAACCGGAAGGTGGCGGCGTATTTGGCGGGACGTAAGCTTAAACCCTGATTTTTGCAGAATGCCGGTCATGGCTATGGTCTTTCCCCCCGTAAAGATGGGTCTTGATATGATATATTTTGAATTCTTTTTCATGACTGATGTGCTTTCTTTGAAATATAGACGAGCCGGACGGTTGGTTTTCTCGTTCAGACGATTTTATTGCGCTGATGCTTGAATGCGCGGTAAAACATGGCAAGAGGAGCGCATGACAAATCCCGTACGCGTTCGTTTCGCACCTTCTCCCACTGGACAGGTGCATATTGGCAATATCCGTGCCGCTATATTTAATTATCTGTTTGCCCGCTCCGAAGGGGGGCAATTCCTGTTACGGGTGGAAGATACCGATCGGGAGCGCAGTACCCCGGAAGCGGTAGAAAAGCTGTTGGAAGTCATGGATTGGCTGGAGTTGCACGCGGATGAAGATCCGCTGTTTCAATCCACCCGTGCCGAGGCCCATTTGGCGGCGGCTGAAAAACTGATTGCCGGGGGGCATGCCTACCGTCATGCGCGTTCGGCGGATGAACAGCCCGCGGTGTTTTTCCGAATCCCGGAAAGCGACGCGGTCTATGGTTCCTACCTTCGGAAAGGCGAAAAAGTCGAAAAAGCCCTGTTTGCAGATCAGCCGTTGCTCATCGATGCCACCGGGATTCAGTATATCGGGGTGAGCCGCAAAGGAAAACAGGATCCGGGCGGATGTTGTCTTGCGGGTATGGCGGATGGAGAAGTTTTGGATGCAGAAGGGAGCGTATTGTTTTCCATCGCGGAGAAAATGTCGGCAATCTTGAATGAGGGGCTGGCATTTGAAAGTACCGGGGCGACGGCGATTCGTTACACCCGCCGGGAAATCACCTTTACGGATTTGGTGAAAGGTGAGCTTTCGAAACCGCTGGATTCGATGAAAGATTTGGTGATTGTGCGCGGTGACGGTTCTCCGGTGTTCCATCTGGCCAATGTCTGTGATGACTTGGAGCAGGGGGTGACCCATATTATCCGCGGGGATGATCATGTGGAAAATACCTTCCGCCACCTGCCACTCTTTTTGTTGTTGGACGGCAAGGTGCCAGCCTACGGACATTTGCCGATGATTGTGAATGCGCAGGGGAAACCCTATTCCAAGCGGGACGGGGATGCCTTTGTGGGTGATTTCCGGTCTAAAGGGTATTTGCCGGAGGCGTTGTTTAACTATTTGGTGTTGCTGGGCTGGTCGCCGGGGGATGACCGCGAGAAGATGAACCGGGATGAGCTGATTGCCGCCTTTAGTTTGGATCGGGTGCAGCTGAGTCCGGCGCAGATGGATTTAAATAAATTGGGCAATTTGAATGGCGCGTACATTCAGGAATTGCCGGTGGATCTCTATTTAGCGGATGTACGTGATTTGCTTTCCCGTCAGGACTGGAGCGGAGATTTAAGCACGGAGCAGTGGACGGAAGTTGCCTTGCTGATGCGTCCGCGCATTCAGACTTATGCTGATGTTCTCGACTGGCAATGGTTTGCAAATGCTGATTTTGAACGTAGCCCCGGCGCACTTAAGCGCGGATTGGGCAAAGCTTGGCAAAAGGATGTGTTGGCCCGGTTGAGCGAAGCATTGGAACAGGGGCTTACACTGGGTGCTGCCCGTGAGAAAGTCGCTACGGAATTAGAAATGGATGACAGCAAGCTCAATCTGCCTCTACGGGTAGGATTGACGGGGCAAGCCGGTGGACCCGAGTTGGATGCGATCCTCGAGATTCTGGATCCCGAAAGCCTTGCCAAACGACTGAAAAACACTTTAATTTGTCTGCATAATACAGACGCATAACCCCATGAATGATTCCCTCGAAACCTCCGTAAATTTTATTCACGAAAAGATTGATGCCGACTTGGCTTCCGGTGCGTATCCGGAAGTGGTGACACGCTTTCCCCCGGAGCCGAATGGCTACCTGCATATTGGACACGCCAAGTCGATCTGTTTGAACTTTGGTACCGCACAGAAATATAACGGAAAATGCAATTTACGGTTTGATGATACTAATCCGGTGAAGGAAGATCAGGAATACGTGGATGCGATTGAAGCGGATGTGCGCTGGCTGGGGTTTGAATGGGAAGGGGAGCCGAAATTTGCTTCCGACTATTTTGATCATATGTACGCCTTTGCGGAAGAGCTCATTCAGAAAGAGCTGGCCTACGTTTGTACGCTCAGTACGGAAGAATTCAAGGAAGTGCGCGGGGTGCCCACCCGTCCGGGCGGGGAAAGTCCGGGGCGCAAGTTGTCGGTAGAGGAAAATTTAGAATTGTTTCGGAAGATGCGGGCGGGAGAATTGGAAGAGGGGAGCCATGTTTTGCGGGGTAAAATTGATATGGCCAGTCCGAATCTGCATATGCGGGATCCGGTGTTTTACCGGATTCGTAAAGCGGAGCATCATCGGACCGGTGATAAATGGTGTATTTATCCCAGTTATGATTTTGCGCACTGTATTGAAGATGCGATTGAGCGGGTGACCCATTCCCTGTGCACTTTGGAATTTGAAGTGCACCGTCCGCTTTATGATTGGATTTTAAATAACATTTCTCTTCCGAAACCGTTGCCACAGCAGACAGAATTTGCGCGTTTGAATTTGACCTATACGGTGATGAGCAAACGCAAATTGCTGACTTTGGTGGAGGAAAACAAAGTGAATGGCTGGGATGATCCCCGGATGCCCACGATCTCCGGCATGCGTCGGCGCGGGTATCCTGCGGCCGCCATTCGGGCCTTTTGCGAAAAGGTGGGAATCACCAAATTTAACAGTCTCAGTGATTTTGCGTTGTTGGAATTTTCATTGCGGGATGAGTTGAATAAAATTGCGCAGCGCCGGATGGCGGTCCTGGATCCTCTCAAAGTGGTGATCACCAATTATCCGGAAGGGGACGAGGAAATGTTTGAGGCGCAGAATCATCCCGGTGATGAAAGTTTCGGTACCCGTCAGGTGCCTTTCAGCCGCGAGATCTGGGTGGAGCGGGGAGACTTCTGGGAAGATGCGCCGAAAAAGTTTTTCCGGCTTACCTTGGGACGTGAAGTGCGTCTGCGGGCGGCCTGTTACATTACCTGCAATGAAATCATCAAAGATGAAAACGGCAAGGTCATTGAACTGCGCTGTACCTGGGATCCCGAATCGCGGGGCGGCGGAACCCCGGATGGGCGCAAGGTGAAAGGAACCATGCATTGGGTCAGTGCCAAACACGCGCGCAAAGCGGAAATTCGTCTGTACGATCGGCTGTTCACAGAAGCGGAGCCGGATGCGGATGAAGAAAAGGACTATCAGGAATTTTTAAATCCGGAATCCCTGCAGGTGGTAGAGGCTTATGTAGAGCCGTCACTTGCAGAATTCGCGCCTGAAGAGCCGATCCAGTTTGAACGGGTGGGTTACTTTACTGCGGACAAAGATTCCACGGCGGAGAAACTGGTGTTCAACCGCACCGTGGGCTTACGGGACTCCTGGGGCAAAGGGAAATGACCGAGGCGCGGTCCTGTTCTTTTTTCGAAAGAGAGCAACGCGCGCTTTGGTTTCCCTGCCGTTTTCTGCACATTCATGCAGGATGTATGGGCAGAGAGATGGATGAAATTCCCCAGGTTTGAGGGGGAAGCATAGAATTCCATGTTTGTATGGTCAACCACAGCACCGCGCCAAGGGAGATCATAACCCCCAAAGTGCAAATCACGATTCCTCAATCTATAGATCCATGTCCTTGCGGAAGAAACTGTTGCGTTATTATTATGTTTGACAAATAACCATATTCTTTGTCAGGTGTGCATAATTACAAATTCACTCTTCCCAGGATTTATTATGAAACACACTCTATTCAAACACTCCTCTTTTGTCCGGAAATCTGCATTTGAGATGTCTATTCGTTCTGCGTTGACTTTGGTTGTAGGGTTGCTTTGTGCTTCAGCAGCGCTTCAGGCGGCGGATGGCACCTGGACGTTTGATGGTAGCGGCAACTGGGAAAGTGGTGATGGTGCGCCGTGGGCCGGAGGTGTGGTGGCTGAAGGTGTTGATGCGACAGCGTATTTTAATACCATTGATATTACGACAACCCGCACGGTTTCGTTGACGGCGCCATTGACGATCGGCCATATGAATTTCGCGGATACTTCGGGCACCAATCGCTGGAATTTGAGGGACAACGTGCTCACCTTGCAAACAACTTCAGGAAGCCCGACGATTACAAATGACACGGAGGTGCGCGTTTATTCCGTATTGGACGGTACGCAAGGTTTCACCAAAGAAGGTACCGGCCGACTCGGTTTATATGCTGCCAATACCTATACCGGTACAACCACGATCAACGCCGGCAGCCTTTATGTGTTTAACAGCAATGCCTTGAATGGAGATGTGGTGATGGGTGGGGGAAACCTGACTTTTGATAATTATGATGTGACTTTTACGGGGAACATTAGTGGGAGCGGGGGACGCATATCAAGATCGGGGGGGACCGCGACCTTGTCTTTATTGGGCGATAACACCTCAAGCAGTGATGTGGGCTTATATGCCGGAGCCATTGCAATTGGATCGGGTGTGAATAATGGAATTGGCACCGGTGTGCTTATCATCAAAAACGGGATGTTAAGATCTTCAGATAACGCTGCGCGCACCATTACGAATAATTTATCACTGGCGGATGGGAATGCTTCGATGATTTTTGGTGCGGCCCAAGGGGAGACGACCGGGCTGGGTGATTTGACCTTTACGGATACCAGAAGCATCAGCACAGGGGGGAGCCGAAACTGGGTTGTGAACAATGATACCACCGTAACTTTCCATAACAATTGGTCCGGCAATACGGGCTGGACGATTACCAAAGAAGGTACGGGTACCTTGGTTTTTAACGGGAATATCTCCTCAGGTTTTAAAGGGGATGTCACGGTCAATAATGGCACACTGGTCCTCAACGGGGATCAAACCGGTTTTACCTATGGAACGATCATTAACGACGGGGGTACATTGGGCGGTACAGGCATCATGGACGGTCTTATTACCCTGAACGATGGGGGGGCGCTCACGCCGGGGAACAGTATTGGCACCATGACAGGGACAGACTTTACTTGGAATGGTGGGGGCGAAATGCAGTTTGAATTAAGTGATACCGACAGCAGCTCAGATCAGCTGATACTCAGTGGTGCATTCACCAAAGGAAGCGGGAGCGGCTTCATCTTTAATTTCCTGGATACCGGGGTTGTAGGCGTCACTTACACCTTGGTCAGTTCCGACAGTACGAACTTTGTTGCGGGTGATCTCGGTTACACAGGGCTCAGCAGTGGCCTTTCCGGAGACTTTGTTTTTAATGGAGACGAGCTTCAATTTCAGGTGGTACCTGAACCCAGCTCGATTCTGCTGTTGGGCCTGGGACTGATGGCTACGATTGTTTTGTCCCGCCGTCTGAAGGGGTAGGTTTTACGGGGTGTGTTTTCCGTATTCCGTACGGTCTTTCCGGTTTCTTTGCCCGGAGCTGCAGACGAAGCCTTCGGAGCGGAAACGCTTCTGTTTAACCGTTGTGTGAATGAAAAGGTTTTTGAGGAGGCGGTGAAGGTCGTGAATGACTTCAAACATTATTTCCTGTCCCACAAAGAACCGGTCGGTGAAAACCCGTCTCCGGGAAATAAAGACGGAGGTATCACCACGCTGGAAGACAAATCTTTGGGTTGTGTGCAGAAAGGCGGACGCGCTCCTCTGGTGGATGTGCTGCGTTATGGCGGACGCATGAAGTGCAATGGCCTCACTCTCCTGGAAGGACCCGGGAATGATATTGTGGCGGTCACCGCACTGGCGGCCTCGGGTTGTCATTTGGTATTGTTCACCACCGGTCGCGGTACGCCGCTGGGAGGACCGGCTCCAGTGGTGAAAATTTCTTCCAACAGTGATCTTGCCCAGCGGAAGAAGAACTGGATTGATTTTAACGCGGGCGTATTAAGGGAAGGAGCCGCGATGAATGAAGTTGCGGATGCTTTCTTTGATTTTATTCTCGATACGGCCTCGGGATCCCCCACTTGCAGTGAACGAAACGGCTATCGGGATTTTGCGATATGGAAAAAGGGCGTGACCCTGTAAGGGGATGTTCTCCGTATAAAAAAAGAGCTAAAAGTAGCTGTTTAAGTGCTCTTTTAGCAAAAGGAATTCTTTGTAAGGGGGGGGCGGAAAACTGTGGCCCCTCACAATGCCTGATCTGCAGGAATGGTTCTGCATCCCGGACCGGGATGCAGAACCATTCCGGTTATATATTTTAAGCTTTTGGCTTAAAGATGATCGCACCTGCTTCCGGGCAGGAAGGAATGCAGCGGGGACCGCCCATGACATCGGCGCAGTCGTTACAGGTATCGCCATCAATCTTATAAATGGGCGATCCTTTGCTTACCGCATTTGTCGGGCAAACTAAACGGCAGGCATCACAGGCAGTGCAACAATCGGTAATCATAAATGACATAATATTTTCCTCGTTAGGGTTCTACTGTATTGAATCATAGATGTGGACTGTAGCGCAAGAGGAATTCATAAGTAATTGTGAATCAGTGATTTACATGTAAATTATGTATTGGTTTTTTATGACGTCTGTTAGGTGTACCTAACGTAAGTTTATTATGGAGTATGGATGCAGGCTGATGGCGTCAGATGCATTGAAGCTATGTGACGCCCTCTGAGGGAGAGGCTGTGTGTTTGAGAAAGCGTATAAAGGCGGGGAGGCTTCACTAAAAAAGAGGGCATCCGAAGATGTCCTCTTTAAGGTTCAAAGCTGCCTAACGTTGAGAGAGATTCTATTACCCGTCCATTTCAAATCCATCATGCAGGTTTTTGGGCCGTTTTATGGGAGACATCAGACTTTTTTCAGTTGAACCCAGGCCGGGGTTCCCGCGGGGAGAGGTGGACCCACTGGATCAAAAAGCACCCAGATCTCGTTATCCTGCTGGTTTTGTGGACGAACCCAAATTTCGGTATGCCGACCCGCATCGTGTGATGTTTCCACAATGACCGGAAGGGCATCGGGTGCGTAGGCGGCAATCAGTTCCATATCCTCGGGGCGAACCCAGCGTTTCCCCACGTGATTGGCTTCGCCAAAAATACGGGCGCTGTATCCGCTGGCAGGGACATGATAGATTTGGTGAGGGGTGCCGATTTGTTCAAGCTGCCCTTTTCGCAGTACTGCAACGCGATCTCCCACATGCAGCGCATCTTCGCTGTCGTGGGTAACCATGATGGCGGTGGTTTTTAACTCACGGAAGATTTCCATGACATCCGTTCGCAGGTTACGCCGCAAGGCGGGATCCAAGTTGCTGAACGGTTCGTCTAAAAGGAGGATATCCGGTTCGGGGGCTAAAGATCTGATGACGGCCAGCCGCTGCCGTTCTCCACCGGAAAGTTCGTGTGGATAGCGTTTTTGAAATCCATCCATCCCGACCAGACACAGCAGAGATTCAATGCGCTGGCATTTTTGTTTTCGGCAGGATTTTTTAAGACCGTAGGCAATATTTTCTTCGACAGAAAGGTGGGGGAAGAGGGCGCCATCCTGAAAGACCATGCCCATGTTTCTTTGTTCCGGTGGGGTCCAGCAATCTCGGTCGGCGATACAGGTTCCGTTGAGAAATAAACGTCCGGCATCCGGTTTTTCCAGTCCGCAAATGAGCCGCAATAAAGTTGATTTTCCACTGCCGCTTTCCCCCACCAAGGCAAGGGTTTCGCCGGGATGGACCACCAGATCCAAGGCGTTCAACGCGGGTGCCTGACCGCGGGTGTAAATACGTGAGAGCGCTTGAAGTTCGAGGGCGGGGGTCATGATTCTGTGGTACGGGATGAGGAGCTGAGTAGTCGGTTTAAGCTGAATAATCCCACCCCGGCGAGAAATATGATCATAAGGGAGGGGATGGCGCACTCGGCAATTCTCGATTCGACCGCAAGTCCAAATGCGAGCGTGGCCAAGGTATCAAAATCAACGGGTCGTAAGATCATGGTCATGGGTAATTCTTTCAAAATGTCCACAAACACCAACATGATGACGGCGAAGAGGGTGCCGCGAATGAGGGGGAGATTGACTTTGAACAGGGTTTGGGTCGGTGTGTGGCCGAGGACCCGGGAAGCTTGATCCAGGCTTCCGCAAACTTTTTCCATGCCGGCCCGAACCGGGTGGAGTCCCACCGCAAGGAACCGGACCACATATCCGAAGCAGATGGCATACACGGTGCCGATCAGAGATATTTTTCCCAGAAAGAGCATGATGCCGACTGCCACCACTGCGCCGGGAATGGCGTAGCCCACGCCGGCAAAGCGGATGGGGAGTTGTAGCCAAGGCCGCGGATGGAGGCGCTGCGCGAAATTTAAGATGACGGCGATGGTGGTGAGCACGATGGCGGTAATCAGGGCGAGTAGCAGGCTGTGCCCCATTCTCGACCAGGGAAGTTGTCCCAGTCCGTATTGGGTGATACTCCATTTTGCCCATTGCAACAATTGGAGGCAGGGGAGGATAAATCCAAAGCTGACGGGGATGAGGCAGGTGATCAAGGCGAGGATCCCATTATATCCCCCGAGGGGTCTCAGTTGGCCGTGAGGGGCGGAGGAGGCACGCTGATCTGAAAATCGGGCCTTGCCCCGTTGAAACTGTTCGATGCCGAGAAGGAAAAATACAGCCAGCACCATGATTCCGGCGAGACGAACGGCCGAAGTCAGGTCGCCTAATCCGGTCCACGTGCGGAAAATGCCGACCGTAAGGGTGGGTACGCCCATAAAATAGACGGCCCCGTAGTCATTAATCACTTCCATGATGATTAAGGTGATGCCGGCGATCAGCGCGGGTCTGGCCAAGGGGAGGGCGACGGTGAAAAATACTCTGGAGGAGCTGCGTCCGAGAAGATGTGCGGCTTCGATCACCCCTTTTTGTTGCGTCGCAAATGCGGTCCGCAGACTTAGATACAGGTAGGGGTAAAGTACTGCCGCCATTAAGAGGGTCAGGGTACCTTTCCGGATAAGGCCTTCGGCAAAAAGGTACGTATCCACTCCGAATTGGGTTCGAAGGTGAACCAAAAATGGAATCGCGGACTCGGGAACCTGCCGATACACGAAAGCGGCGACATAGCTGGGGACCGCAAGCGGCAGTACCATCGCCCAGGCAAGGATTTTTTGTCCGGGAAAGCTGAATTGACTAATCAGCCAGGCCGCGGGAAGGGCCATAAGTGTTGCCACGATCGATACGGCCAACGCTAACCATACGGTATTCAGAAAATATTGCGGGAGGACGGTTTCGGAGAGATGTTTCCATGCCGGCGCGGAATCCCAGATGCCGGAAAGCAATGTCAGGAGGGGGCTGATGATAAGGAGGCACAACAGGGGCGCCGAGAGAGACCAGCCGTCACTCTCCGATGTAATTGTGTACCGGAAGGGGCGTTTCAGTTTACTCCCAACCCGCCAAATTAAACAGTCGGACGGCTTCTTTTCCATCTTCATACAATTGGGCGAGATTCAGCGGGTCGCGCTTGAATTTCCCCCAGCTTTTTTGGAGTGCGGACCATTCTATCCCTTCGACAACGGGATATTCATAGGTGTTGCCGGGAAAAGATTTCTGGATGTCTTCGGAGACCATAAATTCGAGGAATTTTTGGGCATTTGCTTTTTGCTTGGATGCGGCCAAAACGCCGCCGCCACTGATATTCACATGGGTGCCCCGGCCGGATTGATTCGGAAAGAAGATCTTCACTTTCTGGGCGGCGGCGCGGTCTTTGGGTTCAGGCGAATTTAAGAGCAGCCCGAGATAATAGGTGTTTACAATCGCCACATCGCCTAAGCCGGCGGCGACTGCACGAATTTGGTCACGGTCACTGCCCTGGGGGGGGCGCGCCATGTTTTTTCTTACGGCTGTGGCCCAGGTGAGCGCCTCTGCTTTTCCGTGGGCTGCGATGAGAGATGCCAAGAGGGACTGATTATAGATGTTGTTGGAGGAGCGGGCAAGAATGCGACCGCGCCAGGCTGCGTCGGCGAGGGCCTCGTAGCTGCTTAACCCGGCCACGTCGACCCGGTCGGGTGCATAAACCAGGACACGGGCCCGCATGGAAAATCCGTACCATGTTCCGTCCGGATCCCGGTAGGCCTCGGGGACTTGTTGAGTCAAAATTTCAGAATCAATTCGGGTAAACAATCCCAAAGCTTTGGCTTCACCCAAACGGCCCGCATCCGAGGTGAGGAGCAAATCGGCCTTGGAGGTTTCCCCTTCGGCTTTCAAACGTTCCATTAATTCATTGGCCCCGGCTTTGAGTACCTGTACTTCAATGCCGGTTTGTTCGGTGAAAGCTTTATAAATGTCTTCGTCTGCCTGGTAGTGACGATGGCTGTAAATTACCAGCGGTTCGGCGGCTTGGCTGAACAGGAAGGCAAAGGAGAATAAAGTAGTGTAAATCGCTCGTTTGATATGCATGTCGGGTGCTTTAGCAGTTATAGGGCTTTCGGGGCAAGCGAGATCGTAAAATTTACACTGGATTCTGAAAAAGTCAGGAAATCTTTCTAAGAGACGTGTAAGTTCTGAAAACCTTTCTATATTGTGGGCTGACAACGAGAAATGGGGGTCCGCCTCCGCTTCTTTGATGGCCGATTGCTGTTTCAGTATTTTCCAAATCGTTTTTTGTTCATATTTTTGTTACTCAATTCCTCATGTCTCCCTCCCGCTCCCCAACCGAAGAAAAACGTTCCAGCCACTGGGTGTTTGCGATGCTGGCGATTTTCGGAGTATTGAGCGGAGGCGTTTGGGCTTTTGCGGAATTGGCTGATGAAGTACAGGAGGGCGGGACCAAAGATTTTGACCGTGCCGTGTTGTTGGCGATGCGGAATCCTGATGACCTTCATGACCCCATCGGGCCAAAGTATCTTGAAGAAATCGGGAGGGATTTTACGGCTTTGGGCGGAACCGTTTTTCTCGTTCTGCTCACCCTCAGTGTGGTGGGGTACTTATGGATGATCGGTAAAATCAGAACCGGGTGGGTTCTGCTCTTTTCGGTGACCGGTGGTCTTATGGTTAGTCAGATGTTAAAGTTGCTTTTTGACCGCAGCCGGCCTGACCTGGTACCTCACGATTCCATTGCATACACGGCCAGTTTTCCCAGTGGCCATTCCATGATGGCCACAATCTGTTTTTTAAGTTTGGCTATTTTACTGGCGTCGCTACATCAAAAACGCCGGATTAAAATCTACTTTATTCTCATCGCGATTCAGCTCTCAGTCGGTGTTGGCGTGAGCCGTGTGTTTGTTGGGGTTCATTGGCCCACCGATGTTCTGGCTGGATGGTTAGCAGGCTCTCTCTGGGCTATAGCGGTTTGGCTCCTCTCCAGGAAATACTGCCAAGTGGATTACATGGATTCTGAGAACTGATAGAGGCTGTCCGGTTGGAGAAAGGTAAAGGCGTCAGTTTTTTCCTGCCTGCGGCAGACAAGTGTCTGTCTGGAGTTGCAGACTTACTTTCAGGTTACCTTTGAACGTCCACCCCATAGCGGAGCAGAAGGTTGCCGGTGAGTTCTTCGAGACGTACCAGGGCGTTGCGGTATTGAATCCGGTTCTCGAGTTCGTCGATCTGACTTTCCAGGGCTTCGCGCTGGGCCTGGGCCACCAGGAGCGAGGTGCTGGTACCCACTTCGAAGCGGGCTTTTTCGGCTTCGGCTGTTTGTTGTCGAAAGCGTAAGGTTTGTTTGCTGACGATACTTTGCTCCAAGGTCCGGTTGTGTTCAACCACCGCTTGGTTTAATTGATTTTGGATGAGTTCCTCCAAATTTGCGACAGCCCGTTCGGCCTGTTCACGTTCCAGGTCGGCCTGAAGCTGGTCGGCTTTGGCTTCGCTGTCTCCGAGATCCTGCTGGAATTGCAGTCCGACATTCCATTCGTAGTTGTCGCCGCTGAAATCTTTGCGGGCGGAATCGGTGTCTTCTCCGTATCCGGTTTTGTCGAGGTTTGCGAAAAATTCCAGGTCCGGCAGCAGTCCGTTGCGGGTTTTGACCACTTCCAGTTCGTTTTGATGCAGCCGGGCGCGGGCTTCACGTAAGCGCGGGTTGAGGCGGTCAGCTTGCTCCCAGAGGGTTGAGAGCTCAGTGATGGGTTCTTCTGCCAGTTCCAGTGGAGAAATCAGCTCCAAATTTTCTCCGTCCCCGTCCTGCAGGGACAACAAACGTTCGAGGCTGAGTTTGCGTTCCGCGTAATTTGCCCGGGCATCAATGACATCCCTTTGACGGCTGGAGCGTTCGGCCCGGGCGGCAAATTCTTCGTCGGGAGCGAGCTGGCCAATTTCAATCCGCTGCTGAATTTCGGAAAGCTGTTGATCCGCGACTTCCAGTGCCTGGCGGGTGATCTCCACGGCTTCGCCGGCCAATTGGAGCTGCCAGTAGGCGATTTCGGTTTCGGCGATGAGGGCCTGGGTATAGGCCCGCAGTTCTTCAATGGAAATCTGGGTGCCGAGTTCAGCCTGACGGATGGCAATGCGGTTGACCTGGCTTCCGCGTCCGCGCAGCAGGGATTGGCTGAGTGCGATGCCGGCCCGCAGTTCCTGTTGGGCGGGTGCGCGGTTGGAGGTTTCATTGCTCTCACTGAGAACCAGAGCGACTTCGGTGCCACTGGTGAAATTTTTGCTCAGCCCGAGTTCGGAGGCCCGGGTTTCCGCTTCCACGGAAAAGATTTCTTCAGTGGAGCGGGAGCTTTCACTGGAAACTTCTTCTCCGTATTCGATATCGGCATAAATTTCGGAACCGAATTCGGATTGTTCACGCAGTTCGTCGGTGGAGACGATGGCGGGTTCCAGTTCCTGAACTGCCAGATCCCGGTTGCGTTTTAAGCTGCGGAGTACCGCATCGGACAAAGACAATTTTCCGTTGGAGGGAAGGTTGAAATTTTCGTCCGCATGGGTGATTTGAACCGGGGACGGTGGCAGATCTTTCGCCGGCTGTTGGTGGGCGCAGGCGGAGATCAGCAGGCTTGAGCCACAAGTAAGGAGCAACTTTTTCATGCGGCTTTCTCCTTTTGTTTATGCACCAGTGAAAAGAGGGTGGGGATCAGCACCAGGGTGATGAGGGTGGAGCAGGCCAGTCCGCCGACCACGGCGCGGGCGAGGGGGGCCTGGGCTTCGGCACCTTCTCCCACGCCGAAGGCCAGGGGCATCAGGGCCAGCATGGTGGTGAGGGTGGTCATGAGGATGGGGCGCAAGCGGCGACGTCCGGCTTCAATCACGGCCTCATGCAAAGGCATGCCTTTTAACAGGAGTTGGTTGGACTGATCGACAAGTAAGATGGCGTTGTTCACTACGATGCCGCCCAGCATGATGCATCCGATGTAGGACTGCAAATTCAGGGTGGTGTCGGTGAGGAAAAGGGTGACCAGCACCCCGATGGCGGCCATGGGCACCGAGGCCATGACGATGAGCGGGTTCACCAGAGATTCGTACTGACAGGCCAGGACCATGTAGACGAAGATCAGGGCGAGGAAGAGGGAGAGAATCATTTCACGGAAGGATTCCTCCTGTTCCTCATAGTTGCCTGCCAGCCGCATTTCCACGCCTTCGGGACGGGGAAGACTCTCCAGGATTTTCAGAATATCGCGGGCGACGGATCCGTTGTCTCGTCCGGCCACGTTGGCTTGGACGGTGAGGACACGCTGCTGGTCTTTGCGGGTGATTTCCAGTGGACCGGAACTGCTGTTGACGGAGACGATGTTCCTTAGAATCACATTGGTGCCGTCGGGGGTAGTGAGGGTCAGATCTAAAATTTCTTCCAGGCTGCGGCGTTCCGCATCTTTGAGTTGAACCCGAATGGGATAGGACAGACCCTGCCGGCGGTATTCGCCGGCGGTGGATCCGGCAACTGCGGTTTCGATAAACCGGGAGACATCGCGAACGGAAATGCCTAGAGAAGCGGCTTTGGCGCGGTCGATGCGGATTTCCTCCTGGGGAACCCCATCCTCTTTGCTGGGGTTGACATCGGTGATGCCGGGAACGTCCGCAAGTTTTTCCACAATACGGTCGGAGAGGGCGCCCAAAACGTCCAAATCGTATCCGAGGATTTCCACGGTGATCCCTTCGTCTCCCCCGAGAATTCTTTCGAGCAGAAATTGTCCCTGGGGGGCGCGGATGCGGATTTCCATGCCGGGAATAACCCCTTCCAACCGTTTACGGAGGTCGCGTGCCACTTCGGTGTTGCTGCGTTCCCGTTGAGTGGCGGGGACGAGGGAAATGCTGATATCGGCATTGGTGGATCCACCGGAGCGGAAACTTGAGCCGATGGTGGTGACGGAGGATTGCATTTCGGGGACGGCGGGAAAGACGATCTCCTCCATGATTTTACCCTGAATATCCACCAGGTCCAGGCGGGTGCCCACTTCCATTTCGCCGGTGACGCGCACTTCGCCTTCATCGCTGGGCGGCATAAATTCGGATCCCAATTTGGGGGCCAGCAGGCAGCTGAATCCCAGGAGCACGATGGATAAGATCACGGTGGGGATTTTGCGGGAGAGGGCTTTGTTTAATAAATTCAGGTATTCCTGATTGAGTTTCACGAAAAAGCGATCGGAGGTCTGCGCCAATTTTTCTGCGAAGGGGCCACGGTCACGGTGTTGTTGGTCCGGTGAGTGCAGGAGCCGTGAGGCCAGCATGGGGACCAGACTTAAGGAAACAATCAGCGAACAACTGAGGGAGAAGACGACCACCAATGCCAGCTCTTGAAACAGCAAACCCGAGACGCCACGGATGAAGGCCATGGGCAGAAAAATGACCAGGGTGGTGAGGGTACTGGCGATGATGGCGCCGGCCACTTCGTTGGTGCCGTTTATGGAGGCGTCGATGGCGGATTCGTTTTCTTCGTCCTGTCGCCGGAAAATATTTTCCAGCACCACCACGGAGGAGTCCACCATCATGCCCACGCCCAACGCGAGTCCGCCGAGGGTCATCAAATTGAGGGTGTAGCCCCCGAAATAGACCAGGGCAAAAGTGGCGACCACGGAGATGGGAATGGAAAGGGCGATGACCACAGTGCTGCGGATGTTTCGCAGGAAGAAGAGGAGGACTGCGACAGAAAGAAATCCGCCGTAGAGCACGGAACGGCTGACGTTGGCAATGGAGCGTTCGATAAAGTTGCCCTGATTCTGAATGGGGGTCACGTTGATTTGGGGGTAATCCCGGTTCATGTGTTCGATTTCTTCCAGAATTCCCTGGGCCACTTCCACGGTGTTGGCGTCGGCCTGTTTGCGGATGGCGACCCGAATACCCAGGCCTTGATTGACGCGGATGATGCGGGATTTCCGTTCGTAGGTGTCGTGAATTTCCGCCAGATCGCCGATGGTGACCGGGCTGCCGTTTTTGAGGCTGACCACGGTGTCTTTGACTTCCTGGAGAGAGGCGAATTCGGAGGGGGCGCGCAGGGAAATTTCGTAACGGCCCTGCTCAATTTTTCCGGCGGGCAAATCGAGATTGGCCTCGCGCACGGCGGTGAGGATTTCATCCAGAGAAATATTAAAGGATTTAATTTTTTCGGGGATGAGTTCGATGCGGAGTTCACGGGAGTAACTGCCCCAGGTATCGACCTGGGCCACGCCGGGGATACGGGAAAAGCGGAAGCGGAGCTGGTTTTCGATGAGGTCGGTTAATTCGACGGGATCCAGTTCACTGGTCACCCCCAAGACCACCACGGGGTAGCTGTTGACATCAAATTTGCTGATCCGGGGGGAATTGATGTCATCCGGTAATTCGTTGATTTCATCTTCGATGGTGGATTTCACATCCACGGCCGCGGTGTCGATGTTGGTACCCCAGCCGAAGGTGACGGAGACATTGCTTCTCCCTTCGCTGGAGGTGGAGGAGACTTCCTCCACGCCGGGAACGGTGGCGATGATTTCCTCGACGATCCGGGTGATGAGACGTTCGACCACTTCGGGGTTGGCCCCCTCATAGTCGGTCCGCACACTCAGGGTGGGCAATTCAATTTCGGGGAGGAGATCGGTGCGCAGGCGGGAGAGGGAGACCGCGCCCAGAATGACCACGATCAGGGTGATCATGGTGGTGAAGATGGGATGATGAACGCTGAACTTGGGTAAGGGCATGATGATTACTCCGGCGTGTCGGGGAGGCGAAGGGCCGAACCTTCATCAATCAACTGCTGTCCCAGGGTGACCACCGGACCGGTGATCTCGGGTTCGACGATCTGCACCCATTTTCCATCGCGGATACCGGGAACGACTTTTTGCCAGTGGGCGACAGACTTTTGGGAATCCACGGTGAAGAGGCCGGTTTCATTGCCCCGGCGGGAGAGGGCGTTTTGAGGGACCAGGATAGCGTCATCGACATGGTCGAGGACGATGGCGGCGCGGATAAACATGCCCGGTTTAAGGGAGAGGTCGGGGTTGTCCGCTTTGATTTCGACCCGGGCCTGGCGGGACTCTTCCCGGAAGACGGGGGAGATGCGTTGAATGGTGGCGGCAAAGGTTTTGCCGGGCCAGGCATCGGTGGTTAAATTGACGGCCTGCCCCACACTTAAACGACCGTAGTCTTTTTCCGGCACATCGATCACGGCCAGCACGGGTTGGATTTCAACCAGGGTGAGCAAGTGCTGTCCGGGAGAAACGGTGTCGCCTTCCTCCACCGAGCGGGCGGAGATGAAGCGATGGTCGTGGCCTTCGCGCCAACGGGCGCGAATCCGGGTTTCCCCGAGTTGAAGTTTGGCGGTGTCGACCGCGGATTCGGCGGCGGTGAGGTTGGCTTTGGCGACGGCCAGGGCGGCGCTGCGGATAAGGAATTCCGACTCGGCACTGTCCTCGGCGGCGGCGGAGCTGATGCCCCGCTCGCGGAGTTGCTGCATGCGTTCCCGCTCACGTTTGGCAATCTTCAGACGGTTTTCCGCTTCCTGGAGCTGGGCTTCAGCCACGGCTTGCTCGGCTTCGGCGCGGGCGAGTTGCTGCGCGAATTCTTCGGGTTCCAGTTCGACTAAAATCTGATCACGTTTTACGGGGTCTGAAATGTCGGCGAAAACATTGAGTACGCGTCCGCTGACTTTGGAAGAGAGGGTGAGGGCGGCGGCCGGTTCCACGCTTCCGCTGAACACGCGGATTTCTTCGATACTGCCGCGGCGGATGTCCCCCACTTCAACGGGCACGGGAATTTGATCCTGGTTTTTTTCTTTACCGCCGTTTGCCTCTCTTTGGGTATAAAGTTTCCAGCATACCGCGAAAAGGATAAGGAGGAGAACTGCGGGCAGGAGTTTATGGGTGATTCCTTTCATAAGTGATCCATTCTGATAATAAATAGTGAGGGATGTAAGTCCAAAAATAGTTAAAGGCAAGACGTGGCCGCGCAGATTCCATGAGAATTCTGTTTGGAGCGTTTGAATCCAAGCCTTCCGGTATTGCGTCGGGAATATAAAATTTTTCTTACATTGGAATTGTCGTTTTCATTTTAAAATCCAGGAGGTTCCTCTCGAATGCTGAGAGCAGAAGTGCTTATGAACCAGGCTGTTTAAATTACGAAAATGTATGATCGCATTTTAACTGGGGTTTGAAAAAAAAAGGTCCTTTGACTTGAGGAAATTTGCTCTTAGCAAATTTTAATGCTCCTGCTTGTTGCATTGAAAATTAAATTTTCACCTCTCGGTAAAACTTATGTTAAATCTGTCCAGAAAATTTTCAGTTGAAGAATTTGTGAGGAACTCCTCACCCTCTTATGGGTAGTTCGTTTGTGCTGTGTTGGCACTTTGAACGCTGAGGGGATTAACTTTGATTTTGGTATCCGTGATTTACAAACTGAACGTACGAACTCAGGGACGATGAGTTACCCAGGCACAGGCGGACGTTGCGGTCTCTTTTACTTTTACCAATACCTCAAGTCTTCTTTTTGATTCTACGGTTATTAATACATACAGTACTGGCAAGCGCAACAAGCTGATTGATGCCAACAATCTTGAATTCGGCGATTTTGCTACCGAACTAATTCTGGTGCCCGACGCCTCCCCGCTGGTTCTGGTGACGATTGTGGGGGCTGCACCCTGTTGCTGGGTGGCATTCGGATGGCGTGGCGCAGGTCCTGAGCATAGGGACACCGGGCAAGGGCGCTGGCGCCTGAACAGAGGATCGGTCTGGAGATCCGTCCGACAAGATCAGACGGATCGGACCGGTCAGACCGCTCCGATGGATGGTCGTGAATTTGATTGGGATTACGATTAAGATCCTGAAATAAAAAATGCCCGCAGAGATCCGGGGATCCGCTGCGGGCAAGTGTGGGTGGGAATTTGTCTGTCAGACCACGAGTTTAAGAATAAACAGGATGGACAGGATGACCATCATGGGGGAGAGGGTTTTCGCTTTGCCGCAGAGCAGTTGCACGAACACATATGTCAAGAGCCCGAACACAATCCCGTGAGCGATGCTGTAGGTGAGCGGCATCATCACCAGGGTGACAAAGGCGGGCAGGCCTTCCTCCACCTTGTTGAAGTCGATCTTCAGCACCGGCGACATCATAAAATACCCCACGATCAGCAGGATGGGCGCGGTGGCGGCAGCGGGGACCATGAGGAACAGCGGTGCCAGGAACAGAGAGAGAAAGAACATGCCTGCCGTGGAGAGGGCAGTGAGTCCGGTGCGTCCGCCTTCGGCCACGCCGGAGGCGCTTTCCACATAGGCGGTGACGGTACTGGTTCCCATGATCGCCCCGGCAGTGGTGCCGATGGCATCGGCCATAAAGGCGGCTTTGGCGTTGGGGATTTTGCCGTCTTTGTCCAGCATGCCGGCTTTATCACTGACGCCCACGAGAGTGCCGATGGTATCAAACATGTCCACAAACAAAAAGGTGAACAGAATGATCAGCATGTCGAAGGTGAAGACCTGAGAGAAATCCATCTTCCAGAAAATGGGGGCCAGGGAGGGAGGGGCACTCACAATGTTGCCGCCCGGCACCTGGGTGACGCCAAAAGGAATCCCTGCCAGGGTGATGGCAAAAATACCGATTAACAAAGCGCCGCGCACTTTCAGCACCAGCAGGACCGCAGACAGAATCACCCCGGCCATCATCAAAAAGACGGGGGCGGATTTTACGTCACCCAGACTGACCAAAATGGCGTCGTTGTTGACAATCACCCCGGCATTCTGAAGTCCGATAAAGGCAATAAACAGTCCGATACCGGCGGAGATGGCGTGTTTGAGCGGCATGGGGATGGCGTTCACGATCCATTCCCGCACGTTGAGCAGGGTAAGGGCGATGAAGATGAGACCTTCCAGAAATACCGCGGTGAGGGCCATCTGCCAGCTGTGACCCATACCCAGCACCACACCAAAAGCGAAGAAGGCATTGAGGCCCATGCCCGGTGCGAGGGCAAAAGGAAGTTTGGCCACCAGAGCCATGACCAGGGTGGCGATGAGAGCGGAGAGGGCGGTGGCGGTGAAGACCGCAGAGGCGTCCATACCGGTGGCACTGAGAATGTCGGGATTCACGGCCAGGATGTAGGCCATGGTCATAAAGGTGGTGACCCCGGCCAGCAGCTCGGTTTTCACCGAGCTGCCGCTTTCTGTTATTTTGAAAAATTTATCCAGCATGGGAGATCCTTAGAAGGTGAATTTAGCCGCAACCGTGGGGCAGACTTTCCAGCCTTCGGTGCCGCCAAAGTTGTAGCCGAATTCGATTTCGCTGCCCACGGCAATGTTGGGATTCAGGTTGTACCAGAACTGGGGTTCGCTGAGGAAGACATAATCCGTGGTTTTGTCGCCAAAGCTGTTGTCTTCACGCCAGAAATCGGCGAATCCGTTGACGGTCACTTTTCCTTCCAGCAAGCTGGCAAACCACACGGTGGTGATCTGGTAGGCATCATCGTTTTTGTCTTCGATGTATTTATAGAGCAATTGCAGGGTGACGGCTTTGGTGAAGTCTTCGGAAGTCCAGTAGAAATCCAGACCGCTGAGGTAGGCATTGTTAATGGTGTAGGCCTGATTGCCGTCGGGAGTGGCGAATTGGCCCTGTCCGCCGTTGTATTCGAAGTGGAGTCCGATGGGGAGGTCGTCGGCAATGTCGAAGGAGCGGGCGAATTCGAAGTAACTTTCACTCACGCCGCTGACGCCGTTGGCATCGTAGTTCATGTCGACGAAGAAGAAGGTGCGGCCGTAGTCGTCGATTTTAAAGAATTCGACGGTGGAGGTCAGGTATTCGCGGTCTTCACCGAAATCGTAGAGCAATTGAAGGTTGGTGTTCTGGGCGCGGGTGGCGCAGCTAAGTCCGAGGAGGATCAACAACAGGGAGGTGAATTTTGACATGAGTGTATTCCTTGCGGGATGGGTTTAGATGACGATATCTTCTTCGTCAGTGGCTTCGACTTCCTCGGAATGTCCGGGGAGAATGAGATTGAGAATGACCCCGACGACCGAGGCGAGGCCGATACCGGAGAGGGTGAAATCTTTAATGCTCAGGGAGGCGCCGCCAATGCCCACTGCGAGCACGATGGAGACAATCACCTGGTTGCGGGTGTGATTCAAATTGGTATGGGAATCGATGAGGATTTTGATGCCGACGCAGGCAATCATGCCGAAAAGTAATAACATGATACCCCCCAAGACGGGTACGGGAATGGTTTTCAGTGCCCCGGCGATTTTTCCGATGAAGGAAAAGGCAATGGCGGTACAGGCGGAGATACGTAAGACACGGGGGTCGGTGACTTTGGTGAGAGAGACGGCGCCGGTGACTTCGGAGTAGGTGGTGTTGGGGGGGCCGCCGAAGATGCCGGCGATGAAGGTGGCGATGCCATCTCCCAGGAGGGTGCGGTGAAGACCGGGGTCCTTGACAAAATCCTGTTTGGCGACGCCGCCGATGGCATACATGTCGCCCACGTGTTCGATCATGGGGGCGACCGCAACCGGGAGAAGAAAGAGAATGGCTTTGAGGTTCCATTCCGGTTTGACGAACTCTGGGAGGGCAATCCAGCTGGCGTCGTGGATGGCGGTGAAATCGACGGCGCCCATGAGGGTGGCCGCGATATAGCCCACGACCAGTCCGACCAGAATGGGGATCAGTCTAAACATGCCTTTGGCAAAAATGACGGTGATGATGGCGGCGGCGAGAACAATAATGGCCAGGAGCCAATTGCCTTTAGCCATGTCGACAGCGACCGAAGATAAAGAAAGCCCGATCACCATAATGACCGGGCCGACGACGACGGAGGGAAAGAGGTTCACAATAAAGGAAGGCCCCAAAAGTTTGATGAACGCGGAGACCGTCGCGTAAACCAGGCCCACCGCCATGAGACCGGCGAGGGTGCCGGGCATGCCGTATAATTCGGTGGAGGCGACGATGGGGGCAATAAAAGCGAAACTGCTTCCCAGAAAGACGGGAACTTTTCCGCCGGTGATGAGATGAAAAATGAGAGTGCCGACCCCGGCGGTAAAGAGAGCCACAGAGGGGTCAATACCCACAAGCAGCGGAACCAGTACGGTGGCACCAAAGGCCACAAACAGGAACTGAACACCTAAAATCAATCGTTTCGCCGGACTTTGAATCATATTCACGGAAGAGCCTTGGGTTAGAATTCGGTTAGCTGGCTCGCGTCATATCCGGATAATATATGATGTTCGAGAATAAAATTTAATTAAGATACATAATGTCTTAAATGAAACGAAATTGTGGTATTTGCAAATAAGCGCCTTCCCGGGTGTAAGGTTTTGTGTCCCTGGGGTGAACAGTGGGTATGAAAGTAATTCTTCTCGTTATTCTGTTTCTCACCTCAGCCTGCAGCACTATGAAACCTATCCAAACTGAATCTCACGTCGATCTCGATCGTTTTATGGGGGATTGGTATGTTGTTGCCAACATTCCCACCTTTTTAGAAAAGGAGGCTTGGAATGCCCTGGAAAACTATCAGCAGGGGGAGGGCAACCGCATTGAGACCACCTTCACATTCAACAAAGGGGCCGCGGATGGGGAATTTAAAACCTACACCCCGGTGGGTTTTGTGGACGAATCGGATCCATCCAATGCGGTTTGGGGGATGCGCTTTGTGTGGCCGGTGAAAGCGGAGTATATTATTATGTATGTGGATAATGCCTATGAGGTAACGATCGTTGGCCGTCGAAAACGGGATTATGTATGGATCATGGCTCGGGATCCGAATTTACCGGAGGCGCGGATACAGGCCTTGATCGATATGGCGGTGGCTGAAGGGTATGATCCGGAACAGATTCAGCGGGTCCCCCACGCGTCCCACTAACATTGCCTTAACAATTTCAGTTGATTTGTTGGCGTTTTTCAGGATAGATGTCCCCTATGAATTTTTTAGATCCCTATACATCATGGAGCGATGGTAAAGTCAGTTTTACCCGGAGCCAAGCCAGCAGATTTGCCAAACAGGTGGCGGACGACTTTAATCCCATCCATGATGTGGATGCCAAACGCTTCTGTGTGCCGGGGGATTTGTTATTTGCGGTACTGATCCGCCATCTCGGCCTGTATCCGAAAATGAATTTTACTTTTGCGGGGATGGTGAGTGACGGGGTTGCGATTCATTTTGATGAAACGACGCCGGGCGAGATTGTGTTGCTGGATGACCGGGAAAAAGAATATTTGCGGGCGGACTTTTCGGGGGAGCCCAACCGGGAGGATGCGGTCATTAGCCAGGTCATCCGCAATTACGTCCGTTTTTCCGGACATAATTTTCCGCATGTATTGGAGCCGCTGATGGCGGAGCACCATGTGATGATTAATATTGACCGTCCCCTGGTGATTTATGAGAGCATGTCGCTCAGTTTGGATCATGCAAACAT
Organism: Kiritimatiellaeota bacterium B1221; assembly: GCA_029269125.1. Taxonomy (GTDB): domain Bacteria; phylum Verrucomicrobiota; class Kiritimatiellia; order SS1-B-03-39; family UBA6053; genus UBA6053. The sequence continues at coordinate 137,705 of JARHXX010000007.1, read as the reverse complement.
TCCGGATACCGAGATTGAGCATACCGGTGCAAGCATGGTTGTGGACGGCAAGCGGGGGAACGTGAGTTTAACTTTCCGGTTTCTGTCGGGGGGAGAGGTCGTGGGCACGGGTGAAAAGAAAATGGTGCTCAGCGGACTGCGTGAGTACAATGCGGATGTGATGCACCAAATGGTGGAAAAATACGATCAGCGAAAACGCGATCAAATTGATTTATAATTGGGGGGTTGACCCCGGGTCCAAACGTATGTATAGTTGGGGCCATGAAAACCAAAGAAGACCTCACTGTAAAGCAGCGCGCCGTATACGAATACATCCGTTCACGTATTGAAGGCGATCATTGTCCTCCCACCGTCCGTGAAATTGCGGATCATTTTAATATCCGCTCTCCCAAAGGCGCCTCGGATCATTTGGCGATGTTGGAACGCAAAGGCTGGATCACCCGTACCGCGGGGTTAAGCCGGGGCATTCAGTTGGCGGATGATGAAGAGAAGGGGATTCCTATTTTGGGCAAAGCCGCGGCGGGACATCCGATCCTGGCCCAGGAAAATCCTCTGGGTTATTTGAACTTTGCGCAACTCTTTGGTCTTCAGGACCGCTTTTCAGTGCAGATTTCCGGGGACAGTATGGAAAATGCCGGTATCCACGATCAGGATTATGTGATTGTGCAACGCGGTTCCGATTTTCGTGATGGCGACATCGTGCTGGCGATGATTGACGGGGAAAGCACGGTGAAGCGCATCTTCAAAGAGGACAATTCGCGTTATCGTCTCCAGCCGGAAAGTGATCGTCATTTGCCACTGTATGTGGAAAGTAACCAGCCTGATTTCCAGATCCTGGGATCGATTGTAGGCGTGGTGCGCCGCTACTAGAATAGATGCGCATCCATTTGTCGTGTAGGGAATGCATATCAGGTGCTACCGCTTTGGGGCGACCTGCCCCGCTAGCGGGGACGAAGCAAGCTTTGTTACAAAAAAGCGGCAGCAAGCGGCCGCACTCCACAACCGTTAAGTTAAGGTTTACGTTAAATAAAATAGAAAAAATGACCGGTTGTCGCGGGGGACGTCCAGAGGAGCGTTCGGGCACTTTGGTGAACCGCGGGACGCGGGCCCTCCGGTTCGGGGGATGCAACTGAAGGTTGTACGGGAATGCGGACTAAACTTTGGCCACCATTTTTCCGCGGTTTGCCCCGGCAAATAAATCTAAAAAGGCCTGGGGGATGTTGTCGAATCCTTCAACCACAGTTTCGGCTAATGCGAGTTTTCCTTCGCTGAGCCATTGGGCCAGCTGCTGAATGGCGGCCGGAAATTTATCGGTGAAATCGTTGACGATGAATCCCTGCATGCGCAGGCTGTTTTTAATCAGCATCATTTCAACCCGCGGAGCCATGGGAATAGAGGTTTCATTGTAATGAGCGATGGCGCCACAATTGATGATGCGCCCCAACCGATTCATATGGAGATAAACTCCATCGGAAACTTTTCCCGCTACGTTATCGAAGTAGACATCAACCCCGTCCGGACAGGTTTTGTCAATGGCGGCGGCCATATCCTCGGCCGTTTTATAATTGATTCCGGCATCAAAACCGAATTTGGAGGTTAACATCTCCACTTTTTCGTCTGAGCCCGCGACGCCGACGACGTGACAGCCTAAGATTTTTCCGATTTGTCCCACTACAGATCCCACCGCCCCGGCTGCGCCGGAGACCACCAGGGTTTCACCTGCTTGGGGAGTGCCGATTTCGGTAAGGCCGCAGTAGGCGGTCAAACCGGTCATGCCCAAAAGTCCGAGATAAGCGGAGAGGGGGGCGGCTTCGGGATCCACTTTGTTGAGGCCCCGGCCGGTGGATGTCTGAATTTGTTTCCATGCCAGCATGCCTGAAACGTGGTCGCCGGATTGGAAATCCGGATGTTTCGATGCCGTGACCTTGGCCACCACACCGCCTTCAATGGGTTTACCGACTTCAAAGGGGGGAATATAAGATTTTGCGTTACTCATGCGCCCGCGCATATAGGGATCAACGGAAACATAGACGGTTTCCAGCAGGATTTCACCGTCTTTAATGGTGGGCGTGGCTTCGGTCTCGAAGGCGAAGTCAGAAGCGGAAGGTTCGCCAATAGGGCGTTTAGCGAGGGTGATTGTTTTATTCATTATGGGAAATCCTGTGAGGGTTCGAGGGGGAGGGATATTCAATTGTCTGAAGCCTGAACTTACGCCGGGATGCCCCTGAGGTCAAACGGAGGTCTGTGGACCTGTTGGTTTGAGGGGACGGGTGGCGTAGAAGAGAAGGCCGATGGCGGGCAGGGTCCATATGAGGGTCCATGCACAGAGATGAACCAGCGCGCTGTCCCGGGGAAGGGGCATCAGGACCTGGGTTATGAACCCGCAGGCGGCAAAGCCACTGAGTCGATCGCACTCGGGATCTGTCAGGCGGCACAAATTCCGGGCGGTCCAAACCGCGAGTCCGATGCGCAGAGCGGGCTGAAATGCGGTGGCAAAAGGAATCTGCAGGCAGCAGATCAGGCCCAGGACCGATAAAAGCCACAGTGATGAATGGGGTAATTGGTCGGGGAGGCAACGTCCGGCCAGTAAGGCGAGGATGGCGGCAAGGCAGAGGTAGGCGGTTTGCTGCCAGCGTGTTGCCGACAAAAGAAAGGGCTGATGTTGGTTCCACTTCCAGGCCTGACGGGTTTCTGCGGCTTGGAGGTCGGCGAGTTGACTGAACTCAGAAAAAATCTGAAAAGGGGAAAGGTTCCTTCGGGGAACATAGTTTTGTTGAACCATTTCGGTTTCCTTATCAGTCGCCACTTGCCCGATAAACAAAAGTTGTCGTGGATAAAGTCCGTTTTCAAAGGGTTTACGCGCTTGAGCGGTGAGGCGATATCTCTCTTCTTGCAAAGGTGTGCGGCGAATCCAGTTGAGGGTTTTCAAATTTTCAAAAACCTGTTGCGTTTCGGGGAGGGTCAGTCCTGATTGCTGCATGAATTCAGGGGGGGACAGCGTGATGCGGCTGAGGCTGTGCTGAAAATCGGCCAAATACTTCGGATCCATGTTGTCCGGGGCGGACATCTGAAAGGAGGCTGCGGGGAGAAAGGCCCCATGTCGATCTTCGAGCAGGAAGCCGTAGAGTTTCATGGAGCGTAACATTTCTTCCGGAGAAAGGTCGCCGTTGGTGTGAAAAGTGGATGTGATATACGTATCGGTTAACCGCCAGGTCATTTCATCCAGAGCGGCCAGGGTTTCGGTTTTTAAGGGCAGGTTCCGAAGTTCGGAAGGTGCTAATTCCGGAATTCCGTCTTTCGGAAGCAGGAAGAAGCGGGGTTCGGGGGTGAAGGAATGGAAGTTCCGGTCTGGTTCGCCGGGAATTTTAAACGAGGTGGCCGCGGTCCAGAGGAGGGGGGTAAGTCCGATGAGCAGGAGGGCGACCCAGATTTCTGTGCGGGCAATGGTTTTGGCCAAAGGGTGGAGCATGGAGCGGGTGGAAAAGCCGAGGGGAATGACTGCAAGAATACATATCCAGATATGGATGTGACTGGGCAGGAGAGGCAGTCCGTGGTTTATTTGGTTTTTCAGCAGCGCAAGCAGGGGGATGGCGCCAAGACTTAAGCTGATCCAAAGGCTGGTCAGATACCAGAGCGGAGGGAGAGTGGGGAAGCGGGGACGGATCGAGAGCAGGAGGAGGGCAAAGGGGAGGAGAAGCCATAGAACCGTCAATAAATGTGGAAGCATGCGCAAGGTCAGAGGGGCGGCAAGCGCGATGGGGAGTAAGATCCCCATACGCATCCACGCGGGGAGTTCCCCCAGTTTGAGCAGGGAATGGGCAATTGCCAAAGCCAACAGGCTGGAAACAAAGGGGGTTATCCCGGGGAATGTGCCGGGAAACGGGATGCCAGAAGGGAAGCAGCATAGGGTGATGCAAGCCAAAAGCCCGATGGCGACTTGTAGATGTTGGAGTTGTTTTTTTGACAAAGCGGACATGGTTGAGTAGATGACGGCAACTTTCAGCCATTCTAAACTAAGGAACAATCTATGTACAGCACCAGCGATCTGCGTAAAGGTCTTAAAATTGAAATCGATGGACAGCCCTACGTTATCACCGATTTTCAATTTGTGAAACCCGGGAAGGGTCAGGCCCTCTACCGTTGCAAAATGAAAAATATCATGACCGGAACCGGTTTGGAGCGGACCTACCGTTCCACAGAGAAAATCGGAAAACCTGACTTGATGCAGAAAGATATGTCCTATTCTTATCCGGATGGAGAACACTTTGTGTTTATGGACGATGCCACTTACGAACAGGTGACGGTGGATGTGGATGTGGTTGGCGACTTCAAATACTTTTTGATTGAAGAAATGCCCTGCAAGGTTTTATTTTTTAATGACACTCCGATTGATTTGGAACTGCCGGTATTTGTGGAAAAAGTGATTGCGGAAACTGAACCGGGTGCCCGTGGAGACACCGCCACGAATGTCATGAAGCCGGCAAAAATTGATAACGGCTACGAAATTCAGGTGCCTTTGTTTATCAATGAAGGGGATTTGGTTCGTATTGATACCCGGACCGGGGAATATGTGGACCGGGTCAATAAGAAGTAACGAACATTGAACATTCAACGCGCTACATTGAACCCCGAACGCAGGTAACTTCGGCGTTGAACGTTCGATGTTGAATGTTGGACGTTCTTTTGAGGCGTTTTCAATTTATGGACTTATCCTCAAAAACAACAGCCCTTCAACTCCGTGCCCGGGTCCTGACCGCGGTACGGAGCTTTTTTGTGTCCCGTGATTATTTGGAGGTCGAGACCCCCATTCGGGTGAACACCCCGGCGATGGAGGATCATATTGATGCCGAAGCTTCGGGTGATGCGTGGCTGCGGACTTCTCCGGAATTGCACATGAAGCGCATGGTGTGTGCGGGGTTTGAAAAAATCTTTCAGGTGGGACCGTGTTTCCGTCAGGGGGAGCGCGGACAGCGTCACTTGCCGGAATACACCATGTTGGAATGGTATTGGACGGGGGTGAGCAGTGAGGTTTTGATCGGGGAGACCTGTGATTTATTACAGGCGGTGGCGGACGTGGCAGGGGGCGGGCCTTTTGACGGGGTGGATTTGAAGGCTGCGCCCAAAATATATACGATTTCGGAATTATTTTTGAAGTGGGCGGGCTGGGATCCGGTGTTGGACTTTGATGCCGACCGCTTTGATTTCGATTTGGTGGAAAAGGTGGAGCCGGTTCTCTCGAAAGAAACGGTGCCGGTGGTGGTCAAAAATTTTCCCGCGGAACGGGCCGCGCTGGCGCGGATGCGTCCGGAAAATCCGCAAGTGGCGGATCGATGGGAAATGTATGTGGGCGGGGTGGAATTGGCCAATGCCTATACCGAATTGACCGATGCCCGGGAGCAGCGGACACGATTTGAAGTTTGTGCGGAAGAGCGAAGCGGGAGAGGGCAGGAGGTCTATCCTCTGGACGAAGCCTTTTTGACGGCTTTGGAAAGGGGGATGCCGGATTGTGCGGGGATTGCCCTCGGGGTGGATCGGCTGTTGATGCGCTTGGTCGGAACAGATGAAATTGCCGATGTGGTGGCGTTTGCGTAGTCCATGCACTCCGTGCGTGGAAATGAAACAAGAGCCTAAGTAAAGATTTCCACGCTCGGAGATCGTGGACTACGCTTGTGAAATGAAACAAGGGGATAAGCAGGGATTTCCACGCTCGGAGATCGTGGACCACGCTTGTGAAATGAAACAAGGGGATAAGCAGGGATTTCCACGCTCGGAGATCGTGGACTACGCTTGTGAAATGAAACAAGGGGATAAGCAGGGATTTCCACGCTCGGAGATCGTGGACTAGGCTTGTGAAATGAAACAAGGGGGTAAGCAGAGATTTCCACGCTCGGAGATCGTGGACTACGCTTGTGGAATGAAACAAGGGGATAAGCAGGGATTTCCACGCTCGGAGATCGTGGACTACGGTTTTGAAATGAGACTACGTTATGATTTCGATTGCAGGCTTCTTTGCTCCCTGAGGCCCTCAAAGCGGGACTCCCTTTGAATTTTACATAATTGCGTGGCTTTAGAGGGGACGGATCAGATAGGTGATGTGGTTTCTTTTCCGAACTTTAAGGGAACGGGGACGTCGGGATGTCCAATAATTTGCGTACGACCTGGTTAAGGGCATGTCCGTCGAATGGTTTTCGGAGGAAGGCGGTTTGAGGGTTCTGGATATCCTCTGGTGCCATGAAATCGGCCGTATATCCCGACATGAAAATGCATTTCAGGTTTGGATCCTGGGTCATGAGTTTTTTGGCGATATCGGGGCCACTCATTTCGGGCATGACCACATCGGTAATGAGCAGGTCTATTTTCTTTGGGTGGTTCTGTGCAAGTTTCAGGCCGGCCAGTGGCGAAGAGGCTGCGAGTACTTCATACCCCTGTTTTTCTAAAAGCAGGGTGGTGATTTCCAGGATCGTGTGCTCATCCTCGATGAGGAGGAGGGTTTCTGTTCCTTTACCTATGGGGGGGGCGGAGGCCTCGACGGTCCTGGTTTCATTTTCAGAAGCAATTTGGGGGAAGTAGATCAGGAAGGATGCGCCGTTTTCTTTGGTGTTTTGGACCTGAATGTGTCCGGCGTTTTGTTTGATAATGCCGTGGACGGTTGACAATCCGAGGCCGGTGCCTTCACCGATGTTTTTGGTGGTGAAAAAGGGCTCGAAAATGTGGTCTGCAATTTTGGGGTCGAGTCCATTTCCTGTATCGGTCACGGTAAGCAGAACATAATCGCCCGGGGTCGCTTCGGGAATGAGGGCACAGGCGGCCGCATCGAGCTGAACATTGGATGTGGTGATCCAAATTTTGCCGATGCCTTCGATGGCATCCCTTGCATTGACACAAAGATTGACGAGAATTTGATCCACTTGGGATGGATCCATCAGAACTTTTCCCAAGTGATCAGCGGGCTCCCAATTTAACTCGATGTCCTCTCCAATGAGGCGTCTGAGCATTTTGAGCATTCCATGGATGGTCTCGTTGAGGTTGAGCTCCACGGGTGCCTTGATTTGTTTGCGGGCGAAGCCAAGGAGTTTTCGGGTGAGATCGGCTGAGCGTTGGGCAATGCAGTACATTTCGTCCAGGCATGCGTGCACGGGGTGATCGGTGGAGATTTCGGTTTTACTGAGTTCAATATAGCCCATGATCCCCATGAGCATATTATTGAAATCATGCGCAACCCCGCCGGCGAGCTGTCCGATGGAGTCAAGTTTTTGCGCTTGGCGGAGGGTGGATTCGAGTTTCACCCGTTCGGTGATGTCGCGAGCGATTCCCAGCACCCCAATGAGCTGGTTTTCATGACTATAAACCGGGGTTTTAATGGTTTCGTAAAAGTTATCCGTATCGGTTTCTGCATGATGCAAGGTCTCTTTGTAGGTGGTGGTTGCCCTTTTTTGGATCACATATTGATCCTGTTGCCCGAAGGTCTCCGCCCGTTCGGGCGGAAACAGGTCATGGTCTGTTTTACCGATGAGTTTTTCCTGCGGCAGACCGGCGAGTTTTTCGAACTGGCTATTGCACATTAGAAAAGTTCCGTCGGTATTTTTCATCTACAGGAGATCCGGATTGGCATTGATCACCTGTTCGAGAAGTCTTCGGCTGCGTTTCAGTTCCGTCTCCGCGTGTTTATGGGCGGTGATGTCGATTCCGGTTCCCACGGTGCCGATAATGTTTCCCCGGCTGTCCCGCAGCGGAACTTTGTGGGTTTCCTGCCAGCGCTGTTCGTTGTTTGAAAGGATAATGATTTCTTCGATGCCCAGTTTTGGACGGCCGGTGTTGCGGACTTCCTCATCATCTGCGACGTAGTGGTCGGCATCTTCTTTGGGGAACAGGTCGTGGTCGGTTTTGCCTATCAGTTCCTCGGGGTTTTGCAGCCCCAGTTCCAGGGCGCATCCCCGGTTAATTCCCATGAATCGATTCTCACAGTCTTTCCACCATACGCGAATGGGAATGGTGTCGAGAATGGATCGAAGTAAGTGTTGGCTCTGTTCTTTTTCCTCTAGAGCCTGTTTCCGGACGGTGATATCCGTGAGTGATCCCACGATGGACACGGTTTGGCCATTTTTTACCACCGGCGCTTCGCGGACTTCGGCCCAAACATGATGTCCATTTTTATGAATTAACTGTACTTCATAAGGGGGTTGCGCTTTGCCGGTTCGGATGGCTTTGTCCGTACTCTGGTAGGCTTGTTTGTTCGCAGGGTGGTCACTGGTCAAGGTCCGCCAGTTTTGGAGTGCGCCATCTGTTTCGTAGCCGAGGATGTTGTTCACCTGGGGGCTGACATAGGTCAGAAGCCCTTCGAGGTTATGTGAATAAAACATGTTGGTGCTGTTTTCGATGATACGCCGCAGTTTTTCTTCACTTTTCTGCAAGGCCTCTTCCGTCACTTTGCGTTCGGTGATATCCCGACTGATTCCGAGGGTGCCGATCAATTGGTTCTCCTCGTCATACAGTGGGGTTTTGACGGTTTCAAGCAGCTCACGGTGTCCGTCGGACGCAAATTGGACCCATTCCTCATATTTCACCGGTTGATGGCTTTCCATGGCTTTTAGATCATGTGCACGAAAGTTTTTGGCGACCTCTTCCTCAACAAATGCGTAGTCTGTTTTGCCGATAATGTCCTTTTCGGAAGCATTAAAGAATTTTTCAAACCGCCGGTTGCAGTTTAAGAAGTGGCCTTCCGGATCTTTGAGCCAGACTAAATCGGGGATGGTATTAATCAGGTCGCGGAAGCGTTGTTCGCTGCTGCCCAGTTCTGCGGTGCGGGCCCGGACATGTTTTTCGAGCAGGGCGGGCCGGTTGGCCAGAGTGATGAGCTGGCCGGTCAGGAACGCGGTGAGTGAAAGGCCGGCGAAAAGGGCCATTTTCCAGTTTTGCAGGGTGTGCGTCTGATACCATTGGGCATTGGGTTGGAAGGACAGCATGTAGGTTCGGCCGAAGGCGGGTAAAGGGACGGTCCGCCGCAACTGCTCCGGATTTAATAGCTCTGAGGAGGAAGAGACGGAAGAGTGATCAGGGCCGGCCAATAGGAGTGGGGGCTCTTCGGGGGTGATTTCGAAAAGGTAGCCGGACAGTCCCGAAGAGATGGATGCGGAAAGGCGGCCGAAGCGGCGCATCATGTCCGAGGGTTGAATGATAATGCTGAGGATGCCTTGTTCCTTGAGGGTGGTGGCCGGCTGAAAGATGAGAAAGCCTTTGGGTTGTTGCGGTTGGTGAACAAGGGTAAGCGGGGCGCTGGCGGCTGCGCGCCCGGAGCGAAGGGCGGTGTCGATCGCCTCACGGCGCAGAGCTGTGGCGTAACTGTCATATCCGGGTGCGGGGTGCTCTCCGCTGATCCCAAAAACATATCGTGCGGGAAAGCTGAATTCGGAGAGGCCCTGTGCATCCGGGAGAGGCCGAACGGAAAAGTCCGGGAATCCTTCATTGCGCATACTGCGTTCGAACGCTTCGAGATTTGAACTCTGTACTTTCGGACACCAGGCGACACTCACAATGGGGTGGTCCGCGAGGGTTTGGGAGCAAAACCGGTTGAACTCCGCATGGTCGATAAGGTCACTCGAATCGAAAAAAGCGGTTAACGCGGTAATATCGTTCTGGAGGGCTTTCAGTTTGTTGGCATAGATTTCGGCCTTGAGCAGGGCGGTGGTGTGAAAGGTCTCTTCACGTGCGATCCGTTCCATTTGGTAAAAAAGCCAGGTGGTGCCGGCGGTGAGCAGGAGCATCATTAAACCGCAAAGTGCCGGCACGAACTGTTGCGGGAATTTGGCGTCGCCGGATGGAAGGGGAGGGCTGAGAAAGCCCTGGATCATGATGAATGCCAGCAGTCCCAGCGGGAGGGTGATCAGGAGGACCGGCAGCCATTGTGCCCGGCGAAGCGCGAGATGCCAGCTGCTTTGTTCAATATCGACGCCGATCACCGCGAGCACCTGGCCGGAGCGGGGATGGACCACAGGCGCGTAGGCAGAAATAAATGAACCATACTCGTCGATGTAGGGGCCGGTGACGAAGGGGGATGCGGTTTCAAAAATTTCGAAATTCTCGGGAAGAGGTTGTTGATAAATCTCGCCGGGGGCGGAGGCGTAGATGTCATCGGGTTTTAGACTTTCCGGACCGAAAGCCAGGGTGTTTTCATCGAGGAGCGAAAGGGTGTAGATGCTGCGCAACCCGGAAATTTTGGCGTATGCATGTAGCGAACGTGATAAGCTTTGATACTCGGGGCGATGTTTGTCTTCGGGGGTAAATGAGAGCGCCTGTACGTCCTGGACCGGCAAGGAGGCGGCTATCGAAACGGCGTGCCGGGCCAATTCCTGTCGGATACGGGTGTCTGTTCGTTTTCGTGATTCACCTGCTCCCCACAGAGTGGCCCCTATCAAGAGGATGCCTGTAAATACTGAAATGCCAGTGCGCAGACCTTTTTGGGGATGATCGGGGGTCATAGACTTCATATCTGTGATTTATATCACTCCATAGGGATTGGATAGCCTTTTTAGGAGGTTATTCTGTTCGAATGCAGTTCCGAAGGGAGTAAATTTTGGAAAGGGGAAGGGCGGCAGTTGTGGGAACTGCACGGGGGAGGCCCCGCTGTTAAAAGCGGAGCGTATTGCCGGGGCAGGGGATTCCCGGGACGATTAAGGTGCCCGGGTTGTGGGGGAGTCCAAACTCGCTACGTTCAATGAGGGCTGAGACCTGTTCCACTGCGGCGGCGCCCAGGGATTCATATGCGGGGTAGATTCCACTGAATTCGGATTCCGGGCTTTCGCAGTTGAAGGCAAAGACTCCGATATCTTCGGGCACGCGGTAGTTGGCATTTCGAAGCCAATCCACGATCGGCCGGTACATGGTGAAAATGACATCGGGTTTTTGGGCTGTGGTCCAGTGGGTGAAGATTTCTTCAGTGAGGTTTTCTGCCACCAGGGGGGACAGGCGATGTTCTTCCTGACTCAGGAAGTTGTGCAGTTGGTATGCGGCAAGGGTCATGAATTCCATACGGGCCTCATGACTGCGTTCCATGACAAATCCGATTCTTTGATAACCGAGAGCGCTAAGTTTTGTGAATACGCCGCGCAGCGTGTGCATGATATCCCGACTGACCCGGTGGATGTTGGGAGCTTCCAATGAGTAGCCGATGGCGACGGAGGCGAGGTTTTTCCAGTCGATTTCATGTTCAGAATGTGCTTGGGGCCAGGGGGCAAGGATGAGACCTCGGATCCCCCGGGAGGCGAGAACTTTTCCGAGCTGGGTTAAGGTGAGGCCGTTTTTCCCTAACTCAAAACGATCAATCTTGTATCCCATTGCTTCCGCGCGGGCGACCACCCCGGCAAACAGCCGGGTTTCATAGCTGTGCGGGTGAGGGGGGGCATCGGCGGTGAAGTAGGCCAAAGATTCTTTAAAAACGGATTTTTTCCCCCCGGCCCGTATTTCAGACATGACCCGGGAGACCGAAGGATTGGGGGTGTAACCCAGTTCGGCGGCCATGCTTTTGATGCGTGCTTTGGTGGCTTCGGGGATGCGGGGGTGATTCCGCAATGCGAGCGATACCGTGGAAGGGGAGACGCCGCAGGCGCGGGCGATAGTGGCGAGGGTGATGGACATACCGATGAAATTATGCGGAAAATTAAAGGAGGTCAACCGTTGACTTAGCTTTGTATTGTCTGTTTGACGTTTGCATGATATTTTTTTTGCATGAAAAAGACTATCGTTACACTCACCATGCGTTTCACTGTGTGTCTCAACGTTCTGATGCCTGCGAGGGGCGCGCTGCTGGTTTATGAAGGTTTTAACTACGGGCTGGCAGACAATACGGCAATCGGCGGTACAGCCACCACGGCGACTGGGTTAACCGGGAATTATTCGGCGAGTAACACGCCTTCAAAAGCGTCCTCCAGTTACCGCACGGCGGGACTGAGTTTTGGGTCTGTTTTTTATGCAGGCTCGGGGGGCTCACTCAATCAACGGGCTCTTAATAGTGGTGTTTCGTATTTGGGGGTCGCCTTGGACACGGCAGTGGTTCATGGTGATTTATGGGGAAGCCATCTTTTTAATATTGCGGATATCAACAGTATTAATACCACGGGCCAGACGCGGCTCAACAGCACAGCAACCGGTGGGTCGTCCAGTTCATGGTTTAACATGGCCGATGACATTTCAGGAAGTGGCCAGTATCCGCAGGTTGCATATGACGGATCCACATATTCGACACAGAGTGGTTTTGAATATGTAGAGGGGACCACCTATCTCATGGTTTCCAAATTTACGCAGGTGGGTGAAGCGCTTAGTGCGGGGACCCCGGGGGTGGCTTCGCTTTGGATCTTCTCGCAAGCACAATATGAGGCCTGGGTCGCGGGGGGAGGGAGCGAAGCCAGTCTTTCTGCTTTTTCCGATGGTTTTGCAACGGTGAGTACGACATCCGGCAGTTATGAATTTGATGATTTTCTGCAATTTGCCGCCTACTCCACAAGCGGATCGGTATCCTCTCTGTATACTGATGAAGTCCGCTACGGCACCACCCTGGGGGATGTGGTGGCAGTACCCGAACCGTCTACGATTTTGATGTTGCTGGCTGGGTGCTGTGTGTTGGCCTTGGGGGTGCGCCGCCGCGTGTAGGTGTGTTCCGCCTCGCGCGGGAATCACTCTTTTTTTATGTCCGGGGTTTACGGTGTCGTGAACCCGATTGTTTTAACACCCGCAAATTCGTATCATGATAAATTTTCAAGCTCCCGCATTTACCGAAACCCAAACGGGTGTTACTTTTGGCTTCTACGCACGCAATGGCGTGCTGGGGAGTGAGTGGGCGCATGCGCAGGTGGACCGGATGGTGGATGCCAATGTGCGATGGGTGGTACTTACACCCATTGTGATGCAGGAGAGTGCACATACCACCCGTCAGTACCGTGATTTTGAAGTGACGCCCAACGACCACGAACTTTACACCCTGATTGAATATATGCACAAGTGTGGTTTAAGGGTGAATTTGCGACCGATGCAGGAAACGCAGGATGGAAACGGCCGGCTCCAAGTATGGTTTCAGCCGGACCGCGAACGTATTCCCGGACGGGTGTCGGATCATTGGGCGCGTTGGTTTGAAAGTATGACCCTCCGCAGTGTTCATTATGCGCGTATTGCGCAGGATACCGGCTGTGAGCTTTACGGACTGGACAGTGAGCTGGATCGCACCATTGACCAGCACGGTCACTGGAAGCGGGTGATTGAGGCGGTGCGTTCGGTCTATGACGGTCCGGTGACAAGCTGCCACACGACGCATACCGGTTTGATTGACTTTGACAAAGAGCTCGCACGGTCGGATCACTGGTGGCGTGAGCTGGATATGCTTCAGCTCAGTTGTTATGAGAGAGGCTCTGAAAAACCGGGCAGCAGTGTGGAAGAGATGATGGCGATGCTGGCCCCGCAGGTTACCCGTTTTCGGCGGATGGCAGAGGCCTATGGGAAGCCGATCTCCTTTGGCGAGTGCGGCTGTACCAGTTCGAGTGGGGGCGCAAAGTCTCCGTCGGGGTGGACGTCGGAATCGAGCTATGACGGTGAGGAGCAGGCCAATTATTTGGAGGCTGTTCTGCGCAGTTTTTCACCGGAACCCTGGTGGAATGGGCTTTACTGGTGGAAATGGGATGAACAGAACCAACGTCCTCAATTTAAGACAGATCCGGCGGGGGATAAAGGGTTTACGGTCCTGGGAAAACCTGCGGAAGCGCGGATGCGTGAGCTCTACGGGGAGTTAAATCAGCACAAAAGAACGCCTTATCAGCGTGAAGTGAAGCTGGCGACCGTTCCCTGCGAAGAAAAGTTTCTGGATTAATGCCGGTAGTGCTTTCAAGACCGGATCGGCTATTTCCGGCGATAAACGGTCAAACCCGCAAGGGCGGCCACTATCAACATCAGGGTGGAGGGCTCGGGAACGGTTTGAACGGTGAGATGGTCTAAATAATTCTGAGGTTGGTCGTCATCCACACTGGTGAAAAACCCGATATTCCCCAGACTGGTGCCGGTGTAGGCGGAATCCACGATCGATTTGGTGTCTGCCGTGGTGTAGGAAACCGAAAGCGGATCCACAAAATTTTCATTGTAGCCTCCCGGATGGCCGGCCGATCCCTGCAGGGTCCATTGCGAACTGGCGGGGTCGAAAATCAGAGAAACGGCTACGGCTGAATTTCCTACATCCTCCAGTCCGGTGTCACTATTGTCCGCGTTGGACCAAGCGAGCAGGGTGGTGGTGGTTCCCGCCAGCCCCCCACTGTATTTGATGAACTGCAGTGTGTCCTGGGTTCCGCCGTCGGGTCCGGCCGCCACCACCACGGCATATCCATTTCCGGCATTCTGAAAATCTGCAGAGGTCGCTCCCACCACAAAGCCGTGAGCATCGTAGGCATCATCCGCTGCTCCGCTGAGAGAGGTGGATGACGAACTGCCAAAGGAGTTGTTGTACGTGAACGACCACTGCACCGGCAGGGTGCTGTTGTCCAGCACCGGATCGTATTCCCCGGTGGCCGTAAGGGCGGAGGTTTTATAAATGGAGGCCCAGCGTTCAGGGAGAGTGCTGCTCATCGATCCGTTTCCACTCCGAAAACGGAATCGGCGGTCTGATCCGCCGCCGGTGTTGAAATTTGAGATCAGTCCGCCGGGAGGGAGGTCCGAGGTCCAGTTGGCACTGCTGGTGAATTCATCGATATACACCACGGTATCTGCAAACGCAGTTCCGGCAAGCCATAGAACGAAGCAAAGAGAAATGGGGGGGGGGACTTTCATGGTAAACTCCTGTATTTTTTAAAAACGTACTTTGCTGAGTCGAAAGCGTCAAGGGGACGGTTTTGGGACCGTCCCATAATTCAGGGTCCGGAAAGAAAGGGGCGTTTTCTTTATCAGGTTGATCTTCGCAGAGGATGGATTTCTTTTGAATGCCGGGAAGGCAGGGGGAAGTCATCGGTCACTGAAACGGCGGTTTTTTTCGGAGGGGTTGATTTCAGCGCGGTGATGCACTGCTGATTTCCAGGCGGAAATAAACAGGTTTGGAAGTACGAGGCTTGGCAAAACCAGGGTTAGAACTTTGAATTCATTTCTGGACGATTTTGATCATGCACCCGGTACCCCCTTCCTTTTTCGATTTCCCTTGCTAGAGGCGGCGGGAATCTTTATTGGACCTGCATTACTTTTTTTAAATCATAACCAATCGGAGCATATAAGATGTCACAAGCGGATATTGGCGTTGTCGGACTCGCCGTCATGGGCGAAAACTTGATTTTGAACATGGAAAGCAAAGGCTTCACAGTCGCTTGCTTCAACCGTACCACTTCCAAAGTGGACGATTTCGTCAATGGACGCGCAGCCGGGAAAAATATACTCGGAGCCCATTCGGTTGAAGAATTGGTATCATCGCTGAAATCGCCCCGCAAAGTGATGTTGATGGTGAAAGCGGGTGGCGCGGTGGATGCCACCATTGATTCGCTGCTGCCATTGATGGACAAAGGGGATATTATTATTGACGGTGGAAACACCCACTTCCCTGATACCGACCGCCGGATGGCCAAAGTGGAGGCGGCCGGATTGCATTACATTGGTACCGGGGTTTCCGGTGGTGAGGAAGGTGCCCTTAAAGGTCCGTCCATTATGCCGGGCGGATCTCCCGAAGCCTGGGAAGCGGTAAAACCGATCTTTCAAGGGATCTGTGCCAAAACGGATTCCGGTGAACCTTGCTGTGAGTGGGTGGGCAATGGCGGTGCGGGTCACTTTGTGAAAATGGTTCACAACGGCATCGAATATGGCGACATGCAGATGATCTGCGAAACGTATCAGATGATGAAATCCGGTCTGGGCCTGTCCAACGATGAGATGCATGATATCTTTGCGGAATGGAACACCGGGGTATTGGATTCTTACCTGATCGAAATCACCCGGGATATTTTCGGATACCGCGATGAAGACGGCAATGCGACGGTGGATCAGATTCTGGACACCGCCGGTCAGAAAGGTACCGGAAAATGGACCGCGATTTCCGCATTGGATTTGGGTCAGCCGCTGACCCTGATTGGTGAAGCGGTGTTTGCCCGCTGTCTCTCGGCGTTGAAAGACAACCGGGTGGAAGCCTCCAAAGTGTTGGAAGGTCCCTCTGCCAAATTTGACGGAGACAAAGCGCAGATGATCGAAGATCTGAAGCAGGCGCTCTATGCATCCAAGATCGTTTCTTATGCGCAGGGCTATGAGCTGATGCGGGCGGCGGCTGAAGAGTACGGCTGGTCCTTAAACTATGGCGGAATCGCGCTGATGTGGCGTGGGGGTTGTATTATCCGTTCCGCCTTCCTGAACAACATCCGTGATGCCTTTGATAAGAATCCTGAACTCAGCAACCTGCTGTTGGACGACTTCTTTAAAGATGCGGTTCACAATGCGCAGGCCTCCTGGCGCCGGGTGGTTTCCTCATCCGTGAACCTGGGAATTCCCATGCCGGCCATTGGCGCGGCGTTGGCGTATTTCGACGGCTACCGCACCGAACGCTTGCCCGCGAACCTCTTGCAGGCCCAACGCGATTACTTTGGTGCGCACACCTACGAGCGTCTGGACAAACCGCGCGGTGAGTTCTTCCACACCAACTGGACCGGCCGCGGCGGGGACACCTCCGCTTCCACCTACGACGTTTAATCCGAGGAAAAAAGTATGTTTAATTTAAAAGACCAAGTTGCCGTGGTAACCGGAGCCAACGGAGTGTTAATCTCCGCCATGGCCAAAGAATTGGCGGCGCAAGGCTGTAAAGTCGCGCTGCTGAGCCGTAATGCGGATAAGCTGAAAGATCTCACCGCCAGCATTGAAGCTGCCGGTGGGACCGCTATTGCGATTGCGGGGGATGTGACTTCCGAAGAATCTCTCGAAGCGGCAGCCAAAACGGTGATGGACACCTGGGGCCGGGTGGACTTGTTGGTGAACGGTGCGGGTGGAAATCATTCGGATGCGACCGCTATGCCGGGCAAAAACACCTTTTTCGATTTGGCGCCGGAGGCATTCAAATTTGTGACCGAATTGAATCTGATCGGCACGGTGCTGCCCTGTCAGATTTTCGGAAAAATCATGAAGGAACAGCAGTCTGGAAATATTATTAATATTTCTTCCATGACGGCCTTCAAACCGCTGACCCGGGTGGTGGGATATGCGGCCGCGAAAGCGGCGGTGAACAATTTCACGGAATGGCTTTCAGTTTATATGGCGCAGGAAGTGAATCCGGCGATCCGCGTGAATGCGATTGCGCCCGGGTTTTTTCTCACCGAACAAAACCGTTTTCTGTTGACCAACGAAGATGGATCTTTGACCGCCCGCGGGCAGACCATCATCGATCACACCCCGCAGGGCCGTTATGGCGAACCGGAAGATTTGTTGAGCACTCTGGTGTGGCTGGCGGGAGACGGCGCGAAGTTCATTACCGGAATCGTGGTGCCCGTCGATGGAGGCTTCCAGGCCTTCAGCGGGGTTTAGACTCGGTATCGGGATCGGAAAAATACGTTTGATTCCACATGTCAATTCGTCACAAAAGCTTTATATTTCTCATCCCATCTTTCTTGTTACTATTGATTCTAAGCTTTCAGCTCGTTTGGGATTAGCATCGGTATCGGTATCGGGACCGGTATCGGAAAACTTATCTATGATTCAGCATGTCATTTAGTCACGAGAAACTTGATGTATATCGTTTGGCGATTACGTATGTCGCCTGGGTGTACGAAGAGTCTGCAAAGTTGAAGGGGATTCATCGTCCCGCCCGTGATCAATGGCTTCGTGCGAGTCAATCGATTCCGCTAAATATTGCCGAAGGTAACGGGAAGACCACTGAGCCGGACCGTCGCCGGTTTTTCGAAATCGCAAGAGGTTCTGCACTGGAGTGTGCTGCGATTCAGGATGTTTTGGTGGTGGGAGAGGCACTTGGATTGTCCGAAAGCCAAGAGAAAAAGAAGAAACTGGACCGGATCGTGGCGATGTTATGTAAAATGGGTGGTAGAGGGTATGTTGTTCAGGAGGAGATTACTGAATATGGTTTCGAAAGTTGTTGTTTCGATACCGATTGCGATCCCGATACCGATACCGATTAAAACTTATGAACTTCACTTTCACGTCCCATCACGATTTTTTGGTTGCCGTTGATTCTGATGGCTGTGTGTTTGACACCATGGAGGTGAAGCAACACGGGCATTTCCATCCCTTGATCATGAAACATTGGGGTTTGGAGTCGCTGCGGCATGAAATTGTGACCTTGGCGGATCATGTGAATCTGCATTCGCAGCTGCGGGGGAGCAACCGCTTTGTGGCGTTGCACCGGACCTTTGAATTGCTGGTCGAGACACAGGCTTATGCAAAATCGGGTATTGCGTTGGATTGGGTGGAACCTTTAGGCAAGTGGGTGCAGTCGGAAGCGAATTTGCATCATGAAACCTTGAAGGCGGCCGCAGAGGCGGATCCCCGATTGCAATCGGTTTTGGATTGGAGTTTGGCGGTGAACAAGGATATCGCTGAAAATATGGGGGCGGTGCCCAGTTTCGACGGGGTGCGGGAAGCGTTGACCACGCTGCGGGAGCGGGCGGACTTGGTGGTGGTGTCTTTGAGTCCGCATCACGCCCTGCAATCGGAGTGGGGGGGCGCGGCATTGACTCCGTTGGTAAATGCGATTGCGGGTTTTGATGTGGGGGGCAAACCGCATCAACTGACCCTGGCCATGGCGCAGGCAGGGGTGTCTCCGGAGCGGGTAATCCTGATTGGTGATGCCCCGGGTGATTTGAAAGCGGCAAGGGAAGTGGGGATTTCTTTTTATCCGACCCTGCCGGGGAAAGAAGCCGAATGCTGGCAGCAGTTTGTGGATGAAGAGTTTGAGCATTTTTTGCAGGGAAACTATCGGGGAGAACGGGAAGCGGGATATATTCAAACTTTTGAACAGTACCTTTCTGAAGAACCTCCACAGGGCCTGTGATGGAAAGGGAAATCCCGGTTCTGTTTGAGGATGGGAATTTATTGGTGGCGAATAAACCTTCGGGTCTGTTGTCGGTGCCCGGACGGAAACCTGAATTGCAGGACTGTGTGTGGGGAAGGTTGCAGGATCAATTTCCGGATGAAGACATTTTGTTGGTGCATCGGCTGGACCGAGACACCTCGGGACTGATGATTTTTGCCAAAAACAAAGAGATGCAGGGGAATCTGGGGCGTCAGTTTGAAGCGCGCCGGGTGCACAAAGAATATGTGGCTTTGGTGCACGGGGCACTGCCGGAAAAATCGGGGGTGGTGGATGGACCGATCCGCAAAGACTGGACGCAGAATGATCCGCCCGTCTATTATATTTGTCCGGAGAAGGGCAAGTCCGCGGTGACCCGCTATGAGGTGGAAGCGGAGGAGGGGATGTTCAGTCGGGTCCGCCTGTTTCCTGAAACCGGGCGGAGTCATCAGTTGCGGGTGCACATGTTATCGTTGGGATGCCCGATTGTGGGGGATCCGATTTACAGTCCCGGGGATGGCGGATTGCGGCTTTGTCTGCATGCGGAGCGGATCGAATTTTATCATTGGGTGAACAAAGAGAAATTGGACTTTCGGGTGCCGGCGGATTTTTAAAGTTGGAGCGGAGCGGGGACATTCCTGTCCCCGCGGAAAATGTGTAGGGGTGGTTTCGTTAGGGCAGGAGTTTCCGCGCTCCGTTTTTACTCTTTGGCTGGCGCAACGCCGTTGGCGTAGGGGGATGATTGGGGCGTATACCCCGGGTAGCCCCTCCTGCGTCGGGTCAACCCGGGGCTGAAGGGCGCAACCCCGTTGGGGGATCCGGCATGTGGGGAATGGATCGATGTTTCTTTACGCTTTGACTCTTTTCATTCCGGTTCCCTTTTGACAGGGAGGCATCATGAATCTCTTTCTGCTCTTAACCTTTGTCACGCTGGAAAGTTTTGTGGTGATTTTGATGGAGCGGGGGGCGTATTTTTATGCGCAGGAGGTTTTACAGTTCTCCGAGGTGAAGAATTTATGTTTGGCGCTGGGGTTTGGAATTTTTTATGTGGTGGGTGCACAAATGAGTCATCGGCTTACTCCCCGGGGGAGGGAACGTCGAATGTTATGGATCTGCCTGTGCGGACAGATGTGTTTGCACGGACTGCTGTGGCGGGTTTCCGGGGAGAAGATGTTGTGGGGGGCGATGTGGGGGATTGGGTTGCTGGCGGGTATCAAGTGGCCGGTGGTGGAGAGTTTGGTTTCGGCGGGGCGGACGGTGCGAGAACAGGCCAAAGCTCTGGGGGCATTTAACCTGGCCTGGTCGATACCGGTCCCGCTTTCCCTGGCGGTGACAGGTCCGCTGCTGAGCCGTGCGCCGATGGGGTTGTTTGCTTTGGCTTTGCTGATGAATGGAATGTGTGTTCCGTTACTGATTCGGTTTCCGACGGGGGCAAAACATTTGGAGGATACGCATCCGGAGCGTTTTGATGAAACCCGGATGCCGGGATTGGCGCCCTTGTTGCGGGCGAGTCGCTGGAGCATGATGGCGAGTTATATCATGATGTTTTTATTGTCTCCGTTGTTGCCGGAAATTTTCAGTCGCTTGCAGGTGCCGCTCTATTGGGCGACGGGATGTGCGGCATTGATGGACGTGGCGCGGGTGACTTCTTTTGCACTGTTTCGACGGTGGAGCGGCTGGCATGGCAAACGATGGATTTTGCCGGTGGCCTGGATCGGGATTCCGTTGGGGGTTTCGTTATGTTTGCTGGGGCCGCATCTCGTGTGGGTACTGATGGGGGAAATTATTTTTGGTTTAACGGCCGGGCTTATTTATTACGCCTCCATTTATTACGCAATGCTGTTGCACCATGCCTCGGTTGAGGCAGGCGGGGATCACGAAGGACTGATTGGGGCCGGATTTGCCATCGGACCGGGTTTGGGTCTGGTTGCTTTGGCTCTGGGAAGCGGTTTGCCGGCAGTGCTCACCGGTGCCCTCGGGGTGTTGGCGTTAAGTACCTGGCGGAGTTGGCGTTGTAGTCGCGGAGTGCGGACACTCGTGTCCTAGCGGAAAAAAATGCGCCCCGGTTTGGCTTGGGTTTTGCTTCCGCCGGGATCGTGTCTGTGCCCTGTTTCCCTTTTGGGCTGGCGCAACGCTTTCAGCGTTGAAATTTTATGATGATTTTAACCCAGGGCCATCCCTCATCCTTCGGGGCAACCCTGGGCTGAGAGAGGTAACACCATTGGCGTAATTAAGAAGTCTTTCGTTTCTAATCCCTTTCAGGAAGATATGCTTCCACATGCTCAAGGAACAGGCGGAGGATTTCGCTGCGGTATTTTCCTTTGCGGAGGAGGAGGTAAAGGTTTCGTTTCAGGTCGAGGAAGGGGGTGGGGAGTTCTATCAATAGGCCCTGCTCCAATTCTTCCTGGAGGGCGAGTCGGGAGAGGCAGCAGATACCGAGGCCGCTTCGGACGAGTTGTTTGATGGCTTCGGCGTGGCCGAGTTCATGCCGGATTTCCAGTGTACCAGGCAGATTTTCGATGGCGCGTTGAAAAACCTCACGGGTGCCGGATCCCGGTTCCCGCAAAATCCATTTGGCTTCAATAAGATCTTCCGGACGAATCTTTTTTTTCTTTGCCAGTGGATGGTCGGGCGGGGCGCTGACCACCAGTTCGTCTGATTTCCAAATTCGGGATTCAATATTTGGGTGTTTGCAAATCCCTTCGATGAAGGCGATATCGTTTTCGCAATCCAGTAATGATTGAATCATTTGTTCGGTGTTGCCGATTTGCAGGGCAATGTGCATGTGGGGGTGCTTCCGCGAGAATGCGGAAAGCAGGCTGGGGATAAGGTAGTTCCCAATCGTGGTGCTGGCGGCGCTTTTGAGTTCACCGCCGATTTCGTGGGATACGGCAAACATGCTTTCAATTTCTCCGGCGCGTTGCAACAGTTCCCGGGCTTTGGGCAGCAGTTGTTTTCCACTGCTGTTAAGTTTCAGCTTTTTACCAAAGCGGTCGAATACTTTTTCCTCCAGTTGACGTTCCAGTTCGGCCAGGGCCATACTGGCCGCGGATTGGGTGAGCCGCGCGTCTTCGGCGGCCCGACTGACATTTTCCCGCCGGGCGATGGCGCAAAAGACTTCCAGTTGGCGAAGTGAAATATTCATGGTACACCTATATCAATAAAATTGATTAAACCAAGTAATATTACGAATTGGACTGATTTAATGGGTTGGGGGTATGATGGGGCTTCACTTAGGAAACCCAAAGGAATTATGAACATCCCGTTATTCATTCAGCGCATTACGCCCGGACTTTTTGCTTCTCTATTGCTTGCAGGGCTTGCGGGTTGGATTTCAGGGGTGTTTCCGCAACCGGGCGCGGTTTGTGTGGCGATTTTTTTGGGGCTGGTATTGGGGAATGTGATCCCGGCCGAAAATGTGATGGAGAGCGGCTTTGATTTTGTGGAAGGTTCTCTGCTTCCGGTGGCGATTGCGTTGATGGGAACAGAGCTGCAGTTTCATGCACTGGTGGCTGCAGGGACGGAGGGAGTGATCGCGGTATTGCCTCCGATGGTGCTGAGTATTTTGGTGGCGGTGCCTTTGGGTGGTTTTTTGGGCTTCGGCGTTCATGGGGCTTTGATGCTGGGGATTGGCAATTCAGTATGTGGTTCTTCGGCGGTGCTGGCCGCGGCACCGGCTTTAAAGGTTGAAAAACAGCAGGTGGCGGTGGCGATTGCCGCGGTGAATTTGATGGGGATGATTGCGATGTTTGCGTTGCCCTGGGTGGCGGAGGCATTGAAGCTTTCCGGTCCACAGACGGCGAACCTCTTAGGGGGAACCTTGCAGGCGGTGGGGCAGGTGGCGGCATCCGGGTTTGCGATTTCGGGTCAGGTTGGAGACCATGCGATGGTGGTGAAAATGTTACGGGTGGTCATGATTGGTCCGCTGGTAATGATTTTACATCAGTTCTTCCAGGGGGGAACGCAAGCAGGTAAACGCCGGTTGCCCCGATTTCCGGGATACATCCTGGGGTTTTTTGGTTTTGCGGTTTTGGGTAGCGGGTTGCCGGGGGATCATGTGGTGCTTTTGGGAATGCAGGGGGTGGCAAAGATTTTGTTGGTGATCGCGATGGTGGCGGTGGGAAGCCGCATCCGCATAAGCGCTTTGTTGACGCATGGATCCAGAGCCTTGCTCCTGGTCAGTGTGTTGAGTTTCGTGCAAATTAGCGGGGTGCTGATTCTGATTCTTTTGCATTCGTAGCGTGGTTCTTGTGACGAAAATGTCGTGGTGATTTTAATTTAAGCCAAATATGTATGCTTTAGGAATTTATAGAGAAGTTTGTGGGTCTTGTCTTTGCGGTGAGGGGGTGTTGGGGTATTTTTGAGCCATGAAAAAAGATAAAATCCAGGAACGGTTAAAGAAACTGTATTCGGCGGAGGAGGTGGAGGCGCTTTGCAGCCGTCTATGGCCCAGGTTACATGCAGCCCGGGAGGAATTTTCTGCTTTGCCGCAGACCCGGTGGTCTGAAAAAGATGCGATTCTGATCACCTATGGGGATTCCGTGAAACAGGAAGGGGAAGCGCCATTAAAAACGTTGACCCATTTTGTGAGAAATCATTTGGGGGATGCTGTCAGCTTGGTGCACATACTTCCCTTTTTTCCGTTCACTTCCGATGATGGATTTTCTATTTCGGATTACGAAGCGGTGCGTCCGGATTTGGGGAGTTGGGAAGATATTAAGAACTTAAATGAAAGCCATGATCTGATGTTCGACCTGGTGTTGAACCATTGTTCAGCGAGTCATAAATGGTTTCAGCAGCTCTTGAAAGATGAAGCGCCGGGCAAGGATTATTTTGTTACGGAGTCTCCTGAAACGGATTTGAGCCAGGTGGTGCGTCCGCGGACGCATCCGCTTTTGACTGTCTTTGATACGGCGGGAGGGGCCCGTCATGTCTGGACCACCTTTTCTGCGGATCAGGTGGATGTGGACTTTCGGAATCCGGATGTGCTGATGGCATATTTGGAGCTGCTGTTGCTTTATGTGCGTCGGGGGACGCGGATGATTCGTCTGGATGCGATTGCGTATTTGTGGAAGCAGGCTGGAACAGACTGTATTCATTTGTGGCAAACCCACGAAGTGGTGAAGCTGATGCGTGATGTGTTGGAATGGGTGGCGCCGGGAGTGATTTTGCTTACGGAAACCAATGTGCCGCATACGGAAAATGTTTCATATTTCGGCAAGGGGGATGAAGCGCGGATGGTGTATCAGTTTCCGTTGCCTCCGTTGTTGTTGCATGGATTGCGCAGTGGCAGTGCGGAGCGGTTAACGAAGTGGGCTTCGGAATTGGAGGCGCCGCCGGAAGGCTGTACCTTTTTTAATTTTACCGCATCCCATGATGGAGTGGGGGTTCGGCCTTTAGAGGGGTTGGTGCCGATGGCGGAAGTGAAGGCGTTGGCGGAGGAGATAAAATCATTGGGCGGCAAAGTGAATGAACGGAGTCATGCGGACGGTTCCACCACGCCATACGAGATAAACACCAGTTACTTTTCGGCGATGCGTAAACAAGGGGATCGTGATGCCATGCACTATCAGCGCTTTCTGCTTTCCCAGACGGTGCCGATGTGTTTGCAGGGGATTCCTGCATTTTATATTCATAGTTTTACGGCTACAGAAAATGATTTGAAAGGCCTGGCCCGCACGGGTCAGAATCGGAGTATCAACCGCAAGCAGTGGGATCTGGAGGAGCTGGAGGAGTTGCTGTCGCAGGAAGATTCCGCGGCGACATTTGTGCTGAGGGTTTTAACGAGAAGGTTAAAATTGCGGGCCGCGCTCCCCGATTTTCATCCTGAGGTTCCTCAGGAAGTTCTGGATCTTCATCCCTCGGTATTTGCTTTGCGCAGGAAAAGTATTCTGGCGCTGCATAACTTTAGTGATGAAGCCGTGGTGGTGCCGGTAAACGGAGCTGCGATCTTAATGTCGGACCCCGGGTGTGGACTGAAGGGGGAGAATGTGGAGATGGCGCCTTGTTCGGTGATGTGGGTGAAGGGTGCCGGGTTGGGCTGAGGCAGGGGAGGCGGTTTCAGGCGCGGTTACGCGACGGGGGCGCCGGTTTTGTTTTTGTGATCGGGGAAGGGCGTATCCGTCATTCCCCTTTTGCCTGGGAGAGGATTAAACTGCCGGGGCGGCGGCGAGCGCTTTCACGGACTCGGCGGATGCGCCGGCGCCCGCGGGAACGCATTCGTAAATGCGCTGATGACTTTCCACTCCGGCCAGGCGGAAGGCACCGCTGCGATGACGGCTGGTGCGGTAGTTATGACCGTTCTGGGGAAGGCTGTGGTTGTAGAAGCTGAGGTATTCCTCATAAGTTAGATGATGGCGGTCGCGTAACCAGGCGGCGCGTTCGGAGCTGTTGAGGTGCTCCCGGTATCCGGGAAGTACGGAACCTCCGAAGAAGGCGCCCATGCATCCGCTTCCGTAGCTGAAAAAGCCGATGTTTTTATGGGCAAGGTTCAGGTCATTGTTGTCCAGAAGGCTGAGGAGGCCCATATACAATGAGGCGGTGTAAGCGTTGCCGGTGATGCGGTTATACCCCAGAGAGGGGTCGACCTGTGCTTGTAATTCTTTGGAGGAGAGGCCGGCTTTTTCGTGTCGGGCGAGGTGCAGATGCGCTTTGGTGCCCATGCGTGAGAAAGGAAGGTGGTAGCAGAAATGATCGAAATCCTCGAAGCGGGCATGGGTTTCTTCCTGGTAATGTTTCCAGCAATGCTCCAGGGCGTTCATATAAACTTTGATGGAATATTTTCCGTCCACCAGCGCTTCATTTTTATAATTCGGGCGCCAAAAGTCCATGACGTCTTCGGTGAAGTATCCGACTTCGGGACCGATTTCCATAATGCGGGGGGAGGCGGAAATCACCATGGCCACGGCACCGGCCCCCTGGGTGGGTTCCCCGGCGGATTCCAGGCCGTAGCGGGCAATGTCGGATGCAATGATGAGTACTTTTTCTTTGGGTTTGAGAGCCACGGTGGCCAGGGCAAAATGCAGGGCGGAGCTGCTGCTGCAGCAGGCCTGTTTCATTTCCACGGTCCGGCAGTTTTCCGGGAGGCTGAGAAGCTTGTGCACATAAATGGCGGCGGCCTTGGATTGGTCGATACCGGATTCGGTGGCAAAAATCACGGTGCGGACGTCGGTGGGGTCGACCCCTGCCATGGCCTGTTGGGCGGCATTGGCGCCCATGGTGACCACGTCTTCATCGGGAGAGGGAACAGACATGAATTCCTGTCCGATGCCCTGATGATATTTATTGTAGTCGACATCCCGATGTTCGGCGAGGATGCGCAGATCCAGTCCGTAGCGCGGAACGTACATGCTGATGGTTTCAATTCCAATTTTCATGCTGTGGCCTTCAGGTAAATAACTTTAATTTTAAGATGCCGCCAGCGGGAGAGCGGAGGGGAGATCGCTGGGGGGGATCTCCAGGGCATCGAGGGCGCCGTGCAGGACTTTTTCAAGGGAATGCAGGTAACGAAGGAAGGCTTCGCGTCCGTCGGGGGTGAGTTTCACGCAGGTATGTGATTTACGTCCTCTGCCCACTTTCTCGAGATGGATGATACTGGCTTCTTCCAAAACTTTGAGGTGTCGGCTGAGGTTGCCGTCGGTGAGGCCGCATTCGGATTTAAGATCCTGGAATCCCAGACCGTTTTTTTCCGCGCAGAGTCGGGTGACAACCGCCAGCCGGGCGGGTTCGTGAATGGATTTCTCCAATTCGTTCCATAAGGGTTTGTCGAGTATTTCCATAATTTCAGTCCTCCGTCGGGGTTGAAAATTGACGGGCAAACGCGGCGTAGCGGCGGTCGTCCAAATATAAAATGGTGCCTCCGGCCCATTCACCGGCGCAAAAAACCATCCCCATGGCCATGGGTTGCAGAAAAGAAATGCCGGGTAAGAGTAGGCAGAGGGCGCCGGCCAAAATGTAAAAGACACCGACGATCGCGATGGCGGAGGGCAGCACATAGCGTGAAGCCAGATTGGTCAGACCAAACATACTCATCCACACACCGTATAAGGGGTCGAGGTTTTTTCCCAGGATCAGAACCAGGGTGAACAGGGCGCCTACGGCCAGGGGGGGGATTACATCGAGGATGGGTTTAAGGCGGGAGGTGTCCCGTTGAATCATGCGGTCATTGAGGAACCAATAAGCGAGTGCGCCGAGGTTTAACAGCATGGCTGTCAGGAAGACAATGCCCCAGGTGATGAGGTGGCTGCTGTTGCTTTGAGGGATCCAGCCCTGTTCGAGAAGCAGTGCGGCAATGAAAGCCAGAGATCCGGATAAAATACGGGTGGGACCGGACCAGCCTTTGAAGCGTTCTTTCTGAAGAAGTGAACGCCGAAGTGTCCGCACAGTATTTAATGCGTCATGGAGAGGATGAGCTGGCAAAGGGGATTCCAATGTGTTAAGGAGAAGAGTATTGGTTACTTGTTATTGAGAATGTAACTTTGTATCGCAAAGGAATCAATAAACTTTTTAAAGAAAAAGCATTTGCTTTGTACGCCGCGCTGTGGTTTCCGGAACTCTCCCACATTTCAGTTCTATTACAGTTGACACTCGAGGCTTGTGTCGTATAAGCCTCGTCTCCTTTTCAAACAATTTCAAGGATCTATCATGCAACCTACTTACAACCCTTCCCGCATCAAACGCGCCCGTAAACACGGCTTCCGTTCTCGTATGTCCACCAAAAAAGGCCGTCAACTCCTCGCTCGCCGTCGTCGTAAAGGACGGAAACAGCTTACGGTTTCTGACGAAGGTTAATTCGGCTCCGCCTGTGCAACCGCACATTAAAAGGCGATATCCGTTGCCCGCTCGACTTCGCGTCAAGCGGGCGTCTTTGTTTCAGGAAGCCTATGCGCAGGGGCAGAAAACTGTGGGCCGGTATGCGGTGCTGTGGATCAGGTCCGGAGAGGATGCGTGCGGCCGATTGGGGGTGGTGGCCAGTAAACGGGTGGGGAACTCCGTGGCTCGAAGTCGTGGAAAAAGGCGTCTGCGGGAATGGTTTCGGCTGAATCACCACCGCATTTCCGGTGGTGAAGATGTGGTTCTGGTGGCCCGATACTCAATTTTGAAGGTGTCTCAAGATGAATTGAATGCAGATCTGGAGACGATGTTTTCCCGTGCCGGACGGTTGCAAAGCCTGATGGAATGCCCTAAGTGCACCGAAGCTGATTAAAATTTCCGAAAAATTTCTTATGAATAAAAAAGATTTATCTCTTGTTGTGGTCCTGATTCTGATGATTCCGGTGTGGTTGCTCTTTGATGCCAAAGTGCTGAAACCCCGTTTCCCGGAGGCTCCCGAGCCGGTGCCTACCGAGATGCCGGCGGAAGTGGTTACGCCGGAAGCGGCGGTGCAACCCGCCGGGGGGGGCACCCCTGCAGTGACACCGCTACCGGAAGCGTCGGCGCCGGTGCTGGAGGTGCCAGAAACGGCAGAAGAAGCCCTGGAAGCCGAAACCCTGGTGCTGGGCAATGAGGTTTTGGAAGTGGAGTTCAGTAATTTGGGGGCAACCATTGTGCGGGCGGATCTGAAGGATTATCCTGCGACCCTGGCGGAAAAAGAGAAGGAAGATGGGGAAATTGTGCGTCTGGATTTTTCCCAGGCGGACTTTCAGGCTTTGAGTTACAACATGAAAGGGTTGAACGCATTGTCTGCATTAAAAATGACGCCTTCCGGTGATCAGAAAGTTTCATTCAGCCGTGAGGTGCTTCCGGGATTGGAGTTTTCCCGTGAATTCGTGTTGGGGGAAGGGTATGAAATTCTGGTTCAGGACCGTTGGACGAATACTTCGGATGTGGTGCTTACGGTTCCGGATGTGAGTCTTTATTTGGGGGCGATGGTGCCCGAGAAAAATATTTCTCAAAAATTTGGTCCCTTTGTGGGGATTGATGCGAAGCATCTCACAACCGGGGTGAAGCACTATGTGAAAACGTTGCGGAAAAAAGTTTCGAAAACGTCTGAAGTCTACGAAGAGAAAATTCCGGAGGGCGTAGAGTGGTTCGGGGTCAAAAATAAATTCTTTACCCAGGTCCTGAGTTTGGAGTCTTCTGATTCCGCGGGTATGACTTCGCTGACTTTGCGGGCAAAAGCCGGGACGGATACCTCCAAAGGTGCGGCGGCGATTGGATATGCACAACCTTCTGTGACGGTTGGCGCGTTACCGCTGACGCCGGGACAATCTGTAAGTCAGAATTTCAGCTATTATGTGGGTCCTATCTCCATGGAAAACCTGAAAGCTTTGGGTGGAAAACAGGAAGAGTTGATCGATTTCCGTCTTTTCCGTTTCATTGTTCCGCTGGGAAAAGCCATGATGTGGGGGTTGAACAAGCTGGAGGCGCTGACCGGAAACTGGGGGATTGCGATTATTCTGCTGACCTTTGTGGTGCGGATGCTGTTTTGGCCGCTGACTCAGAAGGGTGCGGAAAACATGAAGCGGATGTCTGAACTGTCTCCGCAGATGAAAGAGTTGAAGGAGAAGTACAAAAACAATCCGCAGAAACTGAATGCGGAAATGTCAGCCTTCTACAAGGAAAACAAAGTCAACCCCATGGCAGGTTGTCTGCCCATGCTGGTGCAGATTCCGGTATTTATTTCCCTTTACGGTGTCTTGCGGGTTGCGGTGGAATTGCGTTTTGCGGAGTTCCTCTGGATCAAAGATTTAAGTGAACAGGAAGCTCTGTTCCCCCTTGGTGGATTTGTGGTGAATATTCTGCCTTTGACGATGGGGGCAACCATGGTTCTGCAGCAACGCTTAACGCCGAGTAACATGGATGAGCAGCAGAAGAAAATCATGATGATGATGCCTATCGTCTTCCTGTTTATCTGTTACAACATGCCGGCCGGATTGTTGCTTTACTGGACGACCAGTAACCTGATCTCCATTTATCAAACCACCCATACCCGTCGTCGCGATGCGAAAAAAGCGGGCACGGTTCCTGCGAAAACCGGCGGGGGGAGCAAGGGGAAATTGAAAGCTGTGAAAGATCCCAAAGCTTCCAAACCCAAGTCTTAAACGAGCTGGAACCATGAAGCGCGATCTGAAACGCCTGGCAGAGGAATCTTTTGATCTCTGTATTTTAGGTGGAGGGATCAATGGATTGGCGACGGCCCGCGATGCGGTCCAGCGCGGGCTTAAAGTCGCGCTGGTGGAACAGGGAGACTTCGGGGCGGCAACGTCATCGGGTTCCCTGAAAATTCTGCATGGGGGTTTGCGCTATTTACAGCATTTGGATTTTTCCCGGATGACCGAGTCGATTCGGGAGCGCAATGCGTTAATGCGGATGGCGCCTCATCTGGTGGATCCTTTAGGTTTTTTGGTGCCGACCACCCCCGGTTTCATGAGTGGGAAGCTGGCTTTACGGGCGGCGATGACCGCAAATGATGTGATAAGCTGGAAGCGGAATTGTGGTTTGAGGGACCGTGCGCAGCATTTACCGGCGGGGCGGATTTTATCCCCAACGGAGGTGAAATCGCGCGCGCCGGGTTTACCCATGCAAGATGTGACCGGCGGCGCGTTGTTTTACGATGCGGTGATGCGGAATTCAGACCGTTTTACTTTATCTTTTGCGCTCAGCGCGTCGCGGGAAGGGGCAGCGCTGGCCAACCGGGTGCGCGGAAAGCAGTTTTTGGTTCGGGAAGGAAAGATCGAGGCCCTGCGGGTGGAGGATTTGGAAAGCGGAGATGAATTTGAAATTCGGGCCTGCCAATTTGCGGCCATGACCGGTCCTTGGCGGGATCTGTTGCCGGAACTGTTCACGGACAGGCTTGCGGATCGGACGGTGGTGAAAAATGCCGGTTTGCAATTGTTGACCCGCCGCGGGGTGTGTCCGGCAAGCGGTTTGGCGATTCCGAGTGAAGAAGTGGATCCGGATGCCAAGCTGCAGCGGGGGGGGCGTCATTATTTCAGTTTGCCCTGGCAGGGATATATGTTGTGGGGAACGCAGGACAAAATCTATAAGGGGGAACCGGAGGACTGGAAAATTCGGGAAGCGGATATTGAAGAGTTTATTGCCGAAATCAACGGGGGGTTGCCGGGGTTTAAGCTGAAGCGTGAAGATGTGCTGATGGCTTTTGGCGGGCTTCGGTTGTGTGATGCTGAAGAGCGGAAAGAAGGCAGTAAAGTTTCCCGGCGCTATGCGATCAACGATCATGCCGAGGATATGAAGTTGGATAATTTGATTTCTATGGACGGGATCAAGTACACCGCCTGCCGGATTATGGGGGAAAAAGCGACGGATTTGATTATGAGCAAGCTGGGCAGGCAGGGGGGAAGCCGGACTGCCGCGACCCATTTGGCGGGTGGCGATTACGAAACCCGTGCGATCCTGGAGGCGGAAATCCGGGCGGCGGTGCCGGCGGAATGGACAATGGAAACTGTGCATCTGCTGGCGGAAAGTTACGGATCGGATTGGCCGAGGGTTTGGAAGGAGGGACCGTCGGCGGCCTTGCTTTCGGATGGGCGGACTCCGGCTTTTCTGGTGACTTATGCGGTTGAAAATGAGATGGCTCTGCATCTGGAGGATGTCATGTTGCGGCGTTGTCCCCTGGGCACCTTTGGCAGACCTGAGGCTGGTTTGGTGCAGGAGGTGGCGGCGATGATGGCTGAGCTCTTGGGATGGGATGAGGCGAAAAGAGCGCAGGAACTGCAGGCGTTTTGGAATTATTACTCCTATGAATAAATGGCGTCTGTTATGCCTGGGCTTCCTCCACGGAGGTTCTTGGGCGATAGCGGGCGGGGAGGTGGGGACTGGGATTCCGTCGCCGGTGGCCCAAATCGAAGAATCCGCATTGAGGGAAGCTTCCGGTTTGACGAAATCCTCCTTTGGCCCCTGGTTTTGGAGTTTGAATGACAGTGGAAATGACTCCGTGTTGTTTTCCATATCTGCGCTGGGAAAGACGCATGGGGTTGTGAAAGTGGCGGGGGTCAAAAATGTGGACTGGGAAGCGGTGGCCACAGACGGGGAGGGCGGATTGTGGATTGGTGATTTTGGCAACAACCGGAACCGGCGCAAAGATTTACAAATTCACCGGGTGGGCGAGCCCGGTGACAATATATCTGTGCTGCCGCTCCGCGTGAACAAAACCATTCGTTTCAGATTTCCCGATCAGTTGGCGTTCCCGCCTGAGAAATGGAATTTTGACTGTGAGGCCATGTTTATTTGGGAAAAGAAGGTGTATCTGCTCACCAAGCATCGGGCGGATACCGACACCAAACTTTATCGAATTGAGGATTTGGAAACAGAAGAGATTCAGGATGCGGTATTGTTGGACCGCTTTGAAGGGATCGGTCAAGTGACGGATGCCGCTCTCACGGCTGATGGCGGGCGGTTGGCGGTTTTAACTTTTAGCGGGATTTGGATCTTCGACCGTCCGAAAGGAAGTGATCGGTTTTTACGCGGGTCTGGGCGCCATTTTTTATTTAAAAATTGGGCCTTGCGGCAAATTGAGGGGATTGCCTGGATCGATGAGGGGAGGCTGCTGATCTGCAATGAGCAGAAAGATATTTTTCAGCTGCCGGTTGAGGGAGAGGGGTGGGTGGCTTTTACCGGTACTGGCGCGGAATCCGCGGATGAATTGCGGTGAGAATTTCGTAGGCGATGGTGCCGGCCCGGCGGCCCAGCCAGTCCGCCCACACCTCGTTTCCGTTCTGTTCACCGATGAGTACCACATCATCTCCCGCTTTGCAGACGAGGTCGGGTCCTAAGTCGAGAGTGATCCAGTTCATGCTGATCCGGCCGACCACGGGGACCCGTTCGCCGTGGACCAGTGCTTCGCCCCGATTGCTGAGGGAGCGTAAGTATCCATCGGCATAACCGGCACCGACCACTGCAATTTGGGTTTCGCGGGTGGTGCGGTAGGACGAATAATAACCGACCGGGGTGCCTTCGGGAACCCGTTTGACCTGCATGAGACGGCTTTTCATTTGCAGCAGGGGTTTGGTTTGAACCCGCATGCGGGGATCATTACATCCGTACCCATAGAGCAGGATGCCGGGGCGTACCGCATCGTAATCCCATTCCGGATAGTATTGGATTCCCCGGGAGCTGCAGAAATGGCGCATCAGCCGACGGCCGGCGATGGCTTCGGCAACTGTAAAGGCATTTACAAAACGTTGATGTTGTTTTTCCTGAAGCCAGGGGCGTTTTAAATCGACGGTGGCCAGGTGACTGCAAATGCCGGTGATTTCTAGCCCCGGGGTATTGAGAATGGCTTTGATTTGAGAGTCATCTTCAGACTCCAGGGTGCCCATACGCCCCATGCCGGTATCGATTTTAATGTGGGCGTTTAAGGTTTTTTCTTTTTGTAGTGCGATGGTGGCCAGGGCTTTGGCATGCTCGGCATCGACGACTGTGGGGGTGATCCGGTATTGGATTGCGAGGGGAGTTTCCTCTGGTGAGATGGGCCCCAGTACCAGGATATCTGCATCCGGGGCTGCTTTTCGCACCTCAAGCGCTTCTTCAAAATAGGCAACGGCAAACCATCGGATGCCTTCCTGGGCGGCCCGTTCAGCTACCGCATGGATGCCGTGTCCATAGGCTTCGGATTTCACGACAAACATAATCTGAGAATCAGGCCTTAATTTTGCGTGGAGGGCCCGAATGTTTCCGGCGAGGGTATCAAGATCGATGCTGAGGGAGGGGGACTGCATGCTCTCCGAATGTCAGAGTATTTGGGGGAAGGCAATGAGATTCAGTCACGATCAAAACGAAGCTTGGGGGCGGGGAAGGAGGGCGCCGCCCCCGTTTTTGAATGTCCTCTGGAAAAAATCACATTGACATAGTCAATGATGCGGTTTTTAATTCATGTCATGAAAACACACAACCCTTCCTCATATTCTTTACGACGCAACACGCTTATTGGTTTGGTGGGTATCACCAGTCTGCTGACCGGTTCCCTTCAGCTTTCAGCTAATACGATCTATACGCAAGATTTCTCCGCTGGGAGACCCGGATGGTATAATTCGACTAGTTCTGGCGGGTTGCTGGTAACGGGAGGGGGACTTAAGTCCATTAATACCTATTCGAGGTTTCTCACCCATTTCGATGCCACCACTTTATCAGTGGGGGAAAGTCTGAATGTCAGTTTTGATTTAAAAGTGGAGGCCCCCTTTGATCGCAATGACTGGAGTTTCCGTATCGGGATTATGGACTCCGAGGGAGCGAATCAGGTATCCGCGGATGATTATGGCTCCTCGACTGATTTTACCAATTATGGGGGGTATCGCATCAACACAAATATTGCGACCAATGGAACGGGTGTGACTTATTTCGCCGAACGTTCAGATAATGCTGGCAGCCTGCTTGGAACCCCTGGTTCCACGAGTCTTGCGAATTCTGCAAACGGGGTGAATCTTGATGCGGATACGTGGTATAGCACCCAATTCACCTTCACCCGCACAGATTCCACGACCTTGGATTTGTCTTTTTCATTGAACGGGGTTACGCTTTTAGACACGGATACCACGGCCAGCACTTTTCGTTTTGATACCTTGGCCTTCTATGAAGGGGATGTCAATTCGGCAACCTATGTGGACAATGTGCTGATCACGACCATTCCAGAGCCCTCAACCATAACAATGGTAGGGGCCGCATTTTTACTTGTCGGGTTGTATTTTAAAAGACGTTAAATCGCGTCCTTGTTTTTCTGGGAACTGCGTAAATTTTTTCAATTTTGGCCGGCAATCACAGACCTGATTCTCCGCTGTGCCTTTAAATATAGTGAGTGAGGTTGTTATGATCCGTTTTTTGTCCCCGCTTCTGATTGTACTGTTGTTGTTTTTTACAGGGTTTTTGCCTGCGGTGGAGATTGCCAATCCGGAGCTGACCATTGCTGATGACGGGCGTCTTCCTGAATGGCGCGGGCCGGCGGGGGCAGAGCAGATGATTCAGATCACCGAAGATCTCCCGCCCGGAGTTGAGCAGGGGATTCAGTTGACGGTGAAGGAATTCAGTATGGGCGATGGAAGTCTGGTGCAGAGAATTTATCTGAAGGAGTCAAACCAACGTGTCCGCATTTCCTACTGGGCGAAAAGTGAGAAGGACCGTACGGCTTATGTGATGGTGAAGCGGATCAAAGAGCGAAAAGAATTGGAACGGATTCGCAGTGACTACAGTGGAAGCTCCTGGAAGTTGCTCACGCTTACGGTCGAAACCGGGGATGCGGATGCGCTGGATGTGATTCTTCGGTGGAGGACGTCTGAGCGTTATGTGGGAAGCCGCTGTTCTTTCGCGATGGTATCGGCGCAAGAGCCGGCGTTGAAAGTGGCGACGGTGGGGGATTCCATTGTGCAGGATTATCCGTTGGGAAATTCACGCCGGGGCTGGGGGCAGATATTGCCAAAAGCTTTTTCAGACGAGGTGTTGTTTCAGAATTTTGCAATTGGCGGGCGGAGTTCAAAGACTTTCCGGGAGCGGGGGGACTGGCAGCGGGTTCTGGATTTTAAACCTGATTATATTTTCATTCAATTCGGGCATAATGACAGTCATGAGAAGTCAAAGCCGGAATCCACAGATGCGTCTACCGAATATTATGAGAATTTGAAATGGTATGTGGAGGAGGCGCGTAAAGCGGGTGCCACTCCTGTTTTGGTGAGCCCTCCACATCGCCGGGTGTTTACGGCGAATGGGATTTGGGAGGTGTTGACTCCTTATGCGAACTCAATGAAAAAGGTGGGAGCGGAGCTGAATGTACCGGTGATAGATCTCACAGAGTGGAGCAAACAACTTCTTTTGGAGCTGGGGGAGGAGGGCTCGATTCCGTTGTATAGTGATGCCAAAGACCGGAGTCATTATTCGGAGAAGGGCGCCCGGTTGATGGCAGGTCAGATTGTGATGTTTTTACAGGAAAATCCTGTGGGAGATCTTGCAGATTATTTTCAAGCTTCGTTTAAATAATCTCCTGAGAAAGGGAGGGGGGCTGCGGTGATTCCTTTGTGATTTGTATCTTTGGTGCGGCCGATGTTACCAACGGGTTTTCTGATTCAAAACGAATAATTCAGTGCGGTGAAGGTGACGAGGCGGTAGTCGTCGGCAATGAGCGGGGAGTCCCGCCAGGTTTCGTCAAGAAATTCAATCCGGGAGAGGGTGAACCAGGACCAGCTTTTCGAAATTCTGATCAGGAGTTGTGCGGAGAGGTAGGGGTGAAAAGACTCGCCGGGGGTGTGGGCGGGACGTTCCGGGGTGGCTTTACTTTCGGGTACGCCCACAAAATATTGGGTCCAGGTTTGGTCCTGCAGTAAAAGGCCGGCTCCGAGGGAGCCGGAAAAGGTTTCCCAGGGTTTACCCAGCATTTGCTGTAACCCGAGGGTGGCCTGTATACCGTCGTATGCTCCCAGTATATCCGCGTCAAAAGACGCCAAAACCAGTAGGGATGGAAGTGGACGGTACACCCAGTCCAGACCGGCGAGCAAGGTGTCACTGCGATCGCCCATACCTTCAAGGATGGACGCGTCCTCTTCCTCATAAGGTGCAAATTGGACGAGGGTATGTGCGGACACATTCCATTTTTCCCTCTCCAGCAATTTATATTGCAGTATGGGTCCCCGCCATTTCATTTTTTTTCCTTCATAGCTCACACTGGGATAGATACGGACGCTTCTGCCTGCTCCCACATAAGGTTGTGAGTCCGACATGAGAAAAAGTCCTGCAGACCAAGGGGAGGGTTTCGGGGGCTGGGGGGGCTGGGGGGGCTGGGCCTGAAGCGTTTGCAGCAGGGTAAAGATAATCAAGAGGAAGGCAGGAAGAAATTTCATTCCCTGTGCATGCACTGTATACGTAAAAGATCAAGGGAATCGGATCGGATAAAAGGGAATAGATTTTAAGCAGGATTGTAAGACAAAAATGTATCCTGGTGTTTTTTCTGCTTCATATTTGTATGGCTTAACCAAAGGCTAATAATAAATATAAAGTTAAATTAACTATAATAGTAGTAATTTGGATGATATTTTGAATATTATATTATAAATTTAAACTTGGCATCTGCTTTGCTTTATACATCGCACCCACCATTCGGGGAGACCCGAAGTTTATTTAACAAACACGAAAGACGATTTTATGAAGCACTTATTGTTTATGGCCATTCTACTGGTAGGCCTGCCACAAGTTCATGCAGCGGAATTAACCCTGGAAGATGTAAATCTTCGCACCAACAACACTTGGATGCTGGTTGCAACCTTTATGGTTTTTATCATGCATTTGGGATTCGCCACTTTAGAAACCGGTTTGACCCGTTCTAAAAACACAGTGAACATTTTGTTTAAGAACAGTGGTGTTCTCGCCATTGGATTGATGACGTATGCGATTTGCGGTTTTAATCTGATGTACCCCGATTTTACTGACAGCACGAACAAATTTTTTGATTTTGCCGGCTGGGGGATTGCTCCGCCTGAGGGGTATGATCCTTTAACCTATGCGAATGGTAACTATACGTATTGGACAGATTTCCTTTTCCAGGCCATGTTTGCGGCCACCTGTGCCACCATTGTTTCCGGTGCGGTTGCGGAGCGTGTTAAATTGGGGAGTTTTCTGATCTTTTCGGCCATCTTTGTGGGATTTTTCTACCCTTGGCTGGGTTCCTGGAAATGGGGGGGCGGTTGGTTGGAGGATAAGGGCTTTCACGACTTTGCCGGTTCCACGTTGGTTCACTCTGTCGGTGGATGGGCGGCTTTGGCTGGGGTGATTATGGTGGGGCCACGAATTGGGAAGTATGTTAATGGTGCGGTGAAACCCATTATGGGGCATAATTTACCGCTGGCGGCCATCGGGGTTTTCCTGCTTTGGTTCGGATGGTATGGGTTTAACGGGGGATCGGTTTTGAGTGCGGAAGCGGATACGGTATCCCGGGTGTTTGTAACCACATCTTTGTCCGCTGCGGCGGGAGTGCTGTCTGCGATTGCGGTTTCCTGGATTCATTCCCGTAAACCGGATTTAACCATGGCGTTAAATGGCTCCCTGGCTGGATTGGTGGGTGTGACCGCCGGTGCAGACGTGGTGAGTGTGATGGATGCGGTGGTGATTGGCCTGGTCAGCGGGGTGATCGTGGTCTTTGGCGTAAGTTTCTTTGATAAATTGAAATTGGATGATCCGGTGGGTGCGCTTTCGGTGCATTTGCTTTGTGGGGTATGGGGAACGATTGCGGTGGGGATCTTCTCACCGGAAACCGTTTCTGTGGGGATCCAGTTGCTTGGTGCCGTTGCATACGCGGTGGTCTC
Source organism: Kiritimatiellaeota bacterium B1221 (assembly GCA_029269125.1). Lineage (GTDB taxonomy): Bacteria > Verrucomicrobiota > Kiritimatiellia > SS1-B-03-39 > UBA6053 > UBA6053. Next base: position 99,461 of record JARHXX010000007.1, on the reverse strand, counting down.
ATTCCTGAGTGCACTTTTGATCTTTGCGGTCCTGAAACACACGATTGGTATTCGGGTGAGTGAAGAAGAAGAATTGGGAGGATTGGATATCGGAGAACACGGAATGGAGGCCTACAATGGTTTCCAGATCTTTATTACCCAGTAATTGAACCCACCTAAAATAACCTTTTAAAAAAAGAGAACACTCATGAAACTTATCATTGCTTATATCCAGCCCCACCGTCTGAATGCGGTCAAACAGGCGCTCTACGAAAATGAAGTGGTCAAAATGTCTGTAACCACCGCTCTGGGCTGTGGTCAGCAGATGGGCTATCACGAAACCTATCGTGGGGCGGACATTGAAGTGAATCTGCTCAAAAAGCTCCGCATCGAGATTGCGGTAACCGAGCCTTATGTGCAGACCACCATTGATGCGGTTATTTCCGGTGCCCGCACCGGAAAAATCGGTGATGGAAAGATTTTTGTAATGGAATTGTCTGATTGTATTCGCATTCGCACCGGTGAAACGGGGGAAGATGCGGTCGGATAATCCTGTTAACAACATTCCTGATATTGAGAAAACAACCTTTACAAATCGTATATCTTTATCAATATCTAATGCATTCTTAACGTAATTTCAACATGTGAACCCTCTCAATTCCGAGAGGGAACACGAAAAGTAAAACCAAAAAAAAAGAGAGAAAATACCATGACAGTGAAGAAATTCATTGCTTTAACCAGCGTTGCAATTGCAGCGACAGCTATGACCGCTTCCGCGCAGGTTGCAGTTGACTTCGTATCCTCCTATGTTTTCCGGGGTGCATACCTTGGAGACGAAAGTATTCAGCCCGGATTCGATACCACGATCTTCGGTGGAACGACTTCTGTAGGTACCTGGGCGAACTTCGACATTGACTCTTCTGAGTTCAATGAAGTTGATTACTTCTTCGGATACACCGTTCCTACGGGCGAAGATTCCCCCGTTGGCATCGAAATTGGCTATTGCGAATACACCTATCCCGGTGCTGAAGGCGATGCCGACCGCGAGCCCTACATCAGTTTTGGCGGTGCTGCAGGCGGCGTTGATATCGGACTCGGTATCTACTACGGAATCGGTGGTGCTATCGAAGACAGCCTGTATCTTGAACTCGGACTGGGCTACGGCGTAGACCTGGCTGAAAACTTAGGCCTCGGTTTGGGTGCTGCTTTGGGTTACCTGGATCCTGATGAAGGCGAATCCGGTTTCTCACACCTGACTTTGAATGCCGGACTTGACGTGGCAATTCCTGAATCGGAATATGTTGTAACCGTTGGTCTCACCTACATCGTTGAAACCGACGACGAAGTGCAGGAAGTTGAAGAAGATTTCTACTTCACGATCGGAACGACCCTGCTGTAATCGGTCACCTGATTATATGCCAAACCCTCTCCTTTCCAGGAGAGGGTTTTTTTATGGGCGTAAATCAGGGAGGTTTATGGGCGGAAATCAGGGAGGGCGGGGCATAAAAAAAGATCGGTCTGATCTGACTGACCTGACCGATCCGCAACCCGTTCGGACGTTGTCCGAACTTACGTTCTGGGTTTAAATATGCGGTTCAATTTTAGCGACGAACTCAGGTTTGCCGAGAGCGCCTACCATGTTTTCCACCACTTCACCTTCTTTGATGATAAGCAGAAAGGGGATGGAGCGAACGCCGAATTTCTGGGCGAGTTCGCGGTTTTCGTCGACATTGACTTTTACGACTTTGAGTTTGCCGTCGTAGTCGTCGGCTAACTGTTCCAGTGTGGGGCCAATTGCACGGCAGGGCCCGCACCATTCTGCCCAAAAATCTACAAGCACGGGTATACTGGAAGATTCTACTTCCGAACTCCAAGTGTCTTGTCCTACCTCAATTGTTTTGCCAGCCATGTTATACTCCTTTATGTGTTATGAGCTTCCAAGATAAACCAAAAACGGGCGCGGTCAACCCGGCCCGTTTAAAAAAATACAGGATGTCACTTTTAAGGTGCGGTTCGTTCAATCAATTGGTTGTTGGTATCTACCAGACGGCCCGGCATGGGGAGCTCTGAATTTGATTGTGCATAGAGGGTGTATGCCGCGCCTGCGGAGATGAGGAAGCTGACGACGGCCACTGCCACCCAGCCGCCACCCAATGCTTCATCTTTTTGGGGAAGGGCGGTGACGGTTCCGTCATCGTTTACGCTCAGGCCCGCGTTTCCTGCCACGCGGGAAATTGAAGCTTTCGAACGGGTTTGCGGGGCACCGGAGGGGCGGCGCAATTTGATTGTTTTGCCTTCTTTTCCGCCGGCCGGAGCGTCATCCGGTACATCAATACGACTGGTATCTTGTTTGGGTTGGGCGGTATTTGCGGTTACCGGGCGTGAAGTGCGGACGGTAACGGCGTCAGGCCGAACCGCTTTTACGGTGGGGGTACTCGAAGAAGCGGGTGCCCGTTTGGAGGGGCGTTTGATCATGATGGTTTTGGGACGGCTTTCGCTCAAATCCATGGTTTTCGATCTGTCTTCCTCGTCCGCATCATCAAACAGGCCCGACTTTTTCTTTGCCAGTTCATCCGCCAGCATCGAGGGGTCCATTTCCATGGTTTGGGCGTTGAAGCTTTCTTTCATTTCCTCAACCGTTAATTCGGTTTCGGGGGCTGCTTCCGTTTTGGCGGCGCTTTCTTCGAACTCGTCAATGGGCTCCATTTGCATGGTTTCCATGGACATAATGGCTTCATCATTTACCGGATCGACATTTCCGGTCGCCAGTGCTTCGGGGTCGATTTGCATGGTCTGATCTCGGGCGTCTTCCGCAGGGGTTTCCGCATCTGCCAAGGCGTCTTTCAGATTGCCGGTGGCCAATGCATCTTCATTAATCTGCATGGTTTGATCGGAGCTGGCCTTTTCGGAGGAATCGATATCGGCGAGCGCATCTTTCAAATTCCCGGTGGCCAGGGCGTCTTCATCAATCTTCATGGTTTGATCGCGTTGATCCTGGCCGGCGGTGTTCACATCTGCCAAGGCGTCCTTGAGATTTCCGGTAGACAGGGCATCGTCATCGATCTTCATGGTCTGATCGTTATTGCCCGGTTTTGCGTTCGCGTCTTTAAGATCTTTTTCCAGATTGCCGGTGGCCAAGGCATCCGCATCAATTTCCATGGTGCGATCCATCGAATCTTTGCCATCGGTATCATTTAAATTCTGTTTGGAATTGTCCTCCACGTTTTCCGTATCGATCATGATCGGCATGGTGGCATTTTTTTGCGCCATCTCAATTTGTTCCGCGCTGGGAAGGGCATCCTCTTCGCCTAAATCCTGGGTGGCATTGGCGCGACGCGCTTTGCGGATTTTGTCTTCGTCGGGCAGGGCAATACGCGTGGTTTTTCCTTTGTTCCCTAATGAAGTTTCATCCGGCCGTTTCAATCTGGCGGTTTTTGGTCCCATGGATGTCAGTTCATCTGTATCAACAGCACTGGTTGCGGCCTTGTCATCCATCCGCACTTTGGGGAGCGGTTTCTTCTTGGATTTCACAGAATTCGCATCAGGACGTTTGATCTGCAGGGTTTTTCTTTTCTTATCGGCCATGGGGTCTCCGGAATTGTCAGGGATACTTGCAATTGAACAGTACCAAACTAGTGTGAAAAGCCACCCCCCGTCAAACATTATTGTGAAATTATGAGCAATTTATCATGAAGCTGCGGCTTCCTCCGCACAGTCTTGATCTGGTGAAGCAGAACTTACTCCCCTGGTTCACTGAAAATGCCCGGGACCTGCCCTGGCGTCGCAACCGGGATCCTTACGCGGTCTGGATCTCCGAAACCATGCTGCAGCAAACCCGTGTGGATACGGTGATTCCCTACTTTCAACGATGGATGCAGGCCTTTCCGGATTGCCGGACGTTGGCCAGGGCGGATCAAGGGCAGGTCCTCAAACTTTGGGAGGGCCTGGGTTACTACGCCCGGGCGCGTAATCTGCATGCCGCGGCCCAACAGGTGGTGGCGCGGTTTGACGGAGAGCTGCCTGCAGATCCGGAGGCCCTGTTGTCATTAAAAGGGGTTGGGCCCTACACTTTAGCGGCGGTGATGAGTTTGGCTTTTGATCAATCCTATGCGGTGCTGGACGGGAATGTGGAGCGGGTACTTGCCCGTTATTGCGCCATGGGGGAGGATATTCGTAAACCTCAGGTGAAGAAAAATTTGCAATCTCTAGCGACCCGGCTGTTGGATAAGCATCCGCCGGGAATGTTTAATGAAGCGATGATGGAGTTGGGGGCGACGGTGTGCACTCCGGGTGTTCCGAATTGTACGGTATGTCCCCTGAAACCGGCCTGTCGCGGACTGAAGAGCGGCTCCCCGGCGGATTTTCCTTACAAATCCAAGAAAAAACCAATTCCAACGGTAAAAGTGGGTGCGGGTGTGGTTTGGCGGGATTCCACTACTTTTCTGATCGCGCAGCGCAAAGAAAAGGGCATGTTGGGCGGGCTCTGGGAGTTTCCCGGGGGCAAGGTGGAGGCGGGGGAATCGATCTCCGGCTGTATTGCCAGGGAGTTAGAGGAGGAGCTGGGTATCCGGGTTGTGGTGGGAGATGAACTGATCAAGGTCCGCCACAGCTATACGCATTTTCATCTGCGCATGCGGGTGCATCATTGTCAGTGGCAGGGAGATACGCCCCGCATCATCGATTGCGCCGATTTCCGGTGGGTTCAGTTGGAGGAATGCCGGGATTTACCGTTCAGCCGGGCAGATATCAAGGTGCTGGATGCTCTGGCAGCTCTTGCGGCAGGGACAGTGGGGGATCAACCCTGACCTCCACAGAAAAAAAAACGGACTCAGCCTTTCTCAGGCTAAGTCCGTATGGGGGCCGTAAAGGTCCGTGTTTTTATCGTTTGGTGCCGCGGGCCTGACGTTTGCGCAGGTTGGGGTCGAGGATTTTCTTCCGAATGCGCAGATTTAAGGGGGTGGCTTCCACGTATTCGTCGTCTGAAATAAACTCAATGGCTTTTTCCAGGGATAATTTAAGTGGCGGTTCGAGCATGATGGCTTTGTCGGTGCCGGAGGCGCGGACGTTGGTCATCTGTTTTGCCCGGGTGGGGTTCACCGGAAGGTCTCCGGGCCGGCTGCTTTCGCCTACCACCATGCCTTCGTAGACATCTTCACCGGGGCCGATGAACATTTTGCCGCGTTCCTGGATGGTATCCAGAGCATAGGCGGTGGATGTTCCCTGACCTGCACTTACCAAAGCGCCGGTGCTACGGGAGGGGATTTCTCCAGCCATGGGCGCATATTCTTTGTACATGTGGCTTAACACACCTTCACCACTGGTGAGGTTGGTCAGGTATCCGTCGATACCAATTAATCCCCGGGTGGGGCAAACCGCTTCCAGAAGCACGCGGCTGCCCTGATGTTCCATGTTGGTGATTTCGCCTTTGCGGGCGGCCAGGGATTGCATGAGATCGCCCAGGCAACTTTCTGGAATATCCAGCCATACATCTTCAAACGGTTCGGTTTTTTGGCCGTTTTCGTCGGTGTGAATGATCACTTCCGGACGGGAAACCAACATTTCAAATCCTTCACGGCGCATGGTTTCCATGAGAACGGCAATCTGCAATTCTCCACGGGCCTGCACAATGAACGAAGATCCGTTTTCGGCGGATTCTTTCACGTTCATGGAGACGTTGGTGTACATCTCACGGGTCAAACGGTCACGCAAGTGGCGTGAAGTCAGGAATTTACCTTCTTTACCGGTGAAGGGGCCGTCGTTTACGCAGAACTGCATTTGCAGGGTGGGGGGATCGATCGCGGTATGCGGAAGCGCGGTCTGATCTTCATTTTTACAAAGTGTTTCGCCAATGAACACATCTTCAAAACCGGCCACACCCACAATTTCCCCGGCTTCGGCGGATTCAATTTCAGTGAGACCCATGCCGGTGAAACCGTAGAGTTTGGTGGCGGCTCCCGTTTCGGGGTTGCTTTCGTGGGGAAGGCGGCGGATTTGTTCGCCTTTTTTAATAGAACCTTCGCGCATGCACCCAATGGCGATGCGACCCACATAGGGGTTCCAGTCTAAATTGCTCACCAGCATACGGAAGGGGGCGTCCGGTTCGGTTTTCGGTGCGGGAATGTGTTCCAGAATACCATCAAACAGCGGGTTTAAATTTTCACGGGGATCTTCAATTTCTTTGACCACGTATCCGCCCAATGCACTTCCGTAGAGGAAGGGGGCGTTAAATTGTTCTTCATTTGCATCCAATTCCAGCAAGAGGTCGAGGACCATGTCATGGATTTTCATGGGATCTGCGGTGGCGCGGTCCATTTTATTGACCAGCACCATCAGCTTTAAATTTTGCTCGAGGGCTTTTCTCAGTACAAAACGGGTTTGGGCTTGCGGACCATCCGTGGCGTCTACCAGTAGAATGACCCCATCCACCATTTTAAGGATTCGTTCCACTTCGCCACCGAAGTCGGCATGTCCAGGGGTGTCCACAATATTAATTTTCGTGCCTTTCCAATCCAAAGAGGCATTTTTGGCTTTAATGGTAATGCCTTTTTCCCGTTCCAAATCCATGGAGTCCATCGCGCGCTCGGCGACATCCTGGTTTTCACGGAAAACGCCTCCCTGATGCAACATGGCATCCACCAAGGTGGTTTTACCATGGTCTACATGGGCGATAATTCCAATATTTCGTATGCTGGGGGCGGTCACTGAGGGCTCCGGGAAAGGGTGTAAAAGGCTGTTTCAAGTAGTCGAATTGTGGAAAAAACCAAGTGGAATCTTTGACCATTTCACAAAGGGGCCTAAATTAGCGGGATGAAAAACAAATTTACACCCCTATACTTATTAATTTCCTTAGTGTTTTTGCCTATATTTGCGGAGGATGCTGTGAAGACAGACCTTACCGAGGCGGAGTGGAAAGAGAAATTAACCCCGGAACAATACAAAGTATTGCGGAAAGAAGGCACTGAAAGAGCTTTCAGCAGTGAGCTGAACGATGAAAAGCGGGAGGGGACGTTTAATTGTGCCGGATGCGGTGAAGCGTTATTTGCCTCCGGGACCAAATATAAGAGTGGTACCGGGTGGCCCAGTTTTTATCAGCCGATTCGTCCGGAAGCCGTGGGCACCAAAAAAGACCGCACTTTTTTAAGTGTGCGGACGGAAGTGCACTGTGCGAACTGCGGGGGGCATCTCGGTCACGTGTTTGAGGACGGACCTGAACCCACCGGTTTGCGATACTGTATGAATGGGGTGGCCATGAAATTTGTGCCCGCGGAAAAAGAGTGAGTCCTGTAGGCGGACACGGGGGGCAGGATTTCTGAAATATGGTTTTGCGCCCGTGATCTTCTTCGTTTTATTCGAAGGCCTGGTACTCTCCGCTTTTTCGAACATTCCGGGTGTGCTGGTCCACGGATTTGCTAACCACGGCCCGCAATTGATCGGGGACGAAAGGTTTTTTCACCACATCAAAGGCGCCCCGCTGACGCAGTTGTTTATCGGAATCTTTTGAAATATTGCCGCTGATGACGACGCACACCATTTGGCTGTCGATTTCCTGTCCCAGGCGCATCATTTCGGTGCCGTCCTGATGGGGCAGCGCCAGGTCGGTGAGCAGAACTTCGTAGCGGTTGCCTTTTTCCAGCAGTGAGATGGCTTCGGCCACTGAGCCCACGCCGGTGACATCGTACATATTTTTATTCAGCAGGCGTTTGATGAGTACGATAATTTGCGGGTCATCGTCCACCACCAGGACCGGGTGCAGATTGTAGCTTGCCTGGCCGGATTCTTTAAGTTCGGTCCAGGAGGAGATGGGGGTGTTTTTTGTGCGTTTGGCCACAAAGCGGGCGTGTTCCGCGCATTCGGTGAGCTGGGAACTGGAGGTGATACCGTGACCTTCAACCGTCAGGGCCAGCCCGATGGAGGCGGAGAGTTGAATCGGCACCGCATTGATTACCGGGTTCAGTTTGCCAATTTCCGTAACCAAGGTTCGGGCCAGTGCTTGTGCACGGTCGGGATCGGCATCCGGCATGAGCACGCAAAATTCATCCCCGCCTCTGCGGGCAGCGATTTCGGTACTTTGTAATTGGTTTTGGATACATTCTGCGACTTTCCGTAATACCTCATCGCCGGCGGGGAACCCGTGCTCGTCATTGACGGCTTTGAATTCATTTAAATCCAGACTCAGCAGCCCCATGGGATGTTTGCGGCTCTTCGCCAATTCCCAGGAATTTTTAATTTGCTCATCCAGAAACACTTTGGTGTACAGTCCGGTGAGGGGGTTCACGATAGAGTGTTCGTGGAATTGCTCCATCATTTCCAGCAATGTGGCAAGGTGATGTGCGCAGATCATTAATTGATTCAGTTGGGGCGGGGGCTTGGTTTGTTCACCTGCCAATATGACAAAAAGAATGCCTCTGGCATCCCGCTTCCCGGGGACCGGGACCATGAGGGTGTAGTGGCCATCCGCGGTAATACTTTCGCCACGACTTTTGAGCGATTTGGCTTCCGCTCCCGGCATGGTGGGGAGGGCTTCTCCTTCAAAGAATTCCATGTGGGAACGGATTTTAGTAGAGACCTGGTCCAGCAAATCTGGGTCTACGGGTTGTTCCGAATAAACGCTCAGCTTGTTATAGTCACCTTCCATGGCGAAGACCCCGGCAGCGGCACAGGGGATCAGCCGCTGAATCACCCGGGCATAGTCGGTTACGGTTTTACCAAAATGATGGTGGCTGGTGACTTCGTGTGTAAAAGTTCGGAGTTGACTGAGTTCGTAGCCCAGTGAACAGACGGTGAGGGCGCTGTCTTCTCCGGTCTGCCCGTCACTGTTTCCGCAGACTTCCTGAATGGCCGACTCTAAGGTGTTAAAGCTCAGAGGTTTTTCTAAAATGGTTCTGATGCCGAGTGATCGGGCGTGATGTTCAACTTCGGGGGTAATGTGGCCGGTGCAGATGACGATTTTTTCCCAGGGCCAAAGGCGTAAGGCCTCTTCGGCAAATTCAAAGCCGTCCACTACCGGCATTTGCAAATCGACAATGATGAGATCGAAGCTGCTTTCCAGCATGATTTGAATCCCTTCCCGCCCGTTGGGGGCGGTGGTCACCTGATAGCCGAGTTGCCGAAGGAAAATCTTCAGCAAGCGAAGGATCTTCTCATCGTCATCCAAGACGAGTACTTGTAAGGGGCGCTTCATCAAAGTCATATATTTATCTCACAGTTTTCAATCGGAATACCTAACTATGTAGGGGTTGGGCAACCAGTGCGAGAAATTTATGACCGATTTTTAAGGTTTTCTCAGGATGGGCCACATGGGAAAACAGGTCAGCCCGGCAATGAGCGGGAGGAAATTAACCAGCGCGGGTTCTTTCACCACAAAGCCGTAAATACAAAAGGGAATGCCGGAAAGAATCAGCAAAAGCACCCCCCAGCGCCGCATGTTCCAGAGGCCGAGATAAGCCACAAAACACACAGTCATCATGATCAGCATATTGCGGATGAAATTCTCCCCCAGCTGGCTGAAATGTCCCTCGAGGCTGGAATTTGAAATGCTCATTAAGAACACGGCAAAGGTCAGAAAAAACGCACCGCAATGAAAGGTGATGAGCAGAGGCCTGGAGGTGGGGGAGGGAATGAGCATATGATTTTAACTGCGGATGCCCGCGAAGAGGCGCAGATGAACAGGGAAATGAAATTCGTCAGGGACGGGTGTTCCATTTGTATTCATCTGCGTGAATCTCTGATTTGTTTAGACGAGAGCGGCGAGGGCGGCTTCGCGGATGTGTTTTGCCATTTCGGAAGTACTCACCTTGGTGGTTTTACCTTCACGATGCAGGTCGGCGGTGAGGAGGCCGGCGTCGAGGGCGCTGTTAACCCCGGCGCGAATCGCGGTGGCAATTTCCGGCTGGTTGAGTTCATCCATCATCATGGCAGTACTGAGCAGCATGGCGACCGGATTGGCGATGCCCTGGCCGGCGATATCCGGTGCGGATCCGTGAACGGGTTCAAACAGTCCCACCGGTCCACCGACAGAGGCGGAGGGGAGCAGTCCCAAAGATCCGCCCAGGGTGGCGGCCGCATCGGAGAGGATATCTCCAAACAGGTTGCCGGTGAGGATCACGTCAAACTGACTCGGGCGCACCACCAATTGCATGGCGGCATTGTCCACGTACATGTGGCTGAGTTCCACATCGGAAAACTCGGCTTTGTGCAAAGCGGTGACGACATCGCGCCAGAGTTGGGAAACCACGAGGACGTTGGCTTTGTCGACAGAACAGACGCGTCCGCCCCGGCGGCGAGCCCATGTGAAGGCGACACGGGCCACGCGCTCAATTTCGGCAGTGGTGTAGACCATGGTGCTGAATGCTTTTTCGCTGCCGACTTCACCGGAACGTTCACGGGGTTCTCCAAAGTAAATGCCGCCGGTCAATTCGCGAACCACCAGCATGTCGGTGCCGGCAATCGCTTCCGGACGCAGGGGGGAGGCGTCGGCCAGGGCCGGGGTTACGGCCACCGGACGGAGGTTGGCGAACACGCCCAATTCTTTACGAATTTTTAATAATCCGGATTCCGGACGCATGGCGCCGGTGAGGTGATCCCATTTTTCGCCGCCTACCGCGCCGAGGAGGACTGCGTCGGATGCTTTGGCCTTGGCGATCACCGAATCGGGCATGGGGTCGTTATAAGTGTCGATGGCGGATCCACCGGCGTGATCTTTAGAGAAGTTGATTTCCAGACCTTTTTTTTCGGCCAGCACTTTGAGAGTGGCTACGGCTTCATCACAAACTTCAGGACCAATTCCGTCACCGGATAACACTAAGATATTCATAAAATTCCTCTGGGGTTAGATAAGTGGGGCCCCCCTTAATCAAATACGGGATACATTCAAGCTTTCATGGGGTTCAGGATGCCCGCACCCCTCCGGGGCGCCTGGTGGGTTGGGATGGGGATCTTGGGGGCGCGGCCCCCAAGCTCAGTGCCATTGCCCCTCCGGGGCAGCTGGAAATGTGGGGATGCCCGCATCCCTCCGGGGCGCCTGGTGGGTTGGGATGGGGATCTTGGGGGCGCGGCCCCCAAGCTATGTGCCATTGCCCCTCCGGGGCAGCTGAAAATGTGGGGATGTCCGCGCCCCTCCGGGGCATTTGGAAGTGTGGGATAGGAGGACAAAATTTCCGAAACCCGGGTTCCCCCGGAGGGGGTATCGCATTTAGCCCGGGGGCGTGCCCCCGGGATGGGGTCATATTAACCAAAATGCGCCCCGGAGGGGTGCGGGGAGTTTGGGTGTCCAGGGTATTGAAAGAATATGGGATGTCCGCACCCCACCGGGGCGCCTGGTGGGTTGGGATGGGGATCTTGGGGGCGCGGCCCCCAAGCTAAGTGCCATTGCCCCTCCGGGGCAGCTGGAAATGTGGGGATGCCCGCACCCCTCCGGGGCAGCTGAAAATGTGGGGATACCCGCACCCCTCCGGGGCATTTGGAAGTGTGGGATAGGAGGACAAAATTTCCGGAACCCGGGTTCCCCCGGAGGGGGGATCGCATTTAGCCCGGGGGCCGTGCCCCCGGGATGGGGTCATATTAACCAAAATGCGCCCCGGAGGGGTGCGGGCAAATTACCGCATCTCCCGCAACCAGGTCGCCAATCCGCGCCTTACGTTGTCCGGAGATTTTTCGCTGAGGGCCAAGTCGTAGAGCCGTTTTCGGATCTCTTTCATCTCGGGGCCGTTCAAATCGTGGTGGGTTTCTGATTCTGACATCACCCGTTGGATATTCCGCAACCCGTTTATTTTCCGGTTGTAGGGGATGGGCAACTCCATAAAATCCAACATGCGGTTGATATAGGCGAGTTCCTGTTCAGGTGCAGGTTCATGATGCAGAAGTAAAAGATAAAAGATTTCATGGGGTTGGTTGTGCGAATCGGTGATGTTTTTAGGGTTTGGTGGGATGCTGACGAGGGCCACGCTGCCGTCCGGCAAGGGGGTTGAGCCTGCCAATTGATGAATGTCAGCTTTAAAACGGGCATATTCCTCTGTGGACAGCCGCTCATAAAAATACCAGCGCACACTTGGCAGGGTGTGCCAATCCGAAATGATTTTTTCCGCCATTTCCAGTTGCGCATCGGTCAAGGGATCGTGGGAGCTGAGAATAATTTTGTATTCAGCTTCTGCGGGAGGCGGAGGGCTACTGCAGGCGGTAAGCAGGAGAAAGGGGATAAAAAGAAGGGGGAATTTCATGGTCTATTGGGTGTTCGACTTTTAGGTATAGGGGGGAGGTCTTTACGTACAAAGCCAAAACCACAGGCATTTTGACTTCTTTCATTTTGAACATACATTGGTTTGCTTCGTCTCATCTGAAACCTGATTTACTATCTTTGATTCACCACTTTCTGTAACGCTATGATTCACACCTTATTAACTCTATACAAACCAGGCGCTAAGGTTTGAAAACCTTTTCGTTCCGTCTCCGTTGGAAAATCTTCGGAGGTTCTTTTTTCAGCATTTTCCTGGTGGGGCTTGTGCTGCTGGTGTCTTCGTGCACCACTTCGGGACCCATGCAGATAAGTGGTTATGGTGTTCCGACGGCCACGGTACAGGATGCGGAATTTACGTTGCTTAGTTGGAATGTGCACAAAAGTAAACATCCGGATCTTCCCGGTGATCTGCAGGATGTCTTACATACTTATCAGCCTGATTTGGTGTTTTTGCAGGAAGCCAAACCGGGCATGGTGGAAGAACCGCATTTGGCGGGAACGCTTGCACCGGCCTGGCGTCATCCGCTCAAACTGCGTTCCGAAGTGGGGGTGTTTACGGCTTCATGTGTGGAACCGCTGGATAGACAGGCGTTCCGCTCTAAAAGCAGGGAATTGGGGTTTACCACTCCCAAAACCGCATTGATGACCCGATATGCTTTGTCTAATGGGACAGAATTATTGGCGGTGAATGTGCACGCTCTCAATTTCGAACGCGGGGAGCCCAAACGTTTTATTCGTCAGATGCAGACCCTGCACCGTTTAATGGAGGTGCATGAAGGACCTATCGTTTTTGCGGGGGATTTTAACACCTGGAATCAGGAGCGGAATGACTACATGTTGGAGTTGGCCGCCGGATTGGGAATGCAGGAAGTGGATTCATTTGTAGGTGATCGGAAGACGGGTGACCACGGCTGGGCCAATCACATGTTAGGCATTGATCCCAGCCTGCCTTTGGACCGGGTCTTTTACCGGGGACTTGAACTTACGTCGGCTCAAATTTTGGATTTGGAGTCTTCAGATCACGATCCGCTGGTGGTCCGCTTTCGATCGCTTCCGAACGGCAAGGGCGATTCTGCGTTGGCGATGTTGGAACCTGACAGGGGTGCAGGTGAGCTTACTGAAGAGCTCTGATCCATATCGATACGGTTCGTTCGTACAGGTTGAAAATTTTCAGCCCCAATAAAACGCAAAAGGAACAGCTCCTCTATAACCCCGTTTTGAAAAGATTCCGGGGGGAGAATTCTGATTTATTTCTTCAGTTTATCGGCTTTGAGCATGCCACAGCCTGCGGCCACATCGATGCCTCGGCGTTGGCGGAAAGTGCAGGGGATGCCGCTCCTGCGAATAATCTTTTGAAACCTCCGTCCGCTTTCGCTGGCCTCTCCCTGGTACCCGGCGGTGGGATTGAGGGGAATGATATTCAAATGAGAAGGAATGCCTGATAACAATTTTCCCAGGCGTTCCGCGGTTTCGGGGGAATCATTTTTGCCGTCGATTAAGGTCCATTCAAAGAAGATTTTTTTGCCGGTGGCGGCGCAGTACTCGCGGCAGCTTTGCATCAGCATCTCCAAAGTCCATTTTTGGCTGATGGGGACCAGAGCCTGTCGCTCCTGCTGATTGGAGCCGTGGAGCGAAACGGCTAATCCGTAGGGTTGTTTTTCCCGGGTGAGCCGTTCGATGCCGGGAAGAACGCCCACGGTGCTGATGGTGATTTTGGAGGCGCCGATGCCGATGCCCTTTTCGCTGGAGATGGTGCCCAGCGCCCGGAGCACGGAATCGTAATTGTTTAGAGGTTCCCCCATGCCCATCATCACCAAATTGCGGAGGCGGGCATCCGGATGATACCGTTTCAGGACTTTTTTGGCGTGGAGGACTTGTGCCACAATTTCGCCGGCAGTGAGATCTCTGACAAAACCCATTTGACCGGTGGCGCAAAACACGCATCCCATGGCGCACCCCGCCTGACTGGACACGCAGACGGTGTGTCGTCCTTCATAGCCCATGAGCACCGTTTCGATGACCTGACCGTCTTCCAGGCGCAGGAGAAATTTTCGGGTGAGTCCGTCTGCGGAGTGAATTTCGTCGGCCACCTCCGGCAACTCAGCGGTAAAACTTTTATGTTCACCCAAGTGCTGGTCCAGCCAGCGGCGGAGGGGGGGAGGCAGGCTGGAGGCGGGGGTGTCCCGGTAAATGAACCCCCACAAGGCCTGTAAGTGCACAGGGTTCACGCCTGCTTCTGCCAATCGTTTTTCCAATTGGGTGAAAGACAAGTCATAGAGAGAGGGGCTAAGAGAGGGCATGGGTTTTCCTTACAAAACAGAGGGCCTTTCTACAAATGATTTCGGTGGTAGAGGGGCTATTGACGGGTGAATTTAATGATTTGGGGTTAAATACATGCCATTTCTTGATCAAACGCTGGAATTTATATGGCCAATTTAAAACGGCGCTTGCCTTTCTAATCGAATGTGTTTAGTTTTTCGCACTATTTTTAAAATCAACCTTTAGCAAGAAACTCATGAATATTGAAACAACGAAAGACGCCGCCAAATTAGACATCAATGGAAAGACCTTGGTTATGGATACGATCAAGGGGGTGGAGAATGAGCAGGCCATCAGCGGTCTCAAGCTCCGGAAAGAAACGGGATTTATCAATCTTGATCCGGGTTACGGCAACACCGGCAGTTGTGTGAGTGGGATTACGTTTTTGGATGGGGAAAAAGGGGTGATTCATCATCGGGGTTACGAGCTGAAAGACCTGGCATCAAACTGCAATTTTTTGGAAGTCGCCTATTTGTTGATGAACGGCGAGCTGCCCAACACGGCGGAATACAAACAGTGGAACTCGCAGATTTCTGAAAATTCTTATCTGGGGCCGAGTTTACAGATTTTGCTGAATCATTATCCTTCCCGTTCCCATCCCATGTCAGTGTTGGCCAGTGTGGTGCTGTCTTTGACCGGGTTTTATGGGGATTTAGGAGAGGAGCGTTTTTATCAGTTGGATATGGATGTGGTGCGCCTGATTGCGAAAACACCCTTGATCGCCGCCCATGATTATCGCCGTAAACGGGGCATGCTTTACATTCCTTCCGATCCCACTTTGGGCTATGCGGAAAACTTTCTGCACTCCATGTTTGGAACAAACTTGTCTCCGGACCGCCGTAAAATCATGGCGGATGCGCTGGAAAAGCTTTTGATTATTCATGCGGACCATGAGCAGAACTGCTCCACTTCCACTGTGCGGATGATTAGTTCTTCGGATGCGAATGTGTATGCGGCCATTGGTGGGGGTATTGGGGCGCTGTGGGGACCTCTTCACGGGGGTGCCAACGAAGCGGTGATCAAAATGCTCGAATACATTCAGATGGAGGACGGTGATTTGGCATCTGTGATTAAACGCGCCAAGGACAAAAGCGATCCGTTCAAACTCATGGGCTTCGGACACCGGGTATACAAAACGTATGATCCACGAGCCACCATTGCCAAAAGTGTGGTGGATGATCTGCTCGAAAAACTGGGTGTGGATGAACCTTTGGTGGATACCGCCATGGAGCTGGAAAAGATTGCTTTGGAAGACGAATATTTTGTTTCCCGAAACCTGTATCCGAACGTCGATTTCTACACCGGGATTGCCTACAAAGCCATGGGCATTCCTAAAGAGATGTTTACGGTGATGTTCACCATGGGACGCATGGCGGGTTGGTTGGCGCATCTGCTGGAATTCCGCGAAGACGAAAGCCGCCGTATTTGCCGTCCCCGTCAAATTTACGCCGGTTCTCCCATGCGTGATTTTGTTCCGATGGACAAACGATAGGGTTGTTGAGAGCTGAATGATGCGCTGTCCCCTGCGTGCCAAAGCTCTTCAATCTCCTGATCAGTTTTTTCTGATTTCGGCCTCCGAAAGTTTGAGCTTTCAGGAGGCCGATGTTCTTTGCGGCCGTTATCAGGCCGTCCTCGAAGAGGCCGGGATATCTTCCGGGGAGCGGGTTGCACACTTTTTGCCCAACAGTCCGGAGGGGGTCTGTTTCCTGTTTGCCTGTTTACGGCAGCAGCTTGTGCTTTGTCCGTTGAATGCCCGCTTGCCGGAGAGGGGGATTCACGAACGCCTGGACTTCCTGGGTTCGGAAACCTTTTATCCGGCACTTCCGAAGCCCGGAAAACGTGGGCTGGAAGCGGCAGAGCTGTATCCTGAAAAAATTGCCACGCTGCTGTTTACTTCGGGAAGCAGCGGACAACCCAAACTGATTTCCCACAGTTTGGAAAATCATTTGCTTTCGGCCGAATCGGCAAACCGCCATGCGCCTTTGGGACCCGGGGATCGCTGGCGAAGTTCCCTGCCGTTTTACCATGTGGGTGGACTGGCGATTGTTTTTCGTTGTGTGTTGGCGGGGGCGGCGATGGTGTTCTCGGATGAGGTGGCGGTGACCCATCTTTCTTTGGTGCCCACGCAATTGATTCGGATGATGAGGGGAGGCATTCCGAAGGGGTTAAAACGCATTTTACTCGGCGGGGCGCCCCTCCCGCAAAGTTTGATTGAGGACGCGCAGGCGCGGGGGCTGCCGATTGCCGCCAGTTACGGCATGACAGAAACCGCTTCGCAAATTGCCGCCACCCCGCCGGGAGAAAAAGTGCAGGGGGCGGGGAGAGTGATGTCGCACGCGGAGGTGAAAATTTCAGAAGAGGGGGAAATCTGGGTGCGGGGCGGATCGGTTTCCAAGGCCTGCCTGCAGTCCGACGGCTGGTTGCATACCGGTGACAAGGGGCGGTTGGAAGACGGCATGCTTTTTGTCGAGGGGCGCATGGATCGGCAGTTTATTTCGGGGGGCGAGAACATTCAGCCGGAACAAATCGAAAAGGCCCTGTTGGGATTGGAAGGGGTTTCCCAGGCAGTGGTGGTGGCGGAAGCGGACGCGGAATTTGGTTATCGGCCGGTGGCCTGGGTGGATAAGGAGTTTGAGGAGGCGTGGAATTTACAACTGAGAGAGCGGCTTCCCGGGTACATGATCCCGGTTCGGTTTGAGAAACTGCCGGAAGGTGTGGGGCTGAAACCCAGGTTGTAAACGGGGAGCGCGGGCGGCTGTGAGCCCGCGGAAAAATCATTGAGGTGCCGCGGGCACACAAGTGTCCGCGCTCTGATATGAGGCTTGCTTCTCCGTTAAAATCCGCATATAAACCCGCCCCAATCTCAGGAGAACTTTATGCAAGAAAACATACACATGGATTTGAAGGAATGGCGCGCAAAATTAGAAGAAATGCGGGGGTATCTTTGACGTCGCTACCCGGAAATCCCGCCTGGCGGAATTAGATGAGAAGGCTGCGGATCCAGAATTCTGGAATGACCAGGCGGCAGCTCAGGTTGTGATCTCCGAAGCGAATGCTTTGCGGGGGATTATTGATCCTTTTGATGCGATGCTTGCCCGTTTGGATGATTGCGAAGTGATGGTTGAGCTTTTGGAGATTGAAGAGGACGAAGCGGAAATTGCCGCGGGTGAAAAAGAGCTGGCCTCTCAATTGACGACCGTGCAAAAACTGTTTGAAGAAATGGAGTTGAAATCCCTGCTCGGCAACCGTTTCGATGCGAACAGTTGTTACCTCACCATCAACGCCGGGGCCGGAGGCACGGAGTCCTGCGACTGGGCGTCGATGCTTTATCGGCAGTACGTGCGCTTTGTGGAGCGGCAGGGCTTTAAGCATCAGGTGCTGGATATGCAGGACGGTGATGAGGCGGGAATCAAGAGTGTGTCGATGCTGGTGGAAGGTCCTTATGCTTACGGCCTGCTGAAAGCGGAGCGCGGGGTGCATCGTTTGGTGCGGATTTCCCCCTTTGATTCGGCCGGGCGGCGTCACACATCCTTTACGGCGGTGGATGTGGTTGCGGAAATTGACCAGACGGTGAATGTGGAAATTGTGGATAGTGATTTACGGGTGGACACCTACCGGGCCAGTGGCGCGGGCGGGCAGCACGTGAACACCACGGATTCCGCGGTGCGGATTACCCATTTACCTTCGGGGATCGTGGTGCAGTGTCAATCCGAGCGGAGTCAGCATTCGAACCGTGATAAATCGATGAAGATGCTGGCGGCGAAATTGTACGAATGGGAAATGGACAAAAAACGCAAAGAAGTGGAAAAGTTCTACGATCCGAAAGGAGCGATTGCCTGGGGAAGCCAGATCCGTTCTTACGTTTTGCAGCCTTACACCATGGTGAAGGATCACCGGACCAATGCGGAGGTGGGCAATGCCCAGTCGGTATTGGACGGCGAAATTATGCCTTTCCTTGAAGCGTACCTCAAACAGAACCGAAGCGCTGAATCATGAATATCCTGGAGCAGATCGTAGCGGATAAACGCTTGGAAATTGCCGCGAACCTCGCCGGTACTTCTCTGCGGGCGCTGCAGGCCGAGGCGGACCAATGTGTGAACCCTCCCGCATTTGCGGAAGCCCTGCGATCGGTTCCCATGGGATTGATTTCTGAAGTGAAGCATAAGAGTCCCAGTGCGGGGGTGATTCGGAATCCGTTCGAGCCGGCACGTATCGCAAAATCTTACGAAGCCGCCGGTGCGCAGGCGGTTTCGTGTCTGATGGATGCCAAGTATTTTGGTGGAGGGGTTGAGGATTTTAAAAAGGTGCGGGCGGCGGTGGGTTTGCCCATGCTCTATAAAGAGTTCGTGATTGATCCCTGGCAGATTTGGCACGCGCGCACGATTGGCGCTTCCGCGGTTTTGTTGATTGCCGCGGTGTTGTCGGATGATGAAATGGCCGCATTTTCGAAAACAGCTGAGGAGGCGGGTCTGGAAGTGTTGCTGGAGGTGCATGACGGCGAAGAGTTGAAGCGTGCGCTTGATTTGGGGGCGACCCTGATCGGGATCAACAACCGGAACTTAAAAACCTTTGAAACCCGACTGGAGCATACCTTGGAGCTGATGCCTCAGGTGCCGGATGCTGTGACACTGATTTCTGAAAGCGGGATTAAGACCCATGCGGATATCGAGGTGTTGCAGGCGGCAGGCGTTTCCGGGGTGTTGGTCGGGGAGCATTTGTTGCGGAAGCCGGATCTGAAAGTTGCGGTGAAGGAACTGATGGGGTAGTTTTTTACCGCTTATCAGTGGGGACAGTATGCTGATCATTGGTTCGGGGGCCTTTTATATAAGCGTTGGATTCACGTGGATGAGCGGTAGGAAAAAAGGCTACTTTGTTGACTCTCGGTACGCTGTTGATACCTAGACTGTCTTATGAAAAATGGCCTGATCAAAATATGTGGACTTGCGAACGAAGGCGATGTGCTGGAAACCATCGCTTATCAACCCGATGCATTGGGGTTTATCTTTTACGCGAAAAGTCCGCGGGCGGTGACACCGCAGCAGGTGTGGGACTGGACGAAAGACCGGGTGCCGGCCGGTATGCGAAAAGTAGGGGTGTTTGTGGATGCGTCGGTGGAGGAGATTCAACGGTCCGCGGAAGTTGCGGGCCTGGATGTTTTGCAGCTTCACGGAGGGGAGAGTGCGGAGGTGATTCGCGCTCTGGAACTGCCGGTGTGGAAAGTACTGCACTTGGACCGTTTACCGGATGGGTTTGAAACGTTGCCGGTGGAAGGGCTGCTGATCGACAGTGGCACCGTGGAAATGCCGGGGGGAACCGGAATCCGGGTGGATACCGATCGGGCGGCGGATTTTATCTCTCAAAGCAAGTTGCCCGTTTTGCTTGCGGGCGGGCTAAAAGCGGATACGGTAGCAGACGCCATTTTGAAGGTTCGTCCCTCCGGGGTCGATGTGGCCTCCGGGGTGGAGCGTGCGCCCGGTCAAAAGGATTTGGCAGCGGTCCGATCCTTTATTCAAAATGCACGAAAAGCTTTTTTAACTCTTTAACCTGAGCTCATCATGACAGAACAACCAGAAAATTTCACCCAACAACCCGATGCCGGCGGACATTTTGGTCCGTATGGCGGTAGCTTCGTTCCCGAAATCCTTTCACATCCGCTGAATGAATTGACGGAAGCGTATAACGCCGCGAAACAGGATCAAGGCTTTCAGGATGAGTTGAATGCGTTGCTGAAGGATTTTGTGGGACGTCCCACGCCTTTGTATTTTGCCAAACGAATGACCGAAGTTTTGGGTGGCGCAAAAATCTACATGAAGCGGGAAGACCTGTGCCACACCGGTGCCCATAAAATTAACAACAGCCTGGGGCAGGTGCTGTTGGCGCGCCGCATGGGCAAAACCCGGATTATTGCCGAGACGGGTGCTGGTCAGCACGGGGTGGCCACTGCCACTGTGGCGGCGATGTTCGGTTTGGAATGTGTGGTGTACATGGGCGAAGTGGATATGGCCCGCCAGGCGTTGAACGTGTATCGGATGCGCCGATTGGGGACCAAGGTTGTGGGCGTGACCTCCGGGCAAAAAACCTTGAAGGATGCCATCAGCGAAGCGATGCGGGACTGGGTTTCGAATATTCAGGACACCCACTACATTATTGGCTCGGCGCTGGGCGCACATCCTTATCCGATGATGGTTCGCGATTTTCAGTCGGTGATCGGACGCGAAGCGCGCTGGCAGATCCTTGAAAAAGAGGGACGTTTACCGGACCACTTGGTGGCTTGCGTGGGAGGGGGGAGTAATGCCATTGGCTTGTTTTATCCGTTTTTGGATGATGCATCGGTGCAAATGACCGGGGTGGAGGCGGGTGGATTGGGTCATGGACTCGGTGAACACGCGGCCCGTTTCAATGGCGGTCAACTGGGCATTTTACAGGGAACGAAAACCTATGTGTTGCAGGATGATGAGGGGCAGATTAGTTTGACCCATTCGGTGAGTGCCGGATTGGATTATGCCGCGGTGGGTCCCGAGCATGCCTGGTTAAAAGATTTAGGCCGTGCCCATTACACCGATGTGGGTGATCAGGAGGCGGTGGATGCACTGGGCAATCTTAGTAAATGGGAGGGCATTCTGCCGGCGTTGGAAAGTTCACATGCGGTGGCGTATGCGATTCGACTGGCCAAGCAAATGAGCAGGGATGAGATCATTATTATCAACTGCTCGGGACGCGGTGACAAAGATGTGCAGGAACTGGCGGCATGGGAAGAACGTCAGCAGGAGAAGACCGACGCATGAGAAGCATGACCGGATTCGGGCAGGGTCAGGCAGTTGCGTCTGGCATTTCGGTACAGGTCGAAATCAGTTCGGTGAACCGAAAGAATTTGGATGTGCACTTTTCTTTACCCCGGGGCATGAGTGCGTTGGAATCCCGCTGTCAAAAGCTGATCTCCGAAACTTGTGTGCGGGGCAGGGTGCAGGCCAAAGTGCTGATTGAAACCGTGGGCGAATCTGAAGCACCGGTTACGCTCAATGAAGACAAGGCCCGGGAGTGGTTGAAGAAGTTAAATACGTTTGCGGAAGCGGAGGGATTGGTCCCGGTAACGAATGTGATGGATGTATTACGTTTTCCCCGGGTTTTGTCCGAAGCGGAAAGCACCGGGGAGGAATCACCTGATATCTGGCCGACCCTGGAAGAGGCCTTGCGGTCGGCATTGGCTGAGCTTGCCGAGATGCGCAAAGTGGAAGGGGCGCATTTGCAAAAAGTTTTATTTGAGCTCTGTGCTGAGCTGGAGGCTTTGGTCGAAGAGGTGTTGCCCCTGCTTCCCGAAGCCCGGGAAGAATTGTCTGAAAGAATTAAACAGGCGGTGGTGGGATTAGGGGATTTGTCTCCGGAAATGCAAAACCGGGTGGTGCAGGAAATTGCCTTGCAGGCGGAGCGGTCGGATGTGCAGGAGGAAGTGGATCGCCTGGCGGGGCATCTTCAGCAGATGCGGGATAAATTGGGTCAGACAGAGGCGGTGGGACGCGCGTTGGATTTTATTTGTCAGGAACTGGCCCGGGAGCTGAATACGTTATCGGTGAAAGCTTCCCGTGCTGATATCAACCGCCTGGCTTTGGCAGGAAAAGAAACCGTAGAGAAAATCAGAGAACAGGTTCAAAACGTCGAATGAATATTTTAAGCACTCCCCATCCCGTAATATTTTTAATTTCCGCCCCTTCGGGAGCCGGAAAAACCACGCTTTGCCATAGACTGCTGGGTGAATGCCCCAAGTTAAAGTATTCGGTGAGCTCCACCACCCGCCTGCCGCGTGAAGGGGAGATCGACGGGGTGGATTACGATTTTTTAAGTCGTGCGGATTTTGATCAGCGGGTGGCGGATGGAAGTTTTCTGGAGTATGCGGAAGTGCATGGCAACGGATATGGCACGTGTTTGGAAACGTTGGAAAAGTTGTTCAAGGCGGGGTATTCGGTTTTAATGGATGTGGATGTGCAGGGCGCGGCACATATCCGCCGGAATCTGCAAAAAGAATCTATTGATCCGGCGATGCGAAATTCTTTTGTGGATGTTTTTATCTCTCCGCCATCTTTGCAAAGTCTTCGTGAACGATTGGAAGGCCGTGGAAAAGATGCGGCGGATGTCATTGAAGAGCGGCTGAAAAATGCGTCGGTTGAAATGTCGCAGGCGGGACTGTACGAATTTCAAATCGTGAATGATAATCTGGATACGGCTTATGATGAGTTGTTGGCGGTTTACAAAGCCTCGACGCTCAAAACGATTTGTGTGGATTGAGGTTTGATGGTGATGGGGGATGAAGGGAAGCTGTAAGAGGGGCGCGAAGAAATTATTTTAAAGCTATCGGAGATTTTCGGTTTTACAGGGGTGTGGAAAATGCTGCCTAAAAATATAGGCGGATTCTGAAATTTAACTTCAGGCATTCGGTTCATTTTGCGCTATCGGTACGATGCAAGTTAAACAACAGTCAACATGTTTCGAGTTCATCATCGAAATAAAAACCAAAACTGAGGAGATCAGACGTGCCAGCAAAAAAGAAACCTTCCAAAAAGAAAGCGGTGGCAAAGAAAGCCCCTGCGAAGAAAAAATCTGTAGCTAAGAAAAAAGTGGTCGCTAAAAAAGCACCTGCGAAAAAGAAAGCTGTTGCAAAAAAAGCTGTGGCCAAAAAGTCGCCCGCCAAGAAAAAGCCGGTGGCGAAAAAGAAAACGGTAGCGAAAAAAACGGTAGCGAAGAAAGCCCCTGCGAAGAAAAAAGCGGTAGCGAAGAAGGCACCGGCGAAGAAGAAAGCGGTGGCAAAGAAAAAAACGGTAGCGAAAAAAGTGGTAGCGAAGAAGGCACCGGCGAAGAAGAAAGCGGTGGCGAAGAAAAAAACTGTGGCGAAAAAAGTGGTCGCTAAAAAGGCGGTCGCCAAAAAAGCCCCCGCCAAGAAAAAAGCCGCAGCCAAAAAGAAAGCGCCGGCTGCTAAAAAGACGGTAGCGAAGAAGGCACCGGCCAAGAAAAAAGCTGCGGCCAAGAAGAAAGCGCCTGCGAAAAAGAAAACGGTTGCCAAAAAAGCGGTTGCGAAAAAGGCCGTAGCCAAAAAAGCTCCTGCGAAGAAAAAAGCGGCAGCTAAAAAGAAAAAGGTCAAAGCCAAGAAAAAGTAAAGCGTGCATCTGCGCTTCATCGCCCTGACTGATTGATTTTTCTGTCACCGGGGCTAAGACGGACGGTACACCCTGTCCGTCTTTTTTATGTTCTACATTTCGCTCATTTCCCCCGTGCTCGATGTTCAGTCTCCCTGGTTGTTGGGGGGCTGGTGTTTGTTGTTAGGGATACTGTTGTTGTTGGGGGCCTTTATGAATCTGCTGGGCTTGGCGGGGAACTGGGTGATATTGGGGTTGGCGGTCGCGAACCGATTCCTTGTGGACCCTTCCATTGCACCGGGATACAGTTTCGGTTTGTTGGGCGCATTGTTGTTGCTTGCGCTCGGTGGAGAAGGGCTGGAGTTTATGGCCGGAGTCTTGGGAGCGGGAAAAGCAGGGGGGAGTCGGCGGGCAATGGTTTTGTCAGTTGTCGGGGGAATGCTGGGATCGATGGTTGGGCTCACAATGGGGAATGCAGTCGTCCCGATTCTTGGTGCGGTCTTGGGGATATTGTTGGGGGGAGGGATCGGATCGCTGGCGGGTGCTATGCTGGGAGAGTTGTGGAAAGGGTCGGATGCGGAACGGCAGTTTCAGGTGGGGCGATCCGCTTTTTGGGGACGCATTTTGGGAACGCTGGCAAAGACCATGGTGGGTACCCTGATGTTATTGCTTTCGCTGGGGGGATTGTTTTTTTAAAATCCGAACGGCGAACATTCCGTATTGAACGTCCAGCGCTGAACAAAAAACATCGAAATTTGAAAGAAGATGTGGCTGTCTCAAATAGCACTGCACGGATGGTGCCATTCATCAATTGCGGTGAAATCCAGAAAAAATCCTTCTGGATGCGGGTCAGATAAGTCTTTGGTTCGGGCCGGGTTTTGGAGAGTCAGCCCCTTTGGGACTGTGGACTGGAGTCCATCAGCCGGCCACTTACCGATTTCGATAACGATTCTGTTACCGTCCGTCACCCGCCTCCTGATGCCTGCCCCCCCCCGACTTCCGGCCTTTACTTCACCATCGGCAAAGGCAACTGAAACTGGTTTTTGGCACTGTCGTTCCGCGATATTTCGATCTCGCGTAAATAGTTCGCATCCACATTGCCGGTGATGTAATCACCATTGAAGCAGGAGCCTTCACAAACATCGATCAGGGATTCGTTCCCTTGTCGGACGGATTCTTCCAGATCTTTTAAATCCTGATAGATGACGCCGTCAGCACCAATTTCTTTGGCCACTTGAGTGGCGTTGCGTCCGTGGGCAATCAATTCGTAGGAAGCGGGCATATCGATGCCGTACACATTGGGGTAACGAACCGGGGGGGCGGCGGAGGCGACATATACTTTTTTCGCACCGGCGTCCCGGGCCATTTGCACGATTTGTTGAGAAGTGTTCCCGCGCACAATACTGTCGTCTACCAGGAGCACGGTTTTATCTTTAAACTCGAGGGGGATGGGGCTGAGTTTCTTCCGGATATTGCTTCTGCGCTCTTCCTGTCCGGGCATAATAAAGGTCCGGCCGATGTAGCGGTTTTTGATAAATCCTTCGCGGTACTTGAGGCCCATCGCGTAGGCGATCGGCAAGGCCGAGGTCCGGCTGGTGTCGGGAATGGGAATGACCACGTCGAAGTGAATATCTTGCCACTCCCGGAGTATTTTTGCGGCCAGATATTCACCCATGCGTAAACGGGATTTGTATACAGAAACCCCGTCAATAATGCTGTCGGGGCGGGCGAGATAAACGTATTCAAAAAGACAGGGGTAGAGTTTGGGATTCTCGGCGCATTGTCGGGAATAGAAGTTTCCTGCCAGATCGAAGATGACACATTCTCCGGGCTCAACATCGCGCATGACGGTGTAGCCGTTCGCGGTGAGGGCCACACTTTCGCTGGCGGCCATATAGCTGGTGAATCCGCCGGGATCCTGACGTTTTCCGATGATCAGAGGGCGAATGCCTTTGGGGTCACGGAAGGCGACCACCCCGTATCCGAGAATCATGCCCACGGCGGCGTAGGCGCCGTGGCAGCGTTCGTGTACTTTGGTGATGGCGGCAAAGACATCTTCTTCGCTGAGGCGGAGGCGTCCGCGAACGGTGAGTTCATGGGCGAAAATGTTGAGCAATACTTCTGAGTCACTGTTGGTGTTGAGGTGGCGCAGATCGTTGGTGAAGAGCTCTTCGGTGAGTTCTTTGGTATTGGTCAGGTTGCCGTTATGGGCCAAAACCAATCCGTAGGGCGAATTGACATAAAAAGGTTGGGCTTCGGTGCAGTTGGATGAGCCGGCCGTGGGGTAGCGGCAGTGGCCGACGCCCATGTTGCCCAGCAAATGGGACATTTGGGATTGGTTAAACACATCGCGTACCAAACCATTGTCTTTTTCCAGATAGAGGCGGCTGCCATCACAGGTGGCGATGCCTGCGGCATCCTGTCCACGGTGTTGAATCATAAGCAGCGAATCATAGAGAGACAACGCTGCGCGTTCCTGGGGTTTGGTGACTACGCCTACAATACCGCACATAAAAAATACCTCGATGGAGGAAGATGGAAAAGAAAGAGGGAGGGTGCTTTCAAAACAAGGCCCTTATACCTGTGTGAGCCTTCGGTTCAAGCTCTTATCATTTCCGTTTCTTATGGCTAAATTGTAATTGGGGCGGGATTTGGGGTTCCGCGTTGGTTCCGATGGAGGTTTCGGTTATTGCGGGCGGTCGGTATACACCAGCCAGGCGTGTCCGGGAGGGGCGCCGTAGGCTTGGATTTCACCCTTGGTTAAGGTGTGTTTCATCCCGCTGGGGGAGTACACCAGTACCGCATTCACGCGTTGTCCGGGGCGTAAAACGGTGACACCTTTGTAAAAAGGCTGCCAGTTTCCGTTTGGGGTTTGTTCCACGACCCGGGTTTCAATCCGGTGACGTGCATCGGGGATCGGGATGATGGTTTGTGCACTGTTGGGGGGAACTTTTGTCATTTTTTCATTCATTTTGACTCCGAAGGTACTCAGGCCTAAATTGAGTACGCGCACGGATCCGGCGGGGAATTTTTCAGGATCGCTTTCGAAATAGCTGACTTGAAATTCTCCACTGCGGTCGCGCCGAAGCACGGCCAGTACTGCGGGAGTATCCCCGGGATAGGTGACCTCGGCAATTTTCAGTACCCGGGGCAAGGGTTTGCCGGTTTGCGGGTTGATCCTGGGGGGCTCACCCGCTGGCAGGGGCGGCAATTCCTTGTAAATACCGGTCACGGTTCCGGATAAGGCCTGAACGGGTGAGCTGATGGCGTATGGGTAGGAGGTGATTTTTTGCAGTTCATGGTCCTTTATCACGAAATAGGAGGTGCCGGATTCATCCAGGAATAAGAAACGCATATCCACGGGAACCGGTTCTTGTGTTTCTTCGTCTGCATAGCCAAAAGCGGAGAGGATCCATAGACAGAGGATGGACCGGATCATGAAAGGAGTAAGGGATTGATTAAATTTCATCAGTATTCAGCCAGCGGAATGAAATAATTTTATATTTCCTGCCAAAAGCAACATTTATGGGGTTGGAAGGGGGGGCAACGGGGTCGTCTGTCTCGGAATAATAATCGGGTACCCGTTGAACGACGGCTTCGCACCAGGCTCTGGCCAGAATGTTGTCCGGACTGTCCGAAGCGGTGGCCGCATCTCCGTAAGCGCGAATGGTAAAGGTGTCTGACCGTGCGGTCAAATATTGTCCGACTGCGGTGAGCACATCGCCTTGTAAGAGGTACCCCGGAAAGCCTCCGATGCTTCCCTGGGGCCAGCGGGCACCTTCGTCCACTAAATAATTGGCGTCGAGATTGTGGTCGAAAGCTGTGGGCAGGCTGATGTTCGCGTTCACGGCCGCGTCGATAGCGGATTGAAGGGCGCCTTTGCCGCCCAAATTAAAATCATCGTCACTGTAGGACATCCCGGTCAGGCGCCGGTTCACGAAATCTGCCATAGAAGTGAAAGGGCCTCTGAGTTGAACCTGCAGGACCATTTCATCTGCGAGGTCTTCTATCTCGGTTTGAGACAGATTGCGGAAGCCGCTCCATGCGTCCTGGCTTTCTGCATCCGTCGCGTTTTCAGAGCTTCCGGTCGGAACCAGGCTTCTCAGGAAGGGACCGGTTAGATTGTCGGAATCGGTTTCGCTCCCCACCGGGGTGTCCCGCAGGCTGGCGAAGAGTGCCTTCCAAGCCTCAGGGGAAGTCGAGTTGATGTTAAACGCACCTTTTACCATTAAATTTTGAGCGGCGATGCGGCTGCTTTCACTGCGACTGGGATCGACCCCCCGGAAGCTGGATTCGTCATCGTATGCAACATCGGCCGGAGTGCGGAAGGGCACATAACGACTGTTCGGGAGTGAGTCGGTTGAGAAGTCGAAAGCACCGCTGCCGGGGAAGGATGAAAAGTAGAAGCGGTCCCACAAGATGTGATTCCAGAGGTAGGAGCCATCATAATGATAGCCGATTCCGGTGCTGATACTATTGTCAAAGATCATATCCCGATGCACATGCGGGTGTAGGTACGAATTGGAGATTGAATAATTGTTTTGCCACATTTGCACCAAAACGGCATAGCTTTTTGAGGCAATGACGTCGGTGGGAGCTCCGATATCGAAGTGTTGGAGGTAGCCCAATGAAATCGGTTTTCTCCCTGGCAGGGGGAGGTCGTAGAGAATGTTTTGATATCCTGCCTCCGTGCTCTCCAAGCCGGCGGGGGCGGTATTTCTTACGGTGGCGCCGACACCGGTTTGTATGGGGCCCCAGCGGACGATGACATCTCCCAGGGAAGTGGTTTTCATCATGAGGTTATCTTCAATATTAATAAAATTTGAAGGGTCCCCTTTTTTAATGTGCATGTTGGTTCTGGCCTCGAGGCCGCCGCTGCTTCCGTGTGTGTCCCCCGCAGTGGATCTGAAATTCATTTGACCGAAAATGGTTTTTTTGAGGGTGGATAGACCCGGATTGACCTGGGTGAAGCCGTCCCAGGTTTTGAAACCGAGTCCGCCGCCCTGGGATTCATTCGGGCCGATGGTCGTCGGGTTGACGAGGAATTCGGAGGTGTATTCATCACTTGTCCACTCCTGGGTGGATAGCGTGGAGATGAGTTTTTCATCAGCATAAGGGTCGCTGTCTGCAAGGCTTTCTCTCAGGTACAGGCGCATATTCAGCCGCGTACTGATGGAGAGTTTGTAGTAGAGGCCCACGTGGGTCAACAGAGGAGAGCCCGGGTCGGCGGGGTCTGTATGCGGGTAGGATGCGCCGGTGTCGATGCGGACGCGCAAGGGGGCAAAGGCATCATTCACCATTTCCACCCGGTTGTTTTCGGGTCCGCTGTCATAATCTTTTTTAAGGGTGAACACCTGGGCTTCGCCGGGCTGAATGATGCCGGACTGGATGACCAGTTCGATATCTTTTAAGCCGGCATTGAGGAGTTCGACTTTGCGGTCGTCATTGTTGAGGTCAAAACTGGATTCGGCGCTGGAGTCGGAAAAGTGCAGGCTTACTTTGGTGGATCCGTTGATTTTAGAGAAGCGGAGGGTGTAGGCCTGTGCGTCAATGGGGACTGCATATGGATTGGCCAGAACCGCAACCGGATATGCATCCAGATACACATTTTCAGAACTGGAGGGGCAGTAGAGGCCGTAGAAGATTTTCGCCTGCACCAGCATAGGAACGATTCCCTGCTGGTCATTGCTCATCTCCCGGGGAGAGACCTTTGCAGCATCCCAGACGCCCGGAGGGGTATCGGTGGTGTCATTGCCCATATGGTAAAAGGACCACAGACGTTCCCAGGTGGGCACGGCACCCAGGATACTGTTTTCGTCATAGACGTCTGTGTCACCGTAATTTGTCATAATGAAATCGGCTTTCCAGCCGACGGTGCCCGAGCCGGCGGGCACTTCCGCCAGGGGGGTCGCCGCGGGTTTAAATATGGGATTGTAGTCCCCTGAACCCATGACCGTATTATCGTCATAGGCCGCATTCACCGCATGGCGGAGGTCGGAGATACTTTCCTGGCCGAGGATGTATGAAAGATCCTGCTTTAATCCGCCATGTTTGACATCTGAAAGCACGCCCATCGAATGAAGGGTGAGGTCATGGAGATGATTGAAGATATTTTGTTGAAAGTGGCTGTCATTTTTGAGGAATGAGAACTCCCGGAGGGTATTGAACTTTTCCAGTTGAGGATGGTTGACCAGATCCTGATACGCTTCGAGTCCATCCTGACTTTGGTATGCATTCGCGCCGACTCCACCGGTCATGGCTTCAATACCACTGCGTTGTGCAGAGGCCACCCGGTCTAAGCGTTCATTTGCATCGCTGGATCCCTCGAATGGATCTGCGAGATCCCCGCGGGCTTTGGTGCCTTCATCACCGACCCACCAGGCAAAATGGCCCTTGACTTTTGTGAGGCCGTTACGGGTTTCTTCCAGAGCCACCCGCGGCGCAGTGACGGCGCGGCGTAAGCGGACATCGTCGGGGATGTTTCCGTTTATATCTTTTGCCGGTGCAACCAGCAGAACCGAACCGGGATTTGTAGAACCGGGGGAAAGCAATGAAGTGCCGGTACTGTTTACGCTGAGGGAGGACAAGGTGCTGGTGGGATCGGGATCTGTGCCGCTGACCAGCCACCCCAGGAGCGCGGGGTCGGAAACGCTGTCGATAGGATCTTCCGGATCAAAAGATGCATCTATATTGCGATCAATCCAGGCACCTGTCCAGTGACGGTTCCTGCGGTGCCAAAACTGATCTACGAGTATTTTTGCCTGTGCGCCCTTATCGCTTTGCGAGGCCAGAGTGGCGGAGAGGGAGGGGAGGCTGTAGCTTAATGTGCTGCCGGCTTCTGAGGGGGCATCCACCAGAATGTTCGCCCGGGCGGTGATTCGTTGATCCGGTCCGGTTTGGATTTGAAGGTTGTTGATGGCGAGTTGTAAGGCGAGTTGCGCATGTTTGCGTGCAATTTCCCGATTTTGGAAATTTTCTACGGTCCGAAGTTCGGTGCGTACAAAAACGGTGAATGCTAAAGAAATGATGAGTAACAGCGATACCACCAGCAGGGTAAGTAGCAAGGCTGAGCCATTTTTGCTTTGGCTGGTGGAAAATTGAGGATTAAGTGAGAGGTTATACATATTCAATACATATATTAATGATATACTTACAAAATGTTAAACGGTAATTCAAATAAAAAGTTTTCCGGTCCGGTATTGCTTTATCATATATATATTATATATTTGTTCTGATGATAAAGAATCAGCCGAAAACATTAAAGTATATGCAGGTGGAGACTGCTGTTCGCGAGTTGGTGGAGCGTATGGAGGATGGGCACCGTCTACCGACGGAACGGGATTTAGCCAAGATGCTTGATTGTCATGTGCTCACGGTTCGTAAGGGGATTCAGCCTTTGGTGGATGAAGGGGTATTGACCCGCCGGGTGGGCAGTGGGACGTTTGTGAATCCCCGCTCGAATGATTCCCGTCCGCCAGAGGAGCGGATCGAGTCGGATTATATCGGACTGCTGATACCGAATAAGGAAAGTCTTTATTGTGATCGTTTGGTGCAGGCTTTGGCTGACAATGCGTTGTCGAATGAGATTTCTTTGCGTTCAGCCTGGGTGAATGATTTTGAGAAGGATGTGCCGAATACGGTCAACGAAATGGTTCAGTCGGGTTGTACTGTATTGATCTTGCCTTGGTTTCCATCTGAAATGAATCATCAGATTTGGAATTTCGTGTCAAACTGCCCGGTACCGGTGGTGCTGCCGGAGTTGGTGTCCGGGTTGGAGCATCTTTGCTTTGAATCAAAAGATGTTTTTGGCAGCACTTCCGTTTTGGAAGTGGAGCTGATCTGTAAATATTTTTTGAGTATGGGGTGTAAGCGTATCCACTTTATCGGTCCTGAAAATACTTCCTCCCCATTGTTGCAACAAAAGATAACTGCGTATGCGACCTTTGCCGCCAAAAACAATATTGAAGCGAAGTTCGGATTGTTTGACTCAAGTCAGGGCAGTTTGATGAAGCTGGCGAAGCAGGAAGCAAAATATAAAGGCGATTTGGCGGTGATTAGTTGTGATGATGCTCACGCTGCACGATTTATGACCGCCATGCATATGCAGGGACTTGAGGCGCCGACAGATTATCGGATCGTCGGCCATAATGATACCAGTATCGCGGTAAACACGGTGCCGCCTTTGACGACGATTCGGGAAAATTTCGCCTATATCAGTCGGGCGATGATTCAAAGTGCGAAGGCGTTGAGCCGCGGTGGTTCATATCAGTCCAAAGAAATGGTGAAGCCGCAATTGGTGGTTCGGGAGTCCTGCGGGGGAAAGGGGGTGGCTGAGAAAATGGACCTTCCGCAATGCGAAATCATTTTGAACGGATAAGTGTTGTTCGAATCAATTGGTCCTTTTTGATCTCATCATTACGGTTTTAAGATGAATTTTTTTATGCGTTTTGCATATAGCGCTTTAAATATATGTTATTGATATGTTTTCGGCTGTTCAGCCGGGAAAGTGAATCCACTGGTTTTGAATAGGGTAAAGGATTGTTTCTGATTTGTAAGTAGTTTGTTTGTAGTATTATACGTTAATTAAGTATCGGAGGGGATGTTGCGGAAATTCTTTGTGTTTCAAAATATCTATTGACATCGGGCTCCGTATGAATACTAGATGTATCATATATAAATAATACACAAAAGGAATAGAATGAAGATATTGATTCGGAATGTTTTGCTGGGCGCAGTGGTTGGTTTTTGGCTGGGTGTTCAGGCGGCGGAGGGAGATGCCGCCTCGGAAGTGGTCACTTTTATCGATTCAGATTTTGAGCCAGCCGGAAATGAAAAGTGGCCAAAGGGATGGCCGAAAATTGCGGAATCCAGTTGGGAAACGGAGGCAGGGAATTCGTTTATTCGCATTCAGAGTGTGGAGCCGGGGAAGACTTTGATGCTTTACCGTGAAATTGTGGTGCCTGAAGGGGTGGAGGAAGTGCAGCTGAATCTTCGCGCGCGGGTCACGAATTTGAAACGGGGAAAAAATTCCTGGTTTGATGCCCGGATCATGATGGAGTGGATGGACAAGGGCAGGAAGAAGGTCCCCGGAAAAGCGCCGGTGTTGACCTGGCCGCGGAGTACGGATGAATGGGAAAAGGAATCGGTGACTTTTTCTGTGCCGAAGGGGGCTTATTATTTGAAATTTATGCCCTGTCTTTTTCAAGTCGAATCGGGAACTTTTGATATGGATGATGTACAAATACGGGTGGCGCCCACCGCCGAGGAAATTGCGGCGAATAAGCCGGATTATGAAAAGCTTCCGCCTCTGTTTGTGGAGAACTTTGACGGGGCGGAGTGGTCAATGAAACCCGGTTCGGAGGTGATCACGGAAGAGGGGGAATCTTGTTTCCGTCTCTATGACCCTCAAAGCGACAGGGTCATCAAGACAGCCTCCACCCGAATTGAATTGGCTGAAGAGGTCGAAGCGGTTGAGTTGACGTGGCGGCAACGGGTCACCCGCATGATCCCCGGACCCCGTCCGTATTTTGATGCCCGCATGGGATATGCGATGCTCGACAGCAAAGGAAAGGCGATCAAACCTTCTGCTGACCTGCCGTCTCTGTTTGTCACGGAAGCGACTGACGGCTGGGTGGAAATGCAGAGCCGTTTTCTGGTGAACCGCAAAGCGAAAGCTCTGGAGCTTCGGCCGACCTTGTACACGGCGAATGCCGCAATGTATGATGTCGATCAGATCACCGTCCGCATGGTGGATCCGGATCCTGTTCGGGAAGCCTGGGAGGCCAAAGAGCTTCGGATGAAGGAGGCGCGTTTGGTTCCGGACGAAGCTGCGGTCCCTGAAAGCTGGCCTTCGATGTTAAAGGTGGTGGGGAACCGCCTGCACGACGAAGAAGGGAATGAAGTCTGGCTGCAGGGACTGAATGCAGGCGGACTGGAAACCATTGCCTCGGATGAGCAGGCGATTAAATCTGTGGTGGAGGCCATTGAAAACTGGAATTCGAACTGTATTCGGCTGCCGATCAATGAAACGTATTGGTATGGAAAAGGAAAATATCAGGAGGACGGCGGGGCCTTCTATCGTGCACAGGTGGATAAAGCGGTGAAGCTGGCCGCCAACCGGGGTGCCTATTTGGTGATTGATTTACACCGCTTCCGCGCGCCGAAAAAGGAGCACGCCGAATTTTGGATCGATTGTGCGGAACGGTATAAAGATCATCCGGCAGTGCTGTTTGATATCTTTAACGAGCCCCATGGTATTTCCTGGGAAGTGTGGCGGAACGGCGGGTTTGTGGCTGAGGCCGGCAAACATGACGAGTCGGCTTTTTTGACTGACGAAGAGAAAAAAGCAAACAGCGGATTTGAGTCCGTGGGCATGCAGGGGCTGGTGGAAGCGGTCCGTTCGACCGGCGCGAAGAATATCATCATTGCCGGCGGGGTCTGGTGGTGCAATGATCTCCGGGGGGTGGTGAATGGTTACGCTTTGGATGATTTGGGGGGCAATGGCATCATGTATTCCTGGCACACCTATCACTGGCATGACGGCTGGGAGAAAAAAGTGTTACCGGTGGCGGAAAAATATCCGATTTTTCTCGGGGAGGTGGGGGCGGATATCATCATCTTTCCTTTTGTGCCTGAAGAGGAGGTTCAGGAGAATGCCTACACCTGGGTACCGGATATGCTGGGCTTTATTCAGAAGTATAAAATCAACTGGACGGGCTGGTGTTTCCATCCCCGGGCTTCCCCCATTCTGATATCGGATTGGGAATATACCCCCACACCTTTCTGGGGTGAATTCGCGAAGAAAGCCCTGGCGGGTGAGCCGTTTGAACTGCAGAAAATGCGCTGAAGTTCCTCTATCTCAATTAAACTTAACCTGGTTGTTCTTATGAACCTTTTCCACCTTGTCCGTGTCTGGATCATTTTCGTTGCCTGTGGTTTGACGATTCCCGGATGGGCGGCCGGAAACGAAATATTGGTTGATTCAGACTTTGAGAATCTGGTGATCGGAGAGGAGTGGCCGGAAGGGTGGCCTCAACCCAAAGAGGCGCGGTTGGTGGAGGAGGAGGGGAACACGTTTCTGCGTATGGAAAGTCAGAAGCCCGGGTCCACGGTGATGCTCTATCGCGAAATTCATTTGCCCGAGGGGACTGAGGCGCTGGAATTTACCTGGAGGCAACGGGTCAGTCACCTGAAACGTGGGAAGAAGTCCTGGTTTGATGCCCGGATTATGATGGAATACATGGATGGCAACCGCGGAAAGATCGGACCAAAGCCGCCGACGCCTTCTACCAGGAAAAACACGGACGGCTGGCAGGAAAAAGAACTTCGGTTTAATGTGCCGGAAGGTGCGCGTATCCTCAAATTTATGCCCTCGCTTTTTCAGGTGGAATCCGGCACGTACGACTTTGATGACGTCGTCCTGAAAACCATTCCCCGGTTGTCTCCGGATGAAGATCCGGCTCAAATGAGAAAAGCGGCACAGCGTAAAAAAATTGAAGTGCAAAAGCAGAAAGCGGCCGCACGATTGGAAGCCAATGGTGATATGTTTTTGAATGGGGATTTTGAAACGGACAGCAATGGAGACGGCCGGCCGGATCACTGGGGGCAGGCAACCTATCTCACGGAAGACGGAAATACCTATATGCGGTTGAATGCCAAGCCGGATGAATTGGTGATGTACTACCAAAAGTTTGATGTTCCGTCCGGGGTGGAGGCTTTTGAACTGAGTTGGCGCTGGCGTATTCAGGATTTGAAGCCCGGGGCGAAAGCCTGGTTCGATGCCCGTATCATGATGAACTTCATAGATGCATCGGGGAAAAAACACAGTATAAGTCCGCCGTACTCCCGTCATTCCTCCGACGGTTGGCAAGAGCGGCGGCTTGAATTTTTGGTGCCGGAAGATGCGGTATCTTTGGAGTTTATGCCGAGTTTGTTTAATGTCAAAAGCGGGGTTTTGGATTTGGATGATCTGTCGATGAAGCCGGTTGAGGCGGGACCGCTGAAAGAAAAACAGGCAGTCAGAGCGGCAGAAAAAGCGAGGTTGACGGTGGCGCCTGAAGTCGCGGATGAAAGCCATTGGCCGCCGGTACTGAAAGTGCGGGGGAACCGGCTGGTGGATCCGGAGGGAAATGAAGTGTGGTTGCAGGGGGTGAACATCGCCAGTCTGGAATGGAGTCAGGCGGGAGAGAATGTGCTGAAATCGGCTGAAGTTTCAATTGAACAGTGGGGGGCGAGTGTGATCCGTCTGCCGGTAAAATCGAAATACTGGTTTGGAGATGAGGCGGAGAAGTATCGTCAGACGGTGGACCATATGATTATTTTTGCGGCCAACCGCGGGGTGTATACCGTGCTGGATCTGCATCACTACCGTGCGCCCCGCGAAGGGGATATTGAATTCTGGGAAGATGCGGCCACGCGATATAAAAATCATCCGGCGGTGCTGTTTGATTTGTTGAATGAGCCGCACAGTACTTCCTGGGAGGTTTGGCGGAATGGCGGATTTGTGGCTGACAAAGAACAGCCGGCCGACGAGGATGCTTTCCTTTCGGAAATTGAAAAGCAGCAAAATGCCAAAGGCTTTATGGCGATAGGTATGCAGAAAATGGTGGATACGGTGCGCGAAACCGGTGCAAATAATATTGTGGTGGTGGGGGGACTGGATTGGGCCTATGATCTGTCCGGAATTTTAAATGGCTTTGCGATCGAAGAGCATCCGGGCGGGCACGGGGTGATGTATTCCACCCATGTGTATCCCTGGAAGTCTGATTGGCAGAACAGCTTTTTGGAAGTGGCGAAGGTACATCCGATTTTGGTGGGAGAAGTGGGGGCGGACGAAAAGAAAATGAGTTGGATGCCGGAGGAGCGTCAGGAGGACTGGCAGACCTGGGTGCCGCGGATGCTGAACTGTATCCAGGAAAACCGATTAAATTGGACCGCTTGGTGTTTTCATCCCAAGGCCAGTCCGCGTATCTTGTTGGATTGGGAATATACCCCCACGCCTTTTTGGGGCGTGTATGCGAAAGAGGCGTTGTCAGGAAAACGTTTTGACTCGACGCCTTTGCCCTGATTTCTGATTTCGCCAAGGCATTTTGAAAATTCTATAGCCCTGTTATAAAATGAAACAGGGCTTAGGATGATGTTAGGTTCACCACCCGCTGTACTGCTTGCTGTATCAGCGGCGGTTTCTGGAAGAACGAAGGCCGATAATGGTGACCAGGGAGAGCATGGACAGGACGAGGGTGGAGGCTTCGGGGACGGCCGTCGGGGTTACGTCGTCCCAGGTGGTTCCCACCCGCAGTTCGTCAACACTGACGCTGCCGGTTCCTGAAGAGTCCAAAACGAGTCCGTCGACTGACCAAGAACTATTGCTTCCTACAAAGAAACCTCCACCCGTGACGGTAAGTTCCGCAGAACCTGACCCTGCTTCGTTACCCAGTAGGGGGTCTAACCAAAGGTCCAGTGTGTCGCCAGCTCCGCCGCTGTTTGTGATTTTTGCCACCAGCAGATAGGTGCCCGCACCGTAGCTGCTCACACTGCTTATTGCGCCACCTGGAGTGCTGTTCGACGTCCCGGAGCCCCAGCCAACAGTCGTTAGTTCATTATCGACGTTGAAACCAAATGAAAATGGGCGATCATCGTTACTGCCAGTGTTTACACTGGCAAAGCCAATGGACAAATCAGTGGCACTTCCATCCAGCGTCACCAATGCACTTAGATAAAGTACGTTTGGTGCGGATGTGCCTGTGGAAGTGAATCGTTGAAGTGAGACCCGGGTGCCGTCACCGGTAAAGGTGGATTGACCAGCGGTGGTGGCCAGCGTTTGTGAATTTCCATCCGTGTAACTGGCTTGACCGGTACTTGCGCTGTAATAGGCGGACGCGCTGGAGTTGTTTGTATTTAGCCAATAGGGAATCGTGCCAGCCGAGCCACCCAAAGTCTCCCCATCCGAGGTGGCTGCACCCCAGTCAACGGTAAACCCGCTTCCACTTCCTATTCCCTGTCCAGAAAGGTTGTTGTTGGCAAAACCTGCGGTGGTGTTGTAAACGGAGGAGTCAAATCCTTCATAGGCGAGGAGATCTGCTTGGAGCAGGTTGCCCACGGACAGGAACAATGCGCTTAACAGTAAGAGGTGGCTTGTTTTTTTCATGGGAGGTCTCCGAGTGAGGTGTTACCTGAGATGTCTTTAATTTACCTTTTAAGGCTACAATTATTCAGGACAGGGGACAAAAGGTTTTACTTGTCATAATTGATGAATGAGTTATCTAAATTTATCATTTTTGGTTTTCTCTTTTTACTTTTTCCGGCCAAAACTTATGCATCTTTCAGTTCCCGGTACGCAGCAGCCCACTCTGCATGAATGGTCGACCTTCCGCATGGAGTTGCTGTGGATCTATCGGGGGCGGGTGAAACCGTATGATCGACACCGTACGGTAAGCCATGCTTATGGAAACTGGTTGTGGTATTTGGAAGAGGGGGAGGTTGAGGTAAGATCATCCGGAAATCGTTTGAGGGCAAAAAAGGGCCAATGGATCCTTTGTCCGGCGGCTGAAAGTGAACAGCATTTTTCAGGTGCGGCCAAGATTCTATCGATTCGTTTTCTCTGTCAGTGGCCGACGGGCGAAAATCTTTTCTATAATAAAGAAGGGGTGGTTTGTGATGCTGAAGATTTTCCTCAATTGCTTAAAAAGGCAAACGCGTTGCATCAGTTGGTGGAGCGGAATTTTCCGAGTTCGCGAGAACTATTGTTTAAGCAGTCTTCAAGTATCGAGTCGTTTTTAAAATTGCAGACCCGTTACCCCGCTTTTCTTTTAGAATTGGTGAAAGTGCTGGTGGCGTCAGGACATGAGCTATCGTATGCCCGGAGTATGGATAACCGGGCCGCCTTGGCAATTCGCTGTTTAAATAAAGCGTCGCTGGATGAACCATTTCCTTCGGATCAACTTCTGCAAGTGACGGATCTGAGTAAGGTGCATCTGAACCGTATCTTGTTGGAACAGATTGGGATGAGCGCCCGGGAGTTTTGGGAAAAGCGACGGGAGGATGCGGCCTGTTATTTTTTGGAAGTGACGGATGAATCGATAAAATCGATTGGCTATAATCTGGGTTTTAGGCAGGCGTCGCATTTCACCAATTGGTTTAAGCGTCGAAAAGGGCAGTCTCCGGTT
The DNA here is from genome assembly GCA_029269125.1 of Kiritimatiellaeota bacterium B1221. GTDB lineage: Bacteria > Verrucomicrobiota > Kiritimatiellia > SS1-B-03-39 > UBA6053 > UBA6053. Next base: position 60,642 of record JARHXX010000007.1, on the reverse strand, counting down.
GTGTATCGTCAGTAGGAGGCGTCGGCCCGTTTGACGCAGTAAAATGTCGATCCGTTCTGTTTTCTTTTTGGCTTGTACCTGATGCGGGCCGCCGCATCAGGTTATCTCGGCGGATGATGACTGGCGGATGGTCAAGTATTTTTACAAAACGAACGCCAAGGACAGACTGTCCTTGGCGCGGTAAAAGGGTTTTAAAATAGGAGTGGTTTTACGGGGTTATTCTTCAGGGATCGCTTTGAGGACAATGTTATCCAGGTCGTATTGACCTGCTTCAACGCGAAACAAGGTGGGCATAAACTTCAGGATGGCGGCGTTTTCAGGCACATCGAAGGTTATCGATTTTTCGATCCATCCGCCGGTATCCTTTGAAACATTCGGGCTGGGCGCTTTTGGGCTGACGGCTTGGCGGTCGGCATTTAAAAACTCCATCATGATGCGGGCATCGAACCAGGCGTTTTCCCCTTTTACCAATCCGGTGACTCTGGTTTTCCAGGAGAGTTCCAAAGATTGGGTGCCGGCGGGAATGGCGATTTCCCGGTAGACCATGATCATTTTGCCCGGTTCGGTACTTTCGATACGAAGAAAGCTGTTTCCTTTTTCGCTTTCCCAGCTGCATTCTGCGGGTTGGGGCCAGCCGGCGGGCCAGGATTCGTCGCCTGTTTTTTCGAACTTTTCGTCGATTAATGTAGAAGCGTCGGCGCTGGCGTTATTTACATATAGCAGGCTGGTAAGGAGGAGGGGAATGAATCGTGAAGGTTTTAGAAGATGTCTCATGGGTTTTGTGTCGGGTTGTATATTTGTTGAATCTTTATTTTGTATTTGAGGCCGGTAATAAAATTCCGGCATCTTGATGGGATGCCGGAATATGAATTTTCGTTTGGAAAAGATTCAGCGGCGGTTGCGGAACATAAGAAATGTGAGTCCTGCGAAGCCTATCATGAGGGACAGGGTGGAGGGTTCCGGGATGACGGTTAATGCACCGGTGGCCTGACTGAAGATCAAGTCGCTGTTGCTGTCATTGGTCCAGACGCCGCTGTTATTGGTGAAATCTACGACATTAAATGTCCCTCCGAAGGTTTCGTTGAGACCGGCGATGTCCACGATTTGCCAGCTGTTGCCTGCGGTAAGATCCGCACCACTGAGATCAAAGCTGAAAGAACCGTTAAGGTTTGTGGCGGTGTCGTTGATTCCATCACCCAGAATGGCATTGTTTGCACCGTCTCCGCTGATTTGAAATTCCATGGAGGAGCTGTCACTGAGGGTGAAGCTGCCGGTTCCGATAGAAAACAGATCTAAATCACCGGAAATGTCCCCATCAAACGTAGTGGATTTATTATCTCCACCCACTTTCAGTTCTGATCCCGCTTCACCGATTACAGAGCCTCCACCGGTAAAAAAGCTCACAGTTTGTGATATACCCGCCGCCATTTCGAGGGTGCCGCCGGTGTTGACAGCCATGGTGGTCTTTCCGCTAACGAGGGTGTCGCCGGTGATGCGTAAAGTGCCCGAATTATTAATGGTTGTCTGTTTGATTTTTTTTCCGCCTACACCGGACGAGATGATGGTGCCACCGTTTATTATAATGCGTGCATCTAATCGATTGATGGTTGCCGTTCCTGCGCCGGTTTTGTAGACGTAGCCTCCTGAACCTAATGTACTTGCGTTGAAACTTCCCTCAATCGCAAGGTTGGAATTAAATGAACCGACCGAAATGGTGCCTGAAGCACCGGAATTCACTGTGATATCCACATTGCTTCCACTTAAGTCGTCAAGATTGCTCCCGCTCAACACCACATTGCCTTCTTTAAAGGTAAGGGAGTTTACAATTTGGGTGCCGGATACGGTAATATTTGCACTTGTTACATCTGATCCTGCAGAAAAAACAACATCACTACCGGAAGTGTATGTGCCGGTGGCCGAAGTTCCTGCCGCATCAGTGGTCCAGTTGGCGGTGGTGCTTTCATCCCATGTTCCGTCGGCTATACTGCCAGCGCCAGCGGCCGCTCCATTCGTGTCCCAATATAAGGATTGTCCTTGTGCAATGGCTGCGGTCATCATGGTGACGCATACGATTGTTATCGTTTTGTGGTTCATAATTTTGCCTTTTTTGGGGATTCATATGTTAAAGGTATAGTAAATGAATAAATATAGTGTATTGGTATGCAAGCTTTTTTTGGGGAATGTTTGAGGGCGCCCGGTCATGCTGGCGGTTTGTTTTTGGAATTTGGTATATATTCATGGTCCTCAAGGTGAAAAAGTGATTGTTGTCGCCTATAAGTAAGGGTAGGATGTATGGGTTCTCATGGATACGCATCCCTTCGATTTCGTAATATTTTATATTTCTTATTATTCCTGATGAAAAATCTTTCCCGTACAATGAGGCCTGGCTCTAAAAATTTTTCGGTGATGGCGGGGGTTTTTGTCTGTCTGCTTGCATCGGCGGTGCTTGTGGGATGGGCTGCGGACATTCAAAGTTTGAAGAGTGTGGTTTCGGGTTGGGAAACCATGAAGGTGTCGACTGCGGGATGCTTTTTGTTGTGTGGCTGGGCGCTTATTCTGCAGGGCAAAGCGTCTCGGGCCGCGGGTGTGCGCCGGGCCGTGATGGGATTTGCCGCCGGGGTAATGTTCATTGCGCCGGGTTCTTATTTGTTTTTGGATGCGGGGAGCATGTCTGGTGCGACCGCCCTGAACTTTTTATTGGTGGGGGTTGCCGTTTTACTGATGGAATGGTGCGCAGAGAAGGAATGTCTGGTGTCTTGTGTTTTGGCGCTTTTGGAAACTTTAATTGCCCTGCTGGCCTTTGCGGGCTATGTCTACGGGGTGGACTCCCTGTATGCGGTCTCACTTTTCTCATCAATGGCAGTTCACACAGCCTTTTGTTTTATGGTGTTGGGTCTGGGGCTGTTGAGCGCGCATCAGGGGGAGCATGCGTTGTTGATCCTGACCCGAGAAGGGCGGGGAGGGCGGCTTGTGCGTTTTCTGTTGCCTTTGGCCATGATTGTCCCCATCGTTGTCGGTTGGTTTTTATTACAATTGGAGCATGCGGGATATTTCGATTATGAATTTGGCTTGGCTGTTTTTGCGGTTATTCTGGTGGTTCTTTTTTCCACTTTAATCTGGATGACCGCCAATTGGGTGGATCGAACCGATGCCAAAGTCAGAGAAGGGGATCTGCGATATCAAAATTTAATTGAGTCTCTTCCCCAATTGGTTTGGACCTGTGAAGCGGATGGCGAGTGTGATTATTTAAGTCCGCAGTGGGTCGCGTATACCGGTGTTCCAGAAGAAGCACAGTTGGGGTATGGTTGGTTGGAGCGGGTTCACGTGGAGGATCGGGCACGAACGCATAAAAGTTTAGAAAAGGCATTCAAAAATGGGGAGTCTTTCGATGATGAGTTTCGAATTCAGCGGTATGATGGTGAATACTGCTGGTTTAAAACGCGGTGTATTCCTCAAAAAAACGCTGAAGGAAGGGTGGTCAAATGGTTTGGAACCAATACGGATATTGACCAGCGCCGGCAGGCTGAGGATCAGGCAAAAGCCTCATTTAAAGCTCTTGAAGATCTTAAAATGGCCTTGGATGAACATGCCATTGTCGCCATCACGGATGCGGAGGGGAAAATCCTTTCTGTGAATGATAAATTCTGTGAGTTATCGCAATATGCCCGGGAGGATCTAATCGGGCGGGATCACCGGATTGTAAACTCAAATTTACATCCCAAAGAATTTTTCCGGAATTTATGGGAGACGATCCGTGATGGGAAAACCTGGCGGGGGGAAATCCGGAATCAGTGTTTGGATGGTTCGTATTATTGGGTCGATACCACGATTGTACCTTTGTGTGATTCGCAAGGAAGACCGGAGCAGTATATTGCAATCCGGGCGGATATCACGAAGCTCAAAGAGGCGGAAGAGGAGATCCGGCTCGCCTATGTGGCCATGGAGGCGCAAGTCGCATTACGAACTGCCGAGTTAAATGCCTCTAATTTGGAGTTGGTCGAGAATGCAAAACTTTTAAGTGAAGCGCAACGGATTGGCTGTTTGGGTAGTTGGAATTTGGATACGGCTACAGGGAAAGTGTATTGGAGTAAAGAGCTTTTTCAGATCGTGGGTCTGGACCCGGAACAGGAGCCGCCTGACTATCCGAGGCAGGAAAAAATGTTTAGTCCGGAATCCTGGAAGCTTGTGACCCAGGTGGTGGACAAAGCGATGTCGGAAGGGGCAGGGTATGAGGTGGAATTGGAGGTGTTTCGTCCGGATGGTTCCCGGCGTTGGGCCATTGCCCGGGGGGAGGCTGTAGTCAATGAAGAGGGGGAGATTGTACGGCTCACAGGGACCTTTCAGGATATCACCGAATTAAAACAGGCTTTGATTAAACTGGAGCATTATTCAGAGCGCTTAACTTTGGCGAGCGAAGCAGCTTCCATCGGTGTATGGGACTGGGATATATCCGGTAACACGTTGACTTGGGATGAAATCATGCACACCCTGTTCGGAACTGAGGGTCCGGTGTCATTTGCTATATGGAAGGAAATGGTGCTGGATGAGGATGTCCAGGAAACGGAAGAAAAGCTGAAGTTGGCGCTTTCGGGTGAACAGGCCTTTCAGCACACCTTCAGGATCAGGCGTCCGGATGGAGAGATCCGGTTTGTTTATGGGGTGGGGGTTGTGCATTTCGACGCGGAGGGCAAAGCGATTCGGATGGTGGGCGTAAACATGGACGTGACGTCGGAAAAGGAGTTTGAATACAAACTTCGTGCCAGTGAGAAATTACTGCAGGATTTTGTCTGGCACGCACCGGCGGCTATTGCCATGATGGATCTGAATATGTGTTATTTGCAGGCCAGTGAGCAGTGGCTGGATGATTACAAGCTCACGAAAGAGGAAATCATTGGGAAATGTCATTATGATATTTTCCCCGATATACCCGAAAGATGGAAAGAGTGTCACCGCCGTGTATTGAAAGGGGCTGTGGAATATTGTGATGAGGATCCGTTTCCTCAACCGGATGGACGTATGGAGTGGTTACAGTGGGAAGTGCGGCCCTGGCACCTTTCGGATGGAAGTATTGGCGGATTATTGTTTTTCACCCAGTTTATTACAGAGCGGAAAGAAATGGAGCTGAAATTACGCGAACAAAAAAACTTACTCGAAAACAGCAATCGGGACCTGGAGCAGTTTGCCTACGTGGCCTCCCATGATTTGCAGGAGCCGTTACGGGCGGTTTCGGGTTGTGTGCAGATTTTTCAGAAGCGCTATAGTCACGGTTTGGACCAAGGGGCTGAAGAGTTGGTGCATCATATCGTGGAAGGTGTCGACCGGATGCGGGGCCTGATCAATGATTTGCTGGCCTATTCCCGGGTGGGGACCCGGGGGAAAGTTTTCTCTGCCATTGAGAGTAAGGATTGTTTGATTTCGGCATTGGCGAATCTGGAAGTGGCGATCCGGGAGCGGGAGGCCGAGATTCTTTATGCTGATCTTCCCCGGGTAATGGCGGACCCGGTGCAGCTCACCCAGTTATTTCAAAATTTGATTGGTAATGCACTGAAATATCAAACAGACTCAAGGCCCAAAATTGAAATAGAAGCAAAGGGCCTGGATGAGAAGGGATTATGTCAATTTTCTATAAAAGATAATGGTATTGGCATCGATCCGCGATATTATGAACGGATTTTCCTACTTTTTCAACGATTACACACCCGGGATGAATTTTCGGGAACAGGTATTGGTTTACCTCTTTGTAAAAAAATTATCGAGCGCCACGGCGGGCGCATTTGGGTGGACTCTTCGGTAGGGAAGGGGTCCACGTTTTCATTTACACTTCCTGCGGAGTCATGATCCATGAGTTTACAACCTAGAACCCGACCCATTGAAATTTTACTGATAGAGGACAGCCCCACCGATCGGTTGATTGCGGTTGAGGCATTGGCGGATGCCAAAATTCTGAACAGTCTTAACGTTGCTGAAAACGGGGTGGAGGCCATGGAGTACCTTCAGCGGAAAGGGAAATACACCTCAGTCAGCAGGCCGGATTTGATTTTATTGGATTTGAACCTTCCGAAAATGGATGGCCGTGAAGTGTTGAAGGCGATCAAATCGGACCCGTTATTGGCGTTTATTCCGGTGGTGGTGATGACCACATCTAAAGCGGATGAAGATGTCGTCCGTGCATATGGATTGCATGCCAATAGTTACATCAGCAAGCCGGTGGATTTTCCGCGATTTACAGAGATTATTCGGGCGATTGAGAATTACTGGTTTGAAATTGTGACCTTGCCTTCCGAATGGGCGGTGCAAAATTATGCGGAAAAGGCTGTTGCCCCGATTTCTGTTCACAAGGCGGATTCCGAAAGACCGATGGAAGTCATTCTGGTTGAGGACAATCCGGTGGATGTACTATTGATTCAGGATGCATTAAAACATTCCGCGGAAGTGAAGTTTCATGTTACCCATGTGAACCGGATGGCGGCTTTCAGGGAGCAGCTGGAAAATGGCGGGACATATGATGTGGCACTCGTCGATTTAGGATTGCCGGACAGTCAAGGGTTGGACACTTACCGCCAGGCTCGGGATTTGGCTTCCTGCTTGCCCATTATCGTGCTCACCGGCCTGGATGACGAAGTGACCGGAATGGGCGCTTTACGGGAGGGGGCACAGGATTATTTAGTGAAGGGGCAGCTGTCGGAATACAGTTTATCCCGCGCCCTGCGCTATGCCCTGGAGAAAAAAGAGGTGGAGGAGCGCTTGCGGCATGCGCAAAAAATGGAAGCGATGGGGCAGTTGTCTGCGGGGGTGGCGCATGACTTTAATAATATCCTGTCGGTGATCCTGGGTCGGATTGGTATGCTGATTCCGCAGCTCCAAAACGAAGAACAGGTGGATTCGGCAAAAGAAATTGAATTGGCGGCTGAGCGGGCGGCAAATCTGACCCGGCAGTTGTTGACGTTTAGCCGGCAACAGGTGATGCAGTTGAAGCCGTTGGATCTCAATCAGGTGGTGGGAAACATCACCAAAATGCTCCGGCGCCTTTTGGGTGAAAATATTCTCCTGGAATTACAGCTGGGTTCGAACTTATCCAGTGTGGAGGCGGATTTGGGCATGATTGAACAGGTGATCCTCAATTTGGCGGTGAATGCCCGGGATGCGATTCAGGGAGGTGGCAAACTTTCAATCCATACGGAAAGTGTGGAGGTGGGTCCGGAGGACATTTCAGGTCATAAAGATGCGTATCCCGGCCGTTTTGTTCGTTTTTCCATGGTTGATACGGGGGTGGGGATGTCTAAAAAGGTGCAGACCCGCATTTTTGAACCCTTTTTCACGACCAAAGATGTGGATAAAGGGACAGGGCTTGGTTTGGCTACGATTTTATCCATTGTTCAGCAGCACCGTGGATGGGTGGAGGTTGATAGCATTGAAGGAAAAGGGACTACCTTTTTTGTCTATTTACCCGCGAGCGATGTGGAGGTGGGTGAGGGAGTCAGGGCTGAGCCCCAGAAATCGCAAGGGGGCAGCGAGACGATTTTGGTCGTGGAAGATGAAGCTTCCTTGTTGCAGATGGCCAAACTTATCCTGGAGAAAGGGGGCTACCATGTACTGGGGGCTTCCTCGGGGGATGAGGCCATTTTGGTGTGGGAGGCACATGCTGACGAAATCGACCTGGTTTTGACGGACATGATTATGCCGGGGGGAATGACCGGAAGGCAGTTGGCCGAGAAGTTGCAGAAACGAAAACCTGCGTTAAAAACATTATTCACCAGTGGGTATAGTGAAGACTTTCTCAGTGAGGATTTTGTATTGGAGGAAGGGGTGAATTTTCTGCAGAAGCCGTATGAAATGAAAACACTGCTCAACACCATTCGTTCTCAATTGGATAAAGGGTAATTGAAGTATTTTGAGGAGCAGCTGTGCTGCAATCAGGACTATCGGGTCACACATTTCCATCAGGGGGAGTATGACACCTGTACGTTTAAAAACTGTCAGCTGAACGGAATCGATTTGTCGGGCTGCAAATTTTTAAATTGCACCTTCGTGAATTGCGATTTGAGTAATGCAAAGGTGGAAGACTGTGCCTGGAATGAAGTTTCGTTTTCCGGCTGTAAAATGTTAGGCCTTCGCTTTGATGTTTGTCACGACTTTGGGTTGTCAGTGGCTTTTGAGGAGTGTGTATTGAATCATGCCGTCTTCTACAAAAAGTCTTTACGTGAAACCGTTTTTAAGAAGACCTCTCTGAAAGAGGCCGATTTCAGTGAGTGCGATTTGACCGGATCTGTATTTGATGAATGCGATTTGAGCGCTGCGGTCTTTTCACAGACCAACCTTGAAAAGGCGGGGTTGAGCACTGCCTGGAACTACAGCATCAATCCCGAACAAAACCGGATAAAGAAAGCAAAATTTTCATTGTCCGGATTGCCGGGATTGCTGGATAAATATGATTTGGAAATTGAAGGCTAGCTCAATTTACCCTTCGTGGAAGGGGTAGTCGGTGTAGCCTTCACTGCCGCTGCCATGATAAAACGTTTCAGGAACGGGTGGGTTCAGGGGGAGATCTTCCGAGAATCGGCGAACCAGATCCGGGTTGGCGATAAAGTTTTGCCCCCAGGCGCAGGCATCCGCTTCCTCTTTGTTTATCAAGGCTTCAGCCTCGCTTTTGCTTAATTGCTGATTGGCGATGTATGCACCGCCGAATGCCTTTTTAATTTCCGGTCCCAGTCGGGGGTCCGCCTGGGATTCCCGGGCGAAGATGAATGCGATTTTCCGTTCTTTCATCGCTTTCCCCAGGTAGGTGAAGACGGCTTCGAGGTTGCTGTCGCCCATATCGTGGGAATCTGCTTTCGGAGCAATGTGCAGGCCCACGCGGTCGGCGCCCCAAACGGAAATGGCCGCATCGACGGCTTCCAGCATGAGCCGGGCGCGGTTGGCGATGGAGCCACCGTAGTTGTCTGTCCGGTGATTGGTGGAGTCCTGTAGGAATTGATCCAGTAAATATCCATTGGCCCCGTGGATTTCCACGCCATCGAATCCCGCACGTTTGGCGTTTTCAGCGCCTTTGCGGTAAGCTTCGATGATGGCGGGGATTTCATCCGTTTCCAGAGCGCGGGGTGTTTCAAAATCTTTCAGGGGACGGAGCAGACTGACATGTCCACTGGCGGCGATGGCGCTGGGGGCGACGGGTTGTTTGCCATCTAAATATACCGGATCGGAAATTCTGCCCACATGCCAAAGTTGCAGTACAATTCTTCCACCATTTTTATGCACGGCGGAAGTGACTTTTCTCCAGCCTTCGACCTGTGCGTCCGACCAGATTCCGGGGGTGTTGGGGTATCCGACACCCATGGGATCCACCGAGGTTGCTTCGCTGATGATCAGGCCGGCGGATGCGCGTTGCGCGTAGTATTCGACCATGAGATCATTGGGTACCCGCTGATCATCGGCACGGCAGCGGGTCAGCGGGGCCATCACTATACGGTTGGGAAGTTCAAAGGCGCCCATGCGAAGGGGCGTGAAAAGTGAAAGGTTTGTGGAGTTCATATGTGCTATGTTTTATTGTTCTATGAGTTTCGAACTATCAATATGTGACGGAAAGGATTCCTGTCAAATTAAAGTTCGTAAATTTTCGAACAAGGGGTAGGTTCATTTCTATGAAAACCTATGAGCATCCTGAAATTGAAAGTATTCCGTTGGAGAAGGCGATGCATGCGTTGTCTGATTCCAGTCGGATGGTGATTATGCGTGCTTTATTGGCGCATGGGGAATTGGCCTGTAATGAATTGCCGGTTGAGATTGCCAAGGCGACCCTGTCGCATCACATGGGGGTGTTGAGGGAGGCGGGACTGATTGTGACCCGGGTGGAGGGGACAAAGTGTTTGAATGCCGTACGTAAAGAAGCCTTTGATCTTCAATTTCCCGGCTTGCTGGAGTTGATACGGACTTGCGTTTAGAGGCCATTTGGGATTTGTATATGTTATATTCCGTCAGAGATATTTGATATTCTTTCAGGAGGTTGTTCGGGGTATTTATTAATGTATCTTGTATTTAAGATTATTTAGTGATTTGTGCTGTCTGCGTTCAAAATTGCGTGTATGGGTGTTCATGTGAAATAATGAAAATTCAAGGCAATGGATGTGAATGATGAGCGAATATAATATTGTAGATTTTGGTGCGGTATCGGATGGTGAAACGGTAAATACGATTGCTATTCAAGGGGCGGTGGACGCGGCGAGTGCGGCCGGTGGCGGGGTGGTAAAGGTGCCTGCAGGAACGTATGTTACGGGATCGATTGTGATGAAGAATCATGTGCAAATCGACTTGGAGCATGGTTCCACAATTCTGGGGAGCACAGATCTTGCGGATTATCCCCAAGTGGAATTGCCGGAATACAAATTTCAAAAAGCGCTGGGTCCGTTGTGTGCATTGTTTTATGCTGAAAAAGCTGAGAACATTGCTTTAACAGGAAGCGGAACCCTTGATGGCCGCGGCGGTGCTTTTGAGACCCAGGGCACGGATTTGGAGATGAGGCCGCGGAACATTCAGTTTATCAGTTGCAAACGTGTCAAAGTCAGCGGGCTGACTTTACGGAATTCGGGCATGTGGATGCAGCATTACAATGATTGTGAAGATGTGTTGGTTGAAAATATCAATGTGTACAATCATGCGAATGCGAACAATGACATGATCGATATCGATTCCTGCCGGCGCTTTGTTCTGAATAATATGATTGGGGATACGGATGATGATGGAATCACCATTAAGTCAACCGGCCCTGCGCCGTGCAAGGATGTGGCCATCAGCAATTGTGTGGTGCATGCGCATTGCAATGCGATCAAAATCGGGACCGAGACGACCTCGCATTTTGAGAATATTACGATTTCAAATATCACCATTTCGCCTTCCCGGAATCCGAAGGTTCATTTTGGACTGGAAAATGGGATTTCCGGATTGTCTCTCGAGATGGTGGATGGGGGATTGATTGACGGCATAACCGTGGATAACATTACGATGGACGGGGTAGAGGTTCCGTTTTTCATTCGTATCGGCAAACGGGGACGCGCCTACTTTACCGATGCCCCCCCGGTTGGGGTCGGTGGAATCAAGCGGGTTTCGATTTCGAATGTGATGATTCGGAATGCGGGGAAAACGGGTTCTTCGATTACCGGACAACCCGGGCATACTATTGAAGATCTATATATGAGCAATATCCGCTTGTTTGCCAAAGGCGGGGTCACTGAAATGCCGGAGGTCAAGGTGGAGGATCTGCCTTTGGACTATCCGGAAGGCACCATGTTTGGCACCTTGCCTGCCCTGGGAATGTACATCAAACATGCGGAAAACGTCTTTATGAACGGGGTGACCATCGGCGCGGATGCCGAGGATGTTCGTCCTGCGTTTTACGTGGAAGATGTAAGCACCTTGCGTATTCATGAACTGAATCTCCGCAAAGTCGGGCAGGCCGTTCAGGAATGCGAAGGATCCAATTCCAACATTCAAATAGACCTTGTTTAGTTTAAAGCCGCCCGTCTTTGGCGGGATGGACCTTTAAGGGGCTTCGGTAAAGCTGAAGGCTCCCTTGAAGGTCACCGAATTGGTGGAATTGGTGGTGACCCCACCTTCGAACCATCCGGTCGTATTCATATGAAAAGAAAGCAGGGGCTGTACGGCGGTGAGTAAATCCGGACCGGCGGGGCCATCCAGAAAGGCGGTTATCTGCCGTAGAGACAGGTTGCGGGCGTAACTTCCGGAGGTATTCAGGTAGGCGCCGGAGAGGGGAATCGTGGGGTAGTCGCTGTTCAGGGTGACACTGTTGATTACACCTGATTCTGTGGGAAGGCTGGCATTGTCGTGCACAAACTGCCAAGTGCCGCTTCCATTCCCGTCGAAGCTGAGGATAAGGCTGCCTCCGCTGGGGTGCAGTGTGAGGACATCCCCGGCATTTAATAAAGTTTGCGGAGCCTGAGGTACCTCGCGGTAATCGATCTCTGCTATCCTGAAAAAACTGGTGGATTGGATGGTAAGCGCGGTGATATCGATGGTGAAGGCCGGGTTCTGCTCCATACTGATGATACTTCCGGGCTTGGTCCAGGTTTCGAGGTCGCTGCTGTAATAGACCGGATAGTCGAAAGTGTCTTGCGCCTCCCAGTGCAGGGCGGTGGCAGCGGTGTTGCTGTCATGGCTGAGGGAAATGGTTTTTCCGCTGACATATGGCAGTCGAAGTTCCGGTACTTCGATGTCGAAGCCGGCCAAATCCGGTCCGGAAATCTCGATAGAAGTGATGGTGATGGGCTCCACCGGTAAATCGGATGCATGGGTGGGGAAGCTGCTGCTGTCCTTAAAGGAGTCGATCAGCGCCCGACTGTTGGGGTAGGTGTCATCATCGATGACGGTTCCGAAAATCGAGTGTTTTAAATCTAAATGGGTGGGTGCGGAAAGCGTAATGAAAAACTGGGAGCCGTTGGAGTTCGCACCGCTATTGGCCATGGAAACAATGTAAGAACCGGAATGGCTGAGGCTGGGGTCAAATTCATCCTGGAACAGGTAGCCCGGTCCGCCGGTTCCGGTGCCGAGTGGGTCTCCGCCCTGAATCATGAAGTTGTGAATGAGACGGTGAAAGATCAGTCCGTCATAATAGGGTTTGTCTATCTGCACCGCGCCGGTGGCCGGGTCTATCCAGTTTCTTTCCCCAGTGGCCAAACCGATGAAGTTTGCGACAGTTCGGGGTGCTTTTTCGTGCTCCAGTTGTATGCGGAAGGTTCCCAGCGGATTGCTTCCGTGGGTGACGGTGACATCCGCATAAATTTGCGCGCGGAGGTCCGTGCCGGCAAAGGAGAGAAGGAGGAGGACGATGAGATGAAGGGGGGACCGGAGGGTGATATTCATAGTGGGAGGTGTCGGGTCGGAGTGAGGACGGCGGCACCGGGTTTTATTTGGCCAGTGCTGCTGTTTTTGCGGTTTGATACGCTGCAATCAGGCGGTCGGAATTGTCTGAAAGATCGATGAAATTCATGCTGAGCACTTCTCCCAGTCCAATCGTGCCATCGTTCAGCATGGTTTCGACGATGATGCTGGCCTGTTCGGCTGATACGTCCTTGTCAAAAGAAGAGATTTTCTTTGCCGCGGCATCCAGTGAATTCTGTCGGGTTTCAGAAACCTTTGTTTGTTCCGGTGAGGGCTTTGTTGAAGCCGTGCTTTCTGAACAAGCCGCAAGGCCGATGGCGAAGAAAAGAGTCAGTAGATGGAAGGGGATTTTTTTCATGGATGAAATGAATCGTAGATGTGTTTAAAATTAAAGGAAAAAGGCGTAATTTTTCCTTCGGGATGTCGATGATAATTTAAGATATCGCTTTCAGCTATGCCGAAGGTTTGATGGTGTATTATTTTAATCACGTTTGAACCTAAAGAGATCGAATATGAAATCACTCAATAGAATATACTGTGCTGTCATCGTGCTGGTAGGGTTATCCCAAGTGTTTGGGACCCAGATTCCCATGCGTTTTGATCCACCGCAAAGATCAGACTTTAACCAGTTTGGTTTGTTGATTCGGACCAGCAAAATAATGGAAGTCGATGAAAAGGAGCATCGGGCCAGCAGTTTATTTTTTCTCCATGATTTTACCATGGTGGATTATGCTTATGAGCAAGGGTTCCGGGATAGACTCATGGCGAGCGCCTCCTTTCTGGATGGGGATTTGAATTTTGTGGAGCTGGCAGTGACCTCGGGGGCCACCCGGACGCGATCCATAAATGATGGACTGACACTTACCCTTCTAGATGAAGAAGGGGAGCCGCAATCCGCGGATGTGGAGCCGGCCTTTCTTGAGCTTCAGACGTATACCGGACAAAAATATCGATATGCGACCGGGAAGCACCCCGGATATATTTTTGGGGAATTGGTACAAGTGACCAACCGTAGGGGGGAAACCCTTCGGCTGGAAGACATGGGGGTTGAACTCATTCGGTTGAATGGAGCTGGTACGTTTTCAAACACGTTACCGGAAATAAAGAAAGAGGAGGCGAAACGACCACCACAAAAAGGGATGGAAGCGAAAGAGACCATTCTTCGTCAGATGAAAACGGAAAAGTATTTGGTGGATGTTTTGCAGGTTTCCAAACGGGTTTTGGATGTGAGTGTTTATTCGCTGGAAGATTTGGCGCCCGAGAAAAAAGGCATGTTGTATCAGTTGAAACCGGATGCGGTCCCTGCGAAAAAGTATTTGATTTCGAAAGTTATTCCCCAGGATCCCCAGACGGGTCGACGTGATTTTTCCAAATATTTTCTGGAGATGTCGACTTTTGAAGAAGGGGTGCTCTGGAAGGAGACGCAGTGGCAGTACGATCCATTTAAAGATGAATACCGCTTCAATATGAAAGGGATCTCGGATAAAACGGTATATGCTTCGGCGCATTACTATGTGGATGAACAAACGGGTTTGCGCATCTATGACCGAAGAAATAATTTAAATGGGACGGAAAATAGTTTTGTCACGAAGGAACGGTATCTTGAGGATCGAGGGGAATGGGACAAAGTCTATCACCGATTGGATGATGGGGGAGAACTTCGTTTTTGGAAAACCGATTATTATCCTGAAGATGAGCATGGGGGACAAGAGAATGGTTCGGTATTTTTGAACAAGTCCTGGTGTTTCCATCTCTACAAGGACGGATTATTGGATATGCATTTTAAGCCGGTAGAGCTAAGGAAAGATGGACGCTTGGTTGAGCCTGCGCTTTTGTCTGAGGACCCATTTGTCCGGGATATGAATCGGGATTATTGTATTCGGTATGCTGACAAAAAATGGATGCCGAGTTCTGCACCGGCAAATAGGGAGGAGGCCTTGAGTGCTCCCACCATTGTGATCGAGTATTTTAACAAAAACCGGGCGGAGGATGATAGCGAGTTATATGAAAGACTTCCTGAGCGTATTGAGCATCTTCGTGATGAAGTAAAAACCTACACCGAGTGGTATGAGTTTCAAGATTTGGAGACCGGGGGGCAAATTCGTATTCATGAAGTGGGTTATGGACCTGATGCGGAAAAAGGGGGAGAGGGCAATCAATGGATATTGCGTGAATACGCAGGGCGGGGGCTTTGGAAGCAAAACAATCCCAAAGTGAGGGAAAGGGATCACTTAGGGAATACGACGACGTGGCTTAAAGAAAAAGGCGATTGGGATCCCCAAACGGAAACTTTTACTGCGAATACGCAGGGGGAATATCTCAAGGAAGTCATCACCAAGGGAATTTATGAAAACGATGAATGGCAAGAGGGGACCGAAAGAGAATCCACATTTCGGTTGAAATACTCAGAGTTGAAACGTTCGACTGAGGTGCTTCAGGCGGATGGTTCTTGGTTGGAGAAAGCGGGGGAAGTCCCCAAATATTTAAACCTTCCCTTTTAAGCAGAATTTTGAACTTTATTCTGAAAGTCGTATAATCTGAACTTTAGCGAGGCGCCTAAGTATCTCTGCAGGTGGCGGTAAGGTGCGTTCCACATTTTCTAAATTACTCGATGCGAATACGGTCGCCAGTCTGGCGCAATCTTCATGAGATTCTTCGTTCAATACCCCGGCCAGATATCCGGAGAGCAGGGCATCTCCGGCTCCGACGGTGCTCACGACCTCCACCGGCATCACGCTGGCCAGCAGTGTTTGTTCAGGACTGAGGAACAGGGCCCCTTTTTTTCCCAGCGAGAGGATGACCCGGGGCACGTGGTTTTGTTGCAGCTCTTTTGCGGCTTCCACTTTTTCTGAAAAATCCGATAACGGATGTTTCCAAATTTCAGCCAGTTCATGCTCGTTGGGTTTGATGAGATCCACTTTCTGCTCAATTGCCGCTTTTAAGGGATCTCCACTGCTGTCCACCGCCACCAAAGCCCCTCCCTGTTTGAGGGTTTGGATGATGTGGGTGAAAAATTCAAGATCCAGGCCCGGGGGGAGGCTTCCCGCTAAAACAAACCAACGGCCAGGAAAAATGAGCCGCTGTATTCTTTCACTGAACTGAGCTTTGGCTGCTGGTGAAGGGCTTAAGCCGGGTAAATTGATATCGGTGGTTTGCCGGGTGGATTCACAAACAATTTTAATGCAGGAGCGGGTCTTGCCGGGAATCTGAATAAATGCATCCTCAATTTGATTGTGTGCAAACAGGTTTGTGAAGTGTCCGCGATTGTCTGCGCCGAGAAAGCCGGTCGCCAGGTTGGAAATTCCATATTGGCTTAACATTCGTGAAACATTTGTGCCTTTGCCGCCTGCTTGGGTTTGGGAAAACCTTGAGCGGTTTACTTCACCGATTTTAAGGTTTCCGAGCAGCACGGTCTCATCAATGGCCGGATTGAGAGTGATGGTGACAGGGGGATTTTTCAGCATCATATCTCTGCAACGTTCATGTGGGTTTGCGGGTCGCGGTTATTTACCTTTCAGCGCACTGCTCTTTTTCAGCCTGGGTGGGGTCACCACATGATCCACACCTGCATCGATTAAAAAATGTTCCTGCAGGGCTTCCCGGCCAAGCAGAATTCGATGCAGCATTTTACGTCGATTGGTCAGATTCACCAAAATTTCTTTTTCGATACCTGCCAGCCGGATACGGGTTTTCACCACGATTCGTTTTTGAGTCAGACCATTGCTGCTGCGGACCTTGGTGGTGTCAAACAGTTCGGCTTCCACCATTTTGATGCTGTCGGTTTTGCGAAGTTGATGGATGCCAAACCGCACCCGGTTGTGGGGGAGAAATTCCAGTTGTTCCACATCCAGAGAGCTGCTTTTGGCGCCGGTATCCATTTTGGCTTTCAGGCGTAATCCCCAGTCCGGCAATTCGATCCATTCCCGCCAGCCAATTTCCACACGATTTGAGTCCGTTTTTTTCAATGGGGTTCCTCCGGGATATCGGCCACGTGCAGGTTGGTGGCCAGGTCTTCACGCAGACGGTTTTCCAGGCTGTCGCTGTCTCCGGCATCCAGGGCTTTTTCCAGCTTTTGCATTTCTTTGGGCTGCAGTTTGGCAACGTGTAAAACCGGGTCTCCGGGGGAAACGGCCGGCATGGTGCTCATGCCAATAATCAGGCCCGAGTAGGGGGAATAGATGGATTCCTGTTCCAAACCCAGCAGGCCGGCATTGGTGGCCAGCAATTGACCTTTGGTGACCAACTCTCCGGGGGAGACATGAAACTGCAGAAAGCCTCCGGCGCCCGCGCGGACCCATTGAGTGGTTTGAATCACTTTGGGTTCAGGACAGGGTTGCACCTGTTTGTTGGTCATGCCCAGCATGGACAGACAATTGGTGATGCCCCGCAAGGCGGTTTCGAGATAAGTGGGCTCGACTTTCCACACCTCTCCCGCTTCAAGGATGATGGTGGGGCAGCCCGCAGAGGTGGCGCACTTCCGGAAGGATCCGTCGGGTCCGCTTTGGTCGACAATGATTTCACATCCGAAGGCCATGGCCAGTTTTTTACAGCCCGGATCGTTCATGTCCGCCCGCACATTGGGAAAGTTGGTGCGACGCACGGCGGCGGTGTGCAGATCGATTCCGTAATCACAGCGGCCGATGATTTCGGTGTACACCAAGTTTGCAAGCCGGGAAGTAAGACTGCCGGTGACCGATCCGGGAAAAGAGCGGTTCAGATCGCGCCGATCCGGCATGTACCGGGAGTGGCGCTCGAAGCCCATAATGTTCACTACAGGTAACAGCACCAAGGTGCCTTTTTTTAAGCTGAAGCCCGGATGGTTGATGAGGTCGCGGATGGTGCCGGTGCCGTTGATCTCATCCCCATGCACCGCCGAGGAAATAAAAACAGTGGGGCCCGGTTCTTTTCCCCGCCACACCAGGAGGGGGAGGCGTACGGACAGTCCGGTGTAACTTTCACCGACCTCCAGCCGTATCCGTTTTTTTTCGCCCGGTTTGACCTGGGTCTTTCCCCAAAATTCAACCGATGGTTTTTCCTGCGCTTTATTCATAGCGCACCTTCCTTTGCCGCTTCGATTTGGTCGTCACTGAGCGGATCCAGTTTTTTACGGCGCTTTTTGGTTTTGGGGGTGACCAAAGTTTTCATCGATTCGGTTTTGCCGTAGCAAAGCAATTCGTCTCCGGGTTCGATGATCCTGGAGTTTTTAGGGTTGGAAATCACGGAGGTGCCACGTTTTAAGGTGAGGACCACGATGTCTTTGTGACGCAAATCCGTCTCCTCAATGGTTTGCCCCACAAACACCGAGCCTTCGGGGATGGCGATTTCCGAAACATTATATCCACGGCTCACGGTAAGCTTTTGGCGGATATCAAGGTCCGGCATGTTTACCTGATCGGCGATGTGATCGATGATGGATCCGGCCACATCCAGATGGGTGGCGGCCTCAATGCCTTCCAAACCGGGGGAGGAGTTGATTTCCATAATCATCGGTCCGGCCGCACTTTCCAGCATATCGACGCCGGCGACCCGGAGGCCCATGATTTGGGCGGCCCGGACCGCGGTTTCTTTATAATCATCATCCAGCTCCACCGCTTCCACTAGGCCACCCCGATGCACATTGCTCCGGAATTCGTCCCCCTGGGCGACCCGGCGCATGGCGGCGACCACCCGGTCACCCACCACGATGGCTCTCACATCCCGGCCTTTGCTTTCTTTGACGAAATTCTGAATCAGCACATTTTGCTGGGTGCTTTGCAGCATTTCCACAATGGCCTGGGCGATTTTCGCAGATTCGGCTAAAACCACGCCGACGCCCTGGGTGCCTTCGATCAGTTTTACGATCACCGGCGCACCGCCCACCCGCTCAATCGCAGGCAGGATTTCATCCCTTTGACTGACAAAAGCCGAGCGGGTGATACCAATTTCATGGCGGGAAAGAATTTGCAGGCTGCGGAGTTTATCCCGGCTATTGACGATTCCGGAAGAGGAATTGGGGGTAAACACATCCATTTGCTCAAATTGACGGAGCACGGCGGTACCGTAATAGGTAATGCTGGCGCCGATACGGGGGAGCACGGCATCCGGAATCGCAAAGTGTTTTCCCCGGTAAAAGATATCCGGATCCCCCGAATTCAGATCGAGGGTGAAGCGCAGGGTGTTCCGTACTTTGGCCTGATGTCCTCTGGATTCCGCAGCCTCCATGAGTCGGCGGGTACTGTAGCAATTCGGAGCCGTAGAGAGAATGGTTAATTTCATGTCCGTATCCTATGGGATATTTTGCGACAAGCAACTGCAATTCCCGGATGTTCGCGTTTTGTGAAAAGGCCGCTTCTACAGCCTCTTAAAAGTCCATTTGAAGGATTTTTCGTTTAAATTTTCAAAAAAAATACAGTTTTTAAAATGAAATCCGAAGCGTTAAAATACCCGGCAAATCCCTTGAAGAGAGGGATGCTGATTTCCTCAGAGGGGCAATGGACCACTGCTGAGGCAGGTGAAGATATTGTACGGGTCGCGAAGATTCTGGTACCGCTTTTATCTCGACCCAGGTGAATAGCTTCGAGTACATTGGGCGCAACGAAATCACCTCGGCCACCATGCGCAACGGAAATTCAACTTATACTTTTGATCAAATCGGCAATCGCGTAGATGCAGCTGTCCCTGCTGCATTATCTTCCCCCGCTGGCACATTCGACTACACCAGTAATGCGCTCAAACAATATACCGCCATCAACGACGGAACGACGGCGCCCTCGCCATCCTATGACCTAGACGGCAATATGACCCACAATGGAGAAAACTTGTGGTTCATATGGAACGCTGAAAACCGATTGGCAACTGTTTTGGATTATGACCCTGATCCTGACAATGACCCCGTCACAGTAACGACTCCCCCAGACAATTCAAAACGAATTCTCTTTACCTACGACAGCTATGGACGTCGCGTCCGCAAAGTCAACGAAACCTACAATCTGAACACTGACCTCTGGACACCGACCTCTGACCTCCGTTACTTCTATGACGGCTGGAACTTGCTGTTTGAAATTGATGACATCGGCACGGATCCCACCCGTTACTACGTTTGGGGACTCGACCTCTCCCAATCCATGCAGGGAGCTGGTGGAGTAGGGGGACTGTTGTTTACCCTATCTGATGGTGTGGCTCATGCCGTGAGTTATGATGCCAATGGGAATATTTCTGAGTACATTGATCTCGACGACGGAACAGTCGATGCCCACATGGAATATGATGCATTCGGGCAGACCAAAGTACTCATAGGAACCAAGCCTGCAGCGTTTGGCTTCTCTACCAAATACCAGGACACCGAAACCGGCTATTACTACTACGGCTTCAGATATTATGACCCCGAAACAGGTCGTTGGCCAAATCGCGATCCGATTGAAGAATCAGGAGGTTACAACCTCTATGGGTTCGTAGGGAATGATGCTATTACCCGTATTGATTATCTTGGAAATGATTGGCTTGATTTTACAGCCTGTTTTCTTGGGCTTTCTGCTTCAGAGTTAGCTGGTTTGAGGGGCAATGTATCAAAGGAATTATTAACTGATCCAAAAATTGCTAAAGAAGTAAGTGAGGAAATTGCTAAAAAGAAAGTCGCTTATGGAGCTGCCTGGAAAGCCGCGAGAGAAAAAGTTATTCGTGAAGTCAGGAAAGAAGCCACTGAAAAGGCAATTAAGAAAATGGGTCGCAAAGCTTTTTTGAAATGGCTTGGTCAATCAGCAGTAAGTCGAGCTGTGCCCTATATTGGACAAGCTCTTCTGGTTTGGGATGGCTGTAAGTTTGTTTGGTGCTCCCCAAGATTTTTTAGATGAACAAAAAATTTAATTTCAAGAACGCCCAGGGAGTTGGTATTATCCTTATGGGATTAGGCTTTTTCCTGGATCGCATTCTCTACCTTCAAGTTTTTTTAGCATCAAAAGGTCGGGCTTATGATTGGGCAGGGCGTTTGGATGATGTATTTTCATATTACACGAATACTTATGCTCTTATTCCTGTTGCTTTGATTCTTGTCGGGATAATTTGCATGTTCATTGGTAAGCGTAACTAAACCCATTAGATGTAACCGATCGCATTTATACCGTATTAGATTTCCAAACTGACACCGCAAAACGTGTCAGCCCAAACATCTAAACATTTATTTACAAAACGTGTCAGCCCAAACATCTAAACATTTATTTATATTTAATGTCTGACTCTATCATTTTTCTCAACCCCAGGCGGTGTTCGCTACGCTCACGCAGTCAAAGCCCCGAGCGCCGCCGCAGGTGTCGCGCCAACCACCCGGCTTTGCCCCCTTCGCCCCCAAGCCCGGCGGCTGTCACGCCGCCTGCTTCCTACCCCGGAGCAATACCGAAGAGAGATTATGCGAAGTAGCCGCTGGTACCTGTCCTCACCTTCGCAAGCTCAGGATTGCGGGAGGGCGGCGACATCGCATAATCTCGCCTTCGGTATAGCTCCTGCCTCCTTCGTCGGCCCCCGGGTCGCTCCCCCCTCTCAGGGGGACGCCACTCCAGCATTCGCCGCAGCCCCCGAGCCCGGCGTCGGATGCTTCCGCCCCGGTCCCCTCTGCCGCTTCGCGTCATTCACCCCCCTCCCAATAGCTGTCACGCTGCCTGCTGAAATCCCCCCTTTGCCCCGCAGGCATCGCGCCAGCCCCGGCCCCCTACGCCCCCGAGCGGACCCGCTGACGCGGGACGTTCATGGAATCGTGAGTGCAAACGTCAGCTCACAGTCCGGCGGCCGCCACCTTATCTGCTCGCTTTCGCTGTGCCCTCGACCGCTTCGCTTTAGGTGTGGGGCACAGCGAAAGCGAGCAGAACGGCGGCTTTCAGGGGCCTGTTTTCAAAAGGTCATTTTTTCCGAAGCTCGGAAACCGACCCTGCGCCTGCTTCCGAGGCCAGGAAGCGACTCGACGGGAACGCTGTGATGGCGTTTTGGGTTTGAGGCAGAAAATTTGTGGCGCGCATCCTTTGGCATCTGAAATATGGTGGCCAAATTTAACATGTACATTTTTGGAGAGATCTGTGAAAATATACTTTCCAACCTGACACCCACAATCCCACGCGCCGTTAATTCCCTTTGCGCGAACTCTTTGGAATAAACACCATCAAAATCCATGGAGGAAATTTTCGAATGAAACCATTTCCTCCCCATACAGAATGTAATTAACAACATGAACGAATACGCGAAACGTCCACATCCTGAAACCGTCCAAACGACCACGTCCTGCTGCTCCCCGGGGAAGTCAGCGTTTACCCTGATTGAAATGCTGGTGGTGATCACGATTATTGCATTAATGGTCTCCATGCTGGTTCCCGCGACCCAGAATGTATTGGAAAGGGGGAAGATGACGCAAACCATGTCGAATATGAAAAGTGTGGGGGAGCTGATGCTGAGTTATGCCAGTGAGAACAACGGTCATTTTCCATGGACGAATGATGGCACCACGGGAAATTACTACACCCAATCCTGGCGGAACCAGATTCTGACTTACGCGGGTGGCGTCAAAAGTCATTATATGATTTTGGATGCGCCTTCCTGTCCTTTTCGTCCGGATGTTAAGGCCTTTGGACAGGCGGCAAACTGTGGTTTTTCCATGAATCAATATTTGGGACGTTGCAACTCCAGCGGCATTGCCACCAAAGGAAAATCAACCGCAAGAACAGCCTCTCATCCCAACGGGGTCCGCAGACCTTCGATGGGGGACTTTGTGCGTCCGTCAAAATCATTTATCATCGCCTCCGCGGGGGAAGGGGGAAGCTGGAATGGAAACAGCTATACCCATACGGAGCTTTGGAACCCCTGGTTCAGTGCCGGGAGCAAAGATCTCGATGATTATCTGCCCATTAGCAAGCAAGTGGATATGGCGGGCGGCCTGGGATACTGGGTGATGGATGGGGCGGCGATGTTGATGGTCGATGGTCATGTGGAACGGGTGCCCCGCGGAAGTGTCACCTGGGGACACTTTTATCCTTTTTAGACTTTAACCTCCTTTGTTTCAGCTATGACTTTTATCATTTTTGTTCTTATTTTGGCCTGTGTCGCGGGTGCATTCTTTTTAAATCGAAAAGCGAAGGCTCAAAGGGCATCGGTGTCGCCAGCGGCTTTTGTGCTGGTGGGCCTGGCACTGCTTCTGGTTTTGGTGAAATTGTTTGGGTTTAAGCAACCGGATCCGAGTGAAAGGGCGCTGATGCATGTCACGTCTTATCAAACTGCGCAAGGGGTGGTCGCGGGACGCAAAGTTGCGGAACGTCATCCGGGAAGCCGGGTCACGATTTTGCTTCCGCCCAAAGCCTATGGTCTGTACCGGGCGACCGAAGGCCTCGACGCATTGCGGGATGCGCTGGTGGAAGAAATGGAGAAAGGGGGGCTGCAGGTGCAGGTGAAACAGATTCCGCTTCCGCCCGCATCGGGTGAACAGTCCCTGCAGGATGTTTCGGCAGATGAATTGGATCCGGCCAGCGAAGAAAGTGCGGCGGCCATGGGTGTGACCCAGCGCTTTATGGCGTATTATACAACCCCGCGCTTTTCCAAAATTGTGCGGGATCAGACGGATGCGGATGTGGTGGTTTGCCTGTTTGATTTGCCGATGGCACTTGAGGGTCGGGGGCTGCCCCGGAAGGGTCCGGCATTGGTGATGATGTACGACAATGTGGATGCGCTCGCTCCCGCATTGAGGTCGACCGTTTTGGATGCGGTGGTGCTTCCTCAGAATCCGGGGAAGGTGTGGGATTATGAACAGTCGCTTCCCCGGACCGCAGAAGCAGGCTTTGCGAAGTGGTTCCTCTGGGTGACTCCGGAATCGATGGATACCATCGACCATCCGGCATTACGCTAGGATCAACGCCCCATTTTATTCATTCATACGCTGTTTTCCGCACACAGGCTGCCTGAAGCCGTCCTGCAGTTTTTTGGGGTTAAGTCTGGCACCTCCCTTGAAAATCAATCATGCTGGGCTTCTTTTGAAATAGGAGTGCAGGATACAAATGGATGATTCGGTCACGTTACCTTCTTTCTCACAATGGGTGAGGGGATGCGGAGCTTTGTTGGGACTTTCCATGATGGTTTTGGGGGTGGTGTATTCCATACGTATATTCGGCTGGATTGTCGAAGGATTGAAGAATCCGGAAGTGATGGGGGGGATTCTGTCCAAATGGGAAACGGCGATGAGTGACGGAGAACCCTATATACTCAATTTTGCAGGGGGCGATTTGCCTTTGTCAAAATTTTGTGCAGTCCTGGTTTTGGCCTTTGGGACATGGATCCTGGTGAAAATCGCGTTTTTGTTTTTAAGCGAGGGGGCGAAAGTCATTTCCAACACTTTGGGAGACCAGGATGCGATCAAGCGGATTTTGGAACACACTTTTGGACCCCATAAAAACCGAATACCCTCCGAAGAAGACAGGCTGGCTCAGAAGAAAGTGGTGAAATAAATGGATACGGCAAATAATGATTTTTGGCTGCGTCTCTTTCGGGAGGAAGGGGGGGATTTTTTTCGGACTTTGGCCGGAGGGACCTTGCAGGGGCTTGGTTTGTCTGTCGTGTTTATTTTTGTGATCTACTTTCTGTTTCGGATCTTACACTTGTTGCCGAAGCGGGGCGGGGGAGCGGTCAAAGTGATTACCGCGGCCTGGCTGATTGTGACCGTGCCCTTGGCGGGAGGTTTTATGGGCTTTCATCAGAGTTTGGAGAAAGCAATCAACGGGCTGATGGTGGAAGGTCGCTTTGCCAGGGAAGTGATGCCGGAGCTGTCAGTCGCGATTTCGGATTTTATTTTCTTGCTGGATGCCCGGATGGCTGAGGCGCTGGCAGAGGAGATGGTTCCCCCGGATGCGGAAACCCTGAATGTGACCGTGTTCGAAGGGCGCATGGAGAAAATGCAGGAGACGTGGCTGCCAAAAATCGTTGAAAGCAGTGCGGATGCCGTTCGGCTCAAATATCCTTTTTTACAGGAGGGGATTCCGCAACAGCTGTTTGACGGCTTTGTGAGTCTGTTTGCTGAAAAAGGATTAAAGAGCCAAATCGCGTCCACGGCTGATCAAGTGGGTATTCGGTTTCCGCTCACCGTTTGGGTGGAAGGGTTGCCGGATGTGGCGCAGATGACGGGGGCGGCGGATGATTTGACCCGATCCGAGCTGTCCGGATATACGGTGCAGACCCTGCTCAGGGCATTTTTTCTGCAACCGATGGCACTGCTGCTTAAAATTCAGCAATGGATCGGGGGATTGGCTTTGGTTTTGATTGTGATCGTTCCGGCAACCCTATTGGGGCTGGTGAAAAAATTTCGGAAACCATCGGGAGTGGACGTGAGATGAGTGAACTTGTTTTTATCGAAACCGACGAGCAGATCGCTTCCTGTTTTCAGGTGTTTCAAGCATTGAGACCTCACTTGCAAAGTGTGGAGATGTTTGTGGCGCAGGTGAAGCGGCAGCAATTGCAATCTTACCGGATCATGGCGGTTCAAGAGGAGGGAGGCGCCATTGTCAGTGCGGCAGGCTTTCGGATGGGGGAGTATTTGGCCTGGGGGAAGATCTTGTATGTGGATGACCTCAGCACCCTGCCGTCTGTGCGGGGGAAAGGTCATGCCTCTGTATTGCTCGATGGGTTGAAGGGGTATGCCCGGGCAGAAGGCTGTGCAGGCTTGCATTTGGACTCAGGATACACCCGTCTCGATGCGCATCGGCTGTATTTAAATAAAGGCCTCCAATTGGCCTGTCATCATTTTTCCATCGATTTATAAAACAGGGTGAAATGGGTGATATAGGGGTCTGAAAGGTATCTAAAGGGGATAAATCGGACTAATTAGATAAATCGTACAAATAAAGTACGATTTATATTTGCAACTACGGAACTCTTAGATTATAAGCTCTCCGTCAGCCGAAAAATTTTGGTTGAAAGTGAAAAATACGAAGTTGAACCTTGGAAGAAGATCTTATGAGTCCATCACAAATCGTTTCTCAAAAGCAAATGACGGCCGAGGAAGTGGCCGGTCTGATTCAAAACGGTGAAGTTATCAGCACCAGTGGATTTACCCCGGCGGGCTATCCGAAAGCGATACCGGTTGCCTTGGCAGCCCGGGCCAAAAAACTGCATGAAATTGGTGAGGAATTCAAAGTATCTCTTTATACAGGCGCTTCAGTGGGGGATGAGTTGGACGGGGAATTGGCCCGGGCCAAAGCGGTCAATTTCCGGATGCCTTATCAATCGAACAAAGACATGCGGGCCGGCATCAATGCGGGTGAAGTTGAATTTGTGGATTTCCATCTTTCCCATGTTGCACAATACCTGCGTTATGGATTCATTCCCAAAACCGACACGGCGATTGTGGAAGCGGTGGAAGTGACCAACGACGGGAAAATTTACCTGAGTACTTCCGGTGGCATGAGTGCCACCTTTTTGAAAGATGCGGATCGGATCTTTATTGAATTGAATGACGCCCAGCCCAAAGGTTTGATGGGCTTCCACGATGTGTATGTGCCCAAATCGCCCCCCAACCGTCCGCCGTTGCCGATTTATCAGGCGGGTGACCGGATTGGAACGCCTTATGTCAAAGTGGATCCCAAAAAGATTGCCGGTATTGTGAGTACCCATATACCGGATAACACCCCCGGCTTCCGTGCGCCGGATGCGGACAGTGAAGCGATTGCCGCGCATGTCATTGAATTCCTGTTACACGAACAGAAAAAAGGCCGGTTGCCTGAGCATCTTCCTTACCAGTCGGGTGTAGGCAATGTGGCCAATGCGGTTCTTTCCGGTTTTGCCCGCCATCCGCAAATCGAGCCGATTTCGCTCTATACCGAAGTCATGCAGGACGGGGTGTTTGAGCTGATTGATGCGGACCGCCTGGAAGTGGCATCCACCTGTTCACTGACGCTCTCGGCTGAAGGGCAGGTCAAATTCCTGAACAATATTGATGAACTGAAACACAAAATCATCATTCGTCAGCAGGAAATGTCGAACAACCCTGAAGTAATCCGCCGCCTGGGGGTTATTTCCATGAACACCGCACTGGAGATGGACATCTTCGGTCATGTCAATTCCACTCACGTGGTGGGAAGCAAAATGATGAACGGGATTGGCGGCAGTGGCGACTTCTGCCGGAATGCGTATATCTCGATCTTTATGACCCCGTCCATTGCCAAAAACGGTGACATCTCCGCAGTGGTGCCGATGGTCAGTCACTGCGATCACAACGAGCATTCGGTGCAGGTGATGGTGACCGAGCGCGGGCTGGCGGATTTACGCGGTCTTTCTCCGGTGCGCCGGGCCCGCAAGATCATTGAGCACTGTGCACATCCCGCCTACCAGGACATGCTTACCGAGTATTTGGAATTTGGTCTCAAAAACGGTGCCTCCGCGCACACCCCGCATACTTTGGGACGCGCATTTGAATTTCATCAACGTTTTCTTGAATCCGGCAGCATGAAAATCAGCTGAACGTAGGAGCATATCATATGAGCGAATCAATCCTGTCCCCCCAACTGAATCTTCAGGAGCTTTTCGACAAGCCGGATCACGACTTGTGGATGAAGCTGACTGAAAAAGTTTTAAACGGCGCCCCTTTCGAAAAGAAAGTGGTCACCCAAACGCTGGAAGGGTTTTCCTTACAGCCGGTTTACGACCGGACCACGGTGGAAGGAAACCCGATGGCGGATACCACGCCGGGTGAATTTCCTTACATCCGCGGGACTGCCGCCAGCGGAAAATTGTTGGAGAGCTGGGAGATTAGCCAGGCGCTGTTGTATCCCACACCGGCAGAATTTAATACCGCGTTAAAGGAGGATCTTGCCCGTGGACAGGACTCCGTTTTATTGATTCTCGACGAAGATGGACGCAAAGGGGAGGAGCCCTCCGATCAGTCCGGCGTGAACGGAACTGCGATTCACAGCACGGCGGATCTGAAAGTGGCGCTGGACGGGATCGATTTGGATGCGTTTCCTTTACACATTGAAGCCGGATCTTCGGCCCCGGCGGTTGCCGGAGCATTAAAAGCTGGCGGGCTTCAACCCCAAAGCGGATCCGTGTGCATGGATCCGCTGGCCGAACTGGCCATTCACGGGGTGGTGCCCATGGACCTCAGTGAAGCCCGTGAGCTGCAGGCCGGACACGTTGCCTGGATGGCGGAGAATTTCCCCGGGCTTCGATCCGTGGGGGTGGATGCCAGCTGGTCGGTGAATGCCGGCGGAAATGCGGTCACCGAATTAGCCATCATGTTGGCTTCGGCGGCTGAAAGTTTCCGGGCCCTGGTTGCCCTTGGCGTGGATATCAATCTCGCCGCTTCCAAAGCGATGGTCAAATTGGCTATTGGCGGCGACTTCTTTATGGAAGTTGCAAAATTCCGCGCGGCCCGCGGGTTGTGGGCCCATTTGGTGAAAGCCTGTGGTGGAGAAGGGGACGCCTGCAAACTGTATCAGTTCGCGGCCACCTCCTCCTGGCAGCAGACCAAGTTGGATCCCTACGTGAATCTGTTGCGTGCCACCTCGCAAGGTTTCAGTGCGGTGATTGGCGGCGTGGATGCGATGCGGGTGGATCCTTTCGATGCACCTTTCGGATTGCCCGACACCTTCTCCCGCCGCATTGCCCGCAACATTCAGTTGGTCTTGCGTCATGAGGCCCACTTAAATGAAGTGGTTGACCCGGCTGGCGGATCCTGGACCATTGAAAACCTGACCCGGGAACTGAGTTTCCGCGCCTGGGCCCAATTCCAGAAAATCGAAAAAGCCGGTGGCTTGCTCGCCCAGTTGCAGGACGGAACGCTGCAGGATGAACTGCATGACCTGGCCCGTAAACAAACCTCCTTGCTGGCGCAGCGGCGCATGGTCAAAGTCGGGTCCAACCAGTTTGCGTTTCCCGAAGAAAAGAAATTGCCGAATCGCAAACCTGATTCCGCTCAAGTTTTGGCCTCCAGTCAGGAAAGCCTGAAGCAGGTGGTTGCCGGACGGGATCAGGCCGCCTTGCAGCAGGAACTTTCCCATCTGCTGAACGAAGGCAGTATGGAAACCATGGTGAATGCGATTGCCAAAGGCGCGACCTTCAGTGAGGTGATCGATGTGACAGGTTCCATGCAGTCGGCCCGCATCAATCCGGTGGTGCTCGGACGCCTTACGCTGGGTTACGAAGATCTTCGCGAAGATCTGGAAGCCTATGTGGCGCTCGGAAACGAAACGCCCTC
The DNA here is from genome assembly GCA_029269125.1 of Kiritimatiellaeota bacterium B1221. Taxonomy (GTDB): domain Bacteria; phylum Verrucomicrobiota; class Kiritimatiellia; order SS1-B-03-39; family UBA6053; genus UBA6053. The sequence goes on along the minus strand of JARHXX010000007.1, from coordinate 31,565 downwards.
CATTCTCATGGCCCAAATGGGTCCGGTGAAACAGCACAAGATTCGTTCGGACTTTAGTCAGGAATTCCTGAAACCCAGTGGTTTCAAGGTGGATGCCAGCCAAAGTTTTGACCGTGCCGCCGACGCAGCCCGGGCGGTGGTGGATGCCCGGGCCGATGTAACGGTCATATGTTCCACGGATGATACCTACCCCGAACTGGTGCCGGAATTTGCCAAAGCCGTAAAAGCCGGTTCCCCGGACACGATCATTCTGGTGGCGGGTCTGTTACCGGATCTGACCGAAGAATTTAAAGCGGCCGGGGTGGATGATTTTATTCACTTACGAGCCAACAATCTCGACCTCCTCAAAGATTTACACGCCAAGACTGGAGTCGCCCAATGAGTACCTTACCTGACTTTTCAACTGTCCCTTTTGATGTGCAGGGATCCTATTCGGATCAATCCTGGCGCGATCGGCTGGAAGCCGAAAGCGGCAAGTCCGCCGCCGACATGATGACGCTCTCCAACGAGCACGTGAATATTCGCGCCCTTTACAATCAGGACGATTACAAAGAATGTGAGCATCTCGACTACACCTCGGGGATTCCTCCTTATCTGCGCGGACCTTACACCACGATGTATGTCACCCGTCCCTGGACGGTTCGTCAGTATGCCGGTTTTTCCACTGCGGAAGAATCCAATGCGTTTTACCGCCGGAACCTGGCCATGGGCCAGCGCGGATTGTCAGTAGCGTTCGATTTGGCCACCCACCGCGGATACGATTCCGATCATTCCCGGGTGACCGGTGATGTCGGCAAGGCCGGGGTGGCAGTGGATTCCATCCTCGATATGAAGGTGTTGTTCGATGGAATTCCGCTGGATAAAATGTCGGTTTCCATGACCATGAACGGCGCGGTTTTACCGATTCTGGCCTTCTTTATCGTCGCCGGTGAAGAGCAGGGCGTGCCCATGGAAAAACTGACCGGCACCATTCAGAATGATATTCTCAAAGAGTACATGGTGCGGAACACCTACATTTACCCGCCGTTGCCCTCGATGAAAATCATTGCGGATATCTTCGAGTTCACCTCGCAGAAAATGCCCAAGTTCAACAGCATCTCCATTTCCGGTTATCATATGCAGGAAGCGGGAGCTTCCGCCGATTTGGAAATGGCCTACACGCTTGCCGACGGACTGGAATATGTGCGTCAGGGAATTGCCGCCGGGATTGATGTGGATGCATTTGCCCCCCGGTTGTCCTTCTTCTGGGCGCAGGGAATGAACTACTTTATGGAAGTGGCGAAAATGCGGGCCGCGCGTTTGATTTGGGCCAAACTGATCAAACAGTTTAACCCCAAAGATCCCAAATCCATGGCCCTGCGGACCCACAGTCAGACTTCGGGCTGGTCTTTGACCGAGCAGGATCCCTTCAACAATGTGGCCCGGACCTGTGTGGAGGCGATGGCGGCGACCATGGGGCATACCCAATCGCTGCATACCAACTCTCTGGATGAAGCGATTGCGTTGCCAACCGATTTCTCTGCCCGGATTGCCCGGAATACCCAGCTCTATCTGCAGCATGAAACCGGCATTTGCAACACGGTGGATCCCTGGGGCGGCTCCTACTATCTGGAAACGCTCACCCGTCAACTGATGGAGAAAGCCTGGGAGCATATCCTGGAAGTGGAAGAGCTCGGCGGCATGGCCAAAGCGATTGACACCGGACTGCCGAAGATGCGCATCGAAGAAGCGGCAGCCCGCCGTCAAGCGATGATCGATTCCGGTAAAGAATCCATTATCGGGGTGAATAAATTCCGTCTGGATCATGAAGATCCGCTGGAAATTCTGGAAGTCGATAACTCCGCGGTTCGTGATTCACAAATCAAACGTCTGGAAAAACTCCGGTCCGAACGCAATGAATCCGAATGTCAGGCCACGTTGGCCGCATTGACCGAATCTGCCGGAAGTGGTAAAGGAAATCTGCTGGAACTGGCAGTAAACGCCGCCCGCGCCCGTGCATCTCTCGGAGAAATCTCTGATGCTTTGGAAGTGCACTTTGGACGCCATCAAGCAGTCATTCGCTCGATCTCCGGCGTATACAGCAGCACTTACGGAGAGGATGAAAGCGTGAAAGAAGTAAACGAACTTGCCGATAAATTTGAATCGATCGAAGGGCGTCGCCCCCGTATTCTGGTTGCCAAACTGGGACAAGACGGACATGACCGCGGAGGCAAAGTCGTGGCCACCGCATTTGCCGATCTCGGATTTGATGTGGATGTGGGCCCCCTGTTTATGACGGCACCGGAAGCCGCGCAAATGGCAGTGGAAAACGACGTGCATATCGTGGGCATGAGCTCCCTGGCCGCCGGACATAAAACCCTGCTGCCTGAATTGGTGTCGGAACTTAAAAAACGTGGGCGTGAGGATATTCTGGTCTGCATCGGCGGAGTGATTCCCGCACAGGACTATGATTACCTGCGTGAAAACGGGGCGGCCGCGATCTTTGGTCCGGGCACGGTGATTCCGGTGGCCGCCAAACTGTTGCTTGAAGAACTGCTGAACGAAGAAGAAGGTTAACCGTATGATGTCACGACCTGACAGCACCCGCAATCCAAATTCCCGTCCGCCCGAATGGGCGGGCGAAGGGAAAGGGATTTCCAGTGGCGTCATGCCGGGGGTGCAGGGCGGGCACGACGGATTGCCCGGTGCACGTTTGCAACACAAGCGCCGTCGTCATCCCGGATTCACCGAACAGCAGATGCTGGAGGGGGTCCGTAAATGTGACCGCACGATTTTGGGCAAAGTGATTTCGCTGGTGGAAAGCAATGCGGACCATCATATGGATCTGGCACAAAATTTATTGCGTGAACTTTTACCCGAAACCGGCGAAGCGTTACGCATCGGGATTACCGGTGTGCCGGGGGCGGGTAAAAGTACCTTTATCGATGCCTTTGGATCCATGTTGACCGCGAAAGGATACAAGGTCGCGGTGTTGGCCGTCGATCCCAGCAGCACCATGACCAAGGGAAGTATCCTCGGGGATAAAACCCGCATGGAAAAGCTTTCCCGGGATCCCCACGCCTTTATCCGTCCCTCTCCTTCGGGAGGAACTTTGGGCGGGGTCAGCCGGAAGACCCGCGAGACCATGTTGATTTGTGAAGCGGCCGGGTTTGATGTGATTTTGATCGAAACCGTGGGGGTGGGGCAGAGTGAAGCCGCGGTGCGGTCGATGACCGATTTCTTTATGTTGTTGACGCTCACCGGTGCGGGGGATGATCTCCAGGGCATCAAACGGGGCGTGATGGAAAATGCCGATGCCATTGTGGTGAACAAAGCGGATGGTGACAATCTCATCAAAGCGGAGCGGCTGGCTTCCGAACTGACGCACGCGTTGCATTATTTGAAAAGTCCCACTTTGGGTTGGAAGCCCGGTTCTTTTCTGGTGTCCTCTCTGCTCAAAAGCGGATTGGATGACCTCTGGCAGGTGCTGCTTAAGTTTAAAGAAGTGACGGCGGAAAATGGGGAATGTGAAAAACGCCGTTCAGAGCAAACCATCGAATGGATGATGGGAATGGTTCTGGAGCAGGTGCAGCAACGCTTTTTAAGTCAACCGGAAGTGCGTGAGGCATTGCCGGATTTGAAAACTTCCGTGGCCGCAGGAAAGGTGCCCGCCACCACCGCGGCCCGGGAATTATTACAGACGGCAGATAAACTGTTTTCTCAAGCAAACAACCAACCCAAGGGTTCCAAATGATACAAAAAGTCGATCACATTGGTATTGCGGTACGCTCCATTGAAGAGTCTATTCCGCTGTATGAAAAAGCACTCGGACTCAAATTTCTGAAGACCGAAGAAGTGGAGTCGCAAAAAGTGAAAACCGCATTTTTTGAAGCGGGTGAAACCCACATTGAATTGCTTGAGCCGACGGCGGATGATTCTCCTATCGCCATCTTTATTGAAAAGAAAGGAGAGGGGATCCACCACATTGCTTTTGGCAGTGATGACATTCTGGGTCAGTTGAGCCTCGCCTCCGGTGAAGGGGTGAAATTGATTCATGAAACGCCCATTGACGGGGCCGGCGGCAAACAGGTCGCTTTTCTGCATCCTAAATCCACCAAAGGGGTTTTGACCGAAATCTGCAGTCACTGAAATCCCTGCAGAATGGGAAAATGGAAGATTGGAGATGGCGGACAGGGCTTAGGGTCTGAAACGGTCTCCCCGGCACTTCGTCAAAGTTCAAATCTCCCATCTCTTATCTTTTATCTCCTCTCTTCAACCTTTTAACTTCAAACTCCCAAACATTATGTCTGTAAAAATCATTATTCTTCGCAAGGTTCCGCAAGGAACGGAAGCCGCAATTAAACCTTTGGTCATGCAGCTCCGCGCGCTCTGTATGCAAAACGATGGGTACATCGGAGGAGAAACCCTTATTAATGCTGACGATCCCACTGAGATTCTGGTGATCAGTTCCTGGAAAGATGTCGGGGAATGGAATTGTTGGTTGGCTTCGGAGGACCGTGCCAAGATTCAAAATGAAATTGATACCATTACCGGACACAGCACTGTGTATCAGGTTTACTACCACGCTTAAGGAAATTGTTTATGAGTACTGCGAAAAGTTTAGATGCTTTAATTGAAAAACGTAGCCTGGCAAAACTGGGTGGCGGACAGGCCAAGATTGATAAAATTCATGAGAAAGGTCGTCACACTGCCCGTGAGCGGATTGAGATGTTGCTCGACGAGGGTAGTTTCGAAGAATTCGACATGTTCAAGGTGCACCGCTGCACCAATTTCGGCATGGAGAAAAAGAAATTTATGGGTGACGGGATCGTCACCGGGTCCGGCACGATTCAGGGCCGTCTGGTTTATGTCCACGCCGGTGATTTCACGGTGTTTGGCGGATCTCTTTCCGAAACCATGTCCGAAAAAATCTGCAAGGTCATGGATATGGCGGTTAAAACCGGCGCGCCGGTGATTGGCTTGAATGATTCCGGTGGTGCGCGTATTCAGGAAGGGATTGAATCTCTTTCCGGGTACACCAATATCTTTTACCGCAATGTGCGTGCTTCCGGAGTGATTCCCCAGTTGTCCGGTATTTTCGGACCTTGTGCCGGGGGAGCGGTTTACTCACCGGCGCTTACCGACTTCACGGTGATGGTGCGTGACAGCAGTTACATGTTCCTGACCGGACCCAAAGTGGTGAAATCCGTGACCCACGAAGATGTGGACGTGGAAACCCTCGGGGGCGCCAGTGTGCACACCACCAAAAGCGGAGTCGCCCATCTGGCCGCCGATGATGGCGAACAGGGGATTAAATATCTGCAGGATCTGTTTTCCTACATGCCGCAGAACAACATGGAGAAACCTCCGATCAAAGAGACGGATGATCCCGGAGACAGGGTGAACACGGCCCTGGACACTTTGATCCCTGACAATCCCAACATGGCGTACGACGTCAAAGACATCATCTATGAAGTGGTGGATGATCAGGAGTTTCTCGAAATTCAACCCGACTATGCCGGAAATATTGTGATCGGCTTTGCCCGCTTCGGCGGTCAGTCTGTGGGGATTATCGCGAACCAACCGAAAGTTTTGGCCGGGGTGCTGGATAATGATGCTTCGGTCAAATCGGCCCGCTTTGTGCGTTGCTGTGATTGCTTTAATATTCCGTTGGTGACTTTTGTGGATGTGCCCGGTTTCATGCCCGGTACGGTGCAGGAATACGGCGGAATCATTCGTAACGGTGCCAAACTGATGTTTGCCTACGCGGAAGCGACCGTGCCTAAAATCACCATTACCACCCGTAAATCCTACGGGGGGGCGCATTGTGTGATGAGTGCCAAACAGCTCGACAGTGACCTGAACTACGCATGGCCCACCGCGGAAATTGCGGTGATGGGTGGCAAAGGCGCGATTGAAATTCTCAATGCCCGGGACGTTAAGGGCAAAGAACCCGAAGAGGCCAAAGCCATTATGGCCAAAGCCGAAGCCGAGTATAACGAAGCCTTCGCCAATCCTTATGTCGCGGCGGGACGCGGGTATGTGGATGATGTGATTGCACCCAGTGAAACCCGTCTGCGCATTGTTCGCGGATTGCGTGCACTGCAGGACAAACACGTCAGTGCATTGCCGAAGAAACACGGCAACATTCCTCTCTAACCCGGGATTTTTAATCATGAAACGACTTCTCTTTTTGCTGCTGAGTGTGCCGGTGCTTTGTCCGGCCAGTCAGCGGGCTTTAGAAAAAATCGAACAAGACCACGGATTGTCATTGGCGATCTCCGGCATGATCATTGTGTTCACCGGGCTGGCCACCATATCGGTCTGTATTTCTCTGCTTCCCAAAGTCCTCAAGATGTTGGAAAAGAAAGAGCAATCGGCACCGGTCTCGGTGGTGCCCCTCGGAAAAGAGGCGGATCAGCTTGATGCGGGCACCTTGAGTGCCATCGCCTTTGTGCTGCATGCGGAGGCCGAACGGGCCGCCAGCCAAAATCTTAAAGTCACCATTGACCTTCACCCTTCACCCTGGGCTCTGTCCGGGAATATGCGCGTCCTTCCAGGTAGGATTAAATCATGAGAACCTATAAACTGAATATTGATAAAGAAAAATACGAAGTGGAGGTGAAAGCCTTCAATATGAAAACGGCCACACTGGTTGTGAACGGCAAAAGCATGGAAGTGAACGTGGATGACATCATTTCCGCGACGCCCGTGAAAGCTCCGGTCATAAAAAACCGTCCGGCACCCACCCCGTCCGCTGCGCCGCGAGTTGCGGATGGACCCGGACCCGCGCCTGCAGGCGGGAATGGTATCAAAGCTCCGATTCCGGGCGCCATTCTTTCCATAGACGTCAAGGAAGGGGATACCGTGGAAGTGGGGCAGCAGATTTTGACCATGGAAGCCATGAAAATGGAAAACCAGATCAAGAGTACCAAAGCAGGGAAAGTCATGCAGTTGTGTGTCAAACCCGGCGATGCAGTTGCTCAAGGTCAGGATTTGGTCATTGTAGAATAGTCCGCTTCCCCGCGGCATCGGAGAACTTTTATGGAACTTATACACAATCTCAGTGATTTTCTGAGCACCACCGGCTTCAATCTGATGACCTGGCCGAACATGATGATGATTCTCATCGGCATCGTGTTTATCAGTCTGGCCATCATTAAGGATTATGAACCTCTGCTGCTGTTGCCCATTGGCTTCGGCATTGTGGTGGGCAATATCCCGTCTCTGTCATCCATGGCCGTAGGTGTTTACGACGATGGTTCAGTGCTCAGCCTGATTTACTTCGGCGTTTCGAAGGGGATTTTTCCTCCTTTGATTTTCCTGGGAATCGGCGCAATGACCGACTTTTCCACCATGCTGTCCAATCCTAAATTGGTCTTATTGGGTGCGGCGGCGCAGTTCGGTATTTTTGCCACCCTGATTGGGGCACATATGCTCGGATTCACCGCGCAACAGGCAGGTGCGATTGGAATTATTGGCGGCGCGGATGGTCCGACTGCGATTTTCCTGTCCTCGAAGTTGGCGCCTGAGCTTTTGGGCCCCATTGCGATTGCCGCGTATTCCTACATGGCTTTGGTGCCGGTGATTCAACCTCCGATTATGCGTTTGTTGACCACCAAAAAAGAACGTCTCATTCACATGAAAGCCCCCCGGGTGGTTTCCAAAGCCGAAAAGATTATCTTTCCGATTATTGGCTTCCTCATCTGTGCGGTGATCGCTCCGGGATCCATGGCGCTGATTGGGATGCTGTTCTTCGGAAATCTGCTGAAAGAAAGCTGTGTGACCGAACGTCTGGCCAACACCGCCCGAAACTCCATGATTGATATTGTCACGATTCTGCTCGGCCTCTCGGTTGGCGCCAGTACCCAGGCGGTACGGGTGGTGGATGGAGTGAACGTCGGATTTCTGACCCCCCAGTCCATCAAGATCTTTGCACTGGGTGCGGCTTCCTTCTGCGTGGCCACCGCCTGCGGGGTTCTGTTCGCCAAGTTCATGAACCTGTTCCTTAAAGACAAAATCAATCCGCTGATTGGCGCGGCTGGAGTCTCCGCGGTGCCTGACAGTGCCCGGGTTGTGCATACCGTAGGTCAGGAAGAAGATCCTTCCAACTTCCTGCTTATGCACGCCATGGCGCCCAATGTGGCCGGGGTGATCGGCTCCGCCATCGCGGCCGGTGTGCTCTGGTCGGTTTTGCTCTAAAACAAGTAAAACGCCAAGATCCCCGCATTCTGAACAGGGCGCGGGGATTTTTTTTGTTTATGCAGAAGGCGGGGGATGGGTTGTTGAAACGCGTATCGTGCTTAGGTTCTCAGGGATCTCCGCGGACCTTTGGCCCGATGTTTAGCCGGAATGGGTTTCAGTTTGCGACTTGAATCAGGAACTTTTGGATTGGGCTTCGGAGCTTTCTCCGGAGGTGGTTGGTGCGCATGATGCAAAAGAACTGATTGCGAATCCGGCATTGGATGTGGTGGACCCCAAAGGGGTGGTGCGCATGCCGCACGATTTTCACACGGCCCGGGTTGAAAATATCACCGGGTCAGTCACGCCGAAGTCAAAGAGGGTCCGCAGGGTGGCAAAAAACTCGATGCGATATGCAAGCGTTTTGCCCAGGCCCTTGACAGTGGAGACACGGGGTATTGCCCACGGCACGTGACAGCGTGATGGCATCCGAAGTCTCACAGGCGATGCTCGATGACGCCACCGGAACCCATGCCCCCTGCGCGGGAACCCCGGAAGATATGGCGGAGATTCTTGATCGGCGCGGAAATTCCAAAAAGTCAGATGCGGGTGACGCCTGATTTTCGCTTCAGCCCCCCCGTGAATCCGGGTCGATCTGCGGTTCCGTACATCGAGGTCCGCAAGTAACGGGTCTGAAATTTGCAAAAAGGTCCCTTTTGAATGGGTGGTCCGCAGGCTTGCCCCTTCGCGGAGAACGCGATAAAGGAAATGTATGCGTTTTTCTCTTTGGATATCCTTATTTAGCGTTTCCCTGACCCTGTTGGCGGAGGATCCGCAGGACGCGTTGGCTCAGGCAGAGACGGCGTTGCAAAATCGACTCGACCATTTGGCTGAAGTGGAATTTTCTGCGGTGGTTGCGGAAGCGACGGACCCTTTGGTCCGCTTTGACGCATCTTTGGGGCTGGCCCGGGTATATATTGCTCAGGGCAAACTGGCTGCGGCGGTGGAATTGTTGGATGCCCTCCCGGAGGCGCCCCGTGCGGATTCCCTGTTCTCCTTACTGCTTATGCGGGCGGATATTGAACTTTTAAAGGGAAATGCGGCGGGGGCGGTCGCCTATTTAAACCGCCTGCCTATTTTATCCGGAGATCTGGATTTACAACGAAAGCGTCTGCAGGCCCGGAGTCTTGATCTGCAAGGCAAACAGGAAGAGGCGGTTCGTTTACTGAAGGGGGAGGCTGCCCCGGAAGAGCTATTGCCCATTCTTCAGCTCGATTTGGCGGATGTCTGGTATCCGGAGGTGAATCCGGAAGGGGCCCTGGAAATTTGGACCCGGCTGTCGGAAGGGGTGTTTACGGATGGGGTGACTCAGCAGGCGCTGTTGCAACTGGCGCGTCACGCTCTGGTCACTGAAGAACCTGACCAGGCACGGCTTCCGCTGGAAAAATTAACCTCGGGTAAGGGTTTGCAGGCAGAGTTGGAAGTGGAAGTGTATCCGGCATATATCCGTCTGTTAGAAAAAGAGGGCCGTTACTTGGAAGCGGCTGAATTTTTGAAAGCGTACGATAAGATTGTGGAGCAGCAGGCTGCCAGTATTTCTTTACAGGCGCTGCGGGCACATGATTTGATTCGGGGAGGGGATTTGGAAACCGCCAGTCAGGAATTAAAGAAAGCCATTGCGCTGTGGGGAGATCAGGCGGATGTGGCGCGGGTCCAGTTGTTCTTGGCCCGGATGTACATGGAACAGGATAAACTGGCCTCCGCCAAAGAGGCTTATCAAGCGTATCTCTCGGTGTTTACCAGTCCGGAAGGGTTGCAGGAGGCGGAAACGGGGTTGGCCGCGGTGTATGAGGGGCTTATGGAATATGCAAAGGCGGAAAGACTTTACGACAAAATTTTTGCGGAGGCGGAGGAGGGCTCAGCCTTGAAGGCGATGATGCTGCTGAAGGCCGGCGATATGGCTTTTGCCCAGAAGAATTTCCCATTGGCTTTGGACCGCTATGAATTGTTTTTGGAGTTATATCCCGAGCATGAACGGGTGCCCCAGGTGATGATTCAAACCGCCACCGTGATTGCAGGGAGCGGATCGGTGACCCGGGCATTGAATGTGCTGAGCCGTATTCTGTTGAAATACCCGGATTCTCCTTATGCCGAAAAAGCCATGCTGCAACAGGCGATTCTATTGCAGCAAAGCATGCGTCCGGAACAGGCATTGGGGGCTTATGACCGATATTTGGAGTTGTATCCCGAAGGGCAGTATGTGGCGGACGCCATGACGGACAAGGGGATTACGGCTTATCGGTTGGGGGTGTTCGATCTGGCGCTCCGGCAATTTAAGGATGTGAGTATGAAATTTCCGAATCATCCCCGGGTGGAACAGGCGCAATCTCTGATTGGATGGACCAATTATTTAATGGGGAAGGATGAGGACGCCCGTGAGGCGGGACGTAAATTTCTGAAAAACTATCCGGATTCCCCATACGCGAATGAAGTGCGGTTCTGGATGGCGGAGATGGCGTATAACCGCGGGGAATATCCACTGGCATCGGAATCGTTTCAGGCATTGACCGCCCCGGATCTTCCGCTGCCCCTGCGGGCCAAAGCCCATTATCTTGCGGGCCGGTCGCAATTGGCGAACAAGCAGCTCGAAGGGGCCTTGCTCTCTTTTGTCACGGCCCGTGAATTGGATGGGAAAGCCCCTTTCGCCGTGGATGCGTTGTTTTACACCGGCGATGTGCTCACCGAACTGGGAAGGTTTGATGAAGCTATTTTGATTTTTGACCAGTTGATTCGCAATTATCCGGATTCTTACCTGGTGTACGCGGCCCGGGGTCGGATGGGGGATTGTCAGTACACGTTGGGCGAAAAAGATGCCAGCCGCTATCTGGAGGCTTTGAATTCCTATAAATTGGTGGAGGAGAGTAAAGATGCCGGTTTGGAACTCCGCTTGCAGGCCATGTATAAAGTGGGGCGCACGCTGAATGCGTTGGACCGTCAGGGGGAAGGACGTCGCCAGCATGAAAAAATGATCCAAATGTACATGGAAAATCGGCGGAGTATCGGTAGTGATGCGGCCACGTGGTTTTTGCGGGCGGTGATGTCCGTCGCCCAATCTTATGAGCAGGAAGAGGAGTACCGGGGGGCGATCCGTATTTATGAAAAGTTGCGTGATTCCGGTTTGCCCCAGGCGGAAGAAGGTGCCCGTCGGATTGAAGACCTGCGACGCGAACAACGAATCATTTTTTAATTCAGGAGATCAGATATGTATGAAAACGTAATGCAAGGTGGACCGGTGATGTGGGTCCTTTTTGGCGTGAGTCTATTGGCCCTCTCGATCTTTCTTAACAAACTTTTTGAGTTGCACCGTGCCCAGATTGATACCAACGATTTTCTTACCGGGCTCTATAATGTTTTGCGCCGGGGCAATACGGTGGAAGCCGTGAGCAACTGTGAAGACACCCCGGGGCCGGTGGCCCAGTTGGTACGTGCGGCATTATTGAAAGTGGATGAACCTGCGGGTGAAATCGCCAAAGCGATTCAGCAGGCGGGTATTTCTGAAATTCCCCGATTGGAGCATCGGCTGAACTTGTTGGCCACCCTGGGGAAAATTGCGCCGATGCTGGGGTTGTTGGGTACGGTGCTTTCGATGATGGGCGCCCTGCAGGAAATGCATGTGCAGGCGCCCCTGGCGCATTCCGGAGATTTGGCGCAGCACTTGTGGCAGGCCTTGCTCACCACTGCCACCGGACTGGCGATTGCGATGCCGATTTACGCGGCGTATAATTTATTGGTCAGCCGAATTGAATCTTTGGTAATGGATATGGAATTTGCCGCTTCGGATGTTTTGGCCTTTCTGCAAGCCAACCGTAAAATCCTGAGCAAGGATTAAGATAGAAATATGAAACACTCTGACATCGCACACTACCGACAGCTTAACAGTCTTCGCCGACGCTTTATGAGTCGCGGGCGCCGTTTTCCGCCTTCCATTGAACCGGCGGCGATGGTGGATGTGGTGTTGCTGGTGCTCATGTTTTTTATGATCAGTTCCTCCTATGTCACCCGACCGGGGGTGGAAATTTCTTTGCCCGTTTCCGATCGGAGTGTGGGCATTCAAATGAATGCCATGGTGGTGACGCTTACGCGGAACGGTTTGGTTTTCTTTAATGATCAACGCACCAATTTAGACGATCTCCCCGCGGCACTGGAAAGAGCGCGCATCGAAAATCCTGATTTGCCGCTGGTGATTGAAGCGGATGAATCGGTGACGGTTTCCACGCAAATGAAAGTGGTGGGGCAGGCCAATCGTGCCGGGATTTTAGATATCGCTTTGGCAACCCGCGGGGGAGAAACCCGGGAGGAATTTTAGGTCGTGGCGGGAAGATTTCCAGTGGGGAAACCCAAATATCCTTCTTGGATCCTGCCGATCCTGGCGGTGTCGCTGTCGTTGACGGTGCATGCGCTGTGGTTGCTTCCTCCGCAAGCCTTGCCTCCCGCTCAACCCGCACCGCAGGAGAGTCGGCTCTACGCCTATTTAAATTTGGATGCGCGCACCTGGTCGCCCACCTTGTTTTCGTTACCGTCCTCCTTGGGATTCTCCGGGGCGATTGAGCAGAATGCCAGCAATGTGGAACCTCCGCTGAAAAGTCCGGTTCAACTAACCCGGTTGGAACCGGTGAATTTGTCCCTGCTTTTTGATGATGCGGTTTTACATCCGCCTTTGGCGATGCAGTCCCAACTGCCCGTTACCGTGTATTCGGATCACAGGCCGGCCTCGAAGCCGGCATTTCCTTCGGTTTGGCGTTTGCAGGTTTTGGAAGGCCCTTCATCAAAGTTGGAATTATCCCGGCTTCCCCCCGAGCCGTCCGGAGGCAGTGTGGTGGTGACCGGGGATATGACTTTTGATCAGGGAGGCCAACTGACTTCATTGATCCTGGATCCGATGGATCTTCCTGAAAATTTGCGCAGTGATATTGTCCGGGTTTTACGGAGGGTTCGTCGGGAGGGTTCTCAGATTGAAGCCCGGATTCGATTTCGTTTTTCGTTTGCTCCGTCGGAGGGAGAGGAATGAAAATGAGCATATCCGATCTGTATTTATGGCCCTTGTTTCTGCAGTTTTCGGTGCTGGTATATTTAGGCTGGCGCTACCGCAAGCGGGGATATCATGATCTTCGCTCGCCGAAAGCTCACATCTTTCGTTGCACGAACTGCCATCACATCTATATAGATAATCGCCGGGTACCGCTTTCCAAATGTACCAAATGTAATACTTTGAATGAAATGATTCGCCGTTGACCCCCTTTGTTATGAAAAATTTAAAAATGAAAACTGCCCAATGGTCCACCGATAAAAAATCCGCGGTGGTGACCCGATTCCTCTCCCGGCCTGCGATTGATGCTTCCGCGGAAGCGGTGGCCCGTCCGATTCTGGAGGAGATCCGTCAAGAAGGGGATGGGGCGGTCATACGGTATGCTCAAAAATTTGATACGCCGGAATTAGCGGTTTCCGGGTTGAAAGTATCCAAAAAGGAAATTGCGGCGGCCCGTAAAAGTGTGGATCGTGATTTTCTGAAGCAGGCCCGGGAAGCGGACAAACGAATCTTTGCCTTTGCCAAAGCCGGCAAGCGTGAAAATTGGGAAATGGAAACCACTCTTGGGGGACGTTTGGGCGAACAGTATGTGCCCTTGGACCGGGTAGGGGTGTATATTCCCGGCGGAACCGCTCCGCTGGCCTCCACTTCGCTGATGACCGCGACCATTGCCCGGGCGGCCGGCGTAAAAGAAATTGTCGCCTGTACGCCTGCAAACAAAGCGGGGGAGGTGAATCCTTTCGTGTTGACGGCTTTGGATATGGCCGGGGTCACTGAAATCTATCGGATCGGGGGCGTGCAAGCCATTGGGGCGATGGCCTACGGCACGAAGAAAATTGCCAAAGTTCAGAAGATCGTCGGGCCGGGAAATGCTTTTGTGACGGCTGCCAAAAAACTGGTGTACGGCGAGGTGTCCCTGGATTCGGTGGCCGGCCCCAGTGAAGTGGCAATTTTTGCGGACGATTCGGCGAGCGCGGCCCATATCGCTGCCGACCTGTTGGCCCAGGCGGAACATGGCACCGGTCATGAAAAAGCATTGTTGGTGACCCCGCATGCGGAACTGATTGAAGCGGTGGGACCGGAATTGATGCGGCAGGCTGAGAAACTGAGTCGCTATGAACGACTGCTTCCGATTTTGAAAACCGGGGTGCTGGCGGTACAGGTTCCTGACTTGGAGCAGGGTATGGAACTGATCAATCAGTTTGCAGCCGAGCATTTGGAGCTGTTGGTGCGAAATCCCAGACGCTGGGCCAAAAAAGTCCGTGCGGCCGGGGCGATTTTTCTGGGACATTGGACCCCTGAATCCGCCGGAGATTTTGCGGCCGGCCCCAGTCACGTGCTTCCCACAGGCGGGGCGGCGGCGATGTTCTCTGGATTGACGGTGGATGACTTTATGCGTCGTTCCAGCTTGATTCAATTGACCCGGAAAGATCTTCGGGAAGTGATGCCGGTGATTGAAGCCTTTGGCCGCGTGGAAGGGTTGGACGGACATGTTCAATCCGCCCGGGTTCGTTTTGGAGAGGACTGATGCCCATTCGTAAATCCATCGAACCCCTGCACGCCTATGTGCCCGGAGAGCAACCGGCGGGTCAGAATTTGCTCAAGCTCAATACCAACGAGAATGCCTATCCGCCATCCCCGAAAGTGTTTGAAGCACTGGGGAATATCAGCGCGGATGATTTGCGCAAATATCCCCACCCCACCGGCAAAGATCTGTGTGAGGCGATTGCGGAACTGCATGGATTGTCGCCGGCACAGGTGTTGGTGACCAATGGCAGTGACGAGGCGCTGGCGCTGTGTACCCGCGCCTTTTGCGAGCATGGCGGACGGGTGGGGTACATGAAACCCTCCTATTCCCTGTATCCGGTTTTAAGCGATATTGCTGAACTGGAAAGGGTGGCGTTTCCTTTGGCCGCGGACTTCAGTTGGCAGGTCCCCGAAGCGTTGGATGTGGATTTTTTCTTTCTCACCCAGCCCAATGCACCCACCAGTTTGGCGATGTCGGCAGAGCAGGTGGAAACCCTGATTCAGCGCTGTCCCGGCGGGGTGTTGATTGATGAGGCGTATGTGGATTTTGCGGATGAGAGTATGCTGCCGCTGTTGGCGAAATACGACAATGTTTTGATCTCCCGGACCTTTTCAAAGAGTTACAGTCTGGCGGGAATTCGACTGGGCTATCTGATGGGGTCTCCCCAATGGATGGAAGCCTTGTACAAAATCAAAGACAGTTACAACACCGATGTATTTGCACAGCGGGTGGGGCTGGCAGCGGTGAAAGATCAGGCCTGGATGCAACAGAATGCCACGGCGATCCGGGGGACCCGCAATCGGATTGCAAAGGCTTTGAGTGAACAGGGGTTTTCGGTGCTGCCTTCCCAAACCAATTTCCTGTTTGCCAAAGTGCCGACAGGTGTGGATGCCCAGGTTGTTTTTGACACCTTGCGTGAACGGCAAATTTTTGTGCGCTATTTCCCCGGTGAGCTTACGGGGGACTACTTGCGGATTACCATTGGCACCGACGCACAGATGGACCGGTTTTTGAGTGAGCTGGACGAAATTTTGGTGGCGCAGACTTAAAGTCTTTTCGAAATTTCCCAGAGTATTATGAATAAACCCCGGACGGACCGTATTTTTAACCGGTTCTCGGGATTTACGTTTCAAGATCCCGGGCATCTGCCAAGGCATTGAATTTGAAACCGAGCATGCAAATGTCGTCGCCAAATTTTTGGTTTTGGGTGTAGTCGCGGGCGGTCTGAATCAATTGAGGAAAGAGTTCAGTGAGGGGGAGATCCCGATGCCGATAAAGGGTTTCCTGAACTTGTGACAGACCAAACTCTTCGTCGGATTCATTGACGGCTTCAAAAATACCGTCGGTCATCATCACCACGCCATCTCCGGGCCTGAGGGTGAGTGAAAATGTTTCGTATTGAAAGTTCTCATTTATTGACAAGGCGGGGCCTTTGACGGATTCCTCGACGGGCAGAGCGGACACGCCGCCCTGTTGTGGCCGGATGAGAAACGGAACGGGGTGTCCCGCGATGGCCCCGGTTAATTCGGCGCTTCGAACATCGATGATCAGGCAACAGGCGGTGACAAACAAAAAGGCATCTTCGTTTTTTAACATGGGGTAAAGTTGCTGATTCAATGCGGTGAGAAATCCGCCGGCAGATCGCGGTTTTCGGGCAAGGTTCTCGGAAAGGGTGCGGATAATTCCGGTGATAAGGGCCGCGCGGACGCCGTGTCCCATGGCATCACAGATCAGGAGGCCGGCCCGGTGGTCGTCGAGCTGATATATGGAGCAATAATCTCCGCCAATCGCACTGTCGGATTCGTAGAAATAATGGAAATCGAGCAGGGATTGGTTTTCGGACGAGAGAAAGACAGGGTAATTTTTGGGCAGGAAGGTTTGTTGCAGATGGGCTGCCATCTGGAGATCCTCGGAAATTTGCGCATTGATCTCCCGGAGTTGTTCATTGGTGTGCCGCAGTTTTTCGGTCGCCGCCTCGAGCTCGGCTTCTTTGTTTTTGAGCTCGGTGATATCCCGCCCGATTCCAATACAGCCGGCAATATTTCCCTCGGTGCCGCGCAGGGGAACTTTGGTGCTTGAGACCCATCTCATATGACCGTCGGCCCATACGGCATGTTCCTCTTTACTGGATAACGGCTGGCCGGTTTCAAAGATCTTCAGTTCATCTTTTCGGGCTGACTGGGCAAACTCTTCGGTAAACAGGTCAAAGTCACTTTTACCGATGGCATCTTCAGGGCTGGCGAAACCGTTCCATTGCGCGCTGGCCCGGTTCATCATGATGAACTTGGAGTTGAGGTCTTTAAAATAGATATTGTCTGTCATATTGTCCATCAACTGACGCAGCAATTCGGTATCTTCAGGAATCATGTTTTCTCCTTGGACGCGGGTTTTTCATACTTTTAACCTAAGTGGAGCGACGGTTTGACACAAGAGATATCAAGGGGATGATTTTCTGCGAAAATTCGAAACTATAATGAGTTTTGAGTAGACATCCGGGGATGTCGGACACAGGGAAAAGTTCTCAACTCCAACTTATAAGGATTAGATATGAAGTTAAAAGATGGTCAGACCATATTATTTACCGGTGATTCGATTACGGACTGTGGACGTGGGCGCCCCGTGGGTGCCAAAGCTGAACTGGGTGAGGGATATGTGGCGATGGTGAACAGCATGTTGTACGCGGCATACCCCGAGCTGAATCTGCGGGTGCTGAATACCGGGATTAGCGGGAATCGGGTGACCAATTTGGAAGAACGCTGGCAGTCGGATGTGGTGGATTTGGCGCCTGACTGGTTATCGGTGATGATCGGCATCAATGACGTGTGGCGCCAATTTGATTCTAAAATTTATATGGAACAGGTCGATCTGAAAAAATATGAAGAAACCTACCGGAAAATTCTGAGCGATGTACGTCCTTCTTTGAAAGGCTTGGTCTTGATGACCCCTTATTATTTAGAACCTGCCAAGGATGAGCCCATGCGAAAAATGATGGATGACTACTCTGAGGTGGTGGAAAAGCTGGCCCAAGAATTTGATGCGGTATTTGTGGATGTTCAAGCGGCCTTTGATGCCTTTATGGTGCATCAACCCACCCAATCCCTGTGCTGGGACCGGGTACACCCGAACAAAACCGGTCATATGATCATTGCCAGAAGTTTTCTGAAAGGCATCGGCTTTGACCGGTAAATTTTGGAGATGAACAGGCAAGCGGCGGAAGTCTTTTGGAAGGGGGCTGACTGGTGGTGGGTAGAAGGAGCTTCTGTCGCGCCCCTGCAGTATGCCGATTTTGCCTGTGATGTGGAGACGGATACCCTTTCTGCGTATGGCTGGATCGCCCTGAGCTGTGGAAGTTGGCTTACCTTGTGGGTGAACGGTCAATGGATTTACCATGGTCCCCCCCGCGAAGTGGCCCCTTGGCAATACTACGACGTACTCGACCTTTCTCCTTATCTGCTGTCCGGATCCAACTTTCTTCGTCTGCGGGTTTGGCATATCGGCAAACGGACCCAGTCTCATGAGCCCTGCTTGGCGGGGGTGCTGCTCAAAGGGAAGTTGGGGGGGATTTCGTTGGATGACAAACGGATCTGGCGGGCCGCGCTCTGCGAAAGTCAGTTGCCGGATCCCCCTCAGTTGCACCCCTGTGCTGGATTTGGGGAGCATGTGGATTTACAGCAGCCACAGGCGGCATGGTTGACTTCGCCGGTTCCGGATGCGTGGGGACCTCCCGCCGTGGTGGCCCGACATCCACTTCCCGGTAGGGAGAGGTTGATTCCCTCCGATTTGCCACAGTTCACCGGAAGCACCTTCAAAGCGCATCCGCTGCACCAAAAAGCCGGACAACAGGTTTGGGATTTTGGTGAGGAGGTTTTTGGTTTTATTGAGTTGGAACTGAGCGCTTCCCGGGCCGTGACCTGCGACATTCTTCACGGCGAGTCGCTGGAACCGACGGGTCTGCCCGACTATCAATATGCGGGGGGGGATTTCCGTGACCGGCTGGAGTTGCCTGTCGGTACGCGGAGATGGGACTCTTTTGAAAAGAGGGCACTCCGTTATTTGGCGTTGCCGGATGCTGTGAAGGTGCATCACCTCGCAATCCGTGAGTATCAACGTCCTTTAGAAGAAATTTGGCAGGACCGGGCGGAATCCCTGCCGGTGACGGATCAGAAAATCCTTGCGGCCGCCGCCCGGACGGTCAGACTGTGTTGTGACGATCTTTTGAATGATTGTCCGAGACGGGAAAGGGGGCAGTACAATGATCCCGCGGTCTATGGAAAAGCCTTTCCTCTCCTTTTTGGCACCTGGGCACCTTACCGGCGCTGGCTCCGACAGTATTTGCGGGGAGCCGATGCGGAGGGCGTGTTACGTATGTGTTATCCCAGTTCGCCCCACCAGGGGGTGATCCCGGATTTCAGTATTTCTTTTGCCCGGAGTGTATTGGACTATACGGAATCAACCGGTGATCTGGAAACGGCTCGCATGGCTTACCCCGCGGCGCTCTCCGGGGTGGCGAGTTTTGAAAAATTTGCCGATGGGGATGGGCTGCTTTGCAATGTGCCCGGATGGGTATTTCTCTGTAACAGTTTTGAACTCGCGAAGCATCCGCGTTCTGCCGGTTTAAATGCCCTCTGGGCTTCCGCCTGGGAAAGCTTATCGGTCTTGGCAAAAACTTGAAGACCCACGGTCGAAAGATTTTCTTGAAAAAGCATGCCGGCTTCGGGAAGTCTGGCGGTCGGTATTCTGGACGGGTGAACGCATACGCGATGCCGACAGCAGCTCTGAACATGAAAAAATTCACTGGTGGAATTATCACCACAGTGGCGCTTTGGACTTTTTCTCTATTGAACCGCAGCCTCCGGTAACGCTCCGTTTCCGCTGGACAAAAAGTCCGAAAACCCTGCGGGTGGCTGCACATGGAGCTGTGAAGCTTTCTTTGGGCGGGCGGGCAACTGGTGCTGGATGTCACACCCGAGAACAGCTGGACCCGTCCGGCTCCTTTTGAACATTGGACGGTTCAGATGCCCGGGGAAAATGATGCCGCCGAGTGGACAGTGGAGCTGGCCTTTAACACGGTGGACTGGGAACTCTATGTGGCGGCGGACCGGGGGGAACCCGCGGAGTTGAGAGCCGGTGAAAAGGAAACGGCCTTCCGGCCCTGGCGGGCACCGAAATGGTATCAGATTACGGCAGGCTATGCCATCGACAGCGGGATGTTGAGCTCAGAGGAAGCCTGCTCTGTACTTCGGAACTGTCTGAGGGAGGTCTATCCGGTGAATTGGCTGAAGCGGACCACGCCTCTGATTGCCGAGGAAAGCGGGGATGTTCTTGAAATTCAGGAGCGCGCGGTGCTCTGTAATACCCCCCAGTCTCTGGCCTACTTCTGCCGGGCACTCCGGCGATACGGGTTTGAGGAGGAAGCACGCATACTTTGCCGGCGGCTTTACGGAAAAATGATTGAAGCCGGTTCCAGCACGTTATGGGAGGAGTTTGCTCCCCGCTCCAGCCGCTGCCATGCCTGGGGAGCAATGTGTGTGGAGGTTTTTCTTGATAGCGGAGGTATGAGAGAGGTTGGCTGATTGGACGTATGATTTCATAGGCAAAAACTTTTCCGGAACAAAATCATATTCGGGATTGTTGAATTTGTAGTCGCATTTGCCAAGCGGACACGGACGTTTCCGTGATTTAAAAAGTTGCAGGGTAATTTCAGGTTGAGAGACCTTTTTCGGGGGGCGTGCCACTTAGGATTCTTGATTTTCGTTGGTTTTTGACGGAGTGATCCTGATCTCGCAAAAGAGTGATAGTTTGCATATAAGCGGAGGGATGGAAATACCTACACCCGGACAACGATGGACCTCGACGACTGAACCCGAACTGGGTTTGGGACTCGTATTAGAAGCTGATATTTCGCGGGTGCGCCTGCTATTCCCGGCCACCGGGGAAATGCGTACCTACGCCTGGGGCAGTGCACCGCTTGCGCGTTATCAGGTTTTGGTGGGCGATCGGGTGACGGACCATGACGGGGAGAGCTGGGTGGTGGAGCGGGTGGAGGAGGACGCGGGTTGCCTGGTGTATGTGGGGGCGAAGAAGCGCCTGCCGGAATCCGGTTTGGAAGATGTGGTGGCGGCCAATGGTCCGCTGGACCATTTATTGCAGGGATCGGATGGGGTGTCGGCGGATTTTGATTTTCGCGAACAGGTTTTACGAAAAGTACGCGAGCGCAGCGGGCATCCGGGCGTGGGATTTCTGGGCGGGCGCATTGAGTGGCTGCCGCATCAAATCTCCATTGCCCGTGAGGTAAGTCAGCGGATTCATCCCCGGGTATTGTTGGCGGATGAAGTGGGCCTGGGGAAAACCATTGAAGCGGGACTGGTTTTACACCACGCGGTGGTGACCGGGCGGGCACAGCGGATTCTGGTGGTGGTGCCGGATGCCTTGATCCATCAATGGTTTGTGGAAATGCTGCGTCGGTTCCATCTCACTTTCAGCATTATGGATGCGGAGCGTCTTGCGCGGGCGGGGGAGGACAATCCCTTTTTTGATGACCAATGTGTGTTGTGTCCGCTCAATTTGCTGACCGGCTCCCCGAAAGTACAGGCCTTGGCGGAAGCGGGAGAGTGGGAATTGATGATTGTGGATGAGGCGCATCATTTGGCTTGGCGGTCAGACGAGGCGAGTCCGGAATATTGCGCGGTGGCCGGGTTGGCCGTTTCAGTACCCGGGGTATTATTGCTCACTGCGACGCCGGGTCAAATGGGGGACGAAACCCATTATGCCCAATTAAAAATGTTGGATCCGGATCGCTATCCTTCGCTGGAAGACTTTCGCGAAGAGCAGTTGGCTTACGTCCGGGTTGCGGAAGAGGCGGAAAAACTGAAAGAGGCGGGGGAGGACGGGGCCTTGCGTCAGTTGCTGACCTGTCACGGGCCCGGGCGTATTTTGTTCCGAAATACCCGGGAACATATACCCGGATTTCCGAAACGGATCGCCCATCCCTTGTATTTGTCGACGGATAAAACGTCCTGGCTGAAAGAATTTTTGGAGGCCCGTCCGCAAGAGAAAGTGCTGTTGATGACGCGGACGCCCGCACAAGTGAAGGCCATCAGTAAAAGTTTATTAGGGTTTATGGATCCGCCTCCGGTGTTGTTTCATGAGGAACAGCATTTGCTGGAACGGGACCGGCAGGCGGCATGGTTTGCGGATCCGGAGGGTGCGCGGTTGATGATCGCTTCGGATATCGGCGGGGAAGGTCGTAATTTTCAGTTTGTGCGTCATTTGATATTGTTTGATCTGCCGCATGATCCGGAGCGGATCGAGCAGCGGATTGGCCGCCTGGACCGCATTGGACAGCAGGCGGAATTTCATATTCATTTGCCGGTTCTGGCCGACACGGAGGAGGCGGATTGGTTGCGCTGGTTGCACGAAGGTTTAGGGGCGTTTGATCGTCCGTTGACCTGTGGGAAACGTTGTTTGGAACTTTTTCAGGACCGTCTGGGGAATGTGGATGAAAGCCTGTTGGCGGATACCCGGGCCATGGTGGAGAAGTTAGAGGCGGAAAACCGCTCCGGCACCCAAAAACTTTTGGCTTGGAAGCATGCGTTGGCGGAACCGGACCGCGATTTGATGGAAGCCCTGGAGGAGAGTGATGCGGATGAGGCCCTGCTTCCCTTTATCGAAAAACTTTGGGGGCAATTGGGGCTGGAAATGGAGAACTTGCGGGAAAAGGAGTTTTTACTGAAATCCGGTCCTTTCGATAAAGGGGATTTGTCTTTGCGGGCTGAAGGATTGCGGTTTACCACCGATCGAAGTCTGGCCTTGTCGCGCGAAGATCTGGATTTGATCACCTGGGACCATCCGCTGGTTCGGGAAGGCATGGATGCGTCCCTGCAGTCGCTTCAGGGCACCGCGGTTTCGGCCGTTTCCCCGGAAATTGAGCGACCGATGCTGCAGGCGCTGTTTGTGTTGGAGGCGGTGGCGCCTCCGGCGTGGCAGGTCTCCCGCTATTTGCCTGCGATTCCGTTGCGGGTCACGGTGAATGCCATGGGGCGGGAATGCAAAGTACCGGAAATTTTAGAAGATGCTGGCGATATCAGCAGCGTGCTTGCCCACACGGCTTTCCGTCAGGAATGGTTGCCGGACCGGGTGCACGATGCCACCCGGCGGGCACAGGTCAAGAGCCAGAAAATCATTTCCAGGGCGCTGGAAAGTCTGACGGAGAAAATGGATGCCGAAATTCAGCGTCTGGAGGATTTAAAGAACATCAATGATCACGTGCGTGATGAAGAAGTTCAGCAATTGCGTCAGCAAAAACAGGATCTTACGGAAGCCCTGGAAAAGGCGGCGCCGCGCTTGGATGGTTTGCGGTTGATTTTGCCGGGGTAAGAGTTGGGACTGAATGGAAAAAGCCGGAGCGGATGCTCCGGCTTTTTCATTTCGGGGTCAGGCTAAAAGCCTGAATTCCCGCAGACAGAAATGTCTGGGTTACACGCGTCCTTCGATCAGACCGAGCGGCAGGGCTGCGGGCTGTTCGGGTTTGGACTCGATCACGGTGTGGGTGCCGCTCACGGAGGATTTCTCGAAGGCGTGCATCACTTCCAGTGCGTGGTACGCGAGGGCACCGCTGGATTTGTGGGGATGTTTGCCGTCACTGAGAATGGTCATGGCCATATCCGCTGCGCCGATACTGCGGGAGTTGTCGGAATAGGGGTGACTGAAGCCCTGTTCTTTCCACTCTTTGGTGGCTGCGGTCCAAAGCGTGACCGGTCCGCCAAAGGTGTTGGGGTCAGGCACGCCGATGGATCCTTCGGTACCGTAGAGTTCGATGGGTTTGTGATTGTGGGCATACACATCAAAAGAGATGGTCATGTTCACAGAGGCGCCGGAATGGAACTCCAGGGTGCCGGAGTAATGGGTGGGGATTTCCACGGGCAGGGGCAGACCGAACTGCTCTTCGCAAGTGGCGGTACGCACTTCGAAGGCTTTAGAGGTCACGGCGGCCACGCGTTTTACCGGTCCCAGCAAATGCACCAGGGCGGTGATGTAGTAGGGGCCCATATCAAACATGGGGCCGGCGCCGACTTCGTAGAAGAATTTGGGGTTGGGGTGCCAGGATTCGGGTCCGCGGGACATTAAGAATGCAGATCCGCCGACCACTTTTCCGATCCAGCCGTCGTCGACCAGTTTGCGGGAGGTCTGCAGTCCGGCACCGAGGAAGGTGTCCGGGGCACAGCCAACCAGCAGACCTTTTTCGGCTGCCAGATCCATGACTTTTTTGGCGTCTTCCAGCGACACGGCCAAAGGTTTTTCGCAGTGAACGTGTTTGCCGGCGTTGAGGGCCGCGATGCTCACTTCAGCGTGGACGGCGGGGATGGTGAGGTTGATCACCAACTCCACTTTCGGGTTGGCGAGCAGTTCCTCAACGGTCTGGGCTTCGCAACCGTGTTCTTCAGCTTTGGCAACTGCTTTCTCATGTTCGATATCTGCACAGGAGATGGTGTTGAGCACCTCGAATTTTTTTGCGCCGTTAAAGTAGGCGTCGGAGATATTTCCGCAGCCGATGATTCCAATGCCGATTTGTTTTGCTTTACTCATAGTAGAGGGTCTCCGATTATTTGTTGCCTTTGGCGATTCCGCTTTGGGTCAGGTAGTCATAACTTTGTTTGACGGCCTGCATCATGTCGCCTTCGTAGCTGTCGAGTTCAACCGCAACGTATTTGGTGAATTCGGCGTCTTTGGTGGCGGCAATGAGATCGACCTGACCGGTGCCGGCGGGGAGGAAGGGGATGCTGTCACTGACCATGATTTTTCCGTCTTCGGTTTCTTTTTCCACAAAGGTGGCGTCGGTTTTCACCCGTCCGTCTTTTCCGTGCAGAAATTTACCGCGGGGACCGATTTCTTTGACGAAGGCGGCAGGATCCAATCCCGCGCGTGCCACCCAGAACAAATCCGCTTCCCAAAGCACGGACTCGGGGGTGTTTTCCAAAAATACTTTATAGGCACGGACACCGTCGATTTCGCAGAGATCCCAGTCGTGGTTGTGGTAACCCACTTGAATACCGACTTCAGCGGCATTGGCTGCGCCTTCGCAGTAGAGTTCCGCCATTTTTTTCACTTCGTCCATGGAGACGTAGTGTTCTTTGAAGCGGGGAGGGCAACCGGTAATGAGCGCCTCGTGGCCCATGAGTTGTGCCTGGTCCAGGATTTCATTTTTCGCATCACCGATGGGCAGGTTGCAGTGGGCGGAAGGCGCGCGCAGTCCGAGTTCTTTAAAAAGTTTGGCGGCGGCTTCGGGGCTGCTTCCGGGATAGCCGGCGGGTTCCACACAGCCAAAGCCCATATCGGCGATGGCGCGGATGGTGCCTTCGTAATCCTGGGCGGCGTTGTCACGCACAGAGTATAATTGAACGGTGATTTCGGGTGTCATAGTCGATCTCCTGTTGTGGTTATTTGATAAAAACAATGATTTTTGTTTTCATATCATGACTAAGAGTGAAAGGTAAAGGAAAGCTAATTGATAAAAACTATGAATGATGGTGAAAAAATCAAACCCCAACTTGTACGGGTCGGGTACTTTATAAGTCCTATAGGTGGGGCTGTCGTCCCCTCGGAGATTTTACCGGGAGAATATCTGTTTGAACTGGTGACCCGGGGGCGGGTGAAACATCCCGAAAAGGAGGCGTGGGCGGGGCCGGGGTGGATCTTTTTTCATCAGCCGGGGCAGGAAACCATTTACCAATCCACTGCGGATGAGCATTATGAATGTATGACTGCGTTATTTACAATCCCCGCACCGGTTACCGATTGGCCCCGCTCTTTTCGCTGGGAGGAAACCCGGGATGCGGAAAGTTTTTCGCGGGAAATGCTGTATGCGTTTCATCATGAGGGGATTTCTTTGGATGTGTTGGGTGATTTAATTTGGGCCCAGTTTTCTTTTCGGTATGCGCAGGACCAAGTGCGGCACAGTCATACCCGCATCCCGCCGCGGATCGCCTCAGTGATTGCAGAAATCGCCCGTCATCCCGAACGGGCGCACAGTGTGGAATCTTTGGCGGAGAAAGTGGGATTGAGTCCTTCTCATTTACATGCGGAATTTAAGGCGGCCACCGGAAAAACGCCTCATCAAATGGTGATTCAGTACCGGATGTCAGCGGCCCGTCACCGGCTGGTGACCAGTATGGATCCGGTCAAAGCCATTTCGTATGATGTGGGGTTCAGCAATACGGAGAACTTTTGCCGCGCCTTTAAGAAGCATACCGGACTTACTGCCGCCGCATTCCGAAAAAAGTATATGCTCTATGGATAAAATAATTCGTTCAGAATATGGGTTTCGAATCCTTGCCGTTGTGTTTGCGCTTTTGTTTGTGGGATGTGGCACCACGCCCAAAGTCGTTCACGGTGGGGAGACGAATCCGCATGCTGTCCGTGATCAAGTCATCTATGTGCATAACCATGGAAGGCATACCGGGATAAGTTTGCCGGCGGAAGTGGTCAATCCTCAGTTTCCGGAATTGGCCATACGTTTTCCGGATGCCGGATTTTATGAAATCGGGTGGGGGGATGCAGGATTTTATCAGGCGGAGAAAATTACCAGCCGTATGACTCTCAGTGCCGTTTTTTGGCCGACCGAGACGGTATTGCATGTGGTGGGGTATCGGGAACATCCGCTGCGATATTTTCGAAGCAGTGAAAATCAGGACGTCTATTTAAGTCGGGAGGGCTTGGAGGGGATGATCCAATTTATCTCATCCAGTTTTGCCAGGAATACGGAGGGACACCTACGTCCTGTCCGGGAGGGGATTTATGGAGACAGTCAGTTTTTCAGAGGGGTGGGGAAATATTATTTGTTTAACACCTGTAACAAGTGGACGGCCAAGGCTTTGGCCAGTGGAGGGGTCAATATCGGAGTGGCCTGGAAAATCACCTCGGGTTCAGTGATGCGTGGTTTATAATCTCGGCAGGAATACCGGGGTTCCGACTGGCGAAAATGTCAAAACTGTGTACATTTATGGCTATGGATTCTCAAAATACATCTGAAAAAACGGACTGGCAAGAGCCGGAAGTAAACCGTGAGGTGGTGAACCTGCCTTTTAAGTATTATATTTTTGATTGGGATAATAATATTTTACATATGCCGACGCGGATTCATTTGGAAAAGAAAACGCAGTCAGGCAGTTGGGAGCCGATTGCGGTCAGCACTTCTTTTTATGCCTTGGTACGAAATGATTTTGAAAATTATCGTCCGCCGGATGGGGATTGGGAAAATGCATTTCGGGAGTTTCGTGATTTTGCCCACGAGGAGGAAAGCTGTTTTTTGCGGGATACCCGTGCGGCTTTGGATCCGGTGATTGCCGGGGAGCAAAAACCCGGACCCAGTTTCCGTCAGTTCCGCCGTGCGTTAATTGAAGGGCGACTGTTTGCGATTGTGACGGCCCGGGGGCATCAATCTGAAACTATTCGGGAAGGGGTGAAGTATTTTATTAGCCACGTATTGACCGGGGAGGAGCAGCGGACGATGATGGCGAATCTTCGGGGATACCGGGCGGCTTACGAGAAAGGGGAAGGGTACCTCACCGATGAGGAGGTGATGAGGCTCTATTTAGATTTAAACCAATACCATGCGGTGACCAGTCCTGATTTTCGGGCGAAGATGGGGGCGGATCAACCCGGGGTGGATATCCAAGAGGAAGCGAAGCAGTTCGCGATTAAAGATTTTATGCAGCATGTGTTCCGGATCATGCGGCGCAGTGGGGTGGTTAAGCCGATCAGTGTGGGTTTCTCAGATGATGATCCCCGCAACGTGCGTGCGGTGGTGGATTTTATCGAACAGGAATTGCACCGGGAATTTCCGCAAGTGAAATTTGTGGTGTACGATACTTCCGAGCCGGATATCCCGGATGGGAGGAAGATTGTGGTGGCGGGACAAATGGATTTACCTTTTGAGTCTGATGGATTGGGATAAAAAAATCCCCGGGGGACATCCGGGGATTTAGGGAAAGGGGAGGTAAACGTCAGCGACGTTGTTTGATCCACTTGCTCAACACCAAACCCGCCATGGCCAAAGACGTGCACAGGATGGAGGAGAGCTCGGGAACAACCGCGATATTGATATTATCCACTCCAAATACGGCTGTGCCGCCCGAGGTTTCAAAATGGTAGGTGAGAGTTCCTTTTTGGTTGGAATTCGGGGTCCCGGATTTGATACCACTGATTGAAGTGGTGTTGTTGTTCACCACTGCGCCAAAGGAGTCAACTTCACTGATGGTGAAATTATACGACTGGTTGGTATTATCAATAGAGTATTCAATGTAGTTGATGTCACCCAGGCTCCAACTCACGCCGGTTGAGGTCCAGGTCCCATTGTAATCAAAATATTCCCATTGATTGTTGGAGCCGATGATTCGCAATTGAACAACATTGGCACTGCCTCCCTGATCATAATCCCCATCAATGACATAAAAGGAGCCATCGGGAATAGACTGTCCAAAAGAAGTGATATTTAAATACATGGAGGTGGTGTAGCTGCCATTTACCGTATCCAACCCCGCAGTATTTGAAGAAAAGTCACGATGCGCATTCTGGCCGTCGGCCGTGCTTCCGGCGCCAATGCTACTTCCGCCCAGGCTCGGGTCTAAAAACGGTGTGTTTGAGGTTGTCCATCCTCCAGGAGCCACCCAGTCACTTCCCCAGTTGCTGGTATCTTCACCACTTTCGAACGTTTGGACGAGAGCGGCAGAAAGACTGCAAGAGAGTGAGGCAATGAGTAGGAGAGGTAGTAAACTTTTCATGACCGGTTTCATTTACAGAAAAAGGGTTATTGGGTCAAAGCTATATCCTTCCCGTATTTCAATAGGTAAGATGGGGCTTAGTACGCGTTTTTATTTGCCGAGAAGGTTTTAAGGATAATTTTGAGATCCAGACCCGGGGACCAGTTTTCAAGATAGAATAAATCGTAACGGATACGTTCATCGATGCTGGTGTCCCCACGCAGTCCGTGAACTTGTGCCCAGCCGGTGATACCGGGTTTGTGTGCGTGTCGCCGCATGTAGCGATTGATTTCATCTTTAAACTGTTCGACATAGTGGGGGCGTTCGGGACGGGGGCCTACGACGCTCATTTGACCGCAGAGCACGTTCCAGAACTGGGGCAGTTCATCGATGTTCCATTTGCGCAGAAATTCACCAATTTTCGTGCGCCGCGGATCATCTTCGGTGGTCCAGCCCGGCCCGGTCTCTTCGGCATCCGCCCGCATGGTCCGAAGTTTAATAATGTTAAAGTGTTTTCCATGTTCACCGCAGCGGATTTGCCGATAGAATATGGGGCCTTTCGAACTTATTTTCACGGCAATGGCGGCGATGAGCAGTACCGGACTGATGCCGATGAGTGCGGAGATACTGAAACAGATATCAAATCCCCGTTTCAGCAACCGGGGGCCGATTCGGTCGAGAGGCCATTGTCCCAGTCCCATAATGGGAATACCCGCGAGGTGGCGGACTTGCAGATCGGAGGTGAGGATGCGGAAGAGGTCGGGCACCAGATGAAAGGAGATATAGTTGTGTTCGCAAAATACCACCAACTCCAGCAAGGCATCCCGATCGATGCCCACATCGGAGAGCACGACGTGATTGGCTTTCAGTTCGAGGGTTTTGCTTTGGACTTCCGCAGAGCTGCCTAAACGTTTGATTTCCTGAATTTCTTCAGGCCAGGGGCTCTCCTGTTTCACCCGCAGGAAACCCAGGACTTTGGCGCGGAGGAATTTATCTGCTTCGATGGCTTCTGCCAAACGGAGGATATTGGGATCGGTGCCCACCATTATTACCTGGTTTTCGGTGGGGGCGTGGCGGGCTTTATGGAGTTCGATGCGATAGAGCAGGTAGCGTTCGAGTAAAACAAAAAAGCTCACACTTCCCAAACTGATGGCCAGTGCTTTCCGACTGAAAGCGGGATCGAGGCGAAGGGCGGCTTCGAGTGCGAAGTAGAGCACGAAACTCATGAGGATGGCCCGGATGATCCGGGGGATGGTATCCTCAAAACGACCCTGATGAGGGCGTTTATACAGGTGCAGATTATTAAATACCACGAGGAAAATCAATACGGCCAGTAAGATCAGCCTCAGCAGTTCTTCAAAGGAGGGGATGCCTTTTTGTGGTTCCACGGCCATCCAGCCGCTGTCAAAGCGAATCCATACTGCCAATCCGAATCCACCGAAAATGGCCAGGCCATCGGAGACGATGGCCAGCAGGCTGGATAATAAATGTTCAGTGGTTTGGCGGCTTTGCATACTTCTCTTTCTAGCGGGATAGTGAATCGTTTACAAGTTCCCGCTTCTAAGATATACTGCCGCTATGAAACCGCAACCAGATGACGTTCCGCCTCCTTCTAGAACCTCAGGCAGACAGGGAATCCCCGGTGTGCATGCCCGAAACCGGGGATTTTCTTCGGCGTTGTCTCCGTTAATTGCCATGGCATTCACCGCCGGCATGGTGTTTGGCGGGGTGCTCCGACCTTCCTTTCTGCAAGGCTGGCATGCAGGGATTTTGTTGCTCCTGATTGCATTTGGCTTGTATGTGACCTGGAAGCGGGCGGTGATGATTTATTTACGTCATGAGGAGGGGGCGAGGGGAGAGGAGCAGGTGGCCAGGGTCCTGGATGCCTTGCCGGAAAGTTGGCAGGTCTATCATGGACTTCCGATGGGAGAAAAGGAAGTGGATCATGTGCTGGTCGCACCGGATCAGGTGTTCAGTATCGAAACGGTCAATTGGCGGGGGCAGGTGCGGGTGATCAACCATAAGTTGATGCACGGTGAGAACTTTTATCCCGGATACGAATTGAAAACCTTGTCTGACCGGGCGGATGTATTGGCGGAAGAATTGGGCATGCCCAAGGGATCCGTCACTCCCATGGTGTGTATTGTGGGCGGTAGATACGGGGATTATCCGGGAATGAAAGAGGGAGTATGGATGGGGGAAATTCAGGATTTGGGAACCTTCTTGTTGGGGGAACGCGAAGAGAAACCCCACTTGAAATCCCGTTCGGAAGTTTTAAAAAAACTGGAAGCAAAAATGTCTGAAGGAGAAATATGATGAAAAGTGCCTGTGTACTGTTGGCCCCGGGATGTGAAGAAATGGAAGCGGTGATTGTGATTGATGTGTTGCGCCGGGGAGGGGTGGAGGTGGTGGCGGCTGGATTGCAGGCGGAAATGTTTGAAGCCTCGCGTGGAGTGAAAATTACGCCGGATATCGGCTTGGATGCCTTGGCGGAGGCAAAAGAATTTGACTTGTTGGTGTTGCCCGGCGGTTTGCCTGGAACCGAGGCTTTACGGAATGATGATCGCGTCCGCGATTTGCTGATCCATTACTTTCAAAGTGCCGACAAAACGGTGGGCGTGATTTGTGCGGCATCTCTGGTCTTGGATGCGCATGGTCTACTGGAAGGGCGTAAATTCACCTGTTATCCCTCCACCGCCCCGGAAATTCAAGGGGGCACCTGGGTGGATGAGCGGGTGGTGACCGACGGCAATTTGGTCAGCAGTCAGGGACCGGGTACCGCCATGGCTTTTGCTCTGAAACTGGTCGAAAGGCTGGCCGGGGTGGAAACCCGCATGGAAGTGGCGGAAGGGATGTTATTTGAGGGGTGAAGAATTCTCCATGTGTGGGAGTGTTGGTTTTACAGCTGGGGGAGGGAGGTTGCGACCCCGGGACGGGGTCGGTCCGGAGGGCCCGCGTCCCGCGGTCCGGCTGGGGGAGGGAAGTTGTGACCCCGGGACGGGGTCGGTCCGGAGGGCCCGCGTCCCGCGGTCCG
>JARHXX010000079.1 GCA_029269125.1 Kiritimatiellaeota bacterium B1221 | reverse complement strand
GGAGGCTCTGGGCATTGAAGTGGACTTCTCCCTGCCTTCTGCACGGGTCATCCGGAGCCTGAAGCAGGTCATTGAATGGCGAGGTAAGCCATCCTGTATCCGTTGCGACAACGGCCCAGAGTATGCCAGCTCCGAGCTGATGTCCTGGGCAGCTGCCCAGGACATCAGGCTCCTGTTTATCCAGCCGGGTAAGCCGACCCAGAACGCCTACATCGAACGCTTTAACCGCACGGCCCGCCATGAATGGCTGGATCTGCACCTCTTTGAGAGCATTGAACAATCACAAGTACTTGCCACCCAGTGGATGTGGAGCTACAACCATGAAAGACCCCATACCGCATTGGGAGGAATCACGTCTCAAATGAAACTCGAGGCAGCATAACAAACCCTCTACTTATTGCGGCCACTCAAAATGGGGGGATTACACTAGAAGGTCACATGTCTATTTTTAGGACACTCTTTCGTTAACGCCCCTTTCATAAAGATGTTTAATGGGATCCCCTCTTTAGGGAAAGTATATGCTCTGATCTCTTTGTCACTAATTGTCTTGGGGAGATCCCAATCGTATTGGGCCAATGGATGGTCTTTGTGTAAAGACTTCACCTTGTACACAAGATAAAATAGCTCAAACGCCGTGTCGGGAAAATCTAATTCAAACAGATGGTCATCTGAAAAAACTCTCGGAGACTTTGAAACCACCTCAAAAAGTTGTCCCTTGTTCATAAAATTCTCAGAACCATGAAAATAAATATAGGAAGCGTTCTCTACAGAGGGTTTCAAAATAAGTGACCCCTGCACATTTGGAATCCGAAAATTGTATAATCCAGTGCGAAGAACCCATTCCAGATGTTCATGATTGCTGATTCTACCATGGAGCACGAAGATTTCGCTGGCAGGTTGATGCTCATCTTGCTTTTTCTCTGATTGCGACATCTCTATACCTTTTGTACCCATAGCGGTTTATTCTCTCGAAATCGCCTTACATTAAGGCCCAATAGCGTTAAAGAATGATCTTTGTTCATTCGAAACCCATAGCTTGAACCTGAACTATAAGTCTATAGACGATGAGTCAAGTTGACTTCAAACTCCCCCTCCCCGGCTTCAGCCCTAGAGCCGGGTCCGTTATGCTGTTTGCTGAGAACTAGGATGCCACCGGCATCCCCATTCCGTCAGCACCCGTCAACAACCTCCTTTGAAACACCTTTGTTTCATCTTAACTCTCGCCAATATGAATAAAATACATATTGATCAAACCTATGCAAAACAATGGGGATATTCCTGACCTTGAAAAAGGGGAACGGTTTTTAAATACATTAGAAAATGAAATACGGCGGGAGGAACAGGTAGCCAAACGTGATCGGGTTGAGTTCTTATCCCGTCCTCTACCAGATCGGGTGCAAAGCGGATGGAGTTTATCGCCCGTAAGTCTTCAGCGTAGCAAAGAAGACCCCAAACTGCTCGAATTGCATACCGACCTGAGCAAATCTCGTTACCGTGAAGGGGATGTTTTGCGCATCCACACTACCTTCATTGATGATGTGGATGGGTTTGACGCCACCATCGTTTGGGAAGGCTCAGATTATTTGTTGATTTGCCCTGAAACATCGCCGGATGCGGTGCTCTCATCAGCCGGTATCCTCACTGCAGATCCGGGTTACCTCAACCTGACAAACTACTACCTTTCTGCACTGGAAGACTGTGGGGCGACCACTGTTGGACGCGAACTTATTTTACCCATGTTAGTAGGCGAACTTCAGTTAGAACTGGAAGGACACCTCTATGATGAAGCTTTGGATGAAGCCGAAGTAAAGGGTTTGAACGAAGCCCAAGCTGATGCCTTTGCATCATGTGTCGCCTGTTCACATGCTTATTATGTACAAGGGCCGCCCGGAACCGGTAAAACCCGGGTGTTGGCAGAAGTCGTGCGTACCTTGGTAGAACGTGGAGAGAGAGTGTGGGTGAGCGCTTTGACTCACCGCGCCATTAATCACGCCCTTTCCGCAGTCAAAAAAACATCCCCTCATACGAAGTTGGCCCGGATCACTGATGAGAAAAATGAAGTGCCTCCCGGAATTGACGTGTATGGATTCATTCACAAATCTCCGCTTGCCGATGAAGCGGGCGGGTATGCCATTGGTGCGACTCCCTTCGTAGGAATGACCTCCCGACTCCGCGATTGGGAATGCGACACTCTCTTGATCGATGAAGCCAGTCAAGTGACACTTCCTCTTGCATTGATGGCGATGCTCAAAGCGAAACGTATTTTACTTTTTGGCGATGACCAACAGCTTCCCCCTATCCAAGTTTCCTGTCCCTTGGCGAAATGCAGCGAACTCAGTATTTTGAACCGCATCCCTCTTTCAGATATGCACACGCGTTTAAATGTGACCTACCGTATGCATCCCGATCTTTGCGAATGGCCGAGTCGTCAGTTTTACGATAGCGAGCTGCAATCCCATTCATCAACAGCAACCCAGCCAACGCCTTTTTCCGATTTACCTAATAGATGTTTTTGGGTTCGCTCCTTTTCCATCAAACAAGAAGTGGAGTCCATTACCCGTACAGTGTTAAAGCTGTTAAGCGACGGTGCCAGACCCCCTGATACGATCGCGGTTCTCACCCCATTTCGATCACATGCCCGCAAAATTCGCAACGCGCTTCGTGCGCAGAATCTGCAGGTTCGTGTCGATACCGTCGAACGTATGCAAGGCCAGGAGTGCGAGTTCGTTTTATTTGCGTTGGGGATTGAAGATACAAAAAGAGTTTTAACCCTCGCTGACTTTATTTTTCACCCTCAAAAACTAAATGTAGCCATCACGCGGGCGAAATCAGGTGTCATACTATTTGCTCATCCCGTGTTGTTGCAAACCAAAATGTTTGGAGTACCTGGAACCCAACAAAGGATCTGGCAAGACTTGTTCACGACCGCCAAGGATTTAAATATCTGATGGCACGCGTCCTACCCAGTCATCCCATCCGGGGAATGTCAAAAGCGGTTGCACAGTTGGCAAGGAACTGTCGCAAACAACTTCCCGATGACGTCACCATACGCGTTATTCTCACCCCTGAAGCGGGATCGGAACACCCTCATTTGCTTTTAACCCAATCGCATGCCGTTTTGGCATTGTGGGTATGGGAACACCCAGCAGATGATTTGCTTTATTGGATAAATGGAGAGCAACAATTAGGTTTGGATTTAAATGAGCAACCTCATAATTTTGACGCCGCTTGGGAAAAGATTCAAAACGCACAAACGCCTGTCCATGTCGCCTATCGACATTTAAAAAACAACAGCCTCGGCTCGGAACTTTGGCAGGATCCTCTTCCGCTTATGAAGTTGCTCCAACCTGTTACAGAATCCGAACTGGAATCCATTCTCTCAAACTTCTGTCCCGAAATTAAAGTGAACCCATCTTTAACGGTGCGTGAAGGACCGCAGACCTTATCCGCACAGTTCACAGGATTTCTTTTGGATGCAACCCAGGAAGATGCCATGAAGCGGGATCTGCTCTTACCCCGCTCACAGGAAAAAATCGTGAATGCGCTTAAAGCACAAGTGGTGGCAGGAGTTGCCGGCAGTGGTAAAAGTCTGGTGTTGCTTTACCGCTTACGTATGTTGCGGAATTTCTTTCCGAAACGTTCACAACATGCGTTGGTGCTGACTCACAACAAAGCCCTCGCCGCTGACCTGAAAGAACGTTATCGGATCCTGAATAGGGAAGATGCCAACCATGTGGAGTTTTCAACATTTATGAGCTGGTTTGGGCGCAGACCTGAAGCGGAGACTTGGACAAATCCCCTCTCTGAATTTGAACGCATGGACATTCTGAAACAAAGTCATGCACGTCACCTTGCCGAAACATCTTTAACTGTAGATCAATTTACACAGGAATTAGGTTGGCTGAAAGATCAAGGACTCCCCAAC
Source organism: Kiritimatiellaeota bacterium B1221 (assembly GCA_029269125.1). Classification (GTDB taxonomy): domain Bacteria; phylum Verrucomicrobiota; class Kiritimatiellia; order SS1-B-03-39; family UBA6053; genus UBA6053. The sequence goes on along the minus strand of JARHXX010000079.1, from coordinate 1,036 downwards.
CGAAATCATTATCTCGAGATACCACGCACAGGACAAGGGTTTGCTTTACAACTCGGACAGCGCGAACGTATTTATGATGCGGTTGAATATTATGAGGAATCATTACGGACTGCAGGAAAAAGAGACTGGCATGATGTACCGTTGTCACTTTGGAAAAGATTGGATCACGGTCGGAAACGCATGCAATTTCAATACGACATTCTGTTTATAGATGAAACCCAGTTTTGTGCACCCATTTGGTTTGATCTTATACGTGCGGCCATAGACCCTGAACAAGGGATGTTATTTATGGCTGCAGATCCCACGCAGGGATTTTTGCGTAGACGGCAATCATGGCGAGGGCTGGGATTGGACGTTCGGGGGCAAGTGGTCCGTCTGAACAAAAGTTATCGAACCACTCAGGAAATCCTCTCCTTTGCCAGCATGTTTTATCGTCGTAGACTCCCCGAAGATTCAGAAGCCATCTTGGCGACAGACCTCGCTCATCTTCCAAAAGGTCCAATGCCATTTATTTTACCCGTACGGTCACCTCATGACGAATACACCCGAGTTGAAAATGAGATAGACCGCTATCTTGTACAAGGAGGGAAAGCCTCCCAAGTTCTCGTTATTCATTGTTCATCACGGGGAGCACGGCATTGCTTGTCCCGCCTCCAACAAAAATTTGGAACAGATCAAGCTGTGGACCCAAGAACTACACCAAATGCTTCTGATGCCATTCGAGTCCTTTCACTTGATGCCGCCACGGGCTTAGAAAGCAGAGTGGTCTTTTTATTAGGTGCACACGAGTTATATGAACAGGAACAGGCCCTCCGTATTTCCGAAGAAGAAAGAATCGATCGCATTCGACAAAACACCAAACGACTGTACACAGCCATCACCCGCGCAGGCCAGTGTCTCTTCATCACTTTTAGTGGAAAAATACCTGAAGACTTTATCTAAATGATTGAAGTCCGACCTTCGAAAAATCAGGTGGAGTAAAATCGATTTAATTTGTTTCGTTTTCATGAGTGAGGATTTCAACTGTTGCGGAGTG
>JARHXX010000078.1 GCA_029269125.1 Kiritimatiellaeota bacterium B1221 | reverse complement strand
TCCATGGTGGTTTCGTTTTGTTGTGATGAACCGCCATCCCTGTCGGGTTGGCGTCGAAACCACCACTTTTTTTAACAATTATTGGGACACTTCCTGATATAATCCTCATCAAGTTGGCAAAACCGTCGGATTTGTTGTTCCTGTTCATCTCCAAAGAAATTTCTCAACACCTCACTATTATTCAAAGCGTGACTAACAACCGCAGTGCGATAAGCAATTTCGAAACACATACCCGCATCTTCGGGTTGCAGCTGTCCACATTCCATTTCTGCAATCAGTGGTTGCAAACCCTGTTGAGCTCCCATACTCCGACCCCGTTGCCATGCGCCCCAAAATCGAAGCCCCTTTTGACCATCCAAGCAGGCTTGGCCTAGTAGAAGTCTTTGTTCGAAAAAATCTTTCCCGGGGAAAGGGTCTTTCTGGTTCAACTCTAATAAAGATGCAAAGTTTTTAAAAGCCTTGGAAAAATGATTCCATTTCCCAACCGTTGTAGAAATCACTTGATATGCAGATTGCCCTTCGGACAACAGTTCATCAAACTGTTCTAAAAAATCTGCGATCCGAGCTTTCAATTTCAACAATCGTTCCGGATCTGCACCTGCTAATTGCAAAATACCTTTGTGAATACTGTCACCAAAGCTTAAAAGCTTTTCGATTTCTTCAGGATTTGAAGCCAATCCTTTCCAGTTTTTGCCTAGCCGCTCCACGATATTTTCTTCAACTTGAATCAGACTGGAGCGGGATTCTGACATACAGGCGTAAGGCACCAAAAAGTCTTTTCTCCAGTTCACAGTTTTTTTCTTATCCAGCAGACATTTTTTTACCGGTCTTATCAACAATTTTTGACGCATTTGGGAGATGATCCCGTTTCCCTTTTCTACTTGTGAAAATTTACTTTCAATCTCTTTGAAATTCAAAGCCTCTAATTTTGTTAAATCAAAGTGCCCTAAAGCCTCCATTGAATTTTGATATGTTTTTAGTGTAGGCAACCAGCTGGACTTCATTTCTTTGCAAAACTCTGACCAGCCTCCTGTCAGAATAAATTCTCGGGGTACGGCTTTCCCTTCCGTTAAATGTATCGAAAACTGAATGGTTTGCGTCACTCCTGAATTATCATCCGGTAGTGCTGTTAACCCCAATAGGTCACCAAGCTTCTCATACTGTATTTTTAACACTTGAACCGAATCTATCAATTCCTGTGCGCTTTTTATAGCTTCCTGTTCCCAAGCAGGTGTCCAATCCAGAAACTGAAAATGTTTTAATTTTAGGCGGTCCTCTGCTTCAACCCGTTTTAACTGCAGTTGCATCTCATTCAGGTTATACCGCATGCGATCTAATTCTTCCCGTGTATGATCCGCTATATTTGAAAAATTCAGAATGGGCATTAGAGATAGGTGCTCTATTTCATTCGAATGAAAAATTAAATAAGAGTAACATTGATAAGGCGTTAATCCCGCCGGGCCTGGTCGATGAAGTTCCCGCACTCTCTGATTTAACTCTTTACGAACCGCCTCCAGTTGATTTGCAGCATATTCCCACTCCTCAGGTGATTGCAACGTGGATAAATCCATCACTTCCCCAAACTGCCCCAAAATATCTCTTTTACCTGCCTTATTGGAATGCAACTCCAAACAGAATTCTGCCAGACCCAGTTTTGCCAGTCGGTTGTGCACCACTTCCAATGCGGCCCGTTTTTCCGCAACAAAAAGAACCGTCCTTCCCTTCGCAATATTATGCGTGATTAGATTTGCAATCGTCTGAGATTTTCCGGTGCCAGGCGGACCAAACAACACAAAATTCTTACCTTGTTCAGATGCAAGTACCGCTGCAAGCTGAGAGGAATCGGCACTCAACGGCGTAAAGAGTTCCGTGAGTTTTATGACTTCATCCATCTCTTTTGCAGATGGGGTTTCAATACCATCATTGAATGGCTCTCCAGGTTTATTTACCAAATGGTCAACAACTGGATTTTGAGTCAAATGATCAAGGCGTTCTTGCAAATCTTTCCACAATAAAAATTTATTAAAAGAAAAACGTCCCAGCCATACTTCCATATGGACTTCCCACCCTTTATATTCCAATACGGCCTGCGCAAATAACTTTAGAATTCGATCCACATCAATACCACTTTCATCTTCTGGTAGTGGATCAAGCCCGGGTACTGAAATTGAAAAATCACGTCTTAATAATTCTAATAACGTCACATTTACAATAGGATCCGCATCTTCTCGAATTAGTGTGTAGCCCGCAACCACCGATTTTCTTTCCAAGCGTACAGGAAGCAATAAAATCGGGGCTAAATGTGTTTGATCACTCGAATCTATGGGAGTCCATTCTAACATACCCAATGCGATGAATAATGTGTTAGACCCACTTTCCTGCAATTCGAGCCGGCTGCTTCTGTATAATCCTAACAGCCGCTTCTCCATTTCGCTTTCACTCAGAACAGAACGTAGACGTTTGTCTGAGAGCTCTTTTAACAAATATTCCTCAATGGGCGATTCCCCATTCATTCTGGCAAGCCGACAAAGATCACGTGGATCATGATCAGACATTATCGTACTCTGCGCTTCCAATCGCATAATGGTAGTTGCCGCTAAACGGTCTTCCAACTGCCCTAAATCCACACAGGCAAAAGGTATCGTTTGTTTAGTTTCTTTAAAATTTAATAAACGGTTCCTTAAAGTAAGATCCAATAGATGCTGTTTCCACCGGTCCAGCCGTGTTGCTTGGACTTTCTTGTCCTCAACTACCAATTCCGGACTGAATTTTCGCTTTCCACTTTCCGGCCTCCTTGCCAAAGGGGTTTGAACCTTCTTGACCGTAGGGTCAATCCGGGTTCCGGATTCCTGCAGTGGTAGTGGGCGTATTCCATTTGCCCGGGCTCGATTCACATCGATGCACATTTGAAAAACATCATCTTTTTTCAAATGGGCGCCAGCCTCTCGCACGGCTCCTTCCAGATTAATACCGTGGTCTATAGTGCATGCTGTAGCCTCAAACACCATAATGTCTTCAAATTCCACCCGTTTCCTGATTTGTTGTAAATCATCAATAGCAGAATCCGGGAAACTCTCTTCAATCAACCAACAACCAATGTAAGCATGACCTTCATGAATTAATATCATAGGTCGTAAACCCGCTTGTTCCAACAGCCCCGCAAACCACAGACTTAAATCCAAACAAGTTCCTAAATTCGTTTCAATAATCCCGTTTCCAAATCGTATTTTTTGGCCGGTGTTCTCAAAACTTGCAGGTGGCACCGCATAACGTATTTTCCGCATACAAACAGCATCGTAAATTGCCCCAATCATCGCGTATACTCTTTCCTTACTGTTGCTTTGATAGCCATCTAGTGCAGATGCCCCCGTTCGCTGCCCTAAAAGCTCGGATACATCCCCTAGCACAGTGTCATTCACTGCCAGATTGGGAGTAATAAATGCACATAGAATTTCAGGAAGGGTCTGTAACCCCGTCCACTCGTTCCACGCGTACACATCCACCCTGCTGGATTGAACAAGAATTTTTTCTGTTTCATCCGCCCCTTTTTTTTGCCCCAAAATCTGTAATTGGACATCCGCTCGTAGCTTCTCAGACCATGTTGACAGGCGTTCAAACTCTAATTCAAAATCATTTTTTTCTAAATATATAGTTCCTCCAGACGGTAGCGCTGAAATGTTTCGCTCAATTGTAGGCGCAAGGTCTGGAGACAATTTTAATTGAAGCGTCAAGTCTTCGTAGTCTTCTTCACTTCCATTTGAAAGCTCTATACGTGAAATAACCGGAATTGAATTCTGCTGAAATGCGAAATTAAAACAGGGGGAATGCTCGATTTTTACTTCGAAAAGAGATTTTGTATTTTGAGTCATAACTTATTCTGTTGTTCGTAAAATGTAACTTCTCACAACTTTTTTCACCCCACCGGTGGATATTGGGGTTTACCCCAATTCTCTTCCGGATTTTCCATCAGGATATGGATGAGTTCGGGGACGAAGTCCCGGAGGATGCGGACGGCGGAGCGGAGCTGCTCTCGGTTCATTTGGCTGTTCCAGGTGGCGCCGCCGTGCATGAGCTGGTTGCGCAGGGTGTAGAGCCGGTCAAAAAGAATGTTGAGGAACACCGCGGTTTTCTGTTCGGCCAGGGCCTGCTGGGCCCGGCGTTTGCTGTCACGGAACAGGCGCTCCCATTCGTTTTCGTCGATTTTTCCCTGCTGCCAGCTCCAGTAGGGTGCAAACACGTAGCGGCAGTCCACAAATACCCGGATCCGGCTGGCGTAGTGATCCCAGGCCAGGCGGTGAATCCGCTGTTCGGCGTCCAACTGACAAACCTGATGTAAAAAGCTGTGAAACTGGGTCTTTTCGGGGGAGGTTTCGCTGAGATCGAATTCCCGGGCGTAGGCGGCGTTAAACGCAATCCACAGCTGCAGAAAGCGGGTGTCCTCCTCGGTCGACTGCTCCGCCGCCTGCAGCCAGCTCAGCGCGCGGTGGATGCGCAGATTGATGCCCTCCGGCATCGTGCCCCTTGTTTCCCTGTGCAGCTCTTTTAATGGTGTGAATCTGTCAGTCATCGCTTTGAATTATGCAGAAGCATAAACCTCCAGCAAGCGTAAAAGGGGGACGTTGGTCCTGTTTGTCACAAATGAACAGAATATGGTTAAGCGATTGATTATTGGGGTTGTCATAAAGTGCTTTTAACATATTTGGGGGGACAACCACGGTCCGGGGTGGATAATTTATTCAGGTTTTCCTTCAGAGTCTAAGTTTCAGAGTTCCGCAGTTTACGCGGATGCATCCATCGGCCTTCAGACCGATGGTGACGCGGTGCATTTGTTCCGGCCTGCAGGACGGGAACCGGTCGTCTGAAGCCCCCCGGGATAAATCCCGGGGTTGTGAAGCCACGTGAACTGCGGAACCCGGAACAGCAAAACAATCAGAATCGATATCGATAAATCTACATGCTTCGAAA
>JARHXX010000077.1 GCA_029269125.1 Kiritimatiellaeota bacterium B1221 | reverse complement strand
GGAACCTCATTCCGGCACAACCATCTCCTCACCCCCATCCCGCACCCCGAAGCGGGTGCCTCACCGTAGCCCCGGGTCGCGCAGCGAACCCGGGGGACACAGCCACCTCACCTGCCGCATCCTGAAGGGATGCCTCACCCCTAAAACCAAGGCCTCTTAGGGATACACCACTTCCACATCATCCACATACAGCGGCCCACCCGGATTGCCATTCAACAAATAGATGCCCACTGCCCCTTCGGGAATAAATTTACTGTCCGCTTCCCGGATTTCTTTTCCATTTAAAGAGATGACGGCACGCTCTCCGGTAAAATCAAAAACCCATTGATTCCACCCTTTGTTCCGCCCGATTCCGGTTCCGTGGGGAGTGAACCATTGGTTCTCCCCGGTGTTTAACCAACTGTACTGCTGATTGCCGTTCAGGTATCCGCGCCAGACCATGCGGATGCAGAATTTATTTCCCAGGGTATCCAAAATCCCCCAGGCCGGTCCATTGCCATTTCCCCGGTGCTGCACACCATGATCATAAACCCACATGGAAACTTTCACCGGAAGATCTTTGTGCTTATCGCGTCCGAACTTCAAAACCGCGTTGCGCTTCACTTCCAGAGAGGCCTTTCCGCCGTGAGCCATGATTTCGCTGACCTCGGCATTTTCCACTGTCCAGATGCGCTCATCCAACTCCTTCTCAAAATCAACCGCCACCGATTGTCCCGGTTTTAATGCGGGATCAGAGTCTACGGCAGTATCCGCAGAAGCTTTCACCACCACCACTCTCTCCATACGGCTCTCACCGTTGATGGACCAGCGAATGTAATACTCGCCGGGTTTCTCCGCTCCACTGCCATCCCAAAGCGGCGCCTCATATCCTCCCGTCGGCGCACTGACCGTTGTCGTGTACAAGTTCTTCAAGACCGTCTGCTTGTCAGATGCCAGCAACTCAATACGCAACTCACCCGGTTTACGAACTTTACAGGCCAATTGAATGCTCCCCCCCTGAAGGGCCAGCCGGTTGGGAATCGGCAGGGCCATACTCAGCACCACCCCGGGTTGCAAAGGAGGATTTACCACCATCACCTGATTCGGATCCTTCACATAAAGCCGATCAAAATTTAAATGCTTGGCTGTAACATTCTGAAAATAATCACGCGCAATCTCATCGCGGGGACTCCCGGCCATGGCTATTTTCTTTTCGTACATCTTTCGAAGCTCCGGACTGAAACGAACCAGAGGGGTCCACAACTGTCCCGCAGTCCCCCCCTCCGCATTCTTCCATCCATGCTCAGCCATCCAAAGGTTGGTCCTCACCATCCGCATAAGATCTTCCGGCGTATACACCAACCCGGAGTCGTACATTTCCACAAACATCTTTACTTCCCCGTTCTGGTAACCACTGCGGCTGGGATGAACCGACACCCAGCTCTTGGTGGAACTGCCCTCAATATCGTAGGGGCCGTGGGGCATCCAGAAATTCCACACCACCCGGTCTTCTTCAGGGTAATACCGGAGCATTGATTTGTTTCGGGCAAAAATCCGCATGGCCCGTTCTTTAAATTCTTCACGTCCCGTCACCCGCCATAAACGCAACAAGGTGATTCCGATGTCATAATGTTTGTTTAGATTATTACTAATCACCCGACTGGGGAACTCCACCCATTCTCCCGTTTCGGCATCGATCATTTTGTGATAGGTGGGATAACTGACGTAACCGTCCTCGCACTGATACGTCTGCCCGCGAGACTCAAATTTATCCCAGGCAATTTTGGTCGCTAAAGCAACATACGCATCCGCCTTCGCACCAAACCGGGAGTTCAACCCTGAGTCCGACTTTACGATTTCCGCAAAGCGAACAAAATGATTCAACACAATTGCGTCTCCCACCACCGTATCCGTTAAGTAAGGGGCATTCCCTTTTTGACCGATGGGATTTCCGATCCAGCCGGGATAACCATCCGGATCAGTTCCCAGATTCTCAATCGCCGCATCATAAAAAGCCGCCGCCGCCTCAAGCCATTCAGGATTCTGATACGCTTCATATGCATCCAGAAACAGCCCCGCACTGAAATTCACATACCAGCAATACTGCTCTCCATAGTGTCCATTGCGCAAGGTGGGATTGGCCAGCGTACTTTTCAAAAAAGCACGCGCATCAGGCTCCGCATGCAGAGGCATAAAACTCAAGTAACCAATCAAACTCATCCATAAGAGGGTTGATTTCATATTCTGTCCTGTCGTTCATTTAAAACTAATCTGTGGGAGACACAGTGAAGTCAAAGAGACGAAACCTGTCAAATCAAACACTTGATTGATTTAGAAGGCCTGCATTCTGGCCTGGAGGGATTTCACCCCGCGGGCCGTGCAAACCGACCAGCGGAGAAAGCCTTCATTTCCCGCTACCAGAAACTGCAGATCTTTAATTCTTCCGGAAGCGCCAGCAGGCTGGATGAGCGTAATAAAACCCGCGACCTTTCCTGCCGTTCCCGTGACCATCCCAGTGGACTGAACCTCCCCCTGCTGTTCCACCCCAAAACGCGCAAAGGTTGAATCCTGTAAAGTGCTGCATGCAAATTGACAGGGTCCACTGTGCCAAGCGGCAAGATTCCCTTCAGGAAATTTCGCATTCACCCGCATGAACGGAGCCGGCTCATCGATGTTTCCTGCCACAGGTGAGAGTGCATGACTTTGTGCACCTCCCGCAGGCAGATGCATAAAAAGTCTCCAGTCACGATCCTTGTCAGACATCACAAACACACAATCGCACACCCAGTCTTCCGCCATAAATATGAACCGTCCCTGATGAACCCCGTCATTCAACTCCCCCCGGTCATCCACCATCGCCATGCGCACGATCCCCTCCTTTTCCTCAGGCTCCCAAATCCGAATGGGCAGAGGAAGCGGACGCAGATTTTGCTCTTCTCCACCCACTTGCAACTGACTGTGGGCAAAAGCATTTCGATTAAACTTTTCATGAATGCCATCGGAAAAGGAATGGACCGCGCTTGCCCGCAGATCGGTCGCACCCAATACCAGCTCCCCCTGCATCTCCACCTGCAACTGGAGACCTTCACGGTGATGATGAATGCCATTCGCATCCCCGGAGAGAAAAGCCTGCTTGCGCCCCTGGCACAGCACCGCATATCCGTGCTCCGGAAAAATTCGGGAACAGGGAGAAGCCAATCCCTCCTCTCCTTCCGGAAGCGCATCCAGCCAACATAACGCGGACAGAACACAGGAGGATAAATGATTTGTCAAAGAGGCACCCAAAGGATTTTTCCCATACACTCCCTGTGTCACCACAAATTGATTCGCGGCACGGAACAAATCCATATTTGCACCATAGCAGTCCCCCGAACGGGGCTGAACCCCCTTCGGAAAACAAATTGCAGCCGGACTGGAAACCAAATCATACAAGCTCAAACCGTTTGCCCCGGTGACCCAAAAAAGATTTTCGTCCGGTCCATAAAGTGCATCCGATACTTTTGCCGAGGAAAGTAAAAAAGAACTCGTGGCATAATGATACAACGTGCTCGATTCATAACACAGACCGTGGTCCATCATGCAACCGTTCAAGTAATGGGTAAAACTCCGATCATCCGCCTGATCAAAAACCGGGGCGTATAACTTCGGATCATCCAATACTTTTCCCAGCGCCAGCAACACTGCCATGTGACACATCCGATGATTGTTAAATGCCATATGAGAAAGTTCGCTTCGCCAAAAATTTGAGTTGTCCTCAATCGCATCCGCCACCACCCGCAATCTTTCTGTAAGCCGCGTTTGCTCATCCTCCGTCAGCAAATCATAAGCCCCCAGCTGAATGTCGCAAAGCAACCAAGCATAAAAAGAATACATCATACCCGCGTCATAATGCTTCACCGAAAAGTCCACAGCCTCCGCATGCTTTAAGCCCAGTTCAAGCGCTTCCCGGCGCCAGTCCTCCCGGTCAAATATCAATCCACCGAGAATACGTTTACGTGCAAAACCAAATGCATCCCTTGCGACCGTATCCGGCAGATAATCATGAAATTTTCCGTAGGTTTCGGTGTAGGGTTGTTCCGGACGATACCAGGAGGCATCATACGCAGGAAACGTAACCGGTCCGGGAGCTTCTCTGTCCAAGCTCCGGAATGCCTCATCTGTAAGATTTTTCCAATCGGAATTTTGAAGATGTTCTTTTGCTCTTTGAATTCTGACGTGGGAGCATTGGGACGTTTGAAGTTGGGGGGATCGATTCTTCATCGATACCCTTTGACCGACCACTCTTCGGGATCAAGCCCATAATAGTGCTTCAGCTCCAGATATAACGCGGGTCTTTTTTCATGAAGCTGTTCCGGTTTCTCAAAAAAGGCTTCAGTTGCAGTTGCAAAAAATTCCGCACCATTGGTTGCTCCATAGTCGTCAATAACAGTCCGTTTCCCCTTCTCAATCTGATCCAGAAAATCTTTGAACTCATGTTGAAAGCAACCCGCCCAGGTGCGGGCGGTTTTTCCCCGCAAGTTTGGCGCCCCGTCCCCCACCCCGTCTTCCTGATCCAACTGATGGGCAAATTCATGCAGGGTCACGTTGTGTCCATCGTGAATATTTTCCGCCCCGCCTTCCACCGAACGCCAAGACAGGATCACCGTCCCCGTTTGCCAGGACTCCCCAAGTCTTGCCGAGGGTTCATCATACTTTCCGCCAAAGATTCCTTTGCCACCGGCCACAAACGTATGCGGATATACCAACACCGATTTGAGTCGGGGATACACCTGCTTCATCTCACGCCCCGCCAACAATAAACAAGCCTGTGCCGCCACCAACACTTTTATTTCATCCGTCATCTCCAACCCGCCACAGCCCTCAAAATTTTTCTCCTCCACAAACATCCGGGTGTATCCCTGCAAACGCTTCTTCACTGCCGAAGGCAATTCCAAATATATAGGCCACCCTGATTTCAAAAGCTCATCCCAGGCATCAGGAAAAGCTTCCGACAACCAGCACCGACGCTGCCGGACCCTTTGCCAGTTTCTACCGAAACAAAACCCAAAGAGACCCAAAACAAAAATTGAAAATAAAATGACAGGTGGATGCATGATGAAAAGGTGGTGGAAAATCAGAACGAAAGCCAACCTAAAGGGTAAAATTTCCATCAGGGCAAGATGATGGCTCTGAAACCCGGTTCGATGCGGGCTCCGAAACTCGGCAAGATGATTGGGGGCAAGATGATTGCTCTGAAACCCGGTTCGATGCGGGCTCCGAAACTCGGCAAGATAATTGAGGGCAAGATGATTGCTCTGAAACCCGCTTCGAT
>JARHXX010000076.1 GCA_029269125.1 Kiritimatiellaeota bacterium B1221 | reverse complement strand
GGTTGTTGGCAGCGTATATTTCCGGTGCCTGCCCCGGAAGGGCCATCGGACTTTAGCCCGCGGCCATGTCTCGTGACAGGTGAAAGAAAGAATTGCGCCACGGCTGGGTGCGGTTCCCCCTCCGGGGGAGGTTAAGAAGTGATGGGTTTTTGGCAGCGTATATTTCCGGTGCCTGCCCCGGAAGGGCCATCGGACTTTAGCCCGGGGCCATGTCTCGTGACAGGTGAAAGAAAGAATTGCGCCCCGGCGGGCTGCGGTTCCCCCTCCGGGGGAGGTGGAGAAATGATGGGTTTTTGGCAGCGCATATTTCCGGTGCCTGCCCCGGAGGGGCTATCGGATTTTAGCCCGGGGGCCATGCCCCCGGGACGGGTGAAAGAAAGAATTGCGCCCCGGCGGGGTGCGGGCAACCTTCTCTGTTTATGGACCCGCAACTACTTTTGCTTTCCTTTCCATAGAACCCGGGTACGCAGGCCTTCGTTTTCGAGTTGCATGGAGACTTCCACTTTTTCGGTTTGCGGGAATAATCCGGTCGTGTCCACCTGGTCTAAAGGTGGCTGCTGGGTGTCGGTTATGGATCCGAAGACTGTACTTTCGGGGCCGCGTTCGGTCCAGATGAATTCTCCGGGGGAGGGGTGGACGGGTACATAACCAAAAAGACGTTGGGAGGTGGCCATCGCGTCTTCCAGTGAGTCAAATCCTGCCATGTAATAAAGATTTAACACGCCCAGTCCGGCCAGGGCCTGTTTGCGGGCCTGATCGAGGGCCGAGGCTTCAAAACCCGGTCCGGTTTCTTGGATGGCGTCGGGTTGCAACAACACTGAGGCATCGCGGAAGTTGAGTGCTTCGGATCCGGTGACGGTGGGGTGGTAATTCAGAGGCAGATTGCTGAACACCAGATAGCGGTCCTGAATTTCCATGCTCAGGGTGAAGAAGAGCATATCCTCCAAGGCAATGCGGAGGAGCCATTTGTCTTCACCGGTGATTTTGACCAGATTTACATTCAGTCCCAGCCAACCCTCATCATCCATGAGGGTACCGGTGACCAGGCTGCGCAAGGCCCGGCGGGCGGCCTCCGGATCCTGCAAATCCATGGCCACCACCACCGGGCGGGTGAGTAGGGATCCGAACAGGGGGAGAAACAGCATTTCGTTTCCCCGCATATTGGTACTGGCACCAAACAGGTGCATCAACTCGCCGCTGCCAAAGGTGATGACGGAATTGCTGTCGGCCAATCCAACATGCAGGCCGGGTCCGAGTTGCTCCCAAATGGGAAGGTTCATGCCCAACTGATCTTCCACCACATCAGATACGCCTTCCAGAAAATCAATCCACAGTTCTTCACTGAGGTTGAGAGACATCATGGCGATGGGGGCAGGATCGATCACCGGTCTTTGCAGGGGGGCGCTTCCTTCTTGGTTACGGAAGAAGGTACGAATATTATCGTAGATCGAGGAGTTGATCAGGGGCAGAATAAACAGGGTGGTCTCCACTTCCTGTTCGGGTTTGAGGTCTACCCGCACCGCAATGGGGTCAAAAAACTGACGCCAGAATCGCTCATAGCGTTCACGGTAATTATCGTAGGCCTTTTTCTCCTGGTGGGTGACTTTTTCGGGCAAGTTCCCGGTCAGGGTGGGCAAGTGGTTTGCGCTTCCCCAGATCGGATCTGTGGCCACACTGTTTTTCCACTGAAGGTTCCCGATGTCTGCCGAGGGGGGAAGGTAAGCCTGCTCCACCAGGGTTTGTAAATCGGGGGCGGCCGTTCGGTGATCCATGCGGTAGAGCAGATCTCCCGCGGAAAACTGTTCGAGCCGGGCTTTGGCCTGTAAACGTCGCATTTGGGCGATTTTGAGGGCCGGGCCGGTGAGGCGGCGGATAAAGGGATCGCTCAGGTAGACATAAGCCGCAGTTTCATCGGTCGGAGCGCATTGGGTGAGCATGTAGCGGAATTCGGCACTTCGGCCCAAGCTATTTCCGTTCCCCTGCAGGATTTGTTGAATCAACTCGAGTTCGGAAGCTTGGGTACTGAATATCAACAGATCCTCTTGGATTAACAGAAAGGCGTTGCCTTCATTGAGGGTGGGCAGGGATTGAATTTCTGCTGAGTCATGTATTCCCATCCCTTTTAACAGCGGTTGCAGGGCTGCCAAGTTGTTGATCCGGGTGAGGGTGGTCACATCCGTACCTTCGGATAAAAACAGATCGGGGAGGATCACCGCGGTTTCACCCACAAATCCACTTTGCAGGATCAAGCGCAGTTGTTGTTCGTTGAGGCCCAGCTTGGCCAAGTGTTTTTCCAGAATTTGATGATCCAAAATGAGTTTGGAACGGCTGCCGCTGAAGCGTCCCAAGACATTGCCACTGCCGTCGAGAAGTTGGAGAATGCCTTCGGGTTTGGGAAACCAGGCAAACAGACGGTCGGGCGGACAAAGATTTGCCAGGGGCAATGTGCTGCCCGGTTTATCTTTCAGCAGGGCCGCGTAATCATGCGCTTTTACGGTGACGCCTTTCACTTTTTCAATGGGGATGTAGAAAATTTCACCTTCTTTTTCTGTTGTATCAACGACCCTCAGGTTTTGCATTTGCAGGGTTTCGCGGATGGCGGCATCACCGCCCAGCACGCCCATGACGGAGGGCGTACGATTTCGATTATCTCCGGGAAAAAGGTCTGCGGGTTCAAAATTTTCCACGCCATAAAGATCTTTCACCCGGGCATCCCACATGCTTGCCAGACGACTTTCTTCCGCCCACCAGGCGTAGGCCCGGTATTCTGCCCACTCCGCAAAATGACTGCGGTCATCGGTCTTACCTTGCACCGGAATGGTGACGGTTTTTTCTTCTCCCAAAAGTGTATTGAACAGGGTGACCGTTACCGCTTTGGTTTGGGGATTTAGCAGTCTGGCATTGAAGCGGTAGCGGACCGTTTCAGACCCCTCGGAGCTGGGAGGCAGGGTGATGTTTAAGCCCCATGCCGCCAGTTTTTCAGGATCGATGACTTCCCGACCCCGTTTCCAGTTGTTGTAGAAAATAAAATGTTTGCCATCGTTGATTTGGGGTTTCAGTTCGATCAACAGTGGTTGGGGGGGCGTATCTTTTTCGATGTTTAAGGGTACGTCGGGGAGGAGGGCGATGATCCCTTCATCAAAGGCCTGTCGGGTTCGGGGGGAAAGATCCAGATCCGAAGTATCCTGCGGGGAAATCTCCATGGCTTGCTCCGGTTCGTATCGGAATTGATAACGAGTGTGTGAGAGCAGGCGGCGGCGTTCCATCAGCAGGCGGCGCTCCTGCAGGGCCCGGGTGCGCTCTCCGAACGCCTGCTCATAATGTGCTTCCGGCGCTTCAATATATCCGTAGCCCAGTTGATCGCTTTGCAGGGAGGCATCACTGAGCAACCAATCCCCTTGGGCGGGCAGGTCGATTTCCGCATGCAGGAGGGTGATGCCGCTTTTGGGATCGGTGAACACTTCTCCCGCGAAGAGGGGAAGGGAAATCAAGAGGCAGAGAAAAGGACAGGCACGCATAAGAATCTCCAAGGGTTAGATGACATTAATATTGTCATAAATGATTTATACGCCCTCATGGGGGATGTACGCAAGTTCAAAGTTACCCTTTATGATTTTATAGGTTGGGGAACGGGATAAGGGTTTGCGACTCCGGGGTCGTTCAGGTTCCTGTTCTCCACGGGGATGAAGAAGCTGCGTTTCTCTTCGTCGTATACTCATAAAAAAGTCCTCTTCATTATTTGATTGATTCTCTGTAGGTTTTTCATCAAATATTATCTTCGATCAAAGCATAGATTCATTCTGTGCTCCCCTCAGACTAGACCCCTTCAAAATATATTATGAAAAAAAGTATTCGAAATTTTCTCCCTGTTATCTTTATGGCCATGATTTCATTTCAACTTCAGGCGGCGCAGGTCACTGAAATTTCCCAATACGGGATTACCTGGACCTTTTCCCAGCCGGTGGAAGCCGGTCAGTTTGTGTCGGGCGACTGGTGGGTGGTGGGCCCGGTGGAGATTGTGTCGGTCAGCCCCGAACCCGGACCCAGCGCGAGTGACAAGGAAACGGAAAGCAAAAGTATCTATGGGGCGACCTCTTTGGTGACAGATACCCGGATGCGGAATGGTTCCATGGTTCATTTGGGACCTGACGCAGGGCATCAATTAAACCGACAGGGATTTGACTCCCGCTCCAAAACCTATGACCCTTCCTTGTCGATCTCCTTTCCTTATACGCTGGAGCCAAACCGCAGTCTGATTTCGTCGGTGAGCAGTGAGGCGTTTGATGCCAAAGGAAAATTGGCAACCCCGAATGTGCTGGGACAGGAGAAGCTTTTCCTGACCAAGAAAACACAGGATTATGCCCTGCTAACATCGGCGGTTTTGACCTGCCTGGATCAGGTGCCACCCGCCGATGCGTTTCGTCCGCCCTATGTGGGCACCGATAAACCTCTTTATCGTGCAAAAGATATTCAGTGGGACAAACTGCTGAAACTGGCACCGGTGGATTCGGTTCCCAGCTGGGAGAGCATGGAGCGGATCTTTGACCGTCCCTGGTTTGAAATTCCCGCCAGTTGGCAGATGCAACATTTCGGCCCCGGCTTAAATCAACCCACTTACGGACGTGAGTTCACCCGTTTGTCTTCGATTGCATCTCTGATGTTGAGTCTGGATGTGCCCAATGAACAAAAACAGACTTTGCTCTATAGCTATCTGCAACTCGGCATCGACACCTACGGCATGACCGTCAATGGCCGCAACTGGACGGCGGATGGCGGATGGTGGCAGGGTCGCAAATGGGTGATTTATTTTACCAGTATCCTGTTGGACCGTCCCGAAATGCGGGACCTGCCCAACACCCGATTCCAGGAAGATATGGATACCTACTATGGAAAAGGGGCACATGGGCAAACCGCGTTGTGGCAATTGACATATCACACCCATCCGCGTCCGCCGCATCAGGAGGAACTTCGCAATGAAACCAACGCCAAATTGTATAAAATGGCGGAAGGGTATCGTTTTATTAACTCCGCCTCTTGGATTGGACAGGCGTTGGTGGCCCAGCACATGATGGCCAAAGAAATCTGGAATCATGATGCCTACTTCGACTATGTGGATCAGTGGATGAACGATTCCGAACCTTTCAAATTTCCCAAATGGTTGCCTCGGGGATGTACCCGTTCCGTGGATGTATTTGTGGAGGATATGTGGGCCGCGCACCGGGACAGCGTACCGGATCAGCCGGGCGGAAAAGACAACCTGAAGTGGGTGTGGACGAATATGAAAACCCGCACCGGGGAATGGGTGGATAATCCGAAACCCGAATAAAACAAAAGGCAGGCTTTCGAGCCTGCCTAATTTATAGTCTGAAAGACTAAAGCACCATAGCCGGGGGGCAACGCCCCCGGATGCAAACGAAAATATCGTCCACCCTGAAGGGGTGGTG
>JARHXX010000075.1 GCA_029269125.1 Kiritimatiellaeota bacterium B1221 | reverse complement strand
CCACGGACAGGGCAAAGCTGTTTAACCTTCAGGGATTCTGCGGAACCCGGATTCCGCGCAGCCTTGGCCTAAAGGCCTTGGCAAAATCTCCGTGACGGAGGACTCCGAAGTTACGAACCAGGTTTATCTCAAGATAAAGGACTTTCGGAAAAACTTCCCAGTTCCTCGTTCACGAGGTTTCCCCTGAAGCGTTCACGCGAAAGGTAACGCGAAACCAAGGTTCCCCCACAGACAGGGGAAAGCTGTTAAACCTTCAGGGGTTCTGCGGAACCCGGATTCCGCGCAGCCTTGGCCTAAAGGCCTTGGCAAAATCTCCGTGACGGAGGACTCCGAAGTTGCGAACCAGGTTTATCGCAAGATAAAGGACTTTCGGAAAAACTTCCCAGTTCCTCGTTCACGAGGGTTCCCCTGAAGCGTTTACGCGAAATTTAACGCGAAACCCAAGTTCCCCCACGGACGGGGCAAAGCTTTTTAACCTTCAGAGGTTCTGCAGTACCCTTCGCGTAAACGCTTTGGCAGAACCCCCGTGAAGGGCCTGTTGATTTACTCAAAAACCGCAACCCTAACGCCAAAGGTGTGCCTCTATACCAGCCAGGGGAGGAACCCCTGGGTTTTGTACCCCAAGTGGCCTAAGCGCTGAAAATGCGGCCCTATATGGTTATAGTAGAAAAGTTTATAGGGGCGCACCTTCATATCGCATGTCCGAACCTTATGAACAGGCGGGAGGGGCGAGCCCATTCGTCACTCGCTTTTCCCCTGGCTGGGTTCGGGCCGTAGCGTTACTACGTTTAAGCCGGAATGAATAAAACAACAGGCCCTGAACGAGGAACCCGGAAGTAACCAACCCCAAAAAAACGCCCCGCGGTTATGCGGGGCGTTCTTGAGTCGTAATGACGCGGTGATTATTTATCGCCGGGATGCCATTCTTCCAGTCCTTCCATGCCGCCGAAAGCGTCATCAAAGGCGGATCCAAGGTCGACCAGATCCTCTCCGGGGCGAAGCCCTTCGAGCATGCTGTCGTCGAGGCTGAACTCATCGTCGGCCAATTCAGCCGCTTTGATACTCAGTCCGATACGGCGGTCCACTTCATCCAGTTTCACAATACGGGCTTTCACTTCGTCGCCAACGTTCAATACGTCTTTGACTTTTTCCACCCGGTGATCGGAGATCTGGGAGATGTGGACGAGGCCTTCGATGCCGGCTTCGAGTTCCACGAATGCACCAAACTGGGCCAGCTTGGCCACTTTGCCTTCGACCAACTGGCCAATGGCGTATTTGGAAGCAATGGTGCTCCAGGGATCGGGCTGCGCCTGTTTGAGTCCGAGGCTGATGCGTTGGTTGGAAGGATCGACTTCCAATACAACCGCTTCGACTTCCTGCCCTTTCTCCAACATTTCGGAGGGGTGGTTGATCTTGCGGGTCCAGCTCATGTCGGACACGTGAATCATGCCGTCCACGCCTTCTTCCAATTCGAGGAAAGCCCCGTAGTTGGTGAAGTTGCGAACCGTACCACTGACGTGGGATCCGATGGGATGTCCGTTGGCGAAGATTTCCCAGGGGTTTTCTTCGATTTGACGTACGCCCAGGGAGATCTTTTTCTCGTCTTTGTTGACGGAGAGCACGATCGCGTCGACTTCGTCACCCAGGTTGAGCACATCGGAAGCGCGGGCAATGCGTTTGGTCCAGGACAGTTCGGAAACGTGAACCAGGCCTTCGACGCCGGGTTCCAATTCGATGAACGCACCGTAAGGCATGAGGTTGACCACTTTGCCGTGTACGCGATGTCCCATGGGGAATTTCGCTTCGATTTCCTGCCAGGGATTGTCGGACTGCTGTTTGAGACCGAGGGATACCCGTTCTTTTTCGTAGTCGACATCCAGAATGGTCACTTCCAGCTCGTCGCCGATGTTGACCATTTCGGAAGGATGGTTGATGCGGCCCCAGCTCATATCCGTGATATGCAGCAGTCCGTCCATGCCGTTGAGGTCGATAAACGCACCGAAATCGGTGATGTTCTTGACTTTACCAATGCGGACCTGACCGATTTCAATTTCGGTGAGCAGGTGCTGTTTCTGTTCGCGGCGCTGCTCTTCGAGCAATTCACGGCGGGAAACCACAATGTTGCGGCGTTCCAAGTTGATTTTGATGATTTTGACCTGAACCACTTCACCAATGAAGTCGTCGGGGTTTTTCACCGGGCTGAGATCGATTTGAGAACCGGGCAGGAAGGCTTCAACGCCCACATCCACCAGCATTCCGCCTTTCACACGGCCTTCAACCACACCTTCGATGAGGTCGCCTTCGTTATAGTCGGAAAGAATTTTCTCCCAGTTTTTCTGGAGTTCGGCGCGCTGTTTGCTCAGCACCACCATCCCGTTGTCATCCTCAAGACGCTCCAGGAGCACCTCGATTTTGTCACCGATGATAAATTCTTCGTTCTTTTTAAATTCGCTTTTGGGAATCACGCCTTCGGATTTGTATCCAACGTCGACCATAATGTCGCTCGGGCGGATATACACAATTGTGCCTTCAATAATGGAACCTTCGTTAAATTCCTTGAGGGAGTTTTCATACAGCTTTTCCAGCTGTGAAGCAGTCAAGCCGGACGTTTCGTCGGCTACAGCATCTTTTAATGCATCGGTCATAATATATGAACCAGGGGGTAGAGTTTCGAAGTTAAATCACGCGTTTTGCATGACCGTCAGAGCAGAGTGCCCCAACAAAGAGCGCGCAGAATTAGAGCGTGAAACCCTAAAAGACAAGCAGAAAAGGTAAATTTCAGTCGAAGGGTGGGACACTCCTTCATCCGCCAGCGCCCCCCCCATCGTGAGTATTCCAGAGGTGATTCGGGCAAATCAGCTTACCGGTTCCATAACTCCTTTCTCCAAAATTCACCTGAACCGGTCAGAAAAACGGATCGATTCCCCCCCCCCACTCCGCCAGAAGGGCCTGTTGATTTATTCGGAACCCTCATACGTTTACCGCTAATTATCGCGAAGACTAAACTGCAAAAGTAACTTATGAGCGCTCAATGAGTGCAAATGAGCGGTTTCCTGTTTTTCTCCTGAAGAAATCAACCGGCCTTTACCCGGTTTCCGCTTTCGCCCATGCTAAAACTCAAATCGAAGGAAACACATCCTCATCTTTCAGCAGCTGCCCCAGCATCGCGTACCAACTACCCATCCCGTAGGCGTGCAAGCCTTCCCCGGTTTCGGCATCGTAATTCTCATAAAAACCACCATCGCGCGCCAGCGCCTTTTCAAGAAAACAGAGATATCGGGTCGCCAGGTCATCGGCCTCCTGGGCATATCCGTAGTTTTTAAGCGCAAACACCGCGCAATAGGTCGAAGGCGCCCACACCGGTCCTTGCCAATTGGAGCTGAGGGACTCAACTGCGGTCCCGTATTGGGGCGCCCCCGCCATGGGATTAATGTATCCGCCTTTCATGTTATTGTAATTGCGCTCACACTTCGCCATCGAGCGAATGCCATATGGAGACAAAAACGCGTCTTCATTCAGCAAATGTTTTTCGATCACAATTTTCGCCCGCTCCGGAGAGCTGATGCCCACCCACAAGGGCCACAGGTTGTTGTATCCCAGCACTTTGATATGAGTGGACTCCTCATAGCGGACTGGCGGATTATACAAACTGGCGTAACAGCCGATTTCTTCATTCCATAAACAGTTCTCAATACGGGTGCATAAACGCTCCGCCCATTCCCGGTGTTCGGCCGCCCGTTTTTCGTCTCCCCGCTGTTCAAACACCCAGGCCAGACCGATATGCTCCCGCACCATTTGCGCATTCAAATCGGTGCCCTGAACCGAATTTCCTTCCCAGGCCCAATTCACCAGGCCGTTATCGGCAAACCCTTCATCCACATGCAACCATTTTAACAGCCCCTCACGACCGGTGCGGTTCACATGCCACCAAATCAAATGCCGATGTAAACTGTCCATCTCCTGCTCACTCAGCCAGTCGCAACCGATCAGCTTACAGAGGGCATACACCCCTGAAGCCAAAAAGGGTCGAATCTGATAAGGGGGCGCAGAGTATTTTTTGTAACCGATCCGCCGCTGACCTTTACCGTCAGGAGCAATGTGCTCGATAATATTGAGTAAGCTGTCCTTCAGCGGATCCACGTCACCCTTCTGGGCATAGGCAATACCGGACCAAATGGTATCCCAGTCCGTCAAATCCTGGTACGTCTCCCCGATGCCTGGACATAAATAAGGACGGCGCAAGATCCCCTGCGCCGGCTTCAACAATTGGTCTTTAATCGATTGTGCATACGTTTCAATTACATTTACGGCTTGTTGGGCATCAGACATTTTGTCTCCGGAGGTGTGTCCTCCCTCCCTACGAAGAAAACGAAAAAAGGCAACCTCCCCTCCGGATAAAACGCTCCCGGTTCACATCCCCTCACCTTGTCACGCCTCGTTACCTAAGGAGACATTGCTGCTCCGCAAATGCAGATCCCGTTGCGGAAAGGGAATCTCTACCCCGTTCGCCCGAAAAGCGGCATCAATGGCATAATTGAGTTCGCTGATGGTATCGAATTTTCGTTCCGCAGAGGGAATCCAGCAAAGCAATTCAAAATTCAGAGAGGAATCGCCAAAGGCCCGAAACCACACTTTGGCGGCGGGTGTCTTGAGTACCCGGACATTTTCCTCCGCCGCCTGGAGCAACAATTCGCTTACCTTTTCGACATCTGACCCATACGCCACCCCCACCGGGACGTGAATGCGGATCCGGGGATTGCCAAAACTGTAATTGACCACAAACTCATCCAGGAGTTTTGAATTAGGGACGATAATCGAAACTTCATCCGGAGTTTTAATAATGCTGGTACGCAAATTGATCCGCACCACATCGCCCCACACCCCGTTCATTTCCAGGCGGTCCCCCACCTTCACCGGACGCTCGAACAGTAGAATCAGTCCACTGGTGAAATTCGAAGTCAGGTTCTGCAATCCAAATCCAATCCCCACCCCCACCACCGCAAACAATCCCACCAGCGCACCCAAAGGAATATTGATGCTCTGCAGCCCGATAAAAATACCGAGAATCAAAATCAAATAGTGAATCACCTTGAGCATCGCATATTCCACCCCCTGGTCGATCTTCATTTTCTTAAAGATCCTCTTCTGGAGAAAAGTGCGGACCAGCATGGAGATCAATAAAGAAACCAGCACTGAAAACAGCGCCACCACCAAGTGACTGACCGTAATGCCCAGGTTTTGAACATGGAACAGGACCGCGTCAGAATAATAGTAGTTGAGGATTTCCCAAATAGAAAGATCGTCTGGCATAGGCGATAACGTAGTTGAATTTATGTATAAAGCAATGAAGGAATAGCGCAACGGAGGGGAGACCTCGGAACGGGGTCGCGCCAGTAATGCGTCAGCCAAAACGGAGGGCCCGCGTCCCGCGGTCCAACATCCCGGACAAGACCTCGGAACGGGGTCACGCCAGTAATGCGTCAGCCAAAACGGAGGGCCCGCGTCCCGCGGTCCAACATCCGGGACAAGACCTCGGAA
>JARHXX010000074.1 GCA_029269125.1 Kiritimatiellaeota bacterium B1221 | reverse complement strand
TCACGCGAAGGGTTTCGCAAAACCCGGGTTCCGCGTTACCCTTCGCGTGAACGCCTCGGGACACCCCTCGTAAACGAGGAACTCGGAAGTGAACCGGCGTAACAACCTCCTTCTTTTACACTTCCTTAACAATTCTCCGTCCCCTCTCCAATCCGGGGTTAACACGCAGCCTGTCTACTGTTCCACTATGAAGACGGAATCAACCCCAGAACCTGCCCTCGATCCCAAGCTGGAAGCCATGGTGCAGGCAAAACAACTCACCGAATCGGATGCCCGCAGCTTTTTACTTCAGCGAGAAGCCCACACCGTCCTCGAAAACGAGGAGGAACCCCTGCGCTGGCTGGCAACCGAATACGGCCTGGATTTCACCACCCTGGATGACATCGAACCCGACCCCGAACTGCTCTCACTCTTCCCCGCCCGGGTCCTCCTGCGTGAAGAACTGCTCCCTCTCAACGCCCACGGCAACGAAATCCGTATCGCGGTCAGCCGCCTCTTCGCCTCCCCCGGTCTCGACAGTCTGCGCACCCTCACCGGACGTGAACTCCGCCCCGTCCTCTCCCCGCGCGATGCCCTGCTTCGGGAAATTAAACGCCACCTCGGGGTGGGCGCTGACACCATTCACTCGCTCGAAGAAGAAGACGCTTTTCAAGTGGTCGAAGACGATCACCACGGCGAGGCCGATCTCGACAAGGCCGCCGAAGACGCCTCCATTATCCGCTTTGTCAATCAACTGCTGGCCGACGCCATCTCCCTGCGCGCCACCGATGTCCATATCGAACCTTTTAACGACGAACTCATCATCCGCTACCGCATCGACGGCATCCTGCAGGCCGTCCCCGTGCCGGGACAAATCAAACGCTTCCAACCCGCCATCGTCTCCCGGGTTAAAATCCTCAGTTCCCTCAACATCGCCGAAAAGCGTGTCCCCCAGGACGGCCGCATCAAAATCCGGGTGTCGGGCGGGGAGGTGGATGTCCGCGTCTCCATCATTCCCATGGTGCACGGCGAAGCGGTGGTCATGCGTCTGTTGCGTCAGGACGCGGGACTCATGGGGTTGGCCGAGCTCGGTATGGCCGACCGCGAACGCACCCTCTTCGAATCCGTGCTCGCGCAACCCCACGGCATCATGCTGGTCACCGGCCCCACCGGCAGCGGAAAAACCACCACCCTCTACAGCGCCCTGAACGAAATCAACGACAGCATCCGCAAAATTATTACCATTGAAGATCCGGTGGAATATCAGCTCAAAGGTATCAACCAAATTCAGGTGTCCGAACAGGCGGGCCTCACCTTCGGACGCGGTCTCCGCTCAGTGCTGCGTCACGATCCCGACGTCATCCTCATCGGTGAAATCCGCGACAAAGAAACCGCCCAGATCGCAGTACAAGCCTCCCTTACCGGTCACTTGGTTTTCTCCACCCTCCACACCAACGACGCCCCCGGCGCACTCACCCGCATGGTCGACATGGGTATTGAACCTTACCTCGTCGCCTCCTCCCTGGAAGCCGTACTCGCCCAACGACTGGTGCGCGTGCTCTGTCCCGAATGCAAACAGGTTGATGAATCGCCCCGGGCGGATCTTCTGCGCGAAACCCATCCCATCCTCCGGGATGCCACGCTTTATAAAAGCAACGGCTGCCGCACCTGTCGGCAAACCGGATTCTCCGGCCGCCAGGCGGTGTTCGAAATGATGCCCATGACCCCGCCCCTGCGTCGCCTGCTCCTCGACGGCGTCTCCAGCGGAGAAATCCGTGAAGCCGCCCGCAAAGAAGGCATGACCAGCCTGCTCGAGGACGGATGGCGTCAGGTGAGCAATGGCCTCACCACCCCCGACGAAATTTTGCGCGTCTCCAAAAACGAAGACCCCGGGAGTTAAGTCATGCCGCAGTTTCGTTATACCGCGGTGACCGAAAACGGGAGCAATGTGGAAGGAAAACTGGAAGCGGGCGGACGTCGTGAAGCCCTGCACGATCTGGAAAGCCGGGGCCTCATCCCCATCCGGCTGGAAGAACACGACAAGTCCGAAAAAAATTCTGCCCCCGCCGACCGACCCAAAAAACGGAGCAACAAAAAAATCTCCTTTGCCGATCTCGAAGATTTCACCCGCTCCCTCGCCAGCCTCTTGGCCGCCAGTGTTCCCCTGAGCCGCGCTCTCAGTATTCTCTGTCGCGAAGCCCCCCACCCCGCCGCCGAAGCGCACTGGCGGGAAGTGCACAACCAGGTCATAGACGGGGTCGCATTGGCCGATGCCATGGCCAAACAGCCCGAAGTCTTTCCCCGCGTGTATGTCGCCATGGTCGCCGCCGGAGAAGCCGGCGGTTTCCTCGATGTGGTGCTCAACCAGATCGCCGATTTCCAAACCCGCGAACGGGAGTTGCGCACCAACGTGATGGGCGCCCTGCTCTATCCCTGCATCCTCATGTTCATGGCCCTCGCGGTGCTGGTGTTCCTGCTGGTATTTTTCATTCCCCGTTTCGAAGTGTTATTTAATGACTTTCAGGCCGAACTCCCCCTGCTCACCAAAGTGATCATTTCCGCCAGTGATTTTCTGGTCTCCTACGGACTCTTCCTCGCCCTCGCCCTCGGCTTGGGAGCTTATTACCTGCAGCGATGGCTCAGCGGCGATGCCGGCCGACGCAAACTGGAAAAACTTTTATTGCACGCACCCATGGTCGGTCCCCTGCTGGCCCGGGTCGCCATGGCCCGCTTCTGCCGCATGCTGGGCACCCTGCTGGGCGCGGGGGTTCCGCTGATGAACGGGCTCACGGTGGCCCGGCGCTCCATCGGATTTCAAACCCTCACCGACATGGTGGCCGACACCACCGAACGGGTCAGCCGCGGAGAAGGCCTCGCCTCCAGTCTGGGCGAAAGCCGCACCCTCTTCCCCGGATCCGCCCTGGAAATGATTTCCGTGGCGGAAGAAAGCGGACGTCTCGACAGCGAACTCCTGCGCCTGGCCGATACCAGCGAACGCGATCTCGACCGCAGCCTCAAAACCACCGTCGCCCTCATGGAACCCCTGCTTCTCTTCGCCATCGCCGGCTTTATCGGCATGATTTTCGTGGGCATGGTCATCCCCATTTTCAGCATTCAAGATTACATTCAATAACCCGAACCAAACATCCGACATGAAACGACACCCCCTCTTCAGCCTGCTCCTCCTTCCCCTCGCCCTCGCATTCACCGCCTGCGAAACCAGCAGCGCAGGCGGCAGCGAAAAAGCCATCACCCTTGACCCCGCTTCCGTCACCCTCGACGGGGACGGACTCTCCACCGTATTCACCGCCAGCTCTTCGGCTGAAGACACCGAACTCGCGCTCCCATTAGAGTGGTCTGTATCCAACGCCGCCCTCGGAACCTTCATCAGCACCGGCGGCCTCAGTGCCGTCTATCAAAGCACCAGCCTCCTCGGCAGCAACGCCATCACCGTCAAAGACCAAAGCGGCGCCGAAGGCGTCGCCCTCGTCTATCAGGGATTCGAAGAGTCCCTTAGCGAAACCAGCGACGAAGAATCAGCCGAATAAAACCCAAATCCTTCACCACAACCGGTATCGAAACAAGTCGATTGCGATTCCCAACCATCGAGCAGCCAAAGGGAAAACAGAAACATACGCCAACGGGGTTACGTCATTCAGCCTAGGGCTGCGGAGGAACGACACTACCCTGGGTCCTCCCCGAAAAATGGGGTTACGCCAACGGCGTTACGCCCGCCCGCAACCCACCTGGACCCCAACGGGTCAACTCATCGTAGCCGGGGGCATCGCTTTGTTGGCCGTCGTCATCGGGGCGGGGGGAGGCAAAAATATTTTATTTGAAAAAGGATGGGCGGGAGGCAAGCTGAATATAATTTCAGGATCCTCCCTATTTCCACCCGGGCCCCGCGCTTGCGCGGAGTGCGGATCTCTTGTACGCTTCGGTCCCGGGCACAGGCGGAGAAAGTTAGATTGCCCGGCCTGAAAAAGCATTTGCCGCACCCGCGTTTCAGCCCCCCGGCGGAGTGATCCGTATACCTACATTTTTTTTACAGATTCGCACAAAATTTACCATTGACATAGTCACATGGTCATTATTTCATGTCATGAAACTTCTATTTAAATAGAAAAAGGAACTCAACCATGCGAAATAACCTCAAAAACATTTTAATCCTGCTCTCTCTGGGTCTGTCCGTTTCGGGCTGGGCCGCCGACTATTATTTCACCGGCGCATCCGGTACGGATTTCAACTGGTCGACAGGCGCCAACTGGTCCGGTGGCTCGGCCCCCGTGCTGACCCATGCCGATACGGTCTACATCCAGTCCGCCACTGCCGTCGTCGACAGCAACTATGTGATTCAGAAACTGGTTCTGGATGCTTCAGTCGGCTCGAACGCCACTCTCTCCGGTGCTGGCACCCTGACCATCGACGGGAATTCAGGCAGCAATACCGATCTGATCGACAACCTGGCGGCAGTCGATTTTAAACTGGACGGCACCTACGTGCTGGACAACACCGCATCCAACAACAAAGCGAATAATATCAGAGCTTCTCAAAACAGCGGTTCGGTGACCTTCGGAGAAAACAGTTCCGCAACCTTGAGTGACCGGGTGATCACCGTTCGGAATATCGGCAGCTATTCGTTTAATGGGGAATTGTCCAGTAGCGGTTCGGGCGTCCTCTATGAAGTGGGTGGCCCGGTCACCTTCGGCAGTACATCCGTCAACAATTCCGGTGTGTTGCAACTGAAGACCAATTCTGCGGACATTACCGTCGACACCACCCATTGGCTAGACGGAGCCACCGACAACCTGGCAACAGGCTGGAGTTCGTCTTTGACCATCAACGTGGATGACGCGGTAAGCAACCGGCCGGACCTGAATATCGAGAATAACTTCACCTACCACGTCAACGGAGATGCCGACTGGGGCACCTTGAAAGTCAACAACGGCGCAACCCGCAAGGGAAATTTTTATCTCGACCCCAGCGTGACCGCCCTCACCTTTCTGGACAGCAGCGGGGAAAACTGGGGTCTCGACGAAGAGCTGATTATTCATGGATTCAGTGATGGCGTCATCAGATTCGGAACCGGCTCAGATGCCCTGACCACTCAAATGCTTTCGCAGATCACCGCCTACACCGACCTGTCAAAAACGCAGGAAGTGACCGAAGGGCTCACCCTGGATTCGGATGGCTACCTGGTGGCAATTCCCGAACCCACAACCCTGGGGATGGTCTTGACTTTCGCACTGGCCATGTTTCTGGGACGCCGCAAATAACCTAGACATTTTGTCTGCGGGGTCACAGGCTTTCAGACTGAAAAAGCCCCCCCCCCTGAATAGGGTATATTAAGAGAAAAGGGTCACCCAGCAAAGGCAGGAGGCCTTGCATTTCGTCATTTTCTGTTACCCATGTCCTTACATCATACCCATCCTGGACCCCAACGGGGTCGTTTCACCGTAGCCGGGGGCATCGCCCCCGGAAAAAACATCCCCCCATATCCCCCATCCTGAAAGGATGGTGCACAAACCCACAACCCATGCCCCACCCTTACAAAGGGGAGTCTCTTTAGGTCTAGCTTCTCAACG
>JARHXX010000073.1 GCA_029269125.1 Kiritimatiellaeota bacterium B1221 | reverse complement strand
GGTGGAAATAAAAAGGTAAAACAAGGGTTGACGTTGAGAAACATTTCATTATGTTCCGCGACTTCCGCAACGAAGCGAACAGCAAGTTGCCTTGTTTTTAAGCCGGCAAAACGGTTTAAATAAAAGGGTGGAAATGAGGTTGACATCGAGATGCTGGCCATGTTAAAACCCCCGCCCCTTCAAAGGGATTACTTGAAGAAGGACATGGAAACGATCAAGAGACTGATCGTTTCAAAAGAGTTAGAAATAACTTAAAAAAACATGTTGACAAAAGCTTCGAAGATCCTGTATAAGAGCGGACCCGATTTACGGAGTGTGAGACGCGAGTCACACAGTCCATTGTTCTTTAAAATGTTAGCAAGTAAATAAAAAAATTATTTCGATTTAGAAATGATGTGATTTGTGAAACTTGTGCGAACCCGACAAGAAATTTGAGGCTCATACAAATACAAATAAATTGAGCGGATAAATTCTTTGTAAAAAGATTTTTTATGGAGAGTTTGATCCTGGCTCAGAACGAACGCTGGCGGCGTGGATTAGGCATGCAAGTCGAGCGGTAGATATTGAAGCTTGCTTTGATATTGAGAGCGGCGAACGGGTGAGGAATACTTGGGTAATTTGCCCTAAAGTCTGGAATAGCTTCGGGAAACTGGAGGTAATGCCGGATGTGATCGTCTGCCACAAGGTAGATTGTTTAAAGCGTGGGATCTTCGGACCACGTGCTTTAGGATAGGCCCGAGTCCTATCAGCTTGTTGGTGAGGTAATGGCTCACCAAGGCGAAGACGGGTAGCTGGTCTGAGAGGATGGTCAGCCACACTGGGACTGAGACACTGCCCAGACTCCTACGGGAGGCTGCAGTCGAGAATCATTCACAATGCACGAAAGTGTGATGATGCGACGCCGCGTGAAGGATGAAGGCCCTAGGGTCGTAAACTTCTGTCAGAAGGAAAGAACGGTCATTTGGTTAATAGCCATTTGATTTGACGGTACCTTCAGAGGAAGCAACGGCTAACTCTGTGCCAGCAGCCGCGGTAATACAGAGGTTGCAAGCGTTGTTCGGATTTACTGGGCGTAAAGGGTGCGTAGGCTGTTTGATGTGTCAGATGTGAAAGCCCATGGCTCAACCATGGAACTGCATTTGAAACTGTCAAACTAGAGTATCGGAGAGGTAGATGGAATTCTTAGTGTAGCGGTGAAATGCGTAGATATTAAGAAGAACACCAGCGGCGAAAGCGATCTACTGGACGAATACTGACGCTGAGGCACGAAAGCCAGGGGAGCGAAGAGGATTAGATACCCTCGTAGTCCTGGCCATAAACGGTGTACACTTGGTGTGGGAGGCTTTAACCCCTTCCGTGCCGGAGCAAACGTGTTAAGTGTACCGCCTGGGGAGTACGGTCGCAAGACTAAAACTCAAAGGAATTGACGGGGGCCCGCACAAGCGGTGGAGCATGTGGCTTAATTCGATGCAACGCGAAGAACCTTACCTGGACTTGACATGCCCGTCATACCTGAGTGAAAGCTCGGGGTCATTTAGTTGGACGGTGCACAGGTGCTGCATGGCTGTCGTCAGCTCGTGCCGTGAGGTGTTGGGTTAAGTCCCGCAACGAGCGCAACCCTTGTCTTTAGTTGCCATCTGGGAGCGATCCGCAGGGAACTCTAAAGAGACTGCCCCGGTAACGGGGAGGAAGGTGGGGATGACGTCAAGTCAGTATGGTCCTTATGTTCAGGGCTGCACACGTGCTACAATGGAACGTACAATGGGAAGCGAACCCGCGAGGGGGAGCCAATCCTCAAAACGTTCCTCAGTTCGGATTGGAGTCTGCAACTCGACTCCATGAAGCTGGAATCGCTAGTAAAGGGACATCAGCTACGGTCCCTTGAATACGTTCCCGGGCCTTGTACACACCGCCCGTCACATCATGGAAGCTGTCTGCTCCCGAAGTCACTGTTACAACCCGTAAGGGAGTTAGGTGCCGAAGGAGTGGGTAGTGACTGGGATGAAGTCGTAACAAGGTAGCCGTAGGGGAACCTGCGGCTGGATCACCTCCTTTCTAAGGAGAATCTGCGAAAGGACTTGGATCAGATACTCTGATTTATTGATGCTTTTCTGCAGATAGGTTAAACACCTGTTTCATTACAGGTTGTGTAATACGGTAACGTATTACAACGACAACTTACAGGGTTTGTACGGTTTCATAAGTCGCATCATTTCTAGAGCGAAATAATTTTAAAACGGCAATGATCACTTCGGTGATATCCCGGTCTCTCAAACAGATTTTGGGGCCATAGCTCAGCTGGGAGAGCGCCTGATTTGCATTCAGGAGGTCGTCGGTTCGATCCCGTCTGGCTCCACCAGTTTTTGATTCAGCCGGGCGCATAGCTCAGTTGGTTAGAGCGCGTCCCTGATAAGGACGAGGTCCCAGGTTCGAGTCCTGGTGCGCCCACCATTATAAAATGGTGGAAAGCGGAATAATCGATATCCGCCTTGGGTCATCGGGCATTAAATTTACTTGTTAATAAAGCTTTTGGTCATGGACTCCAACGCGGGGACCTTGCACCACAGTTCTTTGAAAATTGCATAGATAGGGTATACAAATTACAACCGATTGAAAATCGGGATATAAACAATTATGGTTAAGTTACAGAAAGCACAAGGTGAATGCCTTGGCATCGGATGGCGATGAAGGACGTGATAAGCTGCGATAAGCTTCGGGTAGTGGCAAATACACTTTAATCCGAAGATCTCCGAATGGGAAAACCCAGCCAGGTTAACTACCTGGTTACCCGCACCTGAATACATAGGGTGTGTGGAGCGATACTCAGGGAAGTGAAACATCTCAGTACCTGAAGGAAAAGAAAACAACCGTGATTCCCCAAGTAGTGGCGAACGAACGGGGAACAGCCCAAACCAACATTTCGGTGTTGGGGTTGCGGGACCACAACATGGTATGCTCGGATGGATAGTGTAAGAATCTGGAAAGATTCTCCAAAGAGGGTGAAAGGCCCGTGCACGAAATCTTGAAGACACCTAGTGAGTTCCCAAGTAGAACGGAACACGTGAAACTCCGTTTGAATCCGGGAGGCCCACCTCCTAAGGCTAAATACACGCCGATGACCGATAGAGAACAAGTACCGCGAGGGAAAGGTGAAAAGAACCCCTGTTAGGGGAGTGAAATAGAACCTGAAACCTTGTGCTGACAAAGTGTGATAGCACCTTTATGGTGTGGTCGCATGCCTTTTGCATAATGAGTCCGCGAGTCATTATATGTAGCAAGGTTAAATCCAGTTCTGGATGGAGCCGAAGCGAAAGCGAGTCCTAACCGGGCGCGAGTTGCATGTGATGAACCCGAAGCTGAGTGAGCTACCCATGGCCAGGTTGAAACTTCGGTAACACGGAGTGGAGGACCGAACCGGTGTACGTTGAAAAGTGCTCGGATGAGCTGTGGGTTGGAGCGAAAGACTTACCAAACTCAGTAATAGCTGGTTCTCTTCGAAATAGCTTTAGGGCTAGCGTTTGTGAATACTCGTTCTGGAGGTAGAGCACTGACTGGAATATGGGTCCATCTCGGATTACTGACGCCATTCAAACTCCGAATGCCAGAGCAGCTACACAAGCAGTCACACTGTGGGGGATAAGCTTCACAGTGGAAAGGGAAACAGCCCAGACCGCCAGATAAGGTCCCTAATTCATACTAAGTGCTTAAGGATGTGAATCTTCATAGACAGCGAGGATGTTGGCTTAGAAGCAGCCATCATTTAAACAGTGCGTAATAGCTGACTCGTCGAGAGGGTTTGCGCCGAAAATGAACGGGACTCAAGTATGGAACCGAATCTGCGGATGCGTCGCGTAAGCGATGCGTGGTAGAAGAGCGTTGTGTGCCGGGTTGAAGCGGAAGCGTAAGCGACCGTGGACTGCACACAAGTGATTATGCGGACATTAGTAACGAAAACCAGGTGAGAATCCTGGTCACCGAAATCCCAAGGTTTCCCGGGCAAGGATCGTCCGCCCGGGGTTAGTCGGCTCCTAAGGCGAGGCCGAAAGGCGTAGTCGATGGGAAACAGGTTTAATATTCCTGTACCACCGTATGTGAGTGATGAAGGAACACAGAAAGTTAGGCGCGCTTCCCGTTAGTCGTGGAAGTTCAAGTACGTAGGCTGTTCAGTAGGAAAATCCGCTGAATACCGGCTGAAATACGATGAGGTCTGAGTCTTCGGACAAAGGTAGGCGTTGATACTCTGCTGTCGAGAAAAGCTTCTAAGCGTTGATCATATGGTGACCGTACCGTAAACCGACACAGGTAGGATAGTAGAATATACTAAGGTGAGCGAGAGAAACTTGGTTAAGGAACTCGGCAACATAGCCCCGTAACTTCGGAAGAAGGGGTCCTCCGAGCCGTGATATTAAGTTTGAGCGGATTGGAGGCGCAGTGAAAGGGTCCAGGCGACTGTTTATCAAAAACATAGCACTCTGCAAACTCGTAAGAGGAAGTATAGGGTGTGACACGTGACCAATGCGGAAAGGTCAAGGCAAGCGGTGAGAGCTGCGAACTGAAGCCCCCGTGAATGTCGGCCGTAACTATAACGGTCCTAAGGTAGCGAAATTCCTTGTCGGGTAAGTTCCGACCTGCACGAATCGTGTAACGATCTGGACGCTGTCTCAACCAAGATCTCGGTGAAATTGTAATTCAGGTGAAAATGCCTGATACCCGCGACAGGACGGAAAGACCCCATGAACCTTTACTGTACTCTGATATTGGGTTTTGATAACTCATGTGTAGCATAGCTGGGAGACGTTGAAGCCAGGCCGCAAGACCAGGTGGAGTCATCAGTGAAATACCAGTCTTGTGTTATTAGGATTCTAACCTTATCCCATGAATCTGGGTGAGGAACAGTGTCAGATGGTCAGTTTGACTGGGGCGGTTTCCTCCCAAAAAGTAACGGAGGAGCTCAAAGGTTCCCTCAGCACGGTCAGCAATCGTGCGTAGAGCGTATAGGTACAAGGGAGCTTGACTGCGAGACCTACAAGTCGAGCAGGTGCGAAAGCAGGACTAAGTGATCCGGTGGTTTCTCGTGGTAGAGCCATCGCTCAACGGATAAAAGGTACTCTGGGGATAACAGGCTGATCGCCGCCAAGAGTCCACATCGACGCGGCGGTTTGGCACCTCGATGTCGGCTCATCACATCCTGGGGCTGGAGAAGGTCCCAAGGGTTGGGCTGTTCGCCCATTAAAGTGGTACGCGAGCTGGGTTCAGAACGTCGTGAGACAGTTCGGTCCTTATCCGTCGTGGGCGCAGGAGAATTGAGAAGATCATTCCTCAGTACGAGAGGACCGGGAATGACGCACCTCTGGTGTTCCAGTTGTCACGCTAGTGGCATCGCTGGGTAGCTATGTGCGGAATGGATAAGCGCTGAAAGCATCTAAGCGCCAAGCCGACTTCAAGATGAATTCTCCCTATGAACTTCGGTTCATCTAAAGACTGGTCAAAGACGATGACCTTGATAGGCTGGGTGTGTACGCATAGCGATATGTTTAGCTAACCAGTACTAATGAGTCGTGAGGCTTAACCTCTATTTTTATTTCCGAATATCTGTCGGTTGGTATACCCGTTCTATGCAATTTCTTTTTTCCTCTCAATAGCGAGAGGTAACCACTTTCCGGTGGCTATGGCGAGAGTGACCCACCCGTTCCCATCCCGAACACGGTAGTTAAGTCTCTCAGCGGCGATGGTACTGCAACCTAATGTTGTGGAAGAGTAGCACGCTGCCGGAGCTTTTTTCTAAAGACCTGAATCCATTGGATTCAGGTCTTTTTTTGTCTGGATCGCAAAAGGAGAGGGCGAATGGCGGTCAAAGGCGTAGGGGAATGGGAAATATCTGACCGATCGGGCAGGTCCCGTCCCGCCAATTGTACGATACGGATTCCGGATGAAACTTCATCACGTAAACCGGGGGGGGGAAGATCGGTTTTACACGGGTTACGATTGAATTGAGGGCTTTAC
>JARHXX010000072.1 GCA_029269125.1 Kiritimatiellaeota bacterium B1221 | reverse complement strand
GGATCAAACTGGAGGTGGAGCTGTCGTGCGCATCGGGTTTGGCTTCGCCTTCCAGCTCGGGCAGAATGGCTTTGGCTAAAATCTTGCCCAATTCGGCCAAGGGGTCAGGCCAAGGGGTCAGGACTTGCATTTAGTCATTTTGGTTTTGAGATTTAGGATTATTTCGTCTTCAGATATTCGAAACTTTTTGAGTGAACGCGAAATATTACTTGGATGCCCCATTTTTAAGCGTTCACACACCCACTTTCCGGTAACTGTGGTATGGGCCTTTACCAGCCAAGCGACAGCCTGCTTCTCAAGACAGTTTGCCTTCATTCCCAGGAAGTCTTCTTCCGTAAGGCACATTTCGCTTAGGGCGGCCTTGATCAGCGCTTCAGCCCTTCGTTCATTGTGTGCATGCTTTTGTGCTCCACGTAGATCCTCTTTTAAATTCTCCTTTTCGATTTCGTCGAGCAACTGCTCCCGAAAAGTTTTCGACCCTATATACCAACCCCGCTTCACCTGTTCCTCAAACTCACCTCTTCGCCCCGCATCGGGATCTTCTTCAAATTTCATGGCCCGTTCTATTTTTGTCTGATATGCTCTGGACGCATTTTCATCTCCCTCCCTGATCCCCCAACTCTTTAATACTTTATTCCGCACCAGCCATTGGGGAATTTTGTTAGTCAGCCCACAATAAGCCGGATAACTGCTCCATTTATACGACTCTAAATCCTCCGCTTTACCTTCCCCACATATCCCGGCTCTATAGGGGTTCAAATGGATATACGTGGAAAGTTGCCGAAAATATACCAAACCTTCGCTTCGAGGGTCCGTATAGACAGGAATCGCTTTATACCGACCTTGATACACATGTCCTCTTCTCTGAAACATCGCATTAAACCGCGAAGTGTAGGTCCCCTGAAACCAAGTCATCCCCGCAACCAAATTTGCTTCAGGCGTTTCAAGACTCAAATGATAGTGATTCGACATTAAGCAATACGCATGAATCTTCCAACCAGTCTGCTCGCAGACTTCACCCAAGCTGGAAAGAAACAATCTACGCCCATCATCATTCAGGAAAATATCCTCACGATGATTTCCTCTGCAAAGAACATGATAATGGGCTCCTGGATATTCAATTCTTCTCTGGCGAGGCATAACTGAATTATAGACAAAGATTGGAAAGGGTCAATCTCTATTCTGACTAAATGCAAGTCCTGACCCCTTTTCCCTACCATCTTCAAGGCTGGTGGACTTTCTCTGTCACATCCAATCCTTTCATCAAATTTTGTGAGGGGTCAAATTCTAGGTTTCGGTCATTTGGTTTGGGGTTGAAATAATACGTAAAGGAAACCGTTGCATAACTATATGGTTTTTTAGGGTTTTTAACTAATAGATTTGCATGGCGAGGACCAAATCGAATATCCTCAAGGATTTTTCCGTAGTTAGCTGAAACAATTTTATCTCCCTCTTTTACGACTCTTGTCCTGAAAAAATAGCCAACATATAATTGTCTGTTTTTGTTCCTGAAGGATTCTTCCTCACGGAAAAAAACTGGATTATAACCTTCTAATGGTGCATTATGGGGCATTTTCATTTGGCTTAGAGGGAGATATTTGTCTTTGACCAATATGAGTCCTTCATCCTCTTTAAATTTCATTTCCAAGGTCCCTTTTCCATCTCTAGCTGCTGTCATCTCTGTATCGCATTTAAAAAAGACATCAACGACTTTGCCTTTGCCATGTGGTTTTACCCAATCCCCAAACTCAAAATCATATCCAACCCATTCGCGGTTTACGGGTAGTCGGAGACCTATATCTTTAGCATAAAGAGAAATCGGATTTTTCTTTTTTCGTAATACCAACGTAAGATCATGGTCTTGATCTTTCTTTAGCCGATCTTTTTCAGTTTCATAATACCCCTCTTTATTAATTCGAGTAAGCATACGTAAAAGCGCTTGTTCGCCAGATGCTTCAAATATCCCATTTTCATCTGTCAAACCCTCCACACTTTTACTCTGATGAGGTTGATAACCTGAAAACCAGACCACTACCTTCGCATTTTCAATGGGGGTTTGATCATCTCCTACTACGGTCACCTTTACAGTACGAATCGGCTGGCAGGCCGCAGTTGATATCAAGGTTAGTAAAACAAGACATGCTTTAAGTATTTTATTCATAGGTCAGTCCTTATTGAGTTCGCCAAGGTCGATTATTTTCTGATACATGGGGTGTATATATTGGATGGCCACATTTTTGAAGTCGTTATGTAGCCAATCGAAAGCGTAGTCTGGAAACTTAACCGGCCAATCCGTTTTGGCTTCCTCTGATTTTAATTCGGCCTGCATATTAAAGTTTCGCTCCTGTTCTTCTAATTCTTCAAGAGGATTCACTGCAATCGCATACGACATGGCGGGTATGCCACTGCCCATGATGGTGGAGAAGTCTATCAGATCCCTTGCCACGCCATGACCCAATTCTGGGTCATACAACAGTGGAAATAAAAGGCGACGGTGGAAAGGTTTTGTTTTCAGCTCTTCATCGGTGATTTCATTTTTCGCCTGTTCAGGAGAGAAAGGTTTCCAGCCAATGAGGAAGGCTGGTTTTCGGTATCCATCCTCCCCGTCATTAAACTCCCAGCCCCCATTCGCATCATGAAAGCCTCTATTAAATATGATTGTGTTTTGACCTCCTTTGCCGATCTCTTGTTGAACCCACGCGTGGCGACCACCTCCAGTGAGTGTATCCTCCCAA
Source organism: Kiritimatiellaeota bacterium B1221 (assembly GCA_029269125.1). Lineage (GTDB taxonomy): Bacteria > Verrucomicrobiota > Kiritimatiellia > SS1-B-03-39 > UBA6053 > UBA6053. The sequence continues at coordinate 3,894 of JARHXX010000072.1, read as the reverse complement.
ATATTATCCCAATGGCCGAACTCTTCTGTATTATCCGCATTCTCGACTATTTCGTCTCCCTGTGAATAGAAATTGTAGGCTACACTGAGGAGCTCATTGCTTGCAAATATATTCTTCCAGGTCAGCTTGCTTCGATCATCCGTGGAATCAAAGCGCTCATGCCAGTTCGATGCGAGCAGCCGCCGTTCACTATGCTCATCGTCTGCATTTTTATAATCATAAAAGGGCTTCCAATCATCCTCGGTCATATTCCGGGCCATATCGGTGTCGTTATTAAAATTATCCGTTTGGTCGGCATCATACGCTTCCAAGGCAATGGCTCCATTGATGATAATATACTGATTTACCTGCAGGCCATAATTGGCAATCGCCTGACTGGCTACCCCATTACCCAAGCTGTGTGTGCCATGAGAGTTACGGGTCTATCTCCCATAAAACTCACGTTCTGTTTCAAGACGCTTCCGGTAATGAGTGCATTTTTGACCGCCCGATGATAATCTGCGGGGAGGGCTGTCACTGCAGGCGTTGGATTTGGTGGGTCCCCAAACCAGCTAACCGCTACATAACGCGCATCACTTCCCATCTGGTGAAAGCGCTTAAACAAATTGGACTGTGAGCCCCTTGCACTTTCACCGCTCACATTGTATCCGTGAACGTAAACTAGATAGTTGCCGTTGGTTAAGGCATCGGGATACTCTGGAGGCTGACCGGTTTGGGTTGGATTTCCGCCACTACCTCCGGTAAAGGAACGGAGATTGACTTGCCTGAACATGTCCTTCACATCGACAATATTTAATGAAAATTCTAATTTCTTCATTAATTGGCTGTCGCTTTTCCTGCGTATCTCCAGAACCAGCGGCTTTTCCGTTTTCCGGTTTGCTTCCAAGTATAATGCCCCTTTATTATGGTCACTATTTGCAAGCGTCGCAGCGGGAAACGGAACTCCTGCTTCAGTAATAGTGACGACCGTCATGTCCAGTAATCCGACGGACGGTGGCATAAAGTCATGTTGTTCGATGGGAGCTCTAAGTCTGTGGGCGTCATCGCTTCCGTCCAGAACCACATCCGGCACCTCAAAATAATTCAGGGCAGATTCTTCATGGCTCAGGATGTAGTCAAAGTCTGTTGTGGGAAAAATCCCAAGCATCTGTTTGATATCGAAGAAGAGGGGGAAAAAGTCAATGTAGTCCCTTGGACCATCAATAGTTGAATTCGTCCCATCCTGTAGTACAAAAGGTTGATTTGGAATATCCCGCTCATTTTTTCCACGTTTTTCTTCCCAGTGGTCATCATCATCATTGATCCACCATCGCCAAGGATTGTCTTCATTCACTCGGTTACGGTCTTTTGCATCGATAATGCCATCTCGATTGTAATCTGGAACAATTTCGGCAGGAACCAATAGGATCGTGCAGCTTTCAGAAGAAAGCTCTTTGTCACCATTCTCCAAAATAATGATTTTTCGGGCAGTACCCGCTAGAAATTGTCCGTTGTCTGAAACCGCTTGAACCTGCACATTCCCCCATTCCGCATCCGGCCCCAGCAGATCTTCATCGCTAAGGATGCGGCCATTTCTCCAAAGCAGATCCCCTGAGAGAACTAAGCCATTTTTGGCAACTTTCCGAATAACGACCGAATCATTATCAGCACCCCCATTCTGAATAGGGTGTCCAAGCTCCGGGTCATGGAGGGTCAATACATCCACTCCATCTTTCCTCCAAACTTTCCAAAGCCGTTCGTCTTCCGGTAAACGAGCGGTCCCGATGGCGCTTAGTCGGCCTCCATTTTCGTACCCCACCTGTATTTCTGTAGTATCACTAAAGCTGTAAACAGGATATATATCTTCTCCGAGTTCGTCTGTGGGATCTATAGGGTAAAAACCAACAAAGTTATTCAGCTGGGTTGACAAAACATAATCTTCATTTTGATTGAATACCACCGAGGTTACGGGTCCATCCGCCTGCGGGTTTGCAAATCCATTCCCCGAAAAGCTCCAAGTTGCATACTTGACTTCCGGGTCGTAAATAAACCCAAAACCGGGACCTTGCTGCGCCATCGCTCCGTCAATAGGAACTAAAAACGCCTCTCCACTTCCTGCTAACGCTTCTTCATCGATAAACACCCCTTGGCTGTAAGCCTCAATAAAATCTACATCATGCTGTTTGAAGTGACCTCCGCCGTAGCTGGGTTCTGGCGTAGGGTCTTGGCTACTCCATTCTTGACATCCAACTAAATCCTCCAAGCTATGCCAGTGTGTTGTCCACACACGTCCCGAATCCTCGATGTGAATAGGAGTCATAACTTCCCTTCGGTCTTCCCTATCAATGGTGCGGAATTTGTGAGTGTCCGATTCCCACTCTCCAGTTATCTCTAGTTCGGTTTCTTTAGTATCTTCATATTTCACGGTCAGTCCAATAGGACCTTTAACTATACTTTCTCCTTCCTTGGATTTGTATAAGATTTCACCCACATTATTAAGGCCGATAAATGTACTTTCTGGGTAGTTCGTGATCTCACCCTGATGCCAGATCTGAAAATGGGTAGATCCCGATAGTACTACCCTTCCTTGATTGTTGACAACGACATCGAAGCCGACTGTGGTATCCATTTCAAAAATTTCGACCACGGCATAACGTGTTTCAGGTTCAGCGGGAAAAGTGAAATAGGCATCATAACCCACGGCATCTTCAAAGTCATTTATCCCGTCACCATCACTGTCTTCATCATTTGGTTTCGTGCCGCGGGCTTGTTCCATTTTGGCAGTGAGGCCGTCTCTATCTGTGTCTTCAAGTTCATCAGGTTTCCCGTCCCCGTCACTGTCAAGAGAATGTGGATTGCTCCCGTTTTCAACTTCAAAACCGTCTTCGAGACCGTCTCCGTCTGAATCAGATGAATTGGCGTCGGTTTCGTAAATATAAATTTCCTCATGGTCATCAATGCCATCCCCATCCGTATCCGAAGAAGTCGATGAAGTGTGGCTGATCAGTTGCTCGTAAACATCCATAAGCCCATCAAAATCGGAGTCCAGACTATGATTGCCCACCAAAAAGAATTTTATCGAGCCATCCAGATGGCCATAAATCCATTGGGGATTGGAAAGAATATCCACTGCATCTTCTTGGGTCCATTGAATGGGGCCAAGCAGGTTGTCAGTAGTGTAGAGTCCTACCCGTTCCACTCCCACAGGAATTTCGGTGAGTAACGCCATTCCTTGTTGGTCGGGGTTGACCCGAAGGCTTCCTACGGCAAGGGCTGCGGGATCTTCAGGAACGGAATGGGCCTCCGCAAGATCGATCATCACCTGTTCCCAGGTGGGGAAATCAACTGTCCGAATGAGTTTAAGGAGAAGGGTTTTTCTATTGGGATACCTTTCTTCCACATATTCATCAAGTTGACTAGAGGTCAAATACGCCGGAGGAGGAAAAGTTGTGAGTACCCATTGGTATGGATTATAACCAGGAGGCGAAGTAGTTGTCGCGGTGAGGTTTCCATCTAAATCTGTCCAATTGCGAGTGATGGGCACGGCATCGGATTCGGTGATTTGCAGAAGATAAAGCGTAACCCCACCTTCTTCGATGGGGCTAAGGTCATCGAGGAAACTCTGCGGAAAGGTGGCCGCAGTCGTCATCATGGGAAGTTGCCAAACAAATTCACTTCCAGGGGGGTGGAGTTTATCTGAACTTCCTTCGACCCAGTATGCGTCTACTTTTTGCTGTAACTCAGCAAAAGTGTCAATTTCGACCAGTTGCGCTTTTAACTGAAAGCTTAGCATAAACAAAAGATAACAGTGAAAAAATACACGCTCTAGATAATATGGTTTCATGAGGGTCGTTTTATATAATTCAGATTCTTATTATCATATTTGAATTCCTATTAAAAATATACGCCTCCTTC
>JARHXX010000071.1 GCA_029269125.1 Kiritimatiellaeota bacterium B1221 | reverse complement strand
ACACATGGGTTCTGAAACCGGGTCGTAAAGGGGATTTACGCCGGAGTCCCGCATTTATGCGGAAGTCAGCCCGATGCCCTTCAGGGCTCGGGTGCAGGCTCTGCGATACACATGGGTTCTGAAACCAGGTCGGTAAAGGGGATTTACGCCGGAGTCCCGCATTTATGCGGAAGTCAACCCGATGCCCTTCAGGGCTCGGGTGCAGGCCATGAGATACGCTCTGGCTCTGAAACCGGGTCGTAAACGCCCCTTGTCACTTCCGCATAAATGCGGGACTCCGGCGTCATTTAAACCCGGGACTCCGGCGTTATTTAAACCCGGGACTCCGGCGTCGTTTAAGCGCGGGACTCCGGCGAAGTATACCAGCTCACCCTCGATGGTACGGATGATCTGCTTTCAGGGTATACACCCGGTACAGCTGTTCCATCCACACCAGCAGCGCGAGTTCATGCATCATGGTTTGCGGGCCGAGATGAAAACACATATCCGCCCCTTTACGGATTTCCGCCGGTAATCCGTCGGAGCCCCCAATAAACACCGCCACCTCTTTCACCGCATCCATTTCCCAGGTGGTCACCTGCCTGGCCATGGCCGCGGTGGTAAAGCCCCTGCCCCGTTCATCCAAAGCCAAAGTCAAAGCCGATCCGCTGGCCTTCAGAAACAAAGCGCTGTCTGATTTCTTGAGTTGAATCATTTCCACCGGCGCAAAAGGCTGCAGACGCTTCACATACGTGTCAATGCCCTCCCGGGCCCAGGAGAATGACGGTTTACCCACTGAGATGATTTTCCATTTCATATAAATGATCTGATCGATTCAGAAAGCGATGTCGAGTTTGTTGCAGGTTTAAGTCGCAAGGAGCGCGGGCACTCTTGCCCGAGCGGAAAACAGAGCCTATACCGCCGGGGCAAGCGTGTCCGCGCTCCGCTTTCTTTACCCGTGCACCGCATCCACCAGCAGCTTCACCCGCTCCGGTGGAGTGGTTTTGATCACCCCGTGCCCCAAATTAAAGATATGACCCTTTGCCGGCTTCAGATTTTCCAATACTTCGGCCGCACCGGTGAGGGCGGCTTCGTCGGATGCCAATAAGCGTGCCGGATCCAGATTGCCCTGATACACCCGATCGGTACCGATGCGTTCCATCACCTGAGACGGGCTGACCCGCCAGTCGAGTCCAATCACGGATACCGGCATGTCGGCGATCTGCTCCAGTAGATGTCCTCCGTTGGCGGAAAAATGAATGGTGGGGACTTTTCCTTCCAGGGCGGCAAAGATTTTGCGGGTCCAGGGGGCGGCAAAGCGTTCGTAGTCGGCCACCGAGAGGCAGCCGGCCCAGCTGTCGAACAACTGCAGCGCCTGCGCGCCGGCATCGATCTGGGCAAGCAGATATTCCGTCACCGCATCGGTCAATCGATCCATCAGATCCGCCCAGCGGGCAGGAGAGGAAAACATCCAGGCGCGCACCTCATCAAAATCTTTGCTTCCCCCGCCCTGCACCGCATAACAGGCGAGGGTAAAGGGCGCGCCGGAAAATCCGATCAGCGGAATTTTGTTTTCCAGCAGTTCGCGGGAGAGGCGGATGGCATCGAGGGTAAAGTCGATTTGTTTGTGGGGGTCCACCGTTTTCAGTGCCAGCACATCCGCTGTGTCCCGCACCGGATTGTGAAAAACCGGTCCGCGTCCGGGAATAAACTCCAGCTGCAGGCCCATGGGTTCCAGCAAAGTCAGAATGTCCGCAAAGATGATGGCCGCATCAATATCGAAGGCCCGCACCGGCTGCATAGTGACTTCCGCCGCCCGCTCCGGATTTTTCATCATCTCCAGTATGGGATAGGTTTCCCGCATCTTACGATATTCAGCCATATAGCGGCCCGCCTGACGCATCAGCCAAACCGGGGTGCGGGATACCGGTTCACCTCTGCAGGCTTTCAGAAAACAGTCATTGATGGGGTCTTTGTGCGTCATGCCAGTCATTTACGTCGCCACACCCCAACAGGCAAACTTTTACCGGGAAAGAAATCGTCGAGAAGCGGAGGATTTTCGCCGGAGTCCCGCGTTTAAACTACACCGGAGTCCCGCATTTAAACTACGCCGGAGTCCCGCATTTATGCGGAAGTCAGCCCGATGCCCTTCAGGGCTCGGGTGCAGGCTATGAGATACGCTCTGGCTCTGAAACCGGGTCGTAAAGGGGATTTACGCCGGAGTCCCGCATTTATGCGGAAGTCAGCCCGATGCCCTTCAGGGCTCGGGTGCAGCCCATGAGATACGCTCTGGCTCTGAAACCGGGTCGTAAACGCCCCTTCTCACTTCCGCGTAAACGCGGGACTCCGGCATAGTTTAAACGCGGGACTCCGGCGTCATTTAAACGCGGGACTCCGGCGTCATTTAAACCCGGGACACCCTCGCTTACCCCGTCTCCTCATCCCAACCTTTGCCCATATCCAACACCGGATAGTCCCGCCAGAATTTTGCCGCTTGTGCTTTTCCCATTGTTTTCAAATACGCATGTGCACTGGTGTAAGGCCAATCCTGCCATTTGTCCACATACCCATGTTTCACCGGATTGTGATGAATATAATTCAGGGTGGCCCAGCGATGTTCCAGACTTTTGATCGGCTTGGGCAACAAGCCGTGAAAGCATTTTCGGCCGGCCAGGTTCTCTTCCACATTCCAGGTATGTGAAGTTCGTCCATGAAGTTTCCCCAATGACTTCGAAAGAATTTTTTCATCCATAACCCTTACCAACAGATGATAATGATTCGGCAGCAAACACCATGCACTCATTTCCAAACTGTCCGCCGAAACACAATCAAGCAAATCACGGGAAAAGGAATTCATCCGCTCAGGCGTGAAGCCGATAAGCGATTTGTGTTCATAACATGCCGCAGTGATATGCAGCCATTCCCCCGCCTGCTGACGGGAAGGCCGGTGCCAGGAACAGTTGAAACGTTGCCGCTCCTCCAATAAAGCCTTGCGCGCTTCCGGCTCAATTTTTCTCCATTCGTACATACATAAAGTATTCATGCGTATACTTGTCATGCAAGAGAAATGATGCGGTAATTTTACACGACGCCGAACAAATCTCTAATTTTTCGCAATCACAAAGGCCGCTTCTTCACCGTTTAACTCAACCGTTTCCGCTTCGAGCGTGGCATCGAACTCGAAGCCCAGGGCCAGAATTTCAGTCATGATGAATTCCCGATGTTCGGAAACCGCCGCCTGTACCGCTTCCGATCCCCGGAAACGCACCTGAATGCGGTCTGAAACCTCTAAACCTTGGGATTTGCGGAGGTTCTGCAGTCGGCTCACCAGTTCGCGGGCGAGGCCCTCCTGTTCCAGTTCGGGGGTGAGGGCGGTTTCGAGGGCGACCACGATCTGACCTTCCGAGGCCACCGCCAATCCTTCGCGGGGATTGCGGCTGATCAGTAAATCATCCGCCGACATTTCAAACGCTTCGCCATCCAGATCCACTGTATGGGTGTCGCCCCCGAGAATTGCGGTAATTTCGTCGGTATCCAGTTTGGCCACGGAGGCGGCGCAGAGCTTGATCTTTTTCCCGAGTTTGGGTCCGAGGGTTTTAAAGTTGGGTTTGGCGCTGTAGGTGGCCAGTGCGGTTTCGTCTTCACCAAACCACACTTCTTTGACGTTGAGCTCTTCCATCACCAGATGTTTGAGTTCGTCGATGTTTTGTTTGAGACTCATATCGCGGGTGGCGACATGGATGCCTTTGAGGGGCATGCGCACTTTCAAATCGTACTCACTGCGCAGGCTGCGTCCCAACTGCACCACGGTTTGCACCACCGCCATCTGTTTATCCAGATCCGGATCGCGGTGCTTGCCGGCAAAGTGCGGGAAGTCACAGAGATGCACCGACTCCGGCATCTCCTCCGTGCGGAGGTTGCGGTAAATCGATTCGGTGATAAAGGGCACAAACGGCGCACCGATTTTGCTCAGGGTCAACAGCACATTGTAGAGCGTGTCATAGGCCTGCAGCTTGTCGTCATCGTCTTCACTTTTCCAGAAACGGCGGCGGCTGCGGCGAATGTACCAGTTGGTCAGATCTTCAATAAAACGCACAAACGGGCGCACGGCGGACTGCAGATCGTAATCGTCCATGGCCGCGGTCACATCTTCGGACAATTTTTCCAGCGACGAGAGAATCCAGCGGTCCAGCAAATTTTCGCTCCGAGCTGCCTTGCGGGGCTCCCAGCCGTCGGTGTTGGCGTAGGTGACAAAGAAACTGTAGGCATTCCACATGGGAATCAGCAGATCGCGCATGATCTGTTTGACCCCGTCTTCGGCAAAGGCGAGATTTTCGGCCCGCACCACCGGTGAGTAGATCATGTACAGACGGACGGCATCCGCCCCGTATTTGTCAATGACTTCGATAGGATCCGGATAGTTCTTCAGCCGCTTGGACATTTTCTGTCCGTCTTCGGCCAACACCAGTCCGTTGACCACCACATTTTTAAATGCGGGTTTTTCGAACAGGATGGTTCCCAGCACCATCAGGGTGTAGAACCATCCGCGGGTCTGATCGAGTCCTTCGGCAATGAAGTCTGCGGGGTAGCGGTTTTCAAATCCTTCGGCATTTTCAAAGGGGAAATGCTGTTGGGCATAAGGCATGGCACCGGACTCAAACCAGCAGTCCAGCACTTCGGGGGTCCGCCGATAGGTTTTGCCGTCTTTTTCGAACACCACTTTATCGAGGATGTGCTTGTGTAAATCATCAACTTTGACCCCGGAATATTTTTCCAGTTCCTCGATAGAACCCATACAGATGCTGTCTTCGCCGTCTTCGGAAACCCAAACCGGGATACAGGATCCCCAGAAGCGGTTCCGGCTGATGTTCCAGTCATTTGCATCCGCCAGCCAGTTGCCAAAGCGTTTGCTGCCCACATATTCGGGGGTCCAGTGCACCTGGTTGTTTAAGGCCTGCATTTTGTCGCGCAAATCATCCACTTTCACATACCAGGCTTCAATCGCGCGGTAGATCAGGGGGGTGTCGGTGCGCTCGCAGAAGGGGTAACTGTGCTGAATGGTGGATTGATGTACCAGCTTGCCTGCGTCTTTGAGGGCGCGAATGATGCCTTTGTCGGCATCTTTACACAGCTGGCCGGCAAATTCCGGCACCTTGGCCGTAAAACAGGCTTCGGCATCCAGCGGATCCACCAGTTCGATATCCGCGTCGCGGCAAATACGGTAATCGTCCTCCCCGTAGGCAGGCGCCATATGCACGATGCCGGTTCCGTCACCGGTGCTGACAAAATCATCCACCAGGACCCGGAAACTGTTTTCGTGATCGGCAAAGTAGTCAAACAGGGGCTCATAGCCCTGCCCCGCCAGTTCCGCACCTTTAACGGTTTTGAGCCGTGCGTAACTGTCTTCTTTCGGGAAGTAGGAGGCCAAACGCGCTTCGGCCATCACATAAACTGTATCGTCGGACAAATCCTGCACCGCCACATAGTCGATTTCGGGCCCCACGCACAAGGCGAGGTTGGAGGGCAGGGTCCAGGGAGTGGTGGTCCAGGCGAGGAAATGGGCGTTGGGGCCAAACAGACTTTCGTCTTTCAATTTAAAGCGGCAGGTGATGGCGGGATCCTGCACGTCTTTATAATTCCGGTTGGCCTCGAAGTTTGAAAGCGGAGTGGTGAGCTTCCAGCTGTAGGGCATGATCCGGTGGGCTTTGTAAATACGCCCTTTGTCCCAAAGTTGCTGAAACACCCACCAGATGGATTCCATAAAATCGGTATCCATGGTTTTGTAGTCGTTATCGAAGTCCACCCAACGTCCCATGCGGGTGACGGTTTTGCGCCATTCGTTGACGTAGGTCTGCACCATCGAACGGCATTTTTCGTTAAACACGTCGACCCCGGCCTCCACAATGGCGGTGGTCCCGGCCAGCCCCAGATCATCCTGCGCCAGCGCTTCGATGGGAAGTCCGTGGCAATCCCAGCCAAATCGGCGTTCCACATATTTGCCCCGCATGGTTTGGTAGCGGGGAACAATGTCTTTAATGGTGCCCGCCAATAAATGTCCGTAATGCGGCAAACCGGTCGCAAAGGGCGGTCCGTCGTAGAACACAAACTCTTCAGCATCCGCACGCTGGTCCAGACTTTTCCGGAAAATGCTCCGGGCATCCCAGAAAGCGAGCATTTCTTCTTCGTTGCGGGGGAAATCGATTTTATTGGATACGGGGTCAAACATGGGGTTCCTCTACCCTGAACTCCCAAGAATGCAAAGAGATTTTGACTTGAGGGTAAAGGAGAACTTCCGAGTCCTTCGTTTACGAAGTTTCCCCCGTAGGCATTTATGCCGATGGGGTTCGCGGAACCCGGGTTCTGCGGTACCCTTCGCGTGAACACTTCGGGAGAAGCCATCTGAAGATGGAACTGGGAAGTTTTACTTGAGACTGAGAATGAACTTCCGAGTCCTTCGTTTACGAAGTTTCCCCCGTAGGCATTTATGCCAATGGGTTCCGCGGAACCCGGGTTCGGCGGTACCCTTCGCGTGAACGCTTCGGGAGAACCCATCTGAAGATGGAACTGGGACGTTTTACTTGAGGCTGAGAATGAACTTCCCAGTCCTTCGTTTACGAAGTTTCCCCCGGGGCATTTATGCCAATGGGTTCCGCGGAACCCGGGTTCTGCGGTACCCTTCGCGTGAACGCTTCGGGAGAACCCATCTGAAGATGGAACTGGGACG
>JARHXX010000070.1 GCA_029269125.1 Kiritimatiellaeota bacterium B1221 | reverse complement strand
TAGCCGGGGGGCAACGCCCCCGGATGCAAACGAAAATATCGTCCACCCTGAAGGGGTGGTGCACCCTGGCAGGTGGGACTGTGCCCCATCCTTTCAGGATTGGAATAAGAGATGCTCGATTTCCGAGGGCGCTGCCCTCGGCTAGGTTATGACGACCCCGTTGGGGGCCTGCAGAAGGTCGCGGTGAAAATTTTGAATGTGCATGCTAAATAAATAGTCTGAAAGACTAAAGCACCGTAGCCGGGGGCAACGCCCCCGGATGCAAACGAAAACATCGTCCACCCTGAAGGGGTGGTGCATCCTGGCAGGTGGGACTGTGCCCCATCCTTTCAGGATTGGAATAAGGGATACCCAACTTCCGAGGGCGCTGCCCTCGGCTAGGTTGTGACGACCCCGTTGGGGTCCGACTGATGGCCGAATTGAAAAAGATGTGAGAGCCGGATTACTTACGATGACGCTTAAACATCAACAGCGCGCCAAAGGCGGCAGACAGAAGCAGTAAACTTGAAGGTTCGGGAATGACCAGCAGTTCGGATTCGGATAACCGGGTATTTGAGAGTCGAACTTCATCAACAGTTCCCACAAAGTTGGCGCCGCCCTGACCGGTGGCCGCGATGCTGAAAGGGGCATCTGAATTAAACAGGGGACCTGAGAGTGTATCGTTTCCCGTGAATTTGTCTGCTTTGCTTTTGTTGACAACCTGTAGAGCGGTATCCGCAGTAAGGTCCTTGAGATAAAAAGTGATGGCTGAATCACCACTGTCTAAGATATCCACACTGGCTGCTGCGTAATAATAATGTCCGTTGGTGAGCGTAAAGTCATCATAGATAGCCGTTTCACTCCCGGTGGAGCTAAGCAGTAACCGGAATTTATTTGAAGTGGTTGAAATGGCGAAACTCCGTTCATCCACATAAGCCCCGCCGGATCCAAATTGACCGGCAATCACCAGGGTACTGCTCCCTCCGTAATTGTTGGCATGAAAGAAGGCTTCCAGAGTGAAAGTGTTGCTGGTGAAGGAGGCGCTGTCCGATGTGCTTAAATAGGCTGAGCCTGAATTTTGAGCCGCTTCTAAATTGCTGTCTCCGGTTTGAGGTACTGGATTCGTAAAGGGGGACGCAACTTGGCTCATACTGCCACTATTACTGAGGCTATGATTATTCCCACTTGAGTCATTCAGAAAGCCGGGGCTGTCTTCGAATTGATAGTGGAGGATGGTGGCGGCTGAGAGGTGAAGCGCGGCTGAGAGTCCAATTCCGGAAATGAATAGAGTTTTATGGAAGCTGTTCATAATATTTTGGGGTTATGTTTTTGGTTGTTCTAATGAATTTTGCTGGTCATCGACAAGGGTTTGTTTACATTACCCGTAATGTCGAAGAATGCCCCCACTATGCAGACCATTGCCGATGTGATTGGTTGTTCCAAGAACACGGTTTCCTGTGCGCTACGCAATGATTCGAGGATTTCGGATAAAATGAAGGCGGAAGTGCGGCGGGTGGCAAAAGAGTTGGGTTATCGGCCCAATCCGCTGGTTTCCGCCCATATGCAGAGTTTACGGAAAACCCATGCCTCCGCCCAAGCCGTGAACTTGGCTTTTCTGCACAGCTCCGCGGGGGAGGAGAGGTGGAAGGAGCGTTCCTTTAGTGTGGAATTGTTCCGGGGAGCGGAGGAGCGGGCGAGTTCTTTAGGGTATCAGTTAACCCCGGTGTGGGGGGCCGCCCCAAACATGTCGTCTGCCCGTTTAGGGTCTATTTTAAAAGCGCGCGGGGTGCGGGGCCTGTTGATCCCTTTGGTGGAGGATACCCGGCTTCTTCGGGAGCTGAATTGGGATGATTTTGCCTCCGCCGCCATGGGATTTTCCCTGTCGGATCCGCCCCTTCATCGGGCGGCCACCTTTTATCAGCATGCCGTACCGGATGCGCTTCAATATTTACAACAGGCGGCCTGTGCCCGATTGGGGATCATTTATTCTCCAAAATTGAAGCAGCAGTTCGATTTTGCCTGGGAGGCAGGGGCAGCCATTGCCGCTGCTCAATGCCGGCATCAAAAAGTTCCCATGTATATCTTGCGCCGCGATCGTATTCAGCCTCAGAGTTTATTGAAATGGTTGCGGCAGTATCAAATTGACGGGCTCATTTCGGCGGGCACCCGTGGTATTGGGTGGACCGTAGGGAAGATTCGGGAACAATTACCTGCCGCCTTTCGTCATCTGTCGGTGCTGGCGGAGCGTTGGGAAATGGACGAGGGATTTGTCTCCGGTTACTATGACCGGGATTGGGCAGGCATTGGTGCGGCTGCAGTCGATTTGGTGGTGAGTCAACTCTACCGCAATGAATACGGCATCCCCGCCAAACAGAAAACCTTATTGATCGAAGGGGAGTGGCGTTTGAATTTTGGCGCGGATCCGGTCTAAAAGAGGTCGTTGCACATGCGGGTGCAGCGAAGCTGCTTTGGACTTAGGTCAATTCGTTCTGGAAAAACTCCACTATTTCACCCGTCGGGGAAATTACAAATGAAATGCGCACGGGGAGGGGGCCCTGATGGCTGGGGATTTCCACGTCTTTGGGGGCCATTTTTTCGGTTGCCCCGGCCGCCAAAGCGGCGGCGTGGGCGGCATCGGTGTCGGGGGTGCGCAAAGCAAAATGAATCATCCGCGCTTCAGAGGCCGCATCCGCATCGCCTCCTTCAAAGACTTCGATGTAATTGCCGTCTCCCGCATCCAGCATGGCAGCCCGTTTGGGCGATTCACCCCAAGAGCGGGCGGTCTCAATGCCCAGTGCTTTATAAAAAGCCAAGCAAAGTTCGAAGTCAGCCACTTTGATGGCTGTGTGATGGAATCCGGTGATTTGAGCAGTTGTCATTTCATTTTCCTAGCGCGTGAATTGTAAATGGCAAGTGCTTTGACGGGATGCCTGTCTCGCCCCGCCTCCGGTTTGCTGGTGATCTGTAAAAACCAAATTCTTTCACCATGCCTTTGGGATCAGAATATGGTAAGAGGCGAGAGCTTGTTGCCAAAGCGGCTTTTTGACCGCGCCTCTTACCCTCCACCCCCATCTTATGAACACTGACCCACACCTCCCCACCGATTTTTCACCCGCGGCGGATGCATCTGCCGGACGCCCCATCGCCATTCTCAAGCTGGATGACTTCGGATCAAAGACGGATCACCCACCTGAAAACTGGCAGCGGGTCATCGATTTTTTGGCTGCGGAATCTATTCCCTGTTCATTTGGCGTCATCGGCCGCGATTTTCGTCAGGCCACCCCTGCCTTATGTGCGTGGATGCGTGAACAACATCAGGCCGGGACGATTGAAATGTGGAACCATGGGCTCAGTCACAAACGAGAACAGCGCGATGGAAAAATGGTGGCGGAATTTCAGGAATCCTACCGGGAACAACTACACAGCTTGGAGGAGACCCAACGTTTAGCCAAAGAGCGGGTGGGAATAGAGATGACCGTATTCGGCGCCCCCTACAATGCAGTCAATGAGGATACGGTTCGGGCATTGGAGGCGCTGTCATTTCCGGTTTGGCTTTACGGCGAAGTCGCACTCGCCGAAGCCGGGGGCTATAGCGGATTGGTGTTGGCGCGCAGTTTAAATCTGGAGCGGGTCGCCCATGAACCTGATTTTGAAAATTTTGCCGGTGAATATGAAGCGGCAAACCCTGTGACCACCCCGCTGATCCTGCAGGGCCATCCCAATAGCTGGGACCCCGCCCGGTTTGCCGAGTTTGTCGAAATCATTCACTTCCTGAAACAACGGGGCTGGCATTTTATGACCCCAAGTGCTTATGCAGATTCGCTGAGTGCAAAAGGATGATTTAAAGCGCTTCCTGATGCGCTTCGATTTCCTCACCCACTTCAATCCATTCCCGGGTGGTGGATTGAATGTCCCCGGCAAGGCTGTTGAGCATCTTCTGATGCTCTTTAAAGTCTGACACCTCTCCCTGTTCCAGTTTCCGAAGTTCGGAAGCCTGCTCGGCCTCGAGTTCCGAGATTCGGAGCTCGAGTTTACTGAGCCGGTTTTCCAATTTGCGGATCTGCTTCTGGGCTTCTTTCCGTTTTTTGCCGTCGGGTTTGGCTTTGGGTTTGGCGGCTTCGGGGGCTTTGCCGTCGATGGCCACATTGCCCCCGCTCTGGGAGAGAAAATCATCGTAGCCGCCCAGCCAGCGGCGGACGCCCTCGCTGCCGATGGAGATGACTCCGTTGGCGGTGTTGCGGACAAAACTGCTGTCGTGACTCACAAAGCAGACGGTGCCTTTGTACTGGCAAATGGCCTGTTCCAGCGCTTCACGTCCCTGAATATCCAAATGGGTGGTGGGCTCGTCTAGGAGCAGCAGATTGGGAGGATTAATGAAAATACGGGCAAAGGCCAGACGTATTTTTTCGCCTCCGCTCAGCACCTTGACCGGTTTGTCGCAGAACTCGCCCTGAAACCCGAAGCTTCCCAGCAAGGTGCGGATCGCCTGATCGGTGGTTTGGCCGCGGGCGGCATCTTTGACCACCCGAAACACCGAATGTTCCAACGGCAGGGTTTCGGCAAATTCCTGAGACTGATAGCCGGTGACCAGATGGTGACCTGCCACCCGTTTTCCTTCCACCGGCTGCAGAATTTCGGCCAAAATTTTCAGCAGGGTGGTTTTCCCCATGCCGTTGTATCCCACCAGCGCCAGTTTATCCCCGCGTTCAATACTCAGATCCACACCTTTAAACAGCCAGGGGCTGTCCGGATAATGAAAGCCGATGTTTTCGGTCCGCAGTAATTGATGGCCCGAAGCCGGTGGGTCGGGCAACCGCAATAGAACCCGGTTGTCCTCTTTTTCCAGTTCGGGGAGGGGCTCCATTTTTTCCAGCATCTTGATGCGGCTCTGCACCTGGGCGGCCTTGGTGGCCTGGGCGCGGAAGCGGCGAATAAAACTTTCGATGTCCTCACGCTGTTTGGAGAGGGTTTTGTAACGCGCGATCTGCTGTTCCATGCGTTCTTTGCGTAGCACGACGTATTTATCATATCCGCCCGCATAGCGGGTGGCGGATCCATGACGAATTTCTAAAATATCTTTGGCCAGACTGCGTAACAACTGACGGTCATGGGAAATCAGCAGCAGGGTGCCGGAGAAGTGGGAGAGGAAGCGCTGCAGCCACTCAACCGCGGGAAGGTCGAGATAGTTGGAAGGTTCGTCGAGCAGGAGAATATCCGGAGAGGATAACAATACCCGTGCCAACTGGGCCCGCATCTGCCATCCGCCGCTGAAGGACGACATCGGCTCTTCAAACCGATCGGGAGTGAACCCCAAGCCTCCCAAAGCCGCTTCGGTGTTGGCCGTCAGCTGATAGCCGTCGCGGTGTTCAAATTCGTGTTGGAGATCGCCGATTTTCTGTAACAATTCGGGCGAAGAATCCGCGGTCAACTGCTCTTGCAATTCATGCAGTTCGATCTCCATGTCGATAATTTCCTGGCAGCCCGCCTTCACAAAATCCAACAGACTGCCGTCCTCCTCGTTCGAAGGCAATTGCTGTTTCAGGTAACCGATACGCTGATTGCCCGGCACAATCACATCGCCCTTGTCGGACTCCTCTTCACCGGTGATCAGCTTGAAAATCGTACTCTTGCCCGCCCCGTTGGGCCCCACAATCCCCACCTGTTCACCGGGATTTACGGTAAAAGAAGCATTTGTCAGAATGGTCTGCGGACCAAACTGTTTAGAAACGTTGTCGAAAATGATCATGGGGATCTTCTAACCTCCAAATGCGATATTTACCAACTTATTAAACCGGTCTAGGGGCACTGATTTCCCAAAAATTGCGTAAAAGTCGGCTTTTTGCTATAGGAAATGCATGATCATAAATTTTGCAGATTAGGACACGGAGCGATTGTTTCATGAAGAAAAAAGTCGAAAGTATTCGTCAGTAGTACGAGTCGCGCTGCGAAAACTTATTGAGATGAACCGTGCTAAAACCTTAGAGGATTTACGTGTGCCTCCTGGAAATCGTTTGGAGCCTTTGAAAGGGAATCTGGAAGGCTTGTATTCTATACGCATAAATGATCAGTGGCGGATAATCTTCAAATGGTCGCCTGAAGGACCCCAGCAAGTCTAAATTATAGATGACCATCGACCACACCCTTGTGACGTCATACATTACAGGCATGAAAACACCGATTACACCCGGGGAAATACTGCTTGAAGAGTATTTACTCCCAATGAATATTTCACAAAATGCGATGGCGCGCGCAATTGGGGTTGCCCCGCGAGCTATCAATGAAATTGTGCATGGTAAACGCTCCATTACTCCGACGATGTCAATTCGATTTGGGGCCTTCTTTGGGCAATCCGAAGATTTTTGGCACGGGATCCCGATCGAATGTGATTTCCGCGCGCTAAAATCAGAGAAAGCAGAGCTGGTCTCAAAGATCCGCCCCGCTGCGGAATTGATGCAGGTTTCTTGATTATATAAAATCGAACTTACGTAAATTGAAAGATATCCATATTTGTGAACCGTGTAGGTAAATCTTTTTTGAAAACCGGGCGGCGGATTTCCAACTTGCTGAAGGCGCTGGTTGTGGATCTGTTTGGCTCCGTGCTGATCCTCTTGGTTGTGGGGCTTTTGATTGTGGGTATCGGGATCTTGCCGGACCGGGGGTTGCCGTGGGTGGGAGCTTTGTTTTATGCAGGGCTCAACCTGGTGTGCATGGTGTTTTTGTGGAAACTTTCGGTTTCGATGAAAAGGGGTTGGCAGTCTAAGGAAGGTTCAAAGCTCGCGTGGCTTGTATTTGGAGGTTTTCTTTGGATGCTGACCGCTACTTTTATTGGCTTGTTGAGTTATCTGATTGTCGATGCGATTTCATGGGAACTCTAATTGGTGGTTTGAAAAGAAACCAAGCACTGAGCTTGCT
>JARHXX010000006.1 GCA_029269125.1 Kiritimatiellaeota bacterium B1221 | reverse complement strand
CAGGCTGGGAGTTGAAGAGACTGCGGGACGCAGTCGGTCCTGGAGTTGGAGGGAATGCGTCCCGCGGTCCGGCAGGAAAGGGGAAAATGGGACAGCGGGACATCGTCGGTCCGGAGGGCCACTTCGTTTGATGCTGATGAGGTAAACGATAGGTGACTTCAGCGGTTGGCATCCCGCATGGCCCGGCGGGCATCGCGGTCTGCATCTTTCTTTTTCAGACTGTCGCGTTTGTCGGACACGTTTTTGCCTTTGGCGAGTCCGAGCTGTACTTTGATTTTTCCCCGGCGCAGATGCATGTCGAGCGGGACCAAGGTAAGGCCTTGTTGGGCAATCTGGGCGCTGATTTTCCGAATTTCCCTTTTGTGCATGAGCAGCTTGCGGATGCGGACGGGTTCGTGATTGTGGATGTTCCCGTGGGAGTAGGCGCGGATATGCAGATTGTGGAGAAACATCTCGCCTTTGCTTTCAACCGCAAAGGCTTCTTCAATGCTCATTTCCCGGTTGCGCAAAGATTTGACTTCGGTACCCGCCAATACGATACCGGCCTCGAAGGTGTCGAGGATTTGGTAATTGTGGCGGGCCTTACGGTTTTTGGCCAGCACACCATCTTGATCAGGGGCTTTGCTCATAGGGGAATTGTATAAAAAAACCGGGATAGAAACTCCCGGTTTTTGTTACAGAACCGGGAACCGGTCTGTGAATGAATTAAAGGCTCAGCAGTTTTTCGGCCGCAGCTTCATCATCAATTTCGGGGGTGTTGACCACAATTTCAGCGGTCAAAAGTCCTTCAGCCACTTCTTTGAGGGCGATGTCCAGGTTTTCCTGATGGGGATGATCGGGTTTCACCATGGGGCGCATGCCTTCGGTGAGCTGTTTCACGCGGCGTGAGACCATATTCACCAGCAGGGGCTTGTTATTGATTTTTTGATTTGCGGTTTCGAGGTATTCAAAATTCATAGGAGACTCCAATTAAAAGGGCCGACATCATTGTCGGAAATCGGAAAATGTCAAGTGTAATAGGGGAAAGATCCGGTTCAGGAGCTTTTGTCCTGGTCGATCAATTCGGCCATGCGTTTTTTAGATTCCTCATTTAAATGGGGGCTTTCCGGACGGTCATCTTCCAGATAGTCCTCCTGTTTTTTGCGGAAGTTACGGGCCAGATCCTGAAATTTCATCACTTGTTTATTATATTTACCGCAAATGGGGCAAATAAGGACATGGAACTTCAGGGTGAACTTCCGGAAGGGTGAAAGTTTCGCATAATCTTCTTTTGAGAGGTGATTGCTAACTTGTTTGCAGGTGAGAAACATGGGATTTATTAACAGGGGTGAAGAATTAGGCGGCTGACCACTTTGATTCGAGGCAGGTTTTCAGCTGTGCCCGGGCCCGATGAAGCGTGACCCATAGATAGTTATCTGATATGTCTAATTCCTTACAAATTTCTTCAGTGGGAATTTCATCGACCATTTTCAGATGGAAAGCCAGGCGGCTTTGATCGGGCAGGGCATCCAGACATCCTTTGAAGGCTTCCCAAAATTCCTCCTGGGCAAAAGCGGCATCCGGATCAAAGGCCCAGTCCTTGGGACGCGAAGTCGGAATACCGGAGGTTTTAAACAGCAGTTGGCCGACGACCTCCTGCACTTGTTCATCCTGGAGTTCTTTACGGCGGACGGATTTGCGGACGTAGTCCACGGATTTGTTACGAAGAATACCCCGCAACCAGTATTTCACATCCACCCGGCCATCAAACTGGTGTAAGTTTTTCAGGGCGGCCAGAAAGGTTTCCTGAACGGTGTCTTCGGCCACTTGCGGATCCTTCAGGCGCATGAGGGCAAAGCGGTAAAGGTAATCTCCGTATTTCTCTACCCAGAGATGGGTTTCGTATTTGACGTGGGGGTCTTCAGTTTCGGGCATGTTCTCTGTGTATGTATTTCCGGGATAGAGTCAAGAATGCATAGGCGTAGGTGCGCTTGCGGAAAGGTCTCGTATTTCCTGCCACAGGCAGGCATGCCTATGTGACTTTCACATCAGTTTTCGCTTGGTCTTTGGCTGGCCGTTTTCAAGGATAAGGTCCAGACTGCATCACCCTATAAAGGATTTTTATGAAAGAGAACACAGAGTTGAGCCCCGAACAACAGACATTGTTAAATGCACCGGCCTATAAGATCGCCTTTCAGGATCCGGATCTTTTGGAGCGGGATGAACTGCGTCCGGTGCGACTGCTTTTGGAACTGCAAAAGCCGGTGTTGTCTCTTCAGGAACAGAATATTGAATCCACCATTGTCGTGTTTGGGAGCGCGCGCACTTTGCCGCCCGATGTGGCGGAGGCGCGGTTAACCCGGGCGCAGGAGGATTTGGCTGCAGATCCGAATGATCCGAAGTTAAATCAGGCGGTACGGGTGGCGGTCAAAAGATTGGAGCAGTCGGCCTACTATAAAACGGCGCGTGATTTTGCCCGTTTGGTTTCGACCCGCTGTCAGTTGGACGAACGTTGCAACCATGTGGTGATCACCGGGGGCGGTCCGGGGATTATGGAAGCGGGAAACCGCGGGGCCCATGATGTGGGGGCCAAAAGCATTGGCCTGAATATTGACTTACCTTTTGAGCAGGCGCCCAATGGATATATTACTCCGGAGTTGTGTTTCAATTTTCACTACTTTGCGATCCGCAAAATGCACTTCCTGATGTTGGCGCAGGCTTTGGTGGCCTTTCCGGGGGGATTCGGCACTTTGGATGAGCTGTTTGAGAGCCTCACCCTGATTCAAACCCAAACGGTGGAACCCATTCCGGTGGTACTGGTCGGCCGGCATTTCTGGGAGCGCATTCTGAATTTTGATGCGCTGGTGGATGAAGGGGTGATCAGTCCGAAAGATCTGGACTTGTTTCATTTTGCGGAAACACCGGAAGAGATTTGGGGGTTCATCCATAATGAAGATCCCGAAGAGCCGAAGATTGAGATTAAATAGAGGGGGGAAACGGGCTGAAAGCCCGGACCCCTTCAGGCTGAAAGCCTGAGTTACGGAACCCAGGCGGTGGTGCGTCCGCCGATTTGTTCGAAAAGGATCTTTTGCCCTTTGGCATCACATTCCGCTTTTTTTCCCCAGCGATAATGGAAAAGCCAGTTTTTGGGGAACCGATCGGCATCGGCATCGACGGCAACCGCTTTTTTGAGGATTTTTAACAAGCTGTTTCTGAGCTCGCGGACTTGGTTTGAGGTTAACTGGTCACATTTGGTATGGGGATTCAAGTGGGCTTGGTAACACACCTCATCCGCAATCCAGTTTCCGACCCCGGCGAAGACTTTTTGATCGAGGAGCACGGCTTTGACGGGAGCTTTGCGTTTGGCCAATTGTGCTTGAAGATCTGCTAAGGGAAAAGAATCCCCGAGGGGATCCGGACCCAGCCTGCTGACGGGCGGGACGGCGGCGGCATCGTCCAGGAGGCGGATTTTTCCGATACGTCGCAGGTTGCGATAGACCAGCCGGTTGCCATCGGAAAGCTCCAGGCGGAGTTTGAGGTGACTCGGTTCTGGTTCGCCGGGTTGGAGCCACCACAGGGAGCCGGTCATGCCAAAATGCAGATAGAGATCCTGGCCGTTTTCGAGATCCAGCCAGCAGTGTTTCCCTTTGCGGGAGGTGCCGATGACTTTTTGGCCCTGTAATATTTTCGCGACCGCGGCGGGTGAATTGCGGTCGTAAATGATGTCATCTTCGGCGCAGAAGGCTTGTTCGATCGTTTGGTCAACTGCGGTTCGATGAGCCAGTCGGCGCCAGGTTTCCACTTCCGGGAGTTCAGGCATGGGGGAGGACCAAGGTGACCGGTTCGATATCTTTTCGGCTGCGCAGCACTTTGACGGATGCGGGCAGGTTGTCTTTCAGGCGTTGCTGGAAGAGTTTTAAATAGGGGCGTTCAGTGTGTCCGTGCTCGGACAAAAACACCGCGGTCCCGGCGGACTGCCAGGCCAGCATGTCGTGATGGCGCATTTCGCCGGTGAATACGGCATCGGCTTGCATTGCTTGGAGGACAGATGCGCCTGCACCCGGACACAATCCGAGGGTTTTAATTTTTCGGATGCGGGCGGGGTGGCAGATCCGTAAATATGGGCTGTCCAAAAGGTCTTGGATGCGGGAGGCGACTTCATCCGCAGAAAGCGCCTTTTTAAAGGTCAATCGTCTTCCGCTGCCTTCAACCCTTTCCATGCGGGCTTCGGGAAAGGGGCTGCAAAGCCAATCGGATACGCCGCCATCGGCTGCGTCGAGGGCGGTATGGGGGCTGTAAACGGAGATGCCGGCGGAAATGAGATCCAGCAAAGCCGCGGTAAGGGGATTGTGGCGGGAGAGGGTTTTGAGTCCGGCAAATATCGGGGGATGATAGGCGATGATCCAATCTGCACGGCGTTTGATGGCTTCTGCGGCCACGGCCGGTGTGAGATCCAGCGTAAGCAGAATTTTACGGATGGCTTTTTCCGTTCCGGCCTCCAGCAATAAGCCGGTGTTGTCCCATTCGGCGGCGCCATCGGGAGGGGCAAAGGATTCAAGCAGGGAAATGAGGTCGGGGGCATCCAAAGTGTTCATAAGGGTCACCTTGCGGTTTTAGGGCCTTTTTGCAAATGAAAATATCTGGTCTGATTTTAGGGGAAATGGCGGGGCAGCTCCAGGGAGGGCGCCCTGCCGGTGGAGATGTTTTCCGAAACTTAAAACTGAGTAAAAAAGAGATGGTCAATCAAAGGTTTGACTGTTAGGGGTTGTCCTGTATTTATTCCTGTCCATCCTGCCTAAATGAATTTATGAACACAATTGAAAGTACCCCGGAACGAATCGTGCAATCTCTGAATGGATTGTGGCAGCTGACCTTTGATCCGCAAAATAAAGGGATTGAAGAAAAATGGTATAAGCAATGTCCGTCGGGCGAAGCGATGGTGGTCCCCGGGGTGTGGGAGCTTTTGCGGCCGGGCTATGACGGGGTGGGATGGTATGAAAAACGTTTTGAGCTGGATGCCGCATGGTTGGACAAGCGGGTGGTATTAAAATTCGGGGCGGTAAACTATTATTGCGAATGTTGGCTGAACGGTGAAAAGATCGGGCACAACGAAGGGGGCTATTCGACCTTTGAATTTGAGATAAGCGGGCAGGCGAAAGCCGGTGAGAATGTATTGGTGGTCCGGGTGATTAATCCGCCGATTAATCACGAGATCGAAGGGTTTCGAAGTGGGGCGCCCCTCAATCAGGGCAATATCCCGGTGGGCAAGGCGGGGTGGTACTATAATTTTGGTGGCATCTGGCAGGACGTTTCGTTGACCGTAACCGAGAGGGTTGCGGTAACGGATTGTTATGTGCAACCTTTGCCGTTTGAAAAGAAAGCGAAGTTCAAAATCGAGATTAGCAACCGGTCCGGGGCGGGGACCTACTTGCTGCGGTACGGGGTGCGTCCGACAGGTCATGCCGAGGTCATTGAGAAAAGAGTGAAATTAAAAAAAGGGAAGAATGTTGTCTCGGTGGAATTGTCTTTCGATAAGGTGCGGTGCTGGTCGCCCGATGATCCTTTTCTTTATACGGCGGAAGTGATCATTGAGGGACAGGACTGTTTTGCGGTGCGTTTTGGCATGCGTGAATTTACAGTGGAGGGGTCACGGTTTCTGCTGAATGGTGAACCGATTATTCTTAAGGGATTTCTGCAGCAGGGTGCTTATCCCCGTACGCTTTCTTTTCCGGAAGATGAAGCGATGGCGCGTCGTGAGTTTCAAATGTTAAAAGAGAACGGGTTTAACTTTTTGCGTTGCCACATCAAACCGGTTTCAGGCCGTTATTTGGATATTGCGGATGAGTTGGGGATTTTGGTGATGTCGGAGCCGGCGATCGGCTGGATCATGAATTCACCGGAGACGGAAGCGCGTTGTCAGCGGGAAGTGGAAGCGCTGATCCGTCAGGACCGGAATCATCCCAGTGTGGTGTTCTGGTGTCTGTTGAATGAAGCATTTGCATTTCTGGGCTTTTCGGTGGCACAGGTGGTGGAGATGACCACCCGTATCGCCCGCAGAGCCCGGGAACTGGATCCGAGTCGGTTGATGATTGATACTTCGGGGGGGCATGGGCTGAGTGCATCCGGGGGGACCGCGGATATGATGCTGGATACGGCGGCGGACTTATCAGGATTGGCGCATATTATGTTGCCGAACCAGGACAAGGCGGCCCGGTTTATCGATGCACATTCTTATACGACGCTGCCCCTGAGTGACGCTGCGCTGCAAAACTACCGTTCGTCGGGAAATGCGGACATGGTATTTTTTGTGAGTGAATACGGTGCGGCCGAAACCCCGCCTGATTATGCCGCCGTACTGAAAAAATACCGTCCGAAAGAGAAAAAACTCGGCCTGGAGGATTATCAGCTTCACAAAGATTTTTATGACTCCCTGAAGGCGCAATTCAAAGCGGCCGGCGTTAAAAAACTTTTCGGGTCGGTCGGGAACTTTATCGAACAAACCAATGCTGCACGTGCGGATGAAATGCGCTTGGTGACCACGGCTTTGCGCACCAACCCCAATTTGGGGGGCCTGTGTTACTGTCAGTTGGCGGATGCGAGCGGGGAGCTTTTTGGTGCACTGGACCAGTGGCGTGAGCCCAAACCGTTATGGCATGCTCTTTCCGAAGGCGTACGGGTCCCTTTGCTGGTTCCGGAGATGAACAAACGGGTGTTGGTGAGTGGGGAGACCGAAACGCTCACCGCGAAACTGATCAATGAAAATGAAACGGGCGCGGATTATGAATATACTTTGCGGCTGGTAAACGAGAACGGCCGGACGCTCAAAAAAGTGGAAGGCAGGGTGAAGGCTGTGGCTTGGGTGCAAGAGGTGGAAGGGTTGACATTTCCCCAAAAACTCAAACCCGGCACTTACAAATATCAAGCGATATTACGGCCCAAAGGCGGAGAGGAAATTTCTGAAAGCATGTCGTTTTTGGTGATTGAAAAAGGGACGCCGGTGGTATCCAAAGTGGGGGCCCGCGGCATCGAAAATGATCTGACCAAACATTTGCTGGGACTGGGTCTGCAGGTGGAGCTCATCGGAAACAATTATCGTGAAAAAAATATTCCCTTGCTGGTGGATTGCCGCAACGGATTGTTGAATGACCGCAATGTGATCATGGAACAGTTTGGCCAAATGAAAAAAATGGTGCAGCTGGGTGGATGCCTGATTCTGTTAAATCCGGAGCCGTTGTTGCTTTACGAATATTTGATCCCGAGTCTGATCCGGATGCAGCCGGTGATGCGGAACTGCAGTTACGTGCAGGCGCATCCCGTTTTTGACGGTTTGCCTTCCGGTTGTGCAGGTGATTATGTTTACGGCGATGTGGGCGCGAAGAAAAAATTTGAACGCGGTGCGGATGTAAAAGCTGCGGGTGGAGAAGTTCTGTATGGTGCATTCTCCATGCACATGTGGACCCGCCCGGCGGACTACAGCTGGGGCGCCGGTCTCTATACTTTGCCGCTCGGAAAAGGAACCATCGTGGTGTCTCAATTAGACTTGCTCAACCACATGGGGCGCTCAGCAGTTGCAGATCGGATCTTGGTGAATTTGATTAACTTTGCCGCCAGTCAAATCAAAGAAGGTGGTGAAGAGCAGTTGTTGTCGAGGTGTATTGATCCGGTGGATGAATGATGGGGCCGGGCATACATGATTTTGACTGAGAACCGCCACCTTCGGGGGCTAGGTGCCGGGAATGACCACCACTTCACCGCGGTCGGGGACTGCGGGGATGAGGGCGTATTTTTGCCCTTCATGTTCCACGGTTTCCACTTCCAGTAATTTGTCCCCCTGTTTGGCGCGGGCGCGATTCCAGGATGCGGGCAGTTTTATTTTTACGGTGAGGGGCAGGTCATAAAATTCGTCCCGCATTTGATCTGTGAGAGTATAACGGATGCGTGACTCGGTATTTTCGTTAAGAGTTATCGTGTGGGTGTCGCGTTGCTGACCGTACCGGGCAACCTCCAGAAAAGGGGCGATCCAGAGGTCCTTTTTGCGGGAAGCGAGATAGCGGAGATCGGTTTCGGTTTTTTCAATGGCTTCACCGGTGACACCATGAAAGTGGGCGGAGAGCCAGGCGCGTTTGTATTGTCCGCCGGACAACCATTTGACATCGGAAGTGCCTTCCAGAATAGCGTCAATATAGGGGCGGCTGATTTTGGCGCTGTTGGTTTGCAGATAATCAATTTGGTTGGCGGGGTTCGGGGTGCCCCGGGTTCCGCGGGCGGTAATGTAATATTGGGCTGCGACTTCACGGTCATTTAAATCCGAATTTTTTCCGCCGGGGTAGGCGAGGGCGAGAATGTGGTGATCCGGAATGTTTTCTTCCAGTGCTTTTTTGGATGCGGCGTATTCCCAGTCGATTCCCGGCCATTGTCCATCTGCCTGATTGAGATGGTTGGCGGAGTGGGACTGGATGGAGTGTCCGGCTTCCGCCAGCGCCCGGAAACCTTCCCAGGTCCCCCAATGGGCGCCGGTGCCTACCCGTTCGGTAATCACAAACCAGGTCACCTGCAGATCCAGTTCTTTGGTGATGTTTAACCACCATTCGTGATTGGAAGCCCAATTGTCATCAATGGTAATGGAAACCGCGGCGTAGCGGTCCCCGGACCACAGGCAGACTTCCGGTTTGCCGGTTTCTTCGGGCCAGACCCGCTCTTTGGATAATTCAAAGCGGGCTGCGGAGGGTTTGTCTTTAAGGTTAAAAAGACCGTCAGAGTGCTCCGTCTGGGCGGAAAGCTGCGAGGCTGAGAGGCAGAAGCAGAAAAGGGGAAGCAGAGATTTTTTCATATGAGTTCCTTTAATTGGGCAAATCCTTTTTCGAGATCAGCCGGGCTGTTTCCGCGCCAGCAATATTCCAAAGCGATTGAATGGGCGTAGCCACGGGTTTTTACCGCTTGCAAAAAAGTTTTGAAGTCTAACACGCCCTCCATCAGTGCGCATCCCGCTCCTGTTTCGTTTATGTTGTGCAGATGCATGTGTTCGATTTCGGAAAAAAGCTGATCGAACTCCGCGATCCAGAAGTGGGGGCCGGGTTGAAAGAGCAATTTAAGGTTATGGGCGGAAACCTTCTGGAGGAGGCGCTCCGCACTTTGGGCGGTATCGGCCAAAGTCTTTGCATGTGTTTCCACGACAAAGCGTAATTCGGGTGCGCTGGCGGTGATGGTTTTCAGTGCGGTTACGGCCTGTTCCCAGTGTTCGGGGGTGGCGACATCACTGCCGATGCCGGTGGGACCTGAATCGGTGAAGGTGCGAATTTTTTTGGCGCCGAGGGTGCGGGCCTGATGGATGGTTTTGTGGGCAATCTCCATCGATTCTTTGCGTAGTTCTTCATTTTGGGTCAGCCAGAGGTAGGGGGCAACCGAGAGGATTTCCACCCCACAGTCTTGTGCCTGATCTTTGAGTGCGAGCAGGGCGGAATCGCTGAGGCCTTCAAGCTGTCCGCCTAAAATTTCGATGGCGTCAAAACCGGTTTTGGCGACCCAGGGGAGTAATGCTTCGATGGGTTTCTCGCGAAAGGCCAGACTGCAGAAGGTGAGCGGTTTCATGCTTTGGCCTCTTTGGGATCGCCGTGCCAGGGCAGCCAGGTGAAATCGTATTTGGGTTTCCAATTCAGTTGGTCACAGGTATATTGCACGTCGTGTTCGACCATGCTTTCGGGGGTACTCATGACATGAAAGAATTCGTAACCGGGATTTTCCCTTTCGAGGCAGAGGCGGGCGACTTCCCCGATGTCTCTGCGATCCACATCGGGTGCGGCGCGTTCCTTCACCTGTCTGCCGTATTTGTCCTGTCCCTTTTCACCATCCACGATGTATCCCACCCGTAATGCGTCGACTTGCAGGTGGTGTTCGAAGGCGTATTGTTCGGCGATAACCTCCTGCAAAATTTTTCCCAGTCCGTAGAGGCCATTTTTTGAGCGCATGGGCAGGTGTCGCTTGTTGGCATC
This sequence comes from Kiritimatiellaeota bacterium B1221, assembly GCA_029269125.1. Lineage (GTDB taxonomy): Bacteria > Verrucomicrobiota > Kiritimatiellia > SS1-B-03-39 > UBA6053 > UBA6053. The sequence continues at coordinate 158,230 of JARHXX010000006.1, read as the reverse complement.
CGGGAGATCCGCATGGCGACTGATCACCGCTTCACTGGAAATGAGTACAATTTTTGAAATGCCGAGGGCGACCGCGGCCTGAAATACATTGGCGGTTCCTTTGACATTCACGTCGAAGACGGGGCCCGGACTTTGGTAGGCATCGGATGAGCGGGAAAGCATGTGGGCGATGATGATGCCGTCCATATCTTTACAGGCTTCAAGCACATTGTCGAAATTGGAAACATCCCCCACGAAAACTTCGTGGTCACTTTCAAAAGGTTTTACATCAAGCAGCCGGAGTTCATGCCCGGCCTTTGCCAAGGGCTCAATCATGCCTTTACATAAAAAACCGTTTCCGCCGGTAATCAGAATTTTCATAGAGGAACCTTAATATTCAGAGGTGTTTCACAGGTGAAAACTCAAATCCTACACCCGTGGTGCATTTATAATCAAACCTTAAATCATATAAAGTTCCTGATTGAATTGTGCACAGAGTCCTCATAGGGAGTTCACGACTGCCTTCAAACGATGGACCGTGGACAGGATGGGGTTTGTGATGTGTCGGGAGGCCGTTTAAACATGTAGACTCAATACCGAATAAGGACAATTATGAAAGAATCAACGCCTTCGACGACCGCCTCAATGGATCCCTTTATTGACCAGGGCCTGATCGCGGGTGCGGTCACACTTGTGGCCAAAGATGGTGAAGTGGTTTCTTCGGGTGCTTCGGGATATGCCGATCTGGAAAACAAAGTTCCGATGAGAACGGATTCGTTGTTTTGGGTGGCGTCGGTGACCAAGCCGATTACGTCGGCTGCGATTTTGGTATTGATGGAAGAAGGGAAATTGAAGCTGGATGATTTGCTGGAGGATTACCTCCCTGAATTTAAAGATCCGTGGATGATTCAGTCGGAAAGCGAAGAGGAACGGGTATTGGTTCGCCCCAAAACCAAGCCGACCCTGCGTCATTTGCTCACCCACACCCACGGATTGCAAGATGCGCCGAAAGGGGCGCCCGGCGGGTCGCTGGCTTCGTGGTTAAGAACGGCGGCGATGATGCCGATGATTCGGGAGCCGGGTTCGGCCTGGCAATATACCGCGGTGGGGATGAGTGCGCTGGGGAGGATTGTGGAAATCCTTTCGGGGATGCCGTTCGATACATTTTTGGATGAGCGTTTTTTCAAACCGATGGGGATGTCGGATACGACCTTTTATCCCAATGAGGAGCAGAAAAGCCGGTTGGCCACCACCTATGTTTTGAGCGAAAGCGGAGAGCTGACCCCGCATGACCTGACTTTTCTAGATGCGGAAGTGGGGTCGCGGGCGGGAAGGGTGAAACCTGAAGGCGGTTTGTTTTCGACTGCGCATGATATGTTCCGCTTTTATCAAATGCTCTTGAATAAAGGGGAGTTGGATGGAAAACGCTATTTGAAGGCTGAAACGGTGGAAGACATGACCCGCACCCACACCGGTGATTTGCAGACCGGATTCAGAGACGGTAAAGACAAAGTGAGCTGGGGCCTGGGGATTTGGCGGGTGAATGAGCAGGCTGATGTCTGTGATGTGCTGACGACGGGAAGTTTCGGGCATGACGGGGCTTTCGGAAATTCGTTACTTTGTGATCCGGTCAACAACCTGATCATGATTTTGATGGTACAAAGAAAAGGCTTGAATCCCATGCGGGATGCGGTCAGTTTTCGTCACGAGTTTCAAAAAACTGTTATGGCTGAATTTGCACAATGAATACAAAACGCGTCCTTCTTCCCGCCCATGGGCACCTTTCCGATGCCAATGCCCGTCACTCCCACCCCGCAGAAAAGGGAAGCTGGATCTGGCATCCGGATCGTCGCAGTACCGAAACCGCAGTTGTGCGGTTCACGCGGAAGTTCCGGATGGAATCTGCGGCTCAAATCCAACTGCATGTCACCGCCGACCAGCGTTTTCAGTTAAGATGTGATGGTGTAGACCTGAGTTATGGTCCGGATCGCTGTGATCCGCAGCATTGGACGGTGCAAACCATCGAACTCGAATTGGACGCCGGCGATCATTGTTTGGAAGCCTTGGTTTGGTGGATAGCGGAACAGGAATCTTTTGCGCCCCGCACGGATGGGGGGAAGGTTGAGGTACCCGGTCCGCCGATGGCGCAGATGACCTGGCGTCCGGGCTTTCTGCTCTACAGTGAAGATGTTCCCGCGGAGCTGATCAATACGGGAGAGGCGGCGTGGATGGCGGCGGATTTGACGGATGCGGTTGATCTTTTTAAGATGCGCATCCCACATTATATTGATGTAGGACCTTCCTTTGGCTTTGATATGGCGGCTTGGCAATCGATAGAAGCTGTGCCGGCTCAAACCACTATTGGGCCGGTGGTGGAAAATCCACACGGGGTTCGGCGTCCCGGCTGGTGTTTATTTCCGGCGATGTTGCCGGAACAGCATCGGCAGTTCAGATCCGGGGGCTGTATTCGGGCGGTGAGGGAGAGTTGGGATGAATCCGCATTTACCGAGGCTGAAACGCAAAATTTAGAGAGCTGGCAAGGGCTCTGTGAGGGGGAAGGTCTGACGATTGAAGCTGGAAAAGAGCTGACATTGATTTGGGATTTGGCTGAATACAGCTGCGGATATGCGGGACTGGAAGTCGCGGGCGGTACGGGCGCAACGATTGAATTTGATTGGGCGGAAGCTTTGTATGAAGCGCCCACTGCGGATGATGTGGACCACACGACTTTTAAAGGGCATCGGTCAAACGTGATCGATAAGTCCTTTCTGGGCTATGGAGACCGCTGGGAATTGAATGGATCGGACGGCCTTTTGCCGGCGTTGTGGTGGCGGGCAGGTCGGTTTGTGCGGGTGCGGATTTCCACGGGGAGGGAAGCTCTGGTGCTCAAAGGCTTGGGGTTTTTGCAGACCGGATATCCGCTTGAGTGCGCGGCGGAATGGCAGAGTTCGGATAAAGATTGGGACGGGTTGATTCCGATGTTTGATAATTCGTTTAAGTGTTCCGCACATGAAACCTGGACAGACAGTCCGTATTACGAGCAACTTTCGTATGTGGGGGATGACCGTCTGCATATGTTGTCCAATTATGCGGGCTATGCTGATGATCGGGTGAGTCGGTATGCAATCTTGAACTTTGCGTGGTCGGCGGCGCCATCGGGCCTGGTGGCGGAACGATATCCCTCGGCCTGGCGCCAGGAGAGTTTAACTTATTCCATGCTGTGGCCGATTATTCTGAAGGATTTCATGATGTGGCGGGATGACATGGCGTTTGTAAAAGCGCAATTGCCGCATTTGCGGACGATCATGGCGAATACCGAAGCCCTGCCGCATGACGGAGACCTGATGACTGCGCGCAACGGCTGGCCGTTTATTGACTGGGTAAAGGAGTGGAAAGAAGGTTGTGGACCCGGGGTGCGGGAAGGGGATTCATCCCTGGTGAATTTACATTGGGTGCTCAGTTTACAGGCGGCGGCCGCGGTGGAGGCGACTTGTGGCGATGAAGGTTACGCACATCGCTGGGAGAAAAAGGCGCAGGCAGTGATGGCTGCAATTCTCGAACGTTACTGGGATGCAGAGAGAAAATTGTTGTTGGATACCACCGGCGAACATCTCATCAGTGAACACGCGCAGTATTATGCGCTGATAACCGGATTGCTCAGCCGGGATCAGGCCCGGGGATGTTTGGCGGCGTTGCAGTCGGAACTCCCCATGGCGGAGGGCAGTATTTATTCCACCTTCTATTTGTTGGATGCCCTTTACCAATTGGGAGAGGAGGATGCGTTCCATCGGCGGCTCGATTTTTGGCGTGGATTGCTTCCGCAAGGATTTACCGCCACCCCCGAGGCACCGGAACCTTCGCGGAGTGATGCGCATGCCTGGGGGAGCCATCCCTTCTTCCACAGTTTTGCATCGATAGCCGGGATCCGTCCGTCGGCACCGGGCTATGCAAAAGTCAAAATCGCACCGCTCCCCGGGGAGATGACCCACATCCATTGTCGCAGTTTGCATCCACAGGGAATGATCCAGGTGAAAATGGATTTCACAGAAGCTGCGGTGGTTGCCGACGTGGAGTTGCCGGGCAGCTTGACGGGAGAGTTTGTGTGGAAAGGGCAGACGCTGACCCTTTCTGCGGGTGAAAATCATGTTCGACTTTCGTAGATGGAGTCCGCCTGTGGAAATTCTCTTTTCCACAATGCGTTGACCGATCTCCTTTAAGACGTCCGTAAGACTTTTTACTTCCTTTGGGTTGCTCAAAAGGTAGGGAAGGCTGCCATGGAATCCACGCCCCCTCCGTTCAAACGCAAAGGTATTATTCAGCTGAGTTGGCCGCTTCTCTGTGTCACGGTATTTACCTTGCTGGGCACCTTGGGAAACACGGTGATTTTTTCCATGCACTCTCCGGGGCTCAATGCCGCGGTGGCGACGGCAAATCAGTTGTTGGGAATTTTTTATGATATCACGGTGATTTTCAGTTTGGGTGGTTTGGTGGTGATTACCCAAAATCTCGGGGCAGGGGAAAGTCAGGGGGCCCAGCGGGCATCGGTGACGGTATTGCGGTCGAGTACCTTGTTGGGCGTGGGACTGGCGTTGGTTATTTTTTTCGGAGCGCCCATTGCATTGTCTGTTCTGAATACGCCTGAAGAGCTTTCTGCGGATGCGAGGACGTACTTATGGATTGTGGCTTTCGGACTGACTTTTAACGCCTACATCACGGCGGCGGTTTCCGTCTTGCGTGGATATGGTCATACCCTTCAATTATTGGTGATGGGGGTGATTATCAATATTCTGGATGTCGGGTTGCTGGCCTTGTTGATTTTGTTTTTGGATTGGGGGGTGGTCGGGGCCGCCCTTCCGACTCTGCTGGTCCGCGGGATCGGTGTGGGGATCCTTTGGATGATGGTGAAGGATAAGACCGGGGTCACTTTGTTTACCCGTTTTCCCTCTGTGAGACCGCGGAACTGGACGGGACCTGCGACCATGGCACGGAAGTCTGTCCCCAGTGTGGTCGAAAATCTGGTCTACAATTTAGCGATTCTTTACATGGTCATGTTTATTAACCAGATGGGTACCGAAGCGATTAATGCGCGTTCATATACCCTGACTCTCACAGCACTGATTACCGGCATACTTTTAGCGCTTTCCCAGGGAAGTGAAACGATTGTCGGCTGGGATGTCGGTGAGGGTGCGTACGCCCATGCATCCCGCCAGGCCGCAAAAACCGCAGGTTTTGCGGCGGGTATGTCGGCTCTGCTTGCGTTCATCCTTTGGTTTTTTGCAGATGCGGCTTTGGGGATATTCGGCGTTTCCGATGAGGTTGCCGCCTTGGCGAAACCGGTTCTTTTGATCTCGGTGTTACTGCTTCCGTTATCGGGAATCACCGCAGTGTATTATGGTGCCTTACGTTCTGCGGGTGATGTGGTCTTTCCTATGGTCTATTCTTTGGGATCCTCCATTGGGGTGATCCTCCCGCTGTCCTGGATTTTGATGCGGGTTTTTCATTGGGGGTTGCCGGGTGCTTTCTGGGCTTTGGCTGCGGGGGAAGCGGTAAAGGCAGGATTGTTGATGTACCGCTGGAAAAGCAAGGCCTGGACCCGCTATCATCACCTGGTTGAAAGTGATAAGACGCGTCCGTCCATCGCATCACAATCATAAAGCGCGGTTCTCTCGCCGGCGGGTAACGGTTCCGGTCGGTTGACGGGGGCCACATATCAAGGACCCGAAAACAAGTCTACCCAAAGTGGCCAATGCCGAACCCCTCAAGCCCCATTCCGGCGCGCTCCAGCGTCGGCGTCGGAGCAGTGGTTGATAAAGATCTGATCCACAAAGGCCGCCGTGATCGACACCGGCACGTTCAGAAACAATGGCCGTCCGAGAGAGAAGAGGGTATGGGGCTTTGAATCCGTTTTTCGATGCATGGTGTTCAGGGTCCAAACAAAAAAACACCCCTGGCGGACAAGGTCCGCAGGGGTGAAGAGAGAGAAAACAGTTTCCTACTTCTTGCGCAGAAATTTGCTGACTCTAAAGATGATGAATAATCCGGCCGCAATCATGCTGAGCATACCGGGTTCTGGAACTGCGGTCACGCTGCCTGTCATATCCATGGTCAAAGTGGATGGGCCATATATGGGAACGGTTTCTGTGTCTGTGATCTGCAGGGAAATATTCCCTCCGCTGATAGCAAAGGTGCCGTCGTAATAGGTGGGTCCTCCGCCGACAAAAGCGGGTGACCACCAAAACTGCATGTCAATTTGCATATCAATGGAGGTTAAAACACCATCCTGAAAGGTGACTTGATCCGCGGCATCCAAATTCCCGAATGTGATCCCCCCCTCCTGGTTAAACAGCCAAAGTCCCAAGGCAAAATCAGAGATATCGCTTTCCGCCGTGGGTTCAAAAGGTGCATCTGTATCTGTGCGTTTTGGATCTGAGGTCCATAATTCACCGAGATCGATACTGGTGATGGCCACGGTTTCGGTGCCGGTTCCGGACACGAGGGCTTCATTATAACTGATGGTTCCCACATTCCAGTTGGTCTCACGTGGAAATAAATTAATCGCAGAACCGAATGCAGGGTCGGAATCGTCATCCCCTGTATACCCATTTCCCACCGTTCCTGTCCCATTGCTGATTATAAAGGTTTCGGTGAGTGTTTCAGCAATATAGCTGCTGGCGTTCATGGTAGAGGCCAAGCTGATGTTTGCCGCATGCAAAGAAACGACGGACCCCAAAGCACTGAAGATTGTGAGATAGTGAATCGTTTTTGTTATGTTCATAATGTTGAGGTACTGAAGGTCTGATATTTTACAGATGGTTATGTTTTTTCCGTTTCAAATGGAAAAGAGTGATCAGGCCTAGGCCCAGTAAAACCAAAACGCCGGGTTCAGGAATGGCCACGGTTCCGGCGCGGTCCAACACGATGATGGCATCACCAAAGCCGGCCACGTTATCAATGTCCGCAATATCGTAGGCCACATCCATGCCGGATGCCGTAAAGGTGCCCACCCATTCATTTGCAGGAAAGAGAACTTTGGCGTCACCCACAAAATCCATGGAGGTGAGCACGCCGTTTTCAAATGTGAGCCCTGTTCCTGACAGATTGTCGACGCTTACACTCAGCAGGAGATCGATGGTTTCATAATAATAGGTGCCACTTTCATCCAGTACGTTAAAATTGTAGTCTTCTTTGCTGGCGGTGAAGCTGAAATCTCCGATGGCGATGATTTCAGTACCTACACCTGTTAACAAGCTACTTTCATATTCAATGCTTCCGAAATTGAAGGCACTGGGATTTGGATGTAAAATCTGGGTGTCCAGGGTTAAATTGTCGTAAGCCACCGCCCCCGCTTTGGCCAAGACAGATTCGTAGTATGTCTGGTTGTTAACGGTGTGGGAGCTGATGAGGATGGACCATCTGGGCGCGTAATCGTTAAATGCGTCAGGATTGGCATCATCATATACATATTGGTAATATGGAAAACCGTGTGAACTGCTTGTCCCGGCACCCCCATCCCCCACATGATCATTCGACGCGGGAGCGCCGGGTTCCGAAATTTCGTTGTCAAACCCTAAAATATTCAAGGCGCCCGTCGCATTATTTCCTGATAATTGCAAACTCACAGGTTCAGCCACACTCAGCGAACAGCTTAAAACACTGAATGAAAGTGACAGAATTGTATTAAATCTTTTACTTGATTCGGGTTTCATGCGGTGTAAATGGCATATTATTGATTGATATGTCAAACAAAAAGATTATATGAGTGTTATATCATGATTATCATGATGCCTTTCCCAAAGAGGATTCACCCGAACTGAACATGGCTGAGAGAGCGCTTAACATGAAAAACATTCAATTATTCCGGAAAAAAAGAGGGTTTACCCTCATTGAAATGTTGGTGGTCATTGCTATTTTGAGTCTGCTTATCGTGGTAACGGGATCGGCGGTATCAAGATCCCTTCAGAAAAGCAAAATTACGGTTTCATTCTCGAATTTACGTCAGCTGGGAGTCGCCGCTTTTGCATATGCTGCAGAACATCGTGGGCGTTTGGTGCCGCATGCCATGAATGATGCAAGCGGCAGTAAACAGCAGGAATGGATTTATGCCTATGGGTATGATGATCCCCGGGAGGCATTTGAAAACGGAATTTTGGGACCGTATTTAGGGCAAGCAGAGAAGGTTGTGCAGGATCCGACTTTTGACTACGATGGATCGAAAATTCTTTCAGGACCTTTTGGCACTTATCCCACGGGTTATGGTTATGGGTACAATGGCTTTTACTTGAGCACGAAGGTGGATAACCACTTGGGGATTTGGAGAGGATATGGTGTGGACACCATTGTTTCCCCGGCAAGTACGGTGATGTTTACGACCAGTGCACAGTCTACCTCATCCGGAGTGCATCCCTATGAAAATGTTTGGGATGCCGATCGTCTTGCCAAAAGAGTGATCCGTGCAGTGGATGGGAAGCACGCTCTGGTCTGCTGGGTAAGCGGGAATGTCTCTAAAGTTGCCATGATTCGTACCCGGGAGTATGACAATACTGTTCTGGGGCATATTGAAGGTGAAGATGGGGAAAATATCTTTGATCGCTTTCCCGGGGACACCGGGGATCAGTAAGATTTAAGCGGTGCCGTCTATTTTTTTTGGGGGGGGATTTGAGGGGGCCGGCTCAGACCTTGGCCCGGAAGGTCTTTCCGCAGTCCCTGCACTTGTAGAGTTTTCCTCTGTTGATTTGTGACATGACGAAGAGCATGGACATCATAAACATCAACTCGGCCCACCAGGTGGGCTGGGTCTCTGCGATTTTATCACTTTTACAGTGAGGACAAGAGATTGTAGCTGCGGTTTTTGGAGGGAGAGATTCTGGAACATTCATGGCCGAAAAGAGGAAGGTTTGTGTTTCTTTTTAAAGGGGTGAGAAGCCGGGGACCCTGTGGAACAGGAGGCGTTAAGTCAAGACTGTGTGCCGTTGAGGTGTCTGCGGGAATAGATGTGTATATTTACTGAGCATACGTTTGATTAAAGGTTGCAATTGGATTGAAGTTCGGGTTATGTGGAGTTCTTCTGATTAGACAAACATACGATTTTATGATTACGCCTTTTAAAGACAGGATGGGTCCGGCTTCACGTATTCCCGCTTACCGTGAGGCAGACTATTGGGTATGGTGCGGTTCTCCCGTTCAAGGGGAGGATGGGCGCTATCATCTTTTTGCTTCCCGGTGGAGTAAGCAGGTTTCCTTTCATGACTGGGCGACACATTCGGAAATTGTGCGGGCGGTATCCGACAGGCCGGCGGGTCCGTACCAATTTGAAGAAGTGGTGTTGGCGGATCGGGGGGAAGAATTTTGGGATGGCCGGGTGACCCACAATCCGACGATCCGTAAATGGGGGGAGCAATTCCTGTTATTTTATACCGGTACCACTTACAAGGGGCCTTTTATTCCGGCAGCAACGGCGGAGCCTGCTGTGACGGCGCAATGGGCGGAAGCTTGGAATGGTAAGCGGTGCGGGTTGGCGGTTGCGGATTCGGTTTATGGCCCCTGGAAACGGATGGACCGTCCTTTACTCGAACCTCGTGAGGGAAAATGGGATGCGGTGATTACATCCAACCCGGCCCCCTGCCTGCATGAGGACGGTGGATTGACTCTGGTGTACAAAAGCACAAATGTCCGGCATTCGCAGGGCCCTTTTTCCGGTCGCTTCCATCTGGGTTGTGCCAAGGCCTCCCATTGGTCTGAGCCTCTTCTGCGGGAAGGAGAGGGGGCGATCCATATCAAGGGCAGGGATGATCACCATTTGGAGGATGGGTTTGTCTGGTGGAACGGGGATGCATACGAATTGATTGCCAAGGACATGACCGGAGAAATCTGCGGGGAAGCGCAGGCCGCGATTCATGCTTTTTCACCGGATGCGCTGAATTGGGAATTGGCCCCGCAACCCAAAGCGTATTCTCGGACCGTCAAATGGGATGACGGTAGCGCCTCCACCCTGAGTAAACTCGAGCGTTCACAAATTTTATTTGATCAAGGTGAACCCGCCATGCTGTTTGCCGCCACTTTACTTCAAACAGATGACGGGGAAGTCATCGACAGTCACAATCTCGCTTTTCCTCTCAAACCCTGAAATATTTTATGAAGACAAAATACCTCCCCCTCCTCTCATTCCTTTTCTTGTTGCCGCTGCAAGCGCAAGAAGAGTTGACCAATGTGGCCGCGGCCTCATTGGGCGCGACTGCCAAAGGCTCCAACGCTAAATTTAACAAAGACTGGCCCGCTCAAAAAACCCTAGGGAGTGGACGTTCTCCGGGTGCGATTTTCAGCCCCTTCGAAGGGGCGACGATTGATCTACGGTTTGTGATGCCGGTGGATGTTGAATTTGTGGAAGTGGGACCGAACAAACGATACAACATGAAGTATCCAAGCGGGATCGAAATATATGTGGACGGAAAAAAACTCGCGGCGTCTGATTTACCGGCGTCGGGTGACCGGGTGAAAATACCGGTGAAAGTGCATACCCAAAATTTACGGTTGGTGGTCACCGGAAGTCATCCGCGTCAGAAATTGAAAAACGGCAAACTGGGACCTGATTGGGGCGGACTCGGACCGATTCAAGTTTGGACCTCTACGGATGTAAAAGGCGCGATGGCGCTTCCCGACAGTTATGCTGTTGCTGCGATTCCTGAAGCGGTTCAGCCTACTGCGCCCGCCAAAGGGGATGTGGAAATTTTTGTGGATATACGTCAGACCGAAGGGCATCCGCGCACCTTCTGGGATCAACAGGATATCGATGAGTATAAAGAAATGTTGAAAAGCTCCGAAGTTTTGCAGGAGCAACTCGCCGCATTGGAACGGGCGATGGATGAATTGATTGTGGCAGGTGTGAATGTGCCGGAACCCCGCAAAGGAGATGATGGTAAATGGTTGCATTTGCCGGTAAAAGAAGTGGGGGCGATCCACAATAGACTTGGATTGGATTTATCAAACTTGGGAATGACCTATGCTCTCACGGGCAAAGAGAAATATGCGGAGTTTGCGAAAGAGTTGTTCTTAGCCTACGCGGAAGCATTTCCCAACTATGGCGCGGGTAACCGTCCGGGATTCAACCATGATTCAGGAATTGTTTTTGATCAGCGTTTGGGAGATGCGACTTGGTTGATTCAGGTGGCTCGCGGTTACGACTTGATTTATAACTTGCCCTCCATCACCGATGAAGAACGGCAACTGATTGAAGAAAATCTGTTACGTAAGTCTGCAGAGTTTATTGCAAAAAATTCTCATGTCCTGCGTGGGGCCACCAACTGGTCGGCCATTTGTACCACCGCGGTTCTTATTACCGGCATTGTTTTGGAAGACCAGGAAATGACCGATTTGGCGTTGTACGGGCCGGGGGGAACCAAAGAGAATCCGAAGGGCGGAGTGATATTGCATTTCAGCGAAAAAACCATCAGTCCCGATGGGTTGTGGTCTGAAGGGGCCATGGGGTACCAGGGGATGGCCATGCAGGCCTTGGTTGCCGATGCGGAGATCCTTCGTCATCACGGTATGGACATGTACAGCTATCGCGATGCTGCATTTAAAAATCTGTTCAATTCGCCGATTGAAATGGCCTATCCTGATTTGACCGCACCGGCGACAAACGATTCGGGTCGCGCATCGATTGTCGGACGTGAAGCCTATTTGTGGGAGTACGGGTACTTGCGGTATCGGGATCCCCGTTACTTAACGATTCTGAGTCATACCGGAAAAAGTTTGGCTGCGAAGTTTCAGCAGTTCCCTGTTTCCATTATGTACGGAGATGTGTCTGAAGGCACGGAAGCCTTTGAATGGAAGAGTAAAAACTTTTTTGATGTCGGTTACGGCATCTTGAGAAACACCAGTAAAAATGGCACGGTTAATTTGTTGATGGATACCGGTAAGGGCGGTTCTCATGACCATCCGGACAAACTGAATATTGATGTGTATGCTTTTGGTGATCAATTAATTCCTGACCCCGGCATTGTGTGGTATGAGCAGCCGTTGTATAAAAATTGGTATGCCAATACCATTGCGCATAATACAGTGGTCGTGAATATGCTGAATCAGAAAAGGGCGCCATCTTATCAGCTGACTTTTTTATCCGGTGACCGTATCGGCATGCAGCGTGGAAATAGCGGTGAAGTTTATACCGGGGTGATGGTGGACCGGAGTCTGTTTATGACTCAGGATTATATCGCCGATATTTATGGTGCATTTGCGTCGTTACCGCGTTTGTATGATCTGCCTTGGCATATTCGCGGTGAAGTGAAAACGGAACTCGAATTTGATGCGTTTAAATTTAAAGCGCCAATGGAACGTGGATACAGCGAATTGATTAATATCAAAGCGACGACCACATCGGACCCCTATAAGGTTCGTTTTGAATTGGAAGCCGGCACGGCCATTTTCCATGCCAGTGGCGGCGAAGAGACGCAAGTGATATTGGGAGATGGATGGTTGCGTCTGGAACGGCCGACCACCATTATCCAACGTCGTGAAACCGGCAACACGATCTATGGAAATGTAGTAGAGTTGGATGTGGACGGAGAGAGCATGATCAAAGATGTTCAAGTATCCGGAACTTTGGAAGACGGCTATGGTCTGTTGGAAATTAAAACTCTCAAAGGGAAAGATCTTTGTTTTACCGCATTTCGTGCGGAGAAATTTGAATTAGGCGGTTTGTCAACCGACGCGCAACAAGCTTATGTGAGTTTTGAAGAGGGAGAGTTGGCGATCATGTCCATCGTGGGGGGAAGTTCACTGGTATCTGAAGGAAATACTCTTCAGAGAAGTGAAGCCGGCAATGCCTTGCTGGAAAAAAATGAAAACGGTGCCTTTGTGTTGGCCAATGCATCCCCGAGCGCGGCCCGCATTAGGGTTGAATTCTCCGGCCTGGATGGTTTGAAAGCTTTTGCATTGGATAAGGACGGACAGCGTTCCGGGCAGAAAGTAAAAATGGAATTTGCAGGTAAGGCCATGGTGTTTGATTTGGAGGCCAATGCCCGGATTGAATTTGCAAAGCCGGATGCTGAAAGTCTGTATGCATACCGTCAACGGATGTTGCATGAAGTACAGGCCGAAGCGGAAGCGGCAGCCATGAAAGACAAAAATGAGGCCCTGGCCCGATATAAAGTTCGTCTTGCGGAAGCCAAAGAGTTGCCGATCCCTGCCGGGACCCAAGTGGTGGTGCAGGCGGAGGACTTCACGGGGGAGGGTGAAGGAAAGGTGGGTCTCTCCAGCAAGAAAAAAGCGATTGTGGGTAAAGCATTCGCCGGGTGGAACAATTCGGGGCACTGGCTCGAATACACGGTAGAGGCACCGGCGGAAGGATATTACAACCTGAGCCTGGTGTATTGTACCGCACTGGGCAATGGAGAGCGGTTACTGGAAATTAATGGAGAAGAACAGGAGCCGTTTGCGCCTGTTACTTTTGAGGTCACCGGAGGCTGGGCCAACAATTCTGACGACTGGAAACTTCATACGGCTATGAATCCTGCAATCGAAAAGCCGCTGTTGATTAAACTAAACAAAGGGGAAAATGTGCTCAAGCTGATTAACAGCAGTGGCACCGGGATTAATTTGGATTATCTGTTGATCACGTCGCCGGATGTGACACCGGTGCGTTTAAAGGCGGAGTAGATACATTCAGGTTTCCGGGGGGCTTTTTACCGCCCCTGTTTTCAGGCAATCCGAAGCAGGTTTCAAATGTGTATTGTTATGCATTCGGTCTGATCTTTTTTGAAGGTTGGGCTTTTATGCCGATGGGTAAAATGTATAGTCTTTTATTATGAGTTATACGTTGCCAACTGTTTCATTGAAGGATATTGCCTCTGAACTGGATGTTTCCATTTCTTTGGTATCGAAAGTATTAAATGACCGGCTGGGGAATACACGGGTTTCGGAGGAGCTGGCGGAAAAAATTAAGAAGGTCGCAAAAGAACGGAATTATCGTAAAAACAGTTCGGCACTTTCGCTTCGTTCCGGTTTTCATAACAGTATATCGGTAATGATTCACCGGCATGGGGAGCGGGGAAGTCCACTGGTGGATTACATGGTGCGCGGGATTTTTGAAAAATCCAATGAGTACGATCAAAAGTTGATGCTGGGTTTTTTTGAACAAAAATCTGAATTTTTGGAAGTCTGCGAGTCTGCGCACCGGGGATTGGTGGACGGTCTGATTATTGGCGGCGTTCCGCACCGGGAATTATGTGAAGTCATTTTGGAATTACAGAAAGACGGATTACCGATGGTTACGATTATTGAAGAGGCGTTACATCCGGACTTGCCCAATGTGGGCATCAACGTTACGGCGACCGGAGAGCTTCCCACCAAACATCTTATTGAGCAGGGGTGTAAAACCATCGCGCATGTGGCGGTGATGGATAAACGAACTGCGGGCTATAAAAAAGCCATGACTGAAGCGGGATTGCCGGTTGAAGACAAGTGGATTTATAATTGTGGGGAACGCAGTTTCGGTTACGAGTCCGGAGTGAAGGCGGCAAAACATTGGATTGATGCCGGGCAAATTCCGGAAGGGGTGGTGGCACAGTCGGATACACTGGCGGCGGGATTAATGAATACCTTTACGGCTGCCGGCATTAAAACCCCGGATGATCTCCTGGTGATCGGGGTGGATGATTCCCCGTTTTGTGCCTACGCCCTGCCTTCGCTTTCTTCGGTGAACCAACTGAACTATCCGCGGGGAAAACTTGCGGTGGAAATGTTGATGCAAATCCGGGAAGGAAAATCCGTGGAGCAAAAAGTGTTTGAGCCCACCTTGAAAATTCGGGCTTCTACGGGTGGAAGTAATGACCCGGATTTATCGGATGATATCCCGGCTTGAGAAGGGGCCGGGTGAAATTTGAGATTTCAATTCACCCGCCTTTCCTTTTTCCGAGCTCAAAATAAAACCCTCATGTTTCCATGAGGGTTTTTGATTTCCACCGCTCTGAAGAGCGGGTGGGGGATGTTTAACGTGTAAACAGTGCTTTGGTGAATTCGCGCCGCATCCGGCTGATGTTGGCGATCGAAATTTCTTTCGGGCATACCGCTTCGCATTCTGCGTGGTTGGAGCAATCGCCGAAGCCTTCGCTGTCCATTTGTTTGACCATTTTGAGCGCGCGGGTGCTGCGTTCCACCTGTCCCTGGGGCAACCAGGTATACTGAGAGACTTTTGCCCCCACAAAGAGGCTGGCGCTGGCATTGGGGCAGGCGGCCACGCAGGCACCACAACCGATACAGGCCGCGGCGTCCATGGCCGCTTCAGCCGCATCCTGATGAATGGGCTGCAGGTTTGCATCCTGGGCGGAACCGGCGTTCATCGCCACATAGCCGCCCTTGCTCATGATGCGGTCAAAAGCCGAACGGTTTACCACCAGATCTTTGATCAAGGTAAAAGCTTTTGCGCGGAAAGGTTCAACGGTAATGGTATCACCGTCATTGTATTGACGCATCCGAATTTCGCAGGTGGTACATCCGCCTTTCGAACCGTGTGCGATCCCATTGATGACCAGTCCGCAGTTTCCGCAGATGCCTTCACGACAGTCACTTTCAAACGCGACCGGTTCCTGGCCGGATTTGACCAACTGTTCGTTCAGGGTATCGAGCATTTCCAGAAAGGACTGGGAAGGATCGATGTTTTCCACGCTATAATCGACCAGCTTACCGGGTGCATCCGGTCCTGCCTGCCGCCAAATTTTGAGATTTACTTTCATGTGTTTTGACCTTGGAGAAGGGTTTATTTGTAACTGCGGTTACTGGGAATGACGTGTTCGTAGTGAAGTTCTTCGATCAAGCGTTCCGGCACTTTGTCTGGTCCTTGGAAGGCCCAAACGGCGCCATGACAGAAGTTTTCATCATCACGCTTTGCTTCGCCTTCTTCGTCCTGGGACTCGACCCGGTAGTGTCCGCCACAGGATTCTTTCCGTTCCAGTGCGTCGCGGGCCATGAGTTCACCCAATTCGAGGAAATCGGCCACCCGGGCGGCTTTTTCCAGCTCTTTGTTATAGTCTTTGGTGTCTCCGGGAATACAAAGATCCTCATAGAATTTCTTGCGGATCTTTGGAATCTCCTCCAGCGCTTCTTTTAAGCCTTCTTCTGAACGGGACATGCCGACTTTTTCAATCATGATGTCGCCCAGCTGACGGTGAATTTCATCGGCGGTGGTTTTACCTTTGATGTTCATCAGGTCTTTAATGCCCTGGCTGACCTGCTTTCTCGCTTCCGTAAATTCCGGCGCGTTGGTGTTGACCGGCGCGGGTTTTTCGGTGGCGAGGTAGTTGCCCAGGGTGTAGGGAATGACGAAGTAACCGTCGGCCAGACCCTGCATCAGGGCGGAAGCGCCTAAGCGGTTGGCACCGTGATCGGAGAAGTTGGCTTCTCCCAGGGCGAACAGACCATCGATGGTGGTCATCAGATTGTAATCCACCCACAATCCGCCCATGGTATAATGCGGGGCGGGATAAATCATCATCGGGGTTTCGTAGGGATCATCGCCGGTAATTTCGTGATACATGGCAAACAAATTGCCGTAGCGGGCGGCAATCACATCTTTGCCCAGACGATTGATGGCGTCTGCGAAGTCGAGGTAAACCGCATAACCGGTGGGGCCCACGCCACGTCCCTGCACACAAACTTCTTCGGCGTTCCGGGAGGCGATATCGCGGGGAACCAGGTTTCCGAAGGCCGGATATTTGGTTTCCAGATAATAGTCGCGTTCCTCTTCGGGAATATCGATGGGTTTACGATCATCCTTTTTCTTTTTGGGAACCCAAACCCGACCGTCATTCCGGAGGGACTCACTCATCAGGGTGAGTTTGGATTGGGTTTCACCAAAACGGGGGATACAGGTCGGATGAATCTGAGTGAAGCAAGGGTTGGCGAAGTGCGCGCCTTTCTTGTAGCAGCGCCAGGCGGCGGTGGCATTGCAGTTCACGGCGTTGGTGCTTAAGTAAAACACGGTGGAATAACCGCCGGTGCACAACAGAACCGCGTCCGCGGCGTATTCTTCGAGTTCTCCGCTTACCAGGTTGCGGACAATGATGCCGCGGGCCTTGCCGTCGACAATGACCACGTCCAGCATTTCCCGGCGGGTAAATAATTCCACCGTGCCCGCATCGACTTGACGCATCAGCGCACCGTAGGCGCCGAGGAGCAGCTGCTGACCGGTTTGGCCACGTGCATAAAAGGTACGTGAAACCTGGGCGCCACCGAATGAGCGGTTGCTCAGGGTGCCGCCGTATTCACGGGCAAAAGGAACGCCTTGGGCGACACATTGGTCGATAATGCTGTTACTGACTTCGGCCAGGCGGTGCACATTGGCTTCGCGGGCCCGGAAGTCGCCCCCTTTTACGGTGTCGTAAAAGAGACGGTACACACTGTCGCCGTCGTTTTGATAATTTTTGGCGGCGTTGATTCCGCCCTGTGCGGCCACGGAGTGGGCACGACGGGGAGAATCCTGAATACAGAAGCTTTTGACTTTGTAGCCGAGTTCTCCGAGAGAGGCGGCCGCCGAGGCACCGGCCAAACCGGTGCCGACTACGATGACTTCGTGTTTCCGTTTATTGGCCGGATTCACCAGTTTCATGTTGAACTTGTGATTGGTCCATTTCTCACTGATGGGACCTTCCGGTATTTTTGCGTCGAGGGTTGGTTTTTTGATCATTTTAGAACCTTTTATTTCAAATGGGTTAACCGAGTATCCATGGAGCAAGCGGGGCAAGCATCAGGCGGGCATGCGTGCCGTATTCGGGAACGGCGTTGGGATCGAAGGTGCCCCGCATCATGAAGATAAGCAAGGGCAAGAGAAGAAATCCAACGGCGAGCGCCACGGCGAAAGCCATGCCTACCAAATTCAGGTAAGGGATGGTGGAGGGGCGGGTGAGGCCCACACTTTGAATCGCACTCCAAATACCGTGCAGAAGGTGGGAGCAGAGAAAGCCCATGGCGACCATATAGAGGAGCACCAGTCCGAAGTTGCCCTGGAAGGTCAAAACCACGAGTTTATAGACATTCGTGACTTCAATGCCGTTTTCCATGGTCATGGTGCCCACGGCTTCGTGATCCGCATACTTGAAGTTGATGAGATGGATGATGATAAACACCAGAATGGTGATGCCGCTCACGGCCATATACAATGAGTGGATGCTCTTTTTACTGGCGCCACCGGCGTACGCATTGACTTCATATCGGGAGGGACGCGCTTTCTTTTTGCTGCGTTGTACGCTTAGCGCAGACCAGATATGCAGTGCGAAGAAGCCCAGAAGTCCCACTTCAGCGATGCGGATAAACATGCCATGCATGAAATGATGCAAAAACTGTGCATAAGCGTTAAAAACATCCGGACCGGCAAACAGGGTGAGGTTTCCGATCAAATGTGCAACCAGAAATAATACCAGAGACAATCCGGTGATTCCTGTGAGCATTTTTTTACAAACGGAGGAGATCTGCGGTTCTTTCAAATTTATCATGTGTAGAGCTTCCTTAAAAAATTTCGACAACGCACATTACGAACGCTTTGAGTATTTGACAAATAAATAACGATAAAAAGGGGTAGAATTATTTTTTTGGGCTTAAGCATCCAGTTTTATTGGCTTTTCTGCTTCGATACCCCGAAGCCTATTACGTCCGATTCAATCATGAAAGTAGAAAAACATTAAAAGGGGCACCCAATTTGCGGTCCTTCATTTCTGTAATTTCGGAAAATGAACCTTCAGGGCGGAACGACCCCGGGTGCTCCGTTTACCCGATGAATCAACGCTGAAGGTCTTGTGGCATTCGACATTTTGGCGCAACCCCTTCAGTGTTGGTGTTTTAAATGTGTGTATCCCCAGGGTAGGCTTTCGTTCCTCAAGCCAACCCTGGGCTAACAGACGGAACGCTGTTGGCGTACATACTCTAATCGACATCGATATCGATTTTTCCCTAAACATTCTGGTGCTGATGTTCTAAGATCCCTTTTGTTCTCAAATCCTGACCTTAAAAAGATCATAAAAATCAAAAAGTTATTTAATGCCGTCCCCAGGTTTCGGGAGTCTATCTCGATCCTGCTGTTTTTGATGCGATGGCCCTACGTGGCTTTCCCTGAAGGTTTGGAAGCTGAAAGTTCAGCGGAATTGGAGAAGTTAATGGAAGAGGTTTCAAGTCCGGTGGTGATGCCCCATCGATTGCCGGGGCGTACGCCTGCCGCGAGAAAAGCGGCTATAGAAAAGTATGGTGGAGTGGAAAGGTTTCCCGAGCCCGCAGTCTCCCAAGCGTTGGATTGGTTAAAAGATCATCAGCAAAACAATGGGGCCTGGCATGCTGATGGCCGTTTAGAGGAAGCAGGGGAGGTTTTGAGCACAAGTTTGGCCCTGTTGGCGTTTTTAACCCATGGGGAAACCCCCGCTTCGGCGAAATATGGTCCTACGGTGGGGAAGGGACTACGATATCTGTTTGAACATCAGGATGAAAACGGGTCCTTTCAGCCTGCGGAGCCGGATTCGCGGATAGGACAGGCGGTCGCCACCTACGCTTGGGCGCAAGCTTATCTCATGACTGAAAATATCCTGATGCGGGAGCCGCTGAAACGCGGGGTAAAGATGCTGGGTATGCAAATCAAAGAATTTGAGGGCGAAAAGGATGATTTAAGTAAATATTGGCAGGTGAGGGCACTGAGTTCTGCCTCCCGGGCCTTGCGAGGGGATCCGGAAGCGGGAAAACTTTTACAGCAAGTGGTGGATGAGATGCTATTACCCGGGGATGGTCAGGGGAATGAGCCGGAAAACAAAAGTTTTCTTGCGGGAAAGGCCATTTCACTCTATCTCGCGCGGCGTACGCCATCTGAAGCTTTTCGGGAATCCATACAGTTCTTAGAGAAATATACCCAGCCGGAGAGCTTACCCCAGTGGGGAAAGGTGAATACAAATGCCGAATCAGAAGGAGAGATCCTTTTTTGGTATCTGGCGGTGAACGCCTTTTTCGCGGAAGATCCCTCCGGCGAAAATTTTAGACTTTATATGCCGGCGTTGGTGAAAGCGCTGGTGCTAAACCAGGCGGAGGACGGGCAATGGATGGATGGGACGGAATCAGGGAAGCGACTTGGTTCGGTGGGAAATACCTCTTTGGCGGCCCTGTCTCTGATGGTCTATTATCAATCGTATTCTCTGCATCCCGTTTATGTACCCGTCCCGGGGGAGAAGGACGCAGAGATAGCGCCGAAAGATATAGATTTTGAACTTTTCCGGCTGAATAAAAAATAATGAGAATTTATTGATCTTTTTCCTAAACATTACCTGTCCGAAACTCTAAAGTCCCAGATATTACAAATCCGGACCCTTAAAAGATCATGAATGTACAAAAATACTTAAAATATGCCCACACCTCCAGTGTGCTTGTCTCTGTGATTATCAACGCGCTACTGGTATTGGCGCTGGTAACCTTTATCACCTTTTCGGAGGGCATGGAACCGGATGTCTCCAAAGTCATGGTCATTGATCCGGCGACCCAGGAAGACATTGAGGATTTGGAAGAGGAGTTTGAACCGGAAGAAGTCGTGGATCCGGACGAGTTGAATGAGTTGACGGACTTCACCCTGGACACGCCCATGGAAACCGATTTCGAGCAGCAAACTGAAGAGGTGGCCGATGTTACGAATACGGATGTGAGCAGTTTGTCAGATTTGATGTCGGATGTGTCCAGTCCGGTGGTGATGACCGGTTTGCTGGTGGGGCGTACCCCGAAAGCCCGACAGGCGGCCGCCGCCAAATACGGCAAAGGCTTGGAGAAATTTTCAGAACCGGCAGTAATGAAGGCCCTGGAATGGTTGAGAGACAACCAGCGTCCTAATGGCGGGTGGAGCAAAAACGGGGCGGGTGACCGGAATGTGAATACCGGTTACACCGGATTGGCGCTGCTAGCATTTTTGGCGCATGGAGAGACTCCGGCATCCGCTGATTTTGGTCCGACGGTTGCTAAAGGGATTCGTTTCTTGGTGGAGCATCAGGATTCGAAAGGGCTTTTCCAGCCCGTGGGCGGGAATACGGGTTATGGACATGCCATGGCCACCTATGCGATGGCGGAAGCCTACACTATGACCGATAACATTTTGTTAAAAGAGCCGCTGCAGCGCGGGGTCAATGTTATCATTAAAGGTCAAATGCCCAACGGAGGATATGATTATCATTACAAACGTGAAACCCGGAATGACCTTTCTATCAGTTCCTGGCAGTTACAGGCTTTAAAGGCCGCTTACATTTCCAAGGGCACCGGACCGGACACCAAAAAGTATCTGGATTCCGCGATGGACGGTATGCTTCTTGGCTCAAAAGATGTGGATGGCAAGGGCCGTTACTTTACATATTCTATGACCAGCGACAAAGTGGGGGGCGCGCAGAAAACTGTGAGTGCGGCCGGCACCTTGGCCTTGCATCTTGCAGGCCGGGGGAAAAGTAAAGAAGCAAAACAGGCTCTGGAATATTTGTCACAATATACGGAGAAAGACAGGTTGCCCAGCTGGGGGAATGACAAGATTCATTCGGGTCATGGCGGTGAAATATATTATTGGTATTATGCCGTACAGGCCTTCTTTCAGGAGGATCCCGATGGATCGAACTTTAAACGCTTCATGCCGTCATTGGTGAAAGCTTTGGTTCAGAATCAGGCGGATGACGGACATTGGCTTTGTTATTCGGAAGGTGGAAAGAAAATGGGGAAGACGTTGAACACCGCTTTGGGGGCTTTGGGGCTCATGGTTTATTACCGTTACTTGCCCACCACCCAGGCGGATAATATCCAGCAGGTAGATGTTGCTGAGCCAACCTACGAGGAGGATGAGGAAGACGTGGGGTTCGATATCTGATTCCTCCTCCCGATTACATATCGGATATAAAATTCCTGCGGCCACTCCCTCTCGGGAGTGGCCGATTGTTTTTCCGGAGTGATGGGAGGGGAGAGAGGAATCCTTATAAAGGCGAAGTTTTCCTAAACAATTTTGCTTTGGATCCCTAGGTTCCGTTTGCGATGCCCAAGTATCCTTTATACGGGCTGGGTGTCTTCAGTTTTTGGTTTGAGTCCGGGGGGAGGTTGATCATATTGCGGCAGGGTGCTTCGTGTATAGGTGTCGGAGATTAATATTTAAAAACCGGCATTTTGTTGTATAAAACCTAAACATAATTTCGGATTCCGCGTACCTTCTCTCCTGATTCAACCCCAGGAGAAAAACATGAACATTCTGACCGCAAACCGCATCGCCCATCATTCCAGCTTTGGAGTTTCCTGCATTCTGAACTTTCTGCTCTTTTTGGGGATTCTGCATTGGGTCGGATCGGAACCAGCCCCACCCCTTCCGGAACAAATTTTTAAGTCATTTGCAACGGAGGAACCTGCGACACCTTACGAGCCGCCACCTGAAATTATCGATGAAGATCCGGTGACTTCCGATCAAATGAATACGTTCATTGGCTGCACGCTTCCAATATTAAACGACCCGACTCCTGAGCTTCCAGGTCCTGAAACTCCAAACACCGCGGCTCCAGTCGCTCAGCCGTTGTTTGTGGATTCTGTGGGCGTGGTTATCTTGGAAGGGGTTTATACAGACCGGGGGGAGGGAGGACGTGAAAAAGCGGTGGCGAAATATTTACCGCCGTCTGTTGCCACCTATTCGGAGCCCAGTGTTGTAAAGGCCTTGGAATGGTTAAAAGCGCACCAGCATGAAAACGGATCCTGGACGCAGAAAGGTGATCTTAAAGGAGGAGGCGCGAATGCGGGGTACACGGGTTTGGCTCTGTTGACTTTCCTGGCGCATGGGGAAACGCCTAGCTCTCAAAAATACGGAGGGACCGTGGCCAAAGGAATTCGTTTTTTGGTGGAAAATCAGGATGCCCATGGGGTTTTTCAACCTGCAGGATCCCACACCGCTTATGGGCACGCCATCGCCACCTACGCCATGGCCGAGGCCTATTTGATGACCGACAATCCTTTGTTACGTTCCCCCTTGGAACGAGCCACCCGGGTGATCATGAAGGGGCAGATGTCCAATGGCGGATTTGATTATGAATACAAACGGGAAAGTCGGAATGATCTGTCACTGGGGGCCTGGCATGTGCAGGCCTTAAAGGCGGTGTCAATGACCGATGTGGCGGATGAAAAAGTAAAACAGCATTTGCAATGGGCGATGGACGGGATGTTGCTCGGATCTAAAAAAACAGTGAGTGGCGGCCGGGGCTTTACCTACACCGTAACCAACGAAAAAGTGGATGCCCCGCGCCGGATCATTTCTTCTGCCGGTACCTTGGGATTGTTTTTGAGCGGGAGAGGGAAAAGTCGCGAAGCCCGGGAGAGTGTGAAGTTTCTCGATCAATTTTGTGAAAGTGATCAGTTGCCCCGCTGGGGAAACAGGGCGTTGAGTCCGGAACATGGCGGTGAAATCATGTTCTGGTACTACACCGTGCAGGCATTCTTTCAGGAGGATCCCGAGGGGCATCAGTTCAAGAAATTTGTCAGTGCGATGGTCACCGAACTCGCCCGCAATCAGGAGGAAGATGGAAGTTGGCTGGGGTATACCGATAAAGGCATCCATCAGGGACCGGTATTTAACACCACGCTGGGAGCTCTGAGTTTGATGACCTGTTACCGTTACAATGTGGGGAGAGGCGCGGGCAGTCTGCCTGCTTCAGCTCCTGTAAACACAAAGAGCTCGGATGAGGTTATGTTTGAGATTTAATCTTATGAAAAAAGATAAATCCCTGTCTCGGTTTCTTCGCCCTGAAATTACGATTGTTCTGATATTGCTGATGGTCGCAGGGTTATACTTGTTGCGAACCCGCCCTTCAGAAAAGGAAGTGTTGATCGGTTTCTCAGATGAGGTCTATGAACCCATGGCTGCAGAAAAGGCATTGAGGTGGTTGCAGGCCCGTCAGCATGAAGACGGTTTCTGATCCTTGAGTGGGGCGTTAGCGGATGATCGCTATAGTGCGGAGGCTGACGGTTTGGTGCTGTTGGCATTTTTGTCCCATGGGAAAACATCGGATTTATGTGAGGAGGAAATGTTGGGGGGGTGAGTGGCGCCGCTTACAGGGCTCTGCTGTTCTCTGTTCGAGTTGCCCAGCCCTGACGGGCCGGGCTTTGGAATGTCGCCCCGGTGGGGCTGGTGTAACGCGAAGTGGAGTGGTGGCACCAGATCCATCGGAATCGGAAAAAATGACAAGGTTAGAAAGGAGGGGGCAAACGATATGTAGGATTCGAATATGATATCTGTTTGGCTGATGGGTTCGAGCAGTCTTTTGTCTTGTTGTTTAACCCTCATTTTCGTTTTGGGTTACCGTTAAATAAGTAAGTCTGTGGTTTCTGCACATATGGGCCGAAGGTCCACGACGATATCAGCCCAGTGCGAAGCGCTGGGTGGAAACCCGGATGCGCAACATCGGGCTGACAGACGGAACACGGTTGGTGTTCGGATGGAAGGAACGGGGAAGTTTCGATGGGCGCAAGTGCAGGAAAATAAACACGAACACCGAACATCAAACATCCCTGGCCGCAGCTCGCGTCACGCGCGGGTAGACGAACGTCGAAGTTTTCGTTCGGCGTTGGACGTTCAATGTTGAATGTTCGACGTTCGCCTTTCTCTTTGCTTATCTTATTTGACCGGTACCCAACACGTGGAACTTGTAGGTGGTCAGTTCTTCGAGACCCATGGGGCCCCGGGCATGCAATTTGTCGGTGCTGATGCCAATTTCCGCACCGAGGCCAAATTCGTTGCCGTCGGTGAAGCGGGTGCTGGCATTCACGTACACGGTGGAGCTGTCCACTTCCTGCAGGAATTGTTTTTGGGCAACTTCAGACTGACTGAGAATCGCATCGGAATGTTTGGATCCGTATTGATCGATATGAGAGATGGCGCCATTGATATCGTCCACCACTTTCACGGATAAAATGAGATCCAAATACTCTTCGCCCCAATCTTCCTCTTTGGCGGGAGAGGCTTCGGGGATCAGGGAACAGGTCGCACTGTCACCACGAATCTCCACTTTTTTGGAAATCAGGCGATTTGCCAGCATGGGCAAAAATTCTTCCGCAATATCTTTGTGGACAATCACGGTTTCCACCGCATTGCAGACGCCGGGACGTTGGGTTTTCGCATTGTCCACGATATCCACCGCACCGGGTAAATCCACATCCTTGTCTACGTAGATATGGCAAATGCCTTTGTAATGTTTGATAACGGGTACGCGGGCATCTTCCACCACCGCGCGGATGAGGCCTTCGCCTCCACGGGGAATCACCAAGTCGACCAGACCTTCGAGCTGCACCAATTCTTTTACGGCCGAGCGCTCAGTGGTTTGCACCAACTGAATGGCGTTGGGGGGGAGTCCTTTTTTCTCGCCCCCTTCCTGAATGGCCAGGGCCAGGGCGCGGTTGCTGTGAATCGCTTCTTTGCCTCCGCGCAAAATGGTGGCGTTGGATGATTTAAAACAAAGTACGGCCGCGTCCACAGTCACATTGGGACGGGATTCAAAAATAATGCCAATCACTCCGATGGGAACCCGGACTTTTCTGATTTCTAAGCCATTCGGGCGTACCCAGGTGCTCATAATGTCGCCGACCGGATCTTTGAGTGCGATCACATCCAGAATGCCTTTGACCATGGAGGTAAAACGTTCGTCGGTGAGTTCCAGGCGATCCAGCATGGCAGCGCTGAGACCGTTCTTCCTGCCTTCGACCAGATCTTTTTGATTGGCAGCCTGAATTTCTTTGCGGCGGGCATCCAGCTCATCGGCCATGGCTTCCAAAATGTTGTTCTTTTTACGGGAGCTCAGTTTTGCCAGCGCAAGGGAGGCTTTTTGGGCTTTTTCGCCCATTTCTAAAATTTCACTTTTTTTGTTCATGATCTCATTCCTGTTCAGTCAAGAGGACAAGGTTATCCCGATGTATCACTTCTGTCGAGACGGCGGGGCCGAGTATTTCCAGAATTCGGTTGGATTTCTTCCCTTGAATTAGTCTCAAATCTTCGGCGGTGAACTGACATAAACCACTTCCAATCAGTTTCTTATCTTTGTTTCTGACTTCCACCACCGCGCCGGTGCTAAACTGACCTTCCACGTTGGTGATTCCGGCGGCCAGCAGGCTTTTTCCGCTGAACCGCAGGGCTTTTTCGGCGCCGGCGTCCACGGTGAGCTTGCCGGTGGGTTTGTGGAAGAAGGCAATCCAGTGTTTGCGTTTGCCTTTGATGCGCCCGCTGTCATCCACGCGTCCAATGCAGGTGCCCAGATCGTCGCCATTGAGGGCGCGGGTGAGGGCGTCGGGTTTACGTCCATCCAAAATCAGCGAAACGGCTCCCGCCCGGTTGGCCATTTGGGCGGCGCCCAATTTTGTGGCCATGCCGCCGGTGGAGAGTTCGGAGCCTTTACCGTTGACCAGCTCCAATTCCTTTTTGCTGATTTCGGGAATGTAGGCCACCCGTTGGGTGCGGTTACCTGTGAGCGGCGCACGCAGGCCGTTGACCGAGGTGCAGAGCAGGAGGGCGTCCGCATCCACCAATACTGATACCAGCGAAGCCAAATAATCGTTGTCGCCCAAGCGGATTTCATCCACGGAGACCACATCATTTTCGTTCACGATGGGCACGATGCCTTTCCGCAGCAGTCCCAAGAGGGAATTTCGGGCGTTTAAGTGGCGGTTACGCTGTTTTAAATCGTCGTGGTTGAGCAAAATCTGACCGACCGCGAGCCCTTTTTCTTCAAAGCGTTCGCTGTACATGCGCATGAGATGGGTTTGCCCCACGGCTGCGGCCATTTGCAGGGAAACCAGATCGGTGGGGCGTTTGGCAAATCCCAGCGGATCCAATCCGGCGCCGACGGCACCGGAGGAGACGATGACCACTTCGCGACCGGCTTTGACCAATTCGGAGACCTGATCGACAATGGCCTGAATACGCACAGGATTGGGCCGTCCCCGGCTGTCTACGAGGACACGGGTGCCGAATTTAATGACCACCCGTTTGGCGGTTTTGAGCCGGACTCTGTTGAGTTGATTGGGCATGGGTTTACATCCGGGGCATCATGCCTCCGGGCATCCCTTTGGGCATGCGGGGCATTTTACCTTTAAAGCTTTTTAGTTTTTTGGTCATTTTCTGGGCCTGGGCGAACTGTTTAATGAGATCGTTCACATCCTTGACCCGGGTGCCGCTGCCTTTGGCAATGCGGATGCGGCGTTTGCCGTTGATGATCTTGGGCCGTTTGCGTTCGGCGGGGGTCATGCTTAAAATGATCGCTTCAAACTTTTTGGATTGCCGCTGACCCATTTCGGCGGCCTTGGCTTTCTTGGCCGCATCCATCTGGGGCATCCCGGGCATCATATCCATCAACTGGGACATGGAACCGAGTTTTTTCATTTGGCGGATTTGGCTGAGGAAATCGTTCAGGTCCATTTGGCCGCTGAACATGCGTTTTTCCATGCGCTTCATTTCATCTTCGTCGACGGTCTGCTGGGCTTTTTCCACCAGAGAGACGACGTCGCCCATGCCCAGGATCCGGTCGGCCATCCGTTTGGGATAGAAGGGCTGCAGATCTTCCTGTTTTTCGCCGACCCCCACCATGAGAATGGGGCAGCCGGTGACTTCGCGCACGGAGAGGGCGGCGCCCCCACGGGCGTCCCCATCGAGTTTGGTTAAGATCAGGCCGGTCAGACCGCAGCGCTCATTAAAGGTTTCCGCAACGCTGACGGATTCCTGCCCCATAGCGGCGTCGATGACCAACACTTTGTTTTGGGCATCGGTGACCCGAACCAGTTCAGCCACTTCGGCCACCAATTCATCGTCAATTTGCAGACGACCCCCGGTATCATAAATTACCACGTCATAACTCAGGTCTTCCGCCTGGGTGCGTGCGCGGCGGGCGACGGCGGCCACGCCTTCGCCCGGGATGGGGCCCAGCATATCCACGCCGGCCTGTTCGGCCAGCACACGGAGCTGATCGACCGCGGCCGGACGGCGGATGTCGCATCCCACCAGCAGGACTTTTTTCTTTTCGCCCTTAAAGCGTCGGGCCAGCTTACCGGTGGTGGTGGTTTTACCGACCCCGTGCAGACCCAGCATGACGATGGACTGGGTATGGCTGGACTGAATAAACTGAGCCTGTTCGTCACCCAGCAGGCGTTCCATTTCGTCATGGACAAATTTAACAAACTGCTGACCGGGAGAGACGCTGTTGAGCACATCTTCGCCCATGACCTTTTCGCGCACATTTTTGACAAAGGTCTTTACGACCTGAAAATGTACGTCAGCTTCAAGAAGAGCCATGCGCACATCGCGGAGGGCGCTCTGAATATTTTCCTCGGTCAGTTTTCCCTGTCCGCGCAGGTTTTTGAAGGTGGTTTGGAGAGATTGGGTCAGTTGATCAAACATAGTAGGGCCTTTTGTCCTCACAAGGTCGCGGGTTCAAGCACGATCTGGGGAAGAATCAGGGGTGGGGGCGTGAAATCATCGGCAATAAAGCAAAGCTGAAGCCCAAAAGGATGGCGTGACAAACCTTCTTTCACGGCACCCGTAAAGTCATCGGGTTGTCCAAAACTTCATTATGTTGAACCATCCATTTCCGTAAACGGTCCCAAATTTGGGTTTTCGTGGCATAGCTCAACTGGGAAGGACGACTGCCATTCACCCGCAATTCAAAAATACGCGAGGGAAAAGGGGGATCGATCAGTTCCACTTCCAGACGTTCCCGGGGCAGATGGTTTTCAATTCTTACGGTAAAATGAGGAGATGTGTCATGTAGAGTGTTTATAAGGAAGGTATACGCCTGTACAGTAGGTGAGCAAGCTCTTTTATAAAAAAAGTTACCCATAAATTTAACTCTAAATTTATGGGCAAATTTAACCCTAAATTTATTTTCACAATCTTTAAGTTTTCGCAAAATCTCTAAGCTTGCTTTTCAGAACAATTTATGGAAATCATATATAATTGCGTAAATTTACCAATAAATTTACTGTCGTGGAACACTTTGTTGAGGTGGGTTGAGGTGACCGAATGAAAAAAAACTTTGCAATCCTATTTTTCATCATCGCTTTAGCCGGGGCGGGGTATCGTTGGTTGCAAGTTTTCCCATATCCGATCGGAACGGGTGAAGAAGCTAAGTCACCTAACGGTAAATACACAGCACAAATTACTCAGTACTATGATGAAACTTTTTTGGGATCCAGTCACTCATGGGTTGAATTTGAGATTAAAGACATGAACGAGAAAAGAATCAACTTCTGGGAAACCACTCCAATACCAGAAGCCATTTTTGGTTCACGGACTGATACGGAAGTTATTTTTTGGGCTGATAATTCCCAGGATGTACGATTTACTTTCCCGACAATAGAGATCAGACTCAATACAAAATAAATCCTCAACCAAAATATGGAGCGAACGTCGTGCCTCCGTCCGGTGGTCTAAAACGTTGGGCAGGCTCAGAATCTAACAGGAGAATGGGGTGATGAACCAAATTCAGACTCGACTGCGATATAAATACAAAGTATTTTTAGACCATGAATTTAATCGAAATCAGACCAAACGAAAACTTTAACCTGTTTCTCAGGTACAATGACGGAACTAGTGGTGTAGTCGACTTATCGCGATACGCTGGCAGAGGTGTTTTTTCTGCTTGGTTAAAACCAGGTGTTTTTGAGCAGGTAAAACTAGCCGAAGCTGGACACCCAGAATGGTCCGGTGGGATTGATCTTTGCCCTGATTCGCTTTACATGCAATTGACAGGAAAAAAACCTGATGAATTATTTCCTACCTTAAATCAGCTTCCAGCCCATACCTGAGCTTTCACGATTTTATGGTATTGTAATTTAAATGTATTTTGATGATCACCCGCCCCACATTTTCATGCAATTTATTCAGGGCATAAGGCCGTGTTTGACATCGAGACTTTGGCAATCATTAAAGGTGAACTTCCTCCCCGAGCCAGAGGACTTGTCATCGAATGGGCATCCATTCATCAAGCAGAACTTAGAGAGGCATTCCACAAGGCCGAAGCTTTCGAAGCGCCAGAACAGATCCCTCCACTTGGATAAGAATAGACAAGGCCCAACAATATAAATCCAGCGAACTCGGCAAGCCTCGTCGCTGATTTGAGACGTGAAGACTAAGGCAAAAATGCACATTGGGTTTGGAGACAACGTGAAAGTCCTCTCTGAAAAATTAACTAAGAATCTCGGTATCGCTGACTTAAGAGGGAACATCCATGGAGAGACGACCCCTTCGGTTTCTAAAATTGAGATTTTGGGTGAGTTAACAAATGACTTTGCCCTTTTTGTTCAACCAGAAGACGAAACCATAGATGGCTTTTGGATCGTGCCAGAGCTTCTGGAATTTATTGACCACGCACCGGGGTTCGAGATGACGGTGGGTAATATACGGGCTGTGCGACAGGCGGATGGAAGCTGGGCAGAAACCCGAATAAAAAATAAAAAAACTTGGTGGAAATTCTGGTGAAATCATAACCAGAAGGCCAACCCAACCGAGAGTGCTCGGTCCATTTGCCTGGACGTAGCTGAACCGGAGAAGGAAAATCAGGACAGGATTTACCAGAGGAACAGGATGTAAAAAAAATCCGGTCAATCCTGTAATCCCGTCCAAAAAAATGACAGGGATGAACCAGCCATCGCAGAAGAATTTAACCACTCATAGACAGGCCTGTGGTTAAACAATACAGAAACAGCCATCCCCCCGTCCGGTCAGCACGACCTTCGTCTAAAAAAGAAAACAAAATGGATTTAAACGCGATAAAAGCTAAGTACAACGAGGCTCTGGAGGGTCTCGCAGAAAACACCAAAACCCTGTTTGGGTATGAGCAGCCTGTCCTGAATGAGGGCGGCCGGTATAAGGGGGTCTGGCTGGAGTGTGGTCCCCTGGAAGGGCTTGTTTACGGGAAGTATCGACCCGCGGTTGCCAGAGCCAATCACGAGATTTTTTTTCATCACCAGAGAGAAGATGGCTATATCCCGGCAGTTATCAAAGGTGACCGCGTCCTTTGTTCTCAAATTCAAATGGTTGTTCCGATTGCGGCAACCGCCCTGGAAACGGCAGATCTTCTGGAAGACGAAGCCTTTCTTGCACGTGCGTATGACGCCTGTGCCCGCTGGGATCATTGGCTGAGTAAACATAGAAACACGCGAGGCACCGGTCTTTGCGAGGCATTCTGTGAATACGATACCGGACACGACAATAGTCCCAGATTTAAAGACCTGCCGAGGCGCTGCCCCGATGATGATGCGTCCATTTGCCCCGGGGCAGGGAAACTGCCATACCTCGCACCCGATCTTTCGGCAACGGTTTACGGTGGACGAATCGCGCTCGCTGAGATGGCAGAGCGCTTGGGCAAGCCTGACGAAGCCGGGCGGTGGAGAGAGAAAGGCGAAGCCTTGAGAAAGCTCATTCTTGAAATATGCTACGATCCGGAAGATGAGTGCTTCTACGATGTCGACTCCGACGGTGCTTATGTCAGAATCCGCGGGGATGTTCTCACCAGGGTCCTGGGCGAGCATGTGGTGGATCAAGCCATGTTCGAGCGTATCTATTCCAGACATATCAAGAGTCCCGAGGGCTTCTGGCCTCCGTATCCCCTGCCATCCATTGCCGTGAGCGACCCGCTCTTTGATCACACCCTGCCGATAAATTCGTGGGGAGGGGCGTCTCAGGCACTTACCGCGCTGCGTGCGCCCCGATGGTTTGAATACTACGGTAAGACTGCTGACCTCAAAGAGCTGATGGGGTGTTGGGTCAACGCAATCCTCGCCGCACCTGATTTCATGCAGCAGATGAATCCGTGGACAGGCGCGTTTTCAACTTCGGAAGGATACTCTCCGGCAATGTGTGTGTTCGTTGACTTCGTGAACAGACTGGGCGTTTTGGGAGCGGAACAAGGCACTGCACCCGATGCCGCAAGCCGTGCGGGTGAACTTTAATGTTGGCTGAAATGAAAATGAAGAGTTTACTGAACGGGGTTTGGGAGCCGCGTTGGTTTTTATGACAAAAAATCAAGGCTCCAAAACGCCGTTCTGAAACCACTGCTTCTATAGATGAAACCGGCAATGTATAAGCCTGAAATATGATCACAGATCATTCCCCATCCGAATTTAATTGGAAACCGTAGCAAAACATCGCTATGAATGATGTTCATTTGTGGTTTGAAAAACCGATCCGGGGATGCGTCTAAGCGATCCACAATTCCGTGGTCCGTTTCACTTGAGAGTTCTATCATGAAAAAACTAATACTGCTTATCCTCCTTGCGTCCATTTGCTCAGCAAATGATTCGAAAATGTTTATCAGTGCCAGTGAAGCGCTGGATGGTTCCTGGAAGGCCGTTCTCGAAGTGGATCGGGAAAAAGCGGATTCCTCATATTGGATTCCGACGCAGGCAATACCTGTGTCCCCTGCGGAAGCGATAGAGAAGGTGCGCAAATCAGCGTTCTTAAAAGCTTATTCATCAGAGTCTGTCCTCGTTACGAGGTGTGTACTTTGGGCTCAGCACTTAGCGTTAAGTTCAAAATTACTACTTGACGGTGATCCTCCTCCTCGCATTCCCCAAAATGCATTGGTGGCACATTATACTATTGATGTGAACATAGGGGGGAGATCGTATCCGTTTATGGTCCTGATGGATGGTACGGTGATAAGTCCAAGAATTGAGGGGCAATCATTAAAACCTTAACTGCAGGGCGAACCTCGGGTACACGGCCCGGTTGCCTTTGACCTGATATGTGTAAATGAAAAGGAAGGGATGATTCGAAACTATCAGTTCGGTGACCACATTGCGATTGCGGAGATTTTTTCGCGGGCGATTCATGAAACGGCCTCTGAGGTTTACTCCGAAGAACAGTGTGGAGCCTGGTCAGCGAAAGCGTCTCATCCCGGTCATTGGGAGGCGCGATGTGAGCAGAAGAACCCTTTTGTATTCGTGGCGGGGAACCGGGTAATCGGATTCTGTGAACTGGATGCGGAGGGTCACATTGACTGCACGTATGTACATCCTGCGCATGGACGAAAAGGGGTTGCGAGCCGATTGGTGTCGCACGCAGTGGATGCCGCCCGTTCAAGAGGACTGCGGAAAGTCTGCGTCGAAGCATCGATCTGTGCGCAGCCGATGTTTGCACGTTTGGGCTTTGTGACGATCAAAAAGCAAACCGTGGAGATCCGGGGCGTTGGACTTGAAAATTTTCAAATGGAAAAACTCTGCGGTTAAAACATTGCAGTGGAGGATTGATGCATAAGAGGTTATACTCTGCAAATCACTTGGGTGATCCATCCATCATATTTTCAACAATCAGGAGAAATATATGACAAATCAAACAAATGTGACTGTATCTGTAAATGAGGGGAGGGTTGCTGAATCCACTTTTGACGGTGGATTGCTTTCCTTTATTGGCTGGAGTCTATTAGGCGCGGCGCTGACCTTTTTTACGTTTGGTCTCTGTTTCCCCTGGGCCTTGTGCATGGTGTATGGTTGGAGAGTGAATCACACCGTGATTAACGGGCGAAGACTGAAGTTCCATGGAAGGGCCATCGGTCTGTTTGGCAGCTGGGTGAAGTGGCTGTTGCTTTGCATCCTCACGCTGGGCATTTACTCTTTCTGGCTGTTCATTGCTTTAGAGAAATGGAAAGTGAAAAATACCCGTTTTGCAAATTGAAGTTTGTGTGTACCTTTAGGCTGTATGAAATTTCGGGTCGATTGACGGCTCAGATGAAATCGACAGGCAAACCGCAAGAGGTAAATGATGAAAAGTTTGAAAGCACAGACGGATGCGAAAATTGAAATGGGCCGGAAGGCGAACCCTGATTTTATGAACGGGGTTGATGAAGAGATCCAACGGGCCAAAGCGCTTCAGCAGGGGAGTGAGGCCCTGAAAGTCGGTGAGAAAGCGCCTGCTTTTGTTTTGCCCGGCCCGAAAGGCGAACGGGTCTCTATGCTGGATTTATTGGAGCAGGGACCGCTGATTGTCACCTTTTATCGTGGAGGCTGGTGTCCGTATTGCAATCTGCAGTTGAATGCGCTGCAGGCCCGGTTGGATGATTTTCATGCCCTGGGTGCGAAGCTGGTGGCCATCAGTCCGCAGGTGCCGGACAACTCCCTGTCGGAAAATGAAATCAGGGGAATGGATTTTTATGTGCTGTCTGATCAGGATGCGAAAGTGGCCGCTCAGTATGGGGTGGCCTGGGAAGTGCCGGCGTTTTTACGGGATCACATGCGGGTGGATCGTGAATTGGACTTGGAGGTCATCAACAATGGCAATGGCAAGATTTTACCTATCCCCGCGACCTTTATTGTAGGGAAAGACGGAGTGGTGAGCTGGCGTTTTGTGGATGTGGATTACCGGACCCGCGCGGAACCGGAAGAGATGATAGACGCCTTGAAAATGTTACTGATGTGACAGATGTTTTATATCTTTCCAACGTTGCAAATCCATTCGGACTTATTTAAAACCGACGGATGACAGTTCCTCACCATGCGATTTCCCCGTTCACAGATTTAAAAAAAGTTTCGGGGGTGAGCTGTCTTGGCAATGGACATATTAACGATACTTACCTGGTGTCTTTCGTGGAGGCGGACAGGCTTCCCATGGTATTGCAACGGGTGAACCACCGGGTCTTTCCTGATGTGCCGGGGATGATGGCCAACATTCGTCAGGTGACCGATCATCAGCACCGCAAGTTGGCTGAGTGGGGGCGGGATCAACCGGAGCGCCGGGCTTTGCGTCTGCTTCCCACTCTGGATGATCGGGATTTGTTTGTGGATGAGGCCGGGGATTTTTGGCGGGCCTTTGATTATATTCCCGAAGTGACCAGCATCGATGTGGTGAAGAGCGCTGAACAGGTGTTTGAAGCGGCGAAAGCCTTCGGGGAGTTTCAATATCAGATGGCGGACTTACCGGGCACCTTGCTGGATACCATTCCGAACTTTCATCATACACCTTCCCGGTACGATGCGCTGGAATCGAGCGTCTCCCAGGATTTGGCAGGGAGGGGGCGATTCATTTCGGCTGAGCTGGCTTTTGCCAGGGCGCACCGGGATCTGGCCCATGGGGTTGCTGATTTAATGGAGGCCGGGGATTTACCTGTCCGGGTGACACATAACGACACCAAAATAAACAACATTCTTTTCGACAGCCAAAGCGGGAAGGGGATCTGTGTGATCGATCTGGATACGGTGATGACCGGCTCACTGTTGTATGATTTCGGCGATTTGGTTCGCACCGCCACCAGTCTGGCGGATGAGGATGAGCCTGATCTTGCTAAAATCCAAGTGGAGATGCCGCTGTTTGAGGCACTGCTGAATGGCTTTTTGACCAAGGCGTCGGCATTCATTGATCCTAAGGAATTAGAGTTGCTGCCCATGTCCGGGGCGCTGATTTCTTACGAATTGGGCATGCGTTTTTTGAAAGATTATTTGGATGGGGATCTGTACTTTAAAGTCGCACATCCCCATCACAATCTGCAACGCTGCCGGGCCCAGTTTCGAAGAGCAGAATGTATCCTGCGTTTGGAGCGGGAGATGACGGAGATGGTTTGTCAGCGGAGCTAATGCTGAACAGGAGGCACGAATTGTTTTTCGTATTTCGATTCGGTTTCCCCGGTCTCTCTAATAATCCTTCTTCCAGTTGACGCCGATGCCGGGCAGGGTGTGGGTGCCGGTTTCGGTGCTGATGGAGAGGTTGCGTTTTATTTCGTATTCGAGGATGATGCTGCTGCCGGATTCCTTGAGGCTTTGATTAAATTCGAGGTAGAGGCGGTTGTTGATTTGGCGTCCGGCAACCAATTCGGCGGAGCCGTCGACGTCGCCACTTTCGCGAAGTTCTAATTGGTCGACGTGTAAAATATCCCGTGCTTTGCCCATGAGATCCAAACTGTTTCCATCACTGTCCATCATGCTTTTGAGTGCGAGGCCGACTTCGAGTGCCTGGAGGCCGGTGATGGTGGACATATCCTTTCCAAACAAAATGCGGGAGAGGATTTCATCTTCGGGGTAAGGAGGGGAAGATTGAAGTTGAAAGCGGGGGTTGTCTGCCCGGCCGGTTATTCTGAGGGTGGCATCCATGTCGTCCCGATGGTATTCGGCCTCCACATCCAAAATCGGTGTGCTGTTCACGGTTTCATTAAAATGCACGGTGCCGGTGGAAAAGCGGAATGCGCGTCCGAAAAAGGTGATGGTTCCCCGCCGCGGCGAGAGTTCTCCGATCAAATACGTGTCCCCCTCCTGCAGAGAGATTTTGAATTCCCCTTCCCAGTTGGAGTGAATGTTCTTTCCTTCCACGTTAAGCTGGCCGGGGATATCCAAATGAATCTCTCCGGTGATGCGTGATTTTTTCGCCGGCGCTTTGGTGGTCTTCGGGGGCTCATGTTTACCGGCAGGTTCCGAGCGGTTTGATTTGCTTCGATAGGGTAAAGGTTTGGGGAGAGACTTGGGGAGCCGATCCATATAAAAGGTGGTTTCTTCCAGTTTTAAATTTCCACCCAGCTTCAGGGTCTGCCCGGATGTTCCGCTGAGCGATACTTTTCCGGAGAGGGCGGCAAGGATGGGGTCTAAATGCAGCAGGCGAGCTTTGCTCAAGGTGACGACCAGTTCCCCATCACCGGGAAAAGGGCCGAGCTCCCATTTCCCTTTCGCGGAAAGGGTTCCTTTTCCCGGAGTCTTTGCACTGCCGTGGTTGAGTTCAATTTCGCGGTCGTGCATTTGCACCTGGAAGGTGAGATCCTGCAGGCGGGTGCCCAATTGATAGTTTTCCACTGCTCCTTTATTTAAATCCAGACTCCCATTTAAGCGGGGGGTTCCTTTGGATTGAGTGTAGTCGACTTTACCGGTGAGTTGTCCGTAAAGCCGGTGGTTGGGGATTCGGTTTAAACGGTTGAGCAGGGCCAGATCTATGCTTCCGGTTGCGTTGGCCGCGAAGTCGGCGTGTTGATCGGGAATGGTGAAGGGTTTGAGGCTCCACGGTTCAGGTGAGCTGGCGGTGAGCTGAATTTGGGTTTGATGGTTATCGATGACTTGAGCGTCGATGGAAAGTCCTTGCTGATTCCAGGTCCCGTTGAAGATGCCATTCATCCGAATGTCTGCGTCGTATTCTCCCAGCATCAGTTGAAGATCTGCAAATTCAATTTTTGCTTTTGCTTCCGGGCGGGCCCAGGTTCCCTTCACGCTGAAGTTTGCTTCTAAAAATCCGTGGAGGGAAAGTTGCTCAAGGCTGGGAAGTTTTGCGCTGTCGATTTTAGGAATATCAATTTCGACATCTATCATATGCGGGTCCCCACTTGCGCTGAGGGTGAAGGGGTGGCCGTTCAAATTTACGCGGCGAAGGGGGATTTCGAACTGATTTCCTTTGCGGATAAGTACCAAAGGTTCGTGGTTGAGGAAGTGAAGAGTGGGGGTCTGCAGACTGAGTTTGTGTGCGGTGAGGGTTCCGCCGTTTGCATCGGGCAGGTATTGAAGTTGAAGTTCTGCGGATTGTCTGCTGCCCTCATCTCCGCGTTGGAGTTCTATCGCTCCCTGCCAGCCATGCAGATCGGGCTCTATGTTTGCGTCGATGCTTCCCAGCGGCATTTTCCGGTAGACCAGTTGTTGTCCGCTCAGGCTGGCTGACAAATCCTGAAGCCCCTGTTGAAAAACCAGTGAAAGGTCTGACTGCATTTTTCCGCTGAGCGGTTGACCGATAAAGGAACCCAGTTTGCTGAGATCGTCTATGTCGGTTTCCGCCTGCAAATGGAGACTTTGACTTTTGGTTTCAAAAGTGAAGGGGCTATGAAGTTCGCCGCCTTCAAATTTTAAGTGGCTGCTGCCGGAGAATACGCCCGCTTCGGATTCTATCTGCAGGCTTGCCTGAAGCGGAAAGGGTTCGGCATCTTTTGGGGTCAGAATTTTGTGGAGGGATGTGGCGGTCGTGGTGTGTTCCGCTATCCATTGCTCTATCTCTTTGAGTGTCTGACGTGCATCCGGGGTGTCGGCATTCACGGAAACCGTCAGTTGGTTTTCCTGATGTCCGATCCTGGCGGAAAGGATGGCGCCGGGGGAGAGGCTGAGGTTCAGGTCGGCGGATAATTTTGAATCGCCGAGGTGGTAAGTGGATTGTAAGCTGAGGGTGCTGTTGTCGATTGCGAGTTGGGCGTTCGCGGATATCATTTGTTGATTTGCGGGAAATGAAAAAGCGCCGCTTAGCTTGGCATCAATTTTTTTTCCGCCGGCCCATTCGCCGATTTGAAGACGGTTAATTTCGATGTGGGGCAGTTCGATACCCCATTTCAACGGGGAAGGGGTGTTTGCCGTTTTATCCGAAGAAGATTTTGCAAAAGCAGGGCGTTCGGCAATGTTGATTTCTTCTATACGGGCGGTGGTGAAGGTGAAGGTGCCGGATTGATATTTCCAGTTCACCCGAAGATCTTTTGCGATCAGCCACTTGTGGGTTTCATCGCTCACAGTAAGAGATCCGAGCCGCAACTGAAAAGGCCAATGGCAGTGCAGTCCCTCCAGTTCAATTTGTTGTCCTTCCCGGCTTAGCAGACGGGAAAGTTTACTGGCGATGAGATCTTGAACGGGGGGGGGGTAGAGGGAGAGCAGGAGAAAAAGGAATAGCGTCACAAGGCCCAGTAAAAATCTGCGCAAGCGTTTCCATCGGGAATGTTTTTTTTGCCGAGTCATCAGAATGATTGTCCCAGACTAATGTAAAACTGCAAACGGCTTTCTTGGTCGTCATTGGGATTGAGAGGGTATGCGAGGTCCAGGCGTAAAGGTCCCAGTCCGGTGAAAATTCTAAGTCCCACCCCGGAGCCCCACTGGATGGGTTCATCTGAAAAGGGGGAATCTTCCGATGTGACCATGCCGCCATCGACAAAGGTGGCGAAGCCCCAGGTCTCGGTCAGCCGCGCGCGCAATTCGAGGGAGAGTTCCATGAGCGAGGTGCCCCCCACGATTTCGCCTTCTTCCCGGGGCCCGATCGACTGATAGGTGAAGCCACGCACGGAACCGCCTCCGCCGGCATAAAAACGCTCGTCCGCTGGGATGTCTCCGCTGTCGGCCCCGACCAAGGATCCTAGAGTTGCGCGTCCGGCCAGCACGAGTTGGGGGCGTGAGCGAATGGTGAGGTACCGGCTGCCGATGAGCTGCAGCCGTCCAAAATTCAGATCATCATTTAGCAGGTCGGTGTAAGGGACGACCTGTGCTGTGAGCCGATGTCCGGTCAAAGGGTTGAGGTCGTTCCGGGTGCTGTCCCAATGACTTTGTAAAGGAAGGGAGAGTAAACCATAAATTTCCTCTTCCCCGATTTGTTCCACGGTTGAATATTTGTAGGCCAGCCCTATTTGGGTCGAGAATTTGCGGGTGTAGGTTCTTTCCAGTCCCACATAACTTTCGAAGCTTAGACTGGTGTATGCATCGGGGGTTTCCTCAGATGCGGTGGCGCCGAGGAGCAGGCTTTGGTTTTGAATCTGAAAACCGGGTTTGCGGATGGCTGCTGCCGCGATGCTTTCATCTTCCGACACGGTGAGATCCAGTTTGAAGCGTTCTCCGTATCCAAAAATATTCCGATGCTCCCAGGAACTTTTTGCTCCCCAGCCGACATCACTCCGGTAATTCACTCCAAAGCTCAGGGTGCGGAAATAGCGTTCGGTGACCGTCAGAGTAAAATCAATTTGGTTTGGGAGCTCTTTAGAAACGAGGGGGCTAAGTTCGACTTTTGAAAACAGGCCGGTGAGAATGAGATCTTTTTCGAAGGACTCGACTTGCCGCAGATCATAGCGGTCGCCCAATTGCCAGCTCACTTGCCGCAGAATGGCTTTTTCATGCACCGCGCTGAGTCCCGCGATCTGGAGGTGGCCCATGCGCATGGGACGTCCGGGATCAATTTCATAATGGATATCCATGTTGGTTTTTTCTTCATCCAGCACATAATCTTTCGAGAGGATACGGGGGAAGGGATGTCCGTTGTTTTTGAAGTGCCGGAGCATGCGTGCTTCCGATTCTTCGATGGCGCGGGTGGAGGCGGGGTCGGTGGATTTCAGATAAGGGGTCCACGGTTTTTCGGGGGCGTGGTTGCCGACGTAGTGAAAGGTTTGGTTTCCGATGGTGAACAGGCGTCCCGGTTTACAGATCAGGGTGACCGTGATGGGGGTGGTGGATTTATCTATGGCCGCATCCATGCTGGCGAGGTAATATCCATTTGCCTGCATCAGCAGGGTGAGGCGGGTGAGGTCGTCGTCCACGCGTTTTTGGAGCAAGGGGATCGAGGGCGGAGGGGTGTCCTGTAAAGATTCGATGCGCGATGCACTTTTCAGCACCACCCGCTGGGCATGTTTTTCGATGCCTTTCCATTTTATTTCGTAGGGCACATCCACCTTCTCGGTTACCTGTGCTTCGGCAAAATGAAGGCATAGGAACATGCCAAGTAGCATTCCTACGCGTATTTTGTTGGTTCCGGGTGGTTGCATCTGCAAGACCTAACAGATTTAGAAGCGAGTTTCTAGCGTTAGTCCCGGTCCATGAATAAACAAAATGAAATGTTTTAGATCCTGAAATTCCCTCTTAATCCTGAGACCTATGAAATCTTTATTTGCTCTCTATATCTTTGTCTGGGTTATGGTCTGTCGTCCGCTGTTTACCGACAAGGTCATCGTGGTGAAGGGTGCGCAAAGGGGGAGAGGAAATTCTGCGGTGGACCCAGCCGGAAGCGGGAGAAGAAAGTGGAGATCTCTACCGCCGGTTCATGGGAAAAGAGCAGAAGGCGGTTGAAGAGGAGGAAATTTCGGGGGGGACGTTTATTTGGATGCAGGGAGAACGGGATGCGGATGCGGCTTTGAAACTGATGCAGTCTGCTTCTTGAAGGATGGGTTTAGGCCAAGTGGAATATCCAGAAGCGTTCCCGTCCGGCCAAGTCGCAACGGCCTTCAACCTTCCAGCCTAAATCCTGGGCGGCCTGTTTCCAGATGTCGCCTTGGCGTTCACCGGTTTCCAGCAGCAGCGTTCCCTCCGGGGTGAGTACCTTCCGGGCTTGCACCAACAGTTGCAAAATCAAATCGGAGCCGTCCGGACCTGAAAATAATGCGAGATGAGGTTCAAAATGGATCACGTTGTCAGGTAATTCCGGTTTTTCGCGTTCTCCGATGTACGGAAGATTTGCCAGAATGATTTCCGAACTTCGGAAAGGCTCTCCGGTCAGCAGATGGGCCTGTTTGAAGGGGACGTCCAGGTTTAAAAGCGCGGCGTTTTCACGGGCGAGGGTCAGGGCGTCTTCGGAGATGTCGCGGCCTTCGACCTGACAGTCGGGGCGGGCTTTTTTGATGCTGAGAGCGATGCAACCGCTGCCGGTGCCCACATCGAGAACGCGGTCGCCGGGTTGGATATACCGGTCGAGAGCGATTTGTACCAGTTGTTCGGTTTCGGGGCGGGGAATGAGGACGCGGTTGTCGACTTTGAGGTCGAGGTCACGGAAGGGGGCGCGTCCACAGACGTATTGGACGGGTTCACCCTGCGTAAGTCGCTTGGCGGCGCGCTGAAAGGCCTGTTGGGCCTGTTGGTCGGGAACGTCCTGCAGCGGCAGATGGATGAGGGAGTGGTCGAGGAAGTCGGAGAGCCACCAGTGAAAGAGGTCCGGGGGCACTTCAGGGTGATCCGAAAAGAGTTGGGCCCAGGTTTTCAATTTTCTGCGCTTCCGGTCAGTTGCTTACCTGATCCTGATTCAACTGGGTCTGTAACTGCTCGTCGATATCGTGTTCGAAGAGGGGATCGATCAGTTGGTCCAAATCGCCTTCCATAATGGAGGCCAGGGCGTAGAGGGTGAGGCCGATCCGGTGGTCGGTGAGGCGATTTTGAGGAAAGTTGTAGGTGCGGATGCGTTCGCTCCGGTCGCCGGTGCCGATCATGCTTTTGCGGTCCCCGGCGCGTTTGGCGTCTTCTTCCTGGCGGCGTTTGTCCAGCAGGCGGGCCTGAAGAACTTTCATGGCCTTTTCGCGGTTGCGGTGTTGGGATTTTTCATCCTGGCACTGCACCACCAGTCCGGTGGGAATGTGGGTGAGGCGGATGGCGGAGTCGGTGGTGTTGACGGATTGTCCGCCGGGTCCGGAGGCGCGGAAGACATCGCAGCGGATTTCTTCGGCGGGGATGGTCACATCGTCAACTTCGACGGCTTCCGGCAGTACGGCGACGGTGGCGGCGGAGGTGTGGACCCGTCCCTGGGTTTCGGTGGCGGGGACGCGCTGCACGCGGTGGACGCCGCTTTCGTACTTCAACTGTTTGAAGATTTCTTCGCCTTGAATGGCGGCAATGATTTCTTTGTAGCCGCCCAATTCGGATACGGAGGCGTCAAGAATTTTGCATTCCCAGTTCCGGCTTTCGGCGTAGCGTTGGTACATCCGGAAAAGGTCGCCGGCAAAAATGGCGGCTTCGTCTCCGCCGGTGCCGGCCCGAATTTCGAGGATGATGCCCCGGTCGTCGCGGGGATCGGGAGTGAGCAGGGCGACTTTAAGTTTTTTTTCAGATTCGGGCAATTGGTTCTCGAGGGATTCGAGTTCCAGGCCCGCCATTTCCTTCATTTCTTCGTCGAGTTCCGCATCCTCAAGCATTTCCCGGGTTTCGGCGATTTGCTGCTGCAGATCCACGTAGACCTGTCCTAAATCGCGGAGGGTTTTGGTGTGCTTGTGTTCGGTGAGGATGCCGCGCATGCGGGTCTGATCGGTGGCGATCTCCGGGGTGCCCATCTGATTTTCCAGCTCGTGGAGCCGGTCATTCAGTTTTTTAAGGTAGGCAGCATCAATCATGTTGGATTACGAATGGGGAGGAATGATGGCGGTGGGAGGAGGAATGATGCCTGCGAATCGTGTATACAAAACAAGCCGTCATCTGCCTGCGAAGGCGGAGACGGCCCGGTTGAGATAGCGCAATCTTAGCGACGGCGGCCGTATTTCTTATTGAAACGGTCTACGCGACCTTCGGTATCGATCAGCTTGGAGTTACCGGTATAGAAAGGATGGCAGGTGCCGCAGGTGTTGACGTGCATTTCTTTGCGGGTGGAGCGGGTTTCGTGAACCGCACCGCAGGCGCAATGAATTTTTGAATCGACATATTCGGGATGGATACTGGCTTTCATGATGAATTCCTCGGAAAATTTTTGAGAGAGCTGGGTTATATAGGGGCTTTTCCGGTGGATGGCAAGCGGAAAGATGGGAATTTGAGGAAATGAAGGGTGAGAGGGGGATTTTTCGTCTGGATTAGGGGGATTTTAGGCAGGAAATGCAGAAATATTAACGCTCTTCTGATGTTTCTAGCTGGACTTTTTGCATAAATTTTCGTGAGAGTTCTTTTTTAACCCGGAGACTTTATGAAAAATTTTAAAACCTTGATTTTCGTGGGCGCCGCCATGGTTTCGATGCAGATGGTGCAAGCAGAGACGGAAGCCCCGCAATACAGCCGTGAGGACATGGAGGCGATTATCGCTGACCAGGAGCAGCGGGTGCAAAGTATGCAGACGGCATTTTTAAAAGCGCATGAAGAAACCGAGGCCTCCATGTTGAAGGTTGTGGAATATGTTTCAAAACTGGAGGACAGCAGTGATTCCAAAACCCGGGTGGCGCGGTTGAAGAAGATGATCATGAGTGATTTGCAGACCAGCATTAAAAATTTGCAGAACCAGCGGCGGGCGGCCATGCAGGATTTGGCAAGGTTGCCGGAAGACTATAAGGAAGGTTCCAGTCAACAGGCGCAGATTGATTTGACCGAAGAGATGATGAATGAGCGGGTGGTCGCCATTATGAAGATGGCTGACTCTCTTCACCAACATCAGAGTGTTCCGAAGTATGAAAATTATGTGAAAAGCTCATATAATGACGAAGTGAAGGTGAAACGCCGGGTTTCTCAAGAGTATAAACGTGACAACAAACAACAGCAGAATGCGGATCAAACCCGTAAAGAGTTGTTTGAAAACCTGGACCGGGTGAAGTTTAACCTGAACAATGAAATTGGGTATATGGAGGCGGAACAGAAACGTGCGGCAGGCACCGAGTTGGCCACCCAGTATGAGGATGAAATTGCGTATAAAAAAGAAATGCTCAGTCTTTTGGAAGAGCATATTGTGGATCTGAAGACTGGCAGCGGCACTCCCACGGAGTCTGTCGGGAGTTTAAATGACGCCATGCAACTGGAAAAAGATGTGGCGGAAGCGATCAATCAGTACAAGATGTCCACCAACAAACTCCGTCAGCAGGGAATGATCCTGAAGCAACAGATTGACCTGTTGAACGCACAGAAAGTTACCTTGGAGCGTACTTTAAAAGAATAGGAAGGCCTGTTCGGCTAAAGTGAGAAAGGGTGTGCCGCGTGGCACATCCTTTTTTTGTGGGGTGGGGAGGGAGTCGGGATCGGGATTGGAACAAAAATAAACGGGGCGGATTTACGGATGGGGGACGTATTCGGCGTGGCAAACAGATGGAGGGCGCAACACCTTCAGTGTTGGTTTTTTAATGATTGTTTCCCCTGGGCAGGTTTTCGTTCCTCAAGCCAGCCCAGGGCTGAAAGACGGAACACCGTTGGCGTTCGGTTCCGCATTTTGGGCTTGTTGATTTACTCGTGTTATTTGGTTTTGAACCGCAGAAACACGCCGATTCACGCGGATTTTTCAAAAAAATAAATATAATCTGCAAATATTGTCATCCGCGTCTATCGGTGTACATCTGCGGTTTAATAATTCAACCCTCCTGCGGGGATGGCGGATGAATCGCAATCGGGATCGAAATCGCTGTGGCAATCAAAAAAATGGCTCGCGGGTCCGATGGCCCGAGGTTTTTTGGGAAGGTGGGGCACCCAGCGCAACGCACAGGGCCGGT
Organism: Kiritimatiellaeota bacterium B1221; assembly: GCA_029269125.1. Lineage (GTDB taxonomy): Bacteria > Verrucomicrobiota > Kiritimatiellia > SS1-B-03-39 > UBA6053 > UBA6053. The sequence goes on along the minus strand of JARHXX010000006.1, from coordinate 113,420 downwards.
ATCTTCGCGGACCTTTGGCCCGGTGAATTTTTGGTTGGGTGGGGCATCCAGCGCAACGCACAGGGCTGGTATCTTCGCGGACCTTGGCCCGACGTAGCGGCCTTTCTCCCGGGGCACTCAGGGAGAAAGGCCCCTGTATCCTTTAGATTTTTGGTACGTTTACGTGATGGGCCTGTTCATGGGCGGCGGAGCGTTTGGAGACCAGGAAACGAATGAGGAAGTTTCCGCCCAGGGCGAGGGCGAGTCCGAAGTATTCGAATTTAAAGATGAATGCCCCTACCAGACCGGCGGCGGCCATGGCGATGCCGGCACCGGCGAACCAGGAAAACACGGTCCAGATGGCCCGGCCGATTTTGCGGTCGGCATCTCCCCGTGCCATCACCCCGTCGGCCATACCGGTAGAAACCACACAGGCGAAGGTCACGTAGGTGGTGGAAACGGGAATGCCGGAGCTGGAGGCGAGGGCGATCACGCTGGCGCTGACGCTCATGATCACGGAGGCCCGCAAGGGGTCGAAATGTACGCGTTTCCCGTCTTCATTGAGTTGGGCGGGGGGGGCGAGTTCGGTTTCGGGATCATGTTCTTTTACGAAAGTTTGGGCGATGCGCCGGCACCATTTGGGTGCATAGAGGGCCACATGGTCGTATTGGCTTCCGGTATTGACGGCGGCGCGGGTGACCCGTTGGGCATTTTTGCTGCTCATTCCGATGACCATCAGCACGCCACATCCGAAGAGGGCAATCATGGGAATGGGAATTTCGGTGGCGGCGGTGGTGCCTTTATCCATATTTTGGTAGAGCCAGAAGCTGGAAAGCCCCGGAGAGGCGCAGTTGGCGAGATCATTTTGACCAAAGGCGAAAGAAAGGCAAATCATCCCCACCACGGCGGTGATGCGGAAGAGGAGTTTGGGTCCTTTCTCTTTATTCAAACGAAGGCAGATATGCACAATAAAAGTGAAAATGGCCCACATCATGAGCAACATGACCACTGGACCCACTTCATCGAAGGTGGCGGATTTAAGCTGTTTGATAAAGGAGACGCTTTTGAGCCCTTTCATGATCAAAAACCAGCTCAGACCACTGAACATCATGCCGGCGATCCAGGGGCCGTGTTGGAGCACGCGTAGAGGGTTGGCGGGCTGTTCACGAATGGCGCCACGAAACATGCGCTGCATCATCCATCCGGCGACACCACTGATGATAATGGATATGATAATCGCCGAAATGACGGTTCCCACTTTGTCCCAGCTCACCACCTGGCTGCCCACACCACTCATCCAGGCCACCGCGGCGGCCGCCCCCACCAGCTCGAAAACGAGGGAGGCGGTGGTGCTCACGGGCATTCCGAAGGCGGAATAGGTGTGCAGCAATACGGTATCGACGAGGTAAGCGGTGATGTAAATCACCATCACTGCCTGAATGGCGACATGGGGATCGAGCACACTAAAGGCGCTGGGATCAAAAATACCTTTTCGGGCGGTTTCCATCACGGGTGCCGCAAAGGTTGCACCCAGAATGACTGCAATTCCGGCAATCAGTACGGCGGTATTTCGGGCCATGACGCGGGCACCGAACACTGCATTGACCAGGTTGGCGGCGTCGTTTCTTCCCACCTCCACACAATCCCAAATAAGCATAATGAGGCCGATTATAACGATGACGAGGAGGAAGGTTTCATTCATAGCGAAGTCCTGGGATGACGGTTTAGGCCTCTCCTAACTAAGCAAAAATAAATTACTAATACAAAACTAATAATATATGGGGGTGTCCCCTCTGGAAAGGGTTGTACTTCCTGATGAAATAATACTGAAATATTGGTTCGAATGGGGTAGTTCTGCTTTATGTATTACGTTTATCGCATTCGAAGTCGTTCCCACCCTGATAAAAGTTTCATTGGTGTAAGCCGGGATGTGAAAAGGCGGGTAAAGATGCATAATGCCGGCCGGGTGGAGGCCACCCGGGAGTCGGGGCCTTGGAAACTGGTGTTTTATGCGGCATTTTCCCGCAAACAGCGGGCGCAGGAGTTTGAAGATTATTTGAAATCGCCTGAAGGAAAAAAATTTGGACGCAAACGGCTTTGGCAACATCTTGAGGATCCGGATCAGCCATGATTTTGACGGAAAATATCAATTTAATTTGGGCTTCACTGATTGTGGAGGAATGCGTCCGAAATGGTTCTGATACTTTCTTTCTTGCTCCGGGCTCCCGCTGCAGTCCGTTGACCTTGGCGGTGGCCCGCCACCCGGAAGCCAAGTGTGTGCAGCATTTTGATGAAAGAGGATTAGGTTTTGCTGCGTTGGGTTTTGCGCGGGCCACCGGGCGTCCGGGAGTGGTGATCTGCACCTCGGGCACGGCGGTTTCGAATTTAACCCCGGCGGTGGTGGAGGCGTCAATGGATGCGCAACCGATGTTGTTATTGACCGCGGACCGGCCTTTTGAGCTGAGAAATTGTGGGGCAAATCAGTCCATACCGCAAACCCAGGCTTTTGGTGCGTATGTTCAATGGTCGATGGATCTTTCGACACCGGACAGCTCAATATCTCCGGAGGCGGTGCTCACCACCGTGGATCGGGCTTTTCAATCCTTGCGTAAAGGTCCGGTGCATTTGAATTGTCCTTTCCGCGAGCCTTTGGCTACCCAGCCGGATCGGACGGATTCGGAAGCGTACCTGATTTCTCTGCATGAGTGGGATCGGGATCGGAGTCCTTATACTTCGGTGTATCCTTCGCTGGCTCAACCGGATGAGATCAGTCTTTACGGGTTAAAAGAGTTGTTGGGTGAAAATGCCAAGGTGCTGATTATTGCCGGGGGGGGCTGTAGTGAAGCCGAGGCGCTGGCCATTGAGCAGCTGGGGGAATTACAGCGCTGGCCGATTGTGAGTGATGTCACTTCCGGATTACATTTTGGACCCCGGCGGAACCCTTTGGTGCGTCATGTGGATGCTTTGGTGGGCGGGTTTGGTTTTCCGGATCTGCTGCGACCGGATCATATTTTGCAGTTTGGATGCCGCTTTCTCTCTAAAAAGCTTCAATTGGCGATCGAGGCGCAACCACCCCAAACGTGGATTCAGGTCACCGGCAGGGAAGGCCGATTCGATCCTTTGCACCGGGTAAGCCATCGTTTTGTCACAGAGATCGACCGATTTTGTTTGTTTTGGGACCAGGAACGGATGTTGCCCACTGCACCAGCCTGGAAGCAGGGATGGATCGATGCGGACGGGCAGGTTGAGGAGCTTTACCACGAACAGCTGGATGATGCCCATACCCTGACGGAACCGGGGGTTGCGAGGGCGGTTACCCGCATGTTGCCGAATCTGCAGGGCCTGGTGTTGGGGGCCTCCATGCCGGTGCGGGATGTGAATCAGTTTGCGGCCCGGAATAAAAATCAAATTCATGTGGCCTGTAACCGCGGGGCCAGCGGCATTGACGGTACCCTGGCCACCGCGGTGGGATTTGCGAGGGGACTGTATCAGTGCGTCACGGTGTTACTGGGCGATTTGTCGACGCTGCATGATCTCAACAGTCTGGCGCTGGTCAGCAAATCGAAAGTGCCGGTGATTGTGATTGTGATTAATAACCGGGGCGGAGGCATTTTCCACTTTTTGCCGGTGAACGATGTTTCGGCGGAATTTGAAAACTTTTTCGGCACCCCTCATGAATGGGATTTCGAGCATGCGGCCGGTCAGTTTGATTTACCTTATGCCCGGATCACGGACCTCGAAGAGTTTGTGCAGGCCTACGATGAGGCGTTGAGCACCCGTAAAAGCTGTTTGATAGAAGTGGAAACCGACCGGCAACAAAACCTTGAGCAGCATGCCGCCCTGGCGGAAATGTTGAAACTGCCAGAGAAATGAAGTTAAAAGTTCGGGAATTCGGGCAGGGCAGGTGCCGGGGGCTTTGGCTGCATGGCTGGCTGGGAACCGGCAGGGAAGGGGAGGGGTTACAGAAGGCACTCGGGGAGAATTCTGCTTTGTGTTGCCCCGATTTGCCCGGGCATGGCGAAACGCAGCTGTCGAATTGGAGCTTGGACGCTACGCTGGATGCCATCGCGGATTTGGCCCAAAGCTGTGAGTGGGCGGGCGGCTATTCGCTGGGCGGACGTTTACTGATGATGGCGGCCCGGCGGCATCCTGAAGCATTCAAAAGCCTGGTGATCGAGTCGGCATCTTTGGGCCTGGTGAGTGAAGAAGCCCGTAAGGACCGCAGAAATGTGGATCATCAGCGGGCGGAGCAGTTGCGGTCTCAGGGCCTGAAGGCTTTTTGTGAAAGCTGGTACCGGATGGACATGTGGGGCGGGTTTACAGATTTCCCGGATCGGGAAGGGGATGCGGTGGAATTAGCCGGGGCATTGGAACTCTTTTCTGTGGCAGACCAGCCGGATTTGCGTTCCTGGATTAGGTCCGTGACCTATCCCATTCTCTGGCTGGCGGGAGAAAAAGATCCGGTTTATGCCGCGCAGGCAAAGTGGGTCGCCAATAACACCTCTCATCGGGTTGAGATTGTTGGGGCAGGGCACAATGTGCATTTGCAGGCGAGGGGGGCTTGGGAGATTGCGCTTCAAGATTTTTTGAAAATACAGGGGGCATAACATCGGGTTTTTGGCATGCAACCTGTTCAACGCATGGGAGATGATGGAAACGGGCCGGCCGGGGGACCGGGTTCGATGGGTGGACAGGATTAAGTGTTTGAAAATATTGAATAAAACGTGATGACAACGGATAATAAACCTATGAAAAACAGTATTTTATTCTCGCATGTAAAATCATTGGGTTGGTGATCGCCTGTTATGGAGTTTTGACAGTGTTCTCCGCTTTGCCCATGCTGTTTCATCGACCGGATTTTTCCTCTGCTTCACTCTCGTCCGTGTTCGGAAATTCGTCCGCCATGCGTCAATTCGCCAAAGAAATGGGGCAACTTGAGAAAGCGATGTGGTGGGACATTCTTGTGCTGATTGTGTTGTCGGGTGTCTGTCCATTTTTACTGGGGTTGTATATGATGCGGTCCGGTGCAATTTTTGTTAAGATTTGTTATCCCGATGAAGGTATTTCAGATTTGACTCGTTCGATGAGTCATCCCCCGGAAAGTTCCACCGTAGCTCCAGATCCGGCGCAGGATGACCGCCGGTATATGCCGCCTGAAATGAGGTAAGCAGATGTGGGGGAAAACATGGGTTGCCGGACCGCGGGACGCGGGCCCTCCGGTTTGACTTGCCCGGGGGCGGGTTGTGGTTTATGGTGTGGGTGGATTTTAAACTTACAGGAATATTTTATGACACAACTCCCCGATTGGAACTCTGCCGGCGAATATGAAGACATTCTTTACGTGAAAGCGGAGGGCATGGCGAAAATCACCATTAACCGTCCGCAGATACGCAATGCATTTCGGCCCCAGACGGTTCACGAAATGCGGCATGCCTTTAATGATGCCCGTGATGATTTGGATGTGGGGGTGATTATTCTGACGGGCGCCGGGGATTTGGCGTTCTGCTCGGGCGGCGATCAGAAGATTCGGGGCGACAGTGGATATAAAGATGCGGATGGGATGCATCGTTTGAACGTACTGGACTTTCAGCGTGATATTCGGGTGTGCCCCAAACCGGTGGTGGCGATGGTTGCCGGATACGCCATTGGCGGGGGACATGTTTTACATATGATGTGTGACCTGACCATTGCGGCTGATAATGCGATTTTCGGCCAGACCGGTCCCAAAGTGGGCTCTTTCGACGGAGGCTATGGCGCGAGTTATATGGCACGGATCGTGGGGCAGAAAAAAGCGCGTGAAATTTGGTTTTTATGTCGTCAGTATGACGCGCAACAGGCCCTCGACATGGGCTTGGTGAACACAGTGGTGCCGTTGGCGGACTTGGAGGCGGAGACGGTGAAGTGGTGTCGGGAGATGTTGGTCAACTCTCCGATGGCCCTGCGTTGTCTGAAGTCGGCTTTGAATGCGGATTGTGACGGTCAGGCGGGACTGCAGGAATTGGCGGGGAATGCGACGCTGCTGTTTTATATGAGTGAAGAGGGGCAGGAAGGGCGGAACGCCTTTAATGAGAAGCGTCCGCCGGACTTTAATAAATTCCCCAAATTGCCGTAATGCGGATTTTGTGGCTGCTCCTGAGTTTTCTGACCGCCTTCACTTTGTGGGCGGAAGGGGAATTTATTCGGGTTGAGCGCATGGAGAACAGCACGGATTGTTTGCAGGTGGCGATCAAAACCTATGCGGTGGCGGATAATAAAAAGGTTCAGTTGGTGGGGGTGTCCCATGTGGGAACTCAAAAATATTACGAAGGGCTACAGAAAAACTATCTGAATCCTGCGGATGTGGTTTTATTTGAAGGGGTGGATGGCGACCGGGCCTCTTTTCGACATGCCACTGCAGAGCAGAGTCCGGAGCGTTCGGGTCTGCAGGTAAATCTCGCCCGGGCGCTGGGATTGGTGTTTCAGTTGCATCATATCGATTATGATCAGGCGCATTTCGTGAATAGTGATTTGAGCAGTGAACAGCTTTTGGCTTTGTTTGAAGGGAAGGAGATGCCGGAGTCGAGTCCGGCGGCGCAGGCGCAGATGGAGGAGTTGTTGGCGGGAATGGAGGAGGCTTCGGTCAGTGGGCAAGTGGCTGCGGCGGCACTGGCGTTTTTGGAGTTGCGGCCGGGATGGAGTCGGGCCATGCGCTGGGGGATGGTCAAAATGTTGGGATCGGTTACCGGAAATGTATCGGAGTATCCCGGCCTTCCCGATCATTTACGCACCTTGATGCAGGTGTTAATTGAAAAGCGGAATGAGAAGGTGATGTCGGACATTCACGATCAACTGGCCGGAATTCCGGAGGGAGGAACGGTGGCGGTATTTTACGGCGCCGCACATATGCATGATTTTGAAGAACGCTTAGGTTCGGAAATGCAGGCCGAGCGCATAGAAACGGTCTGGGAAACGGCTTTTAGCGGAAATCTTCAGACCAGCGGATTGAATCTTCTGGAGAAAAGAACCATTTCCTGGTTTGTGAATCAGCAAGTGAGAGCATTGAGGATGATTTCGATTCCTGCAGATGCCTCCGGCGAGGAGTGAAACTGATTATTTGAATCGCTGAAGGCGTAAGCGTGGAAAAATGCGCTGCGCCAGTCGGGCCTCGCGGGGAAAACTGAACCATCCCTGGGGGCCGAGGAGGAAATAGCCGCGAAGAAAGGCGCCTAAGCAGCCCGGTTTCTTATGGGACCAGGCGGCGAGGGTGAGGGTGAGATCTTCATTGACCCGGGAGGCCTTCTCTCGGGAATGTCCGCAGGGCGAAAGTTGGGTGATGCGGTTTCTGATTTCCGAAAACTGCCGGCGTAAATCCTGCGTATCGTCACTTCGGGTTTGGGTTTGGGATTCGGGGTGGAGGCGGAAGTTTGCGAGTGTTTGGGGGAGACAGAAGCTGGTCTCGGCATGGTGAATAAGTCGAATCCAGAAATCCCAGTCGGCCAGAAACCATAAATCTTCCCGCAGCATTTCCGTTTGGTCCAGTAAACTGCGGTGAAAACAAGGAGCGGGAATGGCTAAATTATTCTGAATGGAGTAGCAGGGGAGCAGCTCTGCGGATTTCAGGACCCGTGCGCTGGGCCATGGAGGAGACCAGGTGCCGATTTTTTTACCTGCGGGATTGCAAAGCGCGGTGGGGTGGCAAAAGAATCTGATATCCGGATGTGCGGTCATGGCGCGATCCAGGGCTTCCAGACGATCGGGGTGCCAGCAGTCATCCTGATGGAGAAAACTGATCCATTCGCCGGTGGCGGATTTCAGTCCGTCGTTGGTGGCGGCCATCCAGTTGGATCCCTGTTCGCGTTGGATAACCTTCAGAGGAAGTTGGGTTTTCCACTTCTCCAGGATTTCCGGACTGCGGTCGGTGGAGCCATCGTCCACGGCGATGATTTCGGTTTGTCGGAGTCGTTCCGGAGACTGTTGAGAGAGGCTTTGGAGGGCTTGATCGAGGTATGCTTCGCCCTGATAGACAGGCAGAATCACTGAGAAGCGGGGAGGCTTCATGGGGGGATTAGCGTTTGCGCATCCCGAGGATGCTGATGAAAAATCCGGAAAAGACGGTCTGAATACTTACGGCGGTAAACATAAATCCGGGGATCACCACCCGCATGGTGTGGCTGTAATCGAGATTGCCGAGGCCGACCTGCAGCCATTGCACGATGGCAGTGGTCAGTAATCCGAGGCCGATGACAAGCAAGACCAATGCGCCGACCACACCCCGTTCGAGGGTGAGAATGGAGCAAAACTTTGCAAATCGGGGGTCGGGGGGAAGCAGGTGGTCTGAAATCGCGAAGATTTTAGTAAACAGTGAAAACAGAATGGCCTGATACCCCAGGATAATGGCCAGAGTTGCGAAGAGCAGGCTGTGCGCGTCGAGGGTTGCGCCGCCCAAGGGGATGTTGGTGTAGACAAATCCATAAGAAAGGATTCCGAGCCCGATGAGGATCAAGCCGGGGGTGAGAAAGAGCACGCTGGGACTGCTCATGAGGAAGAAACGCAGGGTGCGCCAGCCGTCATGCCAGGTGTTTAAATGAGGCGTGGTGTGGGTGCGGCCGTCCGGATGAAGGGTAATGGGCACTTCATGAATTTTTGATTTATAGAGGCTGGCCTTGATGATCATTTCGGTGGCGAATTCCATGCCGGTGCAATGGAGGTCCAGTTTGTCGTACAATTCGCGGGTGAAAGCGCGCATGCCGCAGTAGATATCGTGGATGGGGGCTTTAAACCAGGAGCGGGCAAGTCGGGAAAACAGGGGGTTGCCGAACCAGCGGTGCAGCGGAGGCATGGCGCCCTTCATCACGGTACCGCCACCTTTGGGTAAGCGGCAGCCCTGTACCAAATCATAGCCTTGGGTCATGGCATCGTAGAAGGCGGGGATTTCGAGAAAGTCGTAGCTGTCATCGGCATCCGCCATGAGGATCCATTTCCCTTTTGCGGATTCAATCCCCCCCATGAGCGCACACCCGTAACCTTTCTCTGTCACGTGTTCCACCCGGGCACCCGCGGCTTCCGCGAGTGCGACGGAACCATCGGTACTGCCATTGTCGGCGACGATAACTTCACCGTTGATCCCGTGTTCGCGCATGCTGCGAAAGGCTTTTTCCAGACAGATGCCGAGGGTGGTTTCTTCGTTGAGGCAGGGGATAACGACGGAGAAGTCGACAGGAGTTTCCATTGTTTCGGTCGTGAGTAGGGGGGCTGAAGACATATTTTTTTCAGAAGTTGTTTCTGAAATCGTAGTAAAGAAAATTCACGATAAAGCAAAATAAATCCGGATTTGCCTGCTTTGTGTTCAGTGTTGGCTTTCAAGGGGAGCCCGTGATTTCATTTTATAGAATGAGAGAAGAGCAGGGAAATGTTTCTTCTGCGGATGAAATCTGTGGATGGGGCGGATCTGCAATGGATATCATGCCGCAGGATGGGGGATGTTTTGACAAATTTACTCTCAGATCTAACTTTTTGTGTGAAAGAGCAACCCGGGGCCTGGGTTTTGCGAGGGGCTTGGGAGGCTCTATGGCGAAGTGTATCTCACTGCCCGCACGCCGGGTGCGCATTGCGCTTGGAAATTTGGAATTAAGTATTTAAAATCGAATAGAATATAAGGGTAATTATTTTGCAATCCTGCAACTCCTGCCTATAGTCATTGTGCTAATTGCACCTTATTTTTTATGAAAAAGCTCATTCTGTTTTTTATCATGATATTCCTTTGGATAGGAACTCTTGTCTATTTTATAGATCAGGAGAATGAATCGTATCAGGAACTGGAAGAGGAGGTGCTTTTGCTCAGAGATGAAATCACCGTATTGGGTGCTGAGAAAAATGGTTTAGAGCAAGCAAATATTGCCTTGCACAGGCAGTTGGCAATGTTTCGGGCGACCCCTCCCCGGCAGGGCCCTGTTGAACCGGTACCGCCGATTGAAACTGAGGAAGCGATGAACAACAACCAAGCGGCATTGGACAGGCTGGAATTTGAAGACGTAAATGCCCGCCCTCTTCCCGCAGCAACTGCCCCCTCTATTTCTCCCCAGATGCGTAAAATGATGGCGCAATTTCCGGGTCAGGTTACGGAAGAGTCTATCTCTAAAAATAATACGATTCAGGATTATTTTGATGCCAATCCTCAACTCGTTGAGGAGCGTAAAAAACATACAGGTAAATATGGGGCTGGGATCGAAGAAGTCATGAAAGCTTATCCTGATTTGGCTGAAAAGGTCAAAGAGAATGAAGCCCTCACCCGTCCAGAAAAGGATCTTTAGATTATGAGTGAGTCCAACGAGATGGTTCGGCCGTCGATTAGTGTCGTGATGCCGGCCTACAATCATGAAAAATATGTAGGGGAAGCGGTTGAAAGTGTACTGAGTCAAAGTTTTCAAGACTTGGAACTGGTGGTCATTGATGACGGATCCAAAGACCGCACAGGGGAAATTGTTAAGTCTTATGCGGAAAAAGATCCCCGGGTCCGCTATATCTTCCAGGAAAATCAGGATGCCTTTAACAGCCTGAACCGGGGGATGCGCGAATCCAAGGGGGAGTGGTTGGCGATTATCAATTCGGATGATGTGTTTATGCCCGGAAGGTTACAAAGGCTTTGGGATGCGAAGGATGAACTGAAAGCGGATTGTTTATTCACGGATGTGATTCCGGTGGATCATGAGAGTAAAGAGATTCCCGAAGGGGATCATTATTGGCATCAATGGCATCAGAAAAATCGAGAGCAGTTTTTCACGGCCGGCGATTTGTATACGGGTTTTCTGCATGGAAACTTTATGGTGACCACCTCGAATTTATTTTTCTCCCGGGCGGCACAGGAAAAAACCGGATTTTTCAGTCCTTTGCGTTACTTGCATGATTATGATTTCATGTTTCGTATGATGCTGGCCTGTCCTGAGGGGGTGCACTATCTTAAGGATGATAAGTTGCTCTATTACCGTATTCACGGGGCCAATACCCTGCGGGAAGGGGCGATCAAAGCCCGCCTTGAAGATCAAAAAGTGATTCGTAAATATACTTTGGAGTCCTTGCCGGAAGCGCTTCGATTAAAAGCGGCCACGGGGTTGGATCGTTTGGTTGCGCTGGAATCTGAGCTGGGTGAAATTCGGCATTCTCCGGTTGAAGCGCTGCGTCAGACCGGACCGGTTCAGAAAATTCTTTCTCTGCTGCGGCGGTAGACACAAACATGTCTGTCCACGTTTTCTATTCGTTACCTTCTCTGATCGAAACGATCGAGCAGCTGCCCCCCGAGAAATCGGTGATCAGTTTTGATGTTTTTGATACCCTGTTGGTGAGGCGGATCCATGAACCGGATTTACTTAAGCAGAGTGTAAGCCGTTATCTTTTGGCACTTGCCGCCAAACGGGATCTCCATTTTCGAGCGGATGGACTTTTAGCCAAACGGAATGAAATTGAAGCCCGCCAGCGCCAGCGGCATGGGAAACTCCATCCTGACTTTGAGGCGTATTATCCTGAATTGATCCGGAAGTGGGTGGCATATTATTTTCCGGAAGCGGATGTGCCGGAAGTCACGGAACAGGTCATGGCCTATGAGCTGGAGCTGGAAAGCAAAGTATTGGTTCCGCGGAAAGGCTGGAAGGATCTGTTGCAAAAGCTTCAGGCACAGGGCCGGACCCTGATTGCCCTGAGCGATATGTATCTTCCGGGGGAGATGATCCGGGTGCTTTTGGATCGTGCGGGTTTGCTGGAATATTTTAACGAGGTGCATTCCTCTGCCGACAGTATGCGTGCGAAAGCTTCGGGAGAGGGTTTTCACCGATTGATCGAATTGCAGGGAATTTCCCCCAAAGAGTGGGTGCATGTGGGGGACAACGCCTTTTCGGATGCGTTGGTTCCGGATTCATTGGGGATCACCGCGTTTAGTCTGCGCGATGTATCAGAGCGCAAACGGAAATCTGTTTTGCAGCGTTACCACCTGTCCGCATCGCAGAAACCCTTTTGGTATGGGCGATATATTCAACAAATGGCGATGCCGTTGGAAGAGGAACTTGACGATCCTCAGTTTGAAGATGCGTTGTACCGGGAAGGATATGGGGTGTTTGGTCCGTTGTTGGCTGGATTTATGGCGGGGCTGCTGGAGCGCTGCCGGGAACAGAAGCTTGAAGTGGTGTACTTTCTTTCCCGGGAAGGAAAAGTTTTTCAACAGATTTGGGATCGCATGATTCCAATTCTGGCGGAAGGCGGATTTGTTCCGGAGGTTCGTTATTTGCATGTGAGTCGTAAAGCGCTGGGGGCCGCCTGTTGTGGCATCCGGGGGTTGACCCGTGAATTGGTGGAAACCATTTTATTGCCCATGGAGAATCGGGATTTCAGGGATGTATGTCATGTCACTGGCTTGGACGTAGAGGCTTGTCTGCCGTTTCTTCAGGCGCATGGAATGGCGGCGGACACTCCGTTGAGCGGGCACCATGAGGGCTTTCACCCCCGGAATTGGGAATCGTTGATGAATTTATTGGAAGACCAGGGTTTCCAAAAAGAAGTGCGGAGACAAAAACAGGATGACGCAGAGGGCTTGATCGCGTATTTGGAGTCGATCTCGTTTTTTACCAATCCCCATGTCGGGATGGTGGATGTCGGTTGGCTGGGGAGTATTCAAAAATTATTTTTCGACTGTATTCGGGACCGCAATCCCCATCCGGTCTTACATGGACAGTTGTTGTGCGCCTCGTATCGGGTGCCGTTTCATACCAGGGTGGATAACCGCTTAGAGGGATGGATCTATCAACATCGTAAAGGGGAAATTTACGCGGGGGCCATGATGATGTATCAGGAACTCTTTGAAGAACTGTGCAGGCCGGGAGAGCCGGGACTTCAGGGCTATTCCAAAGCGACCGGGGGATATTTGAAGTTCCGTGACCGATCAGACGAGGCTTTCCAGCTGGAAATGAAGCAGACCGAGGCTTTTGCTTCCTTGCAGCAAGGCGTGTTTGATGTGAGCGAGCGAATGGCATTGGCGCTGATCATGGGAGGCGAATCTCCGCGGCGGATGCGTCCCTGGCTTTCCCAGATGCTGGCCGTGAAGCTGGCCTTTCCCCGTACGGCGGAAGTTTTGAATTTGCGTCATCGTCACCATGTGAATGACTTGAGTAATCAAAATGCAGCTCCCGTAAGTCTGAAAAGCCGTTGTTTGGGGCGCTTGTGGGACAATCCGCCGGCCCGTTTGCGCTGGGTACCGTTGTTGCGCCACTGGTATTTTTTGAAACATGTTTTATTTGAACTCATTCATCCCGATGAAGACTAACGGAATCCAAACTAAAAGGTTCGATCTGCGGCCCCTGCCTTTTCGAAGGCAGCTGTTGCTTGCGTTCTACGCCTATTTCCCTCCTTTTCCTAATTCACTTCGCGGTTTTGCGGGGGTAAAACAAACGCTGTTGATCGGTATCACGCATGCCATGCCGTTGTGGGTGTACCGCTTCGCCATCCGGCACGAGGCCCAAGTGCACCGATTATTTGTATGGCTACGACGGAAGGGATGGGTATAAACCCGTTCCGAATTTATGGCGGGTTTATCGATTCAGACGGTTTGTTTTTTTACCTCAGATGCACGCCGATTAACGCGGATATCACGAAAAACTGCATGAAATAAGCTGATACTATCATTTGTGTTGATCTGCGGTTTCATCAATCAATAGACCGGTTAGGCATTAGCAGAGATGGCAAGGAAGTGTCCCAATCATGGTTAAAAAAAAGTGGTGGTTTCGACGCCAACCCGGCAGGGATGGCGGTTTACCACAAACAAAATCGAAACCACCACTTTTTTAACCATGATTGGGATTCTTCCCTTTTAATTGGGGATCTGGCCACTCAAATAGGCATCACAGACGGTATTGGGGTCGCCCTGCATCATAAGTTTTCCATGGTGCAACCAAATCACTTCATTACAAAGGGTACGGATGGTATCCAGGCTGTGGGAAACGACAATGAAGGTCGCGCCGGAGGCTTTGATTTCCTCTATCCGGTTCAGGCATTTTTTCTGGAATTCGCCATCCCCGACGGCAAGCGCTTCATCGATAATCAGAATTTCAGGTTCTACGTGAATGGCGACCGAAAACCCTAAACGAACATGCATACCGGAGGAGTAATTCCGGATAGGGACGTCAATAAATTCTCCCAATTCTGAAAAGGCGATGATGGATTCCATTTTGGCCGCGGTTTCAGCTTGAGAGAAGCCGGAAAGGGAGGCGTTGAGTTGGATGTTTTCCCTGCCAGTAAGATCCGGATGGAATCCCGCACCCAGTTCCAGCAGTGCACCGATACGGCCTTCAACCTTCACGCTTCCGGTGGTGGGATGGGAGGCGCCGATGAGCAGGCTTAATAAGGTGGATTTTCCCGCGCCATTTCCCCCAATGATTCCCAAAGAGCAACCCTTGGGAACCGAAAAACTCAGGTCACGCAGGGCCCAAAAATCCTCTTCCTGTCTTGCGCTTTTGCTGATGAGGCGGCGAAAGATTTCATGCACGATGAAGGGGCGTTGTTTACGCAGTTTGAAGCGCTTGCCCACCTGTGATACTTGAATAATATCCTGATTCATTTTATAAATAATCCGCTACATTTTTTTCAAGTTTTCTAAACAGAATGATACCGATAATTAGCGTGAGGATGCTTACCAGGCAGGCCATAATAAAGAGATTGGCTTCCGGTGGAGATTGATAGAGCACGGCGCGCCGTGCCGCTTCGATACAGCCAGAGAGCGGGTTTGCCATAAAGGCTTTATAGAGGAAGTCGGACAGGTTTTCATTGGCGAGGGATGCCGGATAGAAAATGGGGGTAAACCAGAACAGAACGGTTAGGATGGATTGCACAATATATTGGGTGTCCCTGAAAAAAACATCCAACACTGAACAAATCAGAGAGAGGCCCAGAATAAATATCAACTCTACCAGTAAGATGAGGGGAAGCCAGAAATAGGAGAGGGTGACAGGAACCCCGGACAACACCACGAACAACACCAGTAGCACCAGCTGAATCACCAAGTGTATCACTTGTGCCAACACCGTAGATACGGGAATGATAATTCGCGGAAAGCTCATTTTTTTGATAATCTGGCTGTTGTGCACCAGAGAGCTGGTGCTGGCATTGATGCATAGCGAGAAAAAATTAAATGGGATGAGTCCCAGCAACAGAAACACTGCGAAATGTTCGATCGCCCGGTTTGTATGAATGTACCCGAAGACGATTACCAAAACCCCCAGCATGATCAAGGGATTCAGCACCGACCAAAGTACCCCGAGAGACATATTACGGTATTGGGTTCTGAAGTCTTTAAGTATGAGATTCCAAACGGTATATTTAAATTTATTTATGGATGCCATGTGGAGGGGCCTGACAGGATAGGCAGGAACGTGAAGCCCAATGGGAGCTTGTTTGTAAATATGAAATCTTGGTCCATATATGAAAGCCTTTGTTTTGTACAGACTTCAATTCCTTTTCAATGTGATTGACCTAAGTAGGGGATTTTGTCAGTAGAATCCCATGTGTAATCGATTTCTCCATCTTTTCTTTCTGTTGGCCGCAGTGCTGGTTGCTCCGTTATATCTTTTGGAGGCGGCTTCAGTTTCCGCGAATTTTACAGGTCAAGATGCCGACTTAAAGTCTCGCGATGATTTGTCAATTTATGATCCTGAAACTGGTGATTGGTATGTATTAAAGGTATCTGGAGCTTTGGTGGCTTTTGCGGAGAATTGGGGCTGGAATGAGGCCCACCCAGCTCCTGGCGATTTTGATGGTGACGGGGTGGCGGAGCTCTCCGTTTATCATCGGCCGACCGGAACCTGGTACATCAAAACCTTAGGTACAAACATTTTGTTGGCGTTCTCGGAGCTATGGGGAGATGAGAGCATGATCTCGGTCCCGGAAGACTATGATGGGGATGGTAAAACGGATTTAGCATTGTATCAACCGTCAACGGGGAATTGGTTTATTAAAACCATTGATAATCAACTGCTTGCGTTTGGGGAAAATTGGGGTGGAGTGGATATGACGCCGGTAGCTGGAGATTACGATGGGGATGGTCGCGCGGATCTGGCTGTCTATCAGCGACATACAGGTAATTGGTTTATTCGGACGCTCAGTGATAGTCGTTTACTCTTGTTCGGAGAAAATTGGGGGAACCGGGGCATGTACCCCATTCCAGGAGATTATAATGGCGATGGGATTCATGATCTGGCCGTTTTTGAGAAATCCACCGGCAACTGGTTTATAAAAACGGCAGGGACCAATCAGCTTTTACTTTTTGGTGAAAATTGGGGGTGGAATGAAACCCAACCGCTGGCGGGAGATTATGATGGTGACGGGATTGCCGACCTTGCAGTGTATCACAGGAGCAGTGGCAACTGGTTTATCCGAAGTATTGGAGGGACTGCCATTTCCTTTTCCCAGAATTGGGGGCTTCCGGGCCAGAGCACGCCTTCTCAGGTTTATGCACATCGCAGTGTGGGAGGGAGTAACTTCATTTGTTTTGGCGACAGTATCACTTACGGTCGGGGTAGTTCCACGAATGGCCCTGAGAGTGGATATCCCAAGTTGTTGGAACAGAAATTGGAAGTCCTCTTCGGCGGTCAGTATCAGTGCATCAATGCCGGAAACCCCGGTGAGACCACCGCGGCGGGGAAAACCCGTTTGCCGGGGGTTATTTCGGCGAATCCATATGCGGACAGTTTGCTGCTGATGCAGGGAACCAATGATGCCTTGTCGAATAATATTCTGATCAGTGCTGACAATAATTTGAGAGAAATGTTGAATTACGCGAGCGGACAGGGATTAAACAGCTTCTTGTCGACGGTGCCGCCGGTTATTTCCACCTCGGCCGTGAATCGGGAAGAGCAGGCTTCACGTATCCGTCAGTTTAATCCGTACGTCCCCGGAATTGCCAGTGGGGCAGGGGCGGCCTTGGTGCAGTCCTATGAATATATTACTTCCGTATATAATTGGCCCAATACGCTGATAGATCACGGCAGCGGGAACCATCCGAATGATGCGGGTTATTTAAGGATTCGTGATGCTTTTGCGGCCAGTATCCGCAGTCAGATCCTGCAGGGGCTCCAATAGAGATGGGTCAACCTTATAGGTGAAATCGGTTCATCGGGTCTGTACTTTTTTTGTGTGGCGGGTACATTCCGGGGTATGAATCACTTCAGCTCCCTTTTTCTTGCCGTCGCAATCCTGCCTTGTACGCTGTTCTCACAGTCTATTACACTCACCTCACCGGTATCCTCTGTTCAAGTGCCTGACGGGTTGGAGTTTGCCAGTTCCGTGCTTCATCGACCATGGGATATGAATGAGTTAAGAGATATTCCTTTGGAATTTGGATTTAACCCGGTTTCCGCAACGGGAGGCATTTGGACGGGTATATCGGCTTACGATGCGGTGAATCAGGGCGATCCCAATCTTAATAATTTTTACATTTTCCCGCTCTCCCCGAATTTTTTACGGCCTGATTATGTGCCTTATGCCTCCTTTTACACCAATGGTACGCCCTATGGGCCTTTGAACCGCTTGGATGCCAATCGGTTTACGCGAATTTCGTTCCGAATGTCTCTTCCGCAAGGAGATCGTTCTTCCGTAAGTATTTTTTGGGCGAAGACTTTTAATCAATGGCCAGCTGCGGAAGCCAATTTGGTCACTTGGTATGATGGGGAACCCAGTTTTAACGGAGGGGGGCAGTATGTTCAGATTCCCCAGTCTTCGGGTTTCCGTATATATGATATCGATCCGAATCAGACCCAGATTCCTAACGAGCAAAACGCTTTTCTTACCACGCCGCTTAACTTATCCGGGGGAGGATGGGACAGTGAGGTTTATTCTTTCTTTATTTGGCCAAGTAATTTGGCGAAAGCCTCCGATGCGGTTTCGGTTTCATTTGATTGGATCCGCGTGTACGACCCTGACCTTTCTCCGGAAGTGGTGTTGAATTGGAACTCATCAGGATTGGGGACCGCTGAGGATTCCATACAATTATTTGTGGATACGGATGCGTCTGGCTTTGATGGAGACTTGATGGTTGCCGGTTTAAAGAATGACGGAAGTTATTCTCTTAAAACTGCGGCATTGCCTCCGGGAGACTATTATTTTTATTTGAAAGGGATTCGGCATGAGAATTCGGCCCTGCTTGAACGGGCGGTAAGCAATTACAGTGCAAAAGTTACCATTGGCTCTCCGCCATTGCTCACTGTAACGTCTCCCTCATACGAGAGTGGTGTAGATTTCGCGACGACGGAGTTGGGAAATCCATGGGACTTTAATGATGCCTCGGATGTATTTATGACCTCGCAGATGAACAGCATCAGCTATAATTCAGGGGTTTTCTCTGCAGTTACAGACCCGCCGGTATATCCGTATCCCGAATCAGATGATCAAATTTGGTTGAATATGAAAAAGAATGGTCAAAATATCGCGGTGGATTCAACCAAATACCGATACTTAAGTTTTCGGATGAAGGTTCAAGAGGAGCCGGGTTATTCTGATATTTTTGATAAAGTGAGGCGGGGATGGGAATCCCGCGTTTTATGGTGGACCCAGGGAGTGACGATTGATGGGAGTTATTCCAAGGATGTCCCTTTGCTCGAGGAGTGGCGCACCTATTCTGTCGATCTGTGGGACAATAATTTTCTGGAAGAACAGAGTGCCATTCCCGAGGTGCCGCAAATGGGCTGGGAGGAAGTTGGACAGGTAGGGCAATTACGTTTTGATCCGATGGAGGCGCATATCCCCACCCGATTTTGGATCGACTATATTAAACTTACGGCCGAAAATCGCCCTATTAATGGTGTTTTTCCGATTAGCTGGAATATTGAAGATGCCGATAGCAGTAATTTTGAACTGAAGATTTTTGCGGATCTGCAAATGAGTAATGGAGGCATCCAGCGCAGTGAAACGCCTATAGCCACGCTGAGCGTTGGGGTGGGGGCGGGAACCTGGGAGTGGTCCCCCGGGAAACTGTATGGAAATTATTTTATTCGTATGGAAATTGAGGATCAGGGGCTTACCCGCAGTGTGACGTCCCGGGTGGCGGTGAATACGAAAGTCGAACCGACGGGTACCACGATTCCTGTTCCCGGAGATTACGATGGGGATGGGATCGATGATGTGGTGGTCTATCAGCCCTCGTCGGGCGAATGGTTTATTTATCCCATGTCAAATGAAGGGCCGCTGTTTCTGCAATGGGGTGATGCATCGATGATCCCGGTTCCCGGAGATTATGACGGAGATGGGGCTTTTGATTTGGCTTTATATCAACAGACGACAGGACAATGGTATATCCGTTCCCTGAATGACGGTCCCCCCATCACCTTTGGTCAAAATTGGGGTGACGCAGGGATGGATCCGGTTTCCGGAGATTTTAATGGTGATGGGGTCTACGATCTCGCCGTCTACCAGCGTCAGACTGGAAACTGGTATATTCGTTCTTTGGGAGCCATAGGCCCGGGGAATCCGCCCATCACCTTTGGTCAAAACTGGGGGGATGCCGGGATGGCACCTGTCTCTGGAGATTTTAATGGTGATGGGGTCTATGATCTTGCCGTCTATCAGCGGCAGAGCGGAAACTGGTTTATTCGTTCGCTCGGGCCGATTGGACCGTCGAACCCGCCCATCACTTTTGGTCAAAACTGGGGCGGACCGGATATGGATCCTGTGTCTGGTGACTACAATGGTGATGGTGTATCAGATTTGACGGCCTATCAGCGGGGTACCGGAAATTGGTTTTCCCGTTCTTTGGGGCCAGTGGGTCCCGGATATCCTCCGCTCACCTTCGGTCAAAATTGGGGGGATGCCAGCATGACGCCGGTCCCCGGAGATTATAATGGAGATGGTGGCAATGATTTAGCGGTCTATCAGTTCACCACCGGCAATTGGTTTGTCAGAGCTTTGGGTGATGGTCCGCCGCTTCTTTTTGGGTTTAAATGGGGACAGTAGGGAGGTGTGTTCTTACCTGCGAAACATTCGACTATTCACTTCGTAAAAATTAAGGGAGCTGTTTTTCCAAGAATGCTGCTCTCAAGGTGGGCGGGTGCGGGGAAGTGGATGCAAGCCCGTGGCAGTTACCGAATTACTCCGCATATTCCTGCGGGCGGGGGGGAGGTTTTTGGCGTGACCTTACAGGGTAAATTTTGTCCATGCCCCGTGCTTGGATATATTGGTGCATTTTGTTTGCAAATCTCATAACCCGTCCTAAATTTGCGAAATATGTTCGTTTTACCTCTGTAGTTTTTTTTATTTAATTTTCACAATAAGGTTTACCTCTATGAAATTGTTCAAAGTCTGTTGTCTATCCCTTTTGATAGCTCTCGTCCAATCTGTTACTACGGCGCGCCCTTTACCTTCGACCTCTCATCCCATGTTAGGTGACTATAATGGTCCTGATGGGAACTGGGAGTCTCCAAGAACTGATTTTGTGACCTATGAGCCAGAAACCGGTGGTTGGTTCATTAAAACTCTGGAAGATGGGCTCATTGTTTTCGCTGAGTCATGGGGCTTTGAAACGGCGATCCCCGTGCCTGGAGATTACAATGGTGATGGCCTTGCAGATTTGGCTGTCTACGACACTGAAACCGGAAGCTGGTTTATCAAGACTGTGGGAAGTAACCAGTTATTGGTTTTTGGTTCCATTTGGGGCGATGCGTCCATGATTCCGGTTCCGGGAGATTTTGATGGGGATGGGCAATCTGATTTAGCGGTATATCAACCTGCAACGGGTAACTGGTATATCCGTACCCTTGATGGGCGGTTATTGGTTTTTGGAGATTCTTGGGGTGATGCCGGTATGGTTCCGGTTGCGGGGGATTACAATGGAGATGGTGCCTCTGATCTGGCCGTTTTTGAACTTGATACGGGTAGTTGGTTTATCCGGGCTTTAGATGGCTCGCTGTTGGCTTTTGCTGAAAACTGGGGGGCGAAAGGTTACTATCCTGTACCTGAAGACTACAACAATGATGGAATTTGGGATTTGGCTGTTTATTATCAAACGACTGGAGAATGGTTTATTAAAACCCTCGGAAGCAATGAGCTTTTGATTTTCGGTCAGGTTTGGGGGGATGAAACGATGATTCCTTCATCCGGTGATTTTGATGGCGACGGTTTTGCAGATAAAGCTGTGTATAACTACGAAACCGGAACATGGTATGTTCGTTCTATGGACGGTCGGGCTATTTCTTTTGGGAACGTGTGGGGAATCCCGTCGAGCACGGTGCCTTCTCAGGCCTACATGCATGGCGAAGCTGATGAGCTGGCGGCACCGGCCTTGGAAGAACTTATTGGTGCCAGAGGCCCCGGAGGCGGATTCATTTGGAAGCCGATTTCCGAAGGGGATCATAAACTCGTGGTGCTGCTCCCCGCTTCCCTTACCGATGGAATCCGCGGGGCCTGGATTGCAGATGCTGAAGGGACGTTGGTTGAAACCGGCAGGTTTTCTGGTGACACCCATAACGGCGCCCGTGAACATTACCGGTTCAGCCAGAAAGGCTCAGGGTATGGGAATGATATTTATCTCGTTTCTTATGACCGCAGTGGCAATATCATTCATTGGCCTATCCCGAGTGGTGCAAACCGCTGGGATTACTAAAAGCAGTGGTTGGCTGTTAGCTAACATTGCACTTCTTAACACCCCGCATTTGCGGGGTGTTTTTTTATTGTTGCCGATTGACCGCTGGCATTCAACGAATATGAATGATCAGAATTCTATTTATGAGTACTCGTTTCCGCAATTTAACTTCAGTATCGGCCTTTCGGATCTTTTGGGTTCTGTTTTTAAGTATACTCCTGAGCGCGTTGACCTCGGCCATTTGGGGACGATTTTCTGTGGGGGCTGTATGGGTTTCTTCTTTAGGGTTCACCGGGGGATTTACATTTTGGCAGCTTCGCCTTGTCACCGGGGTTGACGCTGAAAAAATTAAATCTGCACCTTGGAGTTTGGCCACCGTTCTGCTGGCTTTGAGCTCTCTTCTGTTCACGTTACCCGCAGGGGAATGGATTTCCGGCGGATGGGATCCCAGTGTATATTTGCAGACCGCGTCCCAAATCTCGGAAACGGGGGGGCTTTTGTTTGAGCATCAAGATTTGATCGCCCAGTCTCCTGAAATGCGGGAACTTCTTTTTCGGGACGTACATGGTATTCCGGAACCTTTTGGCGGAATGCGGATATTTGAAGATAAGATTAGCCCACAATTTTATCATGTTTACCCTGCGCTCTTAGCCTTGTTTGTTTCAATAGCCGGGTTTTCCAGTGCACTCTGGGTGAATTCACTGCTGAATGTATTGAGTTTATGCCTCATGTCTTTGTTCGCAAGGCGTTGGACAGGAAGTGCTGCATGGGGATTTCTTGCGGCTTTAGCGTTGTATTTTTTTCCTGGTCAGATTTGGCAGGCGAAGTTTTCCACTGCTGAATTGCTGACTCAAGTCCTTATTCTGGGAGGATTTCTCTTTTTGCATCGATGGAGTGGGGCGCCCTCATCCAATAAGATCGATGCTTTCTTGGCGGGAATAAGTCTGGGATGCGCATTTTTAACTCGGTATGATACCTTAATGCTGTTGATGGTTTTGGCACCCGTCCTTTGTTATTTTATAGGGCAGGCCTTATACCGAAAGGGCGTACTGCTCTTTTTTGTCAGTTGGGCTTTTATTTACCTGATCTGGGTTCAGCACCAGAAAATTGCACCCTTTTATAGCCCTTTAGGCCCCATGGTGTTTAAGATGGTCGGGTTGAGCGTCGGCCTTTGTTTTTTTACATTTCTTGCAGGTTTGTTTCCCTGGGTTCAAAGATGTCTTAAGAAATTCAGAACGCCGCTCTTATGGGTTTTGACGGCCGGTTGGTGGGGCTGGATGGCTGTAAATTGGCAGATTCGCCCTCATCTCACTCAGGCGGGTGTTCTGCACGAGCATCTTTATGCATTTTTTTCTCCGCTGGGACTGGGAAATCTCATCGGAAGTTTTTTTGGACCAGCCAAGGTCTCCATGCTTTATTTAGAAAGTTTGTTCCATCCGCTCGGATTGTTTTTTGTTCTGTTGGTTGTTCCGGTGTTATGGTGGCAAATTCGCGGGCCTGCAAGTGCGGGATGGGCTTTTTCAGGATTGGCCGTAATGGTGGTGCTTACGTGGCAACCCCTAAATGACCTGTTTATGATATGGGTTTCCCGTCGATTTAATTCTATGGTAATCCCATGGCTTATTCTGGGGCTTGCGGCTGGATTTTTTCTGTTACAGAAAAAGGTTTTTTCGAAAAAATACAACTGGATTCCTCCCGTTGTTCTTCTTCTCCTGATAGGATTACAGTTTCCCGCCTCCCGGTTTATGATGACGCAGCGTGAATGGCCCGGGGCGCTAAAATGGTTTGAAAATGTCGCCGAAGCTCTTCCCGAGCATGCGATACTATACACGGATCAAAAGGGTTTTGGTTCTCCCTTTCGATTTATTTGGGGTAAACGAGCGTTTGAATTGCGTAAACAAAACAGTGTATCACTCAGAAAGCTTCTTGATCACTTTGTTGAAGTTCCTCCGTCCGAACCCATTTACTTTTTGACCACATCCCCGGTACTTCGTCATGAACCTGGATGGGAAAGTGTGGGGGAATTTACGCTTGAAACCTCAATGATCATTCAGCCACGCACGCGGATGCCGGATGGGATCCGTTCGCGGGGCGGGGCCTTTGTGCTTTATTGTCTGAAGCCATAAGGAGAGGGATTTATGGGCAGGCCGTGAGTTTAAGTGCAGAGGTGATGGTATCCAGCTGCTGAGACCAATGGTAGGTTATATAATTTTCATCACGCACTCGCTCAGCCTGCTGGGGCCAAAAATCTATGGTGTCGATTATGTGTTGTAACGTATCTTCCCATTCACCCTCACGTGCAAGATATCCGTTTTGACCGTGTGAAATCGCTTTGGCATAAGTGTAGCTTGGAGAGGCCAAAGTTTGGGTGCCAACAATGGAGCTTTCAAAAAGTTTCAATTCCGATTTACAATTGGTGAAGTCATTGATTTGCAAAGGTGCGATATTGATTTCTACCTGAGCGATTGAGTTTTGGAGGGCTATAAAGTTCTGAAAAGGAATGAATTCGATACGATCCAGGTGGGGTTTTAGGTGAGCGGGGAATTCCAGATAGCCTGCAATTCTCAATATCGCTTCTGGATTTTTGTCTAAAATATTTGCCAATGCATGTGAAACAATCGCAAAATCCCGATTGTGGGTAGGGGTGCCGCTGAAGTATCCGATGTGGATTTGAGCATCCCGCTTAAATCCTGCTTGTATTTTCTGCATCAAAATTTCATGTGAAATTTCGCTCTGAAAGGAGTTGATAAAGTTTGGGATAATCTCCGTGGATTTGCCGGCATAGGCTGAGAGTTTTTCTGCAAGAAATGTGTTCGTACAAACCAGAGAGTCGCATCTTTTCAGAAGTTCTCCGTGACGCGAGGTATAGGAAAACCAGAAGTTCCAATCAGCTTCTTCGGCTTCTTCAAAGGGCTGATTCAGGGTTTGCATCAAGGTTGTTGCAATTGAGGGGTCGAAAACATAATCATCAATATCGTACACGACGTTTACGCCATATTTCTTTGCGAGTACCAGGAGCGTCTCCGTATAAAATGAAAATTGAACCCTGCAGATGACGAGCGTTTGAATTTTCTGCAGTACTTCTTCTATTCTGTGGAAATCATTTTGGGCGAACCAGGAGGCTGAGAATTGGGAGCTTTTGTTGTTCAGTACTTCTACCATATTAAACACACGGTAGCGAAAGGTGCTGTTGTCCGGACATGTGTAATAGTACGCGATACGCTGATCGCGTTTTAACAGCATCTGGTAACGTTGATCAAAGGTAAGCTCCCACGGATCAATGTAGGTTACGTCGGGCTGTTGAAAAATATACATTTAAAGATGTTCCTTTAACCATTGAATCACAGGGGAAAACGTTTCTTGCCAGGATTTCTCAAAAGAAGGCGTAGAGGGAGTGGAGCGTGATTTGGAGGCTGGATGCTGCAGTTTTTGCAGGGCGCTTTTAAGGCCCTGCAGAAGATCTTCTTTACCCGGAGGAACCACGATGATATTTTGGTCATAATTCTCGAGGGATCTTTTATTGGCGAATTGATTGGTGACAACCTGGGCACCCACTGATGTTAAATCCAATGGCGGATAGCTGGGATGAGGGCTTAACATGAGGCAGAATCCAAGATCCATGGTGGAGATTTTTTCGGAATACTCCTGCCAATTAAGATTTTGTAACAGCTGGATTTTCATGTTCCCGGGCAATGAGATATTAGGGATGTCATGACCTGCAAAATAGAAATCCCATTCCTCTGGCGCGAAGTATCCTTCAGTTATGGCCTGTTGTATTACTTCCAGCCCCCTGTAGAATAAATTTCTGGAATGATTGGGACGGGCGTAAAATAAGAAGTTACGTTTTTCTCCTGACGAACGTTTATGGTGATTGGTTTTCTGTGGTTTTAGGAATACGGGCTCGAAGTATGTGCCGGTTTGCTGGAGGGATTCACATCCATTTTGGCAGAGAAAATCGTATAGTAATTTACTGTTTACGACCTTTTTCAAATTGGGCATTGAAAGAATTTCATGGCAGCGCAACCAGTCGTCGCCATGAGGATAAAACATCCGTTCGTCCTCTTGGAGGAGGTAAATGATTTTTTCAACTCTAACCTTTTGTAGGGTTTGTCTGGTGGTCCACCATGAGGTGGTTAGGTAAAGATCATCTTCATGAACAGGTAGGGCTCGCTTGGGTTCGGACACATGATCATACGTGATGGGATGCAAAGGATCCACCTTATGCTGCTGAAGTAATACCGGAATATTCTGGGTGTGTGGGGGCGCTTGCGTGGTGACGACCCGCAACGAAAGATTTAGATTGTTCGCGATTTTTACACCCAGGAGAAGTGCGGTCCCCACCCCACCAAATAATGAACCCGCATTAATGCTGTCCGTGATGAGGTTTAGATGGACCGGTTGGTCTTGTGCTGTATAAATCGGGAGCGCTTTCTGGTTCGGGAAGCGTTCCTGGAGAATTTCCGGAACAGATTTTGGGGGCTGGAGGAACTCTTTGAAAGCGCAGGCTTTCTTGGTGTGCGCGATTCGGGAGGCGGGCTGCGGCAAGACGCGTCCTTCTGTGATGCCAAAGTTTACATAATGGACTAAGGGATTGATGCCGGCGTTTGCGACGTCTGGGTAGTTCTCAAGATATAGGCGAGTATCAATATCAGGGTGGGGGAGCCTGTTTTCTTTCCAACCCGTTTCCAGCCAATGGAAAATAGGGTTCTGCCCACTGTGGAGAACATCCCTGTTCTGCATCAAATACCAGATGGGATCAAAGAGCCCTTGGGCGACGATTTTCCGGGCCGCTTGAAAGTTTTTTACTTTTTGGATAAAGTGTCCGCTCAGAGACCATTCCAAAAATTTAGCAGGCGCGGCCACGAGCATACATATCCGCGGTGCGTGGGTATTTAATTTTCTGAGCCACTGGAAATATGTTGAAAAAGGATTGCTGGAAAGTTCAAATGCGCAAAGTAGTAGTTGACCCGGATCTGAATGTAGATTGGTGACGCTTTCTTCTGTCAGTTGTAAACGGCATTTTAAATCTGAAATTTCTTTGGATTGTTCGTCATGGATACGCTGTTGTTCAGTCTGTCTTCCCTGAATTGAATTGGCCAGATGACTTTGGACTACCAGTCGATCGTTCAGGTGCCGTATATTTACTGCAGCAGATTCGAGCTCTTTAGTTTTTTTTGAAAGTTCAGCCCGCGCACCTTGGTACTGGAGTTGTAAAATTTCAGAATCATATTGGGGTAAGGGGATCTTCTGTAAATCGGCGATGGATGTCCCTTCCGTGAGGAAATTTGATCTGAAGCGGAAATGGTCTTGAATCCACTCAGGGTTTGAACGTACTTCCTGCCAAAATGGATTTAAGGGATGGTCATCGGGGTTACTGAGTTGAAGAACCCCCAGTCCGCTGGAGTGAAGGAATTCAAAGTGGTATTCGTATTCATCACAAAGCTCTTTCCAGAATTTCCAAACCCCGAATTCGAATTTTTTTTCCTGGGTATCATGAAACAACACGGTTGCGTCAGGTTTTAAGAAAGGTTTCCATTGATGGAAATCATGAGACACGCTTTCGTAACTGTGATGACCGTCAATATGTAATAGTTGTATGCTTTCAGGTTCAAATTTTTTGCTGCCCTCATCAAAAGTCATTTTTAACAGGGTGGAAAATTCGGCATACTCTTTCTGCTGAAGGTTGGATACCTGCTGAAAAACCTCGTCAGTATACAGGCCGGCTTGTGGATCACCAGTCCAGGTATCTATCGCGTAACACTTTGACTTTGCGCCACTTTGTTTTATCCCCTCACAAAGGTTGAAAAATGAGTGTCCATAGTGCGTGCCCAGTTCCACAAAACAATCCGGTTTCAAGGTAAGTCCTAACCAGTGAGCAAATGGGATATGTCCCATCCAGGCGCTGGGATTCTCCGTGCATTTCGCTTGTAAAGCCAGACTTTTGTTTAAGGAGTCGGTAAAGGATGAGTTCATGGATTTGGTAGGAGGTAGCGGGATTTATAGAGTCAGGTTTTCCAGTATCTATCATTCATGCTGCAAAAGCGTACGAATTTCCGTGGAAGGTGTTTTTCCATATGAGCAATAAAAGTCGCGAGCGTTTTCATCCCTAAATAGCAGAAGTAATAAGGCAGATATACCGGATGCTGTTTAAGAATGAACAGGAATTCATGTTTCAGATATGAAACACCCGAGGATGCGCTTGCATTTAATTTATGCGAAGGAAAAACTTGGGTAATAGCGATGACACTGTCAAAATAACGCCGAAAAGTCTGCATCAGGCTGTAGTTATGGGAATGAATCACGATGGAGTCATGTACATACTGTACTGCAAAGCCCGCTTGTTGCACATCGCGGGAGAATTGCTGATCTTCCCCCATGATGAGCTGTGAGTTGAAGGGGTGCTGAAGAGCTACGCTACGTTTAAGCGCAGAACTTACATTGGAACTAAATACCTGATCCAATGATGCAATTTCCTCTTGTTCGATTTCATAGGTCTTTGAGCTGTCAGCCGAAAATTTCTGATTCAGGTAATAGGATTCCATTGGGTTGGTGCCGGGATAAGGAACTTGTCTGGAAAAGGTATAAGCCACTTTTGCGTTTTGGAGGGGGCTAATGAGTTTTTCCATCCAATCCGTTCCCTGCGGGAGCGCATCTTGGGTCATAAGGACGATGATTTCACTCTGTGCTTTCTGGATTCCCAAATTCCGGGTTCCCCCGTGGGAGAAGCAGGCAATTGGAATAATGGTGACGCGGGGGAAACCCGAAGCAATTTCGAGACTCCGGTCGGTGGACATTGAATCCAGCAAAAGAACTTCCTGAAGGTCTACCCCTTTCTGTGCAAACAGCTGTGGGAGCAACTTTGGAAGGTAAGGCTCAGCATTCCAGATAGGGATGACCACAGAGACTGGTGTAAGGGTGTTCGGCATCAGAACTTTTTATGATTCAGCACTTTAAAGTCAATGTCTGACTAAATTTTACTCATGAATCAGGAACGGTATTCCTTTACAATCCTTTTTACGACCTCTTCAATTCTGCATAGCACGGCTAATGTTCATAGTGAGAAATGAACATGGAGTTGCCTGAAATTGACTTACGTTCTTTCGTTAAGCAGCTTTATCGATCAGAAGTTTTTCTTTTCGGATTATCGACATCCCAAACAGTTTGAAATATGAGCACATGATCTTCTCAGGGAGGAGCTCTTGGAAGTTTGGCGCTGGATAATTTGAACCGCTTTCTGTATCTTCCTCTTTTTTTCCTGCTTGCTTCTGATAAAATTGCCCATTTCCATATTTCATATGCCTCCCTTTTTTCCTTTACAGTCGTTTTCCCTGTGGGCCCTGCCGGTTTCCGTACATATCTTGTTATTTAGAAAGCTTCGTAAAGCATACCGTGAGGCCTCCGCTTCAGGCCGCGCACTCGAAACCGTGCTTACCGTCGAAAAATCAGCACGGCCTAAACCGTCCCCCGATCCCATCATTCAAAAGCGCTTGTTTGCAGGACCGTCGACGCTTTCGGAGGAGGAATGGGGGCAACTTCCCGCTGGGATCGATTTAAATATTGCGGCACAATTGCAGTCTCTTCGGAGGGCACCTCTCCCCAATTCGGGAAATTCCACCGACGCGGATTTGGTTGTGATTGATGGGCGGGCGCTTCAATTTCCCAATCCATGCGGTACCAAGCATCATGCTTATCATATTATTTCAGAAGCATGTCATTATCTTGAAGGAAAGGGGATCTCTTTCAGTTTTCTCACCACAAACCGATTTCCTCCTTTGGATCATCCTCTTGCCCGGAAAGCATCTTGCATCTGGGATGCATCAATGCTTCCGCGCGTGCAAGCGTTTCTCTATGTAAGCCCTCTTCAGGATCCGCTAGATTCTGTCGACATCGAGTTGCTCACAGATCCCCGTATTCGTCGGGCGGTGGTGTGGTTAGACGGAATTATAGGAATCTATCCGAATAGTTTTCTGGATGAAGAGGGGAAATTTTGGGCATATCAACTGGGCCTTGAAAAGATTGCCCGGTGCCCGGATTTCCTGTGTCTTTCAAAATCCTCTATGAAAGAAGCTGTTCAGTTTTTCGGTTCTGAGTATGCGTACGCCATTACGCGATGTTTAAGCGATTTTAAATCCGTGCAGGCGCCTCAGCCTCCAACTGATATTCCTTTTCAGCATTATGCTTTAACCCTCGGTAATACGCTTCCACATAAAAATATTGCCGCTGCGGTTGTTGGGTTCGCCGGCGCATGGCGTCTTGGTGCGGCTCTCGATGGAATGGTCGTAAATGCGTCCCTTCAACAGGAGCAAGTCGATGCCTTGCGGACTTTAGCTCGGAACTTGGGCCTGCCTGACGGTAAGTTGTATTTCAGTGAAGGCCTTTCCCAGCCCACGTTTGCAAATCTTTTAGGGGCTGCTCAGGTTCTGGTCATCCCCAGTTTGCATGAAGGGTTTTCGATGCCCATTATCGAGGCGTTGGGGGTCGATGTTCCTGTACTTATTTCGGATATCCCCGCCCATCGCGAATTACTATGTCATCCCGATGACTTTTTCTCCCCCACGGATCCTGTTTCTCTCTGCAAAAAAATACTCTGCCTCCTTCCTGATTCTGAGGTCGTCCTACGTCGACAACAGCAGGATTTGGCAAGGTTATATCGTCCTGAAGAGTTTTCGCGCGCGCTGCTTCCCGTCATTGAAAGTTTGATCCGGCCGCTTGCCGGATAACGAAGGGCCGTATTTGAATGCCCCGGATTTCGACGGGGCTTTGGCGGTTGTACCGGAATTCGATACGCAGGGGTTTTTCGTCTGTGTTTTCCCAGAGAGGAAGAGGGTTATGGGAACCGCCTGTGATCAGGTTTTGACGGATGACCGCGGCTTCTCCGTTGTAGCCGATGGAGATTTCGCCCAAAGGGGTGCCGGCTTCGGCGGGGCTATCGTAGAGAACGTTTATCTGGTAGGTTCCCGTTTGGATGGGGAGGAGGGGACCGTAAAAGACCACCCGGTCGGGGTCCGCATCCGGATTGAAGTGGACGGATTCGGTTGCCGGGTCGGCGTAGCCCGCGTGGAAAAACCAGGAGGCGGGCAGGGTGATGCCTTGCGGGGGGATTTCCAGTAGGGAGGTGGAACCGGAGAGAAAGGCGGCATCGAAATCGAGAACCCCTGTTTCAACCTGCAGGGACTGTTGGACGGAAATGTAGGAGGGCGTGGACGCGGGGGCTTGGGGAATGGCAATCCACTTCCAGTCTTTTGACGCGATGTACAGGGTTTGGGTATCAGTGACTTTGCCGTTGCGGAGGGTCTGGGACTCGATTTCCCCTTTTCCTTTTATTCGTATCCACCAAGTCAACGGATCCTGGGTGGAAATACGGATAGGGGGTGTTTCGATTTTAAGGTTCTGCTCTGCGCGGATTCGGCTGAAAGCGCCGTGGCTGGCGGTGACATCTTCGAGAGGTTCCCCTCCCGGGGGGGCGAGTTCCCAGCGCCGGGCAGGGAACAGAATGGCGGGTTCCGGTGACCACACCGAGAGACCATCTTCCTGCTCTGGGGGCCGCACCGCGTAGGCATGAATCGGACCAGACTGGGTGAGGCGCTTTAAGCGGGGATGGCGGTCGAGTCGCACCAGGGTTTCGCGGACGGGGAAAGGGCTGACTTTTTCAGGAAACATGTTGGCATGCACCAGTACATAATCCACCCCGATGTTATCCAGATACGCCAACTGCGCTTCCGTGATCATTCCCTGATTGAGGGGCGAAAGGGTTTTGACCGCGGTTTCCGTGTATTCTTTGCTGACGACCGGACTGTAGCCGTTGACCAGCCGTAACTGGTGTTGATGGGCGTAGTGGATGGGGACTGAACTTTCCGCCGAATCACCCGGCCAAAGGGGAATCACCAGCGCGAGTGGTTTGTCGATGTGGTTTTCGGCTGCGTGCGATTGGACGGCTGTATAGGCGGGTTGTCTGGCTTCTAATAAACTGATGGTGGGATGAATGCGGGCGTGAAAAGAAAAGATGATGCTGAAGGTTGCCAACAGGGGCAGGAGTACCGGGAGTTTCCAGGCGCGTATTTTTTTCGGCAGGGGGGAGGCCAATCCGAGGGTGAGCAACCAGCCCAACCAAAGCGGGATCACCGAAAAAATCTTGGAAGGCTGCCGGATCATGTCGTATGAGGGAATCTGGGCCCGTGCCATGCGGATAAACAGAGCGTCGGCAGGTCCGAAAGCACCCAGTGCGAGGGCAATGCCGATGAACGAGGCGAGTATGAGCATGAGGTAGGCTGACAGGCGTAAGGGCTGTTTCCGTGCGGGATAGATAAAGAGCAGGAAAGCAAGAATGAGCCAAACAAACGCGATCCAGCCGATGTAAACCGTTTCACTGATGCCGCTGCCGACGTGGAGGACATCTTCAGGGCGGGGAGAGAACAGAGCCATTTCCGCCCATTGACGTCCCTCTTCCATATGTGAGGCGCTGAGATGGGCTTTACGCCACAGGTAAAATGTGGCGATGATTCCGAGAAAAAGCCCGCCGCCGGGAAGCAGTTTCCACCAGCTTTTCCATTGATCCTTGAGGGTTTGGCCATGCCAGCACAGGGAAAGCAGGGCCAAGAGCGGAACGCTCAGGGCGCTAAAATAAAAAGTTTGCAGGTCTGCCCAGTAAAGGAAGAGCAGGGTGAGGCCGGCGCCGAGTCCCCGAAGAAATCCCGGACGGGTAACCGCCCGATCGATCATCCAGCCCAGCAAGGGAACCCACATCAGGGCGATGCCCGCGGGGCTGCCTCCCAGCAAACTGGCCCAACGGAAGGGGATCAGTAAAAACAGACAGACTCCGGCCAATCGGGCCGGGCGGTGGGGGGTAAAACAACCCAACCACGCCCAGCAAGCGAGTCCGCTCATCCAAAAAGAAAGCCAGAGGGTGCTGTTCCAGGCGGCAGGTTGACCCATAAACTGCTTTAAGAGCACGTAAACACCTGACATGGGGAAAAAATATGCCCCCGGCCGATAGCGTTCGGCATCATTTCCCGTGTTAAATTCATAGACGTTTTGGAAAAAGGGGATACGCCCTTTGAACATATCCTCCACCAAATCAAAGTGGTAGAGCAGTTGCAGGTGATCCCCCGGAATGGAGTGCCGCCAGGCCGGATGTTCAATGTTTTGGGAAGAGGACGGAATCCCCTGATTCCACAGAGAGGGCAAAGGCCAAGTGAAACTACAAAAGAGCAACAGGGAAATGCCCGCGGAAAAGAGGATGATTTTGAAAGAGGGTTTCATGCGTCGGATTTCCAGTACGCTGGATTCATACTGCATTTCCACACAGTTTTGAAGGGGGAATTTTTGCGGCGTGTGCGCTGAGGGTGGCCAGGACTTTGACGAATTGTTGGGCCATAAATCGAAAGAGGACTTTAGGTTGATGTTTCCGGTGATAGTGAAATTCGTCTTTTAACAGTTTTATGCCGAGTTTTGCACTGTCGGAAACGCCATGGCTTTGGAAAATTTGAGTGAAGGCGATCACCGAGTCGAAGTAAGGTTGAAAGGTCTGCCATAACGAAAAATTGTGGGAATGTACAACCACGGAATCGGCAGTATAAACCACGGCAAAGCCCGCTTGTTGCACATCGCGGGAGAATTGCTGATCTTCCCCCATAATTAACGTCGGATCAAAAGGATGTGAGAGGGCAATTTCTCTTTGAAGGGCGGAACTGACGTTTGAGCAAAAGACGGCCCCGGGCTGATGGAGGGCTTGGCCCTGGTTTTCGTATCTTTTTGAGCTCTCCGGAAAGCGGTTTTTCAGAAAATAGGCTTCAACAGGGCCGGTGTTGGGATGGGGGATCTGACGTGAAAAGCTATAAGCGACCTGCGTCTCTTTCAGTGGGGAAATGAGCTTTTCCGGCCATGGGGTGTCTGCGGGAAGTGCATCCTGGGTCATGAGCACGGCCCGTTCGTTTTGGGCTTCCTGAATTCCCCGGTTCCGGGTTCCCCCGTGGGAAAAGTGTTTGATGGGGATCAGGAGGACTTTCTCAAAAGTTTCCGCGATTTCCACACTGCGATCAGATGACATCGAATCCCATAATATCATTTCCTCCACTTGCGCCAGCGCACAGAGCCGGGGCAGGAGGGCGGGCAGATAAGATTCTGCGTTCCGAATGGGGATGACCACCGAGACAGATGGGGAGGGATACGACATCCCGAACGGTTATATTTTGGGGGGCTAAAGTCAATGTCTGACTCGGATTCCCTTGGAAATCGGGGGCGCAGGTCCGCAGGTGGGGCCCGAGGGGAGAGGGGATCTCCTCTAAGATGCATTCACCACCTCTGCTGCGAGGACCTCCCGCTACGTCGGAGTCAAAATCTGACTGGTTTTCGTCCGTGGACTGTGGTATCTGCGTCGGGATATGTCTTCGAAGAAATCACAGCTTAAAAAACGAATCACCCTTTTTGCAAAATGTTTGATAAGTTTGGTTTTTTTGGGAATCTTGTTTGTCAGTGTGGATCCGCAAAAACTAAAGGAGCAGTTTAGTCAGATCAATCCGTGGTTTGCGGTTGCGGGGGTGGGGCTTTCGTTTGTGATGGTGGGGGCGAGCACCTGGAAATGGTGGCTGCTGTTGCGCATCCAAAACTGTCCTTTGCCTTTTCTCGATTTGTATCGCTGGTACTTTGTGGGCTATTTTTATTCCAATTTCCTGCCTTCCAATGTGGGAGGGGATGTGGCGAGAGCCTGGCTGGCGGGAAAAAAAGCGAACTCTCATTCCACGGTGCTGATCAGTATTTTTGCCGAACGTTTTACCGGGCTCATTTTTATGCTGCTGCTGGCGGTGATCCTGCCGTTCACGCAACCGGAGCTGTTAAAGCTGCCTGCGGTCTGGATGGGTTCCTGCGTGGCGGCGTGCGGGTTGCTGATGATCGGATTGCTGATGGCATTCGGGGTGAAGGCGAGTAAAATGAAAGTTGTACAGGGTTTATTGGGGTTCGCGCAAAAAATACTCCGGGCGGATCGTCCGGGAAAAACCCGGAAGATTTGGACGCAGGTCGCGAGTAAACTGGAGGTGTTAAGCGAAAAACTGGGGGAACTGTTTGTCGTATTACGACAGCGTCCGGTCGCGTTGCTTCACGTAATTTTACTCACGGCGCTCTACTATGTGTTGGCGGTGGGCAATGTGTTATTGGCCTACCGTGCGTTCGGAGTGTGGGCGGATCCTGCGGGTATTGCGGCGGTGTTGCCGGTGGCGTTAATGGTGGCGATGATTCCGGTGGGGCTGGGGAGTTGGGGTATTGCCGAGGGGGCTTATGTCTACTACTTCGGTTTGGTGGGGCTGGGAAAAGACCTCACTTTGGCTATGGGAATATTTCTGCGTATGAAAATTTTATTATTGGGTCTGGTGGGCCTCGTGGTAAACTTAAAGGAGCCCGCGCAACCCGAATCATGAAACAACAAATTCAAAAAAATTTAAATCAGCCTCAACAGGCTTCCTGGAAACAGTATGCGCAACTTACGGTAGGCAGTGAATCCATTGGCGCATTGATAAAACACGAAGTGCTCACCGGGCTGTTGGGCAATTTCCCGGGGGCGCTCGGTTTGTGGCTGCGCCGCAAACTGTATCCCTGCCTGTTTGCCGAATGCGGGCGCGGGCTGATTATTGGCCGCAATGTGACATTGCGGGGAACCAAAAAGATCCTGATGGGGGCGAATGTGGCTATTGATGACGGGGCGGTATTGGATGCCCGGGGAGATGAAGCGGTGATTGTGATGGGTGATCGCGCTTTGGTTTCCCGCAACAGTATTTTACGTTCGCGGAATGGCCGGATTGAAATTGGGGAAGGTTGCGATATTGGGGCGAATTGTATTTTGGCGACCGACAGCAAACTTCTGCTGGGTAAAAAAGGGTTGGTTGCCGCTTTTTGTTATATAATCGCCGGTGGGAATCATGTGTATCAGGATCCCACGATTCCAATTATCGATCAGGGGTTTCAAAGCCGTGGCGGGGTTGAGATTGGGCCGGATGTGTGGTTGGGATCCCACTGCGCGGTGATGGACGGGGTAACCATCGGACGGGGAACCGTTGTCGGTGCGCACTCGCTGGTCAACAAAGAGTTGCCTGAACATAGGGTGGCCTGGGGTTCCCCGGCCAAAGTCCAAAAGAGACGCGGAGAATAAAATCATGAATACCCAGTACGGATCAGACTTCACCCGAAAGCTTTGGACCGACCTGGATCATATTTTACTGGTGTACGTGGGCTCCGCCGCAGAGTTTGCACTGGTGGAGGAAAACCATTGGCTGTTTTATACCAACAAACTTCCTTCGGCTCCCTTGGAGCGGCTGATCAGTACCTTCGCGTGGAATCAAAAAGTAATGATGACTTCGAGCCGTGATGCTGAAACTTTAGCAAAAACCATTCGCGGTTTTCATGATCAAGTCGAATCCGAACGGGCCCGGGAGGAGGGAGGGCATCCTCAAATTTCAAATGCGGCTTTTCGGGCCGTGGGCGCGATGTTGATCGAATATGCGATTCGGGCCGAGGCCTATCTCGAACAACGGGAAGTGAATGCGGTGGAAAAAGAAAATTACTATTTTGATCAGGTCGGATTTTTCAAAGCGATGGGGATTGATGGCTGGGAAGAAAGTTATCAGCTTTTCCACGAAAATCACGCCGAAGAATTGGTGTCACAGTTGAAGGTGAATACCTACACCGTGGAAATGTTTCAATCTTATCGCAAAGATTTGGGGGCGCTTCGCTACAGCTTGCTGGTCCAGTTTATGGCTTGGTTCGTGCCCGAGTCTGTTCGGGAGGAGTTGAAACTGAAAAAATCCGCCTGGTTTAAGCCGCTGTTTTATTTTTACCCTAAATTACATGGGTGGGGGTTATCAAAAATCGTGCACCGTACCCTTTTGCCTCCCAGTGTGTTGAAAGGACTCCGGACAAAGTAAAATTTTTCTGATGTTCAAACTCAGCGGGGCGCGCCACCGGCGAACCCGCTTTACGACGTCTAAAAGACCCGGCGCTTTCTCGGTGAGAACCGCAATAGATGGTTAGTTTACCTGGAAGGCACGGCTGTATTTGAGAAAAATTGAAAATTCATCGTCCCTGAGTCCACTGGCATTTTCGAGGTCGTATTCGGAAAATTCTGTTTTGAGGCCCATAAAAAAAGTGTTGAGTTGAGAAGGTTTGATGGCGAAAAGCAGTTCGAGGGAGCTGTCCCGTTCTTCGTCGTCTTGTTCTTCATAGAGATATAAATTTTGATTTCGGGTATTATAGTCATCGATCAGGGTCAGACGTAAAAAGGACCCTTTTTCGAGCTGATAGATCATGCTCAGCCGCAAATAATTTTCCCTGAAAACCTGTCCGTCGGCAATGTCGAGGGTTCGGTAGGTATTTTGAATATTCAACTCCACCCGGTCGTTGATGTTCCATCTGATTTCAGGTTCAAGTTCAACCAGGTTTCCTAAGCGGTAATTGTCGGTATCAATTTGGCTGCCGAACCTGCCTGCAATGGTGAAACGTACATTTTTTGCCAAGGCGTTTTCAACGCGAACAATCCACTGCTCTTCATTCAATGGGGTGGCATTTCCGTCGATGGACAATTCCTGTTGATTGAACCGCCGTGCGACCCGGTCACGGTTTCGATAGCCTAAGCGGAACCAGGATTGATAGAGCCCCCAGTAGTTGAACCAGAGCTCTCCTCCGCTCATGATCTCTTCACCCGCCTGACTCTCCATTTTATAAACATTACTTGATAAGCGGATTCGGGAAACACCAGCACTGCCGGTTTCAAAATATTTATTGACCCCTGCATTGAGAATG
Source organism: Kiritimatiellaeota bacterium B1221 (assembly GCA_029269125.1). Lineage (GTDB taxonomy): Bacteria > Verrucomicrobiota > Kiritimatiellia > SS1-B-03-39 > UBA6053 > UBA6053. The sequence continues at coordinate 76,075 of JARHXX010000006.1, read as the reverse complement.
CCCTGTCGGTAATCGGTCAGCGGGATGTATCCCAGATCGCCCCGGAAATCTTCTCCCGCATCCCGGTACAGCACGGTGACGTATCCGGCACGGGGTTCATATTTATAACTGAGTTGCCAGGCATCATCGCTTATGGTTTCACCGGGATCTGCGCGGAGGACTTGTTCAGAAAAACCTGTTTCACCAGGAATGCCGGTGTCTTCTGCAGGATCCAAATCATCCGGTGGGTCGTAAAGGTCTTCAGTGAAATCCTCCGAGTATCGGGTATCGGAATAAAGCCATTGACCTCTGAAGGTGTGATAACTCCCCAGTTTCTTAAGAAAATCCGCGCCGGCCACATAATTGTGATAACCGTTTTCTGCATCACGCAGGGTTCCCATGAGTCCAACCGATTCACCATTTTTGCGGTCATGCCGAACTCTAAAGGCGCCCGAAGTACTTTCAACATCCAGTTCGGCGCGTTCGGAACCCAGATTGCCGGGGACGATGACGCTTAATTCCCGGTCATGAACCAAAAAGTTTCCGGTAACCCATTTGCCTTCACTTCCTCCGAATTGAAATCCGACACCGGGGTCTTCGATGTTTCGGGTGTAGACCAGATCATACGGTGTGCCGAATACGTCGCTTTCTTTCACAAAAAACGGACGTTTTTCCGGGGTGAGGCTGGTAAAGGGATCGTTGATGCTGGTGGAAGTTAAGTCTGCTTCAACCTCTAAATAATTGGGGTTGATGGTGAGATCCATTCCCCAGGAAGGGGAGAAGCGGTATTCTAAGTCGGCGCCTAACTCAAAATTTTCTTCGCGGGAATAGTTTTCACCGTTTTCAATATCCCGGCTCCATTCAGGATTAAGGGTGATGGCTGGAATAATTTTGAACTGGTTGTTTCCGGTGTCTGTTTCCCCCTGATAAGGGGTGATCATTGCCACGCTGGTTAAGTAGTGACGTATTTCCCGTGGGTAATGCCGCTTGATGATCATCAGTCGATGGGTGGCATCATTTGGAAGATCTACCGTGCCGAGGGGAATGCGCATTTCTACGGAATAACCTGTTTCATTTTTTTGCGATGCGGATTCCCAGTCCGCATCCCATTCACGGGTCCGTTTGTCCTCCACACTGTTCCGCACCCAGTCGGCCTGGACCCCGGAGGCACTGACATAAAATTCGTAACTCCGCATCCGTTTTCCGTCAGGGTCCAGTGCAACGCCTACATAATCATCCAGTTCAATCGCATCACGGTCGCGTAAGGGGGCTTGAATTTTGTCTGGATCCGGATCCTGGGCGATGAAGGAAATATAAAGGTTGTTGTCAGATATTAAAAATTGTGCGTGTGTTTTTACGGGTGCGGCTGCCATCAATGCGGGATATGACTCGAATTTAAGGTCTATTTTTTCCGCCATTAGCCAGGCGGTTTCATCCAGTTTTCCATCTATTTTAATTTCCATTTCCACCCGGGGAACTTTTATATGGGGGATTTTTTCCAGTAAGGCTTCCATGCCGTCTTCCTGGGAGCTTGTGTCATCCATGTCATCGTCTGCCCGGAGAATGGACAGGTTCATCATCCCCAGTGCATAAACTGCAATCAGTACAAAAAGGATGGGGACGGGAAATGGTTTTGGAAAAAAATACTTCATAAAGAGCATGAAGCGGCGTTTAGAAAATCGTGGGTTCTGGGATCAACGATGATGGTGGTGTTTGCTCTGAATCCGGTTTTTAACTGCGGTCTGCTTTCTGTTCCCGATCCCGGAGACGGATCCTGATCGATCAGATGTGCCACAGTTTTTGTGATCGGGGTCAGCGCTCCAGCACACAAAAGGGTTCTTCGGCCCAGGCGTCGCCGGTAACGGCCCAGGCGCGGGAGCGGGAACCGCCGCAGCTGGTTTTGAATTCGCAACGTCCGCATTTGCCTTTGAGGAGTTTGGGGTTGCGGAGGTTGACAAAAAATTCGTCTTCTCGGTAAATATGGGCGAGGGAGTGGGTGCGAACATTTCCCCGTTCTTCCGACAGGAATCCACTGGGGCAAATATTCCCGGTGTGATCGATGAAACAGAAGCCGTTGCCGGCGTTAACCACTTTCGAGGAGCGGCCGATCGCATGGGGGTGTGCTGTTTTGGCCTGAACCTCGTAAGGGTTTCGATGGGTGACGCTGCTGGGGGGACCTACTTTACGTTCCTGTTGGCGGATGTGGCGCCGGTAGTGTTGCGCTTCCGTGACTTTGATGACGAAGGGAACTTTCTTTGAGAGTGCGTAGAGTTTACCAAAGATCACTTCCATCTCTTCGGCAGTGCAACTGCTGAGTTGAGTGCCCCGTCCGGTGGGTACGAGAAAAAAAACTTCCCAGAAAACGACTTCCAGAGATTTCACTAAATCGCAGAGTTCATCGATCTGATGTTGGTTGCCTTGATGGAAGACGGTGTTGATTTGCAAAGGAATATTCAGCTCCTGTGCCCAGCGGGCTCCCTGCAGGGTCAGATCATAAGATCCGGGCACCTGACGGAAAGAGTCATGGTCTGCGGCATTGGGGGCGTCAATGCTGAATGCCACCTGATCGACGCCGCTTTCTTTGAGGGAGCGCATACGGGTTTTATCCAGACGCGGAGTGCCGGCGGGAATGGTGCCAATACGAAGGCCAATAGATTTTCCGTAGCGAATCAGCTCTTCCAGATCGGTTCGTTGTAAAGGGTCTCCACCGGTGAATACCACAATAGGGGTTCCCATGGCTTTGATTTCATCCAACAGGATTTTACCCTCTTCCAGATTCAGTTCGTCGGGATGCCGGTAGTCGATAGCGGAGGCACGGCAGTGTTGACAAGCCAAAGTGCAGGCACGGGTGACCTCCCAGATCACGAGCAGGGGCGCTTGTTTGAAATCGACATCAAAACCTTTTTTCCCACTCATGGCGTCTCCTTTGGCTGTTAAAGTTTCGTGGCGGAAAAAATGGCAACAACGGGAAATTTGGAAAGTTCATTCACCTGTTCTGCCCAGGCTTCACTGTAGTAAGGTACGCGTGCATCAATCTCTGCCTGACTCATTTTGTCTACGGGCAGGGATGCGGGCTCACGCAGGTCCATGAGTTGCAGGCCGGCTTTGCGTAACCATGCGACCACTTCGGAGAGCGGATAGGCCATGGCTTGTACTGCGGAACTTTCTCCTTCGCGCACATCCGGGTGAGGGTGAAAGTAATTTTGCAGGAAAATGCCCTGATCGTCATCCAGCTCCAGCCACTCGCCGGCATAGACCGGGTGTCCCATGCTGAAAAGCATATGTCCGCCGGGGTGCAGCAGGTCTGCACAATGCTGAATTAAGGCTTCGGGGTGGGTGGAGAAGGGGATACCATAGGCGGAATGGATGAGGTCATATTTTTCAGGCAATTCAGGGAGGTGATCCAAGTCGGCCAACACAAATTCGACCGCGACTCCCTCGGCGTCGGCAAGTTTCCGGCCGTGATTGAGCTGGTTTTCGCTGATGTCCAGTGCGGTGCACTGTGCGCCTTTCCCTGCCAGGTAAATACTGTTTTGTCCTGCGCCGGCACCTAATTCCAGACAGAGCTTACCTTTCAGTTCTTTGGGGAGCAGCGCCAATTCCTGTTCGCCGGGGAGGAGGGGGCCAAAATGAAAATCTGAGGTCGTGATTCGGGTTTCGGACTGGTACTCTTCCGCCAATTCATTCCAGAAGGCTGCGTGTTCCTCACCGGCAGGGGTAATGCGTTGAATCATTTCTTGGTTCCTAATCCTTTATGGGTGAGGCAGTCTTTTAACTGTAAGCGTGCCCGGTGGAGGGTGACCCATAGATTGGAAGGACTCATTTCGAGATCTTCGCAAATTTCTTCGGCCGAGTGTTCTTCCAGTTCCCGTAGAATGTAAACTTTACGCTGCTGTTCGGGGAGGTTTTCCAGGCATCCGTTGAGGTGGCCCCAAAATTCTTTCATTTCCAGAACGGTTTCCGGTTGGGTGATCCAAGGAGATTGACCGACCGTCCAATTTCCTTTGCGGTCAAGGGCGGTTTCGGGATCCTGTTCGCGCAATTCCAGATCTTCACTGAGGAAGGTGCGTTTGTGTTTACGGAAATAATCGATGATTTTATGTTTGAGAATGCCCACCAGCCAGGTGCGTTCCTTGGAAAGTCCGGAGAAGGATTGGGCCCCTTTTATGGCGGCCAGATAGGTGTCCTGCACCAGGTCTTCTGCGGTTTGCGGGTCACGCACCCGTCCCAAAGCAAAGCGATAGAGTACATCTCCATGCTCTGCCAGCCAACGGGTGGGGTCTAGTTCTCGGTCCGAATCCATATGCCCCCTTTTAAGGCTTGTGTGAGAATTGGCAATCGCAAATCGACATCGAGATCTTTGCTCTTGGTTTGTTTCAGGTGTAATCGATATCGATATCGATTGATTTAAGTCTATTCCTTGGGCATAGATCATGCATGAACCAAAGACTGACACTATGTATGGATTGTCCGGATGAACCGGGATTGATTGCGCGCGTAACCGGTGTGTTGCACCGGCATGGGGGCAATATCGTGGAAAACGGGGAGTATGTGGACCCCGAAACCCGGCAGTTTTTTATGCGTACGGTGGTCGAAAATATCGAAGACGCGGATTTGTTAATGCGGGTATTAAAAACCGAATTGCCGGAAACGGCTTCGGTGAAATTGCAGGATCCGGCCAATAAAAAAGTCATGTTGATGGCCACCAAGGAGCCGCATTGCCTGGGGGATTTGTTGATCCGCGCTTCGTTTGGAGATTTGCCGATGGAAGTGTGCGGGGTGATTGCCAATCATGAAGATTTACGTCAGCTGACAGAATCCTTCGGCGTGCCATTTCATTTTTGTGATCATCGGGGTGTCTCCCGGGAAGCGCAGGAGGCGCAAGTAAAGGCGTTGATTGACGACGCCCAGCCGGACTTGGTGGTGATGGCCAAATACATGCGGATTTTGTCCACGGAGTTTATTCAGGCGTTTGCCAACCGGATCGTGAATATCCATCACAGTTTTTTACCAGCCTTTATCGGGGCCAACCCTTATCGTCAGGCATGGGAGCGGGGAGTGAAAATTATTGGTGCGACCGCACATTTTGCCAGTGAGGATTTGGATGAGGGGCCCATCATCTCTCAAGATGTTACCCCGGTAAGTCATCATCACAGTCCCAAAGAAATGGCCCGCAACGGCCGGGATGTCGAAAAACGGGTGCTGGCCCGGGCGGTGCGGCTGGTGCTCGAAGACCGGGTGGTGGTCACGGGAAACAAAACCGTGATTTTTGAATAAGAGGCGCTGCCTTGTACAACTCGATTGTTCAATTTTTCACCCCAGTGGCCGGGTTACTGGTGGGGGGGATTCTGCTTCAGTTCTGGCAGGTCCGACGGGGGATTGCGCCTTCAACTTATTGGGGTGCGGGCTTGATCGTGTGGGTCCTGCTGGATTTGTATTATACCTATTGGGTGATGTCTTTTGAATTTAGAGACACCGTGGCAGAAAACAGGGCTCTTGCAAAGCCGCTCTTGTTTGCCATGGCTTCGGCGGTATTCCCTTTGATCATCACCATGGGTTTAAGTATTCGGCATATTCAAGCATATCGGATTCCTGCGGGCAGGGTTTTGTATTGGGCCCAATATCTTGCGCTTGTGCTTTGGATCGGGTTGACCCTGCAGCATTTCAATTTTATGCGGCAGAATATCCTGATGCTTTGGAAATAGATCGATACCTGATAAACTTGAGGCAACTGAAAACGCCCTGACCTCTCCGGGGCCCCTCGAGCAGATTCAAATCAATTTGTCGTTCAGGTAATTATTTCAGGTATGGAGTGCGGCTGCCTGCTGGCGCTTTTTCTCGGGAAGCTTGCTTCCTTTCAGCAAGGGGGTAGATAATCTCCTCCCGGAACAGGTTCCCCTGACCGTTAATCCCGTCCTGTAGAAGGGGGGATCCATCGCCTCGGCCCCTGATGCTTTGCGGGTACGCTTACTTTTTATCAAGCGGAAAGGCGGTAATCAATTCCCGGAGGCGATCCGCAAAACGTTTGGCCACGGCCCGTGCACCCTCTTCGGAGAAGTGTGAGTTATCGGCTTTACCGTTGGGATAGATGGGGGGGCTTACCTTTTCATACAAAACGAACATTGTCTTTGCGATGCTGGGAGGGGGTTTTGCCGCGCTGTTGCTTAAACCATGCGGAAAAATGTGATGGATAGGAAAATCCTAAATTATAAGCGATTTCTTTAAGCGAAGTATCCGACTGGGTGAGCAGGCGGCTGGCGTGATCAATGCGTTGCCGGACCCGGAATTCATTAAGGGTCCGCCCCGTTTCCTTTAGAAAGAGCCGATTGAGTTGTCCGACGCTTAACCCCACTTCGTGGCCGACCTGTTCAGAGGTCAGATGCTTATCGCCGATGTGGGTTTCCAGATATTGAAGGGCCGCCACCACCCGTGAATCATATCCGAGGACGGTTTCCATTTTATAAGTTGTTTTACTGATGACCGTGCACCATTCCCTGATCCATTCCAATAACGATTGTTGGATGTTGAGATGTTGCATGAGATCTACCACCGGATTAAGGTATTCCGCTTCCGGAACTTTTGCACGCAGACGGCTGGCGGCTCGTTTTAAATGAGGAAAATCCCTGTCCTCACATTTGAAAGAGTGTTCCTGGTTTACCAGGGGTTGACCGGTGAAATGTTTGGCGAAGAAACTTACGGATAATAATTTTGCCCGTGGGCTAAATTGCTGATGACGTTTGCCGGGCTTCACAAACATCCATTCTCCCACATTCGCTCTCAAAGCGGTTGTGGCGTGTTCGTCGGTAATTTCTCCCCAGCCGCGGAGGACCAGCCAGGAAGAAAAAGTAGGGTTTTCCGTGATACCGTGACCGGTATGGGGAACGGTTCCCTGGTAGCAATAGTAAAGGCGGATATCGAGTTTTCCCCATTCACTGATTCGTTGTTGAGGTGCTTTCATGAAAATATTTATAAGGAAATGTGTTATTTATGAAAGTCAATTTTATGTTCAAGTCCACGGGCTGTATTTAAGGTTATTCCGTTAACCCGTATTTTTGAAAAAACCAGGAGACCCCATGCAACTATCTAAATTGAACCTCTTAAACGCTCGTCGACTCACTCTTCCGCTGATCGCCGCCGCTTTTCTGACCTCGATGAACCTGAATGCGGACATTCTGGCAAGTTGGGATGTTTGGGGGGATAATGACGATGACACCATCGTTGCTGATGTGGCCTTAACCGGATTTTCGGCTGAAATTGAGTATGATATTAGTATTGGATCGACTGATAACCAAATTAATTCAGCTTTTGGATCAAATGATGGTGGATATGGAAGTGCATTGTCAGGAGCTTCAAATGTTGGCGGGGCATTGTTGGTTCGAGGCAGGAATAGTGAAGTTTTAACCATCACGCTGACCAACAGTACTGGTTTTGATTACAATATCGACAGTGTTCATTTTGATTTTGCATCCAGAACAAATGGTTTTCGGGACTTTTCATTCGAATATTCTTCTGGTGGTCTGGGGCCGGACGAAACAGTAATAGGATCTGAAAATGATGTAACTTATGCTTCGAGTAATATTAGTAATATGCCGGATTTTGATTACAACTTGTCGAACAATTTGAGTGATATTGTACTGGGGAATGGAGAGGAGGCGGTGTTTACATTCACTTTTAGTGATTTTGCAAGTCAGGACAACTCCAGTATTCTGGATAACGTGGCATTTACCGGATCCGTCATTCCTGAACCCGGTTCTTTGTTGCTGCTCCTGGCAGGCTTGTCCGCCGTGTTCTTTTTCCGCAAGAGGAAATAAGGGTTTAGTCTTTAATAAGACCTCCGGGCTGAATTGTACCGGGCAGGGCCGCAATTTATCCCGGGCGATCAATATTGCCCTCCTTCAGAGGCTTTGTTCGCGAAATAACCGCCTCTTCAAGGGAAATGCCGCGATTTCCGATCTTCGGAAGTCGCGGTTTTTTGTTTTCCGGGAATCGGAAACGCTTTATTTTGCAGGGATTTCGTAGTTGAAGCGGGAAAAAACGAAGTCTGTACGATTCCGATATCGAACCCGATGCAGATATCGATTAGAGAACACCCATGAAAGAACCCTCCGCTCAAGATGACAAAGTTGGCCTGCTGTTAAAGTCGCACCGTAAAACCGTGGCTTCGAGCAAGGGGATGTCCTCCGCGGTATTGTTGGGCAGCAGTTTTGCATTTGCCATGGGGCTTTTTGCGTTGCTGGGGCATCGCTGGGATGAAAAACATGATTCGGAGCCTTTAGGGGTTTTGGTGGGGGTGAGTTTAGGTTTGCTCTATGGGGGCTACGAAGTTTGGAAGGTGGTTCGGGTTACGGGGGCGGAGCCCTCCAGGTCCGTCAAAGGGGAGGCAGAAGAACCTTCCCGTCCTTCAAAGGGGGATGAGCATGACTGAATCGTGCGGACGGTATCTGTTGTTTATCCTGGGGCTTTGCCTATCCACATTATCCGTTTCTATAGCCGTAAATCACTGGGTTTTTCATGAAGGGGGCAACCTGGAATTGACGGCCTCGTTGGGGCTCTTGGTGATAAATATAGGCTTTTTTGTGGGTTTTAGTCGGGTGAACGGGTTTACGGCCCAGCGATTAGGGATTGCATTCGGGCTGTTATTGGTTGTCTGTAAGCTATTCGTGAATACTTTCACAATTTTTTTGTTTATAGGATTGCAAGCTGTGCGAACCGATGTATTTGTATCTCAATTCTTTGCTGGTTACAGCGTCCTGTTAGTGGGCGGGGTAATTTTTTTGCACTGGAATTCTAAGAGACTTTAACCCCCGATAATCCTAAAAAATGTCAGCGAGTATTGAAGAAAAGACCCAGGCGGTCACCGATTTCATTACCCATCACGTTACCGACAATGGCGCGTGGTCTATCGGGACGTGGCATCTTGACTTTGCGGATGCGAATTTACCCCGGTCTTTCATGTTGTCCGGTTTGATGAGTATGATCGGCGCGGCTTTCTTATGCTGGATGTACGTCAAAGTGTACAATCACCGTTCCCGGGTGCCGCGTGGATGGACCAATGTCATGGAGAGCATTGTGGTGTTTGTTCGCGACGAAATCAGTATTCCCTATCTGGGAAAAGAAGATGGACGTAACTTTGCCTGGCTGTTTTTGACTCAATTTACTTTGATCCTTACGCTGAACTTAATGGGCCTGATTCCAATTTTCGGATCTCCCACTGCCAGTTTAAGTGTGACTCTGGCGCTGGCTTTCACCACCTTTTTGGCGATGGTGGGCTGGGCGGTGCAACGTTACGGCTGGATGGGGTTCCTGAAAAATTTTATTCCGCACGGTGTCCCGGTCCCCGTGCTCTTTATTTTGGTCCCCATTGAAATTATGGGTCTGTTTATCAAAACTTTGGTTTTGGCCATTCGATTGTTTGCCAATATGTTGGCCGGGCACATTGTTTTGTTCGCGATGATCGGGATGGCGGTGATTTACGGGGCCTACGGCTTGCCCGCCATTGGACTGGGACTGTTCGTTTTCTTTCTGGAAATTCTGGTGGCTTTCCTCCAGACGTATATTTTCGTCATGCTTTCTGCAATTTTCATTGGTCAAATGCTTCATCCGGAGCACTGATCTCTTCTAACTGTCTATAAACTGTAATAACTAAAGGTACTTATCATGGAAACTTTATCCGCTGCTGTATTGTCTGCTATCGGAGCTGGCCTCGTAACAATCGGAGCCGCTATTGGTATTTCTAAAATCGCGGCTGCTGCTCTCGAAAGCTCTGCCCGTCAACCCGAATTGCAAGCCAAACTCCAAACCATGATGATTATCGCCGCGGCGTTGGTCGAAGGTGTGGCGCTGTTTTGTGCCGTAGTTTGTATCATCGCAGTTGGTAAGTAAGATCGTCTGCAGTTTTCTGCAGGTAGATCCCCTCTAAGGTCCCTTTATGGCACAACATAACGATCATCAACCCAGTCAGCACATGGAAGTGCCCGCGTCCCACGGGGAAGCAGGTGCCGCCCATGCGGCCTCCAGCCCGGTGGTTAACGGCGCCATGTTCTTTTGGTTCCTCGCCATCTTCGTGGCGGCTGCCATAATCCTCAAAAAGAAAGCTTTCGGGCCGATTTTGGAAGCGTTGGATAAACGTGAAGAGGAAATTGAACAGTCACTCGAAAATGCGGACCATTTGCAACGTGAGTTGGCCACCCTCGAATCTACGGTTCAATCCAAACTGGATGAAACCGAAGAGCAAGTTCGGGGGATGATCGATTCCGGTCGTGAAGCGGCCCGGGAAGCAGGGAAAGTTATTGAGAGCAAAGCCCGTGAAGAAGCCCAGATCCTGCGTGAAAACGCAAATCGGGACATTGCTTCCGCACAGGGGAAAGCTGAAAATACGCTACGTGCAACCTCGGCTGAACTCGCCGTCGCCATGGCCAACAAACTTTTGCGTCAGCAAATGGATGACAAGGGTCAGAAAGCCCTTGCCGACCAGTTGATCGCGGAGATGTAAGCGCTTATGTCCACTGTTGCCAAACGATACGCCTCTGCTCTTATGGATGTGGCCCGGGAATCCGGGTCCTTGGATCCGGTGGGAAAAGATTTGCAAGATTTGGAGGCGCTGTTGAGCTCCTCTGATGAATTCAAAACCTTTGTGGCGCATCAGCTCCTCACTCCCGAAGAACAGCAGGCATGCATGGACAAGATTTTTGGCAAGGCGGCTTTTCCGCTGACCCAAAATCTTTTCAAATTATTGATTGCCCGCGAGCGCCTGAATCTGTTGCCGGAACTTGTCCGCATCGGACTTGAACTCTGGCAGGAAGAAAATGGGATTTTACCTGTAAGCGTCCTCTCGGCTGCTCCATTGGCCGCGGCGCAGGAAAAGGCTTTAATTGAAAAATTAAGCCAACGCACCGGCAAGCAAATTGTATTAAACTCTTCCGTGGATGAAAGCCTCATTGGTGGTTTCCGTCTGCACATTGGTGACCAGGTCGAAGATCACAGTCTGGCCGCCAAACTTGAAACTTTTAAACGAAACGTGATTAACGCATAAGCAAGGAACGATTCTATGTCCATCGACATTCAGCCCGATGAGGTGGCTTCCATCCTCCGCGACCAACTTAAAAATCTCGACACAGGCCCCGAACGCTACGAAGTAGGATCCGTTCTCAGTGTGGGTGACGGGATTGCCCGTGTACACGGACTTTCCGGCGTCATGGCCGGTGAGCTGGTGGAATTTCCAAAAACCGGTTTGGTGGGCATGGCCCTCAACCTCGAAGAAACCAACGTGGGGATTGCCCTGTTTGGTGACGACACTGAAGTGAAAGAAGGGGATGAGGTCAAACGGACCAAAACCATCGCCTCGGTTCCTGCCGGTGATGAACTCAGCGGACGCGTTGTCGACGCGCTGGGAGTTGCGATCGACGGCGGACCGGCCATCAAAGGCAGTACCACCCGTTTTATTGAACTGAAAGCACCCGGCATCATCGAACGTAAAGACGTGCATGAGCCGATGCAGACGGGTATCAAAGTGATTGACGCCCTGACCCCGATTGGCCGTGGACAGCGCGAATTGATCATTGGCGACCGTAAAACCGGAAAAACCGCTCTGGCGATTGATACCATTATCAATCAGCGCGGACAGGATGTGCACTGTTTCTACGTGGCCATTGGCCAGAAACGTTCCACCGTGGTTCAGGTGGTTGAAACCCTGAAGAAACATGGTGCCATGGAGTACACCACCATTATTGCGGCGACCGCTTCTGATCCGGCCGCCATGCAGTTCCTCGCACCGTACTCCGGTACTGCGATGGCGGAAGAGTACCGCGACAATGGCAAACACGCTTTGATTATCTATGATGATTTGACCAAACAGGCGCAGGCCTACCGTCAGTTGTCCCTGCTGCTTCGCCGTCCGCCCGGACGTGAGGCCTATCCCGGAGATATTTTCTACTTACACAGTCGCTTGCTCGAACGTTCTGCGAAAATGTCTGACGCCATGGGCGCCGGTTCATTGACTGCACTGCCGATTATTGAGACCCAGGGTGGCGACGTTTCCGCGTACATTCCCACCAACGTGATTTCCATTACCGACGGACAGATCTTCCTCGAAAGTGATTTGTTCAACTCCGGACAGCGTCCTGCGATTAACCCGGGGATCTCTGTTTCCCGGGTAGGGGGTGACGCCCAGATCAAAGCGATGAAGAAAGTGGCCGGCACCTTGCGTCTCGACCTGGCGCAATATCGCGAACTCGCAGCTTTTTCCCAGTTTGCCTCCGATTTGGATGCCGGTACCCGTAAACAACTGGAACGGGGACAGCGTTTGATGCAGGTCATCAAACAGGGCGTTCACGAACCGTTGAACGTGGTCAAACAAATTGTCATGATCTACGCCGGAACCCGCGGAATGCTCGATGATATCGCGGTTGAGGATGTGATTGCGTTCGGTTACGAACTCAATGACGCCTTGGATTCCACCTACGCGGACTTTGCCCGTGAGTTGGAAAAAGAGAAAGCGTTGACCGACGACTTGGAAGAGAAACTCAAGAACCTGATCGAGGAATTCAAAAAATCACGCAGCTGAATTTTTGAAAAAATCGAAACCCACCTGATGTAGTTCACATGCCAAGTATTAAAGATTACAACCGCAAAATCTCGAGTCTAAAAAATACGAGTAAGATCACGAAAACCATGAAAATGGTTTCCGCGAGTAAGCTTCGTAAGGCGCAGGAATCCCAGCGTCAGGCAAAAGATTTTGCCCACGAGGTGAATCAACTGATTGCCCGCATTGGCGGTCAGGTGGACAGCAGTATGCATCCTTTGCTGGAATCTGCGGAGGAAGTGAAAAAAGTGCTGGTCGTGATGTTCTCATCCGACAAAGGTCTTTGTGGAGGTTTCAATAACAACCTGATCCGGCATGCGGAACAAATGCTCGAAGAGCATCAGGACGATGGGATCGAGTATGAATTTGCTTTCATTGGGCGCCGCGGATTTAATCACTTCCAGAAACGGGTGAAGGTATGGAAATTCTTTGAAGATATTCCCAGTGCCGCTCCCGATTCTAAAGCCGCCTCCCGGGTAGCCAAGCGACTTGAAAAAGCGTTTTTGGAGGAAGGATTTGACCGGGTGATCATGCTCTGTAATGAGTTTGTGAGTCCACTGTCCCAAATCCCGGAAATCCGTTCTTTGTTGCCGCTGGACACCAGTGATTTACCTGAAGAAGCACTGGAAACCGCCAGTCCGGATGCCGATATTTTGGCTGAACCTGAAATGGGTCAGCTGCTTTCCTTCCTGGTTCCCCGGCTGGTGACCTTCAAAGTATTTTATGCTTTGCTTGAAAACACTGCCGGTGAACACGGTGCCCGCATGACCGCCATGGACAATGCGACCACCAATGCCATGAACTTGATTGAAGAAAACACCCTGTTGCGCAACCGTGCGCGTCAGGCTGCCATTACCACCGAATTAATTGAAATTATTTCCGGCGCGGAAGCGCTGTAGCCCTCTAGCTGAGAGAAAAACGTATGCCTGCTAAAAAGAAAACCCCTGCAAAAAAAGCCAGCGCCACTCCTACCGGCAAAATCACCCAGGTTTTGGGTGCGGTATGTGACATCGAATTCGCGGATGGCAATCTCCCCAATATTTTGAATGCGTTGGTGTGCACCAACCCCAGCATCAACGATCAGGAAGACAATTTAACCTTCGAGGTTGCCCAGCATTTAGGCAGCAACATTGTTCGGGCCATCGCGATGGACAACACCGACGGTTTGGTCCGTGGGACTGAAGTCAAAGATTTGGGATCTCCGATTACCATGCCGGTGGGGGAAGGCACCCTCGGTCGGGTGATGAATCTGTTGGGTGAACCGATTGACAATCAGGGCGAGGTGAAATGCGATGCCCGCAGTCCCATTCACCGGGCAGCGCCCAAATTTGAGGATCAGGACACCAGCGACTCGGTATTGGTGACCGGAATTAAAGTGATCGATCTGCTCGCTCCCTACCGTAAAGGGGGAAAAGTAGGTCTGTTCGGTGGTGCGGGGGTAGGAAAAACCGTTTTGATTCAGGAACTGATTCATAACATCGCCAAAGAGCACGGGGGATACTCTGTATTCGCAGGGGTGGGGGAACGTACCCGTGAAGGTACCGCGCTGTTCAAAGAAATGGACGAATCCGGGGTAATTGACAAAACCTCCATGATTTACGGTCAGATGAACGAGCCTCCCGGTGCGCGTGCCCGTGTGGCATTGTCCGCGCTGACGGTTGCGGAACATTTCCGTGACGAAATGAACCAGGATGTATTGTTGTTCGTGGATAACATTTTCCGTTTCACCCAGGCGGGTGCGGAAGTATCCGCGCTGTTGGGACGTATTCCTTCCGCGGTGGGATATCAGCCGACCCTGGGTACCGACATGGGCGCCCTGCAGGAACGGATCACCTCCACCAAAAACGGATCCATTACCTCCATTCAGGCGGTATATGTACCGGCGGATGATTACACGGACCCTGCACCTGCCACCACTTTTGCTCACTTGGATGCGACCACTGAATTGAGTCGTGCGATTTCCGAGCTGGGTATTTATCCCGCGGTGGATCCTCTGACTTCCACCTCCACGATTCTGGCTCCCGAGATTATCGGGCAGGAGCATTACGACGTGGCGCGTGGCGTTCAGGAAATTCTGCAGAAATACAAAGAATTACAGGACATCATTGCGATTCTGGGTATGGAGGAGCTTTCCGAGGAAGACCGTTTGACTGTGAATCGTGCACGTAAAGTGCAGCGTTTCCTTTCTCAGCCTTTCCACGTGGCAGAGCAGTTCACCGGCATGTCCGGAACTTACGTCGAACTGGCGGACACCATCCGCTCCTTCAAAGAAGTGCTTGAAGGGAAACACGATGATGTGCCCGAACAAGCTTTCTACATGGTGGGCAACATTGATGATGCCCGCGCCAAAGCCGCTACTCTCGACTCCTAAACCATTATGAGCGCTTTTCCTCTCCGCATTTTCACCCCTGAAGGACCGGTCGTTGATACCGAGGTCGAATCCTTGGTGGTCACCGCCTTCAACGGAAGCTTAGGCGTCCTTGCAGGTCATGCTCCGATGATTTCCGCAGTGGTAACTGGACCCGGAAAAGTTGTGGCGAGCGGATCCACCCAGTGGTATGTGTTTGGGGAAGGGACTTTGGAAGTGCGCGGACCGGATGTGGTGCTCTTGGTCGATTTTGCTGAAAAAGCAGACAGCTATGACGCTGCCAAAGTACAGACTGTTGCCGCTTTGGCTTCCGAATGAGTGCGGCCTGGGCAGAGCGCCTTAAAACGAAATGGGGGATTGAGTCCAACTTTTCGTTTTGGATGATTATGCTTACCTTTGCCTTGGCTGGGTCAAGTATCACCCGTATTCGCAAGCTGTTCTGGCCCCTGCTGGGATTTACTGATGAAACCTCGATGTGGATTCAGGTGCCCACCTATATTGCGCTGATTTTTCCTACGTATCAGATCATGCTGATGATCTTCGGCACCCTTACGGGTCAGTTCCGCTTCTTTTGGAAAAAAGAAAAAGCGATGCTCAAGTTCTTCGCGAAACCTTTTCGTAAGAAACCGTAATTCCTCGCCTGCCCGAAAAGCAGTGCCATGAGGTTTGGGATCTACAGGGTAAATCCCACGTATGACTCTATTTTGAGTGTGCTGCCCAAACTTAGCTGATGGCAGCCCTCACAGATACCAAGTCTGAAGCATCTTGCAGTGGGGAATCCTACCCTTTTGATGTTCTTTGCTCATATGACCTTGAAACGATTCAAATGCGGTAATATTATGATGTGTACGTCTTAAATCTGTTTCAATGTGTTGTTGAGTTTGATTCACATGTCGTATGGCTTAAATACCAAAAAATTTGAAAATGAAAAGTGTGGATAAACTTCGGCCAGTGCGTAAACTTTTTTTATATTGTTTGCCGATGCTTTTGTTGGGTCAGGTCCATGCGGCGTCGATTGTGACATCAGGAACCGCATCCGGGCTGGGGCTGTATGTAGACCTCAGTCAGTTATCATTTGATGTTGGGGCAGGGCCGTATGCAGAAACGAACGTTTCCGCTCCGGTTCCTGATGACGAAGCAGCGCTGCTGTTAAATCTGTCCGTGAGTCTGGGCGCTTTGGGATCTTTGGAATCTTTGGGGGATATAAGTGCCGTTTCCCTTGAGGCGTCTGCGATATCTGATGTCGACGGGCTATCATCCTCCGCTGAAACTGTAGGTTCAGCAAGTGTCCAGAGTTTTGAACTGTCTTTGGGTTCTAAGGACATATTTACATCGGGTGATCTATCTATAAGGAGTTCAGGTGCCCAATATATTCGTTCATCCTCTTCTGTGACAGGATCCTATGGGGCGTTACTTGGGGTGGGGCAGAGTGAGCTGGGGGATGTGACTTTATCGATTTCCGGTGTGGATTTTAACCTGTCGAATCGTTATGCCGCCAACACTTTACTCGATGTATCTGCGGCGGGTGTGGCTGGTATCACCGTGCATCTTAATGAACAAATTATATCCGGAACGGGTCTGGATGGCTATTCACTGGTTACGAATGCAATGCGGATTCAGCTTCAAAGCTTCCATTTGGGAGGAGGATTGGGGCTGGTCAGCGGTGACATTATCGTGGGGCAATCTTCGGCTCAGATGACCGCCATACCTGAGCCCGGCACGCTATGGAGTTTAGTTATAGGTACTGTGGGACTGATGCTTTTACATCGCCGCGTTATCGGATGGGCTCATCGAACAAAGTACTTATAAGTTAAAAATTAAAATCGATCTCAGTCGTGAGGGGCGGCCTTTCCTGGAAAGAGCATGTTCGGCGTCTGGTATCCTCGTGTTTTCAATGATGCCTGAACCTGATCCAACGAAAATTAAGAGCTTTGCCACCCCGAAGGATTTGGAGAACTGGTTGAAGGTGTATCATGCCTCGGAAAAAGAACTTTGGGTGAAGATTTTCAAGAAATCATCGGGTATTCCGAGTGTGACCTGGAATGATGTGGTGATTGAGATTCTGTGCTGGGGCTGGATTGATGGCATCAAAAAGTCCATCGATGAGCAGGCGTACCTTCAAAGGATCACCCCCAGAAAACCACGCAGTATCTGGTCAAAACGAAATCGGGAACATGTGGAGCGCCTGACCAAGGAAGGGCGGATGAAGGCATCTGGAAATGTGCAGGTTGAGGCGGCCAGGGCCGATGGTCGATGGGAGAAGGCCTACGTGGCAAGTGAAATGGCAGTGCCTTCAGATTTTATGGAGGCATTGGACGGGAATCCGAAGGCGAAAGTCTTTTTTGAAACGCTGTCCAAATCGAATCGCTATGTGATCGCCTACGGATTATGCAGTGCGAAAAGGCCGGAGACCCGGCAGAGGCGATTTGAAAAATATATGGCCATGCTCAACCGAGCAGAGAAGCCCGCTTAATTGTGCCTGCCGGTTTTTTTATTTTCTCTCTCCTTGGTCACAGCCCTTGGCAGCATTCGTCCTGTAAATACTGGATGATCTGGTTGAGTTGATCAAAATTCGGTTTGCAGATGATGGTTCGGCTGACCTTTTCCTGATGAATGAGCCCCACCCGCGCCATGCGGGAAAGGTGGTGGGAGAGAGTGGAGGCCGGGATTTCCAGGGCGGATTGAATTTCACCAACAGGCGAAACACCGCCAGGCGGTGATGATTCCCCAGCTCTGCCAAACTTTCAGCGACATCGTCATGATTCTTAAGCGGAAGCGGCGTCCTGTTGTGGAAACGGTCCGGAAGTTTCAAATGCTTCATCGAGCGGGTGTTGCGGTTCACCTTTGACAGATGACAGTCCAAAAGGAGGAAAATACCATGGGCTGTGGCAGGAAAGCTGGTCCGACTTTCGGAAGGTGTTGCCATATTTGCTTTTTGGTATCGCTATCGGAAGTTTTATCTATGGCTTTGTACCTACGGGATTTCTCTAAAAAAAATATGCCGGGGCGGACAATCCTTTGGCGATTCCGGTGGCGGCGGTGATTGGGGTGCCTTTGTATATTCGGGCGGAGGCGATGATTCCGCTTGCGGCCGCGCTGCTTGCCAAAGGGGTGGGTGCGGGCGCTCCCCGATCATGCATGATCGGTCTACGACTCACGCCATCAACTGTTTCATTGCGGTCGCCGTTTCAGCCAGCAGGTTATATTTGGCGCTACGTAAAGATTTGTGGACGGCAACCGGCGATTTATTGAGTTTTTCCGCCACTAATTTTTGCAGACCAAACGTTTTGGTCTCCATGGGATCCTGATATTTTTCGAACTGTAATTGACGGATGTAGCTGAGCACGCCGCATTCCACTTGGGTCAGGGAGGATAGAATTTCCATATACAGAGTCGAAAGTGCATTCAGACCAATGTCAATTCGGTTGCCGTACCCACGGAACTGCATGGTGGATGTGCCTTTGGATATAGAAGAGACGATGGCATTCACTTGGTTCATCACGGAATCATCCATCTGAGCCGGATGGTTTTCATCGGAACTGTAAGGCAGGAGATCGTGACCAAAAAATAGATTGCTGGTGCAGCCCCGGTAAAGAATCATGAGGTCCATCGCCAAAAAAGGAAAAATCCCTGAATGATAGGGTTTGACCGCAGAATACCATGATTCCGGGCCAAAATTACTGAAAGGCTGGCTTAAATAAGGGGCGTACCGCTCATTGCACAAATCTGCAAATGGTTGAAAAGAGGGTGGGGTACGTGGTGTTTGAAATGTGAGTATGCTTAATATCATATATATAAACCTGTATGATTTCTATGCCTATTTCCCTGAAATTTGGAAGCGGATTCAACAAAAAAAGCTCTTTTAAGGCTTATTTGATACAAAAATGATGGCAAATATGCCAATCGTGTTAGGGAATGAGGGATCTGTTGATCAGAGACTGGGCTCTTTCGCCCCGGTGCATTTGATTTCCTTTCAGTCCGTAACAAAGTAAAACTTCCAGGCTCCCCTTCTGAATGCCTTGTTTCATGAGCTCTTCGGCGGGCAGGGTGTAGCGTCCGGCTTTGCGGATGAGTTCAAACTGTAGACCTGGCAGGCCGTCCAAAGAACGGTAGATGACCTCGGTACAGACCAGTCGATCACTGCGGTTAAAATCAAACTCAAAATCATAGAGTTTCCCTTCATGGGAGAGGGCGCGCTCGATGCTGGTTTTTCGATCGGTATCGGATGCAAATTTTGGCCGGAGAAGGACAAAGGCGTCGACCGCCAGGGTTTCGCGGATGGACCGGAAGCGAACGCCGTCCTTTTTGGCTTCCAAAATACAAATGGGATCCTGAGAGCGATCCTTTTGGTCTGAAATATATGTGGTGCCTAAAGCCTCCCGTTGGGCGGCGGTTCCGATGACAAAAGCCCCGTGGGGCCAAAACCCGGGAAGGAATAAATTGCTCATGGCATCATCGTGCCGGGTGATCAGCACGTCTCCGGGCTGCATGACTTCTTTGAGTTGTTTTCTTGCCTGACGGCGGACCCGTTTGCGGTGAAAGGGGTTCCGCATTTCGGCAATGGCCCGGCCGGAGGCTTCAAAAAGCCCCCACATCACCGCATGGTATTGGCGGGATGGTTTTGATCGTATGCGGAAAACCTGACATTTTGCGTAGGCGGCGGCGTGTTGCCGTTTTTGGGTTTCAAGGTAGGTCTGTTCTTTTTCCAGAGCGGTCAGAAGCGGACCGGTGAGCGGGTCGTCCGCAAAGGAATTTAATGCGTCCGCATGCCGTTCAGAAAATTGCAGGGCTCTGAGGTAACGTAAAAGCGTTGCCGGATGGGTAGAGCCTTTGTGGATTTGATCAAAGATTCCTTGGGGGATGCCGTAGCTGAGGTCTGGCTGATTGAGTAATTTACGGATGAGTTTCTGGTCATGATAGCGTGTGACCATAAAGCGGGCGCTCCGCATGAGCATGCACCCGGCTAGCCAGGATGCAACAAACGCTTGCTGGGATGCGGGTTCCAGTTGTTTTCCGAAACGGGGAAGGAAAGGGCGCAAAGAGTTGAGGGTTTGATGGAGTGCGTTTCTGACATGCAGGTATTGAGAGAAAACGGTTTTGATGCGTGCTTCTTCTTCGGGACTGAAGTATCCGCGCTCTAGTGCGGCTTTCAATTCTGTTTGTAAGGCATCCACAGCTTCAACCAAAGGAATCGCATTTTGAGCCGCGAGCAGGGTGTCCCTCGCTTTTTCGAGGAGAGGGTTGGAGTTGGAGGGACGGGGCGTCATGGATGGATAAGCACTTGTCAGGAAATCGGTAGGGATCTGAACTATGAACGGATGGGTGAATTGTTCAATCTAAAGTGGCGATGTTAAATGAAAATCCTGATGTTGCCCTTGCTTGCTTTGTTGCGTATCGCCTGCGGTTCTCCATCCAGGATTGAGCCGCGTGAGCCTGCGTTTTCAAAATGCGGCTGTCACTTATCCGGAGGGAAAGCTTGTGATTGCGGTTATGACAGCCCTGAAGCCGGTACTTGCGGGGAAAAGACGATCAAATAACGGTCGCCCAAAGGCCAAAGGCCAAAGGCTGACCGGAGTGTTTTTTTACGACGGAGAGACGGTCCCTGAAAATCAAGGATTACGGTTTTCCAATTCGCCGGTTTTGAAGTTGAGGCTGCGGTAATAACATCCGCTGCGGGGAATGCCGTCTTTATTTTTGGTGTGGCAAATGCCGCCGCGGCGGGGGCGGACGATGTAGAGCAAAGAGTTCTGTTCACAGTTTACCCGCACATCCAGCAATTCAAAGGTCTCGCCGGAAGTGGCGCCTTTCTCCCAAAGTTCATGACGGGAGGTGGACCAGAAGGTCGCATTTCCTGTTTTTAAAGAGTGCTGCAAAGCCTGTTCGTTGGCGTAGGCCACCAAAATGAGTTCCTGGCTGTCTTTGTCCTGCACGGCGACCGGCACCACATCGGGGTTGCCTTCCGCCACTTTTTTCAGTTTGGACCAGTCAAGGGTGAATTTGGAGCCTTCTTCGAGTTCTTTCGACATGGGGATGAGGGGGTAAGGGTTGATCGTTTTTTATTTCTTAGCATGTTGATGGGGGGTTACCATTATTTTTTAGGGAAAATGTCGTCCATGTACTCCGTGTGTGGAAATGAAACACGATCCTAAGCAGGAGGTTTTCACGCACGGCGTGCGTGAATTACGTTTGTAAGGTTTTGTATTTGTCTGCGAACTGTGCACATGAGCATCTTTAATAAAAAAAATCCCACCGACAAACTTCGCACTCAATATAAAAAGCTAATGGAGCAGGCCATGCTTGCGCAGCGGGGAGGGGACATTGTTAAAAGTTCCGAACTGAATGCGGAAGCGGAGAAGCTTTTGAAGGAAATCGATGCCCAGCCGTAAAATTTCTCCCCGCTTTCCTTCTCGTGAGCTGGACCCCACGGATCATCGTCCGTGGCCTTTGCCTAGGAAACCCTGGCTGATGCGTCAGCAGTGGTGGAACTTATTATTTCTTCATTATCCGGTTGATCCTGCACAAATCCGAGGCCGGATTCCGGCGGCTCTGGAGCTGGATTTGTTTGATGGCCAGGCCTGGCTGGGGGTGGTGCCTTTTGATATGAAGAGGGTCACCGGCAGGGGGTGTCCCGCCCCGAAATCGCTCTGTGATTTTCCTGAAATTAATGTGCGGACCTATGTGATTCACGACGGCAAACCCGGTGTCTGGTTTTTCAGTCTGGATGTGCCGGGCGCTTTGGCAGTGTGGGCCGCCCGCACTTTTTTTCATTTGCCTTATTTCAAGGCGGAGGTGACGTGCAGTTCAGTAAGGGAGCGGGTCCGATATGGTTATAACCGGGGAAACCGAAAATTTTATGCCGACTATTATCCGGTGGGGGAAGTGTTTTATCCTGAGGATGGTTTTGCGCATTGGGCGACCGCGCGTTATGCGCTGTATTGTCAGAGTCGCCAGTCTGCGGTCTATCGAGGCGATATTCACCACGCGCCATGGCCTCTCCAGCGGGCGGAAGTGGAGATGAAGGAAAACAGCATCCTTTCGGAGTTTGATGCCGGCGGGCTTCATCCTTCAGTGCTCTTCTCCCGGTCACTTGAGGTGGTGGTGTATCCGCTTGAAAAAATATGAGCGTTTAGATTTTAAATGTCAGGTGCAGCCGCCGTACGCGGCTGCTTTACCATTCCCCCTCGAGGGTGTAGCGGATATGGGGGGTGAAAAGATCGGGTTCCAGCAGGAAGCTGTCATGCCCTTTTTCACTGTGCACGGTGACGCGCATACAGCGTACGCCGGCTTTTTTCAGCAATTCTTCCAGGTACTTTTGTTCGCCCGGGTAAAAGCAAACATCAGTGTCGATGCTGAAGATCATGTAGCGCTGATGTTGACAGCGTTTAAACACCTCATCGATTGAACCGGCTTTGAGCATGGTTTTTAAATTGAAGCGCTGCCACATGGCCATGATGCGCAAATAGGTGTTGGCATCAAAACGTTCGATGAATTTTTTGCCGTGATGGAGCATGTAGGATTCGATTTGGTGCCCGAGTTTGTAGAAGCTGTATCCGTCGTCGGGCTGAATCAATTCTCCGCGTGCGCGGGACTCCATGGTTTCCAAAGAGACGTAGGTTTTATGTGCGACCATACGGGCCAGCATGAGGCCGTTGTCGGGATGGGTGCCTTCGTAATAATCGCCGCCCTGAAAATTATGATCACTTTCAATCGCGGTGATTTGTTCAAAATTATGCAGACGCTGCAGACTGGTCAGGCGGGGACCGGTGCCTAAGGGCAATACGATGTCCACCCGTTCCGGATAGAGCGTGGCAAAGGTCAAGCACAGCAGGCCGCCGACGGAGGGCCCGGTGACGGCGTGGAGTTTGTCGATGCCCATATGATCGAGCAGGATGGCCTGACTGCGGACCACATCTTCAACTTTGATAAAGGGAAAGCGGCTGCCGTAGGGTTTCCCATCGTCCGGGTGGGGGGAGCAGGGGCCGGTGCTGCCATAACATCCGCCCAGATAGTTCACACAGATCACAAAAAATTTATCGGTGTTGATTGCCCGTCCGGGACCCACAAACAAGTCCCACCAACCGGGTACGCAGTCGTCGTTCCAGTATGGAACTTCGTCGGGAACCTCCGGGCATTCGCCGGCGGCGTGTTGGCTGCCGCTCAATGCGTGGAAGACCAGGACCGCATTGTCTTTGCTTTCGTTGAGTTCGCCGTAGGTCTCGTAAGCCAGACGGACCTGGGGAATAACTTCTCCTGCGCGACAGACAAAAGGTTCGGGAAGGGTGTAAAATTGAGGTTGCGTTTGCATACCCGATGCCATAGCCCTCCTATACCCTCTTCGCAAGCAGGAAAAAGCAGGGCTTTTCGGGTTTCGATCCAAAAAATCCCCCTTTTTTCTCATATGAGACTTGCACATCATTTAGAAAGTATTATTTTAATCTCTACTAAATCTATCGACATACTGTTTAATTATGGCGTTTCAAAAAAGTGGAGCGTCGAAACCCCGGAGAAACTAAAACATGCCTGTATATCAAAATATTGTAGATACCGTTGGAAACACTCCTTTGGTGAAATTGAACCGCGTAACCGAAGGCTGCGTGGGCGAGGTTTATATCAAACTCGAATCCCGCAATCCTTTGTACAGTGTGAAAGACCGGATTGGCAAAGCCATGATTGAAGCGGCTGAAAAATCTGGCGATTTAAAACCTGGTGGCACCATCATTGAACCGACTTCCGGAAACACCGGTATCGCGCTTTCTTTTGTGGCTGCTGCGAAGGGGTATCGCTGTATTCTTTGCATGCCTGAAAGTATGAGCCTCGAACGTCGTCATTTGTTGAAAATTCTGGGTGCGGAGCTGGTATTGACCGAAGCGGCCAAGGGCATGCCCGGTGCTATTGCCAAAGCGGAAGAGCTGCATAAGGAAACTCCCGGATCCTTCATGCCGCAACAGTTTAACAACGAAGCGAACCCGAACGCACATTATGAAACGACGGGTCCGGAAATTTGGGAGGACACTGAAGGGAATGTTGACGCATTGGTTGCCGGTGTGGGAACGGGCGGAACCGTCAGTGGTGCCGGTAAATTCCTGAAAGAAAAGAATGCTGATTTCAAAGCCGTGGCGGTTGAGCCGGTCGGTTCTCCGGTATTAAGCGGCGGCAATCCCGGACCGCATAAGATCCAGGGGATTGGTGCCGGCTTCGTTCCCAACAACTATCATGGTGACGTGGTAGACGAAGTGATGCAGGTAAACGAAGAGGAGTCCGGTGAAATGGCCCGTCGTTGTGCCCGTGAAGAAGGGATTCTGATCGGAATTTCGGCCGGAGGCAATGTGCACGCCGCGGTTGAATTTGCCAAACGTCCTGAAAATGCCGGGAAGAAAATCGTTTGTATCGGTTGTGATACCGGTGAGCGTTATCTTTCTACTTGGTTGTTCCAGCAATATTTGGGATAAGGAATTGGGGGAATAGGGGAGTTGGAGAATTGGGGTGTTTCCCCTCATTCTCCCATTTCCTAATTTTCCAGTTCCCTATAAACCTCCCAGGTCTCTTCGGCGCATTTGCGCCAGGAGAATTGGGAGGCTTTTTTGTGTCCGGCATTGATGAGCCGTGCGCGCCGGTCGGGGCTGGAGAGCAGGTCTTCGATTCCGGCGGCCCATTCCGCAGGATCTTTGGTGGGCAGGACGACACCGCCATCACCCACGACTTCTGCCAGTGAGCCTCCGTCGCTGCTGATTACCGGGCAACCCTGCCGCATGGCTTCTACCGGGGGTAAACCGAATCCTTCATAGAGGGAGGGAAAGAGCAGAGCTTCTGCCCGCCGGTAGAGTGCGACCAAATCGTCATCCTCCACGTAATCCAAGTGCAGAATGCGGTCTGCTTTTCCGTTCGCCTGCATGGCTTCGAGGATCGGCTCCACTTGCCAGCCTTTCATGCCGCAAAGCACTAATTTCCCATCAAAATATTTTAAGGCTTCAAACACTTTAAACAGGAAAACATGGTTTTTCCGGGGTTCGAGCGTGCCCACATTCAGGAGGAAGGGGCCATCAACCCCGAGGGCTTTGACTCTGGCGTCGACTTGATTTTCCGGCAGGTCGTTCATGGTGGGCGGCGGACCCAGCAGCGTGGCGCGCACTTTGTCTTCCGGGAGACCGAAGGCTTCGCGCAGTTCGTCGGCCATGGTTTCGCTGATGGTTAAAATCTTGTCCGCACGCCGGAGGGTTGCGGGCAGACGTTTCTGAAGGTAGGAACGGTTTTTAGGTTCCATGGTTTCAGGGCATTTGATGAAACAACAATCGTGAATATTTACCACCGCTTTGGGGCCGGCAGGCAGGGGAGGGATGATGAAGTTGGGGAAGTGATACACATCTGCCTCCGGGGCGAAACGTGTGTATGCAGGAGCGCCGAAGCGTTTCCAGCATTGCTGAATCAGCGCCCCGGGCAAGCGGTGGTAAGGGGATTGGGGCAGCATTTCCTCGGAAAAAGGCGAACCCCGCCGGCGAAAATCAAAATAAAATCCGTTGAGTTTGTCTTCCCCCCGCAAAGCGGCGAGTTCGGGAACCAGGGTATGAACATATCTGCCCACACCCGCACGTTGATCTATCGCCGCCTGAATTTGTAAACTTACTTTCATGTGATCTTTTCCTTATGGACAAAGCGGACGGGAAACAATCTTCTTTCATGGGTATTGAAATCGGGTGGCGGAATGCTTCTGCCGATGCACATTCCCTACCTCCTTTTTGGGGTCGCGGATCCTTTCCCATCCGCCATGGGCTGTCCGGGAGCCTTCGGGATGAATTTAAGAGGAAAATTGATTCAAGACTTTTATTGACCTCCATGAAATCGAACGCTATAAGCCCAGCTCCTTAAACGGAGAGATGCCGGAGTGGTCGAACGGGCTCGCCTGGAAAGTGAGTGAGGTTGGAAACAGCTTCCTAGGGTTCGAATCCCTATCTCTCCGCCACTTTAAACCCCCGCAAACGCGGGGTTTTTTTATGTCCTGAATCTGGAGCTTTACAGATCACTGGCCGGCATCGACAGGGCGTGTGCTTTCTGACGGTACTGGGTGGGGGATTGATGTAAGTGTTTTTTAAAGCTGCGGGTGAAGTAATTTCCATCGGAGAAGCCACAGGCAAAAGCGATTTCAGTGACGCTCATGGCGCTTTCCCTTAAATGGGTTGAAGCTTGTTGAATGCGTACTTCTAATAGGTGTTCAATAGGGGAGCGGCCGAGGCATTGCTTGAAAATTCTGCAGAATTGGCGTTCGGAAAGATGAGAGGTGGCGGCCAGCTGTGTGAGGGTGATTTTTTCCGCATAGTGGGTCTCCAAATAGGCGATGGCTTTACCGATGCGTAGCAGATCCAAGGACTCGGAAGCGTGGATGTTATCTGAATACCAACGGGAGAGGTGTACGCAGAGTTGCATGAAGGCGCCTTTGGCCATCACCCGATACCCCCCGGGCTGGTCTCGAATTTCAGCCTCCAGTTGCCGGATCACCGGCAATACGGTTTGAAGCTGCTGAGGGGAAAGCTGCAGGCGGCTGCCAAAATTATGTTGTGAGCGATATGCTGGCTCCAAAAAGAACAGTGCGTGAAACCCGGGGAGGGCGCGTATATCCCACGCAGACATGGCCAATCCTTCTTTGTCAAAGAGGATATTGACCAATGACAAATCACACAGCTCCAAATATTGGTGGGCCTGTCTGGGTGAAATAACAAAAGCATCCCCGCTGCGGACGGGATATCTTTGACCGTCAATGGCATGAATCGCGGTGCCGCCGAGAATGATGACCAATTCGTGGAAATCATGTCCGTGCAAAGGGAATTCAGGTTGGGGGTCACGGATGAGCACTTGTAAAGGCAGGCTGGCGTCCGCAAAAAAGTCCTTTTTCTGAAGCTTTTCAGGTGGTGATTTTACAGAATTCGTCATGTCTGGATTGTGCTATAAAATGTCCTGATTCTCAAGGAAAAGGCTTGGGGATTATGATAGAGATTTCTTTTTTGTCCCGTACCCTTAGGAGCTCCCCATGACCCACTCTTCCGTCTACGAATCTGCAAAAGCCCGTTATGCTGAATATGGCATTGATACGGATGCCGCTATACAAAAAGCTTTGGCGCTGCCCATTTCTCTTCACTGCTGGCAATCGGATGATGTGGTGGGATTTGAAACCAAACCTGAAGGTCTGGCCGGAGGGGGAATACTGGCGACGGGAAATTATCCCGGCCGGGCGCGCAACGGCGAAGAGGCCCGCGCGGATATCGCAAAGGCGATGTCCCTGATTCCCGGAACCCAGAGGGTGAATGTGCATGCCTCCTACTCAGAGACGGATCATTATGTGGATCGGGATCAGATGGATGCATCCTGTTTTCAAAAGTGGATGGACTGGGCGAAAGCACAGAACGTTTGTTTGGATTTTAATCCGACCTTTTTTGCGCATCCCAAAGCGGAAGATGGATTTACGTTGTCTCATCCTGACAAAGAGATCCGCGACTTTTGGATTCAGCATGGGAAAGCTTGCCGGAAAATTGCCGAAGCCATGGCGGATGCACAGGGTTCTCCCTGCTACGTCAACTGGTGGACACCGGATGGAGCCAAAGATTTGCCGGCGGACCGCTTTGGTCCCCGGGCGCGAATGGCCGCCGCTTATGATGAAATTCGAAGGGATGATTCCGTGGATACGTCTAAGTGCGTGGATTTTATTGAAAGCAAGCTGTTTGGAATTGGATCCGAGGAGTATGTGGTGAGTTCCTCTGAATTCTGTGCGGATTACGCGCTCAGCCGCGGCATGGGGCTTTGTATGGACATGGGGCATTATCATCCCACTGAATGTATTCACGGGAAAATTTCCAGTCATCTGCAGTTTATGGACAAGCTCCTGTTGCATGTCAGCCGCCCGGTTCGGTGGGATTCGGATCACGTGGTGCTATTCAATGATGATCTCAAGAATGTGTTTCTCGAAATACAACGTGGAAAAGCCTGGGAGAAGGTGATGCTGGCACTGGATTTCTTTGATGCATCCATTAACCGGATTGGCGCGTACGTGATTGGCACCCGGGCGGCGCGGGAAGGTATATTGTATGCGCTGCTCGATCCGACTGCGCACTTACAGGATTATGAAGCCAAGGGTCAAAACACTCATCGACTCGGACTGATGGAAGCGTTCAAGACCATGCCTTTCGGTGCGGTGTGGGACGAGCTCTGCGAGCAGGCGGGGGTTCCCGTGGGTGCCGGTTGGTTAAGTGAAATGGAGCGCTACGAACAGGAAGTCCTGGTGACCCGGTCGTAAAAAAAGGGGGGGCGTTCCTGTGTTCACCCGGCAGGTGTCCTCCCGCAATTTCAACGGGATCTCACATATTTTCAACCCTTTTAAATAACGTTTAATTAGTTATTGATGGGTTGAAAGTAACCCCATGGGTGTAAATGAAAAGGTTTTTGTTATAGTGGTTCAACATGGGGAGTGGAATTGTGTATGCTTTTTGTAAGGATTCCACCTGGCCATTCATGACGTTTTTTTTCAAAATCATTCTGTTCCCCTTAGACTTGATCTATCTCACTTGGGATATGTTTCGAATTACCATGGATCGTTTTGTGTATTTCCCCACCAGACCGGAACATGATCAGCCCTGTATATATTGTAAAAATATGGATTGTGGATTTCGCCCCCGGCAGTTACCCGCGGGATTGCTGAAATATACCAATCGCTGGGTGGGTCGATGGATTCAGCCATGTTTGCGTAGAAACCGTCATCAGGATCGCAGCGCGAAGTTCGCTTGTTATCAGGACGGAGGATTTGTGAAGTACTCGGGTTTGATTCCGCTTTTATTTTTGTTGATGTCGGCATTTTGGGCCGGTCTTTTCCTAATACTGGGGCACTTGTTTTTCTAAAAGGGGGGGCTTGCAAGTTGCTGGATTTTCTTCAGCATTTCCATATGCGCAAGTTAAGAAATTTTCAGTTCGGAATTTGGCTGGTACTGCTGATGGGGGTTCCGGTTCAGGCACGGGTTTGGACGGAATTAGACGGGGTGACGTTTGAAGAAAATCTTGCCAATGACGGAGACAGTTTTCATGCAAAAAGAAATTCATCCCGGTATTTATTCCGACTGTACTTTGTGGATACACCCGAGACGGACATGCGCTACCCTGATCGGGTGCAGGCCCAAGCCGACTATTTCGGATTGACGCCGGAACAGGTTGTGAAAGGGGCCAAAGAGGCTGCCGAATATGTCCGGAAATTGTTAAAGGATAAAGCGCTGACGGTTCATACCCGTTATTCAAATGCCCGGGGGGCCAGTGCCATGAAAAGGTATTATTCGATGGTGGAGGTGGAAGGACGTTGGTTAAGTGAAATTTTAATCAAGCAGGGCTATGCGCGGGTTTACGGAATGGGAACAGAGCTGCCGGATGGAACCTCGCAGGATAAATATTGGTCCCGCCTGCGCAAATTGGAAAAAGAAGCGAAAGAAAAGCATCGGGGCCTCTGGGGGCTGGCCTCGGGTAAATTGGATCTCACCCAATTAAAATCCGGACAGGAGATCAAGTTACCGCGCGCTACGCCTATTTTCCATTCAGCGCCACCCTATCAAATGGTGGGGCAATTGCCTGCGGATTGGACCGTCACC
Source organism: Kiritimatiellaeota bacterium B1221 (assembly GCA_029269125.1). Lineage (GTDB taxonomy): Bacteria > Verrucomicrobiota > Kiritimatiellia > SS1-B-03-39 > UBA6053 > UBA6053. The sequence goes on along the minus strand of JARHXX010000006.1, from coordinate 46,536 downwards.
CTGGGCCCGGTTTCCCGGCCGGGGTTTCGGCAGGTGCGTTTTATAAGTCCCGGAGGGGCGAATTTCACTGGTGACTTGCAGGAAAGTGCTTTAAAGTAAGTGCTGATATTTCTTTCCCGCATCTTGCAACCTTTGCCTCTCTGAATTAAGTTTGATTATGCTCCCGATTACTGACCACGTTCTCATTTTTACGATTATCATTTCCATGATTTTGTTGGCCCCCTTGCTGGGAGCTTTGCTGCGCATTCCGGATATGGTGTTGTTGCTCATTGCCGGTGCCGCATTGGGGGCGGACGGTTTCGGGATTTTGGAACGGAATGAAGCGATCACCTTGTTTGGGGAAATTGGGTTGTTGTATATTATGTTTCTGGCTGGTTTGGAAATCGATCTCTACGAATTCTCCCGAACGAAATTTAAAAGCATCAGTTTTGGTTTTGTCACGTTTCTGATTCCCCAAGTGCTCGGGGCCGTCGTGGTGTACTATGCATTGGGGGACTGGGGATGGTCTGCCGCCATCTTGATGGCTTCGATGTTCGCCTCCCACACCTTGCTGGCGTATCCGGTGGCCGCCAAATTGGGGATTCACCGTTCGCAGCCCGTAACCATTTCGGTGGGGGCAACCATTGTGACCGACACGCTCGCGCTGTTGGTATTGGCGGTGATTGTGGATGCGTCCCAGGACATTGTGCTTAATGCCCGATTCTGGGGCAGTCTGGTTTTGGCGTTGATGGTACTGGTGTTTGCCATCGTGCTCATTATTCCCCGCCTGGCCCGTTGGTTTTTCAAGCATGTGAGTGAGTCGGGAGGGACGCAGTTTCTGTTTGTGCTCACGGTGGTGTGTGCTTGTGCGTATTTTTCCCAGTATGCCCGTATGAAACCCCTGATTGGCGCTTTTCTTGCGGGAGCAGCGCTCAATCGTCAGATTCCTGAACACAGTGCACTGATGAATCGATTGGAGTTTGTGGGAAATAATCTGTTCATTCCGTTTTTCCTGATTTCAGTGGGCATGTTGGTGGATCCGGCGGTGTTGGTGGCGGACCCGGAAACCTGGAAAGTGATTGGGGTGATGGTGGGCATGGTGGTGGTGACCAAGTTTTTGGCCGCCTGGATTGCGGGGATGGTGTTTGGCTACAAAGCCCATGAACGGAATGTCATGTTTGGTCTCACGGTGGTTCAGGCCGCGGCCACTCTGGCCGCCGCTTTGGTGGGTTTTGATGCCGGATTGTTGAACGATGCGGCCTTAAACGGGGCGATCGCGATGATCATGGTGACCGTGCCTCTGGGCAGTTGGGTGGTTCAGCGCTCGGGACGTAAAATGGCCCTGGCCGATGTCGGGACCTCCCGGGTTCTTCGTCTTGAGCAGCGTTTATTGATCGCAGTTCATAAACCTGAAATGGCCGTGCCACTGATGGAATTAGGGTTGCTTTGTCGGGATAAAGCCACTCCGGGCGGGTTGTATCCTTTTACCATTGTATCGGATCAGCATGACACCGAAGTGGCGGTGGCAGGGGGCGAAAAGCTCTTGGCCCAGTGCATTAACCGCGCTTCCGCCGCCAGTATGGAGGTGGAGCCCCAATTGCGGGTCGATATCAATCCGGTGGACGGCATTGTGCGTGGGGTGCGTGAGTTGCGGGCCACCACGGTGATTTCGGGATGGAATGAACGGCCGACTCCCGGAAGCCGTATCTTCGGAACCACCCAGCAAAATTTAACGGAGGTCTGTCCGTCACGGGTGATGCTCTGCCGTTTGCTTAAACCTCTGGCGACCAATAAAATTCTTCGGGTGCCCATGCCCCCATTATCAGAGTACCGGAACGATTTGAACACTCTGATACGGGAAAGCAAACATTTGGCCAAGCAGGCCGGGGTCAAAATTCATCTCTATCTCAGCGGACCTTCAGCGGAAAAACTCGAAGAGGCATTTGAAAACATGCAGCCCGGTTGTGAAACCAAAGTGACGCTTTGCAAAACCTGGAAAGAGTGCCGGCAAAAACTGTTTGCTGATATCGGGGGGGATGATTTGGTGTTACTTCCGCAAATTCGCCGGGATACGGCTCTGTGGACACCGACCCTTGATCCTTTGCCTGAATTGATGGCGCGCCAGTTTCCGGACAATAATTTAATTGTGGTTTATCCGGAAATTGAAAGCCAGGAGGATTTTCAGGGGCCGGTCGCATTGCCGGCGGATGATACCTTTCCTGAAATCCGCGGAATTGATTTGGACGCGGGTCAACTGGCGGAATCCCGTATTGAGCAACTGGTGAAGGATTCACTTCCGGAGGACCCTGAAATGGTGGCGGAAGCGATTCCCGCTCTGATCGATTCGGCAAAATTGACGCCGGTGGCTTTGGCAAAAGATGTTATTTTGCTTCATGGACATTGTGGAAATCGGGCCGGGCCCATTATTCTGGTGGGAATGGGGGATCCGATCCATCCGTTCTTTGATCAAGAGGAGTCGCCCCGTATTTTAATCAGCTTGCTCAGTCCCAAGGATGATTCTCCGGAGATTCATTTGCGCTCGCTGGCCCGGGTGGCCAAACGTTTCCGTCAGCCGGGGATTCGGGACCAATTGGAGGGGGCCGGCCATGCCGCAGATGTCTGCCGTATTTTGGCGGATGCTGGCGGGGAGTGATCGCGGGTGAATGGTGGATGAAAACATATAGATTTTTTTAATTCGGGATTTGAGATTTTGAACGTACCCGCCTCTCTCCCCACAAAAGTAATGACCTTGGCTTGTCACCGCCCATCCTCTTCTCTAAAGCATTCCGCATGAGCACCATTACCACACCTCTGCGTTTCCATCCGGTTTATCAGCCTTATATCTGGGGGGGCGAAAAGCTCCGCAGCCGTTTGGGGCGTACAGATACGCCCGAAGGCATCGTGGCGGAATCCTGGGAAATCTCTTCCCGCGAAGATGGCATGGGGGTGGTGTCAGAAGGTGTGCACAGCGGAAAAACCTTTCAGGCGCTACTCAAAGAAGATGCCGGCGGTCTTTTGGGCCGTCGGGTCAAAAAAGACGACTTTCCTTTACTCATTAAAGTATTGGACGCCGCAAAAACGTTGAGTGTACAGGTGCACCCCAACGATGAAACGGCTGCAAAATTCGGTGGTGAAGCCAAAACCGAAACCTGGTATATCCTCGAAGCCGATCCCGGTGCCTGCGTGTATTGCGGGATTCAAAATGGCGTGAGTCCCGAACAATTCCGGGCGGCCATTGCGGACAACACCCTGGAACCTTTATTGAAAAAAATTCCGGTGAAGGCCGGTGATGCGATCTTTGTTCCCGGCGGACGGGTGCATGCCATTGCGTCAGGGTGTTTATTGCTGGAGGTGCAGCAAAACTCCAATACCACCTACCGGATTTATGACTGGGGACGGGTGGATGCCCAGGGGCAAGGGCGTCAGCTGCACATTGATCAGGCCTTGCAGGTAAGTATTTTTGAAGAAGAAGGGTCTGCGTTGACGCCGGCGAAACCTTTATCTCCTCTCGCCGGTCTGCCCCGGGAGCAAATCATGATTTCTCCCTATTTCCTGTTGGAAAAATTAAGTCTGGACTGCCAGGCGAGTTTGCCCGGCAACCCGGAAAGTTTTCAGGTGCTCTTTGCCATTGATGGCGATTTGGAAGTCAGCAGTGGGGGGGAAGCGGTGAAGGTCCCCGCCGGTTCATCGGTACTGATACCGGCCGCGGCTCCCGCAACAGATGTGAAAGCGCTGTCCGGTGCCATGCATTTTATGCGGATCACCCAACCGTAACACGCTCCGCAGGTGGGAGAGGAAGATTGGATCGGGGCTGGACCCGGTCCATTGTCTGCTTTGGCCATGCTCCGCGTGCTTTATCATTGCACCCGGGCATCACTGATTCTATAGTCACCGCTGTGAAAACCTTACTTCTTTCTCTCACTCTTGCTTTTCTCATCAGTGGTTGCGGACGCAATCCGGAAACTCTCAACCGCAAAGGGGTAGAGGCGCTGAACGCCGGGGAGTATAGCAAGGCGGCCCGTCTGTTGGAAAAGGCCGCGGAAAAAACCGAGGGGGTGGCGGCTTCTGAAATTTGGGGGCATGCGGGATTGGCCGCAGCCCATGTAAAGGACCGGAAAGGGGATGCGGAAAATTTTCTGTTGAAAGCCTTGGAGCTGGATCCGGTGAATCTCACGGTGAATTATAATTTAGGCGATTTACTGATTCAGCAAAACCGTTTTGATGAGGCATCGGGATATTTGGAGAAAGCGGCGGCGCTGGGCAGTGCGGAAGCGTTGGAGGCCCTGGCCGGAATCGCCCTGCGCCAAGGTGAAATGGAATCGGCTTATTCATATTTACAACAGGCACGGGCACTCGATGAAAACGTACGGGTACTGACCACCCTGGCCGTGGCAGGGAAAGGGCAGCTGTCGGTTGAAGAGTCCCGAAAACTTTTGCAGAAAGCGGTGACCATGGATCCCAATTACGCGCCGGCACGATTAAATTTGGCGGCACTGCTGGACCAACACCGATTGGATCCCGCGCAGGCGGCCTCCCATTATGAGGCCTTTTTGCGGATTCATCCGGACGATGTCAAAGTGCCATTGGTGCGTGACCGTTTGCAACTCATGATTCAACGGCAGGAGTCCGGTGATTTTTCCCGACCTGATCCCGTGCGCAGGGAAGTGGAAAACTTGCTGGACCAGGCTTCGCAGGCGGCAGCGCAGGGGAATAAGATGGGTGCGCTGCAAAACTGTTTGCGTGCCAATGCGGTGGCGACCCGTGCGCAACGAACCGATTTACGTGAACGCGCGCTGCGGGCCGCCTCCACTTTGGCACCGGATTCCGCCCGGGCCCACTTTGGGCTGGGGCAATTTTTGTTGAGTGAAAACCGCAAAACCGAAGCCATGGTTTCGATGGAAAAAGCGAGGGAGATTGCTCCCGGGTTACAGATGACATTACGGCCCAGTATATTGTTGGCGGCCGAACTGGGTCGGAAAGAAGCGGCAACCACCATGCTGCAAGCTGCTGAACAGGCGGGTGCTGCCAATGCAGATCTCCTGTTGGATGTTGGAGATCTCTACGCGGAGGCGCTCAATAACGAGCGTGAATCCAAGCGGGTATATAAAGTCATTCTGGATGGCTTCCCCGGATACGATAAACGAACGGACGTGCAGGCGAGATGGGATCGATAGGGGGCGCCCCCCTGCGGTGGCCTCAGTCTTTATATTTATTCTTTTTCGCTGCTTTCTGAGGTTTTTCCAGCGGAGCGATGACCACCACAAATTCTCCTTTGGAGCTGTGGGAATCCAGAAAGCTGGAGAGTTCCCCGGCGCTGCCGCTCTTCAGGGTTTCAAACTTTTTGGTCAGTTCCCGGCCGATAAACACTTCGCGCTCACCGAGGATTTCCTGAATGTCCGACATTAACTTCTGAATGCGGTGGGTGGATTCATAGAGCACCACCGTACGGGACTCCTCGATGAAGGATGTCAGCAAACGACGACGGCCGGCGCTTTTATTGGGAGGGAACCCGGCGAAAATAAAGCCATCCTGACCCCATCCGCTCAGCGCCAGGCCGGTGGTGACGGCAGTCGGACCGGGAATGGAGGTGATAAACAGGCCCGCCTCACGTACCGCCCGCACCATCCGGGAGCCGGGGTCAGAGACCAAGGGCATTCCGGCATCACTCACCAAGGCCACCGCTTTGCCGGCTTCAATCTCTGAAACAACCCGTTCCACCCGGGAGCGTTCATTAAATTCGTGGCAGGAAACCAAAGGTTTGGAAATTTCGTAGCGTTGCAATAAAATGCCCGTTTTCCGGGTGTCTTCGGCCAGAATAACGTCTACTTCCTGCAGGGTGCGCACCCCGCGAAAAGTCATATCTTCCAAATTGCCGATGGGGGTTCCCACTAGATAAAGTCCTGCTTCCATATCGGTTCTCTACATCAACCGCAGTTCAAGGCAATTCAAGACTTGCCCTTTGCCCGCTTTCCTATTAATACGATGTTTCTTCACACCTGCCCAGGTGGTGGAATTGGCAGACACAAGGGACTTAAAATCCCTCGGCCTTATGGCCTTGCGGGTTCGAGTCCCGCCCTGGGTACCATTTTGTAGCCTCGCTTATGCGGGGCTATTTTGTTGGTTGTAAATGGGTTGTGAGGGTTGGGGTCTGATTTTGAAGATGCTGCAAAGTTGTCTAAAAGCGCAACCAAATGCCACAAATTGTCACGAAATTTTTCAAGGTTTGTCAAGGTGGTTGACGTCTGCTGTTTGGTGGTTCTGGCTGGTCCCATGATTTTTTGTATTGCGCCTCCTCACGTAGCTTCCTCCTCCTCGTGATTGACAAAGATCTCGATTTCAAAATTGGAAAAGCTGCCGACCTTCCCGAGCTTATCTCCATCAGAGAATATCAAGTCGTCCCTGGATTTTTCACAGCTCACGACAATCTTTTTTGGGGCATGGAAGATCCGTTTATATAATAATTGGATCTCGATTGTTGAGAATTTTCCCAGGAGTACGTCGCTGAGCCTTTAATTCTCATTATTGATGAATAGCGTAACTGTCTAAAAATGGGGGGGGGATGCGGTACAATTTGACTCGCTCAATGTTTGTAGGGGCTCTCAGACAACCTACCCGAACATCATACCAGGTTTTGCACTTTTTGTGACATTGTATGTAGTTTATGGAAAGCTTACAGGTCTAAATTTCGGCTTTTACATTATAATTCTCAAACAAAAATATCACTGATAGATAAAGAAAACCGCAAAATGCGGTCTTCTCGTACGTGGTTTTAATTGTTCCGCGTTTCAGGGCGAGTGAGGATGGCGTAGACTGAGACACCTGCGAGGATAGGGAAACAGATTGGGTTCAGGAGTTCCACCATCGAGACCATGATGAGCAGGGCACCCCGCCCACCCCCGGCGAAGAGGGTGGGCTTTAAGCTTCGCTTTAGAAATTGTTTTTGATTCTTGAGGGGTGAGGTCATAGGACATAGTTGTCGTAGACCTCGTATTACGATATCTACGAAGCTTTCAGCAAGTGGTGACGCTTACGCAAAAGGGATCTGCAACTCTTTGTAGTAATGGATTGGTGCCGTCGCTATGTGCTGATTTGGAATGGATTCAACTCGATGGAAGTAGGGTTTTGTACCTCGATCTTTAAACGATCCCTTGAATGTGGAGCCCCGGAAATCTTGAAGGCGGATCAGGGGAGCCTGTGTCCGAGCGGCGGTTGTACCGGAATGCTGAAAGAAAAGAGGTGACAGAAGAAATGGAATTCAATGCGCCGGGACCGGTTGAATTAAAGCTAACCGGGCAGGAACTTCTATCGAAGAAACTTGGTCCCATGGTCGAGATTTTGGGGGGAATGCAAAGCTTCAGTTATCGAAATCGATGCGTCTCTTCCTGCAGAAGAAGTGATCCATGTTCTCGAACAACTCAAGGACCACGATCCGTTTGCTTGGGTCGGTTAAACTCGTTTACTTTTTGAAAGGACCTCGCATGCCAAAGAGGAGGCCCATGAAGCCTATTCCAAATAGAGTGAGGGTGCCGGGTTCGGGGATGGCGACGAGAAACTGGTTGGATTCCAGTAAAGAATCACTGTATCGGAATTCGTCGATATAGCCGATGTAATCCTCGGTTAGGATTTTTAAGCTCCCTGAAACTGTTGGGTCGTATGTGTTGAGAGGGTTACTGCTGCCCACCTCCCTGATTAACTCGTAATCCAGGTAGAATTTGGCATAGTTTTCGGTGTTTCCATCATCGGAAGTTTTCACCACGATCGCAAGATGATGCCAGCTTCCGTCCAGCAGGACGTCGGGCTCGGATCCACCATCCCAGACCGAGCCATTGTTCACAAAGGCGATGGGAGCATTTTCAGGATTTCGAACCCGAATACCCCAGCCGTCAGTGGTTACGCTGCCATGGGTTACTAAATAGGGTTCACCCGTTGTAAGTCGGCTGTCCAGGCGAATTAACATTTCCACCGTAAAATCCGCCTGATTCAAGGGGCCACTTCCTGCGGGGTTCGTTACGGTTAGCTCCGAGTGTGCGGTACCGCCATTGAAGGCTGTAGATGAGGTGTTTGCGTAAGTGGTATCCGAAATGGGATCGTAGATCGATGATCCGGCAACTGCGCTCGCATAGTTAAATGAGGCTCCCTCAGCGATGGCATTCGCGGCGGGCCCGGAACTGTTGGTTACGGTTCCAACCGGGGTATCGGGAGTTCCTTCCATGCGGTACCAGCCCACGGTGGATGCCCCTGCGACCGTGAAGGCTGCGAGCAGGGGAAGGAGGTGTAAGCTGCATTTCGTTAACAAAGGGGTAGATGTGTAAGAACGTGTTTGTTCTTTCTCTTGGGGTGATATCATATATTCCTCCATTAGAATAGTAGAGTTGTGATATATAAGACTAGTATTTTAATGGTGCGTTGTCAATCTTAAGAACTTTTATTCTAACTGTTTTCTATTTACGTCGATTGAGTCGGTTGATCTGCCGCAGCGGAGGAGTATGCTCTGCTTATAAAAACGGCTTCGATTCACAATGGATCGAAGCCGCTGTAAAGTCCAGATGTTGCTTGTCTCTTATCGAAGGAGCAGTTTTGACCGACGCCGGACACCCAAAATCACAGCCATGATGCCTGCACTGAAGAGGGTGAGGGTGCCGGGTTCGGGAATAGCGATGAGAAAATCATCAGGGCTGAGAACGCTGTCAGAAAATCTGACTTCGTCTGTGTACCCGAGATACTCTTCTGCAAAGATACGGAAGGGAGCATCAACGTCTGCAACATAAGCATCTAAATTTGAACTCGTGGTTTCCAAGACCATTTCATAATCCATATAAAAGCGAGCGAAGTTGTTTCCATCGTCTGATGTTTTTACGACAAACGCCATGTGGTGCCACGCACCGTCATCTAAATCAGCAATCGTGCCTGAATTATCTCCGATACTTAAATTCGTAATGAGTCCGCTCCCTTTATTATTTCCGGTGCTGGAGTTGGGAAGCGAACGCATTGCCCAGCCATCGCCACTGGTTCCTGTATCTTCATGTGAAAGAAAGTAGCGGTACACATTCAATACGGAATCCACCTTCATAAACATTTCGATTGTGAAATCAGGAACGTCCAGGGGGCCGCCGACCGCATCTGCAACTTGCAGATACGCCGCAGCTGTTCCACCTGAAAAAGCCATTGAGCTTGTGTTGGTCACGGTGGTATCGCTCACCGGATCGTAAATGTGTGTACCCGCCACGGAACTGCCATAATTAAATGGCGCTCCCACTGCGGTGGCTGTTCCGGAAGAGCCGAGACTATTACTAACGGAGCTGATTTCTTCCCCGGCAGTTCCTTCCATACGATACCAGCCCACGGTTGAAGCCTGTGCAGCGGTAAAGGCGAGGAGCAGCGGGTACAGGCAGCGTTTGCGAAGGAGCCGGCTGGATCGTATGAGGGGTGAATGATGGTGTTCTTTGATTGTTGTTTTCATCAAAAATTCCTTAGGTTAATTAAAGTACTCTATAAGACTAGTATTACAATTAGGTGTGTGTCAACCCCCTAATTCCTCAATTCAAGGTTATTTTTCTTTGTGAGTTAATGGGTTGATGCGGAGGACTTTTCGTAAAAGGAGGGGGCGGAGTTTTCCGCCCGGATGCACATTTTTTTATGAAAAGTGGATTTTATGCCGGCCTGACGGTTGTATCCAGGTGGTCTAGAATCTGCTGAATTTTGCGGGTGGAATCCCAGAAGTCGGGTGCGTCTTCGCCCACTTCGAGTTCGAGTGCCCGGCAGAGTTCCAGTCCCATTAGCAAGTTGCCGTGGCGGTTGAGATGTAGGTGATCTTCCATTAACGGTTCGTAAAGATCCGGAAAGTTGAGTCGTAACTGTTCCCAGCGCTGTAGTTGGTCGATGAGGAACACATCCTGTTCGGCGGCGACTTCCCGGGTAGACGCCATATTCTTTAGAAAGTTCTCGTAGCGTTGGGCATTGACCCTTTCGGGAGGGCAGGCGTAGTACGTTTGGAGCAGGGGGATGCTGCCCAAGTCCCGCAATTGATTGACGATTGTGATCAGGTTGGCTTTGTAATCTTCTGTGCTGATTCCCTGCGTCGGGTTTGCATCATTCAATCCAAGGGTTACCAAGGTGACGTCAGGTTTATAAAAAGCGACGTCACGTTCAAAACGCGCTAGCGCAAGCACGGTGGTGTCACCGCCGACGCCGGAATTGATGCAGACATGATTTCGTATGTTGCGCGTTTGTTTGATACCGATATCCAAAATTTCAAGCCAGTGCATCCCACTGAGAAAATGTTCGGTGTTGGACGAACCGAGTCCGACAATTCGCAGGTGTTGCGAAGAATGGATGAGAGATTGAAAAGAATGCATGGGTTTCCTTAAGGGCGGAACTGTTGGCAACCCGCTTGAATGGGGTGGGCGGTTCCATTGATGATCAAAGTAAAGGGTGCGGAGGCAGTGACCGTACATTCACCCTCTTCATACAACAGGTCGCAGACGATTTCGCCAAAACGGAAGCGGTTGATACCGTGACGACTTGTGCGGTGGATACGCCAGTGCAGGGTGTTGGTACTACAGTCTGCACTGTGAATACCGATGACACTTTCGATGAGAAGAGAGATGGGGCCGAGAGCAGACCAACCGCAGAAATCGGGTCGAACGAATCGTCCGTTGTCTTCGGTTTTGATGGTTGAGGGTTCCGGCTGGGTTGGGCTATAGGCCTCCCAAATGGTATGCGGTTCGAAACCTTTCCAGGTCTGAAACATGTGTTCGAGTGTGCGCTCTGCCAGGGGATCCGCAATTTCCGCATAGCCACTTTCCCGAAGGGCGCAGGTGGCCATGTAGACCATGGGGAGCCAAACGCCGCCGCGCCAGTAACATCCGTCGGGATCGAAATCCGGGTCCTGGGGCGGAACACTGGGCCAGGGGATCTCGCCACCGAAGCCATCGAGAGGATTTTCTGCCAGAGCGGCCAATTTTGCGGACTGTTCCGGATTGCAAAAGTCTGCAAGTAAAGCCCAGTAGGCCGCGGGCGTTTTCACTTTTACTTGTTGGTTCGGGTCGCGGCGAAGGATGTCGTAAAAGGTGCCGTCTTCTTCATTCCAATAATATTTCTGCGCGAGGGCTTTCAGTTCCGTATGTTTGTGTTGATACGTTTCTGCCAGAGCTGTCAGGCCGATTTGCTTCGCGAGGAGGGAGATGTATTTTGCGGCGAGTCCCTGTTGTGCGAGCAGATCCACCCAGAGGATGTCATGATACCGGTCGCGTCCGCGAGGGGTGTTGTCCATGCCGGAGGGGCAGCCTTTCCACCGGTATCCGTTCGGTTCACGCTGGGCGGAAAGGGGGCATCCGGTTCCGGCAAGCTTTTCACCTTCTTTTGACTGTTCGATAAAATCGTAATGTTTTTGAAGATAGGGGAGGATGCGGGCAATCCGCTCCTGATCACCGGTATATTGAAAGTAGGCGTATTCAATCCAGGCAAACAGGGGGGGATTGTCCGGGTGATGAATTTTCAGCGGGGAGGAGATGTTATCATGCAGTGGCAGATAAAAGTTATCAAAGCTCTGGATGCCGGGAAAAAGCTGGGGGGCAAATTTGCAGAAATGCACCATGAAACAGGTGTCCCAAATCCAGATCGTGGTTTCTGAAAACGCTTCGTCCATATAAGGCGAGGCGGGTGCCCCCTTTTTTTCGATCACATGATCCCAGGCGAGTTCCCAGGCCCGCCAATAAAAAGCAATCCATTCGGGATTTTCATCAAAAACGGGTTCGGGAAGGGCCGTGCGGTCGAGCGGAGGTTTATGGGTGCCCATTCTGTTTTATCCTGGTATTTAAGTAGGTAGGGGTGGAGATTCAGCGTCCAATTTTTTCCCAGACGGGATCCAAAGAGACAACTTTTTGTTCGCGGGCGGCCTGATCGAGCGCAATGGCGGCAATGGCACTGCGCAGACCCTCCTCCCCGCTGCACAGGGGGGCTTCGCCCGTTTGCATCGACTTTAACAGCGCGGCCATGATATGGGGGTCCCCGCCGCCGTGTCCGCCACCGGGATAGGATTCAACGGTTTCCTGTGCATCCCCCAGTCGGCGGTATTGCAGGTGGCCGGTGTAGATTTCTCCGATGATGGTTCCTTTGAGGCAGGAAATATACATCCGGCGTTCGGGAATGGCGTTGGAGGTGGTGATCTGAAAGGTGACCTGAATGTTGTTCCGGTAATTCATCACGGCGCCCATGGTGTCCATAATGTCTTTTTCCGAAGTGAAAGGGGACCCGACCGCATGCGGATCCTCCCAGGAACAAAACATTTCCTGACCGTATTCGCTCATCAGGTGTTCGTTTTCGGGAATAAACACGGTGTTGCCCCCAAAAGCGCTGACCTGACGAGGGATATCGTCACAGAACCAATTGAGCACATCGAGATCGTGACAGCATTTTTCCAGGACGTGGGGGCCGGATTGATCGGTGAAGCGGCGCCAGTTGCGCATAATGTATCCACCATGGGCGGGTTTGATGTTTTCCGATGCGCCAATACTGATAATGGGGCCGAAATCCCCACTGCGAAGCAGTTTATATATGGCCTGATAGAGGGGGGCGTAGCGGAGCACAAAGCCGGTGGCAAACAGCAGGCCGGAGCCGGCGTGCGCCTGTTGAATGGCCACGCAGTCTTCTATGGACGTGGCCAACGGTTTTTCGGTGAAGACATGTTTCTTCTCCGCGAACGCCTGAAGAATGTGCTCGGCGTGAAAAGAGTTGGGGGAAAAGATCATGACCCAATCGACGCCGGGTGTTTGCATGGCGGCGAGGGCCGAATCCGCCTGGACCGCATGAGGGGCGTTCCAGGCGTCTTTTGCCCGGCGTACCACCTCAGGGTCGGGATCATAAATGCTGAGGACGTTTACAGTTTCCTCCGCAAGTTTCAGTAATTCTTGTACCAGTGCGCGGGAACGGTTTCCTGCGCCGATGACGGCAATTCCTGTCATGAGAGATCTCCCGATTGAGGTGGGTCCGATAGGGGAAGGGATTAAAGGTTGTACAGGGCTTTGATTTCTTCCGGTGAGAGGACGCGGTTGTAAACGCGGAACTCGTCCATAACACCTTCAAAGGCATGGTTGTAGTCCGATCCGATCTGCAGGTGCTTCACATCTCCGGAGGGCATGACCATCATGGGGTCGCCTTTGCCGTCACCCGTGTAAGACCCTTCTTCACCGTTGACATAAATGCGGACTTCGCCATCGGTAAAGGTTGCGGCCAGGTGGTACCACACATTGGCTTGTGCAGGGACGGGAGAAACCATGTATAGGGTTTGCTTTTTCTCATGGTCCCAGATCCATACCCGGATTTGATTGTGGGGGGTGATGGAGAAGTAGAAACTGTCCTGGTTCCAGCCTTTTCCTGCGATGGCTTTGACCAAAATAAACCCCTCATCTTCCTGTTTCCAGGAAGCGTTCCGCTTGGCCCAAAAAGCAATGGTGCCTTCCTGAATGTTAAAGTTGTCTTTGCCGGGATAGTAAAGGCGGGCGCTGCCGGTTAGCTCGACGCCTTTGCCGGATTTCCCTTCCACCAATTGGGTGCTTTGATCTTTGGTCGGAGTTTTGATGCCGGCCGCGGTGCTGGCCTCCATCGAATCGTTCCAGGAAAGATGCAGGGTGAGGCCTTTGTCCAGAGACTCAGAGGCAATGGCATTTCCGGTTAAACATGCGAATAATAAGATCTTGAATGTGTTTTTCATCAATATTCCGAATGGTTGAGGTTGTGGAATCATACACGGCACACAAAGGGTGTGCAATATGGAACTATATAGTGCTTGTCTGAGAGACTGCAAACCATTTATGTCCTATTTTTCTGAAATTATTTTTATGATGCGCTATAGAGGTCCATAATACTTGAATTTTGATTCAGGACAATATCTATCAGAAAAATCCCTTTCATAATAGAGGGAAATTGCAATGGCATTGTTGTCAGTGATCAAGAGTTTTAAATTATATTTTAAACGATGAATGGAGGCCGTTGATATGCAGCGCAAACGATATTTCACATTATGGACCGTTTTGTTTTCGATGTTGCACAGTTATGGAGCCGAGGAGGAGGCGTACCGCTTAGAGCACCGTCTGAAGCCGGGGGAGGTTTTGCGGGTAAGCGTGCAGACGGATGATGTTCTGCATCCTGTGCCGCGGGAAGTGCTGGGGGTGTCGGCGCATCGGCTGGGGGGCTGGACCGGTCTGCCTTATAACCGGGAAGGGGGCTACACGCTGACGGCTGCTTATGAGGAGGCGGTTCGGGACCTCCGTTTGCCAATGACACGGTTTTATGCCGTGGGGGTAGAGGCCTTCGGGGTGGAAGCTGCGATTGACCGCGCAGCCGATATGGCGAAAAGTTGGGGAATTCCTGAAGAACATGTTGTGCTGGAATTGGAGGTTCAGGGTGCCCGTGAAAAACTGACCCCGGAGGTCTGGGCGGCGGCTGTGCGTTATTCAGTGGATTCGGGATATGGATTTAAACGCTGGGAAATTTCCAACGAACCGTGGTCGCGTCCGGCCTTTCCAACTATCGAAAGTTACCGGGATCATGTGGTGGCGGTCAGCAAGGCGATACGGGCTGAACAGCCCCGGGCCCTGATCGGAATCGCCATGTGGCGGGCGGTGCAATACGGAATCTGGGATCACCATGTCCTCTTAAAAGGGGCGGCGGGGCACTATGACTGGGTGGCCCCTCACTATTACGATTTTCTGAATGCGTATGAGAATTCATTTGAGGATGTGGTGTTGGCGGCCAACTACAAAACCATGACCGAAATTCTGGCCAACCAGAAACTGCTGGACACTTATAATCCAGAGCGGAGGGTTACCCAGTACGACACCGAATGGGCGCATCACAGTCCGGGGCCGGATCAGGAAGGGGGGCGTTATCATCCCCGGTTGGGGAATGTGTACGGAACACTCCATTGCGCGGTGAGGCTGATCTATTACGCGAGGGAGAACCTGGTGGAGGGGGCGGGAGCCTGGGAATTATTTGCACCGGACGACCGGTCGATGGGGTTTATTTCGTCATCGGATCCCGAACGGCGCACCCTGCGGTACTGGCTGTATTACTATTTTACCCGGCATCTCGGCGAGAAGGTGGTGGGAATCGAGGGCGTGGCGCCGTGGTTTACGGCCACGCAAACCGGCCGCGGATCCTATCAGGGCGTTCGCGAATTTTCGGGTCCGGTCACCCCGGTGCTGGCAACCCGGAGTGAAGATGGCCGTAAGTTGTTTTTTATTGTGGTCAACGGATCGTGGGACCGCTCTTTTCCGGCTGAATTTTATGTGCGCGGTGACAAAGTCCGGTCTGCAAAAGGGTTTTCGCTGAGTCAGGACGAACGCGATGCGGAGGTTTATGTCGAGGAGATCAACGAATTGACGCAGCCGCTGCCTTTGATCTTGGATGCAGAATTTGATCCGCAAAATCCCTTCGTGCGCATTTCCGGGGAATTGCCGCCCCGCGCGGTGAGTTTTATCACCCTTGAATTGCAATGACCTCTAGAAAGAAATGAAAGTCGCAAATTATGAGGATTAGGGTTTGTAAATAAATTTTAAGTGCTATAGAGTTCCATAACGCAATTGTTAAAATGATCTAATCCCGATATTGATTCTGCGAGTGGATAAATGGCTGAAAACCTTTACAGCCGTTGTCTGCGTAACGAATGTCTATTATTCACCCCCGTCCTTTCCCTCTTATGATGAAAAAGATTCTGCTCTCCTGCTTCGTTTCCTGGTTCCTGTTCGGTTTCTCACCTGCATTTTCAGATGTGATAGATTTAGAACAAAAGTACAGCTCCTCCCTGAGTGGCAGTTATCATTTAGATAATGGTCTCCGCAGGACTCACAGCCTGAACGGGGTATGGAAAATCGGGTTGTCTGAATCCATTACCGAGCAGCCGCCGGCGGCGGAGGATTTTGGGTATGTACTGGTTCCTTCCTCATGGATGAACACCACCGAATTTCCAATTACCGGCAGTCCTCATTTTGAAGCGGGAAGCTGGAGCGGGACGGATCAGTGGAAAGGAAAGAAGTTGGCGGAATACCCCAGTGCCTGGTATGTGCGTACATTTGAAAGTCCGGCGCTCTCAGAGGACGATCAAGTCTTTCTGAAACTCGACCGGGTGACGATCAGCGGCACCGTCTACCTCAATGGAAAAGAAGTGGGGCGTATCTCAGAACGTGAGGATATCCGTTGGGACGTCACGGATCTTTTACAGCCGAAGGGGCAGTCGAATGAGCTGCAGGTGCGGGTCGATGCCCTGTTATCGAAAAGTGTTAAAGCTTATCTGGGCGGAGATGAAACCGTGATACGGAAAGCCAAGGCACATTTGCGGGGGATTACCGGTGACGTTTGGCTGCAGGTGGAACCTGCGGGACCAACCCTGAAAGATCTGTTTATCACCACGTCGACCCGTCAGAATACGATCCGATTCACGGCAAAAATTTCGGGAGAGCCGTCGACGGACGGGGAGGTGGATTTCGTGGTGGATGTTTTCGATAAAGCCCGCGGGGAAAAGATAAAAACGTTTGAGAAAACGTTACCGAAGCTGCCCGGGGCGGGACAGTCTGTGTCCATGATCCATGCCTGGGAAGACGCTGAACTTTGGGATACGGATCATCCGCATTTGTACACGGCGGTGGCCCGGCTGCGGTCGGGAGCCCGTGATCTGGACCGGACTTTTCCTGAAACCTTTGGCTTCCGGGAAGTATGGATTGAAGGACGGGATATCGTATTAAACGGAAAGCCGCTGCATTTGTTCAGTTACCATGCGCATGCCCATGATACCTTTGTCAATGCGTCGCGGAAGGTCGCGGAAGCGGAAATGGATGCGATGACACGGGTGGGATTCAATTCCATTCAGCTGGGGTCGGAAGGAACTTTTTCCGATGGGCGTTCGGCACAATATTATCATGATGTTCTGGAACTGACGGATGAAAAAGGCTTGCCGGTCATTCTGCCGGTTTATCCCGTATATGCCTACGGATGGGAAGTGCCTGAACAAAGGGAGCGGTGGACCCGGCATATGCAGGCCCTGGTGAAACGATACCGCAATCATCCCTCATTACTCATTTACGGCCTGAACTTCAATTATCTCGGTTATGGATGGGACATGAATCCCCACACTTGGGCCAGTGGCTATCAGCCCCCGGACACGGTGAATAATTTGGGAAACAAGCGGGAGCATGCGGATGAGAGTGTTGCCCGGTTAAAACAAATCGATGATTCCCGATTGGTATACAACCATGCCAGCGGAAACTACGGCGATTTTATCACGTCGAATTTTTATCCCTGCTGGCCCCCCTTGCAGGAAGTGGGGGATTCCTTATCCGGGTGGGCGGAAACAGGTGACAAGCCCATGATCTTTGTGGAGCTTTCGCTGCCGGTTTACACCTTGGATCTGATGCGGGCCCGCCAGGGAAATTATATGGATGTCCGTTATTCAGAAATGCTGGAAGCGGAATACCTCAGTGAAACCCTGGGGCCGGAGGCGTATGCGCTGCAGTCGGATCATTATCTTCAATTGATCAGTGAAGGCGCGACCCGTGAATCGAAAGCGGGGACGGATAAATACAATGTGAATCAGTCCTATATTTGGGGTTACGGCCTGCGTCTGCATGAGCCGCTGACCTCGGGGATGCTGGCAATGCGGCCCTCCTTTTTTAAGGACTGGCGCAGCTATGGTTTGACGGGGTTCTCCCCCAATAACCGTCGATATACTGAATATTACGGGCGTCAGTTTGAGCCGTGGCAGGGACCTAAAGTGAACTTCGAATACGAAGACTGGACTGCACCTGGCCCGAAACCGTTTACGCACCATATTCCAACAGATCTTGAACTGACCGCCGTCGGAGAGATGACGCAGAAATATTTGCGTCCGGTCTTAGTCTATTTTGGCGGGGATGATGAAGTCGGAACCACCGCCAAGGGACATGCATGGTTCAGTGGAGACGCCATTGAAAAACAATTGGTGGTGGTGAATGATGCCCGTGAGCATCTCTCCACCCGCGTGTCATGGCGTTTGATCGACTTGGCCGACGAGTCCGCAGTTGCAGAGGGGACGATCGAAGTCGACGCATCCGCCGGGAGCGTTGCCACCTATAATCTCCGTGTGAATGCTCCGCAGGTGAAAAGCCGCAGCGCCTATCGGTTGGAGGCGGCCTGGTCCGGTCCGCTGCGCGAGCAGCGTTATCTGGAGAGCTTTAATTTAGAAGTTTTCCCGAAATCGGCATTGCCGCCGTCCGTGCTCAACACGTCCTTAGGATTGTTCGATCCTGCCGGAAATACAGCTCAGATCTTTGATCGCTTGGGCATATCATATCAAGAGATCCAGGAAGGACAGCCGTTGCCGGACAGTCAGGTCTATGTGATCGGGCAGGATGTGCTTTCGGTTGAAACCCATGTGCCACCTGAGATCTTGACGCAGGTGATCGAGCAGGGAAAAACCCTGGTTTGTTTTGAGCAGCGTACTTTGCAGGATTTCGGGTTGCGCATGCATGCCCGCGGGGAACGGACCGCATTCCCTGTGGACAGTGAACATCCGGTGTTGAAAGGATTTCAGGCCGGGGACTTTCGCCATTGGCGGGGGGCTTACAGTTTGAGCGAGCCCTATCCCAAGGACCGTAAAGAAACCCCGGGACAATATCCGGAGGAATTCTGGAAGTGGGGCAACCGTGGAGTGGTCGCCTCGTATATGATTGAAAAACCTGCCGCGGGACCGCTGCTGAGTCTTTTGGAATGCGGATTTGATCTTCAGTATACGCCATTGGCAGAAATCAAGGAAGGGGCGGGCACCATCTTGCTGTGTCAGCTGGATGTGACGGAGCGTATCGGCATGGATCCCGTTGCCACGGGTATCTTTCAACAGCTGCTCGGATATGCTGCGGGTCTTCAGCCGCGTCGTCCTCAGCAGATCATACTTTCCGGGAAGTTGACAGATGATGCTTTACTGCAGTCAGCGGTGAACAACTCGATTCAAAGTGATCAAAAGATCGTGCTCCATGCAGGACCGGTGTCCGGGTCGCAGCGGACGGGCTTTGACGCTGTAACCGCAAAGGGCGGCACCGTTATTCTGATGGGATCGGAGGCGTTAGAAACGATCGGCATTCCCCTGGCGGATCCGGAGACGTACTTCCGGACCACGCCATTGGAGCAACCCGCACTGGCCCGCGGACTTAGTCATGCGGATGCCTTTTTAAAAGATCAGCGCCGGGATGCTTTACCGAAATCCGGACAGGGCGTTGTTGCGCTGACGGAGCCACCGGTGATTTCAGTGAAACAGGCTGGTGCCGGTGCATATATCCTGGTTGCGGTCGATCCTGTGGAGTACCGGGACACCGATGTTACGCCGGAGCGTTCGAAACGGATTTACGGGAAGGTGCTGCGCATGGTCTCGAACATGGTCACGCAGCTTGAGGGAGGGTTCACCCCGCTGTCCCAAAACTATTTGGACGGCTTCAGTACAGCCCGCATTGATTTACCGGACGAATGGAAGTTTTCCATTGATCTGAAAAACCGGGGAGCCCGGGAAAAATGGTACCGTCCGGCATTTGATGATGAGGGTTGGCAGACGCTGAGTGTTCCGGGTCTGTGGGAAAACCAGGGGGTGACAACGGTAAACCCGCGCTTCGCCGATTCCAAACGCCCCTATGATGGATTCGCATGGTACCGCTGTGAAGTCGACATCCCTGAAAGTATGACCGGGCAGGGGGATCTGTATCTGACGCTGGGTGCAGTCGATGATATGGATACAACATATTTTAACGGAGAACGTATTGGCATGACCGGTGCGGAAACTGAAAATGCATATGCGGTGATTCGCCGTTACCGGATTCCCGCGGAGCTCATCCGGGCAGACCAGCCGAATACCATTGCGGTCCGTGTGTATGATACCTTGGGAGGGGGAGGAATGACAGGTCCTGAGCTGTTCATTGACCATGGAGATGTGGATCCTTATCCGTATATGTTGACGCAACCGATGTTTAACCCCTATAAACTCAAACGTTGGTAAGCACATGAGTTCCTCTGTTATATCGGCCACCTCCGGGGGGGATTTTATCAGTGACTGGATTACGTTCTTTTTCCTGTTAACTCCCTTTTTTTCCATCTCCGCTTTTCTTTCGTTTTCGGCTCAAAAAACGGAAGTGGAGCGGAAGCGGCTGGCGGTCAAAGCGACGGTGGCGATGTTGCTGATCGGGATCGGCTTGTTTGGCTTCGGGAATACAATTTTCAGCCTGTTCGGTATTACGGTGGATTCGTTCCGGGTCGGTGCCGGTATCTTATTATTTTTGGTGGCCCTGGACAGTGTGCGGGGACGTCAACTGTCGGCCACCGATACGGAAGATCTCTCCGTGGTGCCGCTGGCAGTCCCGATTGCGGTGGGACCGGGAACCATTGGTGCGATTCTGGTGATGGGCAGTGAGTCGGCGACTTTGGGGCAAATGGGATTGCGGCTCAGTGCCCTGTGCGGCGCGATTTTGACCTTAGGCGGGTTGTATTTGGGCGCCCATGCTCTGGAAAAGTATATTCCCAAAGATGTGTTGGCGGTGCTCAGTAAATTGACCGGACTTTTTTTGGCCGCGTTTGCCGCTCAGTTGATTTTCACCGGCGCGCGACACTTACTCATGGCTCCCTGAACAGAGGGCGTTGTACGGGAGTCGTTCAGGCGAAGTGAACGTGATCCAGAAAATCACCAAGAATTGCAGCCCCGCGTTCTAATTGCGAAATTTCGATGTATTCGTTTTCCGTGTGGGCCTGATCAATATCGCCGGGTCCGAAAACCAGCACTTGTCCGCAGGTCGTGCTGAAAGGGCTGGCGTCACTTACCCAGGAGGTGCCGCCGCAGGGAGCTGGTTCGCCGGTCACCCGGGTGATGGCGGTTTGCAGGGATTTTACCAGCGGGGATTGTTCATCGGTGGAAAAGGCTTGGCTTTGTCGGTGCAGATGCATGTCGCCGCCGACCAGAATTTTTTGTTCGATCATTGTGCGGAGGAGCTGATTGACCTGATCATGAAAGAGATGGGGCGGTTCATTGGGAATCACGCGCCGGTCCAGCAGCAGTTGTGTGTGGTCAGGAATGATGTTAAAACTGTCCCCGCCTGAAATTTTCCCAAGATTGAGGGAAGATTTTCCCAGGAGGAGGTGCTGATATTTTTGATTGAGATCTGCGTGGATATTCAGGATGCCGGGGAGGAATTGGGCCAAAGCGGTATTGGTGCTGACGCCCGACTTTGGTTGACTTCCGTGTCCGGCACGTCCGTATAAATCGACCTGGTATTTCCGGGCACTTTTGTGGGCGATGACGGGAAGGCATCTGGTGGGTTCGAGGATGATGGCGTGGTCTGCCCGCAATCCTTCGGCGGCCAGATGGGTGGCGCCCACCAGGCCGGCTTCCTCGTCTGGAGCCCCAACCAACATCAGTTGAATGCCCCGGTCGGCCAGAGCCTGAATCCGCTCCGGGTTGAGGGCGTAAAATAGTGCCGCCATGGATCCTTTCATATCACAGGCGCCTCTTCCGTAGATTTTGTTATCATGAATTTTGGGGGAGAAAGGGTCCACGGTCATTCCCGAGACGGACACGGTGTCTAAATGCATTTCAAACATAAGGGTGGAGCGGATCCTGGCCGGTTGGGAGCGGCCGATAACGGCGGGGCGATCGGGTCCGATGGGGTACAGTATTTCAACTTCCAACCCAAAATCATTGAACAGTTGGATAAAGAGTTCGGCCATGTGTTTTTCACCGGTGATGTCGGGGTTGTGGCTATGGGCAGGGTTGACCGAAGGTGTGGCAATAAGAAGGGAAAGAATTTCTGTCAGTGTACGTGTGGACATATTCCAGCCTGAAATACTGTTAATGGAGGCATAGGGCAGGGAGAGGTCCCTGAATTTCACGGGTAGCTAAAAACACCTTCGCGGCATTGTCAACCACGGAACATCTATAACTCTATAGTGAATATAAAAGAAGAAATCCAGGTGCGATGTTCTGAAAAGAGAGGGGGCGTCTGTTTTCCGTGACAAGAGGAGTGATTTCGCAGACTGATAAATTTTGTTGCCGGCACGGGCAAAATTTCCTGTGTTTTTTCTGTTAAGTGCTATAGAGTTCTGTATTGGAATCTGTAACCGACACATTCTCTGCGAGAATGATGTTACGGAAAAAATATTTGCAATGGAACCCGGTAGCGCAAAGAGATCATAATGAAAAAGGCGAAAACGAGAATTACGAAGCATATGGAAACCTTATGCCGAGAGATTGGTACCCGGCATGTGGGAAGTGAAGGGGAGCAAAAAGCTTCCGTCTATATTACCGAGGTGTTGAAAAGTCAGGGCTATGAGGTTTTGCAGGAGTCTTACCCTGTAGTGGGATGGAATTGTGAACACTATGACTTGAAAAATATGGACACGGGGGAGGCGTTGGATCTGCGGCCCTGTTTCTTTTCAAATGCGGGGGAGGTGGAAGGGAAGCTGGTGTGGATCACGTCCCGGCAAGTGGAGTCGTTCTCTGAAGCAGAAGTGAAGGGGCGGTTGTGCATGGTGAATGTGGCGACGGAAACCGGAAAAGTTTTTGGGCGGAATGCCATTGCGGAACGGCTGGATGCGTTCGGTGCGGCTGCCGCCATATTTGTCAGCGAACATTTTGAAGCCATAAACACGAAAATTCAGCGTTCTCCCTTTCTGGATCAGTTGGTGACGGCCTGTATCTCCGGGTCCACGCTGGAAAAGTTATGCCGCTTTCCGGATGCGGTCTACCGTGTGGAAGTTTCCGCCCAAAAATTTACCCACCAGTCCCAGAATATCATTGCGCGGGTTCCCGGGGAGGGGCCCCGGGCGGTGGTGGGCGCGCATTATGACACCGCGCCGCTGATTGAAGGGGCATCGGATAATGCGTCGGGAACGGCGGCATTATTGGAATTGGCCCAGCAGTTGAAAGACCGGGTGTCCGGTCCGCTCGATTTTGTGGCTTTCAGTGCGGAGGAATATATACCGAAAGATTTTCCGCCGGGAAGTGATAATTATGTTCAGCGTCACGGTGAGGATGTGCGCTGGTTTTTAAATTTTGACAGCATTGGCATGCTGGGAGGCGAGGACCTGTTGCAGGTGGGGTTTCCTGAAAAATTGCCGGTGTCGCTCCGCAGTGGTCTGCCGATGATGCCTTACAGTGGAGACGGTGACGATAAAGTATTTCATGCGGCGGGGATTCCCACCTTGTGGATTTGGACACGGCATCCTTTCAAAAAGATACATACCATTGACGATTCTCTGGACCGCATGAGCATGCAGCGGATTGCGGACCTGGTTGCTGAAGCGGGACAACTGGTGAAACAACTCGGCGCTGCCACTGGAGAAACAGAATGAAACTTCGCCCCTGTCAGCCTGAAGATGTCCCCCGTATTATGGATATCGGCCAGCGGGCCTGGGCGCCCATCCGGGCTATGCAAAAAAAAGAACTGGGGGATGCGCTTTATGCGCACTTAAACCCGAATCCGGAAACGGAGAAGGGCAGACAAATCGCTGAACATGCCCAAAATTATCCTCAATGGACCTGGGTCTGTGAAAGAGAGGGGCCACTTCTCGGCTTTATCACTTTTTTCATCGACCGGGACAAAAGGGTGGGGGAAATCCTGAACAATGCGGTGGATCCTGAGCTTGGGCTGAAAGGGGTGGGGCAGTTTATGTACCGCGGGGTGTTAAATTATTTCCGGGAAAAAGAGCTTTTTTGTGCCAAAGTCCAGACCGGACTGGACGAAGCGCATGCGCCGGCGCGGCGGGCCTATGAACGGGCCGGTTTTACTCAACAGCTTCACGACGTGACTTATTTTTGCGAATTATAATATTTATGTCCTCGAGTAAAAGATAATGAATCATCAATCTGCCCCATTGAAAAAATATCAATATCACATAAATATGCGTAGCGGATTCACGCTCATTGAGATGTTGGTGGTCATTACAATTATTGCATTGCTCACATCGCTTATTTCTGTGGCGGTCAAAAAGGGACTCGGCTCAGCTCATAGCGCAGTCTGCAAAAACAATATCCAACAAATTTTAAAAGCGACAACTCTTTATAATTTGGACCATAAGGGGAGATTCCCCAGCATGAAATCAAATGCTTACGGGGACACTTGGCAGATTCAACTGGAAAAATATATCGGATTTAAAGCGGCGCCCAGTATATCGACTCCCAAAGTATTCCGTTGTCCTGCCCAGCCTATGAAAGGGGAGGCCTATTATAATTCAGTATTAAAAGGGGACTATGGAATGAATCGTCGAATAGTGAATATTTTCGAAACCCACACCTACCTTACCCTTTCGGATATCAAACACGCCAGCACCACAATTCTCTTTGCGGATGAAATAGGGAATTGGCAACGGGACATTTATTCCTACGATTTTGATGATCCCACGGAAACGCGGCGATGGCGGCATCATGATGGAATCAACTTTGGATTTGTGGATGGGCATGTGGAATGGATGAATTATAAGCAATTCGAATCTCGCGGGTATCTTAAAGCCGATAATTGGCGATATGGCTGGCGGGATGGGTTAAAATAGAGGTGCAGAGCTGCATAGGAATATAATATAATCCTTGCAGGTGATACATCTGTGCATTAGAACTATAGTTATCTTAAAAAACTTCTCCGTAAACACTGAGTGGAAACCCCTATGATTGATCGAGCCAGCCCCATTCCTATCTATTATCAAATCAAGACGCATCTGGCGGCTCAAATTGAATCCGGAGAATTGGCGAAAGGCGAAAAGCTGCCCTCCGAGCTAGAACTGGCAAAACGGAATGACATCAGTCCGATGACCGTGCGGCAGGCGTATAATGAATTGGTGGCAGCCGATTTGGTGGTTCGTTTGCAGGGACGCGGAACGTTTGTATCCTCCCATGCGCCGGCTGAACCGGAAAGTAAAAAATGCGGCGTGGATGTGGGTGTTTTAATTCCGTCTTTGACGGATGCGGGTTTGTTTCAAACTGAATTGTTAAACGGAATCGAATCGAAAGCCCATAGTTTGTCGTATCACACCCATTTATTGTCTTCGAATTCGAAACCTTTACAGGATCCGCGCAATTATATTTTGCATACCATGCTGGATAAACGCCAAATTGACGGGGTTATTGCCATTGGGGTTTTTGGCAGTGATGACCGAAAATATCTCGAAGAGCGGGATATTCCTTTTGTGTTTGTAGATAATGATTTCAGCAAAGAGTCGATTCATACAGTTCTCCTGGATGATGAGGGCTATGTGTATACTTGGGCCAAACACCTGTTTTCAAAAGGAGTTGAACGGGTGGGGCTGCTCTGTGGGGAACGCAGCAAATCCCTTCCGAAAATCCGGCGCCGGGCCGACCGGATGATTGCCGGCCTGGAGCGTGCATATGAGGAGGCGGGCCTTGCATCGAAGAAATCATGGATTTGTCCGAATACCGGAGGGTCCGAAAAAACGCGGGAGGCGACAGCACAGAAGTTTTTACGTGCCCGCAACCGTCCGGATGCGGTGATTGTGCATGGAGATGCCATGACTCATGCCCTGATCAAAATTGCGCAGCAGGACGGGGTTTCGATTCCTGAAGATTTATTAACCATAAATTATGGAGATACCAATCACTCTCCTTATTGTTATGTTCCCAAGCCCCTGCAGGACATGGGCGGAAATGCGGTGGAACTCCTGCGCAAACTGATTAAAAAATCTTCTTCTTCCCCGGATCGTATCGTCTTGCCGTTGGATGAAAAAGCGATTTTGTCTGCGAACTGGGAGCACCCGGTGGCACTCACGGACTAAAGAAATATATGAAATTCCCCGACAGCTTTTTTTATCTAATGCACTATAGTCTTCTAAATAACATACCTTGGAAAATATGTGATGAATCTCATTCAGCAACGATCTGACATCTTAGTTTTTGAAAATGCCCACCTGGTGGCTGAGCTCAATTTAAAGCAGGGGGGGCGAATCCTGACACTGCGTCCGGCGGTGGGAGGGGAGAACCTGATCGAAGGCCTGGCGCACCAGCTGCAGGTGAGTCGGCAAACGGTGAATCTGAACGATGGTGAGGGACGGGTGTACCGTGTCAGTGCTCCCTCTGCCCTTCAGCGGGATGGGGTCACGGTGGGGCAGCAGATCACGGTTGAATTTGATGTGCCGCTTTTGGCTGAAGGCACGCTGACAATTAAAAGGCTTTACACGCTATATGCTGATGCCGGCGCACTGCGCTGGGTCGACACCTGGCATACGGACCGGAGTTTGCATGGCTTGCGCTACAGCGATCTGATTTCGGTGAAGCTGCTGCATGCGGGCGGGGCGAAGGTGGTGGATTTTTTCACCTGTAGTGATCAGTCGAATGAACGCGTCAGCTGCAAGGATGCGGAAGCGGAGAATGTGGCCGGACTGTTTACGCATGATGGCAATGCTGGCATTTTCTGTTATCGGGAAGGACCCTGCCCGGACAGTCAGCCGGTGCCGACGGATTTTGATTTTGCCTATGATAAAACGCAGCAACAGGTTTCCATGGTAGGTTTGGGGTTTGACCGCCTGCATCCGGGGGCACCTCGACGTGCAAATGGGGTGGTGATTGGCGTGCTGGAAAATGCAGAAAGTTTGCGCGGGCTTAAGCGCTATCAGCTGTCGCGTTATCCTTTGCAAAACACAGAGCGGATTGAATATTTAACCAATTCCTGGCCGGCCTATTTTTTAAAAATTGACGAGACAAAAATTTTGGATGAATTGGATGCGGCTGCGGAAAGTGGCATGGATACGGTGTATATTGATGATGGATGGTTTGATATATTTATGGGGGATGTCGATCTTGAACGTTTCCCTAGAGGGTTTGCCCCGATTGCGGAACGGGCGAAAGATCTCGGGTTGCAAGTGGGATTGTGGATGAATCCATTGGGCTTGGACAGTCGACATCCCGAGGCCAAAATATGGGATGGGGCCGAGGGTCACGATACCAATATCGAAGGCAATCCGTGGAACTGGGTGGCGCGTTCCACCAATTATACCCCGGTGGAAAAAATCTTTTCTGAAGGCACCCGCATTTATGTGGGGATGGATTTGTTGAATCCGGGGTATGCGGCCCATATTCGGAAAAAAGTGATTGATCTCTATACCCAGTTTGGCTTCAAGCGCTTCAAATTTGATCTGTATCAGCAGAATGAATACAATACGTTGTTGGGGGATGTACATGAACATTTCGAAGCCTATCGTGCCCTGCTGGAGGATCTCAAACAGGAAATACCTGAACTGATGATTTCGATGGATGTGACCCGAACCAACCGTCCGGGTTTCGATTTTGCCATGGACTATGGCCGGCTTTTTCTGGAAAATCGCGGACGCCGTTTGAAGGATCACCGTTATTATCAACCCTATACTGCGTTAGGAAATCTTTGGCGTTTGGCGAAATACATGCCCGCACATCGATGTGAATTGGAAATGATGCCGCAGGTGGAGGAATATCCGCTGGAATATATTGTGGGGACCACTTTGTTTGCGCATCCGCTGTATTGGGGCTCCCAAACGGATATGGGCAAAGAGAAACGTAAACATCTCAAAGCTTTTAAGGAAACCCTGGCTCCGCACAAAGAGCGGATCCTGAATCAATGGGTTTTCCCGTTCGGAGATGCTCCCGGGCTGAATACCTGGAGTGGGCTGCTATCGGTGGACCCTGATTTAAACCGGGGTTATGTTGCGGTTTATCGGAACGGAGGGGATGAAGGTGCCCACGTATTCCGTTTGCCGCAAGAGGCCGGAGAACATGCTCTGCAAAATGTATTCAAACCTGAAGAGACGGTGCAAAATAAAGAAGGGTTCGCGGAATTTGAAATTCCGGAACCCTTTGGCTTCAGGCTGTATGCGTTTAATGAGGGTTGAGGCGTTTAAAAGTGTTTCTTTGCCGATTGATAACTGGAGAGGACATGGTTCCAAGCGGTATTGTAGGCTGCCAGCGCCTCATCCATCTCTGCGGACTCCGCATGGAGCAAGGTTTCAGCTGCTCGCAAGTATTCGGTTTTTGCGTGATCCCACGCTTCCAGAACCTTCGAAGGCAGACCGTCATGTTGGCTCAGTTGATAATCAAATTCCGAAAGTTGTTCTTCGGCATGTTTTGCCATGGAAACTTCCTGGTGTTCAACTTCAGCTGGGTTCGGGGCTTGTCCGCAGTGGGTCAGCAAAAACAAACTGCAGGTGAGTGTCGTGCAAATAATAAGTGATCGGGTCATATTTTAAATATCCTTACGGGTGTACTTTTCTCATAACTCCGATCGCGGGCAGGTCAATAGCTCAACTAAAAAAACATAAATTTCTCAGAGTGAAATTACTTTCAAAACTTTTACGTATAGATCTGAAATCCAACCAGAAGGACTGAATTATGAAACTGAATATTTTTGAACATAAAGCAGAGTCGGGAAAGGCGGCCGCAGAGCTGGGGGCGCAATCTATCCGCGAGGCGGTGGCCGCGCACGGACATGTGAATATTATTGTTGCCACGGGGGCGTCCCAGTTTGAAATACTGTCCGCATTGACTGAGATGCCGGAGATTCCCTGGCACAAATTAAATATTTTTCATCTGGATGAGTATGTCGGAATCTCCATTGAGCATCCCGCTTCCTTCCGTCGCTATCTGTGGGAGCGTTTTCATAAAAAACTCCCGACACCTCCGGCGCAGTTTCATTACTTAAATGCAGAAGAAAATCCGCAGGCGGAATGTGAGCGTGTGGGCGCGCTGATCCGGGAGCGGAGGATCCATGTTTGTTTTGCGGGGATTGGAGAAAACGGCCACTTGGCCTTTAACGATCCCCCTGCGGATTTTGAAACGGAGGCACCTTATCAGGTGGTTGAATTGGATGAGGCCTGCCGTAAACAGCAAATGGGGGAAGGGTGGTTTCCCACGTTTTCCGACGTACCGACCCACGCGATTTCCATGAGTATTCGACAAATCATGAAGTCTGAAAAGTTGATTCTTACCGTTCCGGATGAGCGCAAAGCTCAGGCCGTGAAAGAGGCCGTTGAGGGCCCGGTGACACCTGTCTGTCCGGCTTCGATTGTGCAGCAGCATGCGGATTGTCAGTTGTTTCTGGATCAACCTGCGGCGGGTAAACTGAGATCATGAAGCCTCATACCGGACCGGGGTTTGTAGATCTTCAGGTGAATGGATACGGGGGAATTGATTTTAGCGCTCCCGGTCTGACCTTGGAGGCGGTTCATGAAGTAAGCCAAAGTTTACTCACAGCAGGCACGGTGGCGTATTGTCCCACTCTGATTACCGCTTCGGAAGAAGTGTACCGTGAAAATCTTCGGGTGATTGCCGAGGCGATGAGGGATTCGGAGCGGGGCCAGTGTCTTCTGGGAATTCATCTGGAAGGTCCCTGTTTTGCGTTGGCCTCTGCAGGTGCACATCCGCGGGAGCATATCAGGGATCCTGATGTGGATGCATTTTTGAAATGGAATGAATGGGCCGAAGGAAACATCGTATTGCATACCGTGGCCCCGGAATTGCCGGGAGGGCTTGACTATATTCGCCGACTGTGTGCGGAAGGGGTGCAGGTTTCGCTCGGGCATCATATGGCGGGAAGGGAGGTGATTCAGGCAGCGATCGATGCGGGAGCCACCCTGTGTACGCATCTCGGGAATGGAATTCCGAATGAGTTGCACCGCTACAACAACCCGATCCTGGATCAGCTGGCAAATGATGGGCTGGCGGCAATGTTTATTCCTGATGGCCATCATATCCCTGAAACTTTAATTCAATGTATCACCCGCATGAAAAAGGTGGAGCAGTGTATTGCGGTGAGTGATTCGGCACCGATTGCGGGTCTGGATCCGGGCGCTTACCCCCTTTGGGGGATGGATGTAATTTTGGATGAGACAGGTTTATTGCAACGAGCGGATGGCACATGTTTGGCTGGGTCGGCATACACCCTTATGCAATGTATGAATGTGCTGGCAGATATGGGGAGCTTTGATGAGTCTGCCCTCTGGGATATGGGATTGCATAATCCGTTGAAACATCTGGGACGTTCATTACCGGAGGCCCTGCATCTTCCCCGTGTGGTCTTCGAACAGAATACATTCAGGATGATGGCATGCGGGAGCTGCCCGACTAAGACACCATAGATGTGATGGGGATTTTATAAAACCATCTTGACAAAAATGATAAAACCTCTAGTCCTATAGATTACTAAACCTCTGTAAAATTATCTTATGTCAAAGTATGTTCATATCGCCACGCCCACCTTTGAAACTGCCGCCAAGACCCGGGGACAACTCGACCTTGTCATAAGCGAAACCCGAAAAGGGCTTCAGGACCTTCGCGGTTTGGGGGTTGATTTGGTGGTGATGTGTGAAGGGGTGGAGGCATACGCTCAGACCTTGGATACAGCGGAGGAGATGGATGCACCGGGTCCGATGCTTTCCATGTACCAGGAAGAGGCCGTAGCTTTAAATTCACATATTGCGGCATCGGTAAAGATTCGGGAGGGAGGACGTGTCCACAACTCCCAAGTGTTTATTTCACCGAGTGGAGATTTCCTTGGTGTGTATCACAAATGTAATTTAACCATTCCGGAACTTGAAAAAGGATTGTCCCCCGGGACGAAAGCGGTGACGATCGATACAGAGGTGGGGCGCTTGGGGGGGATCATTTGTTTTGATTTGAATTTTCGGTGGTTGTTGGATCAGTACATTGTGCAGAAGCCCGATATTCTTTGTTTCAGCAGTATGTATCACGGTTCTGCGATGGTACAGGGCATGTGGGCTTATGAATGCCGATCGTTCTTTGCGTCTGGTTTGCCTATTTATGAAGGGGGCACCCTCAACCCGCACGGCGAAATGCTGGATCGGACTCATCGGTCGAACCGCTGTTCGCATGCCCGGGTAAATTTGGACCGGGTGTTACTGCATTGTGATTATAACGGGGTGAAATTTCAGGATATTCGCAGAACCTACGGCGCCGAAGTCCGGATTGATGTGCCGGCACATACGGGGACGGCGATTCTGTATAGCGAATCTGAAAAGCGCAGTGCAATGGACATATGTCAGGAATTTGATTTAGAGCAGCTTGACAGGTATTTTGAACGTTCTTTGCACGCAAACGCAGATGGACGAGCGTCGGCCGCCCCCCTCAAAGGAGAATCAAATGTTTAAAGTGGGTTGTGTAGGGATCGATACGTCCCATCCCGGTTCTTTTCTCACCGTAATGCGTGAGGCGGGATTGAAGTTGAAATATACGGAGGTCTTTAATGACGGATTCCGTACGGATGCGGAAGTTTCTGCTTTCATGGAAAAAGCCGGTATTGAAAATCGTTGTGAACGCTTGGAGGACATGGCGGAGGCGGTCGACATTGCCTTTATCCATGACTGCAACTGGGACCGTCATCTGGAATTGGCCGCACCGTTTATCGAAGCCGGGGTTCCGGTATTTCTGGACAAACCGGTAGTGGGAAATCTGGCGGCGTGTGAAAAGCTCGAGGCTTTGGTGAAGGGGGGGGCAAAAATTTTAGGCGGCTCTTCTTTACGCTATGCCACGGAAGTGGAGGCTCTTCGAAATCTGTTGACTGAAAACAACGAGCAGCCCCTGGCCGTGTTGGGAACCTGTGGGGTGGACCGATTTAATTACGGGATTCACATTGTAGAAGCTTTGCATCAATTGATGGGGCCGGGTGCCGAGTCCGTTTCCTATATCGGTGTCACTCAAAACCAAAATCATAAGATTGAACAATATGTGATCACGTGGAAGACCGGAGCCCGGGTGACCTATCAACTGCAGAGCGGCGTGTGGCAACCTTGCCATGTGATGGTGCAAAGCGATCAGGCGGTTCACCATCGTGAAATCGCCATCGACCAGGTTTATTTGGCGCTGTTGCGCTATATCGAATCTGTACTGGCAGGGAAATGTGCGCCCACCGATATTGAAGTTCAAACCGAAGCCATTCGCATCATGTTGGCAGGGGAAGCTTCCCGGGAGCGACATGGGGAATCGATTTTTATAAAAGACCTGCCGGAGATTCCGGTCTCATTCGACGGGGATCTTTTTTCCCGTGACTACGCTTTCGCAAATCAACCCTAGGAATTTTTACATATGAAACGAACAATTAGCACGATTACGGGTGAAGGGCGCGTGGCGCTTTTGACGGAAACCCTACCTGAAGCGGGTCCTAATGATATCACCATCCGGGTCGAAGCCTCCCTGATTAGCCCAGGTACTGAGCTGATGATGTTGGAAAGCCGCCGGGCCCACCCGGATCCCTGTGCCCAACCGGAGCCTTTTGGTTATGCGGTGGCGGGAGTGGTGCTTAAGATTCCTGCCGATGAAAAGAACTTAAAAGTCGGCCAACGGGTGATCGGCATGGGGGCGGGCAAAGCGTTGCATGCGGACGTCGTTCAGGTTCCCCGTAATTTGGTGGTGGGGATTCCTGATGCGGTTCCTTCCGAAGATGCGGTGTATGCGTGTCTGGGTGCGACGGCTTTACAGGCGGTGCGCCGCACGGAACCGGCATTGGGCGAATACGGCTTGGTTATGGGTTTGGGTATTGTTGGGAATTTGGCCGCCCAGCTTTACCAGGTTGCCGGTGCGCGGATTGCGGCCTGGGACGGGCTGAAAGGTCGGTTGGATATCGCCAATCAATGCGGAATCTTTACCGCATTTGACCCCTTTGCTGAAAATACCCCGCAACTTACCAAAGATTTCACAGCTCCTTATGGATTGGATTTTGCATTATTCGCTTTTGGCGGAAATGCCACGGCGGCTTACCAATCGTTGATTCCGTTGATGAAAGAATCAGCGGATGGTCACGCCATGGGAAAAATTGTGTTGGTGGGGGGCTGTCAGGTGATGGTGGAAGGTGGCGCGCCGGGTGGAAATCTGGATCTGCGGATTGCCTCCCGTACCGGCCCGGGCTACCATGATCCTGAATGGGAAAACGGTAAAGCGTATCCCAAAGTTTTCGTACCGTTTACCACCCAGCGGAATCTTGAAGAGGTCTTGTTGTTGATGTCTGAAGGGCGTATGAATGTGGCTCCCATGACCACGCACCGCATGCCGATGTCGCAAGTCGCGGATGCGACCGAGTTATTGCAAACGCAGCCGAATGATACGTTGGGCATCGTGTTAACGCAGGAAGTTTAGGGATGCGAATACTAAAATGGGCATGTGGGTTTGATCGTGAACCCTTGAAACATCCGTTCGGATTTAAAGGCAACGCGCTTACTGAACTTTGGCAGATTGCGGTTCAACTGACCGATGAGCAGGGACGCACGGGACTTGGCACCGGGCTGCAAAGTGTCTTGTGGTCGGATGCTGGGGTCTTTACCCGTTACCATGAAAGCGGGGGCAACGCATTCATGCTGAGCCTCACCCATTGCGCGCTGACCCAGGCTGAAGGACTGGAATGGGAAACACCTATCGATTTACAACAGCAGCTCCTCCCGAAGCTGATCGCGTATGTTGATGCGATGTTCCCGGAGACCCCGGTTCGCCATACTTTTATTTTAAATGCGTTGGTTCCGGTGGATCACGCCGCCTGGCAATTGTATGCTCAGGCCAAGGGTACCGAAGCTTTTGCCGAGATGGTGCCCGCGTGCTACCGCAGCGGATTGACCGAACAACATTCCCGCTTGGCTGCAGTGCCGCTGATCACCTACGGCACCGCGTTGGAGGATGTGCGGGCCCTGGCGGAGGAGGGGTGTTCTCTATTCAAAATTAAAATCGGATCGGATCCGGATGGGGATGGAAATCTGGACCGAATGCTGGAATGGGACTGTCAGCGCATCGCGGAATTACACGCTGTACTGCAAGTGTACCGCAGTGAAGATACGCAAAACGGCCGGATCGTGTATTACCTGGATGCCAACGGCCGGTACGACACGCTGGATCGGGTCCAGCAATTGCTGGACGCGGCAGAGAAGGCGGGGGCCCTGGAACAGATTGCGTTATTGGAGGAACCGTTTTCAGAAGAATCTGAAATCGATGTAAGCACCTTGCCGTGCTGCGTGGTTGCGGATGAAAGCGCCCATTCGGTTGAAGATGCCAAACGCCGCTTTGCGCAAGGCTACAAAGCCTTGGCCTTAAAACCGGTGGCCAAGACCTTAAGCGCCAGTTTGCAGATGTTGGAATTTGCAGCGGAATCCGGCATGCAGTGTTTTTGTGCCGACTTGACCGTTCCTCCATATTTGCTGGAATGGAACCGGAATGTGGCGGCACGCTTGCAGGCGCTTCCTTCGATGAAAATCGGAATTCTGGAATCCAACGGCGCACAGAATTACCGAAACTGGGAGCAGTTGGTTGCGGCCCACCCGTATCCATCAGCGGCGTGGATCACTCCGAAACGAAGCGTCTTCACGCTTACAGACTCATTTTATAACAACAGTGGCGGCGTGTTTGCGCGTCCTGAATATTATCAGACGATAGCGAGATCTCAACCCGCAAAAACATAACGTATGGATGCAAAAAATATGACGAAAAAATTAGGTGTAGGCGTGGTCGGCGCCAGTGGATGGATGGCGGGAGCCTTGACGGCCGGTATCGAGTATGTGGATGGTGATTTAGACAAGGCGGTGAAACATCCGGACAGCGTGGTGACCGGTTTATGTGCTCGTAATCAGGACATTCTTAAAGAACGGAAAGAGCTTTGGGGGCTTGATCAGGCGGATCTCTACAGCGACTATGAGGACATGCTGAAATCACCCCGGATTGATGCGGTGGTGATTTCGGTTCCTAATCATCTGCATGCAAAATTCGCGCTGCAGGCACTGGAGGCCGGCAAGCATGTCTTTCTTGAAAAACCATTGGCGACCGATCCGGATGAATCTGCACACTTGTTGGCGGCGGCGGCGAAAAGTCCCTGCACCACAAAGGTGGATTATATTTTGGTTCATTATGATGAGCAAAAAAAACTGCGCCGCCTGATTAAAGACGGCGCGTTTGGCCAGGTGGCCTCCACGCATTTTACTTATCGGCATCCTATTCAAATTGGGGCGTCGGCCGACCAGCAGTGGAAATTGTCCAGGGCCATTTCGGGCGGCGCGATTCCCATGGGGATTTGTCATGCGATTTCGCTTACGGTTTTTCAGGTGGATTCTGACCCGGTCGAGGTGATCTGCAAAAGTGCCCCGGCGCTGGACCGTGACTTTGATTATCCTCCCCGCCAGGATTTGCTGATTACGTTTGCGAATGGGGTGGTGAGTGTGGTTCAGGGAAACATTGATTTTGCTGAAAAATACGATGCCCGCCATAATGTGTGCGGGACGCAAGGGCAGTTTGACTATGTGCCCAGCAACCCCCGGAAAAGCCGGGCCATTTGGTCTTCCCGGTCGATGGCCCGCGAATATACTGCAGACCCGGATTTTGCAAAGGACCACATGGACAGCGGGGATGTGTGGGAGCACCAGTGTGCCGCGACGGTCAATGACTTTGTGCAAAATGCGAAGCAGGGCATCAAAGATCCGGTTTTAGGCTTTGAATCTCCTCTGGTACAACGAACGGAGGCGATTATATGGGCGGCGGAAAAATCATCGGCATCCGAGGGTGATCGCATTCGGATCTGATGCCCCTGCAAATTGAGGACCTGGACATATTCTTGAACTGCCGCTTTAAAACTTTAATTTCCCATGAATCATCTATTTATGTTTTTATGTAATAGCAATAGACCTCAGTGGAGGATGATCCTGCTCACCGGATGGTTCTGGTTTTTTTGCGGTGAAGTTTCAGCGAAGGTGGAAAAATGGGAAAGCACACAGGGACATGAGGTTCGTGCTGAATTTGTGCAGATCGTGGCCGGGGCTGTGGAATTGAAAAAAGAAGACGGGACATTGGTTCAGGTACCGCTGAGTCGCCTTTCTGACAGATCGCAAGCGCGTGCCAAAACACGATGGGAAAAGAAAAAGCTTTTGCTGCCTTTGCATGTCTTTAAAATGCAAACCTACGATTTGCGTGTGCTGAACAAAGGAAAGTTGGAGTTTCAGCCAAAGCGGGCAGGGGTGCCGCAAGGGGAGCCTGTCCTGATTCATTTTAAAGGAGGCTTTATTCCGAGCCGCGGAAATTGGACAGCTCGCCCGGTGATCGGCATAAGTGAACCTAAACTTTCGGGAAAAGGCTTGGAATTTCAACTGACGTTACAGGACGAAGTGAAGGTTACGATTCAGTTTGAAATAGAGGCCGATACGTTATGCGTCGGGTATCAGGTGATGGAGCCAGAGGGGGTGAGCAAGGGGAAATATCAAATGATTCTATCGATGCCTGAAATTTTAAAAACGAATCTGGAAACCCGATTGATGGAAGGGCCGTTCATTAGAAAGCCTGTTCCGTTTGCAGACGCTGAAGCCTATTTGAAAGGAGTCGGGGTAAGGGTGGCATCAGAAACAAAATCGGATAAACTCACGTACATGGATTCACCGGGTGAAATAAATCGACCGCATAAATACATGCTGTTTACTGAGGCGCTGGGACCGAAGAGTTCTTTTAAAGTTGAGGCGGGGAAGAGTGGCTACGTGATCCATTTTATTTACCCCGGAAAATTGTTTTGGAGCGGCTTCGATATTTATCTTAATAAACATAACGATCAGGATCCTCCTCTGGGATCGTCCAACGAATTTAAACTTAAGTTGACCTATTGAGATTTTTCTGGATTGCAGTTCAAACCAACCTTTCCCGTTTTGAAACATTCTCCAGCAACGAGTATTCTTAACTGAAAATTCGACCTCCGAAGCCCGAAATGCAGGCGGGATATCCCGGAGTATCGCCAGTCCATTACGGGCAGGGTTGATGGCAAAAAACTGACGGGCGCACTTGTTTTACCATTTCACCCTGCATGAAAGGATCCCCGCTCCGTAATTCGGATTTTTCCTGCTCTGTATGCGATCGTTTTCTTCGTCGTCTTCGCCTTGCTTTTCATTGCCTTTTTACATCTTAATTTGTCAAATTTGGACAAGGTTCTATTCCCCTCCCCCCTTATTTGTAGGGTGTTTATGAGGGTTCGAGTCCTGCCCTGGGTACCATTTATCGCTGAAGCGGTCTCGGGAGATAGAAGCTGAGAGATGGGCGTTGGGAGCCGTGTGGGAGGTGTTACATATTAATCGAAATGTGCGCGGGTGTTTAAGTTAAAGTGATGCGCAAGAAAAAAGGTGTCTTTAGGATAATTATGTCCCCCCCCCCGGTGTATCCGGAAACTGGGGATAGCATACGGCCTCTTTACTGCCCGGGTCTGGGTCTGGGGATGATGGGCATCGATTGGCCGTAGGGGAGGGCGCCGGCGTCGGGATGCGCTTGCTGGTATGCGTCACTTTCCAATCCCGGGAGGGGGCGGCCCCGGAGTGCCTCTAAATTTATACCGGCTGAGCGGGCGGGACTTTGTTCGGTGAGTGAAAGGTCCAAGGGATCGAGAGAGGTGAACGGGGGTTCATCATCTTCACGCCAGATGCTGTTTGTTTCCATTGACAGGGACCGGGCGAGGTCTCTGGTTTTTTCCCAGGCGTCATGATCGCCAGTACGCACAAAAACATTGTAGTCGGCATGCCAGTTGGGATCGACAGAGTTTCCGGAGTTTTTCCACCATTGCCGGGCATGAAAGAGATTGTTATAGATGTAGTAGTTCGGGGTGCCGATCCCCTTTACTTTGTTGCTGGTGATGGCTGCGGAGGAGGTGCTGGTGTTATGATAGATATACACTTCAGCCGGATTCAGTTCCAATTCACCGTATAACCGGATGTCTTCGATGTTTTGATGGAAGAGGTTTCGGTAGAGGTACAAGGGGCCCACATCGATGACTTTGACCCGCAAGGCGCATCGGGTACGCCGCATCATATTGTCATGCCATTGGCCATTGATTTCGGCGCTGTTGGGTTCAAGGGCATCGTCATTCATGTCCTCGATGAGGTTATGGTGAACGTTTAAATTCTGATTGTACTCTTTCCATCCCATTCGTTCCTCCGCAGTGGATTTCCAGTGATCCCAGCCGATGCTGCTGATGCCGTCCCACTGGTGATGAATATGGTTGTCATGGATTTCGTGTCCCCCCTGGGTCTGCTCAATCTTAACCCCACGCATATCCCACCAACCTCCACGCTTGTGGGCGGTCCAGGTTTCCCAGGAATTTGCGTCTGGAATATAATTGCTGTAGGGATTTTGAAACATTTCGCTGTATCGCACCACGCAATCCTGGCTGCCTTTGCCCAATCGAACGCCATCACGGGTGGGCCCAATTTTGCATTGGTCTATCACCACATGTTTTGCGTTGGTCACATCGATGCCGAGGGGGCTGTTGCGTATGCCGAATCCGGTGAATTCGAGATGTGAAGCCCCGTCGATGGTTACGGCCGGGGTGCCGGGGGCAAATGTGAATTCAGATAAGGCGGGATCGGCCTGATCTTGCAAGCGCAGGTAAAAACGGTTTCCTTCGCTGATGAAAAAACCGAGTCCGTTCACACCTTTCCAGGTGGCGCCCCGGCCTTTGGAGTTGATTCCTTCTTTGAAAATGGTGGTCCACAGCCAGTCTTGTTTTGCTCCTGAAGCTTCGGTGACCCGCTTTTGATTAAGCAGGGTGAGAAATTTCCCGTCAACGGTCACTGTACGGGGATCGAAAGGCATTTGGGTGACCCATACCCCGGGGCCGATATCGGCGGCCAACTCCCAATGAACATCTACAGGCAGGCTGCCGTCAATCACCGCCCCCGCTTCTCCGGTTATGCGGGTGGGCTGCCCTTTTTTCCCTCCCTTGCTGATTTGCAGGTGTTCGAAATAGACGCCTGAGCGGACCCGTACTTCGCCGCTGGGTGAAATGCGGTCTATGGCGGTTTGAATGCTTGCCAATGGTGCATCGGCCTCACCGGTGGCGGCGTCATCTCCATCCACCGATACATAGAGAATGTTTGTGGAGGGCATCTTGGCGTGTTTCTCCGGAGGGACTTCGGTATTCATGGACCCACATCCGCTGACCAAAGCGCACAGGCCTGCGATGAGCAGGCACGTCTTTGCGTGTGGGGAAGGTCGGGGCGTGAAGATCTTTTTGTTTTGCATCATATTGGAACCGGAGAGGATTGAGGGAGGAAATGAAATTGCCGGTTTCAGGAAGGAACTACAATAATTTATCACCGGAATTTACAGGAATTTTTGAGAGACGGCTGAAGCCGATACACCCTTGAATCCTTTGTTTAATCGGGTTAGGAGTGGGGGATGAACAAGAATGACAATAGCCGATTGGTTTGGAGTGATGAACGCGGGGGGGCGGTGGGCGATAAAACTTCAAAGAACAAACGTAAACAGCAAAAAAAACAAAAGGTGGCGCCGGCGGCGCAGAGTGGCGGTGGCTTCCCCAAGGACGGGGTGGTGAGGGTTTGTCGGGAAAAAAGCGGAAGAGGCGGAAAAACCGTAACCGTACTGTATGGGGTAGAGGGCGATCGGAATGGTTTGCTGAAAACTTTGAAACAGCTCTGTGGATGCGGGGGATCGTTGAAAGGATCTTTTTTGGAGATACAGGGAGATCAGCGTGACAAAATTATGGCCTATCTGGCAGAAAAGGGGATAAAGGCCA
This sequence comes from Kiritimatiellaeota bacterium B1221, assembly GCA_029269125.1. Taxonomy (GTDB): domain Bacteria; phylum Verrucomicrobiota; class Kiritimatiellia; order SS1-B-03-39; family UBA6053; genus UBA6053. The sequence goes on along the minus strand of JARHXX010000006.1, from coordinate 7,042 downwards.
AGGTGGCGGGTGGCTGAGCGTGGGAAAGGATTGGGGAATTTGGTAATTTGAAATTGGTAATTCTCAATTTTCCCGTTAGTTCTTTCTCATTCCTCATTTCCTGAAATTCCCAACTCCCCAATCTCTTATGGCCCGAAATTTTGATACGCAAAAAAATAAAGAACCGCTCTATTGGGCGATCGGATTGTTGGTGCTTGCGTTGTGGTGTGCCCATGACGGCTGGTTCCCTTCCGAAAGTACTTTGGAAAAGTATCCTGAGTTTCCCTCCAGCACCGTTTCTTTAGGGCTGGAGTATGAGTTTTACCGTTTCAACCGGGTAACGGCCCTGATTACGGGCATTGCTTCCGCAGTGATGGCCGGTGTATTTGTGGTGATTAACCGACCTTGATTGACAATGCCGTCTCTGGTTCCGATCTGGTTTGATATAGACGGTACGATCCTGCATACCCGTGCCGGTCGTGGCGCCTTTCAAAAAGCGCTGCGCGACACCTATGGGTGGCAGGACAGTTTTGAAAGTGTGGTGTTTGCGGGAAATACGGATTTGCAAGTATTGATGGATCTTTCGCGGGTACATGCCGGCGATGAAAAAGCGGGTCTGAAGGATTGTCGCCGCTTGTTTGATTGTATGGCGGATCATTTGGATGCCGGACTGGCGGAAAACCCTCCTGAACTTGTGCCGGGAGCAACGGAGTTGATCGGCCGACTGGCTGAGAACCCTCATGTTCTTTTAGGTCTGGTGACCGGCAACGCCCGGGATTGCGCCTTTATAAAATTAAAGCATGTGGATCTGGATGTACATTTTTCGGAGGGCGGTTTTGGTGATCAGCATGCCGACCGCAATGAGTTGGCCAGGCTGGCGAAATCTCAACTTGCCGCAAAGCATGTGGATCTGGCGCAGGGTTGGATTATCGGTGACACGCCCCGGGATATTGAAGCGGCCAAACATATCGGTGCCCGCTGTCTGGGGGTGAGCTGTCACTTTTCCCCGGCGGAATTACGGGAAGCAGGAGCGGATGAGGTGGTGGAGGATTTAACGCCCACCGATGGGGTGCTGAATTTATTGTTGGGGGAGTTCCATCGCCCCGATGGGTAACGAAGACTTCGGTTTTACCGCGGCGGCCGGGGAACTGCGGGTTGTGGATTCTGCGGGGCTTACTGCAGCAGTGCGCATTGGGAAAGACGTTTCCGGATCACATCTGAATATTCCCGGGTTTTACGGCCGCCCAGTCCGCCGTAGACGGTTTGGAACTCTTCCAGAGGTATTCCTTCCGGTAAATCGCGGGGGTCGGGACAGATATCCGCGGTTGTGACCCCCTGTCGGATATGCTGCTGGACTGTTTCGGCGGATTTCCGGCTATGGGTTGCGGAACGGGAGAAGAGAATGCCCGCCCGGTCCGCGGTGAGATCCACGAAGGAAAATCCGGAGCCGCCATCTGCATCTTTCACTTCTTTGGTGATGCCTGCGGACCAGGAGGTCTGTTCCTGTGAGAGCACGGCGAGGCCGGCGCTGACCCAGAAGTGTTGCGGGAGGTCCGGGCGATCATAGAGGGTGATGCGGCTGCGCAGAGCTTTGGCCTGGGAAATGTGGGACAGCTGAAGATCCCGCCGGGCAATCCTGGCAACTTTCTCTTCGCCCAGAATTGCGCTCAGGGCCAGCAGAAGGCCTTTGTTTTCAAGTACAGGGTCGTCACCGGGCAGGGATTCTCCGCAGGAAAATGCAAGTTCCAGAATTTTGAGGAAGCCTACATCCCCATCGGGAATTTCTTCCGCATGCTGCAGGATATGCAGTCCGGCGGCCCGGGTGATTTCAAAGAGTTCATCATCCACCGAGGTGTTTGCCGCCCAGAGAAAGAGCGACAGCAAATAGATGCCGATTACCGGCAGTACTTTGGGCCGGCCGGTGAGTGCGATTCCGCAGAGCACTCCGAAAACTGAACTGAGCAGAACCATTCCGATTTGCTGGGGAATGGGGCAGTAGCCGGCATTCACCCGGATGGCCATTAGTCCGCCGGCAAAAGCTGTGGGAAAGGCCAGCAGCCGCTGCCAGTTTTTTTTACAGTTTTTCAGGCAGGGGACCAGCAGGATTCCCAGAGTGGCAAAACCGAGCCCGCGTAAAATAAAGGTGGCAAAGATGCCGGCCAGGGGCGCGGAAACTCCGGTGCCGCTCCGGATGAGGGTCACGGCCCATCCTGGTGCGTTGAAAGGGTGGGGACCCGGTATCCAGCAGAGGATGGCCAGCCATAGAGCGGCCAGTACCGGCCAGAGAGAATTGAGGTTCCGGGCGGGGGCGGTTGTGGAGGGGGACATGATCTGTTTTACCGGAAGCGGTGGTTGTATGGAAATGGACTGAAATTTTGCGGATGGCGGGGTGGAAGTCCAGAGCCGCTCCGCCGGTCCCGGGGGGCTAAATTTTTTGTGGCGGGGGAATGCTGCCGGGGCCGCGGGCGGCGAGTTCCCGGACGGCGTCGCTGTAGCCGGGGCCTTTTTCGCTGATGTAGTCCATAAACTCCTTGTGGTTCATGCCCTGGGGGCCATCGGCAATGTCGGACACTTCACGGAGACTGACCATGGGAATCTTCAATTCACCACAGAGAAGGGCCAGGGCTGCGGTTTCCATATCCACCGCCACGGCTTCTTTGTTTACATGTACGGTGCTGTCGACAAAGCGGTCACCGGTGATCATGCGTCCGCGCACCGGATGGGGCACGCTGTTCAAAGTGATTTCCGGAAGCCGCATGGGGCAGTGCATGGCGTAGTCATGTCCGAGCGGAATGGATTCATGCAAATACAAATCCCACTGCCGGGTTTCGCTGGCCATGACCATCGCTCCCTGGGGGGTGCCATTGATGCCTCCGCAAAATCCAACCGAGATGACCATCTCCGCGGGCTCCCTGACCATGGCTTTGGTGAGTTTACTGACCGCCAATACTTTGCCGATTCCGGTCTGGATGGCCCGGGCATTTGCAGGGAGTTCGCCCCGCGGGGCTTCTTCGGGCATGGCGTAGGTGATGTAGATCATGATTTTGTTTTTGAATGAAGGGGTCCATACTGATGGCAATTGTGTACGGCCTTCAGGTTTATTCGGCGCCCATTCTGCATGGGGGAGGTAACCGATTGCCGCGTGAAATCGGCCGGTTATTTATATTTAAATGATTATGCGTATAAAAGGATTCTGATGGTTTCATTCAGGCGTTCAATTGAAAACCTTCGGAAATTTTTCGGGATCAGCAAAGATCTTTTTGAAGCGACGAATCATATGGGAGACGTGGGCGCCGTCGACATGGCGGTGGTCGGCGGTAAAGGTGATACTGACCATTTCACCTGCCACTACCCGGTCTCCATCGACCATGGGTGCTTTTCTCACTTTCCCGATTCCGATAATGAAAGGGCATCGGGAGTAGGGGGAGAGCGGAATAAAGGCATTTTCGATGCCGAGGGCCCCGATGTTGGTAATCATGGCGGATCCGAATCGATCTTTTGCCAGTCCGAGTTTGGGAATGGAAATATTGAGGCTGTATTCGATGAACTCCTGCATCCACAACAGAGGTCTCATGAAGAGGGACGGGGTCGGGTTCACCACCTTTTGCAGAATACGGTTGTTCTCATCCTGATTGTTGCGGAGATCCCGGGTGCGGTTTTTCATGATTCCGGCAATTTCCCCGATGGGTTTTTTATCTGCTTGGCGGATCACATATCCGGAAAGATCATTCCCTTTTGGGGTTTTGATTAAGGTGCTGATGAAAATATCGACCTCTTTTCGCTGATAGAGATTTCCTCTGCGCAACACATGATTGAGGTGTGGGTATTGTTGCAGGCAATGGGCGATAATTTTTGTGACGTAATGCGTCAGGGTCATCGCGTTCTCTTCAGCGCCATTTTTCAGAAACTGCAGTGCCTTTTCAGCGGGGAGATCCAGTATGACATAAATACTGGGATCGCGGGGTTGGCGCCAAGCGGCTATGGCAATTTTACGATAACTGGTCAGCGCCTGTTTGCCTTTGAATTCAATATTCATGGGACGAAACCGCTCCCTTTGGGTGATGCGGGGGGGGCTTATGCGAGCAAGTTGTCGATTGCGGGCTGGAGATCTTTTTCGATGTAGGTCTGAATCCCTTCCAGGGCATCGTCATCGCCATCGAGCATTTGGCAGGCTTCACTTTTCAGCGTTTCGAGGTGGGCCCGCAGTTTGTCTTCATCAAGGTTTGCAGCGGATACGATGCCCCTGGCCGCGTCCGTTCCGAGGGTTTTACCGCAATGAGGATCTTCACGGGTGTCCAGAATGTCATCGGCCAATTGATAGACGGTCCCCAGCAGATAGCCGGATTCTTTGAGGGAGGCGGTTCGCTGTTGCTCGCCTTTCCCGTTAATCAAGGCGGCAAAGGCAAACAGGGCGCCGGTTTTCCGACGGGCGATGCTTTGACATACTTCCAGTTTGGAATCTTCTCCGGTAAGGATGAGTTCCTGTTCCGACTCCGCTTCACAGACTTCGCCGGTGAGTTTGACCAAATCGTGGGTGTAACGTCCGTCCGCCACCCGGCAAATGAGGTCGATGGCTTTGAACAACAGCAAATCGCCAAGCAAAATTGCGCCAGCAGGTCCTTTTTCGACCCAAAAGGTGGGCATGCCTCTGCGCAGGACGCCTCCGTCGATCACATCGTCGTGTAACAGGCTGGCGGTATGAATCATTTCCACTGCGGCGGAGCCGTAGACCATAAGTTGCGGATCATTGCCGAGGGCAGTCCCCAGTCGATAGACCAAACGGGAGCGCAACATTTTGCCTCCAAGTCCAACCAGTGAAGCGGATTCTTTTACCAGTCCGGAAAGCGATGTTTCTTTCAAGGTATGGATGATCAGGGCCGTGACACTTTCTAAATGGGAGTCAAGGTCGGTGGATTTGTCTATGGATATGGGAGTGCTCATGCGGGTTTTACGAATATGCACGATATGGAGGAAACATCAAAGCTCCAGTCTGCAATTTTTTGAAAAATCACCGAAACCCTTTCCTCCAGATCAATTTGAGAACCCCCTTACCGGGAATAGACCCACTTGGCAAGCTCAGTGAGCCTCTCGGGTTGGGAGTTTCCGGGGCTGCAACCAGCGTGTAAGAGAAAATATGGGAGCCTGCAGGTCAGTATGTTCTGGATATACACTTCTGCACAACTTAGGGGTGGCAACGCGATAAAGCGAAGATTTGTGTTGGTGAACTGAATTATACTGAAGAGGATTATGATGAAGAAGACATTCCCTTATGTGAGTGAACCGGTGCGTCAGACGCCGGTGGTGGGTGAAGTGGATTTATGTGTGTTGGGCGGATCTTGTACCGGTGTTTTTGCCGCGGTGCGGGCGGCCCGGTTGGGCCTGAAAGTGGTTCTGATCGAAAAAATGGGCTGTTTCGGTGGCGTCGCGACCTTGTCCATGGTTAATGTCTGGCACACCCCCCTGGATGAAGTTTACGAAACCCGGATCTTTGCAGGTCTGAGTCAAGAACTTATCGATCGTTTGAAAAAGCGGGATGCGGTTTTGGAAAATCTGAAAAGTGACAGTGTGGGCTGGCGCTTTAATTCGGCGGAAATGCAGATCGAATTGGATGAAATGATCAGGGAAGAAGGCGTTCAGGCCTATTTGCATACCAGTTTTGTGGCGCCGGTGGTGGAAGAGGGCAAGTTGACCGCTATTCTGGTGGAGAACAAAAGTGGGCGTCAGGCGATCCGTGCCCGGGTCTTTGTGGATGCCACCGGAGATGGAGATCTTTGTCACCGACTGGGAGCCGAAACGTACATTGCGGAAAAAATGCAGCCTGCCACCGCCTGCGCTTCTTTTAGTGGCTGGGATCGTTTGGAGGGGATTGACTGGGCGGGTCTTATTCGGGAGCATGGCGAAGAATTTGATATTCCTCCGGGTTTTGCCTGGGGGGGGGATATTCCGGGGTCCGATGTCTTTATGTTGGCGGGAACGCGGGTGCATGAGGACTGTTCAACGGCCGAGGGTTTGACTCAGGCGGAAATGGAGGGGCGCCGCCAGGTGCGGGCCATTCATGATTTGCTCAGAAAATACGCCCCTCAATCAAAAGTGGTTTTGCAGGCGCTTCCTTCGCGAATCGGCATTCGGGAAACCCGTCACATTCGATGTTTACATCAGCTGACGGGAGAGGAGGTCCTCGGGGGACAGGCCTTTGACGATGCGATTGCCTACGGATCTTATCGGGTGGATATTCATCATTCGGACAAGCCCGGGATTACGTTTCGTTATCTGGATGGACGGGAAATTTATACCCGTGCCGGTTACCCGCTTGAGGAAGGCCGCTGGCGCCCGGAAACAGAGGTGAATCCGACTTATTATCAAATCCCTTTCCGTGCCATGATCCCTGAAGGATTATATGGAAATGTCTTGGTGGCCGGTCGTTGTATTGATGCCGATACCGTGGCCCATGCAGCCATCCGGGTGATGGTGAACATGAACCAAACCGGCGAAGCGGCCGGGGTTGCGGCGCATCTGATGCTGAAGCAGGGCGTGAGCGCAGCCGAACTGGATCCTGCAATTTTACGTAAAGAACTGCAGGCCGGCGGATCGCTGATGCCGGAGTAAATCAAGGCCGCGCGGGGGGATCATGCCATGGATTTGCCCGCGCGCTGTCCGGGGCATCATGTCATGCCCGGGGAATGCATAGGATGATTTGGGGCAGGATGATTTTAGGGCAGAATGATTTTAGGGCAGAATGATTTAGGGCAGGATAATTTAGGGGCAGAATGATTTAGGGCAGGATAATTTCGGGAGGCGAATCAAAGAAAAATATTCCAGAGCCATCATCCTGCCCCAAATCATCGTGCCCGTTTCAGAGCCATCATCCTGCCTCAAATCATCTTGCCCGGTTCCAGAGCCATCATCCTGCCCCAAATCATCTTGCCCCGTTTCAGAGCCATCATCCTGCCCCAAATCATCTTGCCCATTTCCAGAGCCATCATCCTGCCCCAAATCATCTTGCCCGGTTCCAGAGCCATCATCCTGCCCCAAATCATCTTGCCCGGTTCCAGAGCCATCATCC
>JARHXX010000069.1 GCA_029269125.1 Kiritimatiellaeota bacterium B1221 | reverse complement strand
CCCCCCGTCCGGCAACCCAAGTCCCTGCCACCGGACGGCGGTGACACCGGCCCTCCGGGTAGTAGAAAAAACTTTATGGTTTCACCGAGATCGTAAAAGGGCCACCTTTTTGCAGCGGGTGTTTTGGATCATCCGGTTCGAAATAAATCGTATATCCGGATGCAGGCAGCTTTCCCCCATAAAATCGGGAGCGCATGGATGCAGGGGCCCCTGTTCTCCGCAATGAAAGCACGGGCCAGTGGGGATGACGGATTTCAGCCTGATTGCCTTTGAAGTTATCCTGTTGTTTTTCGTAATACGGCCCTTTAAATTGCTTTTCTCTGGATCGCATCAGCAGTTCGTATCCCTCCAGTACCCGGGGGAGGTTCTTGAATGCCAGCGGGGAGCTTGAAAAACTACCGGTATAAGCTTCCAAATCGTCATCGTAGGAAAGAATCACGGGGACATCCAACCGAACCCGGGCATGCAGCGGAGGCAGTCCCTCGGGAGCCGGATCCAATTCATAACGGAATTCGAGCTCTTCCGTGCGGCCGATTTTGGTAAACAGGCGGACGATCACTCCGTTGCTCATTTCAAAACGCAGTTCCACTTCATCGCGGGTTCTAACAGGATCACCCAGCATTTTTTTAAACTTCATCGGTGTCCAGCGAGTGGTTCTCACTTCCGCATGATCAAAACGGAGCACGATCGGCTCCGGATGCAGAGGGCGCCCTCCCCGCAGAAACTCCACTCGCAACCAGTCCCTTTCCGGATACAGGGCATAGCGTAGATACGGATTTTCATGGGTAAAGATCGGGGCACCTGCTGCCGCTGACAGGAACGCCTCATCGGCTTGCTGCAAGGAGCTCTCATCCAGCGCAGACAATGGCACCGTGATCACCCGGCCATCTTCCCCCTTCAGCTTGACCGAGAAAGGTTCCCTGGACAGAAAATATCCTTGAAAGCTGTGACCGTTTTTACTGTTCCAGGTCTGTAACTCCTCCGCACATAGAGAAAGCATGAGCAGACCCGGGAGCACCAGGCATGTATGCCTCAACATGGATCTGAATTTCTTCTGCGAAGTACCAGACAGGAAACCCATCCCACAATTACAAGCACACCCGTACCCGCTTCCGGAATCGCAATGATATCATTCAGCGAGGTGCCGTAGCGTATTTCGTCGTAGGTAGTTGTCAGTTCGCCGTTCAAAGAATAGTTCGTCGGGCCTGAGTTAAAATTGAGGCTGTATTCTTGTGCCGTCAAACGTAATGATCTATCGGTACCAAAAATGATTGTGTTAGATTTAGAATCCGTTGAAGTGAAATCGGCGTAGGTACCCAGACTTGCTTCCAACCCACCGTTGTTTTGCCAGTCAACAAAACTCGCATTGTCTAAAACCCAGAGAGTCGCCGTTCCCCCTCCTGCGCCACCAACATTTGTGTATTTTGAAATATATAGATATGTGCTGCCCAAATCCACGGAGCTTCCCCCTGCATTGTTTACATCAGCTTCATAACCGACCCGAGGCAGGGTTCCTGAGGAGCCTGAACGGTTGGGTGCCACAGTCATCGAAGCTCCTGATTTTGTTGCACTACTTGTAACCGTAGAGGTAGTTTGAGACCGGATCTCTGTTCCAGCGCTACCACTTGACATAGTGTTCACCCCTACATTGGCCAAGAAACTGTGATAAATGTCTCCGGTCGCCGTTGTGTCGAATTCGACATGCGATATAACATATTCTTTGGTTGAATCAATCCTAGGCGCCACGGACATCGTTAACGAGCCGCCTGAGCTTTGGTAACCTGCAAAAGTCAGGCCGGTTGAATTATAAGTTGCCGTTTGTACATTCTCATTGCCTGAAGTACCATTTGCGGTGGAATAGCTACCCGTTAACCCCAGCGCATTGGTAACGGTGCCGTCAATTGCACCTGAGCTGCCTCCATAATTAAAACCTTCATATACCAGCGGGGCCCCGGAGGCCACACCAGCCGCGAGCAAAGGTAAAAGTACAAACCAGGAAAAACAGATTTTGGGGAAGGAGCATTTCTTCATATGAGTAAGGGATTGGCGGTTATTATTTCAGCACTATAAGAAATAAATCACAGCAATCCTGACTTAGTCAATAGGCATTTTCACGTATTTTGGGTGAAATATCGCATTCACTTCACGGGGTCCGGAGGACTTCTCCTCAAGGGGTCACCCGGAATCATTGACATCCACCCCATCGCATTTCCTTACTTTTAGGCCATAAAAGTGCAGATAAGAATCCACTCAGTCCCATCACGCTTGGACCATTGAATCTCACAACTATCGGATTGAATCGTGACTGAAGCTTTTTTGATTTTGGAATAAAGATCGCCCTGCTCTTCAGGAAAAGATAAAGCATCCGAACTGAATCCTGACGGCCCTAAAAAAAGGCAAACCCAAACATTTCTCTAGTATAATAATTGATTTCCAGTAAGTTAGGTGAGATAGTCAGCCTTCAGATCTAAAAAAAAACCACATAAAAATTCATTTCTTTTAAAACTCAAATCTCATGGAAGCATCAAAAGTTTTTATCGTTCGTAGTCATGTGCTCAACTTATTAGAAACCGGTGCGTTGACAGAAGGTCAACAAATTCCCCCGGCCAGGGAACTGGCCGTGGAGTTGGACATCTCGTTTGTAAAAGTGCAACAAGGGATCGATGCCCTTTGTCGTGACGGCATTCTTGAAGCACATCCCCGTCAGGGGGTTTTTGTGCTGCACGGATGGCGCAACCGGATCCTTCAGGACAATCTGAGTGTTTTTGACAGTTTACACCGCCTCCCATGGCTTCCCGGTCTCCTCGAACATCTGCACGCGGAAATTCCGGACCTGCGTGTAACCAAACAATTCAGCCGTAGTGTTCTCGAAATGAAAACCACGCATCATGTGTTGACCCGACACGATGAATATATGGACCTTTCTTCAATTTTGCACGAGTGCTACCCCGACCAGTCTGATTTTTTCACCAAAACCTTTGAACCCTTCCGCATCAATGGGCGCTTAGTGGGCATCCCCTTCTCCTTTTCCCCGCGGGTCATTTACTGTAATCCGAAACTGCTTAAAGCCGCAGGATGTACAGTACCCGTTCATGGGTGGACTGGTGAAGAAATGCTGAAAACCCTGGAGCAGTTACAGAAAGTTCTACCGGCGGAACAGGTAATAAACTGGCATAGCTTCCCCTACTTGTGGATGAGTTTCGTATTCCGGGCCGGCGGACAACTGTTTAACCCCGATTTACCGGATCCCGTTTGTATAGACAGTAAGGAAACGATGTCCGGACTTCGATACTTTCAAGAAATAGGGAAGCGTGTGGGGGATCGGTCAAAATATGATGGAGACATTTATGTGAAAAAATTCCTCAAAGGAGAAGCGGCTCTCTTTTTGGCTGACCGCCTGTTCACAAATCAAATTCTATCCTCTAACTTCACAGACTGGATCGCCATACCTCTCCCCACCCTCCCGGGTGGAAAAGATGTGACCGCTCAAGCCACGGATTTGATTTGTGTTCGGAGTTCCTGCTCCTCATTTTCACTGGTGCACCAGTTTGTCCGCCTCATATTATCGCAAGAAGTTCAGGACTATTTAGCAAAAGAGAAAGCAGGAATTCCTGTTCGCCGATCCTCAGCCATTAGGGGCTTTGAGCTGGATGATCACCGGGAATCCATTATGCTTAGTGAAATTTCAAAAATTTGCAGCGAGTTTCATATCAGCAGCCCCTACCCAGGAGAGCTGGTCCAAAAAGGAATACAGCGTATATTACGGGAAGATCTCGATCTAGAAAGTGGTTGTAAAGAACTGGCCGCTTTCGCTCGTACAGCCTTGGGAATTCAGGATCAATTACCTGATAACGCCCCTGTCAATTCGGTATTTGCCAAAACAGCTCAAACAGGAAACCGCAGGACAATTCATCAAAAATAATTAATTTCAAGAGGAAATCCCCTATTGACTTTGTCACAAAACCCGCCCACAGTGTCTCCATAAGATGGGTTTCGATGCCCAAAACCCAAACGCCTTTTTCTTAACAACACTTTAAAGGCAGAATCCCAAACATAACTTTTCTGAAAAATATGGAGATCCCTATGAAAATTCTCAATCTGCTTATGACCTCGGCTTTACTGACCCTCCCGGCTCTTTCACCCGCCGCGACCGTGATATTTCAGGACAGCTTTGAGTCTCCCCCGGAAACGGTTGGAAGCGGAAATACCGTTACCCAATGGGATGTGAGCGCCAACAACAGAATCTATGCCGTAAACACTTTTGCCACCACAGGAACGAATAGTCTTTTCATGCGCAACAGTGGATCCAGGACCATGACCCAAACTGCCGCCGTTGATATCACCGGCACCGATGGACTGATTGTTTCCTGGTGGATGCGGCAAGGCAGCACGTATGAGAGCAATGACACCTTCTCCATGAAAATCGACTTTGGCAGTGGTTTTCAATCTGTTGTTGCGGATGCTGGCCTGGCAGACGGGGGGAATTACACCTATTCCGGGTCTGAAAACACACTGGCCACAGATGCAGGACAAACAAGTAGCTTCACCCAATACAATGTAACCATTGATTCCTCCTACTATATTGGAACTCTGGCAGCCTCAGATATCAAACTCCAATTCCTACACAGCACTGGTTCCGGAGGTGAAGATGGATATTTTGACGACATCACCATCACCGCCATTCCAGAACCCTCAGCTTTCAGTATGGTCGTCATTGGCTTTGCTTTTATACTGCGGTTCCGTCGCAGACGATAATTCCCACTCCCCTGTCCCTGCCCGCCTAAACGGGTTAATATTCCCCACGTCCCCTCCTTTTTCGGGGTGACTTGCCTATCAATAGACTTTAAAGATTTATACCCTTTTCACTTGCTGACATAGTCAAATCATGCAGAATGGATGTTGTTATAAAATTTTCATGGCAAACCCTGTTGGAAAATAAGCACCACTCAAACTTATATAGGTCCTCCAAATGAAGAAACGCTCTAAAACATTTTTGCTCACCCTACCCCTGATCAGCCTGTTTAATGCACAACTCCTCCAGGCGAGCACATTGGTCTATGAAGGCTTCAACTACGGGGGCAGTGATGGGGCCATTCACGGCCAAGCAATTGGCGGAGGAGCCTTCGGTTTGAGCGGGAGTTATACAACTGTAACCCAAGGACTTGATGGCCCAAGTGGAAACACATTGACCTCAAATTATATTTCTTCAGGGTTGAGCCTGTCAAATATCAGTACTACCGGTGGTGCTTTAGAAACCTCAATCGTCACCAATCGAGCCGAGGTAAAAGAAGGACTCTATTCTCATGCTTCCCTGTCTCTAGGATCTGCCGCAACGGGAACGATTTACCGAACGATGCTCGGCCGGATTTCAGAAAATACCTTTGCCGTGGGGAACCCATTTGCGGAGGCGCGCATACAATCCTCAGCTTCAATTACAGGAAACAGCAATGGATCCATGGGAGTGGCCCCGAAAGGGAACTTCAGTGGCACCAGACCCTCCATTGGATATGATGGGTCCACCAGTCATTCAGGATCCTCATTAGCACTTGATACGACTTATCTTTTTGTAAGTAAATATACGAATGTAGGCAGCGCAGGGGGCGGAACTGCTTCTTTGTGGATATTAAACGAATCCGATTACGATGCGTGGCAATTAAGTGGGGGAACGGAAGGAACCATCGAGGCTAATGCGACAGTAACAGCCAGTAAAACTGATCCGAGTCAGATTGATTTTGACAATACAAAATCGCTTAGATTCGCATCTGGAGACTTTTCAGTAGACTTTAATTCTGGTTCTACAGCGTATTCATCTAATGGTGAACTTACCGTTATTTACGATGAGATTCGCTTTGGTACTTCCTTAAATGATGTTGTGGTAGTTACGATTCCGGAACCATCAACGCTTTCAATGCTTCTCCTCTCAGGATGTGGGCTTCTCTCCCTATGGCGTATCCGCAGAAAGAGGTAAGATCCCTTTGTGGCTTCAAAATTTTCCCATGCAAAATGGAATGTCGATGAATCCTTTTCTTCGGCGACGAAATGACGGTGGCTCTTGGTAAGAGTCCCATGAATTAGAAGGAATACGGTTTATGTGGCTTATTACTTTGTTGTTATTTCTGGGCGTAATCATCACGGGTTTCTTGTCGAAGTCCGATTCAAAATGGACACCCTTGGTGATAGGCCTCACCCTGCTTTTAATCACTTCTATGAGCCTCCAATTTCTCAAGCTTGGAGGAGACAAAGGAAATCAGGTCAACTATTCCACTCTCTGGGAGGAAGCCATCGGATATCAATTGGCCCAAGCGCTTTCCAACGACGGCATACAAAGCGGAACGGTACTGATTCTTGATGAAAATATCGAAGGTGCAGAGAATCCCCTGGCCGATATTCATCTCAAAGGTTTCCGGCAGGGACTACACACAGAACACCTGAATTTGGTGGGAATCAATGCCAATGAGATCAGTACCACTATTGAACTCGGACTTGATGTCCCGGAGGAAATGGCATCCGTTGGACCCATTGACCTTTCAACCACCCTCCTCATGAAAGCCATAAGAAATCAACCCGATGTGGTGGCCTTGGTCTCATTTGTGGGTCTCCCGGCCTCCATGCCCGCTGAACTCTTGTCTGAACTCCCTCCCCTGTATCTCTTCGGCTTAAATCTTCACACCGCCGACTTCTCTGACGAAGATCTTCTCCGCACTTCATCTGTTCGCGCAATTGTCCGCAGAAAACCCGGTGCCGGCACACAGCTAAAACCCTCCAGCAAAAATCTGGATGAGGTCTTTTCCGAACGCTTTGTCCTCAATCGCTAATCCGCATCTGTCCATGCAGGACATCGCATGGCCCTGGGACGTCCAGCTTCCCCGTTTGCGGCATAAAGCCTCAACCCCATCCCATCGGGAATAAAACCGCTTTCATGACAGGTAGACATTGCCGGGAGAACCACGACAAATCCTCATCCCCATCACTTTACAGGTGTAAGCTCCCCCCCGAACCACACCTTGCTTCCTTCATACTTTTCGTAATGGCGCCAGCGGCACAGCACAATCATTTTCGTCGCCCTGGAAGCATCAAAGGGTTGCGAAAATTTTTCCCATTGCGTTGGCGTATACTCGAAATTAATCCGTTCCAATTCAGAATCCCCTTCATACAGATTTATCTGTATATACCCGGCCCGACTCGGGGATGTCCCGTTTCTTGTTAAAATCGGTGGTGGCTTCAGGGTGAAGATATCAGGGTTGTTGTGAGGTTGTCAATTTCAAGGTAAGAGAGGT
>JARHXX010000068.1 GCA_029269125.1 Kiritimatiellaeota bacterium B1221 | reverse complement strand
TTTTGGCCCCTCCGGGGCATTTGGAAACGGGGAAGGCTTGTGGGATAGGGGATACAAAATTTCCGGAACCCGAGTTCCCCCGGAGGGGGTATCGCATATAGCCCGGGGGCCGTGCCCCCGGGAATGGGGGAATAAAATCGAAATGCGCCCCGGAGGGGTGCGGGGATTTTGGTTGTTCAGGGGATTGTATGAAAGATGTGATGCCCGCACCCCTCCGGGGCGCAGAGGTTGTGGGGGTGCGGGTTTTGGGGGCATGGCCCCCAAGCTATGCGCCTTTGCCCCTCCGGGGCAGCCGGAAATGTGGAGAAGCCCTTGCCCCTCCGGGACAGCCGGAAATGTGGAGAAGCCCTTGCCCCTCCGGGGCAGCTGGTGATGTGGGGGCGCCTTTGCCCCTCCGGGGCGTCCGGAAATGTGGAGAAGCCTTTGCCCCTCCGGGGCATGGGGAAACGGGGCGAAATGGGTTCCAGGTGGGGGCGTAGGCTCAACCCCTGACTGGGGGGGGCGTCCCTTTCATAGACCCAAACCGCCTTCGGTTTATGGTGTTTTTCGATGCCGGTGTTGCTAGCAACTTCGGATCAGGTCCAGCAGTTGATCCCGTTTGCTTTCCATTTTTTCGCGGGTGGGGGCTTCCAAATTCAGGCGGCAAAGCGGTTCGGTGTTGGACATGCGCACGTTGAACCACCAGTCTTCAATTTCGACACTGAGTCCGTCGAGTTCGAAAGTGGTTGCTTCGGGGAATGTTTCGCGCACTTTGGCAAATACCGCTTGGGGATCTTTGACCCGGGAGTTGATTTCGCCGCTGGCGAAGTATTTGCGGATGGGGGCCACCAATTCGCTGAGGGTTTTGCCGCTTTGGCTGACCAGATTGGCAATATAGATGACGGCCAGACCTGAGCTTTCGGTAAAGAAGTTTTCGCGGAAGTAGTAATGTCCGGAAAGTTCGCCGGCGAAGACCGCGTTGGCCTCCCGCATTTGGGCTTTGATAAAAGCGTGTCCCACCCGGCACATGCGCGCCTCTCCGCCATTTTCTTCGATGAGTTCTTTGACTGCTTTACTGGAGCGTAAATCGTAGAAGACCACGCCTTTTTCCTGTTGCAGCAATGATTCGGCAATCAGGGCGGTGATCATATCCATGGAGACAATGTCGCCATTTTCATCCACAAAGCCCACGCGGTCCGCATCCCCATCGAATGCGATGCCAAAGTCGTAAGACCCGGCCCGGACTTTTTCCTGGAGGGCTTCGAAGGTTTCTTCGTCGAGAGGATTGGCTTCGTGGTTGGGGAAACTGCCGTCGTAGTCGGCAAACAGTTCATCGTAGGTGAAGAGACCTTTGAGTACGGCGGATTCGGCGATGCCCATGGCATTTGCATAGTCGACGCAAAGATGGAGCGGTTTGGGAATGTTGGCGAAGGCGCGGATGTGGGCGACGTACTCGGGCACAATGTCTTTGGCAGTGACTGTTCCGGCTTCGGCGGCTTCGGGATCAAAATTTTCCCGGAGAACGATTTGTTCCAGTTCTTTGATACCGGTTTGACCGCTGATTGGCACCGCGTTGGCGCGGCAGAGTTTAAAACCGTTGTATTCGCCCGGATTGTGGCTGGCGGTGATCATCACCGATGCGTCGGCACCCAGACTGCCATTGGCGTAATAACACATGGGGGTACTGGCCAGACCAATGTCGATCACGTTGACGCCCTGCACGGTGAGGCCGCGAACCAGTGCTTCGGACATGCCGGGTGAGTGCGGGCGCATGTCGCGGGCCACCACCACGGTTTGAGGTTTGAGTAAGGTGGCAAAGCCCCGGCCGATTTTGAAGGCCAAGTCTTCGGAGAGTTCTGTACCCACGATACCGCGGATGTCGTATGCTTTAAAAATGCTCATGATGTGGATGGTTGGGTGTTTGGGAATTGGGAATTGGGCAAGTGGTTACCAAGAGAAGGATGACATTCAAGGAAGAATTGGGATTGCGGATGTGGGATGAGTGCGCGTTGACAATTTTGTCCTGAAAGATGGGGGATGCCCGCACCCCTCCGGGGCGCAGAGGTTGTGGGGATGCGGATCTTGGGGGCATGGCCCCCAAGCTAAGTGCCTTTGCCCCTCCGGGGCAGCCGGAAATGTGGGGATGCCCGGCATTGGGAGGGTTGAAGAGGATTGTAACCGGTTGGATGCAAAACCCTTTCAGGGTTTGAAGGGGGGGGGATGATGGGTTCCAAGGGTTTCGCAGGCTCAACCCTTGGCTAAGGTGAGCCGTCCCTTTCAGGGACCCGAATGGTTTTGGGGTTACGACGATGAACGTCGAAAATGGAGTGTGGGCAAATCCCCCGGAGGGGGTATCGCATGTAGCTCGGGGGCCGTGCCCCCGGGAATGGGGGAATAAAACCGAAATGCGCCCCGGAGGGGTGCGGGGATTTTGGTTGTTCAGGGTGTTAAAGGGAATGGAATGCCCGCACCCCTCCGGAGCGCAATGGGTGTGGGGATGCGGATCTTGGGGGCATGGCCCCCAAGCTATGTGCCTTTGCCCCTCCGGGGCAGCCGGAAATGTGGGGATGCCCGGCATTGGGAGGGTTGATGAGGATTGTAACCGGTTGGTTGCAAAACCCTTTCAGGGTTTGAAGGGGGGGGATGATGGGTTCCAAGGTTTCGCAGGCTCAACCCTTGGCTAAGGTGGGCCGTCCCTTTCAGGGACCCGAATGGTTTTGGGGTTACGACGATGCACGTCGAAAATGGGATGGGGATAAATCCCCCGGAGGGGGTATCGCATGTAGCCCGGGGGCCATGCCCCGGGGGGGATGCGGTAATAAAAACGAAATGCGCCCCGGAGGGGTGCGGGGAGGTTGGGAGTTGAGGGGATTGAAGGGAATGAGGGATGCCCGCACCCCTCCGGGGCGCAGAGGTTGTGGGTGGGCGGATCTTGGGGGCATGGCCCCCAAGTTATGCGCCTTTGCCCCTCCGGGGCAGCCAGAAATGTGGAGAAGCCTTTGCCCCTCCGGGGCAGCTGGTGATGTGGGGATGCCTTTGCCCCTCCGGGGCATTTGAAAATGGGGGAAGTTTGTGGGATAGGGGATACAAAATTTCCGGAACCCGAGTTCCCCCGGAGGGGGTATCGCATGTAGCCCGGGGGCCGTGCCCCCGGGAAGGGGGGAATAAAACCGAAATGCGCCCCGGAGGGGTGCGGGGGTTACTTTTCCATCACAAAATCATCCATCACATAACCGTCTCCGATGTCGGCAACCTGTTCGCCCACTTTTTTGAAACCGAGTTTTTGGTAGGCGGCCAGGGTCGTTTGATTGTGACGGTTGACAGTGAGGCGGATCTTGTGGGGGGCTTCGGCTGCTTGGATCCACGCTATCGCCTTGCGGGCAAGTCCCTGCCTTCTGAAATCTTGATGCACATAGATTTTGGAGAGGAAGAGGGGGTCGGAGTTCTTTTCGTAGGCAAAATAGCCGGCGGCATTGGGCATCAGCATGTAGATCATGCCTGAATGCAGCTGCTGTCGGATGGCTTCCACGCTTTGAAAGCGCGCGAGCATGTATTCGACCTGTTCCGTCCCAATGATGGGGGTGTAGTGTGTGGTCCAAATCTCCCGGGCGAGGCGGGCGACGGTTTCAATTTCCGCTGGCTGAGTGACGGGGGTGAACATAAAGAAATTATGTGTCGATGTGCTCCGCTAATTCAAGCAGAAACGCTGTGCGACTGCGGCGCGGGAGATTGGAGGGCGGATGGGTTTCACCGCTCCTTTTGCGCTTATGGTTGAGGAGGTGAGATGCCTGCTGGCGGATAAACCGCAATCGATGAAGGTTGCGATGAAGATGATGAGATAAAGGAATCTCCCATTCCCCAATTCCCGCATCTCCCCCCTTCAATCATTTGCGCCGGAGACGTAAGCCGGAACTACACGTCTCCGATTTGCTTATACGCTTCGCGAACCACTTTTTCGGTGGTGGCCCAGTCGATGCATTGGTCGGTGATGGATTGTCCGTAGGTCAATTCATCGAGGGGACGGGGGAAGCTTTGGGCACCGGCGACGAGATTGCTTTCCACCATGCTTCCAATGAGGTGCAGGTTTCCGGCGGCGCGTTGGCGCACAATTTCCATGAAGACGTCCGGCATTTGTTCCTGTTTCTTGCCGCAGTTGGCGTGGGACGCATCGACCATCACGCTGGGATGAAGATTATTTTTTTCCAACAGGTCCATGGCGGCTTTGACATCCGCTTCGCTGAAGTTGGGTCCGGTGTTGCCGCCGCGTAAAATCATGTGACAGGAGGGGTTCCCTTTGGTGGTAACCGCAGACGCCAACCCCTTTTGGTCCACGCCCAGAAAGGTTTGTTGTCCGTTGGCGGCTTTAATCGCGTTTACGGCCGGGGTGAGATCTCCGTGGGTGTCATTTTTGAATCCCAGGGGCATGGAAAGGCCGGAGGCCATTTGCCGATGGGTTTGGGATTCGGAGGTGCGGGCGCCGATTGCGGACCAGCTTACCAGATCCGCAATATATTGCGGGGTAATGGGATCAAGAAATTCGGTGGCGGTGGGGAGACCCAGATCGAGGATTTCACGCAAAATGCCCCGGGCCATGTGCAGGCCGGTGGGGATATCATTGGTGCCGTCCAGATGCGGGTCCATAATCAGACCTTTCCATCCCAGACTGGTACGGGGTTTTTCGAAATAAACCCGCATCACCACCAGAATCCGGTCTTTGACTTCGTCGGCCAGCGCTTTGAGTTTGCGGGCGTATTCTTTGCAGGCCTCGGGGTCATGAATGGAGCAGGGGCCGATAATCAGCAGAAAACGGTTGTCTTCACCGAAAATGATGTCCTGAATCTCGTCGCGGCTATTGCCCACAAATTCCGCCTGGGCCTCGGTACGGGGCACATCCACGCACAATTCAGCCGGGCTGGGAAGGGGTTCGGTGCGGAGCACATTCAGATCTGAGACTTGTCGGGTTATGTTGTTCATGAGAGGATTTGGGGTAAATTGGTGGGACCCCTATAAGGCGGTCTGCCCCGAATTGCAACCTTTGAGCCTGTTGGATTCGTGTCTCCGGCTCAGGAAATGGGGGGGAGGGGGGGAGAGAATCGAAATCGATTGGGATGAAGATGAGGATCAGGAGTCTCATGGGGATCAGCGGCAGGATTCATCATCTGCATACATCCCGTTCTTGCATCCTGTGCATTTTCATGATTACTTCCGACCCGAATTTAAACCAAATAAGGTACGATTATGTCATCAACTACCCCCAAAATTATTTATACTTGGACCGACGAAGCCCCCATGCTGGCGACTTGCTCCCTTTTACCGATACTGCGCAAATTCACTTCTGCTGCCGGCATTGAGGTGGAACTGAAAGATATTTCGTTGGCCGGCCGTATTTTATCCCATTTCCCGGAGTGCTTAAATGAAGACCAACGGGTAGAAGATGCGTTGGCGGAACTGGGGGCACTGGCTAAAACGCCGGAAGCCAACATCATTAAACTTCCGAACATTTCCGCCTCGATTCCACAATTAAAAGGTGCCATCGCAGAGTTGCAGTCACAGGGCTTTGCGATTCCGAATTATCCGGATGAAGCCACCACCGACGAAGAAGCGGCGGTGAAGGCACAATATGCCAAAGTATTGGGTTCCGCGGTCAATCCGGTGTTGCGTGAAGGTAATTCTGATCGCCGGGTGGCGGTGCCGGTGAAAGAATATGCCAAAGCGCATCCGCATTCCATGGGGGAGTGGACCAAAGATTCCAAAACTTCAGTGGCACACATGGAGGAGGGAGACTTTTTCGGTTCCGAGCAGTCTTTTGTGATGGGCGAAGCGGGCAAAGTGAAAATCGAACTGGAATCGGCTTCCGGATCTTCGGTGTTGAAAGACTTTCTGCCCCTGGAAGCGGGCGAAGTTTTTGATGGTGCGGTGATGAGCCGCAAGGCTCTGCGGGAATTTTTGGTGAGCCAAATTTTCAAAGCCAAAACGGATGATGTGCTGCTCTCCCTGCATTTGAAAGCGACCATGATGAAAGTATCCGATCCGATTATTTTCGGACATGCGGTTTCTGTGTTCTTTGCGGATGTGCTGAGCAAACATGCAGAGGTGCTTAAAGAAATTGGTTTTAATCCGAACAATGGCATGGGGGATCTGGAAAAACGAATTCTGGGGCTTCCGCAGGAAAAACAGGCGGAAATTCTCAAAGATATTCAGGCCGTTTATGCCGAACAGCCCGCGTTGGCCATGGTGGATTCCGATAAAGGCATCACCAACTTGCATGTGCCGAGTGATGTGATTATTGACGCGTCCATGCCGGCGAGCATCCGTGCCGGAGGGATTATGTGGGGACCGGATGGAAAACCTGCGGATACCCTGGCGATCATTCCGGACCGTTCCTATGCGGGTGTTTACCGCGAAACCGTAAAATTCTGCAAAGAAAACGGTGCGTTTGATGTGACGAAAATGGGTACGGTTTCCAATGTGGGGCTGATGGCCAAGAAAGCGGAGGAGTACGGATCCCACGACAAGACCTTTGAGATTGCCGAAGCCGGTGTGGTCAAGGTGATCGACGAAGCTGGAAACGTGTTGATGAGTCACAAGGTGGAGGCCGGCGACATTTGGCGCGGGTGCCAGACCAAAGATGTGGCTATCCGCGACTGGGTGAAACTTGCAGTGACCCGTGCCCGGGCCACCGGAGCCCCGGCAATTTTCTGGCTGAATGAAAGCCGGGCCCACGATGCGAATTTGATTAAGCGTGTCCACGAATTGCTTGAAGATCACGAGATGCACGATTTGAACATTCAGATTTTGACGCCTGAAGCGGCGACACGCCTGACCTGTGAGCGTGCCCGCGACGGGAAAGACACCATTTCGGTGACCGGAAATGTGTTGCGTGATTATTTGACCGATTTGTTCCCGATTTTGGAGTTGGGAACTTCCGCCAAAATGCTTTCGATTGTGCCGCTGTTGGCGGGAGGCGGATTGTTTGAAACCGGAGCCGGTGGTTCCGCGCCCAAACATATTCAGCAGTTTGTCAATGAAGGGCATTTGCGCTGGGATTCGCTGGGTGAGTTTTTGGCTCTGGCGGTATCGATTGAAGATTTGGCGGAGAAAACCGGCAATGCCAAAGCCAAGTTGTTGGCCAAATGTTTGGATGAAGCCACGGGGAGAGTCTTAAACGAAGGCAAATCCCCCTTGCGGAAGGTGGGTCAACTGGACAATCGCGGCAGCCATTTTTACCTGGCCATGTACTGGGCCCAGGCGCTGGCGGCCCAAAATGAGGATGCGGAATTGCAAGCGCAATTCGCGCCTCTGGCGGAAGCGCTGGTTGCCGGTGAAGAAAGAATCCTGTATGAAATCGATGCCACCCAAGGGGAGGCACTTGATATCGGTGGATATTATCATCCCGACATGCAGAAGGCCGAAGCGGCCATGATGCCGAGTGAAACCTTTCGGGCGATCTTGAAGTAAGTCGAATATCGAAGGTGCCCGCACCCCTCCGGGGCGCAGAGGTTGTGGGGATGCGGATCTTGGGGGCATGGCCCCCAAGCTATGCGCCTTTGCCCCTCCGGGGCAGCCGGAAATTTGGGAAGCTTGTGGGATAGGGGATACATAAT
>JARHXX010000067.1 GCA_029269125.1 Kiritimatiellaeota bacterium B1221 | reverse complement strand
CTCAACCCAAGCAAATCATCCTGCCCAAAATCATCCTGCCCTAATTCTTCCCCTCAACCCAAGCAAATCATCCTGCCCAAAATCATCCTGCCCTATCTCTGCCATCACCCATAATTCTGCTTGATCCGCTTGAGTTTGCCCTTGATGGACATTTTTTTGACCGAACTCAAGTAGTCGATAAACAGCACGCCATTCAAATGATCCGTTTCATGCTGCACACAGCGGGCGGCCAGCCCCTGTAACGCCAACGCTTTCTCTTCCCCTTTCACATTCTGATAACGCAGTTTAATCGCAAAGGGACGAGTGACTTTTCCGCGGACTTCGGGAATGGAAAGACAGCCCTCCTCCATTTCTTCTTCGTCGTCCCCCACGATTTCAATCTCCGGATTCACCACCACCAGCGGACTCTCCAGGCCGGGGTTATGGGGCTGCCCCTTTTCATCTTCGTCCATCTCCGGTGGAACTTCCATGGTGAAAATCCGCAAAGATTTTCCAATTTGCGGACCCGCCAGTCCAATTCCCGCCTCCTCACGCATGGTGGCAATCATGTCATTACCGAGCTTTTCAAGTTCGGTATCAAAGGTCGTCACCGGTTTCGCTTTTTCACGTAAGATCGGATTTCCAAAATAGCAAAGAGGTAAATTCATAGCGCAAATAAAACCTCTGATGCCAAAAATGCAACCCCGGAACTTGGGATCTTTATCCCCGGGACACATCCCGGAAGGATCGTGGCACCTACCTTTACCCCTTTGCTTCCGCAAGGACCTCGTTCGTGACCCCGGGGCCAAGGACCAGCATGTCGGGAGAACTTTCCCAATGCGGATAGTCAGTACCGGGCAAGATCTCATTGTCGGAAAACACAAAGCCATCCACATTGGAGATGCGGACCAGCGGTTTGTAGATGTGATGAATGCGGTTTCCATGAATCCGGATATTTTCCGATGTGGGGCCGCCATGCATGGGGCCAAGCAAAAACAGAGCATTCCCCCAACACCCGAAGTTACACTGGTCAAAGGTATTGTCCGTGATCTCCACATCTTCAACCGGACCGGATTCAAACCATTTCCCGGTAACCCCGTATTCAATCTGAATGGCAGGTCCCGGCGTATGAAAAAAGTTCTCCCGGATCTCCACTTTCCCCATGCAGGTCACCAACAGGCCCCGCGCGCGGTTGTTGCGGATGGTATTGCCCTGAATCAGCACGTTCACGTCGCTTTCATCACGCATGACCACTACCTGGTTCCAGTCCAGATCCGGAAGCTTTTCCGTGAACTGATAGGCCGTGCACTGGTGATCCTGATGCAAAACTTTGGACACTGTGCGGAGGGCCAGGGTCTTCAGAGAATTGCCATCGCAGAGGGCCAGGCTGTCTCCAGGGCCAATGGTATCGACTCCCAACTGTTGAAAATGCATGAGGCGGAGAAGCAGGGTATCTTCGTTCAACGCGGCGTCGACAGACCTGTAGATCCCGTGGATATTGGTGGCATCATCATTTTGAAATTCAAAAAGACAGTGGGTCAGGAATATATTCCCTTTGCACTCCACAAAGTGGGTGGCGTCATTCAACGAAGAAAACCATCGCTTCCCCCGGCGCCTGACTTCAAGATGATCCAAATGAACATCGCGGCATCCTTCAAAAATGGTTGCAATTGCCCCCGCATGAAAAATCGTGGTGTTTTCGATGCGGATGCCTTTGCAGTTTTGTGCCGAAACCACCGGAGAAGTCCGGCCGTCAAAATGGAAGACCGCAACCTGACCGACTTGAGGTTTGTTCCGCATCACATCCGACTCCAGACGGATCACCCGCCCCTCTTTTTGGATCGCGGTATAGTCCTCATGGGTGAACATCCCATATTCGTCGGTGGACTGATACGCGTGCTCCCCGCGGACCGGGTCGATATAATTCAGATTATGAATACCCACCGGATAGATCCAATCAGGTGTGTGGGCCTGTAAACGTCCATCGCAAACCCGGAGGTCATACTCTTCTTCGAGTTGTATCTCCACCCAGCCCGGACCCGCGTCCACCACCTCCCCCTGGGCGCAAAAGGGATGCTCCCAATCAATGGTGAAATTCTTCAGGGTGATATTCTTTGCGTCCCGCAGGTAAAAAGGAATCAGGTGGCCATGCAGGATCAGTTCGGCACCGTTTCCGTCGATGGTGACATTTTCCATACCGGAAAGATCAAAAACGATATGTTTAATCCCGTCATCATTGTTGGAAATGTGCAGGTGGCGGAACGGAAAGTCTTCCGGAAATAAATGGTGCACCCCTTTAGGCAGGAGGAGCGTTTTGCCGTTTTCAGGTTTCAAGGTCAAAAGCACTGAGGGTTCCGGCGTCGGGGCCAAGGTCGTCTGTTTAAGCATACTGTTCTTCATAGCGGGGGTGAAAAAATTAGAGATTCTGTTGGTCCCGGCGGAAATGAGGGGAATGACTCACGGAAACAGCGGACTCATTTTGTCCGGCGGGGAGCCCGGGGATCTCGTTTTCCAGAAAGCTGCCCCCGCTGACACCTTGGATACGTACCGCCGGCAGGTTTTGGGTGGTAATGTTGTTGTTTAAAATCTCGAGGTTCCGGTGCATGGGGTGAGGCCCAATGCTGTCCACCAGAATCCCTTCTTTTCCCGGTTGGATGATGCGGTTGTTTCTTATAGTGATGTTTTCACTGAATCCGGACTCCAGCCAATGATACTCGGGGGCCACCTTGATGCCCTGCATCCCGCAATGGTCCAGGAGATTGTCTTCGATCAACCCGTTACTGGCTTTCACTAGAATCCCCCGGGAGCGAATAAATCCAAATTCACACCCCCGGATCACAAAGCCGTTTCCCATTCGGTTGAGGGACCCGATGACCCCACCGGGTTCCATCTCTACCGGGGTATCGATCTGAATCTCATACGCCGTCGTGAGCAGCTGCTTCACATTTTGCAGAACAGGAATGTCCTCGAGGCTGTTGCGTTGCGCATCCGTGGCGGGTCCTGTCTCGGTGACGGAAATGACTGTGGTACGGGGTAAGGGGCGCCCGC
Organism: Kiritimatiellaeota bacterium B1221; assembly: GCA_029269125.1. Lineage (GTDB taxonomy): Bacteria > Verrucomicrobiota > Kiritimatiellia > SS1-B-03-39 > UBA6053 > UBA6053. The sequence goes on along the minus strand of JARHXX010000067.1, from coordinate 4,893 downwards.
CGAGTTGCACCAATTGCACGGGATCTCCGGGCAGAATATCCATTTCACGTTTTGCCAATACCCGCAGCCGATCCCCCTCTGATCCGATGACCATATGATACGCACCGCAAATATTGATGCCGTCATCCCCCTGCCAGTAGGCCCGGCATTCTTCCAGTAACGGCCCCACTTCGGCGAACTTGCTGTGAAACCCGTCCGCGTTCAGTGAGCGGAGACGCTTGTCTTTGCGGTCCACGATACACCTCCGGTATACGGATCCCGAACAGTGGGTTTCAAAAAACCCGAAAGTGGGAGAAGCATAAAGGGTGATATCCTCCAACACCGTACCTACTGATCGTTCCAGGTGAATGGCATGCGGTCTGAACCGGCCCTGCAGATGCCGGGTAGAGATGGTAATCCGGTCGCCTGCCTGTTCTCCGCCGTCTTTCCGGGGATGCAGACCGCTGATCCGCAGATGGTTATCGGGAAGGACCTCAGTTTCAAATTGGTAATAGCTTCCGTACCGCAAATCTCCGTCGGGGGAAAAAAGAATGTATTTGGAGGCAATCACCTCTTCCGCCGGTGGAAATCCTTCCGCCAGCTTAATCAGATGCGTCTTCCGGTCTTGAGAAATTTCGATCAGCTCCCCCTGGGTGAAAGGAAGCGGATCATAATCGACGGTCAGACCGCGGATAGTGAGTCCTTCACAATTTTCGATCAGCAGGGCAAGCGTGCTTTCCGTGCAGATCATTTCCACCCCGCGCAAATCCAGGGTGATCCCCTGGAGATCCCGGAGCTCCAAATGAATTCCTTCACTCGGAAGAACGTGATAACGCCCTTCCGGAATGCGGATAACTTTTTGTCCGCTTTCAATGCCGGCCCTGATGAGATCCGGAAGTTCCCGGGAGGCGTTGTATTCTGGTTTGGGTTCAGCTTCCTGTTCTGATTTCAGTTCCGGTTTTGGGTTTCGGGTGACCGTCGGCATACATCCACCAAGCAGAGCCAAACCGGTAAATACGAAAGGCCGTTTTAAAAATCTGAAAACGCTCATCAGGTAAAAAATTCCGGATTGATTCATTTTATTATTGGCCCGTGACAAATGCTGAGGGCCCTCCCCGGTCTTCCGCCATTTGCATGTATTCCGCATAGGTCGGCGAGGAGATACTGTTGTCGGTCCAGAGCACAAGCCCCCGGCCCGAATGGCGGGGATCGAAAGCCTGCCGGTTCCCGGAGTTCTCTGGCAGTGAGAAGGTCCAGAAAACAAAGTTATTTTGATTTACGATGGTGTGAATGAGCGGAACCGGATATCCCGAAACATCCGAAATATCTCTTGGACCCTGGTTCCAGGGTTTTTCGTTTACCAGTTCGGAGCCTGAATAAGGGTTGATGTGGGCATTGTATCCAAAGTCAAAAGGAAGATCTTCACCATCCTCTTCAAATTGCACCCAGGGGTCACCATATTCTGTATGACCCGCCGGATCCCGAAACACGGAGGGATCATTCCCTACATAAGGATAAATGTCATTATGCCAGTACAGGGGCTGAAAACCGCCCCGGGGAAACCGGCCATTATTATCTGCGGCATAGGCCACAACGCCGATTCCAAGTTGCCGTAAATTACTCATCGCGGTGGTTTTTTTGGCCCTGGCCAGGGTTCCGGTGACCGCCGGGATAATCAGCGATGCCAACAGGGCAATTATCGCGATCACCACCAGCATTTCAATCAGCGTGAAAGCGTCTGATTGGCTGGCTTTACTGGAATGTGTTTGAGAACCATGCATGGCAGTCAGGGGGTGTCCGGTTGTAGGAGATGCTCATAAGCATCCTGTTGGGATGTTAGGGGTTCAACGGTGGGTTGCAACCATTCGGAAAGGCGGGATTGAAGGAAAGGAATCTTTTCAGGAAAGGCTTCAGCCAAATTTTCACGCTGCGCGCGGTCGCTTTCTATATCAAATAACAGCGTTCTTCCGGGAAGGCCTTCGGGTAAATTTTCATACAACCCGGAAGGCGTCTCTGTGATCTGCATCAACAGCATATCTTCTTCCAGAACCCAGGCATACATGGGGGCTTCCATGGCATCCCTGGTGTTGTTTTCGCCATGGGTTTCATACGAATAGGACCAGCGGGAAGAATGAACACAATGTTGGGCTGTGCCAGCGCCATCAAGCTGATGAGCACTGAGGATAAATAGATCACTGATCGGAAAATATGCATAAAGATTTATCTGAGTTGAATGAGGTGTCGCATCCGTTCCTTCCCCATGGAGAGATAGATTCGAAAGACCGGAAGAAGGCGAAGACCTTCAGTTTTTCTGGCGGCGGGAAAACAGCAGACCGGAACCGAAGATCAGAAACAAGGGGATGGTGCCGGGCTCAGGAATGGTCAGGTATCCTTCAGCCGTGAGACTGTAGATACCGTCATCAATGGTGTTCAGTTGGCCGGCGGTCAGGCCGGTGTCATCGTTCCCGAATTTAATCACGCCTTCGCGGAAACCGGTAATATTTACGGTACCGCCCGTCCAGTCAAACGCTGAGCTGTCAGCAAAAGAAAGATCGGTGACACCGACAGCAAGATCAAGATTTAAAGTGCCTTCACCTAGATTCAGAAATCCCATGTCATCCTGATCCGCATTCGCATCGAGGAGGAATGTATTGGTTCCGGCAATGGATATGCCCGCACCGTTGATCGCGTCTGCAGCGTTTAATTCCAATTCACTGTTATTGCCGTTCACCTGAAACCTTTGGCTGTTACGGAGTACAGTGCCTCCATCAACCGCCACCTTTCCGTTTGAATAATAAATTACATTACCCGTGTAACCGCTGCTATCGTGTCCAACCCCAAATGATATACCGGGCGAAGAGGCGGCGATAAAATCAGCCGAGCCGGCCAATGTGCCGTTAAACCGGTAACTGCCACTGTTGTTCACTTGGAAATTCGTGTTTAAGGTCAAGGTGCTTCCCGCAGCAAACTCGGTAATATTGTTCGTGCCATTCGAGTTTTGGACGGCAGTGGCTCCACCAAGCGAATTGTCGATCGTTACCTTGCCGCCGAATTTCAACGTCCCCCCCACACCACCCGTTGCGTTGTTGATACCCACGCTATAGCCAGCCAGGTTTCGGTCAATGGTAAGTACACCGGTGCCGGAAATGGTCGTGGTTTGCCCCGCCCCGTCGAAACCATCGAGGTAACTGTTAATGGTGTGATCGCTGTCCACCTCAATATCAATGGTGGGGAAAGAGAGGTAACGCGCCACTTCACTATGGGTATCAGGCGTACCCGCACTCCAGTTGGCAGCATCGGACCAAATATCACTCGCGCCCCCTCCATTCCAATCAGTGTGGGTCTGGGCGAAGAGTGAAGTGAAGCAGACAGCGGAAAGAACGACCGTGGGAAGGAGTTGTGTTTTCATCATGCCAACAGTCTAAATCTGTTTATGCTTATTTGGTAGATTTTTTATTCACGAGCTAAGTTAACGTTGACTCCCCTGTGAATTCGGCGTCTATTCTAAAAATGCAAAAGCGCAAAAAGGTGTCTCTCCAACATATCGCCGACCGGGCCGGGGTATCGAAGGCCACGGTTTCCCTCGCCCTGAAAGGGCACCCAAGAATTTCCAAACCCACCAAACAGAAAATCAAACTTTTGGCCAAAGAAATGGGCTACCGCCCGAACCCGCATCTGTCCAAACTGATGTCCAGCACCAAACAGGGACCCGTGAAAGATCAGGGAACCCTGGGGTTTATCCGCAGCGGCCCCACCGGGGAATGGAACCCTGTGGAACAAAAGATTTTCTCGAAACTCACGGAGATCACAGACAGCCGGGGATATCAACTGGAACCCTTTTGGCTGAATAATCCCGACACAACTCCGGAGAGAATCAACCGGATCATGTGGACACGTGGAATCGAAGGAATCATTATCCCCATGATCCATCCGGAAATGTTTCATCAGGGGGTGAGAACGTTGCCCGTGGAATGGGATAAATTCTGTGCAGTGGAATTTTCCGATACCCTGATGGTCCCCCGGATCAGTGGGGTCCGGCATAACCACTTTATGGGAATGTTAACGACCTTGGCAGAGCTTGAAGCGGATGGATACAAGCGAATCGGACTCACCATGTGGCAGGATGTGGAACTTCGCACGCATCACCGCTGGTCAGCGGCCTACCTCCTATGGAAACAACTTCGCGGATTCATGAACGAACTCCCGATCTTTGTTCCGGATGAATATGATGCGAAAGCACTTCTGGCCTGGATCGATAAAAACCGCCTCGATGTGGTGGTCAGTCCGGGTCAGGAGGTATACCGCATGCTGCTGCAAGAGGGGATCAAGTTTCCGAAGGATCTGGGCTACGCCACCCTGGACCAGTGGGGGGTAGGATCGGAGGATGTGACCGGGATCAATCAGGATATGGAAAGTCAGTTGCAAACCATGATGGATATTCTGATGGGTCAGATTCACCGGGCGGAACGAGGAACGCCGGAGCATCCGGTGTTTGCGCTCAATCCCGGGTTTTGGTGCCCGGGAAACACCACCCGCTCTCCCCAAAAACGCCCCGTGGTTCGTCACTTGGATCAGGAACCGTTAAGCAGCCTCGTATCGGAATAATAAAATCCGGAACTCGGGATCTTTCCCATAGGGTACGCAGGTGCGGGTAATTTTGAATCAGCCCGTCTTTGGTGATAAGGATGGCATTTTCTTCCATTGCCGTGGCGACAATTATTTGATCCGCCGGATCCGCGTGAAAAGATCCTGGCAGAGAGGATGCTTAGAAATAAGCATACCTCTTTTTTTAATCAGTCTATAAAATTCCCATTCGGAAATTACCGATAAAAACAGAGTAATTTTAAATGGTCACGTCAAGAACCCGGGAATTCACCAGTTTTCCCCAAGCGTTGGGCCTGCCCCGGCGCGCGG
>JARHXX010000066.1 GCA_029269125.1 Kiritimatiellaeota bacterium B1221 | reverse complement strand
TTTCACCTGTCACGAGACATGGCCGCGGGCTAAAGTCCGATGGCCCTTCCGGGGCAGGCACCGGAAATATACGCTGCCAACAACCCATCTCTTCTTAACCTCCCCCGGAGGGGGAACCGCAACCAGCCCGGGGGCCACGCCCCCGGGATACCGGTTACAAAATTCTGTGCGCCCCGGAGGGGTGCGGGCAATCCAGTGGTCAACGGCCCGAAAGGTCGCCACAACGCAGTCCCATCCGCAAGATGGGGATTACCATATCCTCCCTCCCCCTTCCCGGTCTGCGGGATCGGTACAATTCATTTCCACCCTGCCGAGGGCTCACAGGCAAACATGCCTAAATTGCATTCCCAAAACCTTTAAAACCGCAGGGGGTCATCCCCTGCACCCCATATCTTTTCAGCCCTTGATTCGCCGGCGCAGCCCCGGCAAAACCGCCGCGCCGACCGCGAGGGTCACCAACATCAGCGAGGAAGCCTCTGGCACCAAGGTCAAATTATCAATTTGCCCACTTAAATTTTGCGAAATACCACTATGATTTATGGCGGCAAAGGTGTTCAGGTTATTAGAGGCGCTGCCTCCTCGAAACCCAAAGCCGCCGGACCCCAATGCCGTTGCGCTCCCCAAATTGCCCGCTCCGAGGGTAGAAGTGCTGTAATAGGCGTCAAAGGTATCCGCGGTGTTATCGACGACCACCCAGATCCCGATCCAATCCGTTCCCAAATTACCGGTGAGGTCGTTCGTAAAAGCATCATCATCCCAGACCCGCAACGCATTGCCGTTCATGTGAATCTGTACTCGAAAATCAGCATCGTCGCCGGTGGTCACTGCATCATCCGCAAGCCCCCATGAAAAATTCTGGTCGGTGATCAGGGACCGAATTTCCCAGTAATAAATTCCGTTCGTTCCGTCCAAAAGAGATGCCTCTCCCAGTTCACGGTATCCACCGCGTATCCCCCCCGTATAGCCTGCAGCCAGATACCTGTTTCCGCCGACACCCTCCTCCTGAATGGCCACCAGACTGCTGCCATTTCCTCCGTTGGACGTCGACCAAGGCCCACCCTTCGAGTCTTTCGCATCCGTATCGGGATCATTGTCATTGGAAAGAAAATCCCCAAGTGTGTAATTTTCAAAATCATCGATGACCGTCTGCGCCGCTAACGACCAACCGAATCCCAGAACAATAAACATAAGGAAGTAAATTCTCATAAGGCAAGGCCTCTAATGCACAGGGTCTATGAAGTCCAGATAAATTCCATATCCTGCCCCCACTCATCGGCTCGATCCGGGAACACGGGCACAGGCAAAAATACCTGTGCTACATTCCCAATGCCTTCAACACCACCGGCGTTACGACTTCCGAACATCCGGCCGCGGTGGGATGAATGGTGTCCGGCACCAGGGATTTGAAATGGGCGGGATCCTCTGCCTGCAATTTCAGCCAGTTGGGATAATGGTCAATTAAAAGGAAACCCCGTTCTTTGGCGAGGTTCCGGTACATTTGATAATACGCTTCAATGTTTTTCCGATGAGAGCGGTGGCCTTCCGAATAAGCATTCCCCGGCGTCATGGTCATGAGGATAATTTCACAGTCGGGATGGGCTTTGAGGATTTGTTCGATCATATCTTCCAAGTTGGCCTGCGCTTTTTCGACGGAAAGATCGAATCGGGCCACACTGTCATTAATCGCAAACTCCAGAAACACCGTGTCAGGATTTTCCTGCAATACCCGCTGATCCAAATTTGCCAGCCCCCAATTGGAATTCATCCCCGATCCGCCACTATTGATCATGGTCACCTGACCGGGAAATTGCGTTTCCAGCACTTTTTCCACCTGCCCCACCCAGGCGCCTATGTGGGTTAAACTGGTGCCATAAGCCACCACCACCTGTGCCTCACCGGCTTGCAAATGCGTCAGCAGACGACTCGCCCCTTCTCCCCGGCCCAAACCGGCACATACACATCCAAGGAAACTCATGATCCAAATCCTGTTCAGTTTTTTCATATAATTTTTCACTAATTCTATGCCCACCGCCATGATTTGGCAGAATGAACAGGCAAACAGAACAGACCATGAATGCAAGCAGAATCATGCCTTCGGCAGACAAGTGACAGGGTCACCTCACACAGAATTTCAACCTGTAGGGACAAGGGTTTTCAGCCTTTGCAACCAGGTGACAACTCTCCCCTTCTACGGTCGACCTCTCGGTTGCGCCATCCCGAAATACCTTTTCTGACCTTCGCCCAAACCATAGGCAGAAGAATTCCCGTCTATTGATCTAGTCATTTTATCTGTTTAAATGTACTGGGGCTTAATTACCAAAAGACATCAAAAAAAGCCTTCCACAAACTGCGAAAATACATCATTCAGGGCCCAGAACGAAAAAGACCGGATATTGAAAGAATCTGAAAAACTTATCACCATACGGGTAAAAAAAAGTTAAAAATCCGCAGCCCCATTCGCACGATTTCGTTCGCCATATTGCCCCCCTCATCTAAACAGCCCTTATGAAAACCTTCCCATTACTCACCTCCATTCTTATCGCTTTTTCCGTTCAAATCTCCCGTGCGCAAACGCTTACGTTGAAATCTGCTCAAGCGCGTATCCCGGAAAGCATTTCGCTACCCTCGACAACCGCCGAGCTTGATCCCTCCGCCATCATTTTAAACGATGGGTTATCAAAATTTGTTTTTGTACAGCTGGAGCTGGGTATTGAGTTTGAAGATAAAAAATCCTTTAAATTGATGATGAATGAATTCTCTGCAAAGGTTGGTGATGAAGTCCACAAACCCATCGCAGACGCGAAACATGACGGTCGTCATCTGGATATATACCGGGATATCAACCGGGAGTATGAGAGGTTGAGCAAATTCGGGAAGAGCGAAAACGAAGCGCGCCCCGCCAGCATCAGCCTCGTGTTCTATTTCGAACCCACGGATACATTTTCCATTATGATGGGAGATCAGTCGGTGGACGTTACACCTGTGAAGGTAACCCGTCTTGAAGACCTCTATGTGCCAAACGTGACGGTCAATGAAGCTTCTTTGCAGAAGCAATTCCAAAAATCGTCACCCCAAAGCATTCCGCAGATTCCGAAATTCGAACAAACGGTCGTCCCACTGGGGGGAAGTGTTTTACGCTTAAGCCTTCAAGTCGTTCCAAAATTACCAAATGCGAGCGGTACCAGCAATCAATTCAATCTAACCCCTTCCGACTTTCGCCTTATGGATGGAAATCAGGTGATCCCCATGTATAAACTTGTGGGCCGAAGATCCCTTATGCGTGGAAGTATTTTTACGATCGGTATGGATGATGAACGAGCCAGAGAAATGGCTTTGTTAGAGGGGGAGCCCGCCGAACCCGGAACCGAAATTGAGCTGCTCTACCTTGTGGATCCAACGGCAGCAAAGTGGGACATCTACTTTGGCGCCCACAAAGTGGCCGAGATTTCCCATCAGGATCTCAAACATGAAGAATAAATAACACCGATACATCCTGCCCAAAAATCATCTTGCCCAAAATCATCCTACCTAAAAAGGGTAAAGGAAACGCCGGTTTCGTCAAACACTTGGGCACCAAGGACCAGTCTCTCAGACACAGCGCGAACCCTCACAGGCTGTAAACCTCTAATCCCCCAAGCAGAACGCCAGCGTTACGGAACATAGGCTTTCAGCCTGCAGGGACCGAGGCTTTCAGCCTTCTTATTCAAAAGGTCCTCCTCCCCCTCCCCATCCGATTTCTCTTTTGAGTTGCCAATCCGCCTGTAAAATCGCATAACGTACCTGACAAGCCCTGATAGCTCAGCTGGATAGAGCAGCGGACTTCTAATCCGCAGGTCGCAGGTTCGAATCCTGCTCAGGGCACCATTTTTCCAGCATCCAACCGGGAAGGTATCTTGAAGGTTTCTACAGCAGTAATATTAGTCGGTCTTCTGGGTCTGAGCGGGTGCCAGACCCGCACCAACACTTCCGAACAACTGGCGCAACAAAGAGCGATTCAGGAACGTCAACGCCAACAGCAATTGGCCGAACAGCGTCAACGCGTTCAAATGCAATTGGAAGACACCGATGCCAGATTAACCGAGTCGCAACAGCAGGTTCAGCAACTGCGGGCCGAGCTCTCCAGCCGCCCCACCCATGCCGATATTCAAACGCTGGAAAACCGCATAGCCGCCTTGGAACAGATGATTCAACGCATGGAAATCCAACGGGCCAAAGACCGGGAAGAAATTGTGGAAATTCTGAGTCAGCGAATGGCCTCCGTGCTGTCCAAACAGCAGGCCACGCAGGCAGCCTCCTCCGGCCGCACCCATGTGGTCGCCAGTGGCGAAACCTTAAGTGCCATCGCCCAGGCTTGGCGCGTTTCCAGCCAAAGCATCATTCAGGCTAACAACCTCCGTAATCCAAATAATTTAAGAATCGGACAGAAACTGATTATTCCAGGGAGCTAATTCATGAACAATACGCCCCACTCCGAATGGTATGTCAAAGCCGAAGACGGCGCCCTGGGCCCCTTCAGCCCTCAAGAACTGATTCAACAGGCCTGCATGGGGCAAATTGTGGGTACGGATGAATTGTCCGCCAAGACCGAAGGTCCCTGGCTGACCGCGGAAAGCTTGGAAGCTTTGGAATTGGATTGGCAGGTCAAACCCGAGGAAGGCGATCCCCTGCCCCGTTGCCACGTGCTGGCCCTCCGTAACTGGGTGGAAGAGGAAAAAGTGCAACCCTACTGGGATATCACCCATTTACCCAGTGGCGAAGTTTACGATGTGGTGGATGCCCTCTGTTCCGCCTTGTTGGCCCAAAACCATTTATTGGAAGAACGTCTCAGCACGTCGGCACACCCGGTTTCCTCAGACCACCCCTCTGCACGCGGTCAAGATCTGCAAATTGAATTGGACCACAGCAAAAAAGAAGCCACCAAGTGGCAGCGCCTGTACGAAGACGAAATTAAACGGAATGAATCCCGCGAACAGGAACTCCTGCAGGACAATGAAACATTGCGGGCCTGGCAGCGTAAAGCCGCCGAACGGATTAAAGCCCTCCAGCGCCGTCAGGCCACTCTGGATGAATCCCGGCAACTGCCCAACGCCTCAGGCCCCCTTTCCGGTGATAAGGACCTTGCTTCCGCTTACGAAGAACTGAAATTGCAGATGACCCATTTACTCGATTCCCTGCAACTGAAATCACGTCAATTGGATGAAGCCCGTGAGCAAAACCGTGAACTCACTCTGCAAATTCGCAGTGCCCGCAAAGAAGCGGAGGAAAAAGTGGACCGGGTCTCTGAACTACACGAGGACACGTTGGACCAGCTCAACAAGCTGGAACAAGCCCATGTACACCTCAGCCGCTCTTTCAGAGAGTTGAACGACCGGCTGATCCAACTTCGCAACCAAAACCCGTCCCCCGCCCGGACTCCGGTTCAAACTTCAGCACCCAAAGCCGAAGCCGCGCCCAAACCGGCAGCAGCCCAAACGCCTCCCCCTCCGGAAAAACCCGGCGGTCCCGTCAAAATTAAAATGACCTGACCCTTGAATTGACCTGACATGGAAGCACTCAACCCGTTTTTTGAATATCTTAAAAACCCGGATACCGCCTTCGGGGTTTTTGATTTGGTTTACGGACTCTTGCTCATTTATGGATTTATCCGAGGACTTTTCCGGGGCCTTCCCGAAGAACTTTCCCAGCTTCTGGGCACCCTCTTGGTTTTTTTCGGATCCATGAAATTTTATACGCCGATCAGCAGCACCATTATGGAGCACACCCGACTGGAGGATCCCACGGCATCTCTGGTTTTATCCTATTTGTTGATCTTCCTGGTCTTGATGATTACCTGGAAACTTATCACTCTTCTCATCCGCAAAGCTCTCGACTGGAGTTGCCCCAAGCAACTGAAAAGATTGGGAGGCGCCCTGATTGGCACGGCAAAAAGCGCCGTGCTCATCGTCGTGGTGCTCACCGCGGTCCTGATCAGTGACCACAAGGTACTGAGGAGATCCATGATCGAAGAAAGCGGATTTGGCAGACAGGTATCCAAGCTCTTACCGGATAATATTGTGCTAAAAGAACCTGCCGCCCCCGTGGAGGCGGAAACAGAAGAAAATGGATCTGGAGACACTTAAAGAAGAAGTCCGAGCCCGCGCGGATATTGTGGATATCGTGGGTCGTCAGGTGAAGCTACAAAAAGCCAGTGGTGTCTGGAAAGGTCTCTGCCCCTTTCATAATGAAAAAACGCCCTCTTTTAACGTCAATCCGCAACGGCAAACCTACCACTGTTTTGGTTGTGGGGTGGGCGGAGACGTGTTTAAGTTTGTCATGGAATTGGAGCATCTCGATTTCATGGGGGCCTTGGAGAAACTGGCGCACCAGACCGGGGTGGAATTCGAACTCGATGGTCGGGGCGCAGGTAAATCCGGTATAAAAAAACGCCTATTCGAACTCCACGAAAAAGCCGCGGTTTACTTTGAAAACCTCATGCATTCCGCCCAGGGAAAGCAGGCACTGGCTTACCTGAATCAACGGGAACTCCTGCCGGAAACTCCTAAAAATTTCCGGCTGGGTTTTGCTCCGGATGCATTCGAACAACTTTTGAAAGAGGCCCGGAGCTGGGGATTCAGCGATGAAGAAATCGAAAGCAGTGGCCTTGTCGGGGTCAAAGACGAACCCCGCGGGGGCGAAAAGTTTTACGACCGCTTTCGTAACCGCCTGATGTTTCCCATTTTTGATGAACAGGCCCGGGTCATCGGATTCAGTGGGCGGGTGATCCCCCCTTCCGATGCCAAAGCGAAATATTTAAACAGTCCGGAAACCCTGCTGTTTAAAAAATCCCGCGTACTTTATGGCATTGAAAAAGCCCGGAAGTCCATCGCCGAAAAACGTCGGGCTGTACTCTGCGAAGGTCAGCTCGACGTCATCCGCTGCCACGAATGTGAGATCACCGAAGCGGTGGCCGCCCAGGGCACCGCCATCACGGATGACCACGCCCGGATCCTCAAACGGTATGCGGATGAAGTCATTCTGTTACTCGATGCCGACGCCGCCGGTATCAAAGCAGCTCTGCGCAGCGCGGATGTCCTGCTGGCGGAGGGAATTATTACCCGGGTAGCCTCTTTACCGCCGGGTGAAGATCCTGATGATGTGGTCCGCCAATCCGGCGCAACCGCCTTGCGGAAAATTGTTGAGGATGCTGATCCGTTTGTGGTGTTTCAGGTGCGCACCCTGGTGCAGGCCGAAGGTGAAATCACCGAAACCAGCCGCCTCCGGGTTGCCCGGAAGGTGATGGAGAGTATTGCCGGGGTCAAAGAGGCGGTACACCGGGAAGAAATGATCCGGCAGGCGGCCGGTGCTTTGGGCATGCGGGAAGAATCTTTGCGTCAGGATTTAGCCTCCGCGGCGCCCCGCCAAAACCATCCGCCACGTCGCAGCGCCCCCCCGCCACCCTCTCCTCCCCGTCCCCCCACCCCGCCGGCCTCTCCAAACAGTCAGGGCCGCCTTCCGCCGGCCGAACGCACCTTACTGGAGATTCTCTGGACCCAGCCCGCATTAATTCCCGAAGCAAAAGAACTGGTCAAAGTCTCTCATTTCAGAAATGAAGAGGGACGGCAAATGCTGTCTGCGATGTACGACGTCACCACCTTCACCCACAGCGGTGTCCTTGATTGCCTGCGCGAACATGAAGCCGGACAAAAGCTGATCAAACTGGACCAGGAAAGCAAAATACAATTCACCGGGGAAATGGGAACGGTGGAAGAAGCTTTCATCGAAATTGTAATGCTGTTGCGGCAAACTGACATCCACCAAAAACGGCAGGCGCTCAATCAACAGATCACACAAGTGAGTGGAGAAGCGCAAATCGAAATCGAATCGGAAATCTTCAAACTCCAAACCCATGAGAAGCAGTTGAAAAATTACACGGTGCTCAAAGACTGGGATAAAGGAAGAATGTTACTGTCGATTATTGATCAGCAATAACGGTAGTCCACGGACTCCGTACCTGGAAATCAGGGCTCAAATATAAGCTTATCCTTCCTCGCAACAAAACGTAGTCCACGGACTCCGTACGTGGAAATCATGACTTAGGCTCTTGTTTCATTTCCACGCACGGAGTGCATGGACTACAAATTACGACCTATCAGGTACGTTTTAACCTAATTAAACTTGCCAACCCCTTTCGGTTCGCTATGCAGGCCCTGCGACATTCGCTGAAGAGACCTCCGTCAAACGGAAGGCCGTGAAAATCGGCCGCGGTCGCGCCACTGTAACCGGATACGA
>JARHXX010000065.1 GCA_029269125.1 Kiritimatiellaeota bacterium B1221 | reverse complement strand
AACGTTATTCATTCACCATCCCCCCTCCTTTTTTCCTCGACGCCCCCCTCCCAATCCTCAATATCTATTCCATGATTATACCCCAATGGATTATTGAGAAGAAACGCGATAAACAATCCCTGACCCAAGACCAGATCACCTCGTTCATTCATGGCTACCACCAAGAAACCATCCCCGATTACCAAATGGCCGCACTCGCCATGGCCATCTACCTTAACGGCATGAGCTTCGAAGAAACCGCCTTCCTCACCGAAGCCATGATGTCCACCGGTCAAAAACTCGACACCTCCCCGCTTAAAAACCCCGTTTGCGATAAACACAGCACCGGCGGCATCGGCGATAAGGTCTCCCTGATCCTCGGTCCCCTCGCCGCCGCCTGTGGCGTGGATGTCCCTATGATCTCCGGACGCGGATTGGGCATCACCGGCGGCACCCTTGATAAACTCGAATCCATCCCCGGTTACCGCTGCGACCTCTCCGAAACCGAAATGGTCAAAGTCGTCGAACAGGTAGGCTGCTGCATCGTCGGCCAAACCGAACGCCTCGCACCCGCCGACAAAAAGCTCTACGGACTCCGCGACGTCACCGCCACCGTTCCTTCGATTCCGCTGATCACCGCCAGCATCATGTGCAAAAAAATGTCCGAAGGATTGGACGCCCTCGTCCTCGACGTCAAAGCCGGCCGCGGCGCCTTCATGAAAGATCCGGAACAAGCCCGTGAACTGGCCAAAAATATGGTGCGCGTGGGCGCGCAAATGAACACCCCCGTCGCCGCCCTGATCTCCCGGATGGACCATCCTCTGGGACGCTGTATTGGCAACGCGCTGGAAGTAAAAGAGTCCGTCGAATTTTTACAAGGCAAGGTCGAAGGCCCCCTCTGGGAAGTCACCCGCGAACTCACCGCCACCATGATCACCCTCAGCAATCCGGAAACCTCACACTCCCAGGCCCTGGCCCAAGTCGATGAAGCCCTGCACAGCGGAAAAGGACTTGAGATCTTCAGACAAATGGTCGCCGCTCAAGCCGGAGACCCCGCCGTCTGCGATGACCCGGATGCCATACTCGCCCAATCCGACACCATTCAGGGAATCCCCTCTCCCCAGACGGGCTACGTGCTGGATGTGGATGCCGAGGCCTTTGGCCGCGCGGTTTTGGTTTTGGGCGGGGGACGTACCAAATCCGCGGATAAAATTGACCCGGCCGTGGGTATTTCCGCACTGGTGCAGCCCGGCGAGAAAGTCACTCAGGGTCAAGCCCTCTACCTTCTGCACAGCAATCATGCGGAACGCAGCGAAAAAGCATTGGACTTATTAAAAAACGCCATCACCCTGGGGCCGGACGCCCCGAAAATTGAATCTGTAATTCTGGAAAGGATCCTCCCCTCATGACCCCGCCCCATCCTGAAACCCTCGAACAAGCCAACCGCCACTTTCAAAAAACCTTTGCCGGCCTCCACGCCGAAAAAGCCATCATCTGCGGATCCGGATGGAGTGGCGTCACCGATCAGTTAAAGGTCATCAAAACCCTCAGCTTTTCCGAGATCCCCGGACTCGGATCCCCCGGCGTGGTCGGCCACCGCGGTGAACTCGCACTCTGCGAACTGGCAGGCGAAAAGGTTTGGATCTTCAAGGGCCGTCGCCACTTTTATGAAGGGGAAGGCTGGACCCCCATCGCCATTCCCATTTATCTCTGCGCAAAAAACGGCGTCAAAGAATTGCTGCTCACCAATTCCGCCGGCGCGGTAAATCCCGGCTTTGCGGTGGGAGATCTCATGATCATCACCGATCACTTTAACGCCATGGGAGACAATCCCCTGGTGGGTGAACATCAGGAAATCTGGGGCCCCCGCTTCCCCGACTTAAGCCACACCTACGGAGCAGCCGGACAGACCAAAATTGCCACCGCCGCCCGGAGCGCCGACGTCTCCCTTCAGCAAGGCGTCTATTTCGCCACCCGCGGACCCGTTTACGAAACCCCTGCCGAAGTGCGGGCCTGGAAAACCCTGGGCGCTGATGCCGTAGGCATGTCCACCGTCCCCGAAGCCATCCTCGCCCACGCAGCCGGTATCCAGGTCTCCGGCATCTCCTGCATGACCAACTTCGCGGCCGGCATCAGTCCCCACCCGCTCTCCCACGAAGAGGTCACCGAAACCACCGCCAAAACCATGCCCAAAATGCAAGCCCTGCTTCGGGCATGGATTGAAATTTCATAACCGGACCGACCCCGTCCCGGGGTCTCCACCACCATGCCGGACTGCGGGACGCAGGCCCTCCAGACCCCGGACCGACCCCGTCCCGGGGTCCCAACCACCATGCTGGACTGCGGGACGCAGGCCCTCCAGCCCCCAGACCGACCCCGTCCCGGGGTCTCAACCACCATGCCGGACTGCGGGACGCAGGCCCTCCAGACCCGGACCGACCCCGTCCCGGGGTATCAACCCTCCTCCCCCATCCATAGCAAATACTCCCCTTCCTTTAAATTAGCTTTCAAAGGGTTGTTCCGAATATAGTTCCGAACATGTCGGTAATGATCCATATTCCGAATCATGCGATCCCAATAATCCTTCATCCAAAGCCGGCCCTGCCACATGCCGGACTGCGACATTTCATGTGAACTGTAACTTTTCCACGAATGGATAATTTTTTCTAAAGGCATCTCACCCAATGGAGAAAACAAGACATGCACATGATTCGGCATCACCACAAAGCTGTCCAGATGATAACGTGCAATATGAAAGTGCAACAAGGTATTAGCCACCAGCAGCGAAGCTTTGCGTTTTTTCAACAAGCAGGAACCACGGCCACAGTCCAACCAGCGATCCCAACGATCTGAAAAGCGCTTTTCATATTCAGACTCCGTATCCGCATCCCAGGGTTTCGGATGCATTTTCATCCACCGTTCTCTTTGAAACTTCAGCCGTTTGATGGCAGCCACCGGCAGCGCATCCCCCAGATTCCAGGTGACAAACTGCAACACCTCTTTCTGCTCCCAATGCGGCAGACGAACCCGATGCCTGTTGATTTCTTCACGTCCATCAAAAAATTTCGGAGTATACGTTTCCATAAAAGCTATATCTCCGTATAGCTTTATAAACGCAAGGAAATTAGAGAACAAAAGTTAAATATTTTAGAGACGCAGACCCGGACCGACCCCGTCCCGGGGTCCCATCCACCATGCCGGACTGCGGGACGCAGGCCCTCCAGCCCCCGGACCGACCCCGTCCCGGGGTCCCATCCACCATGCCGGACTGCGGGACGCAGGCCCTCCGGATCCCGGACCGACCCCGTCCCGGGGTCTCAACCACCATGCCGGACTTCGGGACGCAGGCCCTCCAGCCCCCGGACCGACCCCGTCCCGGGGTCCCATCCACCATGCCGGACTGCGGGACGCAGGCCCTCCAGCCCCCGGACCGACACCGTCCCGGGGTCCCATCCATCATGCCGGACTGCGGAACGCAGGCCCTCCAGCCCCCGGACCGACCCCGTCCCGGGGTCCCATCCATCATGCCGGACTGCGGAACCCAGGCCCTCCGTACTCCGGACCAACCCCGTCCCGGGGTCCCATCCACCATGCCGGACTGCGGGACGCAGGCCCTCCAGACCCGGACCGACCCCGTCCCGGGCTCCCAACCACCATGCTGGACTGCGGGACGCAGGCCCTCCAGACCCGGACCGACCCCGTCCCGGGGTCTCAACAAACCCACCCGCCTCATTCACCTCATCTTTCATCCAAATCCAAACTATTTTGATTTCCTTACATTTTCGATTAAGCTAGCAATACCAAACCCTCTGCCTCCACCTTCCCTCTTCTAACTTCAAACGCCCGCTGCCGAGCCGCCCCTTCCATGAACTTCAAACGATACGGAACCTCCTATCATCCCATCCTGAAAACGGCGGATGACCTGAAAGCCTCCCTCGCCCTGGACGAAAGCCTGTGGGTCGCCACCAGTGCCCCCATCCACGCCTTCCGCATGGATAAAGATTTTCTGCACTACCTGGACAGCGACGCCGACCTCAGGGTCAAATGCGGTGAGCTCGAAGAGGCGGTGCTGTGGATGTTTCTCCTGCTGCGCGATGCATCCGGCGTGAACCATGCCTCCACCACCCTCCATCAGGACCACCTCAACCCCGAACATCCCGAAGCCCAAAACCTGCGGGACCTGCTCAAACAAATCTCTCCCGACAAAAAAGAAGTCAGCTTGCAGGAAATTCGGCAGTGGCGGAAAAGACTGGAGGATAAACCCGTCAGCGAAAATGGCGTGGTCCTCCCCGATGCCGCCCAAACCGATGAAACAAAGGCCTTCCTCCACGATTTATTAAGTGTCCTCGATGGCACCGATCACCCCTCCGGAAAAAAAGGCGCTACCCGGGAAGTGCTGGACCGTTTTCAGACCCTCGCCACCGCCCGCCTCTCCTGGCTCGACCGCCTGGACGAATCCGACGAACTCGACCGCTCCCTCATTCAGCCCCTCGGCGACGACACCGCCGAGGCACATGCCATTTACCTCAACGTAAAACCCGCCATCGAACACTACTTCAGACTCTGCGATGCAGTCAATCTGGATCCCGCATCCAAAACCCGCAGCTGGCCGGGACTGCCGGCCGACCTCAATTGGGAAAATGCTGAAGCGGTCGATGCCGCCCTGCGCAATGCCCCCCTGGCCGCCCCCAACCCGGAACGCATCTTAAAATTTAATAAAGAACTCAATCCCGCCTGGGCCCGGGATCTGCATGACTTCCGCCAAAAAGTGATCATCCCCCTGCTGGACAAAACCGACGAGGTCATGAACCCGCAAATTTGGGCCGATATTTGTAAAAAAATGGATGGCTACGGTAAATGGCAGGCCGAAGAACCCGGCAAAGAACTGGCCCCGCTCTCCAAAGATCGCCTTCTGGAAATGACCCCACCCGGGCTGCGGGAGCAGATCCTCGCGCTTATTGATCACCAAAAAGAATCCGCCATCAATTTAAAAGAGATCCGCCAGGCCGAAAAACTGGCCCTGTATCAGGGACTCCTCCTCGAATTCGCCAACAATTTCATCGCCTTCCCCCATCTCTATAACCCCAAAAAACGCGCGGGATTCGAAATGGGCTCACTGATTATGGATGGCCGCCGCTTTAACCTCTCGGTACAGGTTCCCGATCGGGCCGCCTACCTGAAAGGCATCGATGGCGGCACCATGTTTATTATGATTGTGGAACTGACCCACACCCAGCGTAAAGAAAAATTCGATATCGCGGTGCCGGCCACCTCCGGTCAGCAGGGAAATTTAAAAGTGGGCAAACACGGGGTCTTCCAACACGTGGACGGCAGCCAGTGGTTTGCCACCGTGGTGCATATTGCCGACAACCCCATCAGTATCGGCGAAGCCATGCTGGAGCCGTTTAAACGCCTCGGCAAAGCGGTCACCCAAAAAGTGGAATCCATCACCCAGTCGGCCGAAAAGAAACTCGAGCAAAGCGGCGGAGAAGTGGTGACCCAGATTCAAACCGCCCCCACCGCTTCTGCGGCCGCCCCCGCAGCCGCCCCTTCCGGCAACATGCTGGCCGGAGGCGGTATTGCCATTGCCGCCCTGGGATCGTCATTTGCCTTTATCACCAAGATCTTTGCCGAACTTCAGCCCGTGGGCGTACTCAAAGGTTTGGCCGCCGCCGTGCTGGCGGTGCTGATTCCCAGCAGCATTGTCGCCTGGCTGCGGCTGAGCAAACGGGATTTGTCTGTACTCCTCGAAGGTGCCGGCTGGGCCATCAATTCGCGCATGCGGCTCAACGCCACCCAATGCCGCAGTTTCACCACTAAACCCCAATTCCCCGAAGGCAGCAAACTCTATCGGGACCGCGAATGGTGGCTCTGGCGGACACTGTGGGTTGTCGCGGCCATCTTTCTGATCCAACAGATCCGGCACTGAGCTTCAAATCTGAACTTTCGCCATCACAGGGAGGGCCCGCGTCCCGCGCTCCAACATCCCCAGTCAAGACTGCGGGACGCAGTCATATCCACACAAAAAAAGCCCCGCATCCGCGGGGCTTCTTTTGATTCGAAATCAACTGCGCTTATTTGCGCAGGTGCTTCCGGAATCCAACCAGTCCCAAAATCCCCATCAGCAATACGGCCATAGTTGTGGGCTCGGGGATTATAGTGAATGTTTGGTCTACTACGTTTGTACCTGTAAAAGGGACATGTAGATTTGGATCTCCTGCGGAAGGTCCAGGATCAGTATCAGTATCATTCAATGGACCTTCAAAAGAGGAAGATTCAGCGTAAAACATTCCATCAAGATCAATTAGATTAAAAGATGATGTACTACCTTGGTAATCAAATACTCGGGTGTATACATAACCACCAACTAAAGTATCAGCACTAGACCCATAAGAGCCTCCTCTATCAAAAATAAATCCTGTACCAGGTACGCCATCTATAGCTGCACTATTACGGACCTCATCTAAAAGTAATTCAGAAGAATCTACTTCAAAAGGATTCAAAGAATTAAAAGGTGAAATAACTTCATCAGGACTCCAAATCAATTGCCAAACAGAGTTTTCAGGTAGAGGTGTAACGTTGTCAGATCTTAAAACAATGTCTGCCAAATCGGGCATTGTCCAATCCACGGTAATCGTGGCAAATCCAATTGACCCAATAAATGAAAACAGTATAAAAAGAATTTTGGTAAGTTTGTTTTGCATCCAGTTTTATCCTAAATTTAATTCGATGGCACGGGATTTGTAGGTTCCCATGTTGTTGATGTTAAAGAAGCCTTTTTATAGAAAAAAGAAACACCGGGATTAAGATCGAGATCTGAAGACCACCCATTACGTGTACCATAAGTTGACCTTAACCACTCAGTTCCATCCCAAATAAAAATTTGATCTAAAGAATCAGGGGAAAATCCAGCCTCTGAAATTTTCTTAGTGACAGGATATGGATATGCAGTCAATGTTAAGCCTACCTCAAGTACAACGCTTGCATTTGGTTCTTCAGAAGCGCTAGGTACAGAACCTGAAAGAACTATAGTATACGAATTCTGTGGATCTTCCTCAGGTATGTTAATAATAAAACCCTTAGACCTTTCAATGGATATATCTCCATTTGACCAACCGCGTGTACCATACACCGCTGTCTCATACTCTCCTTTACCTTCAGCGCCCCCTGTAGAGTTCCAGAAAAAAACTCTCGATCTTGAGGGTAAAGAATCACCTAACAATTCCTCAACAGTGATTTCCCCACCATCAGGAATAAAATTACTCGCTACATAAGTATTTTTTCCAGATTCAGCAGTTACCTTTACCATCCCAACAATATTAGAATAAACCGGCTGCGCTTGAACGGCGATATTGGAGCTAAGGGCCAATGCTAAGGTGATGATGAGCTTTTTCATAGTATGATTCCGTTTTTGAGGGATTATCCGCAGACTTCAAGCGTTATAATGAATAATTGTGATAAAAGTTTTGCAGAACAGAGGTTGTTCAAAAATGTACGCGGGTATTTTCTGGAACGCAAGCACAAAAAGGCGGGGATTAAAGATTTCTTTTTTTTCCGTAAACCGGTGATTTTCTGCTATAGAAGCAAAAAAGCCCAAGGTACCTTATGCAAATACCCACATTTCTTTTGTTAGCCAGCTCCTATCTTCTCGGTTCCATTCCATTCGGACTGCTTATCAGCCGTACCCAGGGGGTGGACATTCGCACCAAAGGAAGCGGAAATATCGGCGCCACCAATGTTTTTCGGATGGTCGGAAAAAAATGGGGACTGCTTTGTTTCTTCTTTGATTTTCTAAAGGGGCTGATCAGTGCCTGGATTTTTCCGATCCTGTGGTTGAGCGCTGCCGATCTGCAGGCCCATCCCAATCTTCCCCTGTTGGCTGGCGCTTTTGCGATCATCGGACACAATTTTCCGGTCTGGCTGAAATTTAAAGGCGGCAAAGGCATTGCCACCTCCGCCGGGGTCATCGTGGCCGTCGCTCCCTGGTGCATCCTGGTGGCCGCCATCGTTTGGGGATCCTGCATGGTCATAAGCCGCATCGTTTCCCTCAGTTCCATCCTCGCCGCCACCGCCATCGCGGTTTCCACCTGGTTTCTCCCCCCCGCCAGTCCGGTGATCGACGGCATTCTCACGGCCCTGGGACTGATCGCCATCTATCGGCACCGCGCAAATATCCAACGCCTCCTCAAAGGAGAGGAACACCGCTTCGGGAAGAAGAAAGCGAACGCTGAACAGTAAAGAGAATTTACGCCGGAGTCCCGCATTTAAACTACGCCGGAGTCCCGCATTTATGCGGAAGTCAGCCCGATGCCCTTCAGGGCTCGGGTGCAGGCTATGCGAGACACATGGGCTCTGATACCGGGTCGTAAAGGGGATTTACGCCGGAGTCCCGCATTTATGCGGAAGTCAGCCCGATGCCCTTCAGGGCTCGGGTGCTGGCTCTGCGATACAC
>JARHXX010000064.1 GCA_029269125.1 Kiritimatiellaeota bacterium B1221 | reverse complement strand
CGGAATGTCGAAATCGTAGATTATCACTGAGGTAACAAAATGAAAAAAATACAACCTGTACATCCTGGTGAGATACTCTTTGAAGAGTTTCTCAAGCCGATGGCGATCAGTCAGAACCAACTCGGAAGAGATTTGGGCGTTTCCCCCCGCCGGATCAATGAAATCATCCATGGCAAGCGCAGTGTTATGGCAGATACTGCATTGAGACTTGCGGTATATTTCGGAAATTCCGCATCTTTCTGGATGGGACTTCAGATGGATTATGATCTGGAAGTTGCGGAGGATTCGATCTCCTCCCGGATTCGTCGGGAGGTCAAACAGGCCGTTCTGGCCTGAACAACCGCTAACCATTCCCGTCTCCGAACGAATCAGAGCGGGTGAACGCAGAAGGCCACATTACCCGATAAGTCGTCCGGGAGTTCTTCGCGCTGTCACAGACTCCCTGCCCGAAGGACGCACAGCGGCCAGGGGAATATCTGAAGATACCCCCTATCCCCGGTAATTCCCCTTCCCGATCATTTCCAAATAGAGCTCTTCAACCTTCTTACGGGCCCAGGGGGTGCGGCGCAAAAACTTGAGACTGGAATTGATGGTGGGGTCAAACATAAAACAGCGGATCTCAATCCGCCGTGCCAAGCCCGACCATTCATAGTGGGCGATCAATTGATACAGCATGCTCTCCAGCGTGATGCCGTGCAGGGGATTGTTGGGTTGTTCCTGGGGAACTTTGGGTTCCTCGGATTCTTGGGGTTCTTGGGATTCACTCATGCGCCCTCTCCTACCTCAATCCGCCTCTGAATCCAAGGCAAAGCGCTCGCGGAAGCGGAGCCCCATATTCTGATCGCCCCGCGAACGGAAGCCGGAGGCCAGTGGCCGGAAGTCGGAAGCCCCGCTGCGAACAGAAGTTCCCCCCTCCGCTCTCGGATGTCACACTGTATAACTTCCGAGTTCCATTTTCAGATGGGGTCTCCCGAAGCGTTCCCGCGAAAGGTTTCGCGGAACCCGGGTTCCGCGTGCCCATCGGCATAAATGCCCCGGGGGAAACTTCGTAAACGAAGGACTCGGAAGTTACGAATCTCCTCCACCGGAGTCCCGCTTGCGGGGCGAACGGCATATCCCCCGACAACCTTCCGCTTGCCGCATCATGCCTCCTCCGATTCCAAAGCAAAACGGTCTTGGAAGCGGAGGTATACGAAGGCCCCGGCCAATAAGATCATGCCCAATAAAATAAAGGCCACGATTTTATAAATCGGATCCAGAGAGGCCAGATCATGGAAGAACACCTTAAACGCCACCCAGGTGAATTGGGCCAGCCCAAGAAACCGCAAGGGCCGGTGACGCCGGAATAATCCCGCACTGATAAGACAAAGTGCAAACAGTCCCCAGAAGACTGACAGGCCTCCGGATCGCAGCCCCGGCACATAACCGCCCAACAGCGAATTCACTTCGAAAGTACTGAACAACCACAGATTGGCCAGCGCGGCATATCCAAAGAAATTCCGCAGAGCCGCCGTGCTTTCGGATTTACGAAAGGATTTATAACCAAAAACCAAAAAGGCACCGCGCAATAAAAAATCCAGCAGCCTCATCCCCGCTTCCAGTGGGTTGTAGGGCGTGTATCGACCCAGCTCCACGGAAAAATTCCAGTCCGGAAGATCCCACGCAAGCCACTTAACCACCATCGCAACCGCACAGCCTAAAAGCAAAAACTGCAACGCTTCAATTTTCGGATATTTTTGTGTCCAGTGTAACAACACCCCGGCACCGAAAACCCAGACCAGGGTCAGCATCGCGGGCATGAGGGGAGAAAAGAGAAATCCAATGGATTGAACCACTTCCAAGTGTACCGCCATCACCCCGAGACCCAGCAACAGGGCCTTGAGCACCCAAGCCGAAACATCCGGTTGCAGAATACGGGGACTGTCATTTTCTCCGGAGAGTTGAAATTCGGGCCAGGCATCCCGGGGATGATTTTGTAACCACAAGGCCCCGCCTAAAGATGCCAAAGGGATGCCCATTTTCATCAGCCGCTCCCAAAAGAGGGACAGATAAACCGGCAGTGATGTTTCCGGAGAAAGGCTGACCGCATAACTGCCCTCCAAGTCCAACAAAATATAACGGCACACGCTCAGAAAAAAGATGCCGAAAGCCACCTGTTCCATAAAACGGCTGTTGACCTTTTGGGATCCCCACAACAAAACCAGCGCCAGCAATGACCAGCCGAGGGTCCACCAGTCTCCGGAAAAATACAGGGGGATACTGAGCATCAAAAAGAAATTCATTAAACTCATAAAACAGAGCGCCAGGCCCCGGTCCCGCCCTTTCCGCTTCACAAAAACAAAAAAATGCAGGGCGTAGAACAGCGCCAAAAACAAGCTGACCGCAGCGACCCATTCCCTTGCACAGTTGTGAAGAATCAACTCACGGGAAGAAAGAAAAAATCCTCCGGCATTCATCAACAGAAACCCCAAATCCAGCCAGGTGGATTTTTCTTTTTGCAATACTTGAAACATAAAAGCCGAGCTGGAGAAAATTAAAAAGTAGATCACCAAAAACGGCATCACCAACTGGAAAGAAACCGGGTCACGCCACCATACCAACATCGCAAACACGTGGAGGGAGGTGAATAGAAAGGCCATGAAGTTCAGGATCAGCCACTGACGTCGAAGAGAGATCAGTAAAACTCCGGTTCCCAGCACGGCAAGGTAAACCAGTAAGCCAGCAACCTCCCCCGAATCCGGCAACAGGAATGGCGTCAAATAACCGCCAATCAATCCCAGTACCGCAATCAAAAGGGACTGGCTGTAAACCGATATCCCCGCCGCCCCCAGGGTCACCAGAAACATCAGCACAAAGGCCACCACCGGAGAAATCAGTTCGTAGCGCTGATGGGCGGCAAACATGGTGGTATACAAAATCGCCAAGCCCGCACCGACCAGCCCCTGTCCCAACAAATGGTATTTCCGGTTTAAGTTTAACATCCCCCAGCCCACCAGGACGGTTCCCACCATCCCCGCCAAGGCCACTTTTCCCACATCCCCCAGCCACCCCATCCGGGCGGAGTAATCGAGAAAGAATCCCACCCCCACCACCAGTACCAATACCCCGATCCGCACCAGCCAATTGGTGGCCACCGCAAATTCCACGCTGACCCCGGGTTTGCGGTATTCTTCACCCACCAGAATCCAGTTCCAGATGCGGGACAGCAATCCTTTGGCCGCCAGTTCAAATGCACCGGGTTCCGGCGGGGGAGATGCAGGGGCAAATTGTGACGGCAGCGTCGGTTTGGGCAGCCGGGGCGCTGGCGGGGGAACCACGGGTTTGGGTGGCAGCGGAGGTGGCAGTGTCGCTTCCGGTTTCTGATCCAATTCTATCTCCGGATCCTCTTTCATCGATTTCGACACGGGTGCCGCCGGAGCGGGAACCGGTGGAGAAACCGACAAGTCTCCGGGCTCTTTCACCCGGGGAGGACTCAGCATCTCCAGGTGCTTCTTACTTGAATAAAATTTCTCCAACCGGTCCTCCATCCGTTTAAGCCGGGAAAGGATGATAAAGGTTACAGGGAGAATCCATATCCAAAAAACAATCATTGAAATTTCTAACATGTCCGGGCTCCTGTTTGACAACTTTATTGACATAATAAGCCGAATCACCGATTGATTGCAATCGTAAAAGTTTTTATTTTTATTTTGCCAGATCAGAAGAAAACTGACCCCGGATCATTTCAAACTTGTGTTCCCGCCCTTCTCTCCGCATAAGTCTCTCATGAATTCCCCCATCGACTCCTTCGCAATTCCCGGCCATATTCAACCCGCTTCCGGTAGCGGCAATCTCCCCTGCTATCATTTGGCAGGACAAGGAGCCACCGCCACCGTATACCTGCACGGTGCCCACGTCAGCGCTTTTCAACCCGCGGGAGAAAAACCTGTTTTGTGGATGAGTGAGAAAAGCCATTTTACCGACGGGCAGCCCATCCGCGGCGGAGTCCCCATCTGCTGGCCCTGGTTTGGCCCCCATGCAAAAAATGCCGACCTGCCTGCTCACGGCGTCGCCCGTCTTCGCGCCTGGACCCCTTTAGAATCCTCTGTCCTTCAGGATGGACGTTGCCGCCTGCGCCTCGGCTTCATTCCGGAAGGCGACGAATGCAAGGTCGTACCCGAAGGTCTACGCCTGGAGTACACCCTCACCGTCGGCCAGACCCTCCGCCTCGAATTGGAAACCATCAACGACGGTGACAGCCCCTGTGATTTTGAAGATGCCCTGCACAGTTATTTTGATTTAGCCGATCCCAAAACCGCACAAATTACCGGTATGGAGGGAACCTGCTATTTGGACAAACTCGAAAACAGCGCCCTGAAAATTCAGTCCGGTCCCATTACCTTTACCGCAGAAACCGATCGGGTCTACAGCCATCCCCATGGCGCCACCCAAATTCAGGATTCCGCCTCCGGACGAACCGTACGCATCCAACAACACGGTGCCCACAATGCCATCGTGTGGAACCCCTGGATCAACAAGTCCAAAGCCATGCCGGATTTCGGAGATGACGAGTGGACCGGCATGTGCTGTGTGGAAGCCGCCAATTGCCTCCGTGACCGCATCCAGCTTCTTCCCGGCAACCGTCACTGCACCCGCATGGAAATTTCGGTCTAATCGAACGTAGTCCACGCACTCCGTGCGTGGAAATGAAACAAGAGCTTAAGCCCATATTTCCACACACGGAGTGTGTGGACGTCGCATTATTCCATCCACCCTTGCTCTTGAAGTAATCCCCGCAACACCGGCTCCACCTGGTCCCGAATCTTCTGATTTGCATAACCCAGCCAGTTGCATTCGGTCAGGGTATCAAACGGTGCGTTGAGCGGATCGCCCTTCACATCGGTAACAATGACCCCGGCCTCCTCCAACACCAAAAGCCCGGCCAGGTCATAGGGGTGACAGGTCATCCCCCGTTTTTTCCCGGCAAAAAGTTTAGAATCAAAAAGCAAAGGCCGCAGATCCGCACAGAAGCGGTCACGCCCCATGAGCAGCTCCACCCACTGTCCACCGGTGGAAATGTATTGATCTTCATACCCCAGCACCTCCCCCTCCTCTGCGTCCGGAAAAAGGCGGTCCCACAGTGCATCTTCCAAAGTTGCCGTTTCCTCGCGGCCGCAGGGAAAGAAACGGGACAGTTGGGCAAAACCGCCCCGGATCGTATCGCCAGCATACGGGCTTACATTTATTTCCACCGGCGCGTCAGAACTTAACAAAAAAGAACGAAAGCTGGATACCCCCTGCCCCCGCACCGCTATAAAGGTGTCCGCCACCCCTGCACGACTGTTAGGAAGCTCAGCCAAAATCGCGCATTCCGTATCCCGCAAACAAGTTTCCTCCCCCCGGTTGGGCGCCACCCCGGCAATAAACCAGGCACTGCGTTTGTCCATCATGATTCCCCGGGTTCCGTCGATTGGATCCACCAGCATCCGCCAGGCACAATCCTCTTCCTTGCGCCCTGCAGGATACACCGACCGCTCGTTTTCGCCGACCCCTTCCGCAATCAGCAGAATGCCTCCGAGGTTCCCCCCCTCTGTCTCCAAAATCCGCACCAGTCCAGTTTCCACCGCCTGGTCAATCGCAAAAATAACATCCGACCCCGCGTGCCCCAAACGGCGGCTCCGCTCTTCCGCTGTCGCATGGATCAGGCTGTCAGAAACCGTCTCGCGTGCCATACAGGCCAGGGACTGAAGCAACTCAGTGAAGGGATGATTCAAGCTCATGATCATTCGTATTGTACCGGCAGACTGTGCGGAGGTGAAGAACTGCGCTCCACCCGGCCATCGCTGTAGAGAATCAAATAAGATCCAAAGTGCGGTCCCGGCACCCCGTCGACCAGGGCCTGCATGTCTACCAGCACCCAGGTAATTTCATCCCGGTAACTTAAGGAAGAATGATTCAAAGCCACATTCCACAAATAGGTTGTGCCGTGTTCCTTCAAAATTTCCGGAGAGGCCGGACAACACAACCACTCTGGATCAAAATCCGGCAATTCACTGAGGCGGTTTAACATACTCTCCACGTTCCCTTCCGGATCACTGGGATACAATTCAAAGCTGGGAAGGCGCCCATTGTCCATTTCATAGAGCACCAGCGCATTATAAATTTTCTTCAACTGATCTTCGCAGCGTTCCGTGTTTTTAATTCCCGCATTCAACTGATTCAACAGCCAGATAAGACTGCAGAGCATCAGCAAAATAAAAATCCAAGGTAAAAAAACCGCACCCGTTTTTCTATTCATAACCTCCCCCGGATATACTCGCCGTAAGGCAGGGGCCAATCGTATTTCTCTTCCGGGTCCACGCCCCGCAAATAAACATCCAACTCCGTTCGTAAGCCCTCACGGCTTTCAATATTCCGGTTACGGATCATCTCCGCCAAAAACAAACTCCGCTGCAGTCCGGGAAGCCAGCCTGCAGTGAGCGCGTCCCAGTCCTCCGGACGGGGAAGCCCGGTCATATAACGAATCAAATAAAGATAGGGACCATCCGGGGACCGCTCCAACTCATGGAGCACTGCATGGGCGATCTGGTCGTCATCATCCAAGAGCAAAAGAATCGCCCCTTCAAATCCGGCCTGTTGACGTCGGTGGGGAGGCAGCTCCTCATTTTCCCAAATGCTCTGATACAAATCCAGCGCTCTTACGCTATTATGCAGCATCACTTCCACCCGGGCCAACTGCATCCTCGATTCCGCCAAGGACAACATTTGATTTTGTCCCTCATTAATATTTACCGCCCGTTGCAACATGTCGCGTGCCTCAATCCAGCGTCCCCGCTGCATGGCATTCATGGCGGATTTCATTTCGGGCGCCCCCCGATTGTCCGTCAGCCAGCTGAGCAAATAATCCTTGTTCACCTCCCGGGCCTTGGACATTAAATCCCGATAGGTTTGTTCACGCACCTGTTCACGGAACAGCACCCAACCACTTGCCGCCAACAGGAAAAAAGCCCCGGCCCCCGCCAACGCGGTACGATGCTTGCGCATCCAAAAACGCCCCCGGGTCCACGGAGAAGCCCAGCGGGCGGTCACCGGTTTGTCCTCCAAAACCAATTGTAAGTCGCCGGCAAACTCCCGCGCGGAACTATAACGTTCCGCTGGTGATTTCCGTAAAGCTTTCATCACCACGTAGTTTAAATCTTTGGATATTTTTTTATCCAACTGGCGCGGCCCTTTGATTTGCTGATTTTTCACCGCTTCCAAAATACTCGAAGTCGAGGCCGCCTCATCCAACTCATAAGGCAGTCGTCCGGTCAACCCTTCAAACAACAACACCCCCAAAGAATAGACATCCGATGACGGAGTCGCCTCTTCACTCCGCGCCTGTTCCGGAGCCATATACAGCGGGGTGCCGGTCAGGGCTCCACTCAGCGTGAGGCTGGGCCAATCCGTTAATTCCGCCACCCCGAAATCGGTCAGCATCGGCTCGTTAAACTCATCCAGCAATACATTGCTGGGTTTCACATCACGGTGAATGATCTGATTATCATGCGAATACTGCAGAGCCTCCGCCAGCTTGATGATAATCTTCAGCAACTCTTTTTTGTCCGGACCCCGATGCATAAACGTGTCCAAACTCCGGCTGTCCGCCACCTTTTCCATGGCGATATAATGATAGTCCCCTTCATGCCCGGAGGCATACACCGTGAGAATATAAGGGTGCCGCCGAAGAATTTTGGTTGCCTCGGCTTCCCGGCGAAACCGCTCCAGCATGGTGTAAGACATCCCGCCCCCGGCCTTAAACACTTTGAGTGCCACTTCGTGACCGGTGGAATCCACCGCATCATACACATCCGCCATCGCACCGCGGCCCAGACGGCCCACGATCTGATATCCCCCCAAATTCATGCCATTGACATCATCGCTCATGAATGTTCTTTTTCGTCCTCCACCCAACGCACTGTGGTTTTATCAATGGTGATATTTTTCAAAGGAGGCACGCCATTGGTGCGGGGATTGGGATTCCCGGCCGCTTCCAGCTTTTTCAGGACATCCAGTCCCTCGGTTACCTTACCAAAAACAGAATATTGTCCGTCCAGTTGCGGGGTACTGCCAAAGGTAATGAAAAACTGGGAGCCCGCAGAGTTGGGATTCCGCGAACGGGCCATACTCAGTATCCCCGGTCCTTCATGCAGCACATTACGGTCCACCTCCAAATTCACCGAATACCCGGGACTCCCATAGCCCTTGCCCAACGGACATCCGCCCTGCGCCATAAAACCGGGAATGATACGGTGAAAATTTAATCCGTCATAAAAACCCAAGCTGCTTAAATAGAGAATATTTCGAACATGCTCCGGGGCGGCCGCATGATTTAACTCCGCAGTCATCGTCCCTTCGGAGGTTTCAATTACCCATTCGTAGTGCCCCCCCTCACCAAAAGAGGCATCCGGAAATTTCGGCAAACCTGTCCGCCAGTTCTCTTTGGATTTATCAATCCCCTCCTCCTTTTCCTGCTCAGAAATAAAAGTTTTAATTTCAAGCAATGCGTTTCCTCCATCAGCAGCAAAGACCAGAGAAAACAGGAACAAAGGAAGCGTAAGTAAAAGTTGTTTCATGCCCACACCATGCCCAAGCAAAACGGGGTTGTCAATCCATGGCGATACCAAGCCGCAGGCCGCGA
>JARHXX010000063.1 GCA_029269125.1 Kiritimatiellaeota bacterium B1221 | reverse complement strand
GCGACAACGCCCTTGTCCTTCACTAAACCTTCCTCCTGTCTGGCGGTTATAGGGACTTTCACCCCACTAGTCATGCCCCATGCCGGGCACACACGCTGGCCCGCTCCGACTTGTTCGGAGGCGGGGATTGTTGAAATTATACAGTTAGCTTCCATTTAATCCAGATATTCATGAAGGATGAAATCGAAAAATCATTAAAATAGAGAGCGCGAACGGCGGGACGGAAAAAATAAATAGAGCCGCAAAACCAAGTCTTGAGCATTCCCCGGGAAAAATCACCCTGAGAAATGAAATAAAGGAACAATAGAGTGAAAAAGGATTTATTATTCCAGCCAGAGCCTGCAAAAGAATTCCAGGCACAAACCAATCAATCCATAACGCTCCAAATCCCAATAGATGACCTATTACGAATGTGATCCACGCTAATGGACACAAACGTTTTAAATCACGAAGGTCCCCGATGGCATGAGAAGCGCTTATTTTTCTGGTTATTCCCATTTTATTAAATTTTCAACGATTACCATGATCGGACGGAGTTTACGGCGTTCGATTTATAGTCTTGTTGAATATGCTATTTATTCCGGTTTAACGGGTTTGAATTCACCAGAACTTAAAATTTTATTGAGGCCTTTTGTAAGTCCCTGACCAATCTTCAAGGGTTCCTTGGCTTTATATTCAGGCTCCTTGAGAATATTGAATATCTCCTCCACATCTCCTTCCTTTAATACTCGTAGAAAGAACACGATCACCCGAGCTTCATTCTTGTCAATTTTACTATAATCAAAGTTCCTGATCGGTTGATTTTGCACCTCTACAAGCCCCCCACCTAAAGCCCTCGAATATGCCTCAACGCGCTCTTCGACACTCGTCGGGTCTAATCGACTTGAGCCCCAAAGCAACCATGGGAGAATATCCATATTGAAGTGATTTAATGGCTCTTCAATGGGATGAGCATAATTATAGGATGCATCGTTGATACCATCCTTCACTGGATGACCTTCCTTATCAAAAACAGCTTCCTTATGGCCGTCTTGGTGAAGAAAGAGCTTATTTCCTGTTGCGCCCCTCATTTGGTGTATTTTCGTCTCAGAAGTATGGGAGAGCCAGTTACGGATTAAGGTAATTTGCTCCTGTGTTGGTTCCTCGCTATAAATAAAAGACAATACGTTCAGGCAAATTAGTAAAGCGGTAGTGGTTTTGAAATTCATGATTGTATTCAACAAGTTCCTCTCGGAAAATCAGAGAGCAACCCCATTGGGGTGGATCTCTAAACAGATTTCCTGTACTATTAAATTTTAAGTGTTAAATGTTTATTTCGTGTTTAAGGGGATCATTTTCTTTCTGGATTTGCAATCTTTATAAATAATGGGTGGGTTACTGAGGGGTGAATTCAAAAACCAGCCCCCTTCTGCACATCATGATCGATACGGGATATTCTTCATTTCCCCCAGCGGGGGTATCGCATTAAGCCCGGGGGCCATGCCCCCGGGTTTGGGTGAAAATATTAAAGCGCCCCGGACGGGGTGCGGGTGGATTTACCTGGGTTCCGTATCGCCCGCACCCCGTCCAGGGCGCATAAATGGTATCCATTTGTCTCGGGAGCATGGCCCCCGAACTAAACGCCTCGCCTCCTCCGGAGGAAGCCCTGCAACCCGGCGGGGGCCGCGGAACTACCATAATCCGACTTGCCTTTTCTTTAATATTCCATATATAGATCTTAAACCATATATGGAATATGCCAGCTTCACCTGAATCCTCCACCGCCCCCGCACTCGAACGCGGACTCATGATTCTTGAGACCCTCCAGGCCTCAGGTCCCCTGTCTTTGGATGATTTGGCCGCGAAATGTCCCATTCCCAAAAGCAGTTTGTTGCGTTTGTTGTCCACTTTGGAGCTGCGGAATTACGTGCAGCGTCGGGAATCCGATAAAAAGTATTTCAACCGGGTGAGCCTGATCATCCAAGCGCCTCAAAACCGCAGCCGGGAAGAAAAAATTCAATTCGCATTGGAAAGTTTAAGCCGTCAACTTGGTTTCACCACCGAATGGTATACGCCCCGTAAAGATCACGCCCACCTAACCCAACGGGCGGAAAGCCGGGACGGGGACATCAAAATCCGTGCAACCCTCGGCTTTCAACGTTCCTGGTGGGAGGAATTGGACGCAGTGGTCCGCATCGTGCATGCCGCCCTCCCCCTCGAAATTGAAGAAACACAAATTCCGAAATTCACCCGTTATCAAAACGGAAAACTGATTTCCCATACTTCACACAGCTACCACCAAGCAATATCGACGATCGATCTGGATCAGCCTGTTTTCGATGCCGAATACAATGCCAATGGCATCCGGCGCATGGCCAAAGGGTTTCAGGATGCAAACGGAAAGCTTTTAGGAATTCTCGCGGTTCCTATGCATTTTCAGCCCGATGCGGATGCGCGCATGCCCGAATATCTGAAAACACTACAGCAATGCAGTCACGATTTACAAACCCAACTCCTACAATCCCCATGAAGAAAAAGACTCCCAATATCCTGTTTATCATGTCCGATGATCACGCGGCCAACGCCATCAGCGCCTACGGATCCAAGGTCAACCAAACTCCTCATATTGATCGAATTGCCAATGAAGGGGCCCGGCTCGACCACTGTTATGTCACCAACTCCATTTGCACCCCCTCCCGCGGAGCCATCCTCACCGGCACCCACAACCATGTAAACGGGGTCACCACACTGGCCACCCACATTGACAACCGCCTGCCCAATGTGGCCAAACACCTGCAATACGAAGGCTATCAAACCGCCATTGTCGGCAAATGGCATCTGGGACAGGGACCGGAACACTGCCCCACCGGTTTTGATTATTGGTCCGTGCTTCCGGGTCAGGGTGATTATCATCAGCCCACCTTCATTGAAATGGGCGAAAAACGGAAAGAAGAGGGTTATGTCACCGATATTATTGCCGATAAATGTCTCAACTGGCTGGAAGAGCGGGATGTAGACAAACCCTTTTTCCTAATGTGCCACCACAAAGCACCCCACCGCTCCTGGGATCCGAAAGAGGAACACCGCAACCTCTATACCGATGAGATTCCGCGGCCACAGACCTTCGATGACGATTATGCAAACCGCGCCGAAGCCGCGGCCGCCGCCAAAATGCGCATCTCCGAAGATCTCACCTATCAGGATATTGATCTGAAAGTCCCTGAAAGCCCCGAAGGTGAAAAAACTTTCGAGGGCCACAAAGTCCCCTGGCCCGATGATCTGGACGGGTTTGAACTGACTTGCGCCCTGAGCGGGGAAACCTTCACTTTCGCAAACCACGACGAACTGAAAAAATTCAAATACCAACGCTACATGAGCAAATATTTACAGGTGGTTCACAGCGTGGATGAAAACGTCGGCCGCCTGTTGGACTATCTGGATGAAAAAGGACTGGCCGAAGATACCGTGGTGATTTACACCTCCGACCAGGGCTTCTACCTCGGGGAACACGGCTGGTTCGACAAGCGCTTCATTTACGAAGAGAGTTTCCAAATGCCCTTCCTCATACGCTATCCCAAAGAAATTGCGGCCGGGTCTGTCAATACCGTCATGACCTGTAATGTCGATTTTGCCGCCACCTGGCTGGACTATGCCGAAACCACCATTCCCAGTTATATGCAGGGCCGCAGTTTCCGTCAGAATCTCCGCGGGGACACGCCCGACGACTGGACCGACATCGCCTATCAGCGCTACTGGATGAACCGGGACAATCCCCACAATGTGTACGCCCATTACGGCATCCGCAATGAACGCTATAAACTCATTTACTGGTACGATCAGGATATGGGTCAATCCGGCGCCTGCCCCGGCGAAGGCAAAGCCGAATGGGAACTGTTCGATCTCGAAAAAGATCCCCTGGAACTATTCAACCTCGCCAACGATCCGGAATACGCGAAGGTCAAACAGGAAATGAAAGCCAAACTCGATGCCCACATGCTCCAAATTGGTGATGTCCCCCTGCATGAGGTGGGGTAGGAAGAAGTGGGAAAGTACAATTGTAAATCCCTTTCATCGGCCTACCTTCAAACATTTAACCCTTATACTTTCCCACCTTCTCACCTTCCCACTCAAAATGCCTTCCTCCACCCTCAAACGAACCCTCGGCCTGCCCGGCGCCCTGTTTATGGGACTTGGATCCATGGTCGGCACCGGCGTTTTTGTCAGTATCGGCCTGGCCGCCGGCGTCGCCGGTACCACAGTGTTACCGGCAATTGCTCTCGCGGCCGTGGTCGCCCTTTGCAACGGCATGTCCAGTGCCCAACTGGCCGCGGCCCATCCCGTCAGCGGTGGCACCTACGAATACGGTTATAAATTTATAGGCCCGGAATGGGGATTTTCCGCCGGCTGGATGTTTCTGTTGGCCAAATCCGCTTCCGCCGCCACCGCCGCCCTAGGATTTGGTGGCTATCTGCTCCATCTCATCGGATGGGACGAGCGAATCCCCCTCGTGGCACCCGCGCTTCTCCTGATTTTGCTGATGACCCTGCTGGTTCAAAGCGGGCTTCGGCGCAGCAATTGGATCAATACCTTCGTGGTTTCCCTCACTTTGCTTTCCCTGATACTCTTTGTTTTTACGGTTATTCCTGCATACGTGGTGCCCGAAAATCTTCAGTTTACAAAGGCTCCTTTCAAATCATCCGGATTTCTCAAAGGCTGTGCCCTGATGTTTGTGGCCTACACCGGCTACGGACGCATTTGCACCATGGGCGAAGAGATCCGCAATCCCCGAAAAAATATTCCCAAAGCCATTTTGGCCGTAGTGATGGTGACCTCCATCCTCTATATACTGGTTGCCATGGCTGCCATCGGCGCTGTGAGTGCGGACGAATTCGGTAAAATTACCCGTGGGGGAGCCGCCCCCTTGGAAATCATTTTGTCCTCTATCGGCAAACCCCAAATCGCCTCCATTGTCACAGTGGGCGCACTCACCGCCATGTTCGGTGTTTTGCTCAATCTGATATTGGGCCTTTCCCGGGTCCTGCTCGCTATGGGCCGTCGGGGAGATATGCCCCGGATGTTTGCCCGGGTTCAAAACGACAGTCCCAAAACCGCTGTGTACGGTGTCGCGGTCCTCATCGCGCTCATCGCCCTCCCCGGAAAAGTACATCTCGCCTGGGCCTTCAGTGCTTTTACAGTACTGGTCTATTACAGCATCACCAATCTCGCCGCCCTCCGCCTCCCCGCCGAAGACCGCATTTACCCCCGTATTTTCTCCTGGATCGGACTGCTCTCCTGCCTCTTTCTCGCCTTTCAAGTGGGACTGTATTACTGTCTCGTCGGCGCCACTGTACTGGTCATCGGACTGTTTTGGCATAAAGCCCGCAGAAAAAAATAGTCCGAAGTCCCTCCCTTTAAGGGCCGGTTGATTTATTCATGCATCTTGATTAAAGTGCCAAACCTGCGGCCGGACTTGAATGGGAGAAATCAAGAAACCCGGCCCACGCAAGCGTGGACCGGGCTAAAATCCGCTCCTGCCTTCAGCAGGGGAATATGGAATGAAATGCAGTAATTTCGGTAAGAATCCCCCCCCTGAAACCGGGAACCCCAAACGAAACGTTTCTATTCCGCCGCCACTTTCGCACAAGCCGCCGCCACATCTTTGGCGATGGATTTACCTGCGACTTTTAATGCATCTTTGGCGGCAATGCCAAAGGCCTGATTGCCTTCAGTGGCATCACTTTCAAAAATATCCAAAATCTTGCCATCACTCACCCGAACCAAACGCGCGGTCACATCCGCCCGGGCCCGTACCGCTTTGACACCGTAAGCCTGACCACTGCCACCTTTTACCGCAGTTGCCTGACCATAAACCAAATAATCCGCTTCCGCGGCCCGCGCCACCACCAGTGCCCCTTCTTTCACCGTCAAGGTTTGCCAACTCAGGCCCCCCTCCACCTGCGGTTCCAAACCGGCCACATCCTTGACCTCCAGCTTTTTGCGAATCAGCGCTTTTTCAATTTCACTCTGCACCAAATGCTGGGTCTGGTCTCCCCCCACACCCAAATAAGTTTCTTCCCCAATTTTTTCAGGCAGCACCACCACAAACACAGGTTCCGAAACCTCAGCAATGGTAGAAGCTTCAGCAGATACCGCAGCTTCATCAGCAAATGAAATCATGCGGATTGAAAGAAGAGCAAGAACGAGAAAAAATTTGGTTTTCATAGGTTTTCCTTTGGTTAAAGCGTGAGCGCTATAGGCAGACTATCAAATCCAAAGCGGATTCGTCCAGTAACTTGTGCCCCTTCCCTTTACTTAAAAATTCAGAAAGTCTTTACGCAAATGCAATCCCTTGCGGGGATGGCGGTAGAAAATCAGTTGCGCTTTGTCTTCCGCTCCTTTGGCAAAGCGCGGATGATCTTTTAAATTGCTCTGGATATATATTTTCAAGGTTTTGGACAGTGAACAGCCCCGATCCCCCCGGTCCCGATTCAGGCGGGTCATGAATTGAGTCCACAACGAACTCTGCACCAAAATTCTGATATCCAGATAGGCATCCAACATTTCATAGGCCGTAATTTCCCCATCCAACAGCCAAATATCCGCGGCCGGCAACAGCTCATGATGTTGGGCGTGACCTGCCTTTGAGTCAAAAACAGGTTGATGAACCGGTCCCCCTTTGCGGGCGGATTGCAAAACCTGTTGTAAACGGGAAACATCCACCGCATCCGGATGAGATCCAAACGGGGCATGACGCGGACGGGAATTCCGGGGAAGCCGAAAATCATCCAGCGAAAGCACGGCACAATTGGGCACAGACCTTTTTAACCAGTCGCTCAACATACTTTTTCCCCCACCCCCCGGACCTCCAATGCCCACCAACCAGGGTCTTCCTTCCGGCAGGATTCCCGGAGATAGATGCTGCACCAGCTGGGCCAGGGCCTTTTGACTTTGAGGACA
This sequence comes from Kiritimatiellaeota bacterium B1221, assembly GCA_029269125.1. Taxonomy (GTDB): domain Bacteria; phylum Verrucomicrobiota; class Kiritimatiellia; order SS1-B-03-39; family UBA6053; genus UBA6053. The sequence goes on along the minus strand of JARHXX010000063.1, from coordinate 2,871 downwards.
AAAACGCGGATCGGACATCACCCTGAAATAGTTGGATTACACAAAAAGTCTATAGATCATCCGAATTTTTCCCTAAAATCCTGTTTCGACATTAGCTATGAAAAATAGTATATAACGATAACAACCCCCCAGAATAGTTTTCACTCATGAAAAATTACTTAATTTATCTACTCTTATTCACTTTGGGCACAGGGCTCTGTGCACAACCCATGAGTCTGGAAGATTTTAACCAACGCTTCGAAAAAGAGTTGGATAAAATCAGTCAAACCCGGCAACAGCAGAGACAGACACTCAATGTAAAATATCTGGGGGCACTCCTCCGCATGGAAACCCAGGCGAAAAATAAAGGGGATCTGGATTTAGTCCAGGCCGTACGTTCAGAAATCAAACGGATCGAAAAGAATGAACCCCTGGGTGAAATTGAACAGACGCTTCCCCCGAAATTAAAAGAGATGCAGCAGGTCATGGAAAACTTGCAAAATCAGTACAAGCAGGAAGATGCCGATGCGGTGGTCAACCTGGTGGACAGTCTCAAGGAATACTCCAGTGCCCGCTCCATCGAAGCCACCCGCCAAAATGATATTCCCAAAGCGCTCGCTTGGCGGGAATGGGAAGAGAGCCTCGATGATAATGCCCATGTAAAAGAAGCCTACAGTATAAAAAACCGTTCTATAAACCAGGAAAGCGGGGCGAAGGATAGTAAACAGGATTTTCACGAGGCCTTACAAGGAAGACCTGCCACAATCATTCAAGAAGCCACCACCGAATATGCGGAGGTACCCAAAGTTTATGCATACGGTTCCGAACCCAAGGGAAAAGAAAAACGGATTCGAAGCACCACCCCTTCGATGCAGGGTGCGGGTCACACCCAACTCACCGGCACCCTGATGCTGATTGAAGAAAAAGACATTAATAAATCTGGTTACTCCGGAAATTATAAAGAAAAATCCCTGGTCTATGTCCCCCGATTATCCATTAGCCCCATCATCGGAAAAAACCTCGACCGCTGCTTGGTGGTGTTTGATTTATATAAACGGGGCACCGGCAGCAAACGCAGTATCATACGCACCGATAAAATCCTTATTCCCGCTCTCAGTGCGAGTGACCGGGTGGTGGTGGATGCGGGAAAATATGAATACGAAACCGAAGAATATGACTCTTCCTGGTCCACTTACGACTACAAATATTCTTCCGAAGATGAGTTTTACGGATTTATCGTCACCCTTTTTAACAAAGAGGGTGAACTCATCTTTCAGCGGGCTTCTGAAAGAATCCTCAACGATTACGCACGGGAGTCCCCCCCCAAGTGAGGACCGGGCAAATGGGGAATTGGGGAATTTGTCACTGGCAATTTTAGGTATCTTGCATTAAAAACCTGTTTTCCTAAATTTCTCATTCAACCTATTCCCTCTTTCTAAATCATGGCCAAAATCAATCCCGCTTACCAACGTCTCTCCGCCGGTTATCTCTTTCCTGAAATCGCCCGCCGCACCCGTGAATTCCAAACCGCAAATCCGGATGCGCAAATTCTGCGTTTAGGCATTGGCGATACCACTGAAGCCCTTCCACAGGCTGCCATCGACGGCATGAACGAAGCGGTAGCGAAACAGGGAAACCGCGATAGTTACATTGGGTACGGAGACAGCGAAGGCATCGCCCCCCTTCGCGAAGCCATTGCTGACATGTATAAAGCCTGGGGCGCAGAGGTAAATGTTGCCGATGTATTTGTCAGCGACGGCGCCAAATCCGACTCTGCCAACATTCAATCCATCTTCTCCAGTGACGCCGTGGTCGCCGTACAGGATCCCGCCTATCCCGTTTATGTGGATTCCAATGTAATGGCCGGACGCACCGGATTGAAAAACGAGCAGGGCCAGTACGAAGGCTTGGTTTATATGCCCTGTACCGCTGAAAACGGATTCTTTCCGGAAATTCCGGATCAAAAAGTAGACCTCATCTACATTTGCAGTCCCAACAATCCCACCGGTACCGTGGCCACCCGCGCCCAACTGGAAGGATTCGTCAATTACGCCCTGGAAAACAAAGCGGTGATCATTTTCGATTCCGCCTATGCGGCCTTTATCGAAGACGAAAGTCTCCCCCGCTCCATTTACGAAATTCCCGGTGCCCGCAAATGTGCGATCGAAGTGAACAGCTTCTCCAAAACCGCCGGTTTTACCGGAGTGCGTTTGGGGTGGGCCATCGTTCCCACCGAATTGGAAGCCGAAGATGCGGAAGCCGGTGTCCTCCACAAAATGTGGACCCGTCGTCAAAACACCTATTTCAATGGAGCTTCCATCGTGGTGCAGGCCGGCGGACTCGCCACCCTGAGCGATGAAGGTAAAAAACAAACCGGAGAACTGGTTTCCTATTACATGGAAAACGCCCGCATCATCCGTGAATGCCTGATTTCAGTCGGCCTCACTGTTTTCGGTGGCAAAAATGCCCCCTACGTCTGGATGAAAACTCCGGAAGGCATCAGCTCTTGGGAATTTTTCGATAAACTCCTCGGCGAATGCAACGTGGTCGGAACCCCCGGCGCCGGATTTGGTCCCAGTGGCGAAGGCTACTTCCGCCTCAGCGCCTTTGGACATCGCGAAAATATTTTCGAAGCCACCGAACGAATCAAAAATCAGTTGAAATTAGGATAACCGGATCGGGGGCTGACCAGAATGGCACAAAGATAAGGGGGACTTGCAATGGTTTTCGGGCCGTAGGTCCGAACGAAGTTTAGCCCAGTCCGAAGGGCTGGGACGTTCAAGTTAAAAAAGTGAGGCGGGCTGAAGGTCCGCTCGAATGCACCCGTGTCTAAGCCGTTATTCGAGCGAACCTTCAGCCCGCATTTTGTTTAAGATGCTAAAACCCAGCCCT
>JARHXX010000062.1 GCA_029269125.1 Kiritimatiellaeota bacterium B1221 | reverse complement strand
CAACGGGGTCGGCGCAACATAGCCGGGGGTTGAGCCTGCGAAACCCCCGGTGAGAAACACAATTCATTAGCCAACCCTGTAAGGGTGGGGCAAAACTAACCTGAAAAAATTCCGACCCTCGGAAAACTGATTATTTCCGTTTCCGAACGACGGAAAGTATCGTCAGACCACTGATAAATAGCAACACCGCCGTGGAGGGTTCAGGGATTACGGAAACCTGTGAAACGCCCCCGCCCATATCTGTTACCACGAGTCCCAGGGCAGTGTTATCGATGATGGAGGATCCAATTCTTGCGGTTACATTTGCTACGGTATCATTTAATTGCATCAGCCCACTGGCATCGTTCATATAAACCGTTCCATGGCTCGCAAGCGCAAAGGTACTGGCCACCTTCAAAGTCGCGTCATTTATTATAACACTTCTGTTTGAGCTCCACCCCCCAATTGCATTGTTCATGTCCAAGGTTCCACCCCCGGTGAGGGTCAAACTGTTTACATTGTCCACATAGAGGTTATTGATTTCTAATGTGTTGCCCGCACCGATCGTCCATACATTATTTCCATTATATGTTTTTACCAAGTTCATAATATTTGTACCCACGCCCGAACTTTCAATCGTGCGAAGGGTCAGTTGAGAACCGGTTATTGACCAACCTACGGAGTTATCAAATATGATTCCCTGTACCTTAAGGTTCCCATCCACATTGGCGGTTTTACTGCCAAAATAGGTGTCTGTGAACTCTGCAAAATCACCATAATCAGCATTCGCAGGTGCGGCGCCTCCCACCCAGTTGTCATCCTTTGTCCAACTATAATCAGGGTTTTCACTTCCGTCCCAGGTCTTCGTCGCCGCCTGAATACCCGTGATCAACAGACTGGAGATGAGAAAGGGAATCAAAAATTTAATTTTCATTGGGATCTCCTAATTCGGTTTGCGCAATTGTTTCGATATTGTAACTATGAAACAACTCTTTATTAATGTAAATAGGTAATTATTCATTCTGCAGTTTTTTTCCTGAAATTTCCCCCAGGTATTCCTAAAGAGAGCAGTAGATACTTCCCCCCCTTAATATTATGAAAAACCGATTATTTCTTACCGTATGTTTTTTTGCCGCCTGGATCCCCCTTGCAAAACTCCAGGCACAACCTCCTCTCAATATTCTGCTGATTATGGCGGATGATTTGGGTTATGAAAAGTTGGGCTGTTACGGAGGAATCGACGTCGCAACCCCCACCCTCGACAAAATGGCAAAAGAAGGTGTGCTCTACGAACGCGCGTATGCCAGCCCGGTGTGCACTCCTTCGAGAATGAGTCTGTACACCGGCACCTATGTGCCCCGTCATCAATATGTGAGCGTATTGCCCATTCATACCGGTAGCAAAAAGACGGTGGATTTCAAAAAATGGACTTCATTGGCCACGGTTTTTCAGGATGCCGGCTACCAAACCACGGTCACCGGCAAATGGCAATTGGCGGGTCTGGAATCTCATCCCGACCATCCCCGCAGCGCCGGTTTCGAATCCTGGTGTCTCTGGCAAATCTGGAAAGACGGGGCCAAAACCACCCGCTACTGGAATGCCACTTACAATCAGAACGGACAAGTCCTCACCGATATCGATGAGACCTTTGGTCCCGATATACTGACCGACTTTCTGATCTCACGTATGAAAACCGCTAAAGCAGAGAAAAAGCCGTTCTTTATCCATCATAATATGGTGCTCCCGCATTATCCGGTAGTGGACACTCCCGCAACCAAAGCCCATGCAGAAAAAACCTCCCATGACGCCATGATCACCTACATGGACGGAGAGATTGAAGAACTTTTACAGGCCCTGCGGGATCTCGACCTGCTGTCAGAAACCCTGATAGTCTTTATCGGAGACAACGGCACCCAGTCACAACTGCCCCGCCAGACAAAAGCCGGCAGCGTGACCGGCGGAAAATGGGACCTGAACGATGCGGGCACCCATGTGCCCCTGATCTTTTATGCCCCGGGAAAATTGAACGAAAACCAACGGATTCAAGGGCTGGTGGAAATCACTGACCTTTATCCCACCCTCATCGAGGCCGCCGGATTAGAACTCGATTCCTCCCTGAAAATAGACGGTATATCCTTCTACGAATCCCTTAACGGGGAAACGGCCGCCCCCCGGTCTTTTGTTACTGCCGGCATTGGCGGAGATTTCTTTGTGTTCGATGGCAATTGGCGGCTCCATCATCAGGGGAATACCTTAATCGATTGCCGAAATCTGCCCCGGGAGATCCAGGTGAAGCCAGACAGTCAGGATCCGGAGGCCCTCGCTGCCCGGGAAGCTTTGCAACCCCAACTCGATAACTTACGTGAGTTGTGGAAAGTCAAAGCTCCGCGGTAGCCAGCTTCTTCAGATTATTCCGTGCGCATGTGTTCTTTCAGTTGCCACACACGGATATAATCAATGATATAATCCGCGGGCAGTTCATCATCATTCGGAACTTTCTCATTGTCCCAGCCGCCCAGGGGCATGGTGTATAGAATCGAGGATTGAATTGTGCTGACCCGGTCATTTTCCCAGCGGGCGACTTCACGTCCATTGCAATAATAGACCATCAAACCGGGCAGCCACAGCAATCCGCTGGTCACATACCCCTCTTCATCCGGATAAAAATACACAGTCGCACCGGTGGCTTTATGCTCTTTACCATAGCCATCCCAATGCATGGCCGTGGTATAGCGGTAGGGTCCCCAGCGGGTGAGATGCTCAAAAATATCAAATTCCATACCGCCATTGCCGATATCCGCCCGGCGCCACTGCTCTCCGGCTTCCACCCCCCGATCCGGCATCAACCAAAATGCCGGCCACATCGCGGCCGCCGTCGGCAATTTCATCCGGCTTTCAAAATATCCGTATTTCTGGGTCCACTTCCCATAGGTACGTAACACGCCACCCTGATATTCGGAAGTGGGGCCGGCCGGATCATCATTATGAAATCCTTTTTTCTTTTCCATACGGATAGTCGCGGTCCCGTCTTTCACGATGACATTGTCCCGACTCCAATGGGTGAGTTTTTTGTTTCCCCACCAGTTGGGTCCGTGCACGTGCCAAACTTCTTCATTGATGCTGTCGCCATCAAAATTATCTTCCAAAGTCAGTTCCCAATTTCCTTCCACCGGCGGACGTTTGCCCAGCCATTGCGGTACCGGACGGGATTGGGCGACGGCCTGCAGGGAATCGATGCGGAGCTGCGCATCTCCGGCATGCTCAAATCCCAAAATCACCTTTTCCGCTTTTTCACTTTTAAAAGAGGTTCCCAAGGTCCCTTTCCGCTCTGCGTGTTTGGTTAAATCCCCGTCCGGACCGATCCAGGACTTTTCAGGCACATAGGAAGCCACGATCGTCCGGCTTTCACCCGGTGCCAGGGGCACCTCCGACTTCGCGATATCCGTACTTTCATTCTGTCCCCCATTCGCAACACTCAGACTGGGGGTCACCGGACTTTCACCCACATTGGTCACCGTCAACTGCATTTCGTTTGACTGACTCAAATCCCAACGGCCCGAAGCGGGTTTTAACACCAAACTTTTTGATGTCGTCTGGCCACTTAACTTTACCTGTAACGCAGACTGCCCTTTCCATTCGACATCCTCCACTTCGACCCCATCACTTTGATGCTTTATCTGCTTGGCCAGATCAAACTTCACATCCGCGCCCCCCAAAATAAACCCTGCTTTGGGGACATGCCGCATGTATTTGGGATCCACTTCCGGTTTTTCACCCGCTTCTCCCGACGCCACCAGGCTTTCAATACGAAAGGAAACCGGTACTTTGGTCTGATCAATAAAGACCACAAATTTTGAAATTTTGGCCGGATCCAATTTGTAACCGGCTTTATAGCCATATTGATGACCGAAAATTACTTTGAGGGGCATGGTTTTTCCCGGAAGCACCCGAATCACTTCCGTATTCCAGGGCTCATCCCGCCAATCGCCCGCATTATCTACCCGCAGGCTGATGCGTAAGGGCTCGTCCATGGGATTGGTGATCATCGCTTCCACATGTCCGAAGCGGGAAAGATCCCATTCCCCTTCGCTGAGCGAAATATAAATCGCAGGCCCGGCTTTTCCGGGGCTGACATTTACGGAAAGCGCATTGCCATCCCATTCGGTGGTGATCTGCTCCGAATTCGAATTGACAGAGATCTGTTCTTTATGACCGGGAACCGCCAACAAAGAAAGCCGGTCTTCTACCGCTTGTAGGTGAAAGGCAGACATCACCATCAGTGGGATGCCCATTTTTTTTATCAGTTCTTTTTTCATGTTTTCCTATTCTGCGTTATTTTTCACAATACCTAATAATCCTCCTCCCGTGAAGAGGCTCGAAAATCAAAAAACTCTCCGTTTACTTACGGCGAGGGTTCACAGCCAAAAGGGTTAAGATCCCTAAGCCCAACAGCAGGAACGAAGAAGGTTCGGGGATGACAACATCTGTCATTGAAGTCCCAATGGAAAGATTATCCCACTGAAGGTTGGGTTCATCACTTACATACAGGGAAAATGTATCAATTCCGCTGGAAATGGTGGGGAAGTAAGCGGGAGGGGATTTGCTTTGATCCGCCACCCCTAAAGTTAGGGTATCAGGGTCTACCCAAAGATCTACAGTATCATAGACTGATGCCGTCATATACAGGCGCCCTACCAGGAAATGCACTTGACCGGAAGTGATCGCCTCCTGTCCAGAAGTTTGAACGTTGGTATTCACCTGATACCCGGCATAAAAGCCCGATTGAGATGCATTCAAGTCACCAATTAGACCTTTATGTCCAGTGGCATCAGAATTTTCCCCTACCCCAAACCGAAAAATGTCATTGGTATCTATCGGAGTGTCTACTAAAACTGTCATACTAAACCAAACTTCTCCGGATTGGGAAGCAAACCCTTTGTGAGCCAGAAGTTGTGCGGATGAACCTGAACTTTGTACATGGTTCTCCCCTCCATCAATCACAATGTCACCCTTGCTGTAATCCAAACCGCCAGCCACCACATCCAGTGCCGCATCTGCTGTCCAACCATTCTGTCCATTCAAATCTCCGGGTGTAACCCCTTCAAAATTTTCATTTAGCAATACACCGGCCTGGGTAAAAACACTGACAGATACTGTTAAAAACAACGTACAAATTTTTTTCATTCGGATCTCCTAAAAAAGGCAGCGTACACTACCGGTATTTTGCATTCATCGCGATTTCACGTTTATTCATTAATGTTATCTTATCCATCCTTCCACGGTCAAGAACAATAATAACGCAACAGTAACAATAATATTTTTTGAAAACGAGATCCGGATAAAATGAGAATGGGACTTGCAGAATCGAATCCCCCAGTTAGGGAGAAACAGTTGCGATTTATGCAAACCTTTTGATTCGGAGAATGAACTATGACCTCAATGCGAACGGTCGCTAAAAAACTGAATGTATCTGCCACCACGGTTTCCCGTGCGTTAAACAATAAACCGGGCATCAGCCAGGCGACCCGGGAGCAGGTACTCAAAGCCATGCAGGAAATTGGCTACGATCGCAAAGTGGGCTTACGGAACAGCCGCTATCTTGGATTTGTTTATCCCCCGGGAAGTTTTAAAACCACTTTGGGCAACTATCATGCGGCCTTAATGGGTGGCATCCGATCAGCCATCACCTCCCAACGGTTTGATTTCGCCATGGTCGATCTGCTCAGTGATAAAGAAAACAACGAAAACTACACCCAGTATTTTACCCGGAAAGAGCTCCGCGGCGTCATCATGCAGGCCCGCCGGGAAGATTTTCCGATTGTCAAAGAAATCAGCGACGAAGGCTTTCCCATCGTTTTGGTGGGTTCCCAGGGTATCGATGACAACCATTCGGTGAACTGGGTTGCCTGTAATTCGCGTGAACCCACCCGCCAAGCCATCGAATATCTGATCAATATCGGTCATCGCAAGATCTCCTTTTCCATTGGGAATTGGCAGTCAACCGATATTGATGACCGGCTCGCGGGCTATAAGGATGCGTTGAAAAATGCGGGCATCCCTTTCGATCCTTCTCTGGTCTACCGCCTCAACCCCGATGTAAATGCCGGCATGGGACTCATTCACCAAATCATGAGCCATCAAACGCCCCCCACTGCAGCCGTTTTCACCAATCCGTACGCCACCTTCGGAGCCCTGCGCGCTTGCCGGGAAATGAAAATTAAGGTTCCGGAAGACCTGTCCATCCTCGGTTTCGACGACTATCAAACCCGCTTTATGGCAAATCCGGTTTACTCTTCCGTTTGCCAGGATGCCTATGAATTGGGTTACGACGCCGGCACGGCCCTGCTTCAGGTTATCAATGGCAAAAACACCCAACCCATCGAAATTATCCGTGAAGCGGTTTTCGAAGTGCACGAAACCACCGGCGCCCCCAGAAGCTAAACGTTTGTTAGTTCGGAGTCCCGCGTTCACGCGGTTTAAACGGAGGCGTTTACGCCGAGGCCGTACACAAAACCTCAGTTCTCCGTTACCCATGAAATGGTCTGGGGATTTTTGAAACTTGGCTTCCGCAACCCAGGACCTGAAGGCCACCTTGGTTAAGCCGACTCAAGTCGGGACTCCGAAAAGAGAAGGAAGCTCCTAACAATGTATTTTTCCTTGCCAAAATGCTCTTTTCATGTATTAAACCGTATATCCGGATATTTGAATATATAATGCAAGGAGCTCATAATGTCTGCAAAATCACATGTTTTCACCTCTGAATCTGTCACCGAAGGCCATCCCGATAAAGTTTCGGACGGTATCTCAGATGCGATTTTGGACGCCCTGCTTTCTCAAGATCCGAAAAGTCGGGTGGCCTGCGAAACGCTGGTAAATACCGGTTTGGTGGTACTGGCCGGGGAGGTGACCACCAACGCAGTCGTCAATTATGCAGATATCGTCCGCGCCAAAATTGAAAAAATCGGCTATGTGGGCAACGATCTCGGTTTCGACGCCAACTCCTGCGCCGTCATGGTGGCCTTGGATAAGCAGTCCGTCGACATTGCCCAGGGAGTGAGCGAAGGCGAAGGCAAATACAAAGAACAGGGTGCCGGTGATCAAGGCATGATGTTTGGATACGCCTGCAAAGAAACCACCGAACTGATGCCGGCTCCAATCATGTATTCCCACAAACTAAGCCGGAAATTGGCCCAAGTCCGCAAAACCGGCAAATTGCCTTTTCTGCGTCCTGACGGGAAATCACAGGTTTCCGTGGTCTACGAAAACGGAAAACCGGTTTTCATCGACACCATCGTTCTGTCCACCCAGCACAGTGCTGATGTCAGTCAAAAAACCATTAAAGACGCATTGATCGCCGAGGTGGTAGAGAAGTCTATTCCTAAAAAACTGATTTCGAATAAAACCCAATACCTGATCAACCCCACCGGTAAATTTGTGATTGGCGGACCTCAGGGAGACTGCGGTCTCACCGGCCGCAAAATTATCGTCGACACCTACGGAGGCATGGGTCGTCACGGTGGCGGGGCATTCAGCGGAAAAGATCCCAGTAAAGTGGACCGTTCCGCCGCTTACATGGCGCGTTACGTGGCCAAAAACATCGTGGCGGCCAAACTGGCCACCCGTTGCGAAGTGCAACTCGCCTATGCCATCGGATATCCCGAACCCGTTTCCGTGCTGGTGTACACCTTCGGCACCGGCACGGTTGATGAAGAGAAACTTTCCAAAGCGGTACGTCACGTATTCGGCCTCAAACCGCGCGAAATCGTCGAAGGCTTGGATTTGAAACGTCCGGTATTCGAACCGACCTCCGCCTACGGTCACTTTGGCCGGAATGGAAAAAAAGATCTTGAAAGCTTCACCTGGGAACGCACCGACAAAGTCGAGGCACTGCTCAGCGCCATTTAATGATGATCAAGGCCTGCATTTTCGATTTCGACGGCATCCTTGCGGATACCGAAGCGCTCCATTACCGCTCCTACCAAGCGGTATTGGAGCCTCTTGGGGCCGGTTTCAGCTGGGAAACCTATCTGCAAAACTACATCGCCTTCGATTCCCGACAGGCTTTTGCCGCTGCGTTGAAAGTGGCGCAAATTCAAAATCCCCCTCCGGTTTCTGAATTACTGGAGCGTAAAATGCAGGCCCATGAAACGGCCATGGAAAAACTGGATTTACCTCCCCTCCCCGGAGCGGTGGAAGCCGTTCGGCTGGCAGCAGGCCGGGGACCCGTCGGATTGTGCACCGGTGCCCAGCCCCGGGATGTGCTTCCATTAATCGAAGCATTTGGTATCAGTGATCTTTTCTCCGCGCTGGTTACTGCCGATGACGTCCGCATCAGCAAACCCGATCCGGAAAGTTATCGATTGGCCGCCCAAAAACTGGGAATTCCCGCATCGGAGTGCTTGGCCATTGAAGATACGCCCGGAGGGCTCCGCTCCGCCCGGGGTGCCGGCTGCCAAACTCTGGGCATCACCACCACCCACACCCGGGAGCAACTCGAGGGCCTCGCAGATCAGGTGATCGAATCATTGGTGGGTTTTAGCGCGCATTTGGATTCGCTGTAAAACGGAATATTTGCTGTCGCAAGCGAATTTCTCTGCCCCCAAAGAGCGCAAGCCCCCATCCTTATATTTTCAACCAGCCATTGCGCATCAACAGCTCCCGCACTGAACCGGTATCCACCGCCAACCCCTTTTCCAAAGCCGCATAATCACCTGCCGGAAAATCAGGTGTAACCATCAGATCTGCCTGTTCCCCCTCCACCCGGCATTCAATCATCTTCCCTTTTCGGACTTTAAACGCAATTTCCCGTCCGTCGTGAAGGGTCAGCTGCCCTGAAAAGGCCGGCGTTTGCGCCCAAAGCCACTCATCACTTGACAGCTGATGCACTTCCTTTTCAATATCAGGTAACGTTTCCAGTTTTTGCAGGGGGCCGAATACTTTTTCCGCCTCCTTCACCAGACTTTCCTGAATTTGCGTTTTATTGATTTCGGGTTTGAGGGTTTTGAGATTAACAACAGCAGCCGGGACCGAATCCACCGCATGGGTTTCCATCTGCATTTTCGGATGGGCAAGGGCCGCCCGCAATTCTCCCAAATTCGCATCCACCAATAAGGTTCCGTGATGCAGCACCCGGTCTTTCCGGTAACAAAAAGCGGAACCCGAGATTTTTTTCCCCGCGACCAACAAACTCCCCCCGTTTCCCACCTCTGCAGCAATATCCAATGCATGAAGAGCCCGACACATCAGACCGTGCATTTGTTCCGCACGGTATCCATCCCGGGGTAGAATCCAGGAAATATTCAAATTGCCCGGATCGTGGTAGACCGTTCCGCCACCCGAAATCCGCCGCGCCAATTTACACTCGGCTTCCCGGATAAAATCCAAATTGCATTCCCGCCAAGGATTTTGATTTTTCCCCATGACCACTGCCCGCTCACCGGTCCAGCAGAACAAAAGCCCCTCCTCCCCGGCCGGATCTTCCAACATCCGGCTTTCCAGGGCCAGGGCACGAACCACTTCTTGAATTTCCGACGCCGCGTAAAGCTTCACGAAGGGGCCGACTCCAGATAAGGTCGTATTTTCGGCCATTCAAATTCAAAGTTCGGGGTGAAAATGTCTTTCCCGATATGCGCTTCAATTTCAGTTAAAGACCAGAATTTTCCATCATCCAGCTCCGAGGCCTGTAATTCAAACGGTCCGTCATAGCGAAATCGGAAGGAGCGAATCACTTCAGATTCCACCGGCGAGCGCCATAGATACTGGTACAAAAATTCAGGATTTCCTTTCGGGACCCCCAATTCCTCCCGCAATTCACGGCAAACCGCATCGGCCGGTTTTTCTCCCGCATCCACATGTCCGCCCACAGAGGTATCCCACTTGCCGGGTTGAATATCTTTTTGCATCGACCGCTTTTGTAAAAACAGGTCCCCTGCCCGGTTCACCACAAAAACATGCACCGCCTGGTGCAGCAAGTCGGGATTGCCATGACACTCAGAGCGCAAAGCGCTTTCACCGGTCGGGTTTCCCTCCGCATCTACCAAATCAAACCACTCAGCCATTAGCCGATTTCCCCTTCGAGCGGAGGCGGAACCACCACATCATGCTGACAACGCGCGCAACTCGTACTCAAATTTGCCCAGGAAACCGGTACTTTCAGTTTTTGTCCGCAACGGTAACAGAAAAATTTAAAAGTCGGTTCAGAAAGATCCTGGGTCAGATCAATTTTAGGAGACGCTTTGGTTTTTTCCGGTTCTAAAGGACGTTGTTCCACCGGATCTTTCATGGTGGAGCTGTTTAATTCCACCACGGTTGAAGCGGAATTATCTATCACATCTTCATCCGGATCATCAATGTGCAAGGTTTGTGAGGCATCGGGTACAGAAGGTTCGTCTATCACATGTTCGATCGAACGGGGGCTCAGCACCACATTTTTCTTTTTGATTCTTATTTTTTTCGTCGGCATCTTTTCTCCTTTCACACAGTTGGCTTATTAAAAAACATCCGATGCCTGATGTCCAATCCAGATAAAATCTATTTTTGAACGTTTTACATCCAGCCCCCCTCTAAGAGAAGACAATTAAAAACCCCGCCAAAACAGTACGTTTTAAGCGGGGTCGAAAATGGTGCTCGGAGTGGGAGTCGAACCCACACGCCCTTGCGGGCACCAGCCCCTCAAGCTGGCGTGTCTGCCATTCCACCACCCGAGCGGGGAATTGGAATGCTACGTACCCATGTTAAGGGCAAGAGGCAAGGACATTTTAACGGATCTTTCACTGCTGAACATGATATTTTGACATAAAAGAGTTGGACATTTTATCAGTTTCCGACCACGTTCAGCGCATTCACAACCAATAGGAGAACAACGAAATGAAGTATACAGGAATTTTGGCCCTCGCGGCTTTGACCATGATCAACACGCCTAATTTTGCTCAGGAACCGCTTCCTGAAGATATTATGCAGAAGATCAGCTATGGGACCGGCTTGAACATTGCCAACCAGCTTTCACAAAACCCCAATTTAAATCAGGAAAAAATGGTCCAGGGCTTTCAGGATGCCATTGCCCAGTCTTTGGACACAGACCAGATCGCTTACGCCGAAGGTGCAGGCATTGCCACCCAGGTAGCCCGCCGCGGCATGATGCCCGAGCAAGTGCTCAAAGCCATTCAGGATAAAGCCGCCGGAACACCGCCGCCTTACACGGATGAAGAAATGGCGGCTGCCAACCAGGAAGCCCAACGTTTTCTGCAGGAGCGTCAACAACAGCAGCAACAAGCCTCCGCCGCAGCTTCCCAGGGAAACCTGGAAAAAGGAAAAGCTTTCCTTACGGATAACGCCGGAAAAGAAGGCGTGATGACCACCATTTCCGGTCTGCAATATCAGGTAATCGAAAAAGGGGAAGGCGAAAAACCTGCCGCTACCGATACTGTAAAAGTTCATTACACCGGTCGTTTACTCGACGGCACCGTATTTGACAGCTCCGTCGAACGGGGCGAGCCGGTTGAATTCCCCTTGAACCGCGTCATTCCCGGTTGGACCGAAGGTCTGCAACTCATGGCTCCCGGTGCAAAATACCGTTTCTGGATCCCCTCCAACCTCGCCTACGGCGAACAGGGACCTCCCGCAATCGGACCCAACCAGGTGCTGGACTTCGAGGTTGAATTGATCGAAGTGAAATAATGGGTGATGAATGATGGCGGATGAATAATGAAGAGTTAATCATCCGCCATTTTTTCATATAAGCCACGCAAGTTTGCGTGGCTTTTTTTTGTCGGAGCGCGG
>JARHXX010000061.1 GCA_029269125.1 Kiritimatiellaeota bacterium B1221 | reverse complement strand
GGGCAGACAGGCGCAACGCCGTTGGCGTAGATGCTGTGTGTTTTGTTTTGTCCCGGGGTAGGATCTCGTTCCTCGATCCAACCCCGGGCTGACAGACGCAACGCCGTAGGCGTAGATGCTGTGTGTTTTGCTTGTCCCGGGGTAGGATCTCGTTCCTCGATCCAACCCCGGGCTGACAGACGCAACGCCGTTGGCGTAGATGCTGTGAGTTTTGCTTGTCCCGGGGTAGGATCTCGTTCCTCGATTCAACCCCGGGCTGACAGGCGCAACGCCGTTGGCGTAGAGGTTGTGTGTTTTGCTTTGTCCCGGGGTAGGATCTCGTTCCTCGATCCAACCCCGGGCTGACAGGCGCAACGCCGTTGGCGTAGAGGCTGTGTGTTTTGTTTTGTCCCGGGGTAGGACCTCGTTCCTCGATTCAACCCCGGGCTGACAGGCGCAACGCCGTTGGCGTAGAGGTTGGCGGGAGGGTTGAGGGGGATTGTATTATCGAATCCTCCGCCCCAAAGGTGTGGTGCCTTTCAGCTCAGTGTTGGTCCGAAGGATGAGAGCCTGCGCTGTGTGTGTTCAGCGCTGAAGGCGTTGGATCGGTTCAGGGACTCCCTCCTCAGGTGTGTGGCGTTTACGTCAGGGGGTGGGTGCGCTTTTGGGAAAACGGGTCCGGGGAAGTATAAAGCTGAATGCAGTGAGCAGAGTAATGATAAGTCCCGCCCACTGTGCGAAGATGCCGGGGCCCGGTGGCGGGAGAGAGAATTCGATGTCGTGAAGGCCCTCGGGAACCTCGAGGCTGGCGAAGAGGGGATCGAACTTTTGCAAGGGAAGAGGGGCTTCGTCGTCAATGCGGGCACGCAGGTTGGGATCAAAGTAATCGGAGAGGCGGAGGAGGGCGGAGGCTTTCTCCACTTCGACTTGCACAAGAAATCCGCTGGGTTTTTGGAGGACGTGTAAGACCTTGCCGGCTCTTTTTTGATTTAAATCAGCTGCCGGCATATCCGCGGGTAACAGTGCAAAGCGTTCGTGTGGCAAGAGCAGTTCCAGTACCACATGCTGACCTTGAGGATTCGGGGCGATGCGGACGCCTCCCCGGGGATGTGCGGCGATATCGTAACTGTACACCTCTTTGAGTATTTGATCCAAGCCCGGACTTTGCATGATCTTTCGGGGGGCGAGCACATATTTGACGCCAAACTCCTGCAGCAGTTTGATAAGGTTGTTTTGGTTTTCCGTGAAGTACTGTTGATAATCGGATTGCAGGCGCGGGGCGGCGGTAATGTTGGCAAAGGCGATTTGGTGGTAGGGGAACACATGGGTGAGATACAGGTTGTATAAGCCCCGGGTGTCGACGGCGTAGACCCGTTGTTCCCCTAAATCTTTTTTCAGAAATTCGGCGAGGGGATTTTCTTTGATGAAACGGGTTTGGGCTGGCTGTAGATAGATTCGGCTCAGCAGCAGGGCGTCGGCAGAGATCAGGGTGATGAATCCGGCCAAGGTGTATTTGCGGAAGCGAACTGAATTTGTGGCCATTATCAATCCGCCCCCGGCGGCGGACATGAGGCAAAGGTGTAACAGGGCCAATTGGCGGTTACGCAGGATTCCCGCGGCCTGTTGCGCCCAGGGACTGCGGGCGAAGGCTTCCAGCTGGGAGGCGTTTTCGGGTTGAATGATGAAGCTCCCGGCGCCGGCCACCAACGAGATGAAAAACAGGATCACTCCGGCCCGTTTTCGGTTGAAGGCGGAGAAGCCTTCTTCAAGCAGGGTTTGCAATCCAAAGGCGCTGAGGATGCCCAGACAAACCTGGAACACTTGTAAAAACTTGTTTGGATTGCGGATGGAATTGACCAGGGGCAATTTAAAGAAAAGTGCGTAGAGCGGCGTATATTTTCCGCAGGCCAGAAGAAAGGTGAGCAGGAGGGCCATGGCCCAGAAAAGGGTTTCCTTTTTGCGGTCGCGGAAGCGGAGGATGGCCAGAAGTGCCAGTAGAAATGGAAGCATACCGAGATAAACGCTTTCGGATTTGAAGTTGGGGAAGCCCTGCAACTCTTCGGTCCATTCCGGGGATTGTCCGGTGCGTCCGTGGTAGGGGGCATTCAAATCCTGAGTCATCCACCCCCAAAAACCGGGGGCGATGAGGTCGAGGCTTTCATCGGGCGGAAAACTCCACTGGGTCGCAAAATTCCATTTGGCTTCGGAGTCTCCTGATTGGAGAATTTCCACATTGTTGACCTGGGTGCGCATGGCATAGGTGTAGGAGTGCCAACTGAAAAGCAGGGCCATGAACAACATTGGCAAATGGAGGGCGACCCGTTTGGGCCACTTGCCGCGCATGCGGGTACATAGACCCAACAGCCAGTATGCGCCCAGAAGCAGTCCGAAGAACAGGGCCAGATCGGCCTGATGCATAAACATCCATCCCAGGGAGGCACCTGCCAGCAGGCTCCATCGCCAAGAGGCTTTTTGTAACGTTTGTTCGAGGCAATAAAGCGTGGCGGAAGCGAACACCAACACTCCGTATTTCTCAATGTGTCCCGGGAGGAGCAGGGTGAGATTGCTTCCCAGCCAAAAGGCGGCTAACGCCCCGCCGATGGCGGGAAGCCAGTTGAGTCCCCGCAGCCTCAGGAAAGCGATGAGAAAGCCGGATGCGATCAGCAGGTTGATCGCGTATATCCAATCCATAAAAAAATTGAGGGGAAGCAGGCTGAGGGATAAAAACGTCCAGGTGGGCGGGAGGTGGCCGGCGCGTCCCAACAGGGGGGCGCCCCGCCAGAATCCTTCAAAGAAGGCTTCGGGAAGTTCGGCCTTGTACATGCCCATGAGACCGTAATTGTAGTCGGCGGATTGCAGGACCTGATCGGCAGGCCAAACCACTCGAAAGAGCAGGACCGCAAACAGGAGGAAAAAGAGGGTGCTCAGGAGAGCGGGGGACTTCATTCGGGTTACGACAGACATGTTTTTCTTCTAGACCTTCGGGGCAGGAAGGTCAATGATAGGGAAGCATGAGCTTTGATCCCGCCCTTCTTTTATTATTTGTCTATAATCGACCTTCCCACACCCGCCGGACTTTGAAGGCGCTTGCCCACAATAAAGGGGCAAAGGATGTTTCGCTGGTGGTGTTCAGTGACGGTCCCCGGGAGGAGTCGGATGCGGATAAAGTAAAAGAAGTAAGGCGTATTTGTAAGCACATTAACGGATTTAGGGAAGTACAGGTGGTGGAGCGTGAAGAAAATTTGGGATTGGCGGCTTCCATTTTGCAGGGGGTAGGTGAAGGATTGACTCAAAAGGACCGGGTGATGGTGATGGAAGATGATTTATTGACCCATCCGGCATTTATGACGTATATGAACGGGGCGTTGGAAGCGTATGCCGGTCAGGAGTCCATTTTGTCGGTGAGTGCTTATTTACCCCCGCGTTTTCGGATGCCGCGGCCCAGAAAACACCGTCAGGATGTGTGGCTGAATCGGCGGCCGATGTCGTGGGGCTGGGGGTGTTGGAAGGAAAAATGGGAAACCGTGAACTGGGCGCAGGCAGAGGAGGACAGGTTCATCGGGCGACAGGATTTACAAAGCGGGTTTGCACATGGGGGGGCGGATTTACCGGGCATGCTGACCGATCAACTGGAGGGGCGGATCAACTCCTGGGCGGTACGTTTTGCGTATGCGCATTACCGCAGGGATTGTTATTCACTCTTGCCGGTGGAAAGTTATGTGAAGCCGATCGGATTTGACGGGAGTGGCATGCATTGTCGACCGAATCCGACCCGCTGGTTTGAAAGTACCAAACGGGCGATAAAACATCCGGTTTTTCCTGATCAACCGGAAGTGGACCAAAATTTAAACCGGGCGTTACGAAAAAGTTTCGACCGACATCATCAACTTGCCCAAAAGTTAGGAATACAGTAATGCATGATCGAATTGAACGTGAGGGGATCCCCGGGGATCTGCGATTTAAGTTACCCTGCAGGGACTTGGGAAAACTGCGGAATTTAGGATGGATTCCGATGATCGGGGCGGTGGTGCTGTTTGTGATGGCATACCATTGGGGATATGATTTGGCCCTGGAGCTTTGGCAGGATCTTCCCCGGAACGGGTCGGAAATCGGGGTGAAGGATTTGTTGCCGGCCCTCTTTCTGATCCCTTCGCTGATTATGATTTTTCTCGGGGTGAAATTACTGTTGACCGGCTGGGTGCTGATCGGCAACCGGACCTGGACGGAAGTCGGGGTCACGCACACGCATTTACGGGTGAAAGATCATTTGGGTCCCTGGAAGAAAAAGCGGAAGTTTCCGATTCAATCCATCACCGGTTTATCGATGGTGGAAGGATTTGGAGACCCTGCTGAAAGTGCGGATGTGCCGGATAAACTTTCAGACATGGTGCCGGCGGATCTTTGGTCATTGCTCCTTTATCAGGGGGAGGGGAAGGAGCGTTTATTATGTCTGGCTTATCCTCAGCGGGTGATAAATGAATTGAGTCAGCACTTGGCGGCACAACTTCCGGGGGTGTCGAATGTTGAGATTTATGTGGAAGAGGTTGAAGCGGCCGAATCCAAGGGTGATTCTCAGGCTTTTAAGATCCCCGAAGTTCCTGCCGGTTCGAAAATTATTCGCCAGGATCTTTCAGACGGCGTGGCCTTTCAGGTGCCCAAAATGGGTCTGGGAAAAGGGAGTCACGGGTTGTTTACTCTCGGCTGTATCTTCTTTTCCTTTCCGCTTTTTTTTCTGGCCGTGATCCTGATGAGTGAAGGGAAAGAAACGGGTTTTACTCTCCTGTTACCCTTTCTGGTTCTGAGTGTCTTTTTCCTGGCGGGAGGGTTTATGATCTATTTTGGGTTATCGTCGGGTACGCGTAAAGTTTTGCTAAAAGCAAACCGCCGGAGCTTACGAATCGAGTCCACTTCTATTTTTGGAAAGAAAGAACGGGAATGGAGAGCGGGTGAGATTGTGTCCCTTAAAATTTCAGAGACCGGAACGACGGTGGGGGACACCGCTTTGACCGGGTTGTATGTGGAATCGAAAGAGGGCAAAACCTCCGCCTGGCTGAAAATGCTGAGTCGGAAAGAGCAGGAGTGGATTATGGCACATTTGAAGCAGAGCTTGGGTATGAGTGAATAGTTTTTTTTGGGGGGGGCAACGCCGTTGGTGCAGAGGTTGGGTGGAGGGCTGTGGGCAGGGGGTGTTCTGTGAGTTTATCAGAACTGCTACGCTGAAGAGGGTATGACATCCCGTTTTTTTAGGCAGATGGACCGCGGGACGCGGGCCCTCCTGTTCTGGACCAACCCCGTCCCGGGGTCCTGAATTTTAACGATGAAGGTCCGTAATTGGGATTCGATACCGATGTCGATACCGATTGCCGCCCATTTTGAAAGACAATGGGCACTCCGAACGAGATCTACCATGGTTCTTGATTTTTGAGTGGAACCTGATAGCGGATTCCGGATGAACCTCTCTATTGTCATTCCCGTATATAACGAAGAAGAAAGTGTGGACCTGCTTTGTGAAAAGCTGCACGAAGCCTTGTCTCCGCTTTCCCTGAAATATGAAGTCGTGCTGGTGGATGATGGAAGTAAGGATAAAACCTGGCCGAAACTGCTCGAGAACAAGCAGAAATACGCCTATTTGCATCTGATCCGTTTTCGCCGGAACTTTGGTCAGACGGCCGCCATGGCTGCAGGTTTGGATGCTGCGGAAGGGGAAGTGATCATCACTATGGACGCGGATCTACAGAATGATCCGAAGGATATTCCCAAACTTCTGGATGCCATGACCGATGAGATCGATGTGGTCAGCGGATGGCGGAAAGACCGCAAGGACACCTTTATTAATCGTCGTTTGCCCTCTATTTTGGCTAACGGTTTGATCAGTAAAATCACCGGGGTGCATCTGCATGATTACGGTTGCACGCTGAAGGCGTACCGCAAGGATGTGATCAAAGACGTGCGCCTCTACGGGGAAATGCACCGGTTTATTCCGGCGCTGGCCCATTGGGTGGGAGGATCGGTGATTGAAATTCCGGTGACCCATCATGCGCGTCAGTTCGGCACCAGTAAATACGGCATTGGCCGGACTTTCCGGGTGGTGTTGGATTTGATTACGGTAAAATTCCTGCTCCGCTACAGTACCGGTCCGATGCAGATTCTCGGAAAAATCGGTTTGCAAATCGGTTTTTTGGGCGGCGCGTTGATTGGGCTTATCTTTGTACTGAATCTTATTGCGACCTTTACCGGTTTAGATTTTTGGGGCGCGGATTTGGTGAAACGTCCGGTTTGGCCGATTATGGGCTTTATGTTTATGGCCTTTGGCATTCAGTTCATTGGACTGGGTTTACTCTCTGAAATGACCATTCGCACCTATCACGAATCACAGGATAAACGCATTTATGCTGTTCGGGAGCAGGTGCCGTCCGGAGAGTAATTGATGCCGGAGGGGTACCGCCCAGAGATTCTGGTTTTTCGCTTTTTATTGTTCAGCGGTGTCTTCTTCTGGGTTTCATTCCTGCTGTCTAAAAAGACCACAGAGGCTCTGAGTTTTGGTTCACGCTGGTTGGAATGGCGCCCTTTACCACATGATTTGACTTTTCGCATGGTGTTGGCCTTTTTTACCGGCTTTGTGCTGCAACAAATTTTTGGACTGCTCCTGTTTACACTTCAGTTGGTGGATCAATTGCCCATCGGGATGATTATTTTACTGCCCATGGTGTTTTTTCAGGGACTGATGACGTTTGTTCTATATGCGCATCTCCACCGCACGGGGCTGAATCCTCTGGAGGTACTCGGGATGGAGGAGCCTTTCAGAGTGGGGGATCAAATCTGGGGCGTGGTCGGTTTTTGTATGTGTCTGCCAGTGGTGGCCTTGTTTTCGAAGCTTACTGAGTGGTTGTATATCACTTTTCAATGGGAGTTGGAAACGCAGCCCATATTGGAAATGGTCAGTCATGTGGACGGATGGATGAATTGGCTTTCGATGTTTTTATTGGTGGGTTTTATCGGGCCGCTTTTAGAAGAGGTGGTGTTTCGCGGATTTCTGCACACCTGGCTGCATCAGAAACTCGGCCTTATGCCCGGATTGCTTTTACAAGCGGTTTTATTTTCTCTCATTCATTCCCATACCGCCAGTTTATTGCCGTTGTTCAGTTTAGCGGTCTTGTTGGGGTTGGTCTATATTTACACCCGACGGCTGATGGCCTGCGTATGGATTCACGCCCTGTATAATACCATGACTTTGATTGTGACCTTTTTCTTTGCCGGGGGGGAGATGGCGACATGAAAAAATTCCAATCAAAATCCCCCTCTGAAACCCGGGCCTGTGCCGCAGAATTTGTGAAGTCGCTGGGACAACATGCCGTGATATTGTTGGGTGGAGACCTGGGGGCGGGAAAAACCTGTTTTGTTCAGGGGTTGGCGGAAGGTCTGGGCTGGCCCGGTCCTGTGACCAGCCCCACCTATGGACTGGTTCAGGAGTTCCGCTGTACACCTCCTTTGATACACGCGGATTTGTATCGGCTGAATGCGCCGTCACAAATTTGGGATCTGGAACTGGATGCCTGGTTGGAGGACGATGCCCTGGTCGCGGTGGAATGGAGTGAGCGGGTGCCGGATTTTTGGCCGGCGGATGCATGGCATGTGGACCTCGTGGCTGTCGCCGGAGAAGAAGACTGCCGGGAAATCAGAATTTGGCAGGAGCAGGGAAATGTCTGAAGTGATATTGGCGATTGACTGGAGCAGTACCCGATTGAGTGTGGGGTGGAAGCTTTCAGGTAAAGTGGAAGAACGCGTGTTGGATTTAAAACGGTTTCAGGCCGAGCTGGCCTTGCCTTTTCTGGAAGGGCTTTTGGCTGAGTTACCGGTAGTGAATGAAATCCGACTGGGTCGGGGACCGGGGAATTATTCCGGGATTCGTCAGTCGCTGGCCTGGGCTTTTGGGTATATTGCCCCGGGCGGAATTGAACTGAAGGTTTTCTCTTCGGGTGTGGCGCAAGCGGCTCGGATATCTGATGAAATCCAGACGCCCTTTGCGGTTTTAGGGGATGCGCGCAGAGGGGTGTGGTGGGGCAGAGTATTTGGCAAGGGGGAAGACGGCTGGCGGTTACAGTCGCCGGAAGCATGGGCGGAGGAGCTGGGAGAAATACCCGTATTCTCCCAAGAGGCTCCCCGTTTAAGTTCGGCACCATTTGAAATTATGCCTGACTATCCCAAAGCCTCGGATCTCCTTCTGCTTTCGGATGATTTTAGCCGGGAAGAGGCACTTCCGCTTTATTTACATCCCGCGGTGTGAACGCGCAGGTCTCCGCCCCGCTGGGTGATGAATATACCCGGGGGGGCTGTGGAGCCTGGCTATTGCTGTGACTGATTTACCGCGGTGCGATTATAAAGGTCCGCCTTCCAGGCAGAGCTTAATCAGGTCATCCACGTGGGCGGTGGCCAAGCATTCCACGGTATCGGCGCCGCCGTAGTACATTTTGACTTCGCCGCTGTCTTCGAGGATCATGCCTCCGGGGAAAATCACATCGTTACGGAAACCATTGGCGGCTTCGTAATCGGTTTCGGGGGCGAGCAGAGGCTCACGGCTCATGCCAATCACTTTCCAGGGCTCATTCAAATCGGTAAGCATAATGCCGGAACAATAGCGTTTCTGCCATTTGTTTTCCCAGCCGTTTTTGCCGCGTTCGGTGTCAAGATCGACCGAGTGGAAGGTGTTCAGCCAGCCTTTCTCGGTTTTAACCGGCGGGGCGCCGGGCCCGACTTTGTCGTTCGCAGGGGGGAAGTTTTCAACCCCGATTACCAATTGGTTATTCCCCCAGTAGGCCAGGTCGGGAGAGTCTGAATACCACATATCAAAGCGGTCCCGTCCTCCGCGTCCATACACCGGCATGGGCCGTTCAAAGCGACAATATTTGCCGTTCACTTTTTCGGGGAAGAGCACCATGTTGCGGTTATCCGGGGCACTGAGGCTGAGGACTTCGAAATTCTGGAAATCGTCGGTGCGGGCAATACCGCCGCGGACACCGTGGTTGCTGTCGACGGCGAAACACATGTGCACCTGGCCATCAATCACGGTAAGACGCGGGTCGTAGGCACGTCGAATGTCGTCATCCTTCCAGGACCAGCAGGGTTCAGGTTGTACTTCCCATTTTACGCCGTCATCACTGAAGGCCAACCCGAGATTGGTTCCGGTCAGTCGTTCGCCTTTTTCCCAACGCTCCTGATCGCTTCCGTAATCATTCCGGAAGACCATGACGTATTTACCTTCATATTTACAGACCCCGGCATTAAAAACCAGGGCGCAGTCATAAGGGACATCTTTGTAGGTGAGGAGGGGATTGGCAGGGTGGCGTTGGATGACGGGGCTGGATTTCATGTTGTGTCTGTGGGTTTTGATGAATTCTTTTTGTCGTGATGGATGATTTATACTCAATTTCTGGAATGATAACAGATTCCTTCGCAATTTTTTTTGCGGTTTGCGTTTTTTCGTTTTTAATAAATATGCAATTGTGACCGGGTACAAGGAGGGATACGCGAATGAAATTCCCCCTGTTTTACGATTCAAGTTATGAAAATCTGCGTTCAATTTATTGGAATCTTCCTGGGTATTTCCTGCGGTTTGTATGGAGATTCTGAGTTCCCGATGGTTCAGGAAGGTTGGCCCGCAGCGCTGAAGGACGGGAGGTTGGTTCACGAATCCCCGGAGGGAATTGTGCTTCACGAAGAAGGCAAAAAGCCCCGGTTATGGATTGAGGGAGGGCGTTGGCCACGGTGGAGCCGGAATGGGAATGCTTTGTTTTTTATTCGGGGAAAAGAGATTGGCTGGAAGGACTACCGATCCGGAAAAGAAACCATGATTCTGCGCATGACCCAGCCTTCTGTTTTGGCCGTATATGATCACGGGCGGGAGGTTTGGGTGGGGGAGGGGCAGCAGGTGAAGGCGCTGAACCCTGAAACCGGTGAATTGAGGCTGGTGATTGAAGACGATACGTTCCGTGAATTGGATGTGGGGCCGGATGGGAAAAGGATGGTGGCCACCGTGCGCGGGAAGAGGGGCGGGAATATTATTCGTTATTTTGATCTGCAGCGAGGCGAAACAAGGGATATTGGCAAAGGCTGCTCGGCTTCGCTCTCTCCGGATGGGACATTGGCGACCAACAATGTGAGTGGGCATCAGGAGTTGTATCTGACCCAAGTGAAGGACGGCCGCTTGTTTAAATCTTTGAAAACCCCGGAAGGGCATCGGACGGACAACCAATATTGGTCAACGCATCCGGATTGGGTGGTGGCGTTGTCGGAAAAGAAAGGGCAAATTCTCGCCCAACGGGTAACGGATGGCAAGGTGTGGATTTTGACTGAAAAAGTGAATGCGGACCGGCCGGACCTTTGGGTGCCATGAATTTATGAAATGAAAATGAAGGACTCAACATGATCAAACAACTTGCACACGCCTGTATACACTCTGAAGATCTTACTCAAACCCAAGCGTTCTATTGTGGAGTGTTGGGATGTGAACTGGGTTTCGAATTTTTCAAGGAGCAGGAGCGGATCGGCTTTTACATTCACTTGGGAAATCAAACTTTCCTGGAGTTTTTTAAAGGGAAACCCGGGGCATCAGGCAACATTCGTCATCTCTCTTTGGAGGTGGAGGATATGGATGCCCTGATCGATCGGCTGAATGAAAAGGGTATTGAAGTGACGGATAAAAAATGCGGGGCGGATCATTCCTGGCAATGCTGGTGCAAAGATCCGAGCGGGGTGGATCTTGAGTTTCATCAGTACACTTCCGAAAGCCTGCAGCTAAAAGGCGGCATCTGTCAGGTGAAGTGGTAGTCCGAGGCCGGGGGGCGGAGGTTGGCTAGGAAACCCGCAGAAATCTGGGGAGGATCCGTTTTCCCCAGTTGCTGTAATCCGCGATGATGGCCTGTCGGGCACGGGCGGGATTTGCAGAGTTCTGTTGTAACCAATCATCCAGTAAACGGACCTGTTCCAGAAAATCGATGCCGTATAATTTTTCGGTGTTCGCTTTAATATAACGGGTGAATTCGAGATAGGCCGCAAAGGCATCGGGTTGATCCCGCCAGACATAGGGGAGGCTGGTTTTAAGCTTTTCCGCATTATGATACAGGGTCCAGACCCGCGAAAATTCGCGAAGCATTTGCATGGTGTCCCGGTCGATGGTCGAAGTCTCCTGAATTTCGAAAGGTGCTTTGTCCGCGTAGACCATGCCAAAGGGTTCGGTGTGTTGAACGATGGGAGTGCCCTTGAGGAGCTTCAGTAAATTGAGTTGGATCTGATCCGGTTCGTGTACCACCAAACGGTTAAAGCTGTCCCGCATACTTTCGAGGGTTTCTCCCGGAAGTCCGAAAATCAGGTCCGCATGGATGACGGCTTTGGATTCGTTACATAACCACTCCAGATTTTTTTCGACTTTCTCCGCTTTCTGGGCGCGGCGGATGCGGTCGAGAACCTCCTGATTAAAACTCTGGACTCCGACCTCGAACTGCAGGCACCCTGCGGGAAAGCGTTGAAAGCAGGCTTTGAGTTCGTCCGGAATCCGGTCGGGAACCACTTCGCAGTGAATCACCAGTCCGGGTTGCAGGTTGTCCAGGAAAAATTCGAGGATACGGACGGCCCGGTCAATTTTGGTGTTAAAGGTGCGGTCAAGGAGTTTAAACAGTCGCACTCCCCGGTCCATCAAAACCTGAAAGGCGGCCAACAGGTCATCCAAAGGGAAAAAGCGCACTTCCCGGTCCAGGGAGGAGAGGCAGTATTCACAACGGTAGGGACAGCCGCGCGAGGTTTCCAAATAGACGATGCGGTTTTTGATGTCGTCATCGGTATAGAGATCGTAGGGTAAAACGGTGGTTTCGACATCCTCCTGGGGGCCCACGATAAATTTTTGCGCTGGCGGATTGTCGGCGAGCAGTTGTTCACAAAGTTCCCGGGCGGCAATTTCCCCTTCGCCGGTGACCACATAATCGACCGCTTCGGTGATACCCGGGTAGAGTGGGGGGTAGCTGACTTCCGGACCTCCCACCACCAGCTTGATTTCCGGGGACCGCTGCCGCAATTCAAGCAGAAGTTTGAGTGTGGCCTCCACATTCCAAATATAGACGCTGATTAAGAGGATCTTGGGATGATGTGCCAATAAGGCCTCCGCCACATCCGAGGTGGATTGTTTGATCACAAATTCCTGGATCAGGGATTGTGGACGCAGTTCACCCAGGTTGGCCTGGATGCAGCGCAGGCTGAGGGCACAGTGGTGGTAGCGGGCATTCAGGGTGGTTAAAACAATTGGGGGCATGGAACAGGTCTTTACCCTGTCAGACGGGGCTTGGCAAGGGGTTGATGTGATCCAGAACATTCTCCGTTTTTTAAATGCTCATTTCATAAGTAAATCCATATAGTTGATGATTATTCGCCTGATAAGCGAAGGGTGCTGTTTGTAACCAATCGTTGGGCTTGCCCTGCACGCGGAGCTCTTTCAT
>JARHXX010000060.1 GCA_029269125.1 Kiritimatiellaeota bacterium B1221 | reverse complement strand
ATGCAACCGTTCCTGCAATGGGTTCTCCGCCATCCAGGATTCCATTGCTGTTTAAATCCAGATAAACCGTCACTCCGGAAAGTCCCGGCTCTCCGGCATCCTGCACCCCGTCGCCGTTCAGGTCATTCCAAACAAAGTCGCCGACGGTGGCGTCCTGCTGCTGATAACCGAAGTCCGCACCAGTAAAATCCTCACCGGCCGCAATCGTCACCGTCCGGGGGTTTGAGCCTCCTGTCCGGACAAAGCCCGCCGGAGTGGTTGTGGTGTCCACCCGAACTTCGTACGTCCCCAGAGGAAGCGCACTGAATTCATAGGCACCTGCCCCATCGGAGGATTCAGCGGGTTCTCCGCCGTCCCGTGTTCCATTGCCGTTCAGATCCAGAAATACGGTCACACCGGACAGTCCGGGCTCTCCCCCGTCCTGTACCCCGTCACCATTCAAATCGTTCCACACAAAATCTCCGATCGAAGCATCCTGTTGCTGAAACCCGAAGTCGCCGTCATTAAAATCCTCACCCGCCACAATCGTTACGGACTGCGGATGCGGCCCCCCTGTCAGCACAAAGCCCGAAGGGACGGTTGAGGCATCCACCCGCAGTGAATAACTGCCGCCAGGAAGATTTGTCAGATCGAAGGCACCGGCACTGTCCGTGGTATCCGAAGGCTCTCCGCCATCTAAAACGCCATTGGAGTTCAAATCCACAAAAACCGTCACCCCGGAAAGTCCCGGCTCTCCGGCATCCTGCACCCCGTCTCCATCCAGATCATTCCAGACAAAATCACCGATACGAGCATCCTGCTGTTGAAATCCAAAGTCCACTGCACCGTCCCGTTCAGAGGCGGACAGGTTCACCGAAGCCGGAAGGTTTCCAGTCGTCAGCACAAATCCCGCCGGCACCGCCGCCGCGATACGGACTGAATACGTTCCCGCAGGGAGTTTTGTCAGCAGGTATCTCCCGGAGAGATCTGTGGTATCAGCAGGTTCCCCCACATCCAGACTGCCATTGGTGTTGATATCTGCATAAACCACCACTCCGGAGAGTCCCGGTTCCCCGCCATCCTGTATGCCGTCTCCGTCCAGATCGTTCCAGACAAAATCACCGATGCGGCCCTCAAGGGAGATGACCGTGGGATCGTTTTCCCCCGCCTCATTCGGCATCCCGTTTCCGTTCGGATCAGGATCGGTGCCGGCATCGGAAAGATCACTGGCGGTTCTGCCGGACACCGCGGAAACTCCCGAAAATCCTAGCTGAGTCTCATACACCCCCGGGCCGAATCCCTGATCGACGGGAGTGGTGACATCAACCACCACACGGATTTGCGCGGTTCCCCCGATTTCCAATACCGATCCGGGGGCAATCAACTCGAGATCACCCGTTCCATCAAAAGATGAATTTGCGGTCAACGTTCCGGGGTCAACGATTAAAGCTGGAGCGCCGCTGAGAGAATAATTCCCGGCACCGAAGACCGCATCCAAATCCAGAGCCAGCGTCAATGACCCCATCCGGGTATCTCCGAAGTTTTCGACATAGGCGTCGAGCGTCACCTGATATTCTTCAACCGAAGCCGCCAGCGCAACTCCAATCACCCGGGTGTCTTCAACAAGAAAAACGTTGGCATCCTCCTCACCGATCTCCCCCGCAAATCCGTTTTCATTTGGATCCGGAACCGTGCCTGCATCCGAAAGATCATCCGCTGTGCCCAACCCTGTATCCGCGGAAAACTGAACCTGGGTATCATAAACCCCCAGTCCGGAACCTTGGTCCGTGAGCTGATCCACCTTCACCACTACCCGGAAGCGTTCTGTTACACCGGTTCCCATGCTGCCACCCGCAATCAGATCCTGATCACTACTGCCGGTAAAAGAAGTATTCAGCTCCAGGTCCCGATACCCTCCCGGGAAAAAAGGTCCGCTGATCCGCTGGTAATTGCCGGCCCCGAATACGGCATCCAAATCATGCGCAAGGGCGGGACTGCTGACCGTGTTGTCACTCAAATTCTTCACCGCATAATCCAGGGTGACATACAGGCCGTTCACCGTTACATTGAGCGCCGCGGCCACCCGGGTACCGCCAACTTCAATCCGGAAGGGGTCATTTTCTCCCGCCTCAAAAGCCAGACTGTTCCCGTTCGGATCGGGATCCGTCCCCGCATCCGAAAGATCAAACGAGGTGGAAACGCTTGGTCCATTTGCAAATCCGAGCGCCTGCAGTTCATAAATACCATATCCCAGTCCAGTGTCTGAAAGCGTATCAAGCGATACCAGCATCTGAACCTGTGCGGTATCGCCGGCTGCCAGCGAGCTGCCTGTGGCGAAAATGCCGGTGGCGCTACTTCCGTCGTAGCCTCCCTCCAGCGTCATGGTTCCCGGATTATCTATAAATGCGGGGGCGGAGAGGATTGAATACATCCCGGTCCCGAATGTGGCATCCAAATCATTCTCCACCAGAACTTGACTCAAAGAGCTGGAGCCCAAATTCTCCAAATAGAAATCGATCAGGAACTGGTTCCCTCCCATATCTGTCACATTCAGCGCCAACCCCAATACGGCCTCTTCTCCAATCACAACATAAGAGGGATCATTTTCGCCGGACTCGTTCGCATTCCCGTCTCCATCCGTATCCGTCACCCCTCCATCATCAGACGTATCGATAATCCCCCCCGTAATCGCACTTCCAGTAATTATGGCTGTTTGGTTATAAATACCCAAGCCGTTCCCCTGATCCGTTACATTCGTCACGTCCAGTTTGTACTGAATCCGGACAAGTTCACCCGGATCCAAAAAACCACTGCTAAACAAGGACTGCGAAAAAGTGCCATCGAAAGCGCTGTTGAGAAACGCAAAATCCTGCGGCCCTTCGATGATCTGCGGGGCGGAGGTCATCGCGAAATTCCCGAACCCGTATGTGGAAAACATATTCACCGACAGGTTTTGAGACTCCACGGGCAGATCTCCTATATTCTCCACCGTGAAGGTGTAGGTGATCTCTGTTCCCTGTACATCCATCCACAAAGCAAGTCCCAGACCCGCAGATCCCATTACCATGAGAGTGGGATCATTTTCCCCGTCCACCGGCGGATCCGGCAGACCCGCAAACGTGGGATCTCCGTCCCCCGTCAAATCCGGATCCGTGCTGTCGTCGGATAAATCCATTACCCGCAACCCATTTGTATCTGTACCCGAAACTTCAAACTGCGCAAAATACACCCACTCACCCTCACCGAACAGATCTTCAAATATATTCAACTCCACCACCATCTGGATGCGGGCCGTATCTCCCGCAGAGAGTGTGCCGCCGGCACCCAGCATATTGAATTCAGAACTGCCATCAAAAGATCCGTTTAACGCAAGTGTGCCCGGATCATCCACAAAAGACGGAGGGGTGATCACGCTGTAATTACCGCTGCCAAAGGCATCGTCCAAACTGAGAATCAGCTCGAGGTCCGATGCGGTCTGGGCCCCAAAATTCTCCAAATACAGGTCCAGAGTGATCTGTGTACCCGACACGCTTGCATCCAAGGCACCCCCCACCACCGCATCTGCAGTCACGACAAAACTGTTGTCATCGTTTTCACCCGCACCCGTCGGGACCCCGTCTCCGTTGGGATCCGGATCCGTACCGGCATCCGAACGGTCCTGGACCTCATAGCCTCCGGGCTGTTCACCCGACGCAAATGCGGCACTGGAAAAATCACCCAGACCGTTTCCGGGATTCACCAGCCCGGTCACTTCCACCGCCATTCTGATCTGTGCCGTATCGCCACCGGCCAGGGTTCCGTTTCCACTCAACAAATCATTTTCAGCACTTCCATCAAATGCCGGATTCAACAGCAGGGTTCCCGGATCATCGACCAGGAAGGGCGCGGTGAGAATCACATAGTTTCCCTCACCGAATACGGCATCCAGATTGTCTGTGACCGACAGATTCGAGAGCGTGAAGGTGCCGAACACCTCCAGATAATAGTCAAACGTTACCGTGCGGCCTGACACAGCAACATCCCGGGCCAGTCCCAAATAGGAGAGGACAGAAAACGAATTCGGATCATCTTCTCCGGCATCATCTGCCACCCGGTTGCCATTGGTATCCGGCTCCTGTCCCTCATCCGACAAATCCACCACCAGGCTGCTCAATGGATCCTCTGCACTGACGGAGGACTGCAGTTGATAAATCCCCGACCCGTACCCCTGATCGGTAATCGTCGAGACGATCACCTCTGCACGCAACACCACCCGCTCACCCGGTGAAAGCGTGCCCCCGGTGCTTAAGACCGAAAGATTACTTGTGCCGTCAAAACCGGAATTTAACGACAGCGCGGTCCCGGGATCCAGAAATTCAAATGTGCGGGTAGTGGTGACCCGACTGTAATTTCCGGCACCGAAGACCTCGTCAAGATTCTGGGTAATCTGCACATTGGACAAAACCTCTGTCCCCAGATTTTCTAAAACCCAGGTCAGACGCACCCGCGGTCCATAGAGGAATCCCGCCATCGTGGACATCGTCGTGTACGGCAAAACCTCAACCTTCGTGGCCAAGCCGACTGCGGATTCAGGGGTAACTGAAAATAAACTGATATCATTCTCACCCGCTTCCCCCGCATCTCCGTTTCCATTGGGGTCCGGATCGGTTCCGTCATCCGAAATGTCAGCCACAACCCCCGTGGCTCCCTCCGCCTGGACGAAAGCCTGCGCCCCGTAATCCGCATACCCCAATCCCTGATCAGAAACCGCAAACACTTCCACTTCGATCAGAACCGACAACGTATCCCCCGCCGCCAAACTGGAATCCATCCCCCCCCGGCCCGCACTCACCGGAATATAAATCAGTTCGGTATCCAAACTGCCGTCGTAGGCCGGGTTCAGGATCACAGTGCCAGGATCGTCAGTGATCGAGGGGGGACCTGTCAGTTGATAATTGTCCGGCCCAAAAACCTCATCAAGATTCAGCCGTGCCCGGAGCGCATCCAACCCGTTGGCATCCAGATTTTCCAGACGAAGGGTGAACGATACCAACCGGCCGCTCACTGCGGATTCCAGCGCCGCCCCCAGTGCTGCAGAGGTTTCTGTCACCCGCAACAAGGTGGAACCGGCGGGAGTGCTCCCCAGACTGGAGGTCACATTTCCTGTTCTTATCCGATAATCCCCGGCGGCGGCCGCCACCACATCCACCGTTACCACCCGGTGGGGTTCAATCATCTCCACCGTTCCCCCTGAAAAAGAAAAACTGGAACCGCCAGCCACTGCGTTAAAGCTTCCGCCTCCAATGTTGGTCGACTCATTCGGAGGAGAAGCGAGCACCACTCCCGCCGGAAGGTCCATGGAAAAACCGACACCGTTCGCATCCACCGTATCCCGGTTGGATAGCTGAAAAGAAAGCGTCGCCCTTTCCCCTGCCCGCACCGGATTGGAGTCAGCCGACAGCGCAAGCGTCAACGTTTCCTGTGAACGGGCACCCACACAGATCAATAAAAGAAAAGAAATCAGAGGGAAGAATTGTATTTTCATGAAAACAGCCGGTAAAAGTTTTGAAGCGGAGAATAAGAAACCGGAAACTTATTGGGCTTCCAGTAAACTCTCCAACCGTTTCAGACGTGCCTCCAAAGCCTGATTCTGCTGCGACAACTCAGCAATCCGAAGCGCTTTCTCTTTGGCATCGGCATGCAGCGCCTGAATAGAAGCCAGTGCCACCCCGTCGGCATCCGCTTTTGAAATACTGCGCGCACTGCCCCCGACTTTAAACAATGCTTGAAAATCCTGAGCCATGGGACCTATGTGCGTCACGTCCTCCCCTTTATACCGCCAGGTTTTGAGCGGAAGATCCGCGACCTTCTCCAGAACATCGGCATGGTCCACTTCTCCGAAACCTTCTTTCCGATTCACATCGGAAGCATCACTCAGCGTTCCTGCCGCCACCAAATTCCCGGTGGCATCAATGGTCACCAAAGCACCGCCGCCGCGGCTGATCACCAGTTCACCCGTATCATTCACGGTCAGATCCCAGTCAGAGGGGCTGGCTGTGGCGTTGTTGTTACTGATGCGTAACCCCGCGGGGCCGTTATTCCGCAATTGCAAAACCGTCCGGGCGGAGGCCACCGCATTGGTACTCTCAATCAGGGCAGTCTGCAGGTCTTCCGTCTGCTGCACATGCAGCTTATACACGGCACTCGACACGCCCACACCCACCCCATTCGCGCCCACCGTCAACGAATGCATCTCAGCTCCTGACCGGATCCTGAACGGGATCTCCCCTCCGTTGGTTACATCCTGAACCAGCAAACCGGATTCATTTCCCGTCAAATCCCAGGACTGCGCCGCCAACCCGCCCGCATTTCCCTGATCCAGCCGGATCGTCGGACTGTCATCCGCAACAATATGAAGCGCTCTGTCCGGCGCGGCCGTTCCGAAGCCCACGTTTCCGTCAGCCCCCACCAGCAACGCATGTTCCCGGGCGCCTGCAAGGACAGTAAAGGGGGTTCGGTCCGCGCTCACATCCACAATCGAAAATTTATTTTCACCGCCATTGCTAGAGTCATTCGCCAACAATTCCCAGTCATTTGAGGGGAAAGCAGCGGAATTACTGGTGTCCTGAAAACGGATCCGCAGATTATTTTCCTTAAGCAAAACCGTGGAGTAACCGAAATCTTCGCCATTGACCGAATCCGTCCCCACGGCAATGCTGCCGCCATCCACAATCAGATCATCTGTTATCACCTGGTCGGCAACCGCAGTAAACGTGAGAGAGAACAGAGAGAGGGAGAAATAAATTGCAGGCTTCATAATCAATAGGGGTTAAGTGTGGATCGACGTTAAGAAATCTCTGACACCAGCATGTTTATAGAACACACCAATCACAAAAGAGACCATACATTGATAAATGCTAGGCTAATATTTTTTAAACTGTCAATGTACTTTTCATGACATTCGAATTTGATCTCATCATACATGCCTGTTTTTACAAAAATGGAGCTCTCAAACTTTGCAAAGATTACATCTATGACCGTCAAGACACTCTGTTAAACCGGCAGCAGACCGAATCAGTCCAGGTAATGCGGAAAACAGGAAGCGGCAATGGCATGCACTCGACCATACGTCCCGAATCACAGGCCTGTTTTTTTATCCAAACGGGTTCCGTCCTCACCCGTCTTCTGACTTCTTCACGGCTCCCCGGGTAAAAAAACATCAAATCCAAATAAATATACGCATTGACGTATATTCATATTAACGTATATAGAAGACATGGAAAATTTATTGGCTGTCTATAAATGTCTTTGTGATGAAACCCGGCTGCGGATGTTAAATCTGCTTCAGGTTTCTCCCCTATGCGTCTGTCATATCCAACACATTTTAAATGTGTCCCAAGTGAATGTGTCACGCCACTTGGCCTACCTCAAAAAACACGGCCTGGTGGAAACCACCCGGTTTCAGAATTGGACCATTTACACCCTCCCCGAATCCCCCTCTCCCGAATTATCCAAAAATCTTGCCTGCCTCCAAGACCTGGTAAGCACCGAACCGGTATTCAGGCAGGACCGCAAGGAACTCGCGAAGTTGTCAAACGCCGGCGACCTCAATCAAATTTTATCCGAAGGCGGATGCTGCATCCCCGAAAACCCAAACCTCAAGGAATCCACGAAATGAAATCTCTTACTGTTTATGATCCCCCTCTCTGTTGTTCCAGTGGCGTTTGCGGCCCTTCTGTCGACCCCGAATTGGTTCGGGTCAATGCCGATTTTGAATGGGCAAAAAAACAGGATGCATCGGTGACCCGCTTCAATCTGGCTCAGCAACCCGCCGACTTCGCAGCCAATGCATCCGTAAAAACTCTGCTTCAAACCGCAGGACAGGATTGCCTCCCCCTGGTTTTTCTGGACGGAAATCTGGTGGCATCCCGCTTTTACCCCACCCGTGCGCAACTCGCCCAAATCCTTGGCTGCGAAGTTAAAACGGCAAATGATACCGAAAGCAATGACTGCGGCTCCGGTGGAGGATGCTGCGAATGAATGTCTGGTTAGAAGATGCGCCTAAAATCCTCTTATTCACCGGCAAAGGAGGTGTGGGCAAAACTTCACTGGCCTGTGCATCCGCCATTGCATTGGCGGATGCCGGCAAAAAAGTTCTGCTGGTCAGCACGGACCCGGCTTCAAATTTAGACGAAGTATTGCAAACGGCATTCGATGCCGATGCACGTCCGGTTCCGGAAGTGGACGGTTTGTCTGCTCTGAATATTGATCCCATGGACGCCGCCCGCCGCTACCGCGAACGGATGGTTGAGCCGCTTCGGGGAATTCTTCCCGGCGAAAGTCTCCGCAATATCGAAGAGCAACTTTCCGGAGCATGCACCGTGGAAATCGCATCTTTTAACGAATTCACCCGGCTCATCGGCGACCCGGACCACCTGAATCAATACGATCATGTGGTCCTCGACACCGCCCCCACCGGCCACACCCTGCGCCTGCTTTCGCTTCCGGCCGCGTGGAATGACTTTATGATTGAAAATCAAACCGGTTCTTCCTGTTTGGGACCCATGGCCGGATTGAAAGATCAGCAAATCATTTATCAACACGCGCTCGAGGCGTTA
This sequence comes from Kiritimatiellaeota bacterium B1221, assembly GCA_029269125.1. Taxonomy (GTDB): domain Bacteria; phylum Verrucomicrobiota; class Kiritimatiellia; order SS1-B-03-39; family UBA6053; genus UBA6053. Next base: position 7,182 of record JARHXX010000060.1, on the reverse strand, counting down.
CAGGACCCCAAACAAACCCGCGTGGTCATTGTCAGTCGTCCAGAAACATCCGCTTTGCGTGAAGCCGCCCGGGCGACCCGGGAACTTCAAGACGAAAACATTTCAGGACTGTTCCTGGTCATCAACGGGGTATTCAAAGCTGAAGAAAGTAATGATCCCCTTGCCCGGGCATGGGAAAATAAAGCCAGTGCCTGCCTGGCCGACCTTCCACAAAACCTGAAGACCCTCCCCAGCTGCCAACGTCCTTTCCGCCCCGGAGGGCTGATCGGGCCTGCATCTCTGCGCGCTTTTCTCTCCGACCAACTACAGGCCTTGCCGAAATTGGATCCGGTTGAACTCCCGGAGCACCTCGCCCTTCAGGAATTGGTTCAAAAGTTCATCGCCCAGGGACCCGGTGTGATCATGACCATGGGTAAAGGCGGCGTAGGCAAAACCACCCTGGCCGCCGCCATTGCGCGTGCCATCGCACAGGAGGGTCATCCCGTTCACCTCTCCACCACCGATCCCGCCGCCCATGTTGCCGAAACCTTGGGAGAGGGGTTAGACAATCTGGAAGTGAGCCGGATCGATCCCCGCGAGGAAACCCGCAAGCATATTGAAGATGCCATGGAAAATGCGGGGAAAGATCTGGATGAGGAGGGCCGTGCCCTCCTGCTCGAAGAATTGCGCTCCCCCTGCACCGAAGAAGTTGCGGTCTTCCAGGCTTTTGCACGGACCGTGGCCAAAGGAGATGATCAGTTTGTGGTGCTCGATACCGCCCCCACCGGTCACACCCTGCTGTTGCTGGATGCATCGGAAGCCTATCACCGCGAAGTCTTAAAAAATAAAGGAGAACTCCCCTCCGAAGTCACCGACCTGCTTCCCAAACTCCGCAACCCCGACTTCACCCGTGTCCTGCTGGTCACCCTTCCCGAAGCCACCCCGGTTCATGAAGCCGCCCGTTTGCAGGAAGATTTACGCCGAGCAAAAATCAATCCCACCAGCTGGATCCTCAACCAAAGTTTGGCGGGGGCGGCCCCCGGCGATCCCCGTTTGCAAATCCAAGCCCAACGGGAAGTGCACTATCTTAAAGAAGCGGCCGCACTCACCGATCGTTTAGTCATTGTGCCTTGGTTAACTCGCGAACCCGCCGGGGCCGAAGGACTGGATACCCTGCTCACGACCACGACCCAAACCCTTACCCCCGCCTCCCCATGAACACGCCCTATAAAATTCTGTTTCTCTGCACCGGAAATTCCGCTCGAAGCATCCTTTCCGAATTCCTCACCAACGAATTCTTTCCGGACAAATTCGAAGCGTACAGCGCAGGTTCCCAGCCCAAACCGGATCCCCACCCTGTGGGACTCAGCGTCCTTCAGGAGGACTTCAAAATTGATACCTCATCCGCCCGCAGTAAATCCTGGGACGAATTTAAAGATATCCATTTCGACTTTGTGCTCACCCTCTGTGACGATGCAAAAGAAAGCTGTCCCCTCTGGCCCGGACAACCCGTGCTTGCACACTGGCGCACCGAAGACCCTTCTGACGCCCCCGAATCTGAACAACGCAAAGCCTTTTCGCAAACCGCACAGTTACTTCGCTACCGCATTGAACTGCTCGCGTCTTTACCCATCGACAAACTGGACCGCTTAAAACTGGAAACCGAAACGCAATCCATCAGCACTGCGCAAAAACCAACGGACTAAAACACGTCTCTCCTCTGGACTTCACTATGACAACTGAAAACACAAATACCGGCATCAGCTTCTTCGAAAAATATCTCACCCTCTGGGTCGCCCTGTGCATGATCGCGGGGATTCTCATTGGCAAATTTCTCCCTGGGATTCCCAAATTTCTGGGGAAAATGGAATACGCCAATGTCTCTATTCCGGTAGCGATTCTCATCTGGATTATGATCTATCCGATGATGATGAAAGTAGATTTTAACAGCGTCAAAAACGTTCGTAAAAACCCCAAAGGGCTTTGGGTGACCTGGGTCACCAACTGGCTGATTAAACCCTTCACCATGTACGGAATTGCCTGGCTCTTTTTCTACGTGATCTTCAAGAATTTCATCCCCGAAGATCTGGCAAAAGATTACCTCTCCGGCGCCGTGCTGCTGGGGGCCGCCCCCTGTACCGCCATGGTATTTGTGTGGAGTCACCTGACCAAAGGCAATCCCGCCTACACCGTGGTGCAGGTCGCCAGTAACGACCTCATTATTCTGATTGCGTTTGTGCCCATTGTGAAATTCCTGTTGGGGGTCAGCGATGTGTTTGTGCCCTGGGACACCCTGATTTTTTCCGTGGTTCTTTTCGTGGTGGTTCCGCTGACTGCCGGCGCTTTGACCCGGAGCCAAATGGTCAAAAGCAAGGGGCAGGACTACTTCGAAAACACCTTCCTGCCTAAATTTGGCAACACCACCATTGCGGGACTGCTGTTAACCCTCATCATCATCTTCTCCTTTCAGGGCGCCACCATCATTGCCAACCCGCTTCATATCGGATTGATTGCCCTCCCCCTGATCCTCCAAACCGTGCTGATCTTTTTCATCGCCTACATCACGGCCAGAGCCCTGAAACTGCCTCATGACGTCGCGGCCCCTGCAGGCATGATCGGCGCATCCAACTTTTTCGAGCTGGCCGTCGCGGTGGCCATCGCCCTCTTCGGCACCCAGTCTCCCGTCGCTCTCGCCACCATCGTGGGGGTCCTCGTGGAAGTCCCTGTTATGCTGGCCCTCGTCGGCTTCGCCAATCGCACCACTGAATGGTTTAAAAACTAAACACAAAAACATCATGTCAAAAAAAATAAGTCTGCTCTATCTCTGCACGGGAAATTCCTGCCGAAGCCAAATGGCGGAAGGCTGGACCCGCGCCCTCAAGGGGGATCAAATCGAAGTCTATTCCGCCGGGATTGAAACCCACGGACTCAACCCCAATGCCGTAAAAGTGATGGCCGAAGCCGGCGTGGACATCACCGGTCAAAAATCACAACATATCGATGAATTTAAAGACACAAAAATTGATTACGTGATCACCGTCTGTGCCCACGCCCACGAAACCTGCCCCTTCTTTCCCGGTGACGCCAAAGTCCTTCACGTTGGATTTGACGATCCTCCCAAGCTCTCTCCTCCGAATGCTTCTGAAGAGGTGAAACTCGACGGTTTCCGCCGGGTGCGCGACGAAATCAAAGCCTTTGTCGAAACCCTGCCGGAGTTTCTAAGCAAAGACCTTTGAAATAATTGAACGGACCGGGGGTTTTCATACCCCCGCAATTTCTCCCTCGCGGGGACTGGTAAGTCCCCGGTCCTTTCCTGTTCCGGACCTTACAGCTGAAAATCCTCATAAAACTGCAACAGCCCCTGCTTTCGTAATCCCCCTCGATACAAGCGGGGATGCTGATCCGGCCCAAACAACATATTTGCGGCATGTCGGCTTTTAGAATTAAACGCTTCATCGGGTAACTGTGACCACAGTTCTTCCTCCGGCAGAATTTTACCACTGCAGATACGCCAAGGGAGGATGGCATTAAGAAACAGCGTCCCTGCCCGTACCGGACCTACCAGCTGAGTGGGATCCACCGTGGCTTCGGGGGAGGCCACCCGCAATTTTTTTAGGCAATCCCGTATCCACATTTTTTCCGGCTGATCAGACTTCACTGAAAAGAGCATAGACAATCCCTCCGCCTGCGCCACCCACGTTGCCGCCGCCCGCAATCTTCGTACCGGATGGTTTCCGGTACGGCAATGATCCAATCGCCAGGCCTCCGGTGATAATGATTTATCTAAAAACGTATGCTGATGCGGCCACCACAAATCCCAAAGACGCCGAAGGTTCATCCACCGGGGAAGGCCGGGGGCATCCGCATCCGCAGGCAACAACCCCGCCACTCCCAACAATAAAGCATAGGATTTCTCCGGATCATTCCCGGCGAGACTCTTCAGCAAAGAATAAGGAATTCCCCGGGCCAACCCTTCAGAAACCTCTGCGTTGTTTTTGTAACCCAGCCCCCTCAACAATGCCATATACAAGGCCTGTTCTTCCCCCACCGCCTGCACCACCCTGGCCATCCGCAGAGATTTCCGGCGCAAACGCTCTTGTCCCGCCGCCTCCAGCATTGCCCCACATTCCTCTTCTGATTTTCCAGCAAAATATCCACGCAATCCCGAGGTAGCCCCTTCCTTTTGCCAAGGGTAGGCTCGCACATCAATCTGATCAAAAAAGAAATGAGAACGCTTCTCCAACTGTCCGCGCATACTCACTTCTTCACAACCCGGCGGCAACAATCCCGGAGGCAACTCTCCGGGTTCGTAGCAGACATGCAGCCCCACCCCCGCATAACGCAAATCATCGCGGTGCCCATGATGTTTCCAATCCATGGGTCGGATATGAATCTCCACATCCCCGCGTACCCGGCGCCCCCCCACCTTCCATTCGGCATTTAAAAAGTCAGGGCCGCTTTCCTGATTCCATTTACCCGGGTGAATGATTTGGATTCGTTCCCCTCTTTCCGTCTGCAGCGGTTCAGGGCGCAGGCGGTTATCAAACCAAATACAGTGTAAATGCCTTTCGGAAAAGGGATCCAACACCGGTTCGGCTTCAGCGACATGGCCATTTCGTTGCGTGCAAAGCTGCAGATACTCATTCGCTCTGCTCAAACAATCCAGAGGTAATTTTTGTGCGTACATACCACCCGAAAGCAGCCCTTCCGCAATTTTCCGCAAAAAACTTTAAGAAAATTTTCGTTTCAATTGCCGCCAGACCCACAGGGCATACAACACCGTAAACAGTGCACCCGTCCACACACAAAACCATGCCGACCACCAAATACCCAGTTCTGGGGGATCAAAGCGGGTCATCAAAAAGGGCAACACCAGCATGGGGGCGAGCAGCTGACGATAAAGCCCAATCCACAGCACAAACATCGGACGCTGCACTCCCTGAAGGACAGAGGTGAAGATAAAAATAATCACATAACCATAAAAACTTACCATCGCAATGCGTAAACAAGGGGTCCCGATCGCGATCACCTCCGGATCTTGCGTAAAAAAGGACAACCAAAAAGGGGCAAATATGGCCACCAAGGGACCACCCACCAAATAAATACCGCCCCCGTAACGCAAACAGGTCCACAGCGTTTCACGTAAACGATCCAGGCGTTGCGCGCCATAACTGTGTCCCGCCAGGGTCATGGCAGCAGTGGTCAGCCCCACCGCAGGCATCAACACGATTTGTTCGATCCGCATCGCCGTCCCAAAGGCGGCCAGCACGTTATTACTCAATCCCGCCACAAAGTACGTATACACAAAAATACCCGAGGCGATGGTCAACATGTTAAACATGGCCGGAAAGCCCTGGAACATCAACCGCTTTTGCGAATGCCAGTGCGGGAAGAAACGCTTCCATTCCTGCGCCCCCAAAACCCCGTGTCGCTGGGCGATGATCCAAACATAAAGCAAGGTGAGGCCCTGCAAAAGCACGGTCGCCCGGGCAATCCCCGCAAAGCCCATTGCCGGTAATCCCAACCCGCCGAACACAAACCAAATGTCCAATACAATATTTAACAGGAAACCCAGAATGATCGAATCCCGAAACGGTCGGGTTTCCCCATGGGCACTCAACATACCATTCAAGGTAGAGGACATCACAAAAAAAGGCGTGCCCAAAAAAAGCATCCGCAAATATGAGGTGGCCAAGCGCATGGGCTCCCCCTCCAATTGAATAAGTGCGAGTAACTCCGGGGTGAACCTGTATCCGATAAACCCGGTGAGCGCACTCATCCACATCGCAAAAAACAAACCCTGTCCGCCTAATTCGGCCTGGGCTTGCTCATCGTCAGCCCCCAGGGCATGGCTTAACAAAGAATTGATGGCGGCCTGACAGCCTTGGGAGGCTGCAATAATCAGAAAGAAAATCGGAAAAGACGCGCTCAATGCCGCCAAGGCATCCGTGGAGATGCGCCCCGCCGCCCACGTATCCACCACATTATACATGGTCTGAAAAAACATGCCGGTGATCACCGGTATCGAAATTCGACGCACCAGGTGCGGAACAGGAAGGTCTCGTAAATTTAGTTTGGGGGAAGACATGCAGGCGAAACATATATGCATATTTGAAATTAGGAAACCAAAAGAGCACGCTTTTAGCGTTGGAATTATGTAGATGCTCCATAATAGAGCCCGAATGAAGTTTGACAATATGATCAGCCGGGGCCCAAAAAAACTTTTCGCATTCACTACTGCGTTCACTTTGATCGTGGGGATGAATGCCTGCGCGCCTACCCAGCCGGCCCCCGAACCGGAAGCGACCCAAGCCCCGCAGCGTATCGAACCGGTTCATGTCGACCACACCCCCGCGGCAACCCGGGTGCCTCCAGCCGAAACCGCATCGCAACGCCCGGTTTTTGATCCGAAGAATCCGAATTGGGAGCTTCGCTATCATGAACTTTATGAAAAATTCTCGGCCCAATTCACCCCCCCCACTCCCGGACAAAAAGTACAAATTGAGCTTCGAAATGGGGCCAAAAAAGACGGTATTCTCAAAAACCTTACCGCCACCGAATTGAGTCTCGAACTCGGCAACGGCGAAATGACCCTCGCCATGGATTCACTCTCCGAATCCTCTGCAGCCCACTTTTTTGAAAGTGCATATGCCCGGGAAAAAGCCTTGGATCAGGGGCGTCGGGAATATCAGCACTGGGAAAAAATGCAGGCCTCCGCCTCCTCAGCTCCCGCCCAAACCGTTCAAGAAACCACCGGTGGGACAAGTGGCAATCCTGCTGCGTCGCCGGGTCAAAACGGCGTTGATGTGCCGGATACAACATCAACTGTGGGGAGTGCGCCTAAAAATGAAGGCCCCACCGGGCGGGTCAAACAAGTGGATGCCTATATTCGTAAAAACGCCGCCCTCCCCGATTCACTCCAAGTCAAAGCCTGGGGCCCCGTTCAGAAAAACGGCAACGGCTATAAAGTCCGCGTACAATACAGTCTGGAATCCGCAGGCGGGTTTGGACGAAGTCATGAAGACATGATGTTCTTTATGTATGCCAGCGGACGCGTCTACCGCAAAGCCGCAGTGAAGTAGTCCACGCACTCCGTGCGTGGAAATCATTGCGGAAGCTCTTGCTCCATTTCACAAGCGTAGTCCACGATCTCCGAGCGTGGAAATCTTTGCGGAAGCTCTTGCTCCATTTCACAAGCGTAGT
>JARHXX010000005.1 GCA_029269125.1 Kiritimatiellaeota bacterium B1221 | reverse complement strand
ACGAACAACTTCTGTTCGGCTAAACCATGCAGCTCTCATCGGGAACCAGTAAAGGGGTGGGTAAATCCATCGGGCTGATTGGAACCGGTGAGGGCTGCGCCATCTTATTAAGCTATGAAAAGAAGTCGATTTGCCCCCGGCGTGAACCACTCAAGGGTTGGAGTCCTGCTTGCAGGACAACCACGGGGCTGAACCAAACTTATGGAAGCGAACCGGGCACACAGGTTTTTCTGGTTCCGCAACTGCGGAAAGATGGTGTTGGAAAATCGAAGCGTCAGCATCGTGCCAACACTGAGAACCATATGGGTGACTGAAACAAATCAGACGGGGAAGAACGAGAGGCCAACGCTCTTCTCGTAGCCAAACGTTGGCCCGGCCAAACAGGATGATCTTGTTTATTCGGGTTTAGGGAGGTTTTGTGTATTGACCTCCTACCTTTGATGGGTGACCCTTATTCTTCGAAACTTACTTGGTTAAAATTGTATTTTCTTGAGCATTCGTTTCATAAATGAAATCAATTTGATCCTGCAGTGACTGAATATAATTCATTTGATGAGTTATCAAACTGTCAAAATCAATTGCATCCAAATGAGCCTTTAACACTTCTAACAAAATATTGTATTCATATTCATTAAACCTTCTAATATTCAAACGCTCAATTGCAAATTCATTAGATCCTACATATTTCCTGTTAATAAGCTCTACTAAAATAGTTATTTCAATTTGAGATGAAAGCATTTTTGATGAGATAAGTTCTCGCATCAACTGCATCACCTTCTGGTCTTCGACGTCTGATCGATACAAAGTTGATATTAGTTGACCGATTTTAATATTAAATATTAGGCTAACATCATCAGACTGATTATCAACATCGAAAACAGCCAGTTCTAATAACATTTCCAGTAAAAATGGATTCCCTTTCGCGGAAGGAACCCTTCCCACTAGTAACGCACCAGATAACGACATAGCATCACCAAGTGAAATTTCTTTAGCAGGTTTAGCTTCAAATACACTGACACCAGCTAAACCTAATGCTTGGATCGTGTCGCGAAGAAGGAGTATATACGAATTATTCTCTTTTAGAACGGCTTTTTCAGGGTCCAAGGAAACTAACATTTCTTCAAAAGTATCCAAAGGCAATAATGTTGAATATTCTTTCCAAATGTGAGGAAGATCTTGATCCTTTATTTTTAAGATCGCTTTATTTATTCTATAATCGAAAACTTTTTGACGGAAATCCAACTGATCTTCATCAACAATTTCCGGCCACAAACCCTCACCCAATTCTTGAACTTCGAATGTAAATTTTTGAAGCATTTCAACGGAATCATCTGCACATAAAAGTACAAAGGAGAGAACTGAACACATCATTATAAGTATACATTTTTTCATTATATTCACTCCATTTAGTTAGTTACAACCAGAGGTACAACGTGAACCAGTGAGACTTTCCGGTGATAAATATGCATTCTTCGGTTCATCCGAAATCTTAGTGTTAATATCTTTTACTTTGACACTAGAATAAAGCTCAAAACCTTTGAGAGGGTTAACATATTTAAATATAACATCATGTTGTGAATTATACGTTGCGGTAGCCTTCAACTCAATAGGATGCTCCGCAACCCTATAGCCCACTTTTTTACCAGTTTGCCCACCAACTGTCAGGCTCGTAGTAAATGAATTTGTACGATGTACACTTCCAGTAAGATCAATATCTACACCTTTAAACTCCCATTTAAAACCTACACTTCCACCTACCCTCCAATCTACAGATTTTGTTATCGTCAATGGCTCGTGACAGGCAGACCATATTGGTTCCCGAGAAGTCGACAAAAATGGTTTGCTAGCGCCTGTTATTTCAACAGGGATAGAGGAACGTAATTGTTTTGCATCGTAATATACAGAACCATTGTATTCATAATTTCCAGTAATTCTTAGTGTTATTTCTTCTGGAACACCTGATTTTTCATTGAAAAATATTGGACCAAACTCTTCCCATACTTCACCATTTTCGATAACTTTATATTTCACAGAAGGAGGTGTATAATCGCCTTTAAAATCCTTTAATTTTGCATATACAGTATTTTCCCCTACTGTAGAGTTATCAACATCTCCATAAATTTCAACATCATCATAATAATTTAAGGGGTCTGTTGTAATTATGAAATCCTCCTTCTTTAGCACATTCCCCTTACATTTAGGGAAATTTGGGACCTTAATTTGTTGAAATTGTACTATTTCAACAACACTAATACTTTCAGCATGTGGACTTTCTTGATTTGCAGTTTTAGCAGTCACCTCAATATCTGATCTATTTTTATTAAATGTAGCTGTTACAGACAAGCCAGATTGATCGGTAAATTTTGCGTCGCCACCCCATTCTATCGTTTGCCCCGAAGTTAACGATACCCCATCTGTAAGTTTTACAGTTAGTGTTATACTTGTTCCGTTGTAATACTTTTTTTCATCACTAAGACCCTCAATACCCACAACTTCAGGGTATACAAAAACCGAACTAACACCGTTTTTATTCTCCCCAATTCTTGAAACACCCTTGGGATTTGCTTCCACAGTATATTCTCCAGGTTTTGAAGCTTTAAACCAAATTTCATCACCCTCATCCGCTGCATTACCATTTTCATCTGTAAATTCTGTATTATCTTTGGGCCTAACCGCCCACTTGGAATTAATTAATATACGTGGATCAAGACTAACATCGTAAGCAAATAATTTTACAAACTTATTCATTGGAATATATTTAACTGTTGGCTCTATCACAATCCCATTGGGCCAATACCCATTCAGCGTGTACTCAAATGTTGCTGGATTTCCTCCTTTGCCCTCACCAGATGAACACGAGGTGTATTCACCTCTGATTCTCTGCACAAAAATATCTGAAGGCTTCTTAGTGTTAACTCCGTTCACCATGAATACAACTTTTCCTGACTCTTCGTCATTGCAATTGACTTCTGCAAGATTATTCACACCTTTTGTCCAATCCCCAGCTGGCGGTTTTGTTACAGTTGCATCTGTTCCATCTTCATAAATTATGAATTCTAATTGATTAGCATCATCCCCAATTACAAATTCCACTGAATCATTGGCATTTTGGGATATAGTTCTCTCTTCTGTTATAACCTTGTCGTCAGCAATAATCGCCGATGCAATATAATATCCCAATACTCCTAAGCATAACTTTATACACGCACGTTTTTTCATTATTTTTCTCTCGATTTTTCTAATCTAGCTTCAATTTCAATCTGTTCCCGACATTGCTCCGTCCACCAGCCCATTAGGAAATCCAATGATTCATGTCTTGAAAGTTCATCCGGAAAATCCTTTTTGAAGGCCGAAATCATTTTTTTTCTGCGGTCAAGCTCCTTTAAATCAGGAACCCTTAGTATTTCAAAGTATCTAGCACGGATTGCATATTCACTTTTAGGGTATTTCTCATATAACCATTTGAAATATCCAGCCTCATCCAATGGCGCTCCAAGAGTATTCACTGCACACAGCTCAAGCATCACTGGCGCAGATGGATTCGTGGGGTGTCGCACGATTATATCATGCATAATTTCAACATCTTTTACTTGGTCCAGTCCCGTAGCCTGATTTTTCACCAACATTGAACCTAAAACCGCACGACAGTAGACAGTAACATCTCCCTTTTTCTTAGCAGCGCGTGTGATAGATTGGTATAAGCTTTGAGCGACATCAAAATCAGCCAGGACATAACGAAAGTCCGCCCACATCATCAATGTTCGCATTTTTCCATGTAGCCCAGCCATCTGCTCCCTCGAGGCGATGATTGATTTGCTATTAAAACCAGCCTCAACTCTAGCAAATGCGTTACGATACTTTTGAGTCACCGCATCCTGTAAAACAGGATCATACTTCATAACCTCTTTGTATCTTTCCAACGCCTCATCCCATTTATCGTCCACAGCAAACAAAAAACCTAAGCGCCACACCAAAGAAGCCCGAACTCGGTCCAAGTACCAACCAGACGTAGTTCGATTCACCAGAGCGCTAAAGGGGACGGGGACTTCCTGGATAAGTCCTTCTTTTGTCAATTCCTTATATTTTTTTGGCGGCCTGCTAACCTCTTTAGATTTTTCGGGAACCAGGTATGTATCAAGTACACGCTGACGTTCCTCCACCGCATCCGTCCATCGGATGGCACGTTCATAGGCCTCACGGGCGTTCGCTTTATCCCATTTTGCAAACAGATACAGATCTCCCATCAGTTTCAATGCTTCCCCTCTCATCAATCCATCAGGATCTTCTTTGTAGAAGGCTTTTAGCTGTTTGATCGCTCCATCCGGATCTCCGGTTTTTGCGGTGATGACGGCCAGATAGAGTTTTGCGGCCTGGCCGTAGGGATTATCTGGGAAGAATTCCAAAATTTCATTATAACGCTCAACTGCCATTTCGTAGTCGGCACCGGGTACTCGTCCGCCGATGTCGCCTTTTCGATCAAAGGCGGCGGCGACGTTGGTAAAGTCCATCGCCAAAGGATGGGCTGCTTTCCTGAATTCCTGCGCTTCGCTATACAACACAAAATCGAGGCCATAACTATCGATGCGTACCTTCCGCTCAAGTTCCGAAATTCTGGTTTTTATTTCCGGCTTTAGTTCTTTCCATAGTTCCGCACCGGGTTTTGCAGGCTCCAGTCCAGCCGTTTCAGAAATTTTCTTTCGTTTAAAATAGCTCTCGCCGGTTATGAGTGCTGATTTCTCATATTCCAATGCCTGTTTTAATTCAGGCTTTTGCTCCACCACCCAGGACAAGGCGCGTTCAACTTCAATTTTGGCTAATCCTGAAGTTTTGTCTTTGGCATCGGTCAGGCGTTTTACGCTTTCAAATGCTTTGCCCTGCATGAACTGAATCTTTGCAGCCTCCACGTAGGCTTGAATTCGGGGCCAGGCGAAATTCTCGGGTTGAGGATTCTGGTAATCGGCCACCCAGGTGGCGGCCCGATCTAATCGACCTGCATTACGATCCAATTCCGCCAAGGCCGTTCTGGCGGCCAAACGTTCATCCACTTTGTCCGTATAAGCGAAGCGACGCAACACTCCTAATGACTTTTCAGCGTCTTCAGTTTGAACTTGGGCTATTGCGGCTCGCAAGGATTTAGGTAATTCATCCGCTTTAAGCGGCGCACAAAAAACACCCAGAACCATAAGCAAAAAATTCACATACCACATTCCTTGAAGGGATAATACACCATCTGCAAAAATGCTTCCGTTTGTTAAAATATTTGAACTTTTTCTCATTAATTATCAGACCTATATAAATTACAACGAAATCAACCCATGAGTTATTTTATATTAATAGGAAATATATTTTTTATATATTTTTGAAGTTTATCTTATTTGTAGAAATATAATACATATTCATATGCATAATATCCCATATACGCACCATAGGTAATATTTGTATTCGATTTAATTTCGTAAAAAAGATCAACAAAAAACGAAAATAACCAAATATTATAACCAGAGTAGACTTGGTATACATCTTATAACTTCGTCTACAAATAATTTAATTCGCCCTTATGAGTCAACCATGACTGTTCGTGGAGTTCTTTGAACTACAGCTTTCTTCAAACCCATTATTTAATCATATAATAAAACTATTATGTTTTTCATAAATGTTATATGTCTTTTATATGACAGTGTTAAAAACAACATTATTTGTAATGAATGTATTATTCGTATTCATGACCTGCTCATGTTCTCCCACGAAAGAAGTTACAAATGAAAAAAGCCCGTCCCCGGAATCCAGTCAGACGAATTCTTGGCAAAGTGAACAACTTGACCCTGCGAAATTGACAGTAGAGTCCACACAAAAACCCCTGCCTCAATCTGCGATCAACGATGACTGGGCGGATTTGCCGGAACTGCCTACGATCGAACCTGCGAAATTTTTACAAACTCAAAATCAACCATCGCCTGAACCTACGCAACCTGAAAGCTCCGTTCCCGAGACCCCCTTTCCCTTCCTTCCGATGCCGAATGCCCTCTGGTCGGCCGGCATTTTGAATGGAAGCCCTTCCGGTAAAGAAGATGAAGTGATTTCTTCCGCAGAATACCGGAATCAGGGGGCAACTGACACCACCCTGCACATCTCCGATCCCAAAGATCTACCTCCGTTTATAGAACCCAATCAACGTTTGGTGTTTCACTTGCCAGGCATTCCCAAAGGCGTGTATCGGGTCAATATTGCGACCACAGGTGGGGGAAAAGAAACGATAAAAGAGGAGTATCTGGAGAAAGAAAAGTTTCAACAGCGTCAACTCTCCGTACGGTGGAACGATCACTTGCTTTGGCAACGATGGCTCCCTCCCGTTTTCACAATTACCCAGGCCGCAATTCCTCCCCCTTCGTTGTCTTCAAAATCGAATCTGCTGGTTTTGGAAAATACGGGCACGCAGGACATCCCTCTTGACGCAATATGGGTGGATGCTGTACCCACAGCGGGAAATCCTTTTTATGTATCCCTGGAAGATGCACAGTGGTTGAATAAACGTGATGCCAACTGGGTTAAAAACACAACCCTGACGCTCATCCTACCCTCCATACAATCGAATGAGTCTCTCCCTGCAAACTTCATAAAGTCTAAATCCCCCCGGACACATAAAGATTTACACATTTATTGGCAACAAGTGCTTAAGCGCTATAAAAAACTACAGTCTGAATCTCCAGAACTAGCAAAGGCTTTTACTCCCTGGATGCAGAAAACGGGACAGGCGGTTTCACGGGGGATGATGCCTACTATTGAGGTTAAAATTAAAAATCGAAATTCTGCGAATCCTGAAACCTTTAAAAGCGCCCTCTACTTGTTTGGAGATTTGATTCACACTTGGTATATTCCAAGAAAGCTTTTGGCTGCTAACAATCTAGAAAACTTTCGCCAGCTTGCCCCGAATGCTTTGTTTGTTTCCACCTCCGGAGCAACACCCGGATTAAATGGGAATACGATTACCCGCTATCCGCTATCATTTAACGGCCTGTTGTTAGAACAGGCCTTAAAATATCGCCGGTATTTTGATGGGGAAAGCGATTTAAAAACTTTGACATCCGCCCTTGCAGAAACCCTCCAACTCAAGGCTTTGTTCCGGGGATATAACTGGCATAAACAAGCGTTTCACGCTGATGAATTCTTTTCCGGAGCCGCTGATTACCTGATGGTGCACAACCAGCCTTTGATCATTCATGGGGGATTCCCCGGAAGCCCTTTTTTTCCGGCAGGTGATGACACCCCGGGGTTGATGTGGCACTACTTGAAGCTTCTCTACCGCTTCGGAGGCCCCGACCATTTCAAAGGCACCGCAAACCTCACCCCAGACTCTCAACATTCTGGGATCGGACGCAGTTCATGGGCCGTGGCCAGCAATGGTCGGGATTCCGTACAGGTACTGGTCCGAAATCATATTGGGTTAAATGACCGCAAAGTCCATTTAGGGCTACCCCTACCCTGGACGGGTCCGACTCAGGTGTTACACCATTCGGTTCGATCCGCCTGGTCCACCACAAAAAAGCCTGAAACGGTTTCAGTACGCAAAACAATTGAAGCAAGGGGTAAAGATATGGAGGGTTGGATAAATATTCCTTTTAACCTTCAAGGTATCCAACTTTTCGAACTTTGCCCGCAGAACCATATTACAAAACGAAACATCCAGGCCCCGGAAGTCGTCGGGTTTTCACAAATTCAGGAAGTCAAAAATCTGTTTACCGTCAGCCCATATGCCCCTCCGCCCTGGTGGTCCCGCATGGCCATGGGGGCGCATTTCTTTGCCTATTGGCGCTATTCCGGAAATGTGTCCCTGGATGTAAATGTGGATGCCACTCAGGATCGGGCACCGGGCTGGGCGCCGTTTAAAGAAATCCACGGCGCCATCCCGGAACAAGTCGAGGCCGTGTCCCCCTTGCGGGATACCAGCACGATTTTTCATTTTGGCGATCCCATGCCTGAAGTCGCGCAAGTGCTCCGGGTCGGTTACAATCGGAGCAGCACGTTTAAAGGTGAAGTCATGGGCATGTGGATTCGGGCCAACATCCCTCCCGGATTTCAACCTAAATTTGATGCCTTTAATGCAGTGCCCCGTACAAAATTTTACATGGGCAAGCTCCCCTTCCGTCAGTTGATTGAAATCGAATATGACAGATGGTATTTCATTAGCAGTGATGCAGAAATCTGGCAACAATCCATCTCCAAATACAGCCCCTACTTGGTTTTTTGGCCGGCTGAACCGGAGGAGCCAAATCCGATTATCGAAGTAAATGCGTTCGAAATGTATCAAGTGAAACTTTCAGTCGAGGACATCTCCCCTGAAAAATGCATGGGTTTCATCCAAGAGAACACAAATGGAAATCTTCAAATTCTGGTGCTGGGGGTTCCCGGAAAGCCCGCTTTTTGGCGACAACGCTTGCCCCACTTGGTTGATGTTACCCATTTAACCCATACCGTCGACAAGGAATTGCTTACCACGGCGGATACCCCCGAGGAAGATCCACCTGAATGGGTCAGACATCGCGTTGAACTCCTGGAAGATTCCAAAATCCTCGAAATTGAAATCGAAAAAATGCCGGAACCACCCTCCCCCAGCCATCTACGAAAAATCGAACAAGCCTATCCTTTATTAAGAAATGTTGTATCTCAACGGGGCCTGGGAGTGTTTCTAATGGAAGTGAAGGAGTCTGAGTATGAAAAGTAAAATCCTGAAGTTCGGCTTATTCCTATTGTTCGCTCAACGCATCACCGCAGAACGGCTACCCACCGCACAAGCATTACTGGATGCACACCGGGAATCGAGAAAGGAGCTTCAGCAAACTTTGCAGGAGAAGAAAAATAAGTTAAAAGCGCAATTAACCTCAGCATTGCTGAAACTGGAATATCATGCAAAACAGGAGAGCAACCTCCATGTAATGCTCTGGACCCACAGCACCATCCGACGCCTGGATCAATTGGAAGAAAACTGGTTAGGAATTTTGAAAGAACCCTTAGAATTCCCTGGTCCGGTCAAAGAATTATTCCTCACCACCGCAGGTTCATGGGAGAACATGCAATCATCCGCGGTGGAGAAAGTGGAAGAAAACCGGGAAAATGCATTAGAAAAAATGGAGAAGCTTCAAATCCGGTTGGTTCAGTTAGATCGTATCGATGAGGCTGTCATCACCCGGGATCTGCGGAAAAAGTTAATAAAGTCTAAAGTAGATGACCAGCTACAAGCCAGAATTAAAAAACTTACGATCACGGAATATGCGAAAAGAGTTCAGCAGGAGCGGGAAAAGAAATTTGCCTCCTTTGATCCTAAAGGTCCCATCCCCCCACCAGACGCCGCTTTTCCATTCCAGGCGGACAACCCCGCTTTTCAGGCCTATTTAAAAGGGATAAAAGCCGAATCCAGCGGTTTTTTCGCCACCCCATCCTCCCATATCCAAATCGGCAATCATCCGGTCTGTTCCGGATACAGAGGATTGGCCATGGTCGCGTATCATGACGGGGAGATCCTATTAGAAGATACTTTTGACACCTATGCCGAACAGGAAGAGAGTGTTCGTCTCAGTGCGGCCATCGGTGATTTACCTTATGGAGCTCTGGTGGTGATTGCTGTACGGGACGATGCCACCCGACGTTTTACCGGCAGCACCCAAAGTTCCTTGTATCGCCTGGGCGCCCAGAAAGGGATTCTGCGATTGCCGTATCGAAGTTCTTACATTCTGATTGGAATGAAAGGACTGGAGATGGGAGGGGCGGTCGAAATATCAGGGATGAACAAGAAGATAACTTTTCCCAAAAAAGACTAAATTAGTAAATTGCAGGCTTAGCCGTAAAAGGGACCGAAGATGACAGAAGACGGAAAGCAAGCCTATACTTCGTCTATTTCAGGATTTAAATTAAATATATTTAGTTATTAAAGCCGATTAAGGGTAAAAAAATGTCAGAAAAGTAATCGTAATCAAGAAAAAATCTGTTACAATCCCAAGCCTGAATTAAGAAAGGGATTCCAACTCCCAGAGATCAACACAGGTATTACCCGGCATGATAATATTGCACGCGAGTTACGCGGATCACCAACTACATATTTGGGGCGAAAAGCCCGTGGACGACCTTGAAGGCGCGTCCAAAAACAGGGGCAAGAAAACCCCGGCACTTTTTCCTTATGACGCAGGGGAAGACACGCTCAAGGAAATTCTTTGTGAAACCTTGTTCGATCGTTCCATTCGTCGGCAAGAGCCTGAAATGCGAACCGTCTGGCTGCCCACATCCGGTAGCACCGCCATCGCTTCCAGTCCCCTGTTAAGTAAAAATCCGGTGGCACACCGGGACGTCACCTTTCAACCCTGGAAAGTCACCACCCTCACCCTTCCCCTCGAAGGCACCATTGGCTTCCTGGCCGCATTTGTGGGCAAAGAACTCTTAAGCTCTGGAGTCATGGGCGGAAACGATCTCACTTTCTGGACCCGGGTCATGCGCTTCTCCGGTGGACTGGTTGCCCGTCAGGAATACCTCCCCGGACTCGAAAAAACCGCGGCAGGTGAAATGGAGGCCCTCTGGGAACCCATTTTCCTGGGCAGCGATCTCGATTACCTGAACGAACTCATCGAAGCCATGCCCCACGCTTGTGGATGCATGCAGAAAATCGGTGCCGAAACCGAAATGCCTCAATTGTATCCGGCCACCATGGTGAAAGGCCTGATTACCCAGATTGTGGATTATTTGGCCCGTTATTCCATCTTTACCCAACAGCAGTCCAGTTGGCCCAAAAGCTTCCTCGAAGATCCCGGCACCGAATTTGACAGCATGCACGATCACTGGCTGAACGCCCTGGTGACCGAAGAACCCATGCTGCCGGATGAAAAAGAAGACCTTGAAGAACTTTTCCGTCAGGTCCGTCAATGGCGCAAACCCATTTCCCTTTCCACCAATACCCCCTTCCGGCTCTGCCTGAAGCTGGAGGAACCCCCGCGCCTCAAAGAAGGGCAGGATTCCGCCAATGCAAAATGGAAAGTGGTCTTCTACCTGCAAAGTTACAACGATCCCGAATTGTTGATTCCCTCCGAACATGTGTGGAGCCCCACCGCAGCCGAAGCCAGCGTACTCAACAGTGACCTGTTTGATGCCAAAGAATTTCTGCTCTCCTCGTTGGGAATGGCCAGCACCATCTGCCCCCGCATTGAGGAAAGCCTGCATCAGGATGCCCCGGTGGGATACCCCCTGGACACAGATGGCGCCTACGAATTTTTGACCGACCGCGTGCTGGCTCTCGAGCAGGCAGGCTTCGGGGCCATTACCCCCGGCTGGTGGACCCATCAGGGCTCCAAACAGCGCCTGGGCACCAAAGCCATCCTCAAAGGCACAAATACCGGTAAAAAGGCCAAGAAAGGAACCACTTTCAGCCTGGACCACGTGCTCGAATTTGATTGGCAGGTCACCCTCGGCGGTGAAAAAGTTTCCCGGAAAGAACTTGAATCCCTGGCCAAGTCCCAAGTCCCGCTGGTTCAAATGCGCGGTCACTGGATCCAGCTCGGTGAAAAAGAAATCGAGCGGGCCATGAGCCTCACTTCCTCAGAACATAAAGCCAAAGCCTCCCTCCGTGATGTGGTCCAAATGGCCCTCGGCTCTGCAAAATCTCCGGAAGAATTTAAGTTCGACGGCATTGAAGCCTCGGGTTGGGTGGAAGATTTCCTCAAACAACTCGACGGATCCTCCACCTTCGAAGAATTACCCGTCCCCGACGGCTTCAAAGGGGATTTGCGCCCGTATCAGCTGCGCGGATACTCCTGGCTCGCTTTCCTCAAACAATGGGGACTCGGTGCCTGTCTCGCGGACGATATGGGTCTGGGTAAAACCATTCAGGCCCTCACCCTCATTCAGCAGGACTGGGAAAACGGAAACCGTAAACCCTATCTCATAATCTGCCCCACCTCTCTTACCGGTAACTGGCAGAAAGAAGCCGCCAAATTCACCCCGGATCTTCCCACCCTGGTTCACCACGGTGTCAACCGGAACAAAGGCGCGGCCTTCAAAAAGGATGCGGAAAAATACTCCATTATCATCAGCAGCTACTCCCTGCTGCACCGGGATATTGAGATTCTCAAGACCATCGACTGGGCCGGCACTATCTTGGACGAGGCCCAAAACATCAAGAATCCCAAAACCAAACAGGCCCGCTCCGCACGTGCCATTAAATCCGAGTACCGCGTGGCCCTCACCGGTACCCCGATTGAAAACAATGTGGGCGACCTCTGGTCCATTATGGAATTCCTGAACCAGGGCTTCCTCGGCACCCAGGCGGATTTTAAAAAGAACTTCCTGTTGCCCATTCAGGCCAACCGGGACGTGGATGTGATCGACCGCCTCAAAAAACTGAGTGGTCCCTTCATCCTCCGCCGTCTGAAAAGCGACAAGACCATCATCAAAGACCTGCCCGGCAAGATGGAGATGAAAGTCTACTGTAACCTCACCAAGGAACAGGCCGCCTTATATCAGAACCTGGTCAACGATGTGGAAACCGCACTCGAATCCACCGACGGTATTCAGCGCAAAGGTCTGGTGCTCGCCACCTTGACCAAACTGAAACAGATCTGCAATCACCCTGCTCAGTACCTTAGCGAAAAGAAAAATTACATGGAACGCAGCGGGAAACTCGCCCGTCTCACCGAAATGCTCGAAGAGATTATCGAAGTGGATGAGCGCGCCCTGATTTTCACCCAGTTCGTTGAAATGGGTAAAATCATGCAGCAGCATTTGCAGGAAACCTTTGGCCGCGAAGTCATCTTCCTCCACGGGGGCTCCCCCAAAAAAGCGCGTGACCAAATGGTCGAACGCTTCCAGGAAGATCCCAACGGTCCGCATATTTTTGTACTCTCGCTTAAAGCGGGGGGTACCGGTTTGAACCTGACCCGTGCGAACCACGTGTTCCACTATGACCGCTGGTGGAATCCCGCGGTGGAGGATCAGGCGACCGACCGGGTATACCGTATCGGACAAACCAAAAACGTGCAGATTCACAAATTCCTGTGCACCGGCACCCTGGAAGAACGCATCGACGAAATGATCGACCACAAAAAAGGCGTGGCCGACAGTATCGTGGGCAGTGACGAAGGCTGGTTGACCGAACTCTCGACCGATGACCTGAGAAACCTCTTCCAGCTTCAGAAAGACGCCATCGGCGAATAACCCCTTGCTTTTAAAACGAAAAGACGGAATCATCATGCCAGAAACTCAATCACGAGGATCAAGACCCCTCACCGCTCACGGTGGGATTCGCGCACAAACCAAAAGCCGAAAAGTCGGTAAAAATTGGTGGACCAAACGCTGGATGGCGGTTTTGGAAAATCATTACATGGGTGCAGAACTCCCCCGCGGACGCGCCTATGCACAGGCCGGTCAGGTGCTTGCACTCAAAATCGAAAACGGAACCGTTTCCGCCACCGTTCAGGGCTCCAAAAAGAAACCCCTGAAGGTAGAAATCAAATTTAAGGCCGCGCCGAAAAAACAGTGGGAAAAACTGTCCACCATTCTTTCCAGCCAAGCCATTTTTGCCGCCAAATTACTTTCGGGTCAAATGCCCGAATCCATCGAAGAAGTGTTCGAAGAACAGGGCATCTCGCTCTTCCCCGTGAACATCGATGATTTGGAAACCTCCTGCCAATGTGGTGGCAGCGGCCTCTGCCGTCATATCATCGCGGTCTATTATATTTTGGCCGAAGAGTTTGACCGGGATCCCTTTCTGTTCATGCGCCTGCGCGGCCTCGAACGCGAAAAATTGATTTGCGATATCGGTTCCAGCGTTAAACGCGGACGCAAAAAAGCCACCTACCTGGATCTCGAACTGCACAGCGGCCCCCGCGAAGTCGGACGCCCCTTCACCAACGAAGTGACCCACTTCTGGAATGGTGGAAACGTCAACGAAGACAATCTCGGTGATATCCGGATCCCCCCCAGTCCCGGCTCCCTCTCCAAACATCTCGGACACTTTCCGATGTGGCGCGGAGAAGAGCGTTTCCTCGATGCCCTGGAATTGGTTTACAAAAAAGCCTCCAACAACGGCATGAACGTCTTTATGGGCGACTGGTAAACCTAAATCAAAACCGGTTTCATCTGTGAAACCGACACCCAAAACCCGACCGCAACCGGTCGGGTTTTTTCATATTCACGGCTCAATAAAACCTCAGAATTTCATTCGATTCCGTCGGTTTTGATTCGGACGGTTTTGCGGATCGCGTCCGTTATTCGGCAGATCCTCTTCCCCTGCCGGAACCGCATCCACAATCTTCTCCCTCACTTTGTCCTCCATCGATTTGGGTTGAAACTTCGCTCCCACTTCATCCCCCTCCGCATTCTGAATAATCACCGCATACCCTTCCACCTCCTGTTCCACCTTCCCGTCGTTCCGTCCCCCGAAGTCATAATTTGCGGTTTTAATACTAAACGCATCACTTTCCAAGGAAGTCGGAATTCCCACATCCACCACAATACTTTGCTTGCCTTTGGTAATCGGACGGAGATTTCCACGGGCATCTTTGATCATCACCATCCAATAAACCGTCACCTCACCACTCACCGTCGGATTGGTTCGGCGTAAATGGATCTGCAATACTTTTGAATCCTCTTCGATTTCCACGCCACCCCGTGGCATATTCATTTCGCGGCCGTCTTTCTTTTCAACGGTTTTAATCGTACCCGAAATATCAAATGCCGCGGGTTGCGCCCGAAGCAGTCCGGAGAAACTAAACAGGAAAAGAGAAAGAAGATAAAATGTTTTCATAAGACACCCGGGTTAAAATGAATCGTTAATTGATCTAACGCAAGCGTATCACATTTATTGTTTCCCCCGCTTGAATATTTTTTTAAAATGTATCGTGCCTGCCGCCTAAATGGAGTAGAGGCAATGCACATTCAATCAAACCCGGTCAAAATCATGAGTACAATCCCTCCCTGCCCCGCCTGTAATTCCGAATACGCCTACGAAGACGGAAACCTGCTCGCCTGCCCGGACTGCGGACACGAATGGATCCCCGGATCTGAAACGGAAAACACTTCCGAGGAAACCAAAGTCTTAGACGCCAACGGCAATGAACTGCAGAACGGAGATGATGTGGTCCTCACCCAGGGACTCAAAGTAAAAGGCTCCGCACACGACCTTAAAAAAGGCACTAAAGTCAAAAAAATCCGCATCAAACCCGGCGAAGACCACAACATCGACTGCCGTATCGATGTCTTCGGCGCCATGCAATTAAAGTCGGAGTTTGTTAAGAAAGCGTAACGCACACCTTCCTGTCTGTGAGGGTTGCAAGAGCTCCAAACAATATTTTTATACTACTACTTAAGTTTATGTAATTAAATTTAATGATACTTATTAATACGATTGATTAGATACCAATCATTAAACCCGCAATACATACGGGCATTCAAATCACAATACATAGGAGGTGTTTTTTATCTTATTTATCTAAAGGGATAAAATAAAGAAAAATAAGGTATTCAGAGCTGAACAGGGCAAAGGAACACAGACATTGCCTGTCTGTGTTACACCTTCACCAGCTCGTAGCCACCTGCAACGTCTTTCACCGCCCAGCCTTTCGCAGAGATCTCATCCCGCAAGCGATCGGACGCGGCCCAGTTCTTGTCCGCTTTCGCTTTCAGACGCTCTTCAGCCAAAGCCACCACCTCTTCCGGCACCTCGACAGCTTCCGTTTCTGGAAGGATTAATCCCAACGCTTGCACCACCCGTTCCAGCCCCCTGGCATCTTCCCTGCTCACTGACGCCGGATCTTTTTCAATTTGTCCCGCAACCCGGAACACTTCGCCCAGAGCTTTCGGTACATTCAAATTGTCCAACAGCGATGCAAAGGCGGGCGCAAACCGTCCCAGGCCATCCGCTTCCGGTGACACTTTGCACAGCTCCTGATACTTGCGCGGCTTATGTCCACTCTGTTCATTCACCAGATCCGACAACCGCGCCAGACGCTCCAGATTGCTGCGATGAGCTGCCAGCGCATCCACCGTAAAATTCAAATGCTTGCGGTAGTGCCCTGCGATCAGGCCATAACGAACTTCAGGCGCCTGAAACCCCTTCGCCTCCAAATCCGCGAGGGTGTACATATTCCCCAGGCTCTTGCTCATCTTTTTGCCGTCCACCATCAGATGCACCACATGGAACCACAAACGGGAAAAGGTCTGACCCGTGCAGGCTTCACTCTGGGCAATTTCATTTTCATGATGCGGAAAGGCCAGATCGATCCCCCCGGAATGCACATCAAAGGACGGTCCCAAATATTTCATACTCATCGCCGAACATTCCAAATGCCAGCCCGGACGCCCTTTGCCCCAGGGACTGTCCCACACATTGTCGCCATCCTCCGGCTTCGCCGTTTTCCACAACGCAAAATCCGCCATGGAATCGCGGCCATATTCATCATCCGCCTGCGCGGAGGTGTCGGTGGTCAATTCACGGTCTTTCACGCCCGAAAGCCGCCCGTACTCCGGAAAGGCCTCAATACGGAAAAAAACCGAACCGTCTTTGGCCTGGTACGCCACGCCCTTGTCCACCAACGAAGCAATCAAATCGATCTGCTCCTGAATGTGCTCCACCGCCCCCGGTTCCACCATGGGCGACAACAAATTCAGGGCCGCACAATCCTCATGAAATTTCCCGGTCCACTCCTTGGTGAAATCTTCCAGTTTCCGTCCCTGCTCCATGGAGACCCGAATGGTTTTGTCGTCCACATTGGTGATATTCCGCACATGCTTGACTTTTACGCCCGACAACTCCGCCACCCGGCGAAACACATCCTGCACCACAAAGGTACGGAAATTTCCAATGTGCGCCGCCGCATACACCGTGGGGCCACAGCAATAAAAACCTAACGTTTTCCCGTTTGCGGCTTCCACCGGCTGATTCTGTCTGGACAAGGTATCGTAAATTTCAAATTTCATGCGCCCTCCTTAGCCCCGGAGTTCGCAGCTTGCAAGCCTAAGGCTACCATGCATCCTATGCTTGATCCCCGGAAAAACACCGCTATGATGTCCGTATGAAAATCTTCTTCATTGCCCTTACCCTCTTGCTCCTCAGCGCCTGCAAAAGCAATCAGCCTAAGAATATGCAAAAGATGTATTATCGGGGAGGAGTCGCACCGCCATCCACCCAGCAGGCAAACCTTCCGGGATAACAGGCACTTCATGAAGAATGTGCTCATCTTCATTCTCCTGGTCACGGGAATACTCACTTATATTTTTGAGTCCCGCCCCCCAAAAAAAGTCCCGGAAGAGGCGTTAGATCCACCGCCCCATCCCGTAGAAGATGTGACGCCCACACCCACCCCCACGCCGGAATTACCGGTAGACCTCGCCGCGAAGGAAGCCGCCCAACGGGAAAAATTAAAAGCCGAATTAGCAGAAGAGTTGCGGAAAGAAATCGAAGCCGAATACGAAAAGTCACTCCCCACCCCCACTCCGGAACCCCCAGAGGTCCCAGAAGTCACCCCGATTCCCCCCACCCCGGTTCCCACCATCGAACCCAACGCAACCCCGCAACCGACCGGACCCCAACCCCTGTTGAGTATTCCGGCCATGCAGTCGCTCATTGCAGAACAGGAGGATCAAATAAAACGGTTGCGCAAGGAAATTCAACAAATGGACCGCGCATTGTCCAAAGAAAAAGGGCGCATCCAAAGCTGGAAAAGCGGCATTCAAAACAAATACAACAACGAAACCTTTTCCAAAACCAAACTTCGATCCGAACTCCAGAAAATCACCGCCGCCCAGGAAAAATGGATCAGAGAAAACCGCCGCCAAAACCGTCGAAAAACCTTATTGGAAAACTTGGAACAAAATTTAAAAATTAAAGAAAAGTATCTGCAGGAAGTCATGAAAAATCCCTGAGCATTCTCACTGAAATTTTTGCAAATACAACCGCTTGCTCCGCGGGGGAATGAAACCTTCGGATCATCGAACAGCTTGCTATTATAAGCATACTTCTTTCGACAAAACTGAAATCTGCCCCAGACACTCCCTCGGGCATGGTCAAAAGTTCTGCGGATCTGCTTTTGAACAAAGCAATGTGACGGGGCGATTTTGACGGAGGAATGTTGTGCCTCGTACGGGTTGATGCAATAGTATGCGCGAATCAAGGCCGGGGCTGTCCTCCCCATGACAAGTTCCAATTCCATCTTTGAGAAGATGGAACTCCCCCCATGCATTCAGTTGTGAAGTAAAAACGGAAATAAGAATTCTAATTTGCTTAGGTATATGGAGCGGGAACGAAGGTTCGCCCCACTCCGCAATCAGTCCATCGAGTCACATCATAAAACCATTCGACTCACCCCACTTACTATGACCGAAAGTCATGAGCAAGCCGAGCGAGTCGAATGGTGGAGGCGGGGGGAATCGAACCCACCTTTAGGCATGCGTTTTAACACCATAAACAAAGGATAATATTTTTTATCTTGCAAGTCAGGTGTACGGAGGTGTACAGATTACGCAAGAAAACGCACCACCTAAACAAAGAGGCGCACCATGCCAACCGAGTACATAGCAAATGCCCACAAGAGGCACAACGGCGGAATTATCCGCAAGACCACAGCCGGACGGTGGGTGGCCGAAATTAACCGCGACAATAAGCGGCGCCGTGCATCTTTCGATAAAATAAGCAAGGCCAAGTCCTGGATCGACAAAGAAACTTCCCGGAGAGGCGATCAGGGCAAAGATGCATTCACGTTAAACCGGCCTCAGTTGATGGACGCAGCCGATGCCATACACAAGTTGCGCACAGGTGGACGAAAGGAGAGCCTTTGTAATGCCGTCGACTTTTTCTTGAAGCATCACCCTGCCACTGACGACCGCTTGACTGTGGAAGAGTGTCTGACCCGCTACGAAACCGAAATGAAGACACCCAGTGACGGAGGGACACCGGCAAGGCCTGAATCGATCCGAAACAAACGAAAACGCCTGACCGCGTTTCTTACCCTTCATGGGGAAAGAGATGTCCGCGAAATCACCCAAGCGGATATCGACACATGGGCAAAGAGCTTTGCCCACCTGGCACCGCGTACTCAGGTAAACCGGAAAGCGGAACTTCAAAGCGTTCTAAATTTTGCAGAAGGGATCCTTCCGGAGTTTAAAAACACCGTATGCACGATCAAACAGAAGAAAAAAAAGGGAGGATCACCGGCGGAGATTCTGACACCGGAAATTGTAGAAATAATGCTCCGAAAGTTAGAGGAAAAATACCCGCCGCGTTACGCCGTCACTTTTGCTTTGATGAATTTTGCAGGTATTCGACCCGCGGAGCTCACAAGGCCAGACAATCCCCTTACATGGGAAAGCATCCGACTGGACAAAGGAAAAATCTATGTTCACGCCCACACCGCAAAAACTGGGGACTGGCGGGATGTCCCTATTTTTGAAAATCTGGCTGCCTGGCTGAAACGTTACCCCGGCAAAGGCCGGATTTCACCGAGCGACTCACGTTTTAGGGAAGCTCGATCAGTCGCACTGAAAGCGGCGGGTCTGGATCACTGGCCGCATGACGGTGCGCGCCATTCCTTTGGCACCTATGCGGGAGAGCTTCACGGGCTGCACAAGGCCGCAGGGTGGATGGGGCACACTGGCGGATTAAGTGTTTTTCAAGCTCACTACAAAGGCCGAGCGACACCGGAACAAGCCAAGGCATTCTTTAATATCAAACCCACCCCGGCCAAGAGTGGCACCGTCATTCAGATGGAGGTAGGCGCGTGAAAGAATTGGAAAAGTTTCTGAAAGAGTACACCCCTGATCCTATTGTTCCCCCGGCTGAATTGGAGCGGATCCAGAACGATGTAAAAGCGGTTGTGAAGGATTGTGTCAGAAGGATGGCCCAAGCCGCGGACCCTGTTGAACGCGGGAAAATGAAGGTCACTCAGAAAAGACGGATCAATGCCCTGTCTAAGGCATTAAACGCCCTGACTGAGGACGACAAAGAACTTCTTGAAATTGGGGGGCGGTTGAGTGAGCTCAATATCATGACCATAGGACCAAGAAGTATAATTCCTGAGGAACTGGGTGACAAAATTAGAAACGATATTGAGAATCTGAAATCGGCCACATTTTGGGCTTTAAAAGATGAACCCACGCAGCGTTATGACGCGAGCCTCAGAAAGCACTTTGTATTTGACGCATCATACCTATACGCGGCCTATGGATTCACAGACATTGGGGAAAACTTCTCAGAGATGAACCCTAAGCAACGAAGCCCTTTTCAATTGTTTCTTCATGCCATTTTGCGTGATTGCGGAATACCAGAACCGTGCCAAACGACCGATGAACATTTGCCATTTGACAGGAATGAATATCCTGTTTCATGCTTGGGAGATACGCCCGAAAAAAGAGCGGTTTGGATGGAGAATCACCGCAGTTTTTTAACTGCATGATGCCCTGAAAAGTTATTTTCGTTTTTCCGTAAATTACTGCATACGGCTATAAATAGGCAGGGAAGCGCAAGACGTGTATGCGTTGATCCAGTTACAAACAACTGGAGAAATCAATGCCTACAAATGCAAACCCTGAGATATATTTAAAAGGTGCCCGTGGAATCGCCACGGCGGCCAATGTTTCAAATCGCACCGCGCAGAACTGGATGTCTTCCGGACGTCTCCCCGTCAAGCGCCTGACGCCTCGGCTCGTTCTCGTAAAGGTCACGGACCTTCAGGCTTTCATCGATGCGGAGGCCGAAAGGTATGAAGAGGCCCGGGCATGAAGCGTCAAAATGTAGAGTACGCCGTCCACATCCAGGACGGGCCCGAGATCATGACGGTATCCGGCACAAGGCCGATGCTGGCAGCCCGGGAAGCCGCCAAGGCCAAGGGCTGGAGCTCCCCCAAATGGTGGACGGGTTCCGAGGGCTGCTTTATGGGGTTCACCTGCACCGATGCGGAAGGCAATTCAATTTGGTTCCGGTTGGTTCAAAAGGATCGGGACGCATGACCGCCACAGAAAAAAGCCCCCGGGAGCTGGCAGGCACACGCGAGGGGTCAGAGGTTGAAACAAACCTTAAACCAACTTCCGATTTTTCGCAAGCGGAATCTGTCCAGCAGAAATCCGGTAACGGCGGATGGGTGGCGATGTCGAAGCGGGACATGAAAATCATTAGAACCGAATATCCCCGTCATTGGACGACACTTTGGGGAGTGTGGACCGTCCTGCTGTCTGAAGCAAACCGTGTTCACTCTCATAAATTCACAATGGCTCAAACTCATATTGCTGACAGAACAGCGACCAGCGACCGGACAACGGTCAGGTGCATCGGCGAGTTAAAGAAGTTAGGGCTGCTGAAAACCTACTCGAAGCGCAATAAAAAAACAGGTCACCAAGAGCCAACAACTTTCACTGTTTTCCCTTCCGTATCCGTCAGCCAAATGAAGCACCGACCTGCTGAAATGACGGACGGAAAACCGTCAGCCAAACCTAACGGGCATTCGATGGCGGAGACTATAACAAGAGCTCTCCCTAAAGGGAGAGAGCTCTTAGTTAATAAAGAAGAAAGCACTTCGGACTTTTCGCCGGGGGCTGACCCTAACGGGCCCCCGCGAAAGTCCAGTGCTTCTTCAGGACAGAAAAAGAATTCCAACACCCCGAAACTACGCGGCCACTATCCCGGCCTGGAGAAATGGTCATGAAAAAATACGACCCCGAATTTAAAAACTATCTCGACTCAATCCTCAAGTTGCCGGCGATGGACGGCGTAGAATACAAGCCCGACATTTCCGAACCTGATAGCGAACGCAGGTGCAGGTATCCAGTTTCCCACCTACACCCGATTGATCTGTCCAAGGTGGCAGACCCCGAGGCCCTGACTCAGGTTTGCGACTGGATACGTGACCCATACAGGAAAAGGTGGCTGGTGCTTCATGGCCCGAGCAGGACCGGGAAAACCCGTGCCGCATGTCTGGCAGGGATTGCCACAGATGAAACAGGCTATGTTTTAGAATCCGGTGACTTTTTCAAATTCGTAAGGGCTGTCGATTTTGCGAAGACTGTCGCCTCTGCAAAGGGAAAACCATTGGCGCTTGAATCGACTGCCTTTGAGAATCCTGACTATCACGAAGACGACGACCCGGACGACCCCTATGCAGGCAAGTTCTACTATGACGGGGTCATCATAGACGATCTGGACAAGGCAACGTTCACCGATGCAGTCCTACGCAACTTCTTTGACCTGTTTGACCACGCGGAACAGAATTGCCGTCCATTGATCATCACCACTCAGGCAAGCGGTCAGGAGCTGGTGAACACCTTGGAAGGCGAAAATCCGAGCCCTCAACGAATAGCGTTAGTTGAATCCATCATTGGCAGAATCATCGACCACACCCACTTCATCGAATTTAAAAAATAAATTCAAAACACAACCGCCGGACAACCCGGCAAAGGACCACATAGAAAATGAACGATACAATCATACAACTGCCTGTTTACGAAAATTTCATGAGCACAGCTCTTTTGAAGGAAGTAGCGGCATTCAATCGCAGGGTGGCAGCTTTTCACAAAGCCCAAGCCTCCGCGCGAGCGTCGATCACCGCCGTGATGGACTCCATCGATGCAGGGAAGTTTTCCCGTAAGGATATCGCGGCCATAAATGCCGGGATGGAAGGACTTCTTCTTTTCGATGCTGAAGAAATCAATCTTCACATTCAACGGATGAACCTTTTCCGTCAATTCGAGAGCGATAACCGCGCTGCACGTGAGGCGCTGCAAAACCAGATCAACGCCCGGCGGGATGAGATTTGCAAGGAAGGCGAAAAGGCAGACGAGGCGGACCTGGTAATTGATGCCCGGATCAGGACGGACAAGCAGCTGCTGAAACTTGTCGAGGCCATGCCTGCTGATTTTAACCCGACCCCCATGCACCAAGCCGAAATTGCGTCCAAGCACCGGATCGAGGAATTGCGGACGCAGCTGAAGAGCTATTTCAACTTATAAATTTAATCAACCCAAAAACCGCCGGGGATCCCCGGCAAGGAGTAAATAAACATGACACAGCAAAACAAAGACTTCACTCGCGACCCTAACGCTGACCTGAAGGCGAAAAGCTACGCCGATGACCCCCGGGTTGCGAAAGCAAATAAGCAGGTCGAGGAGCACCGCAAGAAGCGCGAGGAAGAAAAAGCCGAATACGATCGGGTGAAAGAGATCGTTAAAAAAGAAATCTTGGCCGAACAAAAAGAGGAAAGATTCCAAGCTCTCAAGAAACTGGTTCGCCCTGATGCCCTGAAGGAACTCAAAGATGCCGGTGAGATTGGGCCGTACTGCTGACATTTGACCCCCTGATTGCAAGCAGGGGCGCGTCTAAATTTCGCTGCCGGTGAACAGCGTCTTGCAATTTCACCACCTTTTCAAATCAACCCACACCACGAGGTAAAAACATGACCATTCAGAACAATTACAAACCGATGAATCAACAGCTTGCTGACTTAGAACTAAGCAACTCAAAATTACGCGCCCGGCTTGGGAAGCCTGCCGTTTCCCCTGACATGGCGATGACGGCGGCCCAGCGTTTCGAAAAGGCCAAATCTGAAAATGAAGCTCTCAGTCAGGAACTCAAACAGGCGAAGGCGAAAAGTAAAACAGGCCCGAAAAAATCAAGTTTCCGGTCTGAATTGCTGGAGAAACTCGACCGACTACAGGCCCAATGTCAACACTGCGAAGCCATCGTTGACCGGATGCAGGCCACTTTAGATCGGATGTAATTTGTTGCCCGTGAATGGAACGCGGGAAATTGCTTCTTAAGTCTCGCCGGCCGGGCGACGTTTCCAGTCCCGGACCCTATTTTAAATCAAACCCACCACTAAAACCAAAAGGCATACACATGACACCACATAGACCGATCAAAGATAAGTTAAATGAACTGGAACGCACTAACGCACAGATGCGGGAATCCCTGGGGAAACCTGCCAAGGCACCCGATACGACCATGACGACGGCGGTCCGCTTGGAAAAAGCCCAGAATGACCATGCCGCGCTGAATGCGGAAGTTGAAGCCAAGAAACCGAAAACGAAGGAACTTTCCAAAGTGGAACAGATTACAAAACAGCTGAAGCAGTGCGACTTCACCACCGATGCAGCATTGTCCGTCAGCGAGCAGATGAAGAAACTACGTTCCGAAGGCGACAAACTCGAGGCGGCTGTCAGCCAGCTTCTTGACATCTGCGCCAAGAAATCCGGGGGCGCAGATGAGTGAGTTAAATGCACAATATGCTGCAATGATTAAGAACGCCTTCATTCCTGCTGTTGACCGCTTGGAGTTCCCGGACCATTCCGGACAGTTGTTCACAGACTGGAGCGATGAACCGACTAGACTACTCACCCGAAAAGATATTGCGGCAATGTTTGGAGTCAAGCCCGGCACCGTCGCGCGCTGGGCTGCCGATGGCCTCGCGGATTACCCCGGAACTGGTGGGGAACGGCTCTATATCGGATTCCAAGTTTTCCAGTTCTGCTTACTGAGGCATGAACGGAGCAAAAACCAACCACGCGGAATTCCTTTGATGCGAGAACTTGAGCAGCGTTGGATGCAGTTCTACCGCCATGTTGCGGGACTGGCTGACTTGCCAAAGCGACCGCCGGCGTTTGCCCGGATATTCGATACGGGGTTGTACGATTTCTTCTGGTTAGGTTCTTGGGGCACGATGCCCGAGGCTAAAGGTATCGCGTGCCCGTTCCTACTGGGGTGTGTGGATGAAGGTCATGCAATATATGAGCCAAAACGATGAATGTCGCCAGACGCACACAGAGGCCCGTCACGGTGTTTTTTGAATTGCAGGAATCGAGACAAGGGCAACCTTGCCCAGCGTCAAGAGCGATGCGTTCCCGTTTGTCTGCGTCTATGGCGTGCCCCTCCCCCCCCCACAAGGAATCTATTAGGCCTCAAAATAAATCGGGGGTTTCCTGCTCTTCTGCCCGTTATCTCTGTCCGGGAAGAGAAAAATTCAACTTTTACAACCTCATTAAAAAATATGACCACAATTAACAGAATGCTGCCCACTTACCGCACGCTAAACCGAGTCTGAGGAGCACCGATGAAAATACAAAGCACACCCGCCCCAGCTATTTTGGATGGTACGCGCCCACTTACGCGGATCCAAGACCGGTTAACCAAATTTCAACCCCGCCCAATCCGCCCGGATGCGGCTTATTCGGTGTGGGGGCGATGCCCGAAACTTGACCGGGTAATACGTGAACGCGAAAAATCAAAAATCAAAGAGGTAAATTCATGATCCCCCCTAAACTCAATAATCCATTTGTGGCCGGTCAGGTTTTGAAGGCTGACCAGCTCGAAGAATTACGTGCGGCAATTCAATTCTTGATGACGGATTCCGTCATAGCTGGTCCTGGTCTACTGTCTTCCGTGATTGGTGGCCGGCTTCATTTGTCCACTCAACGTAGAAGGACAACAACAAACGTCCTTAATCAAAACCAGTGGGAGCTGTACCAAGAGGACGCTGTTACAAATCCCCTGCAGGTCTCCATGAGGGACGGCATACTGGTCAGTTCGAATTCCGCAACGCTTTACCCTCTTAACAATGTCAAATCGTTGACTGCCGCGGATGTAACAGATAATACATCTACAATTTACTGGCTCAAAGTGAGCGTTGATAAGTCATCATTCCAGAGCTATTTCAACATATGGCATGTCACATCAAGTGTGGTGGAAACCGGAGCAACCCTACCGTCTGACACTTTGGACATCGACAGCGATACTGCCGGAGACATTCATTTTCAGATAGGCACGGTGACCGCCGAAAATGGCGCCGTCACTGATATTACTCAGGATCTAAGCACATCAATAACCGTTGTGTTTCCGCTGACGCTCAAGGGCCCAGACTCAGGAACGCATGTGCTCGTATCTGTTGATGGTGATATCTCTTGGGTTGAAGCCGATACCGAACCTGAATGCCCTTCTGAGTCGGAGGAATAAAATGGTTGACCAAATCATGCTTTACGGGGGCAAGTTTCCTTTCGACGGAACAACGCCCCAAATCTTCAGCCGGGCAGCTTTCGAAGACTGTTGTTGCCCTGACCCAGCACCGAATGACTGCCCTTGCTCAGGATCATGGCCTCCAGCTTCATGGCCTTGCAACGGATTGCTTGAAATGTATTCAGTGGAGTTTGAGGCAGATCAGGTAGGTGCAGGTTTATACAGAACCACTGGAGGGATTACAGTCACCGCGCAATATTCATCTTTCGGGTGCCGTTGGTTCGGATCCGGTGACGGAGAGTACAAGCCCCCATGGTCAGAGGATTGGATAGAGACAACAGTTAATATCCAGATGGCATTAGGCGCAGGGTACTGGCAGATCGATACCGGATGGACGGGCTTATATGCACACAAAAACACAGGGAATACGCCAGTGGGAAGTTACAGCAGGAACGATGGAGGCGTAACCGCTTCGGGGTCGGTATCATGATTCCGTGTAAATACTTCTCAACCGCACCCAGCAAAGACGGCGGGTGGTGTGGATTCCACTCGGCAACCGTCTCTTTCGGGGTGTGCGAGAATTGCAAGTTTAACACCTCCCCAGAGAAATGGCCCAAAAGCAGGCTAAAAGGCAAAATTTTGCCAAAAACAAAAGGCTGCGGATGTAAGCAAAAGACCTCTAATACGCACTTGGGATGAATTCCTTTAAATTGAAGCTTTCATACTCGATGAAACCCAGAGGGAACCATCACCTCAGATCCTCAATCATGAAAAAGATGATTTTGAACCCATGAAGGAGGTTGACATAAATATATAATTCTGCATTTTGCAAAAAGTCTCGACCAAGACACCACCAAACGACATCCTAAACGTTTTTTCATCCCCTTCCCTGGCTATATGGCCCGTGATGTGTTGCGCCTACGGGTGCACGGTGTCCTTTGGTACCGTCTTGGTCGAGCACTCACGGGCCTCTTTTTGTACCTGGACGATCAACCGGGGGGGAAGCCTTGAAAAACTAAAGGAAAATTACGACATGGACACTCAAGTAACCGAAAACAAACTGACCGCCGTAACTTTGCATTTCACAGAGGACCAAATGAAAGCTTTGGAAATGGAAAGCCAAATCGCAGGTTTGCCGATTGAAAGAATCTGCGAAATTCGATCAACTACAAATCTATTGGCGTCAAAAACTGCTTGAAAATAATTAATTAACCCGTCGAAAGGCGGGTTTTTCAACCATTCAAAAGAAGGACCAATATGCAGCTTAGTGAATCAGAAAAAATATTCAGGAAGAATAACTTGGAAAGTAGAAGGTTGGAGCGGAAGCTTACACAGACACAGACACAGACACAGCTTTTCAGGAAAGAGGTTGCCACTGTTGAGAACGGAAAAAGCGGGTCTCCTATTTCAAATCTTAAACCCGTAATGACGACTGCTGAAGTCTCCAAGGCGATCGGCCTGTCTGAATACGACATCCGGAAATTGGAGAAAGAAGGCGTCCTCAAGCGCCTACGCGGTACGCGCTGCCCTATCAAGTTTTCCGGCGAACAGATTTACAAATGGCTGAAGGGGGACGCATGAAAAATCAGACATAGCTCCCTTGAACCCTAGGCCCCGGTTCCCGCCGGGGCCTATTTGATGCTTGATTTAAATATCCATTTTCACAATGCATGCAATATGAGTACACCGGAACAATTGTTTGACGTAGATCTTGAGTACCCTTTGGGGGTAATAGAGGAAGTCCCTTATATCAAATGTGCATTTTTGCCAAGGATAGGTGAATTGATTCACCTGAAATCGGGCGGATCTTACAGGGTAAAGGATGTGATACATTTCGATGAGCATATAATCTCCCAAAAGGGGGAAACTAAAGTAAAATTAGTCTTGTCTGAATCAGCAGGTGATAACGCAGTTTCTTTCAGCCGCGATGAGGTAGTTCTAATGGAAAAGGTTTGCGACATGCTTGACGGATATGGAGGATTGGAGCCTATTATTGATGAATTTGAGACCCTTCGAAGAAAGATCAATGATGCTCTGTAGTATCACCGAATCGTTTAAATTAACCCGTTCCAAAGTGTTATTTCTTTAAGATAAACCCAATCTCTGCAGGAATTTTGCCAAAACTCCCTGGGCAACCGTTGCAGACTTTCTTGACCTTCTCCCCTGGCCGCCTTTCATCGGGTTCCTCATAAAATCGGGTGCCTTTACATTTGGGGCACGTAACAGACATCGGCATAGTGAAACGGAACTCTTCACCGAGTCTTACAGCAATCAGAAATTCGTCATACGTTGGAGTTTCCTGAGTTATTTCTACTAATTTTGGGATTGTTCGAGATGCCCCCAAAACAGTCGAATAGTTAAAATTCCCACTTCTTATAGTTATCGCAGCAATCCTTTCGCCTTCTGCATATTCCTTTACCCTTGGAAGAAGCTGCAGTGCAAAATCATTTGAATTCACAAGATACATGCCGTTTCCGATGGTTTGACTTACCTTGTAAGTTCGCAGACCGGTAGGGTTTAAAACGACATTGCCCTCTCGAATCCGGAAATCCGCATATTGAAAAGCAAAAGTGGATTCTGTTTTGTGCAAAGTCCCCTTTATTTTGTCATAGATTTTTTTTGTAACTTGCGGGCTTAGGTCAGAAATACTGTATTCTTTTGGTTGCCTACTGGAGGCTATAACCTCCTTCGCCACATCCCCAGCTTTCAAACTGGATGCCAGGATGCAAAACATTAAAAGATAGGGTTTCATTACTGCCCTCCATTTTGACTGGGATGTAAATTTTTCCTGTGATCTTTTTTTGAATGTCGGTGCACGGCTGAATCTTTCATGAATCTTTTTTAGCTTTTCTGGAGAAATTTGAATATTAAATTCCTCATAGCTTAAATTTACAAACCTTTTCGTTTAAACACTGCTGGCCTGAAAACATCTTATGTGTGCATCACCCTCCTGTGGTACGCCCTCAATCTTCAACGAAGGCAATCAGCGCACTGGAAGTTTCCCCGGCCTTGATTGTGGTAAATACACAGGCCCGATGGTAAGAAGGGAATGAGAACAGCACCGATTATGTCCGCGCGGTGGAAACCCTACGGGACCGCTTTGAATGTCTTGTGCTTTCCGTCCATCATTCCGGCAAAGATGCAGACCGGGGAATGAGAGGGAGCACCGCATACAAAGGAGCGGCGGACGTTGAACTGAAAGCCCAAGCGGTGGACATCGAAGGCGGGAAAGTCTTCACCCTGTCCGCGTCAAAGATCAAAGACGGAGCCGAATCCGCCCCGTTCATTGGATGCTGGATCCGCATACGCTGGTCGGTTGGGGGGGTGGACGTTGACGGGGAACCTGTAAAATCCGCCTAACTGGAAGAGGAAAACGAGCCGCCCAAGCTTGCCGGCGGACGCACCCGGAAAGAGGTTCCGCCGGATTGGGTGAAATGTGTTGTCCAAGAATATCCAAAAGGCGGAAAATCGTTTCTGTGTGAAACAATCGCTGACCGTTGCGAGGCCGTTTCAAAAGCTACAGCCCGGAGACGTTTTGAGGAGCTGGAAGGGCTGGGGGTTCTCATTCCGCACCGACAGGGGACAGGACTACCGACATACACAATCGGAGCGGATCACGAATAACCCTGTTCAAAAAACCTTTTGAGCTGGGTTATGAGCTGAGTTTACCCGGAGTATGTGACACCCTACCCTGAGAGGTGGAAAGCATGAGCGCGGAATCTAAATATCGTGAAGAGCTGCGGAACCTCCCCGCTGCTGGGAGCGGCGTTCATTCTCACATTATGACGCTGGCTAATTTGGCAAGCCTTGCGGACATCACCCCGGCGGAAGCGGCGGAAGATATCCGGACGGCCATGCCAGGCGCACCCATGCCACGGAATGAGGTTGAAACAGCTTTGACAAAAGCGGGGGCAACTTGTGACCCGGCGGCCTTCCCATTTGTGGAGCGGAACGAAAAGGACCACAACCAGTGATCACAATCCTTAAGCAGGGTCTATTCTTTCAAGCACGCGCTTACCATGAACAGTGCGGTAGAGATGCGTATCCTGGACACCCTCGCATTCAAATCGAAGCTTCAGAGTTTGCCCTTTCCCCCTGAGGGCTGGGTCAAAAGGGTATTTGATGAATTGAATCCCTTGAGCGTCATCGAATTCCGGTTCCTGGCAAATAGCAATTTTTTCACCGTCGAGTTCTACAGAGACGCGGTGACAAGCTTTTCCACTGTTATCCACCACAAAAACGACGGGATCACCCTTTTTCACGTCTTCACCGACTTCTCTACAGCCGGCACAAAGAACGTTTTTGTTAAAAGGGCCCCACCCAATAAGGCTCCCGGGCTGTTCATGGTCATCATATAAATTATTGAAGCGCTGGGCGCCGGGGATCAAGTAAGGCGCATTTGCCCGCCTTCTAACCACGGCCAAATCCCGCCTGTCACCTGCAGCAACTCTATGTTGCCACCAGCCGAAGAGAAAGCCCGCGAAACCGAAAAACCAACCAGTCCAAATAATAAATGAATCCTTCATAATGGTTTAAAAACTACAGGGAGTCGCTCCGTGACGGCAAGATAAATATTTTCCTAAGGGCAAGTGGATAGAGATTCACGCCCCGGCGGGTAGTCAGGGAGTGGCAAAAGAATCATCGTTGATATTATCGTTTTTTTAAATAACCGGCCCTACCCTTAGCCTGGGACCGTTAAGGTATTTTTATTTGGAGAATTACTCTACCCTTTTTTTTCTGCGAGGGGTGAGGGTAAAGAGGCCTACGGTAATCTACCGAGAATTATGTACAAACGATCCCGTTTTTGGGTGTACGCGGGTGTACGGTTCGACCTGCTTTTTCGTGCTTTTTCGTGCCGTATTCTGCCGTACACCCCTTTATTTTTACCGGCCATTAAACAAACAAAAACCCTTGATTTACAAGGGTTTATGAAGGTTTTCAGCATGGTGGAGGCGGGGGGAATCGAACCCCCGTCCGAATACGAATCACGCCGACATCTACGTGTGTAGTCTTCACTTGAATCTTACGTTTGAGCTGCCTGAAAACGGGC
Source organism: Kiritimatiellaeota bacterium B1221 (assembly GCA_029269125.1). GTDB lineage: Bacteria > Verrucomicrobiota > Kiritimatiellia > SS1-B-03-39 > UBA6053 > UBA6053. Next base: position 177,641 of record JARHXX010000005.1, on the reverse strand, counting down.
TACCCGAACGCCAGCCCCCTGTTGAATCTCGATCCGCAACCCGGTGGCCCGGTTTTGGTTCCAGTCCGCTGTCGTCGCTCTACACCACCTAGCAGACAGTCAGTGGGAGAACGCGTAGCCTTACTTAGGCTGCGAGTGCGTAATTTTCATCGGCACTTGTTTTGTTTTCCATTCCGGGATTTGCGAGGTCAGAATGGACCCTCGACACGCAGTCGTCGCTTCAACATACCCGTCGAAACCTGTCGCCCCCTTAAATGAGGTCTTCCAGTATTAGGCGAGGTTGCCAGAAGAGACGGGAACAATATGACATGGAAACAATCAATTGTCAATGCACTCCCCTTCAAATCCCTCCTCTTCTCCCCCGCAAATTACAGGTCGCCAGCCTGACGGCGCGCCATGCGTCGCCAATTGAAAAAGCCATAAAGATCGTTAACCAAAAAGGCCGAAAAACACACAACCACGGATAAATATGACAACTCTTTCCGGGATGCCAGAACCCATAAAAGTATCAGCACAACATCATTTGCGGCATAGCCAACCGCGTAATAGGGACTCCGCCTGAACGTAAGATATACCGCCACAAAACTTGTGGTTACTGACAGCGTACTCAGTAGCAAATATGCCGTATCAAAATATCGCAGGACATAATAGAAAACCATGGTGACCCACAACGCGAGCCCCCACATCATCCCCCACTCTCTGCGGAAAATTTTATTTACCGCGACTTCCGTTTTCCGGCCATGATAGGGATGTCTCAGCCAGGAAATCAGCGCAAAAAATGCCATGGGCATGGTCATACCCAGATAAGTAATCATTTCACCATAATAGGAAAAAGAGAAGGAGATGACGCCGTAAAGCAAACTGAAAATCACCATCAAAAACTGCCCAAATGGATTGCCTTTGGCATTAAAAATAAGTGACGTCACCCCAATGAACGAAGCCGCGAGGATCAGATAATGACTGCGGTCAAACAGCGTAAAGGATATCCCAATGGCAGCAAGGGACGTCCACCACAACGCAAGTTCGGATTTGGTAAAATAGGAGAGGTGTAGAGAGATTTTCTTCATAGTGTTTCAACAAAAAAAGCATCTGCATACACATCTTCTAAGACCTAACGATGTGTAAACAAATGCTTTTTGCATTTCTGCCCGGTGGCAACGATGAGGTTCATCTCTACCGGCATCCCCCACAGTTTGCCAGTAAAATGACTCCACCTTTCCGGGTCAATCCCCTCCCCCTTTCTTCAACTTTCCCCTTTAAAGTTTCTGCACTCCTGAAGTTGAATTTCTCACTTCTTAAGGCATGGTCCCCCCATGTTTGGACTTAAAACTTATTTTCATGCCGCCGGTTGTGTGGGGAAAACCCTTCACATGGATGACTTATCGCCGGATCCTTTTGTGCAATTTGACCTTTGGATGCAAAAAGCCAAAAAAGCGGGACTGCCTGAACCCAATGCGATGTCGGTTTCCACTGTCGATCCGGAGGGGCGTCCGAGTCAACGGATGGTGCTGTTAAAACACATTTCTCCCGAACGGGGTCTCATTTTTTACACCAACTACGGCAGCAAGAAAGCCCGTGAACTGGATGCACATCCCCAGACTTCTGTATTATTTCACCAGCATATTTTACAACGTCAGATCCGGGTGCAAGGCACCGCCGAACGCGCCTCCCGCGAAGAATCCGAAGCCTATTTCAAATCCCGGCCACGCTCCAGTCAGTTGGGCGCCTGGACCTCCAAACAAAGTGAAATTTTAGATCATCGCGACACTTTTGAAACGCGCTTCCAAGAAGTTTCAGAACGCTTCAAAGGCAAAGAAGTTCCCTGCCCCGAATTCTGGGGAGGCTTCCGCATCATTCCTGAAAAAATCGAATTCTGGCAAGGCCGCGCCTACCGCCTACATGACCGTTTTGTTTATTCTCTGAATGATCAGGCAACCTGGGACCGGGTCCGGCTTTATCCGTAGGTGGAGATTGGGGGGAGAATGAAAGACCAGAACATCGAACATTGAACACTCAACATTGAACGTCGAAATCTGCTTTCAACGTTGGACGTTCAAAGCTCGATGTTCAGCGTTCGTTTTTTTTTTAATTTTACGTCCCGGCCACAGCCTTTTTCTGAATCAGAAAGGGCTCCCACTCGGGGATCTCATGCACATTCTGTAAAAACAGGGTCATGGGCAAAACCTTGGGGGTCTCGGGATCTTTCAATAAACGCAATCCCGCCTCATGCGGACTTCGATCACCTTTGCGGTTGTTCACCCGTTTACAACTGAGCACACAATTGCTCCAGCTGGTCGCCCCCCCTTTGGAGCGTGGAACCACGTGATCGATATTGCCTTCGTCTTTGCCCAGCTTGCGTCCGGTATATTGACAGCGCCCATTGTCCCGGTCACGAATCGCCTGGTATGAAAATTTGGGATGGCGCATCGGCACTTTTCCGTAATGGGTAGACAAAATGACCCGCGGCACCCGCAATTGCCCGCGCACGACCCCGATGGACCAATCATAATCCCGCACCGGTAGGGCCCGCCATTTGTCCCAATCCACCGGATACATGCTGGCCTCCCGGTCCATGTCCAGCCCCAAGGCATTTCCGGCGGCCATTTGACAAAAGGCATGCGCTGGCGTGGTGGTGTTAATCGCCTGCCAATTCCGGTTTAGAACCAAAACAACATTTTTTTCAAGTACGGAATCCATGAGTACCTCGAGGTTTCCAAACTTAATGCCTAATTTCGGAAGAGGTCAACCCATGATCAGCGGGAAAAGAGTCAGAAATCGGTTAAGCTTCGGTTTGGGCAGACTGTTGAACCAACAAATCGACCGCCGCCCCCGCCGCGGCAAACCCAAAGGTGCCGGTGACAAAACCCGCAGTCCCATATCCACTGGCACAATCGAGTCGCAAATTGCTCTCCGGCTCCCGCACCTCACATACCGACCCATCCGACTGCGGATAACGCACGGGCTCCGGGGAAAACACCGCCGGAATCTTCCATTTTTTTCGGGTATTCCGAGGAAAATCAAATTTCTGCCGCAACTTTTTCCGCACCCTTTGCAATAACGCATCGTCATACGTACGGGAAAGATCCACCACCTGCACCTGACTCGGATCCGATCGGCCGCCAGCCGCGCCCACCGTCACGACTTGCAGCCCCCGTTTACGGCATTCCGCCAACAACAGGCATTTGTGAGGAATACTGTCGATGCAGTCCACCACCACCTGAGGTTCCTGACCCAAAATGCTGTCACAATTTTTTTCATTAAAGAAACAAAATGCCTCTTTCACCTTTGTGGCAGGAGAAATTTGCTGAATTCGGACGGCCATGGCGGAGACTTTTCCTTGCCCCACAGTCGACTGTAAGGCGTGCACCTGCCGATTGAGATTGCTGGTGCAGATTTCATCCATGTCCACCAAAAGCAAGGTCCCGACCCCCGCCCGCGCCAACGCTTCTGCCACCCAACTGCCCACTCCGCCAATGCCAATGATACAGACGGTTGAGGCCTGAAGGTACCGGGTCGCGGGCACGCCGTACAAACGTTCGGTCCCGCCAAAGATATCCGACCCTTCCGATGATGGTGAGAGAGTTGATTCATGCATCGGTTCCTACTGTCTTTTTTATGGAAAAATGCAAGCGGATGTATAAATCAGCTTTCTGCAGGAGGATGGTCCGGATCCTGCTATAATAAATTTAACTGAAAAACTTAAAAGACAATCCCCCCCCACCCCATTGATTTAAACCTGAAATTTCTAACCAAAAGTGACTTTGTTCTCAGGGAATACACATTCTCAATGTTCATCCGTCATTGACAAATTATACTTTTTGCAAAGAGTAACCTCATAATTAAACCTAAGGAGCCCTAAATGAAATTCTTCCGCACCCTCTCTCTTCTCTTTCTGATTACACCCCCCCTTTTGACCCGCGCCCAAAACGTATTTGAAAACCATCCTCCAGTAGGACAAAACGTTCGCCTGGCTTGGGCGATTGATGCGGATGACGGCGTGGATGACGGACAGTATTCCGGTTTCGAATTTGCCTACGCGTCGCAAATTTATCCTTTGGACCAAATGATCATTTCTTATAGCTTTGCCAGCCCCAATGACAGCTCCAAACACGCGGTGGGATTGTCCCTCGAAGAATTTTACCCCCTGGCTGAAAATTTCAAGCTCTATGGTGTTGCCGGGTTTGGTTATATGTGGACCGACTTTGCGGAAGGCGAAATTGGCGACAGCACCGGCTGGTTCGGAAAGTTCGGTGGCGGTGCCATTTTCGTACTCAACGACGCCTTTGATCTCTACGCCGAACTGGCCTACTTCGCCAGTGACCGGGATCTCTGGTACGATGGTGACAACGCAGTGGCATCCACCAACTTGAATGCGCTCTTAGGTTTCCGCTTCAAGTACTAAAAGACGGGGACATCGCTTCCGCCTCTTTAACAAAACGGGTCATACGACCCGTTTTTTTTATGTCAATCGGTCTCCCGCCCCCGCCTCAGGCATCCAAACTTTCGGGGAGCCCTTCCACAAACACACGAATTTCATCACGCACTTTCCGGAAAACCTCCAACTGTGCCTCTTCTTCACCGCCCGCTTCCGCCAGGGCTTTGGCTTGTGCAACCGGATCATCGAAGCGCATATGCACAACTTTACACGCATCGGGAAAGGCCGGGCACTTTTCTTTTGCGTGGTCACAGACGGTCACGACCACATCCAGCGGCACATCCTTTAACTCATCGAGTTGCTGTGCACGTTGAACAGAAAGATCCACGTCCGCTTCCGCCATGACTTTGACCGCAAAGGGATGGAGGTCCTGTTTTTCCACTCCGGCACTGAAAGCCTGCAGACGCTCCGCCTTTAAAGATTTGACCCACCCCTCCGCCATCTGGCTGCGGCAAGCATTTGCGTCACCCAAAAACAGAATATTCAGAGGCACCACTTCTGCTTTGATCCAACCCAACTTCAGGGCGATTTCCTGTTGCACTTCCTCAATTTGGTCCAGGCTGAGCTCCGGATCCGGAATCAAAAAGGTTTCCCCACTCTCTTTGTGCTCATAAATACGAATTTGCCGGCCTTCGGCATCGCGTTGCACCCCGCGTTCAATCAGGATGCGTTTCCTTTCCAGCATCACCGCCAACAAGAACACCACATTCACCGAAGATTCATCCTTCTCTTCCACCATCTGTCGAAGGATTTCTTCCGCATTTTCCTCTTTGAAAGCCGCCTCTTTTTTTGCCGGTGGCAAGCGGTACTGGGTCTTCCAATAAAACAGGGCCTCGGCCTGCTTCGCTTTATTCCAGGCGGAAAGTTTATAATCCTCACGGACCAACCCTTCCGGCCCCGCCATCAATCGGGACATGAGAAATTCTTTTTCTTCAAAAGCTTCATCGGTTTCCGTGCATTTATGGCCACGGGCTTTTACTTCCCAGGAAGTGGATTTATTGGAAGCGTAAGGTAACATAGGATTTTTCACGGGGTTACATCCGCCGCAGGCGGATATCGGGTATTTAATTCTTTTTCAGCCGCCAGGGCTTTTGCTTCTTGTCCGGATCGACGGAAGGCTTCCGCCGCGAATTGCAGGGCTTCCGGAGACAACGCCGGGTCATCAAACAACACCGCCACACTCATAAAGTATTTCGCAGCCTCTTCCCAATTTCCCTCTGCCTGATACACCCGGCCGGATCCCATCATGCCCAAAGCCTGCAAACGCCCCTGCTCCATTCCTGAAGCCAAGCGGGCAGTTTCACTGTAGTGGGTCCGCGCCAGCGCGAATTCTTTCTGGGCCAACAGAAAATCGGCATAGGCCAGGTGCGCCTCCACAGCCTCCAGCGTTTTGGATTGGAAAGTGAGACCTTGCTCCCAAGCCTTTTTCGCTTCTGCAATTTCCCCTTCTGCGGCAAGTCCTTCCGCCAAGGCGTAAAATCCCAATTCCCGGGTGGCCGGTTTCCGCGTATCTTTGACCATGGCCCGGGCGATTTTATTGCGTGCATCAGCGTTATCCACTTTTGCCGACACCGGTATCAACCACAGCAGAAGCTCGTCCGAAAGCTCCCCTTCCTTGTCAGTCCCCAATAAAGGCATAAACGCAGACAACGCCTTTTCCGGACTCCCATTCCGGGTGTACGATTGCCCCAAACGCATCCGGGCCGCACTTTGAAATGCGGGCTTAAGATGATCGCCCTGCAACGCGGCTTCCAATGAAGTTTGGGCCCTGGCATCTTCACCTTCACGATCCCAAAGCACCCCCCGCCAATAGTGAGCCTCCGCCAAATTTGCAACCGGCACCTCTTTTTTCAAATACAGGGCCAAGTGCCTCTGGGCATCGGAAAGCTTTTCGAGTCGAATTTCCAACATGGCAATTTTAAACAACAGGGCCGGATCCGCATCGGGGTTAAGCCGAATGACTTCCAGCCATTTATCCAAACCCGACTGCAGTTGTCCGGCCTTCACCAACAAATCCCCCCCCTGCTCAAGCGCGGTGAGCGCCCGGGGATCTTCAGGATAACGCGCATAAAAATCAAACAAAGCCTTGGAAGCAGAGGCCCCTTCCCCGGTATTCATCAACAGTAAGGCCCTAAAATACAGCGCATCACTGGCCCGCCGGTCCTGGGGATATTGATGCGCAATACGGGTATATACCTGCAAGGCCTGGGCCACATCGCCCGCCCCCCGCGCACTCTCCGCCAGCAACCACAGCCCCTCCACTTCCTGACCGGGCACCTGCTGAAGTTCTTTGGCATAGACCAAAACCTTTTTATGATCGAGTTTGGCCGCATAGCTTCTCGCAACTTCATACGCGGCCACGCTTCGGAATCGACTCTGCTGGTATTTTGTCAACAGGGTTTCGTAAGCGTTCACCGCCGCAGCCTCATCGTCCAGTTTTTGGTGACACACGCCATCCAAATACAGCCAGGTATCCCCATCCGCGGCCTTTCGGGTTTCGGAGGTTGCATCAGAAAGCGCCAGCGCTTTCCCGTATTCACCCGCCTGCAGCTGCGCCCAGGCCAAATAAATCATACTCCCCCTCACCCGGGTGCTATCGGGGAACTCCTGCCATAGCTGCCAGTAAATCTTCGCGGTTTCCTCATGATTTTTGGCTTGGGACTCCAATGAAGCCAGCCCCCATAAAGCTTCGATTTTAAAGTCGCGTGAAGGCGGATTTTTCAGTGCCTGGGCATAGAATCCTCTTCTCTCCTCCAAACTGCCTCCTGCCAACGCGGCGACCCGCAATGCGGAATACGCCGCCAAACTTTCCCCCGGGAAACTTGCCATAATCTCTTTATAAATCTGCAATGCTTCCACGGGCTGGTTTCGATTTTCCAGGATCTGCGCCAAGGTGAACCGAACCGGCGCTTCAATGGAACTGTCGACTCCCTGTTCGATCAACGCACGTAATTGCGTTTCCGCTTCAGGCATTCTCCCGGCCCGGTAGGCTTCGTCTGCCAACCGATATCGTGACCGTTGCGCAGGCAAGCTGTTGTCTCCGCTTCGGGCCGACATTTCATATAAAGATTTTGCCACATCTTTCTGATTGATGTGGCTGGCACATTCCCCCGCCCGATACGCAAGCAGATCCACATTTTCAGGTGCAGGATCCTGGCGAAGCAGTTTCTGATACTCCACCAAAGCCAGGTCATACAACTCCCGTGCATACAAACCATCGGCAAGCCGCTGCTGTTCCGCACCGGCCAATTGCGCACGGACCCCGTCTGATCCGACGAGGAAAAGACTGCACAATATAAAAAAGCGAGTAAACGTTTGACCCATAAATGCTTACTCCGGAACTCCGGTGGCGAAACTGATGTTAAAAATATCCGCTTCCCGGCACCGATCCATCACATTCATGATAAATCCGTAATCGGAAGCCGCATCTCCACGAATGACCACCGGCTGACCCGGGAACAGGTCCGACACCCGTAAAAGCAGTTCGCCCAGCTCCTCTAAACTCAACTGGCGCCCATTCACGACCAACGAACCGTCTTCAAAAACATTGATGATGATTTCTCCGGCCATCCGTTGCAGATCTTCACCCGTGGCCGCGGTGGGCAGGGTAATATCCACCTCCGTTTCCCAATCAGAATAAATTGTTTGGGTCATAAAAAAGCACAACAAAAGAAAAACCACATCCACCATGGGTGCTAACTGGAACTGGATTGCCTCCGATTTGTCGGTACTGAATTTCATTTATTTTTTCCGGTGCGCCAGGGTGGTCACAATCTCAGCCGCCACCAGTTCCAGATTCGCAGTCAGCTTGGATAAACGACCTCTAAACAAAGAATATGCAATCATCGCCGGAATGGCGACAATCAGTCCGCCCGCAGTGGTGATCAACGCCTGGGCAATCCCGTCCGCAAGCACCACCGACTTGGCCTGGGCGGTGTTTAAAGCCACCCCGCTAAAGGATGTAAGCATTCCCATTACAGTTCCCAATAATCCCACCATGGGTGCAATCACCCCGATATCCATGAGATAAGTGATTTGTGATTGTAGACGTCCCACTTGACGCACCCCTTCCCCTTCCACCACTTGACGAAGGAGCTCAGGATCCGCATCGTCTCCTGCCCGCTCCAAATAACTCAAGGCACTGAGGGTGATTGCGGATACCGGGGAGGAATTGCCTTCGCAGGATTTCACCGCTTCTTCAAAATCACCATTTTTCAGACTGATTTCAATTTCCCGGACAAACGAGGCAGGGGCAATCCGCCGATTGTTTAAGCTGATGGAGAACATCAGAATCAGCATCACCGCGGCCACAGACATCACCGCCAACACATAAAAAATCACGCCGCCGCTATCCATGATCTCCTGCAGATCCAACCGCCGCGTCAACGTCTCCACCGAGGATTGCGCTTCATGACGTAATCCAACTTCTTTCGCAATTTCTTCGGTGGCATTGGTGGTTTGTGCCATGACCATGCCGCTGGTGAACAGCAGAAACAAAAACAGGTACTTAATTTTTTTCATCAGAATCCGAGGTAAATAATTGGTGGTGCTTCACAAAGTATTCCGCACCGGAGAGTAAAGTAAGTATCATCGCCGCCCCCATCAAAATCCAAATAATCCAATGGAACATATATTCAACGGATTTGAGGGTGTCCGGGTTGATGCCGGAAAGGAAATCCTCCACCAGCGCCAAGGAGATGAGTGTGAAGATAATTGCGATCATTTGCAATACGGTTTTCCATTTTCCCATGGAACCGGCAGAGATGACTTCGCCTTTTTCCACCGCCAGCAGACGCAAGCCGGTCACCATAAATTCGCGAATGAGAATCGGGACCACCAAAAACGCCGGCACCAATGAGGCAGCGGGATAGGCCAGATCAAAGCGAATTTCCACAAAACTTACCAGGGCCACGGTGACCAACACTTTGTCAGCCAACGGATCCATTAACTTACCAAAGGCGGTGCATCCGTATTTGTTACGTGCCAGATATCCATCCAATGCATCGGTGATACTGGCAACCACAAACAACAACAGCCCTAAACTTTTAGCATAAGGAAATGAAAAACTCAGGCAGAAGAGCATCAGCAATGCAAAAACAAATCTGCTACAGGTCAATTGATTGGGAACATTCATAAGATTACTGGTAGGTATTTGGCAACTCGAAATAAACCGGCTCCGGCGGGCTAATCAAGGGTTGATTCACCTTGAGTTCACTGGGTTCAACGGGCGTATCGCCCTCTGCATCGGAGGATCCTCCCCCGCAGTTTTTCACACTGAGAGAAAAGGCAATCAGCACCACCACCCCCACCGCGGTATAAAGAACCTTGGGATTCCGTACCCAGTCCATATCCGGAAGGGCTGGAAGTTCAGGAAGCGCCGGCAGTCGATCCAGCCAGGCTTGAAAATCAAATGAAGGCCTGGATTTGGTTTTCTGAGGGTGAAGCGGCACCTCACGCGAAATCTCCGGATGCTCCGGTTCTTCGAAAACCGGCGCCACCGCTTCGGCACCGTTTTGCGGAGCAGGCCTCTCCACCACCGGCACCAGACTCTCCCCTTTTCGTATCCGTTCATACTTATCAACCAGGGGCTCATGATTGAGTCCGAGTTTCTGCGCATACAACTTCATAAAACCGCGCACATACATGGGTGCCGGAATACTTTCGTAGCGGTCTTCCTCCAGCCCTTTGATTTGCTGAATACTGATTCGGGTAATCTCCGCCATATCGCTATGAGATTTCCCCAGCTCTTCTCTGGCGGCTTTTAAAATCTCTCCCGGAGTTTTGGCCTGTTCGTTCATGAGGACTCCTCACTGTTTCCAGCTGCATTTTCATCCAAGTCGATTAAAATTTCCCGGGGTTCGGATCCTTGTGGCGGTCCGATGATCCCTTGCTCTTCGAGTTGATCCATCAGGCGGGCGGCCCGGTTATAGCCAATGCGCAGACGCCGCTGTAAAGAACTGGTGGACGCCCGGCGCGATTGACGAATCACTTCAATCGCCTGGGTCACCAACTCGTCATCTTCCCCCTGCTCAGGTAAATCCGGCTTGGTGCTGGCAATTTTGGCCGTGACTTTATTTTCGTAGTCCGGTTTCCCCTGCTCTTTATAATGATCCACAATCGAATTAATTTCTTCATCCGAAGTCCATGCCCCCTGGGCCCGATTCAATTTGGAACCGCTCGGAGACAAATAAAGCATATCCCCTTTCCCCAACAATTTATCCGCACCAATCGCATCCAAAATCGTGCGGCTGTCCGTTTTTTGGGCCACCTGAAAAGCTATACGGGCTGGGAAGTTGGCTTTAATGGTACCCGTGATTACATTCACCGACGGACGCTGGGTCGCAATAATCATGTGAATGCCCACCGCGCGGGAAAGCTGAGCCAATCGCGCAATATAATTCTCAATTTCCGCTTGAGCGACCATCATCAAGTCGGCCAATTCGTCAATCACCACCACAATGTAGGGCAGGGTTTCCGGTGCCTTTTCTTCCTCGTCATCATCCGCCCCAAACAAATCACCTTGTTTGGCAACCACCCGGTTATTAAAGCTTTTGATATTTCGCACCCCGCATTTGGCAAAAAGTTTATAGCGTTTTTCCATTTCCGTAATGGCCCAACGCAGACCCAAGCCCACTTTTTTCGGATCTGTAATCACCGGCACCACCAAGTGGGGCAAGTCCCGGAAAGCGGTAAATTCCACAATCTTCGGGTCGACCAGAATCAATCGTAACTGCTCCGGGGTACGGCACATCAATAATCCGGCCAACAGCGAGTTCATACAGACGGATTTTCCCGATCCCGTCGCTCCCGCAATCAAAACGTGGGGCATGTCCGCAAGATCTCCCACCAAGTGGGTGCCGCTCACATCCACCCCGAGCAACATCGGCAACGCAATTTTGCTTTTCCGCCAATCTTTCCCCTGGGCCCAATTCTTACTTTGCAAAATTTCCCGTGCCAGTACCACCGTGCTTTTGTTGTTGGGCACCTCGATGCCCACCACCCCTTTTCCGGGAATCGGCGCTTGAACCCGGATACTTTCCGCCTTCAGGGCCAGGGCAAGGTTGTTACTCAGATTGGCAATTTTCTCCACCCGTACCCCGGCAGCCGGCAACACTTCAAAACTGGTCACCACCGGACCGCGCTGCACATCGGTGATCCGCGCATCCACTCCGAATTCCTTCAGGGTCGTCTCCAAATGTTTACGCAAATACTCTTCCCGGGTACCATCCGACTCCACTTTCGCGCCCACTTCCTGCAACAATGTGATGGGAGGCAAGGTCCAGGATTGGGTTTGCGACGCCCCTTCCGCGTGATCAGGCAAAGGCAAATCACCATCGTCATCGGATGACGCGGATTTTGCCGGCGTGGTTTTAGTGGGGGCATTGGTTTTAAACACCGACGGCTCAGCCGGTTGAGGAACCGCAGGTTCAGGCACCGGCACCGGAATTGCCGGTTCGGGCTCAGGTTCAGGCACCGGTTCCGGTTCCGGTTCCGGTTCCGGTTCAGGGACCATATCCTCATCCATGTCCGGTTCCGGTAAAAAGGGTAAATCTTCTGCCACCGGAGGCAGATCCAGTTCATCAATACGACTGGCAGGCTTAAACACGTCTTCATCCGGTTCGGGCGCAGGCTCCGGTTCCGGCTTCACTTTCTTTTTCCGCTTTTTCTTAACCGGCTTCACCACCGGTTCTTCCTCAAAACCATCCTCTTCATCCACATCCGGGGGAACCATCCACTGATGTAACTTCTGAAACAGTGCCCCCAAGGTGCCCCGCGGATCTTTAAACAGGGCGGTTAACTGGAAATCAAACAAACAGACCGCCGATATCAAAATCACAATGGCCAGCACAATGGTGGTACCGATTTCGCCCAGTAATTTCATCAAAATCAAGGTGCCGAATAAATAGCCAAATACTCCACCTGCAAAAGGAATGTTTAATTTTCCCGCCAAAGCATTCATGGGCACATGCATCAATTCCATCGCACAGGTCGCACAAAGCAATAATAAAGCCATCCACCCTAGTTTATGGCTCACCTTCATTCCCGGACGAATCTCTTCCCCGTACATACACAACACCCCTTGGGCCCCTGTCAAGGCGGGCAGAATATATGCCGCAATGCCAAAAGTCACAAAGGCCAAATAAGATACCCAGGCACCTATAAGCCCGATAATATTGGTCACCGGGCCGGGTGGGCTCTGTAGCTTCGCTACATCCCATGGATTATAGGAAAACAGACTGAAAAGTAACATAATGGTCACCCCAATGAGGATGATACCGATAATTTGCCGGCGACCCGTACGTGGTGTTTCTTTTTCAGCTTTCTTTTTCTTGGCAGGAGACATCGTACTCCCCTAGAAAATCCTTGCGCTTTCCGCAAGCACATAGGCAAATGAACTCATGGGAATCGATATCGAAGCCCCTTTGCCTGTTTTGTGAAAAAGGGTGGCATTCAGAACCCCGGGACGGGGCCGGTCCTGTACCGGAGGGCCCGCGGTCCGGCTTTTCCTATCCCCTGGAAATGTTCGGTCAAAAGTCCAACAAATCCGCCACCGCATCCTCAAAGTGCTTATATGTAAACACAAAGCCGCCCGCTTCCAACTTTCCGCCGATCACCCTTCTACTTTTAATAATCAATTCGGTCTCTGTTCTGAGAAAAAAGGCCCCCCACTCCAACATCCATGCGGAAGCAGGCAGCCCTAAAGGCCGGTGCAGCCGGGCACGTAAAATCCCCATCATCTCCCGGTTCGGCAAAGGATGGGGTGCCGCCAAATTCACAGGACCTTCCAACCCAGGATGACTGATGATCCATTCCACCGCCCGGCAAAAATCCCGTTCATGAATCCAGGACACAAACTGACGTCCATGCCCCATTTTTCCGCCTAATCCGCAACGGACCAACCGACGCAGCACTCCCAGTACATTGTTGGCATCATCTCCCCTCCCCAACACCATGGCCGAACGGAGCATCACCGGCCGCACGCCCTCGGGAACCGATTCAACAAAGGCCTTTTCCCATGCCTCGGCCAGTTCAATGGAAAAGGCATCTTTGGCATCCGGATGGGAGCCGATTTCCCCCTTTTCATCCCGGGGATCCCCAAAAGTATGCCGGTAGAGAGTTGCCGTACTGGCATTCATCCAGACTTCAGGCGGATTTTGCAGATCCCCTAAGACTTTTCCCAACAGGCGGGTGGGCTGAATCCTTGAATCCATCAGCTCTTTACGGTTCCGTGAATGGTATCTGCAGTTTACCGACTTTCCGCAAAGATTGATCAGCACCTCCCCGCCCTCCAGCACTTGTATCCACTCACCTTCGGATTTTCCATCCCACAGCACTTCCCGGGGCGAACCGGTCAAACGCCGGGTAAGCACCACACACTCCCAGCCTTTGTCCTGAAAATAGTCGGCAAGCAAGTGGCCAATATAACCATTTCCACCAGCTAAAATCATCTTTTTCTTTTTCATACGATGCCTCCGTTAAAAGCCACCACGCCATAAAGGAAGGGCAGCACTGTAAACACAATGTTCGTGGCCTGATATCCCAGCCGCAACCCGAATCCTTTGAGGTATAGCCGGACATCAAACACAAACACCGCCACCAAGAATCGCAGGGACCAGAACAGACATAAAAATCCACACACAGCCCGTGCCAATGGAGTCCCGGATGCCAGTTCCTCTGCAAAAATGAAACTGAGCAACCCGAAACTGATCAGGGAAATGCCGATAAAGCCGTAATACACCCAGAACAGGCGGCGGATGAATACCGGTAAAGTCCGAAGATGGGTTTTGAGATCTACCACCCGGGGCATGATGATCCCCGCTGCCAACAGACCTAAATACAGCAGACCGGCGAATTGAAGGTACACTTTCATTTTATCTCTCCTGAGAATGCGGAATTGCAGGAACCTGGAAACGCGGATGTCCTTTCAATCCCATCCAACCCAAGTTCAGCAGCGCCATATAAAATGGGCCTGCAACAATAGAGAAGATGGTTTCCCGGTGACAAACAAGCGGCAGGATCGACAGCATCCCGAGCACCAGGCCGATCGCAATATACCGATGTGGAGAAGGATGAAATGCCACCCTCCATAAAGCCATGGTGCCTGCAAGTGCAGCCCCGCCCCACAGTATTCCCGTGAGACCTCCCGCGAGAAGCACGACTGCAAAAGGAGCCAAAAATGATGCAGGAATGACGCCGAAGAGTAGGGTGAAAATACGAAGCAGGAATTGAAGCACCGTGAAACATTTCATTAGAGGACTCCTTGAGGGAAAATCCCCCAGGCCTTAAACATCGGCACGATCACATTCAGCACAAAGGGTGCTGGGAATAACAATCCGGCCGGAAGCAAAACCCAGGTCAGGGTCCAAACACGGCCAGGCTTCTGTTGGGGTTTTAGTCCAAACATTCTCTCCATTTTTACGCCGGCTCCCTGCAACAGGAAATAGAGCGTGGGACCACCGAAGCCACCTCCGGCCGGAACGGTGATGACCCATTCATGGATCAGACCGGAGAGCAGAAATGTAAGTCCCATGGCCGCCCCCGCCCCGATCTTTGGGGTGAGCGGACGAAAAACATAACGCTTGGTGAGACACTGAAAGGCCCGATTCCACCGCCGCCCCCAAAATTCAGACAGCCGGGTGGCCTGATGCGGACGGTTCATAATCGGCTGTGCCCCAAAACCTTTCCCTTGCCAATGCAGCGCCAACAAATGAAATAAACCAAAATGCAACAGAAAGATCAAACCGCTCATCCCGATCCAGCCCGCCAGCATAGGAGAAAAATCGACAATACGCGGGGCGATTGCAAATAAGCATATTCCCCCCATCATGATATTCCGGAATGCGATCCCTCTTAAGGCCGGCACCATCACGATCCGCCCTGCTCCCAACAAAAATAATTCGGGATCCATGCCCGGCCACCCCAGGAAATAGCTCCACTTCCCCCGCCGCGGCGCTTCCGGCGGAATATCCCTTGCAGTCAGCACTTTGCATCCTGCATACAACCCAAAGGCCAACACCCACATAAAGATCCAACCCGGTTGATTTTGCCCCCAAATAGTGGCTAAAACCGGAAAGAGCAGCAAAGGAAGAACAGAGAGGATTGCTTTCAATATTTCTTTTGTTTTTGTCATTTCTGTATTGAGTGAAATTTATACGTAAAAAAAGGGATCACGGTGATTTCCCGGGTCCCCCAAGTTTGATAAAGGCTTTTAAAGCAGCGGGAGGCATCCGGTTCATGCGATCAAACCAGGTGGTGGAAACATCAAGAAAATTGGCCATTTCTTTTAATCTTTTAGCCGTGTCAGCGGAGGTATCCGCATCCGACTCTGCGGCGGAAGCCAACTGCTGTAAAACTTCCCGCGTAGGATCAATTTCCCGCTTTTTGCGTTCATTTAAAATAATTCTCGCCAATTCCCAGACATCATGCAGGGATTCAAAATGATCACGCTTGTCCCCCATCCGCGCCACCTTTTTGACAATGCCCCAGCCCTGTAACTCCTTAAGACTGGTGCTTACATTGGAACGGGCCACATTCAAAATTTCACAAATCTGTTCGGCATTCAGCGCTTCCTCAGACAAATACAACAATGCATGCACCTGGGCAACTGTCCGGTTAATCCCCCACTGCACTCCCATTTGCCCCCAGTGCAAAATAAAGGTTTCTTCGATTTGAGAAAGTGTTTTGTTTTCCATATTTCTGAATATACAGAAATTACCGAAATATGCAAATGATATTTTTCTTTTTAAACAGAAACGGGGGAAAGTCAGGGTAGCCGGTTTACGGACGGGCAACCGGAAAACGGCCCGTGGGAAATAGGCCGTGCTGAGAACTGGGGTCCTCATTTCCACCTTCCCCGATCCCCCAGATGGGACGATAGGGGCAGGAACTTTGACTCGAAACCAACCGGGGTGGAATATCAGGCACCTGAGAATAATCGGAGCGGATTTTTCTAGCCCCCCTTCTATCCACAACTTCTGTATTCGATTTATTTGTCTCAGGTGAGACAAATAAATCTTTCAAAACCCCTGAAGGATACGCTCATAGCCGAGGGGTTCAAACTTGGGAGGTTTCTGATAAGAACGTGCCAATAGCCCATTCCCGGCATGCGAAGCTCCCGGAAAGGGTCAACTCTACATCATGGTATAGGATGGGCTATTTCCCCGGCCCGAATCAACGTTCTGTAAGCTCCGGGTTTAGACGAAAACTTTTGCCGCCAGCACCCGCTCAGCCCTCAGCAACCCTGCCACAGAGATCGCATCCGTAATCCTGCCCGTCATCACCATTTCCACCGCCTCTGCCAAAGGCAGTCGTTTCAGTGTGAGCTGTTCACTCGGCTCCGGAGTGGGTTCGGCCTCTTTCCGAATACCCGTTGCCAAATAAATATGGGCCACTTCATCTGTAACCGAATTGCTGGTGTGAATCGTTTGCAAAAGCTCCCACTGATCCGCGCTTAAGCCGGCCTCTTCCAACAGTTCACGTTTCGCACCGGCCAAAGGATCTTCGTCCAACGCCCCTCCCTCAGGGATTTCCCAGCTGTAGGCATTCAGACAATAGCGCCACTGCCCCACCAACCAGGTAAACCCTTCCTCATCCACCGGCACCACCCCGGTGGCAATATTTTTCATATGCACCACCCCATAGATCCCCGGACTTCCATCAGGATGTGTGACTTGGTGTTCCGTCACTTGAATCCAGGGATTATCATAGGTCACCTCAGAAGAATGGGTTTTCCAAGGGTCCACGTCCCTCATCGCGGTTCCTGTTGATGACGGATTCGAAAAATTCGTGCCTGCCCCGGCCGCAGAGTCAACTTACTTAAATCCACCGGCAGCCCTTCATGATGAAGTTCTGAAATCGTGCCCCCATCCACCGGAAGGTTCAGCAGAGCCCCTTCTTTTGAAACATTAAACGCCACCAGGATTGACTCAGGAACCCCCGGTCTCAGATAAGCGACCGTTCCATCTTTTTCATTAAGGTGTACAATATCAATCCGGTCATGATGCAGGGCACGATGCTGCACCCGTAAGGCGATCAACTCTTTAAATTTCTGAAGCATTTCCGCCCGCGCAGGTTGCGCACGCAATTGCCATTGCAAGGGATTGGTCCCCACCACCTTCGGCGTCATTTCTCCCCATTCCTGACCCGCATACAACATGGGCCGACCGGGAACCGTCAAGGTAATCGCCGCCGCGGCATGATGGCGGGTAAAGGCCTCACCCGCAGTGTACCCTTTTTGTAAAAGCTCTCGCACAAAACGTTCTTCATCGTGACTCTCAATATACGGGACCCGTTGAAATCCACTTTGGTACGCATGGTTGCGGGGATCCAGAATTTCCCGCATTTTCATCGGCTCTTCAATCATCCCTTCCGCAAAAACCTTTCGTAAACGCCAACGGTAATGCCCATCCCATTCCGCACTCAACTCCGTACCTTTGATCATGTCCGGTTCGGAAGGCAGATTCTCCGCAATTTGCACCACATCCGGATTCGCCTGGTGCACCACAAAGGACATCCAGCTCGCACCCCAATCGTTGTATCCTGACCACTTCACCCACTGGGTGGCGTCATAACGGAAACCATCCACGCCCCATTGATTCACCCAATGTTCCAAAGAGTCTTTGATATAGCGTTTCAGCGCGGGATTCTGTTGATCCAACTTGGGAAAGCCCCAATTGAACTGGGCAAAGGGCATGGTATAGGGATTCGTATCCGGCTCGCCAAATAAACGGTTTAACGGGGCGTTCGCATCCACATGATTCAGAACCAGGTCCGCCACATAACCGATCCCCCGTTCGCGGGCCGCCACCAACAGACTTTTAAAGTCATCCGGCGTACCGTAACTGCGCTCAATCGCCATGTGGTAGGCAGGATTGTACCCCCAACTCTCCGCCCCCGGAAAAGCGGTCACCGGTAACGGTTCGATCATATTCACCCCCAGGGCATCAATATAATCTAATTGATCTGCCAGCCCCTGATAACTGCCGGGAGGTGCGACATCCGGAATATGTAATTCGTAGATCACCCAGGTCTTTGGATCAGGAGCCTTCCAGGCTTCCATCGCATCCGGCAGCTGCCCCACCAGCGTCCACGCATGTTCAGGTAAATGGGAGGGTTTTCCCGAAGGCGTTTCCCAACGGATATCGCGACTCCAGGGATCTGCAAAATACTGTTCGCCATTCAAGACATACCGGTATGCGAAAGGAGCTTGCATCCCTGCTTCAAACTCCAAGATCCAATGTCCATCCCGGGTAGGTTGCATCAACTTTTTCGACAGGGCCCCTGTTTCGGATGTCCATTCGACCTCCACAAATTTTGCCCGGGGCGCATAGAGCACAATCTGCCATGGCCGGTCATCCCTTTTTGATGCGCCATAGGGAGTAAAATCAGGTAAGTCCTCCCGCACCTCTACCCTGGGCAGTTTCCAAATTCGTTTTGCCGTTGTCGAAAGATGTCCGTCCCGCATTGCGCGGACTTTCAAATCATGTGGACCATAGGACCAGTCGCTCGCATCCACGTCCATCACCAGACGGGCCTCATGGGTAACCGCGATTTCTTCACCATCCAAATATCCCTTTATTTCATCCGCAGCCGGTTCGGAAACCACCGCAAGTTTCAGCCACCCTTTTTGACCCGGTTCTTCAGACCCTCCCCATAAAAGGGGGCTGGCTTCCGGATGAACCTGCAGGGTCAGGTTGTAATTTTCCCCCTGCTTGCTTTCCCATTTATTCCCCCAGCGCACGACCGCATGCAGGGAGGTGACTAATTGTTCCGGCCGATCAAAAGGCCCCATCTGTAATGTCGCATATCCATCCACAATTTGCGGGAGCGGGGTTTCCACCGCTTTGCCATTCTCCGCAAGTACAGAACCTTCCGGCCAATAAACCGGGTCCGGAAGTTCCCAGTTTCCTGACGGAGAATTGAGGCCCCAGTGCAATATACCACCGGCCTCGTCAGTTCGCACCCGAACTTGAATTGTATCTCCCGGATGGGCATCCTGAGGAGAAAAATGAACAATTTCAGCAACCGGAGGCAACAAAGCCAAATCTTTCGCGATCCCGCAGTCAGTTGCGGAAGCCTCCAGATCCACCAATGTGTAGGTTAAGGTGTTTTCCAGTTTTTCTCCCGGCGCAAGCAATACTTCATCACTCTGGGTTTCAATTTCGGTATAACCGAGACCACTATTGGAATACACCACCATCGAGCATCCCTGATCCGGAATGCTCCCGGCATCCTGGCCGCCATTGACCCACAGCAACAGCGCCTGATTCTCTTTCCGGGCGGCAATCCAGTTTCCGCTTGTGCCCAGTTTATGCTCCCCCCCGGGCAAGACCTGATAAATCAATGTCTCGCCACACCATGAGAGCACATTTTCGCCCGGGGCGGTAAAGCCAATATGGTGATACCCTTTTCCTTCAAAATCGTTCCGATCCGTTCCCATCAGTACTTGTTCCGCTTTGTGAATCTGACTCACCTGCCACAATGTCACCGGAACATCTGATGCCTGAATTCTGCGAATGGACTGGTGAACTTTCAGCGCGGCCTCTGAACCTGCCGGTAATTCAAAATGGCGTTCGACCTGGACAAAAATCGGTGCGCCTAAATCCCTACGCAATCGAATATGGGTCGTCCCTTGCCCATCGACGTTCACTTCACTGTGCCACATCGCCCGATCCAAAACCCGCGGAGGCGGCCAATCTTCACCCTCACGCATCGTCTCCCATCGGGATTGATGCACTGCCCACATCCAGTCACCACCATAATTCAGCCAGTCCCCCTCCTCCGCCGGCGGCAGTTGCCCCACCAAACCTTCTTCAAAAGTCAACAGGTTGGCTTTTCCCGGCGAAGACAAGTGAACCAAACGGCCGGTTTGCGGAAGCACCACAATTTCCAGCGCCTCATTGGCAGCATGTAAAGCCCCCTTCCACCCCCTATATTCGAAGGCATCTTTTTGCTCCAGGGCAAAAAGCGGAGCCCAGAGGGCCGAACAAAAACAGAGGCTCACCAGCCCCCGGAAAAGCATTCGGGAAAAGTTCATGGCCACTCTCCTATTATTGACGTTCAAGTCTTACACTTGCCACATTGTCCTGTGCCGAACTGTTCAGTTTCCCGTCCGGACCCAGCGATACCACGATCGCGGTTTGACTGTACTGTTTAGGATCGCTGAAGAACTCAAGTTTCCCGTCATGATCCAAATCCAGTTTGATCCAATATTGATTGTCCCAGGGATCCAAAAACGTTCCATCCACAATCGGCGTGTCCGAGTCGATATACACCGTATTTTTAGGATTTAACTCGTCGTCTTCTCCCATCAATACTTTGATAATTTCTTTCGATTTCGCATCGTTAAACGCCTGCGTCTGCTCGGCGCCGTAATCACCGTTGCCGGCCCCGGGGACAAGCCCCTGTTCCGAAGCAGGCACCGGCAGGTATCCATAATCTTTATAAAACATGGCAATGGCATTGGCAATGTTCCGGGTTTCGATCCCCGCTTTGTTGCGTTTTGCCTTCAACACCCCTTTACTAATTGCAGGAAATAACAAAGCGGCCAATAACGCAATAATCGCAATAACCACCAACATCTCAATGAGCGTGAAAGCGGTACGGTTCGGGGAATGGGATCTGAATTTCATGGGGGGGGCTCCTGGGGGTGTGGGGAATTAAAATGAGGATTGTAAATCAGGTTTTGCGGGGCCGGTGGATTCTCGAAGAACCAAATGGGGCTCTTTCAGTTCCCGGCACTCACGTTCTTTGCCTTCCAATAAATTCAAAAGATGCCTGCAGGATAATTCTCCCAAACGGAAAAAGTCCATATGCAAGGTGCTTAATCCCGGATTGGTATAGCGGGCCGACGGAATATCATCCATGCCCATCACCGAAACATCTTCCGGCACCCGCAGATTCATATTGCTCAAATAGCGAATGGCCCCGATGGCCATCCGGTCATTCCCTGCCATGATCGCGGTTAAATCCGGATGACGCGCCAACATTTTTTTGGTCATCTCATATCCTTCCTGTTCATCCCAGTCTTTTACCCCGCACCAGGGCAAATCTTTTTTCTCAATGCCCTGCCCTTCGCAAACCTCTAAAAAGGTATCCCGAAAATCCAGACCGGTGAACGTGTTGGTACCGATAATTAAGCCAATCCGGCGGTGACCCAACTCCAGCAAATGCGAGGCGGCCAATTGAGCGGCTTTTTTATAATCCACCGAAAGAAAATTCAACTGGCTCTTGGGAAAGTAATGGTTTACCAGCAACAGGGGATACGGCTGCTCTTCAAATTCCAACAGAAAACGATCTTCGATCGTGGACGCAATATACACCATGCCGTCCGCCCGGCGGTTCCGGAGAATATTCAGATATTCCTTGTCCCCGATAAATTTTTCCTGCGCGATATCAAGCAGGATTTTGTAACCCGACAGGTTGGCTTCCTGATAAATGCCACTGATGATCTCACCGAAGTACACATCTGAAAACACATGCGTTAGATTCGGGACCGTGACACTTAAACATTTGCTCCGGCGTGAAACCAAACTTCGCGCCATTTGGTTCGGTTGATAATCCAGTTTATCCACCATCTTCATTACCCGTTCCCGGGTACTGGCTTTAATCTTGGGACTATTGTTCAGCACCAGGGAAACCGTGCTCGGAGAGACATCACAGTGCGCCGCTATTTCTTTAATGGTTACGTTTTTGGAACGTGGGATGGACATAATGTGAATCTTACGGTTCTCAGCTCAATCCGCAAGTGAAAGTTCAAACGTTTTAAAGGACTTTATCCCTGTAAAACTTCCTTATTTCTCTGCAACGGCTCCCGGAGTCCCGGGGCAATTGCAGAGTTTGCCGGGGTTCAAGGACGGACAAATGATACCTGTATTGTCACTACTGTGCGGATGTACATGTGCTGACCTCATAATTTTCGGTGCTTATTTTCTTCTAAGTTCCAACCATTCATAAATGGCCGGCAGGGCAAAAAGAGTGAGAAAGGTGGAAGTGATTAAACCAAAAATCACGACCGCAGCCAGGGGCCGCTGTACTTCCGCACCGGCACCGCCAGACAGAAGCAGAGGCAAAAGTCCCAGCAGGGTGGTCAAAGTCGTCATAATGACCGGGCGAAAGCGGATCAGCGCGCCATTCACCACCGCATCCCGGATATTCTGGCCTTCTTTACGCAGATCATTAAAATCCGTCAGCAACACCATCGCATCCTGCATGGCGATACCGAACAAAGCGATAAAGCCGATGGATGCCGGGACAGAAAGATACTGCCCGGTGGCCCAGAGCCCAAGCACACCGCCAATCAGGGCCATGGGGACACATAGCAGAATCATGACGGCATAACGCAGACAATGAAACGCAACCCAGAGCAGGACAAAAATGAGGCCCAAAACAACCGGCACGATGATTTTAAGTCGTTTCATCGCCCGTTGCTGCTGTTCGAACTGTCCGCCGTATTCAACGAACACCCCGTCTGGAATGTCCACCTGCTCACTGACGGCGGATTGTATATCCTTGAGCACATCACTCAGCGCACGGTCCCGGATATTGCCCTGGACCATCCATCGGCGCTGGTTATGTTCCCGGTTAATCTGCAGGGGGCCTTCCACTGACTTTATTTCTGCGAGTTGGTCCAGTCGTAAAAGGGCTCCGTCTTCAGAGCGCAGGAATAACGATGCCAGCTGCTCTGGCGTGCTCCGGAACTCGGATGCCAGTCGCACATGAATGGCATAACGCCGGGTATTACGATACAGGGAACTAATGACTTCGCCACCCACCGCGGCCTCCACAAGTTCCAAAACTTTTTCGCCTTCCACATCATACCGGGCCAAGGCTTGCTGATCGAGAATCACCTGGAACTGGGGTTGACCAAAGCTCTGCTCCACCGAAAGGTCGACAAGCCCCTCCACCCGCTCCATGGCTTCACGCATCGCTTCCGCAGTGTGACGAATTTCATCCAGATCTTCACCATACACCTTGATCGCAAGTTGAGCGCGTGACCCCGAAAGCATTTCGTCAAACAGATGCTGAATCGGCTGGGAAAAGTTTATTTGTACCCCGGGGTAGCCCGCTAAGCGCTCCCGCAGTTCATCGACAATCCCCTTTTTTTCCTGCTTATTCTCCAGCTCCACTTGCATCATGGCAAAGTTGACCGGATGGGGATGACTCCCCGCCTCGGGCCTACCGATCATGGTCACGACTTCTTGAATACCTGGCACCTCCGCAAACTCGGATTGGATCCCCAGAATAGTTTTTTTTGCTTCAACCAACGAAATGGAGGGTGCCATACTGACATCGATGCTGATGGAACCCTCATCCAAAACAGGAATAAACTCTGTTCCCATTTGTCGGATGATGAATACCGAACTGCCCAGAAGACTGACCAATAAAACCAGCACCACCCCCTTCCCTTTTAAGGTGAGGGTCAACGCCGTCCGGTAACCTGATTTCACCCCCAGGAAGAAACGGGATTCTTTGTACGGCTTTTCGTTGAGGATAAAACTTGCGAGAACCGGCGCCACCACCAGCGCAAATGCAATCGAGCCACCTAACGCCAGCATCACGGTGTAAGCCAAAGGCTTGAACATTTTCCCTTCGGTCGCCTCCAGAGAAAGGATAGGGAGAAACACCACAATCACGATAAGAATCGCAAAAGCAATGGGACGCCCCACTTCGCAGGTGGCGTCATGAATCAAGCGGAGACGGTCGGTTTTGGTTCCGTGCTTCATGCCCAGGAAACGGTGAATATTTTCCGTGACCACAATGGACCCGTCTACCAACAAACCCAAGGCTATCGCGATGCCGCCCAAAGACATCAGGTTGGCGGATATCCCGAAATGCCGCATCCCGATCATTGCCACCAGTGCACAAAAAGGCATAGCCAGCGCCACGATAATGGATGCACGCATACATCCCAGAAAGGCAAAAAGCACCACCAACACCAGCGCCATTCCCTGAAAGAGTGCTGTCCGCACGGTGCGGGTTGCATTGTGCACCAGATTCGCCTGTTCATAGTAAGGCACCAGCCTGACACCCTCCGGCAGTCCCTGCTGGACCTCCTCCACTTTTTCATAAAGATCTTCAATCACCTTCGACGCATTCGCCCCATAAAGCTTCATCACCATCCCCGAGACCACTTCTTCACCGTTCCCGAGCGTGACCATTCCCCGGCGGAGTTCATGTCCATAATCGACCTCCGCGACATCCCTGATGGAGACCGGGGTGCCGTCAAAACTCTTCAGGGTAATACCCCGTATGTCCTCCAACGTTCGTAAAAATCCCACTCCACGCACTAGGTGTTCTTCAGAATTTATTTGGAGATATTGTCCACCCACATTCCGATTGTTGACCTGTACGGCGGTCATCACATCCTCAAAACTCAGATCATACTGAAGCAGGTAATACGGATCAACTTTGATTTGATACTGCAGGATATATCCCCCCGCACTGAGAATATCCGTGACCCCTTTGACGCGTTGCAGTTGACGCTTCACCACCCAGTCATTGAGGTCCCGCAAATACGTAAGCGCATCCAGCCCATCAGTGTCTGCCCCCTCCTCCAGCTCCAGATAGTAGAGGAAAATCTGACCCAGTCCGGTGGAGATGGGTCCCAGTGCAGGGGGATCGGTTAATGGTGGTAAATCCGCGGCCGCACCTGATAGCCTCTCGGAGACCAACTGCCGGGCAAAATAAATATCGGTGCCCTCTTCAAAATAAACATACACTACGGACATGCCAAACGCAGAGGTGGATTTCACCAGCTGTACATCCGGAAGACCGTTCATGGCGGTTTCGATGGGATAGGTGATCAACTGCTCCACTTCCTCAGGAGCCATGCCTTCGGCTTCTGCAAAAACCGGAACCATGACCGGAGAGATATCCGGAAAAGCCTCCACATCCAGTTTCCGGGCTTCATAAAGCCCCATGCCGATGATCCCCAAAAGGGCGATAAGAACCAGTCCCCGGTTTGCCAGGGCGCTATTGAGAATTTTTTCAATCATGAATCTGCTCCTGAATTAGTGGCCGTGGCCCGCATGGGGATCCATGCCGCGGATAATCATCTGCGATTTAAGTGTAAAGGCGCCTGTGGCGACATATTCCTCACCAGCTTGAAGGCCGGAGAGAATCTCCACATGCAGATCATCTTTCACACCCAGCCGGACCGGTCTGGGAACGAAACCTGCCGCCCCCTTTATAAAAACCACCTGTTCACCGTCCAGACTTTGCACCGCCTCCAGGGGAAGGACAACCTCCGCCTCCACCTCCTCCACCGGGATCCGGGCACGCACAAAGACACCCGGCGTAAAATCCTCAGGGGCATTCTTCAGAACCGACCGTGCGGTAAAGGTGCGGGTCTGATGAGAAGCCATGGGGCTGATATAGTGAATCGTCCCCTCTGCCCGGTGACCGTCATGAGCGATGAAGATGACCTGCATCCCCTTCCTCAGGACATGTTGATAATTTGAAAAAATGGAAATTTCAGCCCAGACCGAAGACAGGTCCGCCACTTCATAGAGAATCCGCCCTTCTTCTGCGGTTTCACCCACAGACAGATTTTTAGAAATGATGACGCCCCCTCTGGGAGCGGTTACGGTATACGTCGCCTGTGTATCCCTGTTTTTCAGAGTGGCCAACGGGGTTCCTTTTTCTATTTCATCCCCGATTTCTCCAAAAACCTCAAGCACCAGACTCCGGAAACGCGGCGTAACCGCAGCCGAAAGATCGCGGTTTAGTTTGATCTCTGCGGGGAAAGTGGAAAGGCGCGACACCTTTCCTGGTGAGGCCTTGCGGATCTCAATGCCTGTTTTTCGCATCATATCTGCGGTGAGTTCGATTTCCTCAGAAGCTTCCTCACCGTGCTCGTGCCCGCGATGGTCATGGTGATCATGACCTGCATGAGTATCGACTTCGGGTTCGCGATGTGACGCCTCCACTCCGTGCTCGTGTCCGCGGTGATCATCATGGTCATGACCTGCGTGATCATGTCCCTCCTCTGCGGCGCGAAGAGGAACTGCAGCCATCAGACAGAGAGCCAGGAGAATGCGAGGGTAATGTTTTTTCAGTTTTTCGATAGGATAGTTCATGGGAAAAGTCTCCGGAAATTATTGATGTAAAAGATGTGTTTCAGTTGTGGCAGTGAGACGTTCGAGGGTCGCCCTTGCCCGGATATAGCGTTCAAGAGCTTCGAGTTCGGCTTCCTGAATATCGTAGAGCGCTTGCCGGCTCTCCAACACGTTCAGAAGTGGGTAACGTCCCTCTCGATAGCCTGCTTGGGTTTGGGCAAACGTATCTTCGGCAGCCGGTAACAAGAGTTCACGAAGCTCCCGGGCATCATCAAAGGCCGATGAAAGTTCCCGCCAGACCCCGCGGATCTCCAACAGGAGTTCACGGCGTAAAGTGTCACGCTCCCATTCGAGGGCGTTGACCCGGGCTCTGGCAGCCCGGATGTTTCCCTGATTGCGGTTGAATAATGGCAGCGGAAGTCCAAGCCCTACGAGAAATGCCGTATCTCCATCGTCCTCGCGGGTATGCTTGATTCCCGCAAAAACCTCCACATTCGGGATCGCCCGGGCTTCCTCCAGATCAAGTTCCGCTGCGCGGAGTTTCCGTCCCGCATCCAGTTGACGTAAGCCGGGATGGTTCCCCATTCGCATTTCCACGCGGTCCGGATCCGGTGGCTCCATTAGATCGATCCTTCCGACCAGCTGAAAGGTGGAAAGGTCTGATTCCCCCCAGAGGTTCGCCAGGGCTTTACGGGCTGAAAGCACTTCCCGTCCGGATTGACGTACAGCGAAATCCCGTTCCCGCAGGGCCAGTCTGGCTCTGGCCACTTCTACGGCAGACACACTGGCGGCCTCCAAAAGGAGCTCCGTCTCTTGAAGACTTTGGCGGGCAAGTTCCTGTTCACGCTGTCGTAAATCGTTTCGACGTTGGGCCAGCACCACACGGTCAAAAGCGGTACGGGTTTCAGATACCATCCGAAGCTGAAGGGTTTCCAGCCCCACCTCTAATGCAGCCAGATCATTTTCCGCCACGGCTGTTCGTAACCTCCGTTTCCCGGCGGTTTCAAGCTCTTGGACATAAGTGAGGGTAGTCTCCGCGGCATCCATTCCTTCAAAAGGCCCGGTGCCGAAAATATTTTCCACTTCGGTTTCCAGCGCTGGGTTGGGCGCAAGGCCGGCCTGCTCTGCAACCCCTCTGGCCTCCTCCAGCCGGGCCTGCATGAGGGAAAGTCTGGGATCTGCCTTTAAAACCCTGGCCAGCGCTTCATCAAAAGTGAGGCCGGGGGGGGCACCCGTTTCCTGTGCGAAAAGTGTGACCCAGAGGCCCATGAATAAAATAACGATAGAGTGTCTGTGCTTGTAAATAAAATGCATAAAAAATCCTGATAAAAGGTTAGAGTCCACATCTGATTTCAGATGAAGATGTGTCGCCCTTCCGGAGAGAAAGGCTCAACCGGGTTTTATCAGGAGTTTTTAAATACGCAGCTGGGTCAGCTGCACGATATGTACACTGTCTGCGGTCTGTTCAGGAGGTGCCTGCGCATGCAGAGCGGGCGCCAGTTCACGCAGCGTAATCAGGGAATCGAAATTCCACACTTCAACCAACAAAGGATAATTCAAAAGGGGGGTGAAGTCAGTATGCTCCGGCTTCACCAACAGCGTTTGCGCCGCATCGAGTTCAATATCCAGGCAGTTTTTTTCAGACGCAACAAGAGCCGGGGACGGCGCATGCGGCGCATGAACCGTTTCGCAATGCGCGTCTAATTTCGGGGCCACTTGCGAATGGAAGTGAAAATCCTCATGAATACAGATCAACAATCCACCCACAGCACCAAAAAGCGTATTCCAGGTGAAGAGGATTAGATATAGAATGCTGATGCGTTTCGTACTCACAAGACCATCAAATAAAGCAGATCCCTTTTCCTGTCAACCGGGATGGGGGTACCAAAATATTTGTATAACAAAAATTCATAATAACCTTTTACGGTTTCACCTGTAAATCGAAAGGCCGGAAATCGACTTACAAAATGTTATTCAGTTCAACCCTGCAACACTTCCGTAATACTCTGCAACTGCTCCCACAGGCGGGGCAATTGTAAAAACGGAATCAGGTTTTCCCGATCGGACTGCGCCTCTTCCGGGCGCACATGCGTTTCAATAAAGAATCCGTCCACTCCTACCGCAGCTGCCGCCCGGGCCAGATAAGGCGCCAGCACCCCGTCGCCCGCGGTGTATCCGTTTCCTGCCCCCGGACGTTGCACAGAATGCGTGGCATCAAAAATGACCGGACAGCCGAATTCACGCATCTCCACCAGGCCCCGCATATCCACCACCAGGTTGTTGTACCCGAAACTGGATCCGCGCTCGGTCACCATTATATTTTTATTTCCGCTCTCCGCAATTTTCTCCACCACCGGCTTCATATCGGCAGGTGCTAAAAACTGACCCTTTTTTACATTCACAATTTTCCGGGTGGCCGCCGCCGCCAGCAACAAGTCCGTTTGACGGCAAAGGAACGCCGGGATCTGCAGTATATCCGCGACTTCAGACACCGGAGCCGCATCTGAAGGTTGATGAATATCCGTCACAATCGGAAAATCAAATTGGCTCTTCACTTCCTGCAGCATCGCCAATCCCTCTTCCATACCCGGACCGCGGTACGAAGTCAAAGAGGTGCGGTTTGCTTTGTCATAACTGGCTTTGAACACCATGGGCACCCCTTCCCGGTCGGACCAGGTCTTCAATGCCTCGGCAATTTCCATCAACACATCCCGGCTCTCAATCACACAGGGGCCACAAATTAAAAACAGTCCGCTTTCCCCGCCAACGGAAAAAGGGCCTAAGTCTATCGAACGGGTATTTTGTACTTTCATGATGTTAATTCCGGATGGGATTGTAAATATGTAATGGCAGCTTCAAGATCTTCAGGCGTGTCTATACCGGGCGCAGTTTGATCACTGTCAATCACCGCAATACGGGCACCATGGGCCAGGGCCCGCAACTGCTCCAATTTTTCGGTCATTTCCAAAGGATGCGGATCCAAACTTTCCCAGCGTTCAAGGAAAGAGCGCCGGTAGGCATAAATACCCAAATGGCGAAAAAACAAATTTCTCCCCAAGCAGTCCTCAGCATCCTCGTCACGGGGAAAAGGAATCAAACTTCGACTGAAATACAATGCGCAGCCCTGCTGATTCCTCACCACCTTCACCACCGCCGGATTTTCAAGGTCCGCCCCCTCGGTAATCGGCGTGCAGGCCGTCCCAACATCAGGCGCATCGTCCGCCTGCATCCGGGCCACCAAGCGGTCAATCAGACCGGGATCCATAAAAGGTTCATCCCCTTGCACGTTCACCACGCATTCCACATCCAAAGTCTGTACCGCCTCAACAATCCGATCCGTTCCGCTGGGATGGTCTTTCCGGGTCATGCATACACGGTAGCCCGCGGCCGCCACCACATCCCAAATCCGCCGGTCATCGGTCGCCACCACCACATCATCCAGTGATTCCGCTTTCAAGGCCCGCTCAACGGTTCGCAAAATAACCGGTTTCCCTTCTAAATCCGCCAGCATTTTTGCAGGAAATCGACTGCTGTCATACCGGGCGGGAATCACGGCAACCGTCTTCATCGGCTTTTCTCCATTTCCGCTAAAATTTCTTCCTGACTGGTGGTCGCCGTGCCTAATTTCCCCACCACAATGCCTGCAGCCACGTTTGCCAACTCCGCGGCTTCCACAAACTTCGCCCCCACACTTAACGCCAGCATGGCGGTGGCGATCACAGTGTCGCCGGCTCCACTGACGTCAAAGACTTCCCGGGCACGGGTAGAAAGATGCGTATCCCTGCCCTCTTTTTCGTGAATCCACATACCTTGGGGCCCCAGGGTTATTAATAAATTTTCGGGCTCCCAAAGTTTGCACAACACCTTCATGGCCGCATGTAAATTTTCGTCACTTTTGGGATCCACATCCGGCGTTTTATCTCTTAACCCCGCCACCGTGAAGGCCTCTTTGCGGTTCGGGGTGGCAAAGGTAATACCACGCACATCCAGCTCATGATTGTCTTTAGGATCCAACCCGCTGGGTATGTGATGCTCCTGACAATAATCCAGCGCCTGCCTCACCAGAGACTGCTGCAGCACGCCCTTTCCATAATCCTCCAGAATCACCCCTTGAATGCCCTGTAGGCCACAATGCAACTTTTCCCGGAAGTCATCCGAATCCACCAAAGGTTGTATGTCCGTTGATTCACGATCCACCCGCAGCAGCTGATGACGATCGGACACCACCCGGGTTTTCACAATCGTTTCCATCTTCGGATCTTGCAAAACGGCCCCCACCCCGACCCCGGCTTTTTCCAGATGACCCAGCAATTCTTTTCCGTGCGAACAGGTGCCCACCACCCCGCAGAGTTCAGATTGACCTCCCAAGGCCTGAATGTTCAACCCCACGTTACAGGCCCCGCCGGGCACACTGCGTTCAGAGGTCACATGCACGATCGGTACCGGGGCTTCCGGACTGATTCGCTCCACCCTGCCGGACACATATCGGTCCAACATCAGATCCCCCACCACCAATAATCGGCATTGGGAAAATTGATTCATTAATTCTCGGGCACGGTCAATCGTTAACGTCATATGGGTTTTGCTCTCCTGAAAATGGGATGGGTACCACTTACTCCAATGAAATACAGGGAATCCAGCTTATTCCTCTTCTGTTTCCAGTCCCTTGCTTCGGGCGATTGTAAACAGCAATTCGGCACGGCGGGGATGCTCCAGGCGTTCCGCCGAACCCCCTCCCTGATAAAGGGTCACCGGGTCCCAGGCTTCCGGCGCCGCATCCACCATCAACATCGCATCCCAGATGTCCTGGTATTTCTCCTGGGCAAACAAAATGCGGACCAACAACTGTAAATGAAACACATTCGGATCGTATTGCATCAATATGCGAGCATGAGCCTCCGATTTCGCGATATCGGTTCCCAGCAAACCCAGCGATAACCACTGGTGGGCGGGGAAACATTCCGGATTCTGTGAAATGGCCGCTTCAAACCTTGGGATCGCCAAATCCAAACGGTCCCGGAAAAGATAGTTCAACCCCTTGGCCAATTCATCCTCCGCCGAACCGGTCAACGCCAAACGGTCCAGCCGCAAAGCATCTGCACGGGCGGCATCCAACAAATCCTGCCGATAGAGGTTTTGCATCCGTAACAGGTACAAGTCTTGTTTCCGCTCCACATCCCGAAAAGCCAAGCGGTTTTCAACCCCGTCAAAGCGCTCCACGGGCAAAGGTTCCGTTGCCGCCATAAGATCCAGTTTTAATTGAGCCCACTCCCGGTCTGCACGCCCTTTCATTGATGAAGTCAGGCCACTGGCCACCAGAATCACCGGTACCGCCATTCCCAGCGTGATGCCCGTTTTTAACCACAGACGGGAAATAAAAGGCAGGGAAAACAACCCCGATATCGCTTGGGCAATCCGATAGCCGCCCCAAATCCAGAGCGCAGGTAAAATATAAGATGAACAAAACCCGTAGCCTTCGGGCACTTGCCCGCGCCAGAAAGACTCGCCTATGGTCAAAGTGGCATAGGCCAGAATCAGCAACTGACCGACAGCCAAAGGCAAAAAGGCATTAACCAGTACTTTCAATCCATAAAATTTGCCAATGCCACCCGATTTTTTCATCAGGACTAAATATATCAGCAGACTCGCCAATAAATAGCTCCCCATGCCCAACACCATCCCCCCGGCAAGAACTCTGGAAGTAAACAAGCCATTATACATCGGCCCCGGCCCCCCGGCCGGCGCCAGCCACACCATGCTGAACTGAATCGACCCCAAGCCGCATACCATCAAAAAAAGAAAGGTCACCTGCAAACTCTGCCCCAACAAAACCCCTTGGGCATAACGGCCGTATGCAAAAACAAACCAGAGAAATGATTTTCCGGCTCCCGGCTGCGGATCCCCCACGTTTAAATCATCAGATACTTGAGGACGCTTTACCAAAGATTTCGCTTCAGACGATTTGCCGCTCAGCCGCTCCCGGATTCGGTCTTCCTGCAGCTTCTGATGCACCCGGGCCATCGCTCCGGGAAGCGAGGACACGGCCTTTTGCTTTTCAGAAAAGGAACCGGGGTTTTCAGCCGGAATCCCCGACTCACGAATGGAACTGATTTTTGCCATTTTTTCGGACAAGGCCGCATCCGGCGGCCGAACCGCGGCCCCGGCCCGCGCTTCCGCACCCTCTTCATTTTCAGCCGTGGGTTCCCCTGCACCCATTTTTTTGGAATGGACCAGAAAGCTTTTTTCAGGGTCTTTTGACTTCGCCATAACGCCAATGAGATCTAAGGGATGATTCCCCAACATGAAAGAAAATTAACTTCCCACCTCACCATAGCCTCCCCCTCCGGGCGTTTCGATTCTCAGACGTTCTCCGGGAGCGAAGGTCCAGGATCCTTTTGCTTTCAGGGGTTCTGAACACCCATCTGTTTTTATTCGATACTGCGCCCCCGCTTTTCCTTCGCCGCCTCCACCCGCACCGGATGGCCGACATTCCCGGCGCTCACTCAGTAATGTCACTTCCACGGGTATGCGCATCTCCCACTCCCGGATCATGCCCTCCCCTCCCCGTTGACGTCCCGCCCCTCCACTCTGCGTCCGAATCGCATACGTTCTCACCATCAGGGGGAACGTGTACTCCACCGCTTCGACCGGGGTGTTTAAGGTGTTGGTCATATGTACCTGAATCGCATCCGCCCCCTGCACCGCCTCCCCGGCACCCGCACCCCCGCCCAGGGTTTCATAATAGGAAAAAGCCCCTTCCCCCGAAAGCCCTCCCATGGTCACATTATTCATGGTCCCCTGCGATTGCGCCGGAAAACGGCCCGGCAGGGCCTGGGATAGCAGGCCCAGCACCACATCCACAATCCGTTGGGAGGTCTCCACATTTCCGCCAGCCACCGCATGGGGCAGCCGCGCATCCAAAACCGAACCCGGACGGGTCAAACAGTGAATCCGCGAGAATGTCCCCGCGTTCACCGGCAGCACCTCTCCCGGAAACTCTGCAAACAATAAACAGAGAAACCCATAATACACCGCCGATTCACAAATCGCTTTCACCGCATTCAAACTGCCTGACACCGTATCATCAGAAGCAGA
This sequence comes from Kiritimatiellaeota bacterium B1221, assembly GCA_029269125.1. Classification (GTDB taxonomy): domain Bacteria; phylum Verrucomicrobiota; class Kiritimatiellia; order SS1-B-03-39; family UBA6053; genus UBA6053. The sequence goes on along the minus strand of JARHXX010000005.1, from coordinate 144,053 downwards.
AAAATCAATCTCCACCGCTCCGGCCTCCACCTTCAAAGTTGCCCGTAAAGCCGTCCGTGCATGCACCCGGTCCGCGCCCTCCAAAAAGTCGACCTGCTCCCAGCGCCCCGGTGGCAGCTTGTCCAGACAGGCTTGCATTTTCCGGGCGCCATACGCGCGTAAGGCCTCCCCCATTTCGGTCAAACCTTCCACCCCGCCAGCCCGCTCCCCAAGAGCCCGCCAGCGCTTTTCCGCCAAACAGTGGGATTGAATTTGCGCCCGTAAATCTCCTTTGCGTTCCTGCGGACTCCGACTGTTGGCACAGAAAATCTTCATCAGATCCTCATCCAAATTTCCTTCCCGCTGAATACGGACCGGCGGCAGACGGAGCCCTTCCTGAAATATACTTTCGCTGTGGGGCAAAGATCCGGGCGACATTCCCCCCACATCCGCATGATGCGCCCGGGTCGCCGCATAGCCCGAGGGTTCGGCACATCCGGGTAAAAACATCGGACTCACCAGGGTGATATCCGGCAGGTGGGACCCTCCCCTGAACGGATCGTTCAACATCACCACATCCCCGGGTTTCAATGCAGGAAAATCCGTCAGCACCGCCTCCACACTCCGTGGCATCGCCCCCAGATGCACCGGAATATGCGCCGCCTGCGCCAACAAATCCCCGGAAGCATTAAACAGCGCACAACTGTAATCCCGACGTTCCTTGATATTAGATGAAAAAGCACTCCGCCCCAGCAACGCCCCCATTTCTTCAGGAATCGCCGCAAACAAATGTTGAAGCACCGCCAGTTCCGTGGCCGAAATTTTGTTAGACTTTTTCATCCCTCACCTCCACAGCGGGAACCCAACAGGTTGCCGACCTGATCCACCTTCACCTGCCACCCCTCCGGCAGCCAGACCGTATGAAAATCCTCAAAAATCCGACACGGTCCTTTCACCTGATCTCCCCGCTTTAAATACTTGCGAAGATATTCGCCCTCCCGGATCTCCGCCACCGGATCCCCCGCTTTTCGAAAATCCAATACAGGCAATTCAGCCACCGGCGCCGGCCCTTCCCCCTGCAAGCGCAGGGTCACCACTTCGGTTTCCATTTCCGGTTCCGCATGCCCATACCGCTGCGCATGCAGCGCATGAAATTGTTGCGCGGCGGATGACAGATCCTTTTCATCCAGCGGAACCGACAACTCATGGGATTGCCCCACATATCGCATATCCAGACGCAGGCGGGTTGATATTTCTCCAGCCCCTTTCATTTCTTCTGCTAATTTCTCACGCATCCCATCCGTGACCGTACGCAATTCATCAATCGACAAGTCCCGCCATTTTTCCATGAGCGTGTGACTGCGCTCCCGGCGGAAAGGGGAAACCGCCGCGCCCAACCCGCTCAACACCCCCGGGTGACAGGGCACCATCACCTGCGGAATCCCCAAAGCCTCAGCCAAAGCAAACACATGCAGACCTCCCGCTCCCCCAAAACCCATCAAGGTAAACGACGATGGGTCATATCCCCGTTGCACCGAAATCACCCGAATCGCATTTTCCATGTGCAAGTTGACCAGACGAATGACCCCCGCCGCCGCCTCCTCAGCAGAGCATTCCCCCATCTGCCCCCCCAAACTTTCCATCTCCCTCCGCGCGGCATCCTCATCCAATGTCATTCGGCCCTGCAGAAAGTTTTCCGCCCTGACATTTCCTAAAACCACATGCGCATCCGTCACCGTCGGCGGGCCACCCGCCCCGTATGCGGCCGGACCCGGATGCGCACCTGCTGATTCGGGACCCACCTGCAAGGCGCCCCCCGCATCCATCCGGGCGACCGATCCGCCGCCCGCGCCTACGGTATGCACATCCACCATCGGCACCCCCACCGGGAAAGACTCTATTTGCAATTCCGTGGACAGGCGAATTTCCCCGTCCAATAAAGACACATCCGTGGATGTGCCCCCCATATCAAAAGTGATCAATTGCAGATTCGACAAAAGGTCCGATGCCTCCGCAACCTTCATCGCCCCTTTCAACCCCGCCGCCGGACCGGACAGCAATGTGTTCACCGCCCCATCCCCGGCTTGACGGGGAGAGATGGTCCCCCCGTTGGATTGCATAATCTGCAGACCTTGCAAGTTTTCCACGTTGGCCCGCGCCTCCAGAACAGAAAGGTATGTCGACATCGCGGGCTGCACATAGGCATTCACCACCGTGGTGGAACTCCGCTCATATTCTCTGAACTCCGGCAGAATCTCATGCGAAAGGGAAACCCGGAACCCCTCTTCCCTCAACCAGCGGCCCACCTGCTGTTCATGTTCCGGACACAAAAAGCTAAACAAAAACACCACCGCCACCGCTTCCGCACCACTGGCTTTTATTTGCGACAGGATCTCCGGAAAAGCCGATGCATCCAACGGCACTTCAATTTTCCCCTCCGAAGTCACCCGTTCCCGAATTTCAAACCGGCGTTCCCGGGGAATCAGGGGCAGAGGACGCTGCGGACAGAGCGCATAGAGATCCGGACGGTTCTGACGTCCGATCTCCAACACATCCCGAAATCCAGCCGTGGTAATGAGAGCCGTTTTTGCGCCTTTGCGCTCCAGCAGAGCGTTGGTGGCAACAGTGGTGCTGTGAATCCACTGCACCGCTTCCCCCCCGGAAACCTGACGCGCGCCCTCCAGCACAGCTTTTTCATAAGCCGACGGCGTTGAAGAGAGCTTCCAGGATCGAAACGCCCCGTCGACCCAGCCTGCCACATCTGTAAACGTGCCACCGGTATCGACGCCAATGCGAAATGTGCTGTCATTTTTCGAATTTAAGTTCATACATTCCCCTATTCAGCCCCCTCTGTTAATCAAGTATTTAAGCGTCATCACCCGCGCAGAAACCCTTGAAATTTCCAAAGACCACAAATTTCTTTTAAATCTTTTCCATTTTTCCGTTTGACCTTCGCCCCTTTTTGACTATGTACTCGCATTCCCCAATTTAACGACCCTTATCAAGGAAAGAGACTTATGGCACGTAAAGCCTGGATGGAAAAAGAAAAACGTAAACAGAAGACCGTAGCTAAATACGCGGAACTTCGTAAAGAACTGAAAGAAAAAGGTGATTACATCGGTCTTTCACAGTTACCCCGTGACGCCAGCCCAACCCGTTTGGTTAACCGCTGTCAGGTCACCGGCCGTCGTCGCGCGTATATCCGCCGCTTTCAACTTTCTCGTATCACTTTCCGTGAACTCGCCTCTCGTGGCGAACTTCCCGGTGTGACCAAAGCCAGCTGGTAATCAGCGCTTTGCATCGAAAAGCCCCGCAATTTGCGGGGCCTTTTTTTTTTGCAGGTAAATCCGGAATTTCGGATCAAACATCTCAAACCGAGATCCCTCTACTCCAAATACACACTGTCCCCCACCTGAAGCCCGAAAGCCTTCGCCGCCGATCCCTGACGAATCGCGATTTCCAAAAATCCGTGCGAGCCCACCAACAACAGCGCTTTCCCTTCATCCACATCTCCATAGGTCCGGCTCAGCGTATCAAAACTCAACGTCCGTCCCGGCAAGCTCACTTTTCCGGGCAGCGCTTCTTCAAGATCGGGCATAAACAAATTGCACACCGCATTCCCGAAGCGGTCCACATGCACCACCTCTCCTTGCGCAGTGGACGTCACCGCATAAGATTCAGACCAGGCTTCACATTGTGGCGACACCTCTTCACCGCAAACCCGGCTTAACTCCCCTTCCTGCACCATCAGGGCGGCCGCGTGCGCAAAAAGATCCCGGCCATGAAAAGTGTGGCTGCTCTGTTCAGGATGCCACGAGTCATCCGATAACGTCCACGCCCGTATTTCATTCGCTTCACGAATGATCCAGGAAAACACCCCGTTATCCGGACCAATAAGATACTGGGAATCCGCCTGCAGGACCAATGCATTTCGGGCCGTGCCCACTCCCGGATCGACCACCACCACATGCACCGTTCCTCTGGGAAAAAACGGCACCGCCGTACGCAACATCCAGGCCCCCGCCCGAATATCACCCGGGGGAATTTCATGCGTCAGATCTTCCAGCCGCACATGCGGTGCCACCGATCGAATCACCCCCTTCATCGCTGCCGCATAGCCGTCACCGGTTCCAAAGTCGGAACTCAGCGTAATCAGCGTTTCAGGTGCGGAGCTGTTCATCACCTCCACATTGTCCTTGATATCCCGCTATTTGTCTAGCAGAAGTTTCGCATCAACCTGAATCCATTCAAATTATGTCAGACGTAGATCAAATTCCCCCGGAAAGCCTTCCGGATTCACATCCATACCTGATTCTCGACGTCCGGGAGCCCTCGGAATACGATTTTGTGCATATTCCCGGCTCCGTCCTGCTTCCTTTAGGTGAACTTTCCCTGCGCTACCACCAGTTACCAGAGGATCGAAGCTTCCTCTGCCTTTGCCACCACGGCATTCGTTCCCAGCGGGCCGCCCAATTTTTGGCCGGCAAAGGATTCAAGGCTGCAAACCTTCAGGGCGGCATCGACCGCTGGTCCCTAAAAAAAGACCCCTCTTTACCGCGATACTGAAATACGAATTGCCATTGAGATTTTCACAAAAGTGGTTCATGATCCACTTTCATTATTTAAGGAGAAAAATTTATGAGTCACAAAGTAACAGTCATCGGCGATGGGGGATGGGGAACCGCTTTAGCAATGGTCCTCAACCGCAACGGACATCAAGTCACCGTCTGGGGACATGACGAGGCCTACACCCGGGAAGTTGCCGCCCGCAGTGAAAACTTTAAATTTCTCCCCGGCGTAAAACTCGACCCCAACATTAAATGGTCCTCCAACCGTGATCAGGTCAGCGCCAATACCGATGCCTTCGTCATCGCGGTTCCTTCCAAATTTTACCAGCCGGTCCTCAGCACTTTCCACGGCCTCATCGCCCCCTACGCATCTGTCATCAGCGTATCCAAAGGACTGCTCGATGACCGTCGCCTCAGCGACTGGGCCGCCGAACTTTTAGACATCAAACAGGTGGCCGCCCTCTCCGGCCCCAGTCATGCGGAAGAAGTCGCGCTCGAATCCCCTTCCGCGGTCACCATCGCCTCTCCCACCATCGAACTCGCCACCTTTTTTCAGGGCCTGTTTAACAGTCCCCGCTTCCGGGTCTACACCTCCACCGACATTGTCGGAGTCGAACTGGGTGGCGCGCTTAAAAATGTGATCGCCATCGCCGCCGGTGTAAGCGACGGACTCGGTTTCGGAGACAACACCAAAGCCGCCCTCATCACCCGCGGACTCGCCGAAACCGTCCGTCTGGGCGTTGCCGCCGGCGGCCTCCCCGAAACTTTTGTCGGACTCAGCGGCGTCGGCGATTTGATTGTCACCTGCGGCAGTCAGCACAGCCGAAACCGGGGGGTGGGAGAGCGTCTGGGCAAAGGGGAAACCATGGCCGAAATCGAGGCCTCCATGACCATGATTGCCGAAGGGGTATTTAACGCCAAAACCGCCAAACAGCTGGCCGATAATTTAGGCGTGGAAGCCCCCATCACCAACGAAGTATATAAAATCATCTACGAAGGCGGATCCCCGCGTGAATCCATGGAAGCATTACTTTCACGTGACCCCAAACCAGAATAGACCTTTATGATTTGGCTGCTCACCGCCTGCCTGCTTTGGGGCCCCTCCTTCGGATTGATCCCCATTCTGGTGGGAAAATACGGGATGAACCCCTTTATGCTTTCCGTGCTGCGGATGGCATTTTCCTTTATTCTGTTTGCCCCTTTAATGGGCGGTCACCCCCTCCCCTCCAAACAGAAACTTCAGCTCATTCTGCTGGGTGGATTGCAATTCGGCGTGATGTATTTAACCCTGTTCGTCTCCTACAGTTACATGGAAGGATACGAAGTGGCATTGGTCACGATTTTCACGCCACTCTATGTCACCCTGTTTGACCGCATTCTCAATAAACAGTGCTGCAAACTGAAACTCTTAATTTCGGTCATACTCGCCGTGATCGGCGCAGGGATCATTCGCTACGCCCGGGTACATGACAACAGCGAATTCTGGTTTGGGTTTGGACTGCTCCAGATTTGCAACCTCAGCTTTGCCATCGGCCAAGTCATTTATAAACGGTTCATGAAATCCACAGAAGGCCTGCAGGATATGTTCGCCTTCGGCTGGATGTATCTGGGCGCCTTCATGGTGACGCTGATCGGATGGGCTCTCCTCGCCCCCATGTCCGAAACCCTGCAACACCTTCAAAAATTGCCTCTCGCAGCCTGGGCGATCGTCCTCTGGCTGGGCCTCATCCCCTCCGGACTCGCATTTTTCATGTTTAATCACGGTTCCCTGCAAGTGGACACCGGCACCCTGGCCATCATTAACAACCTGAAAATCCCCATTGCTCTGCTCATTGTGCTGTTGATTTTCAGACAGGGAGAAGCCATCGAATCCTGGACAAGATTCACGGTCGGAACCTTACTCATGCTCGGCGCGCTCTGGTTGAATCAACGTCCAACCAAAACACCCGGTTCTCCTACCCAAACCTGAGCCCCCACATCGGGATACTCATAAATATCGGCGGACCTCATCCGGTGCCGTACCGGGGCGAACGATAAAGAAAACCATGGCACCAATCAATGGCGCATACACAATCAAAAGCGCCCACAGCGCCCGGGCGGTTTCATCCATGGGACGTCTCCGCAGTTTTATCAGCGCCATAAGCGCCACCCATATCGTGAGTAGAACTCCTGCCAAAAAAAACAGGACCCCGAGCTCGGGGTCGATATCCACCGGGAGGTCTATATTTTTAATTTTTATAGATGCCATAGAATGAAATGATAACCACAGAAAAAATGGCCGACAAGCACAAAAGTATTCCCCATCCGGAAAGATATCATGCTCCCATCCTCAAGAAACCCACTCCAATAAACGGATTGATACCTAACCGATCCCCTAAAAGGCTTGCAACCCTGCCCGCTTTCTGAAAAGAGAATGCAGCCTTGAGCATCAAGGCCCCGATTTAGACTAAAAACCCGATTTCTGAAGGACTTTTGTATGCCCAAACGCGAGGATATTCACAAAATCATGCTCATTGGTTCCGGCCCGATTATTATTGGCCAGGCCTGCGAATTTGACTACTCTGGCACCCAAGCTTGTAAAGCGCTCCGTGAGGAAGGCTACGAGATTGTGCTGATCAACAGCAATCCGGCCACTATTATGACCGATCCCGAGATTGCGGATCGCACATATATTGAGCCCATCACCCCCGAAGCGGTTGAGAAAATCATCGCCAAAGAACGGCCGGACGCCCTGCTCCCCACCCTCGGCGGACAAACGGCACTCAACACCGCTCTCGAAGTGGCCAACTTGGGCATCCTGGAAAAATACGGCGTGGAAATGATCGGTGCCAATGCCGAAGTGATCCACAAGGCCGAAGACCGCGATGCTTTTAAAGAATGCATGAAAGAGGCTCAGGTGGAAACCCTGATCTCCATTCAGGTCCACACCGTTGAAGATGCCCTCAAAGCGGCCGATGAAATTGGCTACCCCGTGATTGTCCGTCCTTCCTTCACCATGGGGGGGACCGGAGGCGGAACCGCCGACAATAAAGCGGAACTCAAAGAGATTGCCGCCAGCGGACTGAAACATTCTTTGAACACCACCATTTTGGTGGAAGAATCCGTTTACGGATGGAAAGAGTACGAAATGGAAGTGATGCGCGACCACAAAGACAACGTGGTCATCATCTGCTCCATCGAAAACCTGGACCACATGGGCATTCACACCGGTGACAGTATCACCGTCGCCCCCTCCCAGACCCTCACCGACGTGGAATTCCAGGAAATGCGGGACGCCACCATCCGGGTGATGCGCGCCATTGGCGTGGAAACCGGCGGATCCAACGTCCAGTTCTCCATCAATCCAAAAGACGGCCGCATGATCGTGATCGAAATGAATCCGCGGGTTTCCCGCAGTTCTGCGCTCGCCTCCAAAGCCACCGGCTTCCCCATCGCAAAAATTGCCGCCAAACTCGCCGTGGGATACTCTCTCGACGAATTGCCCAACGATATCACCCGCGAAACCCCCGCCTCCTTCGAGCCGACCCTCGATTACTGTGTGGTCAAAATTCCCCGCTTTGCATTCGAAAAATTTCAAACCTCCAAACCCAGCCTGGGCGTGAGCATGAAATCCGTGGGGGAAACCATGGCCATCGGACGCAACATGAAGGAAGCCTTCCAAAAAGCCCTGCGCGGATTGGAACGCGGATTCGACGGATACGATCTCAAGTGCGAAGAACTGGTCAAAGATGAAGTCCTGGAAGGCAAGTTCGCCATCAATAATCCGGACCGGATCTTCCGCATGAAGACCGAAATCAAAAACGGAATGTCCATTGAAGAGCTCTACCAGCGGACTCACATTGATCCCTGGTTCCTGGACATGCTGGTGCAAATCTGCGAACGGGAAAAAGAAATCCTCGATGCGCCGGAATTGACCGCCGAACTGATGAAAGATGCGAAAGACGACGGCTTCTCCGACGCCCAAATCGCCGCCCTGCGCGGGCTCAGCGAACTCGAAGTCCGTAAAATCCGCAAAGATTTTGACATCATTCCCAAATACCGGGTGGTGGACACCTGTGCCGGCGAATTCGAAGCCTACACCCCCTACTATTATTCCAGCTACGGAATAAGCGACGAATACCGTAAAAGCGATAAACCCAAGATTATGATTTTGGGCAGCGGACCCAACCGCATCGGTCAGGGAATCGAATTTGATTACTGCTGTGTTCACACTGTGATGGCCCTGCGGGAATTGGGATACGAAACCATTATGGTGAATTCCAATCCGGAAACCGTATCCACCGATTACGACACCTCCGACAAATTGTACTTCGAACCCCTCACCTTCGAAGATGTGATGAACATCTACGAACGCGAAAAACCCGAAGGCGTAGTGGTGCAAATGGGCGGTCAAACCCCCTTAAACCTCTCGGTCCCCCTCGCCGCTGCCGGCGTTCCCGTGTTGGGAACCCCTGCCGACAGCATCGACCAGGCCGAAGACCGCGAACGCTGCCGGGTGCTCTTAAACGAACTGGGACTCAAACAACCCGAAAGCGCCACTTCCATGAATGTGGATGACGCCCTCGAAACCGCCCAGAAAATCGGACTGCCGGTGATGATCCGTCCTTCCTATGTATTGGGTGGGCGCGCCATGATGGTGGCCCGCAGCGAAGACGAAATCATTCCCTTTGTCAAAGAAGCGATCAAAGCAGCCCCCCATCATCCGGTACTCATCGACCGCTTCCTCGAGAACGCGGTCGAAGCGGATGTGGATGTACTGTGTGACACCGAAGACGTGTACGTCGGCGGCGTCATGGAACACGTGGAAGCAGCCGGAATTCACTCCGGTGACTCCGCCTGCTGCACCCCGCCCTACTCACTTTCTCCTTTGCTGGTCGACCGCATCAAAGACGCCTGCGGACGCATTGCCCTCCGTCTGAAAGTGCGCGGCATGCTCAATGTGCAGGTCGCGGTACACGAAGGCGAGATTTACATCATCGAAATCAACCCCCGCGCCTCGCGGACAGTGCCGTACCTGAGTAAATCCACCGGAATCCCCATGGCAAAACTCGCAGCCCAGGTTTCCGTAGGCCGGAAGATCAAAGAACTCAACCTTCCGGTGTTCGGAACCCCGAACTACCACTGGTACGCCGTCAAAGAAGCCGTCTTCCCTTTCAACCGCTTTGCGGGTGTCGACCCCATCCTCTCTCCCGAAATGAAATCCACCGGTGAAGTGATGGGCATGGATTATGTATTCGAAGCCGCCTTCTGGAAAGCCCAGATCGCCGCCGGACAGGCCCTGCCAAAAGAAGGAACCGTCTTCCTTTCCGCCAACGATGAATCCAAAGCCTGGATGACGGATATCGCCGTCACCTTACATGGACTCGGATTTAAAATCATCGCCACCGAAGGCACAGCCAAAGCTTTGGCTGAAAAGGAAGTTCCAGCCGAGACCCTGTACAAGTTGGCGGAAGAGAAGTCTCCCAACATCCGCGACTACATGGCCGACGGAAAAGTGAACTTGATTATCAACACTCCCAGCTCAGCCATTTCCAAGCAGGATGAAATCACCATCCGCGCGGAGGCGGTCACCCGTGGAATTCCGATCATCACCACCAAATGGGGCGCCCTGCCCAGCATCGCCGCTATTGAGTACATCAACAAGCGCGACTGGACCGTCACCGCCCTGCAGGAATATTTCCTGGCCTCTCCCAGCGGAAATAAGTTCCGCTAAGAGGCTGCGGCACAAACCTTCACTGACCTTCACGGACACAGCGCCCTGTTGTGCCGTGTCTGTCAGTGCGGGTCAGTGAAAACCCGTATTTACGCCAGTTGCCAGTAGCGCAACGTACTCGCGCCGTAATTTTTCTCTTTAATACAGGTCCAGCCACTATTTTCGCCAGGCTTCACCCGGGAAGAAGATTCCACAACCATCAGGCCGTCCTTCTTTAAAACCTTGGATTTCAGGACGGCGGTCATAAAATCCTCGTAGGAGCCTTTGGCCTCAAAATAGGTATAAGGCGGATCAACAAACAACAGATCCACCGCTTCCACCGAAGAGGATTTAATGAAGCGGGTGCTGTCATGGCAGTGCACTTTAAGGACAGCCTTCACTCCCGCCTTACCCAGCTTGCCCGCATTGCGTTCAATATTTTTGCAGGTGCCGGCATGTTTTTCAACCAGATCCACCCGGGAAGCGCCCCGGCTGGCCGCCTCCAGACCCAGCGCCCCGCTTCCGGAAAACAGATCCAGGACCCGCGCATCTTCCACCCGGTCCCGCAGACTCCCGAACATACTTTCGCGAATCCGGTCCGTTGTGGGACGGGTACGATTTCCTTTTAAAACATCGATGGGAATTCCACCCGCAAGTCCACCTGTAATTTTCATAAATTAATCCGAAAAACGGTATTTTAAAATGCACCAAATCGCCCGGAAACCGTCTTTCCAGGTGATCTTTTTTCCTTCTTCATAGCTGCGGCCGTAATAGTTGATCGGCACCTCGTAAATCACTGCTCCGCTCCGGGCAATTTTTGCGGTCACCTCCACTTCAAAACCAAAACGCTTTTCTTTAAGCTCTAAACCTTTAATATATTCACTCTTGAACACTTTATAACAAACCTCCATATCCGTGAGGTTGATATTGGTCATCATATTCGAAAGCGTGGTCAAAAATTTATTCCCTACCGAATGCCAGTAATAGACCACCCGATGCGCCCCTCCGCCCAAAAACCGGGATCCGTACACCACATCCGCACGCCCTTCCAAAATAGGTTGCAGCAAGGTGGGATAATCCTTGGGATCATATTCCATATCCGCATCCTGAATCAAAATCAAATCCCCGGTGGCCATCTCAAATCCGGTATGCAACGCCGCACCTTTACCCTGATTCACTTCATGCAAAGACACTTTTACATCCTCAAATTCCGCTTCCAACTTTGGAAGTAAATCTCGGGTGCCGTCGGAAGAACCATCATCCACTAAAATAATTTCACGTTCCAGACCGGTATCCACTTCACGAACCAGATCCAAAATATCAGACAAGGTCTCCACTTCATTATATACCGGAATTACAATCGAAAGTTTCATAGGGCCTGCCTAGACCAATTTGGGGACAATGAACAGATTTTATTCATGCTTTGCATTTGCACCCCCTCGCCTAAAAAAAATCTGTTGTCATCCGCCTGGCTTTGTGAAAGGTTTAGGATTTTACAGGAGAAACCTATGCCCACGATTTTCAACCGCATTCTTTCCGGCGAAATCCCCAGCGCCAAATTATACGAAGACGATCTGTTTTATGCCTTTTTGGATGTGCGTCCCATTCGGGAAGGCCACGCCCTCCTCATCCCCAAGCAAGAGATCGATTATATTTTTGACCTTCCGGATGAGCTTTTACAGAAGATGCTCACTACCGCCAGGCCCATCGCCAAGGCGATCAAAAAACATATTCCCTGCCAAAAAGTGGGCCTGATGGTGGCCGGACTCGAAGTTCGCCACTGCCACCTGCACCTCGTCCCCATTGATGACGTGGGAGACCTGAATTTCGGCAAAGCCCAACCTGCGGAATTCCCAGCGCTCGAAGCCCTCGCCACCAAAATACGCCAAACCATTTCTGAAGACGCATAATCCCACCAAAGGTCCTACCCATGAAACTGACATTCCTCGGCGCCGCCCGCAACGTTACCGGTTCTTGCACCCTTATTGAAACCAATGACCACCGTATACTGATCGATTGCGGATACTTTCAGGAAAGAAAATTTCAGGACCGAAATTGGGACGACTTCCCCGTGGATCCCGCGAGTATTGATTTAATTCTCATGACCCATGCGCATTTGGATCATTGCGGATTGCTTCCACGCTGGGTGGCCAAAGGATTTAGAGGTGACATTCTCGCCACCAGTGCAACCAAAGATATTATCGCCATCATCCTTCGGGATAGCGCACGGATTCAACAAGAAGATATGCGCCAAAAACAAAAACGGCACCTGCGCCAAGGCAAAAAAGCCAGGTTTGGCTACGATCCCCTCTACACCGTTGATGACGCAGAACACGCCATTGGAGCCTTGAGAGCCGTCCCCTTTTATGAAGCGATCGAATTGTTTAAAGGCGTGCGGGCCTGCTGGTACGAAGCCGGCCACATCCTTGGTGCAGGCAGTATCCGTCTGGAAGTGGAGGAAGCGGGCACAACCAAATCCGTGCTCTTCTCCGGAGACATCGGACGAAGCGATATGCCCCTCCTCCGCGACCCCACCTCTCCTCCAGGCGCGGACACCTTGGTGATCGAATCCACCTACGGCAACCGTACCCACGCCCCCAAAGAGGATATTCCGGGACAATTGGCCGACATCATTAACTCCACCCACGAAATGGGCGGAAATTTAATTATCCCCAGTTTTGCGGTGGAGCGCACCCAGGACCTTTTCTATCACTTTACCGAACTCCTTTCGGCCAAGCGGATTCCACACACCATGGTTTTCCTCGACAGCCCCATGGCGGTGCGGGTGACAGATGTTTTCCGAAAACACAAAGAACTGTTTGATGATGAAACCATGGCCCTCCTCGAAAGTGGCCACCATCCTTGCAACTTCTCCGGACTCAAAATGGCCAAAAGCCGCGATCAATCCAAAGCCATCAATCAAATCAAGGGAACCATTTGCGTGATTGCCGGCAGTGGCATGTGCACCGGCGGACGGATTAAACATCACCTACTCAGCAATATCTCCCGCGAAGAAAGCACCATCTTGTTTGTGGGCTATCAAGCCGAAGGCACCTTGGGCCGCCATATTTTAAGCGGCCCTGAAGAAGTACGTATCATGGGCCAAATGTGTCCGGTCAAAGCCCGGATTGCCCAAATCAACGGCTTCAGCGGTCACGCGGACCAGACCGAACTCAAGCACTGGATGTCCGGACTCGATCCACAACCCCAAAAAATCCTCATCAATCACGGGGAAGAAAAAGTCGCCATGGGCTTTGCCAGTGATCTGGCCGAAGAAACCGGAGCAGAGTGTTACGCGCCTGAATATCGCGAAACCCTGGAATTATAAAGCGTAGTCCACGCACTCCGTGCGGGAAATTTTTGCGGAAGCCCTTGCTCCATTTCTACGCCGTAGTCCACGATCTCCGAGCGTGGAAATTAGTGCTTTTGCTCTTGTTTCATTTCCACAATCAAGCGGAGTCCACGCACTCCGTGCGGGAAATCTTTGCGGAAGCCCTTGCTCCATTTCTACGCCGTAGTCCACGATCTCCGAGTGTGGAAATTAATGCTTTTGCTCTTGTTTCATTTCCACAATCAAGCGGAGTCCACGATCTCCGAGCGGGAAATCTTTGCGGAAGCCCTTGCTCCATTTCTACGCCGTAGTCCACGATCTCCGAGCGTGGAAATTAGTGCTTTTGCTCTTGTTTCATTTCCACGCCGTAGTCCACGATCTCCGAGCGTGGAAATTAGTGCTTTTGCTCTTGTTTCATTTCCACGCACGGAGTGCGTGGACTACAAATAAACTTTTACCGTCTTCGATTTCCGCAGCGTCACCTGGCCCGCGGGCGCCCCTCGGGTTTTGCCAAGATCACTGATTTTGGCAACACTCACCGCCCCACTTTTGGCATTTTTTGCTTTGCTGTAAATCAAGGCCAAGCGGGCGGCGGCTTCGATCACTTGTTTCGGAGGTTCGGTTTCATCGGGATGCTGCAAGACCACATGAGAACCCGGACAGCCTTTTGCGTGTAACCAGAGATCCTGCGGGAAAGCGACCTTGAATGTCAGCAAATCATTGTCCCGATCCGAACGTCCCACCAACGCGACCCAGCCATCCTCCAATTCAAATCGGCGTAAATCAGGTTGCATCGCTCAAGGTTGAAAGAAGACCATGGTTCCCAGAGGAATATTCCGTTCATTGACTTCGGTGCCGCTTTTGATGGTGCCATCCGGCATACGGTAAAAGGTGGTCGCCAAATTCCAACGCGGACCACAAATATCGAACGCACGCCGATTGGAACGAATCACGCCCCCATGAACATACCCCACCAGCATACCGGTTCCATTCTCCAAAGATAACAAATCATCAGCTGTCATTTCACTTCCCTGACGCACCCTCCCGTCTTTCATGAAATAAATAGTACTTTCCCGATGAATCGCGGCACCGGCAATCTCGGACGCGGAAGCCCCATCTTTTCCGAGGATTTGCACCTTCTCCACCTCGGGACTCTCTTCAACCACTTCTTTATTCTCAATTTGCACCTTGGTGCCGGGAGGCAGTTTATTCCAATCGGTAATTTCATTGCCTCTTTTCCGGCTCCCGTCCGGAAAGATATACAGGGTGTGTGATGAATTATAGTTTTCCCTCGCAATATCCCAGGCGGAACGCCCCCGGGCAATCACATCCGCAGCCGACCCTTCCGGCATCGCGGTGGCAAGCGGCACCACAGTAAACAAAACCGTACTCAAATAGCTGTCTGCATTTTTCAGTCTGCCGGCTCTGACATCGGGATCGAAAGCCGGTTTGCTATACAACCCGATTTCCCTGCGCACATCATCCCTCGCCAGTAACATGCCACATCGCTTCCGCCCCCGATGCGAAACAGAATGCCAGCGATTGGGACGGCCATAGGCAACCATAGAATGGGGTAAAACCTTATTATCCGGTATCTTATACAAAGCCTTCAACTGACGGAGCAATTCCCGCAACGCCTGCTTCTGCGCGGAAGTAATGGGTTTGTCGTGATACCCCACAATTTCAATGCCAATCGAAACATTGTCCAAATTGGTGGTGCCGTTCCACATGCTTCGCCCCGCATGCATGGCAATTCGCTCCCGTTGAATAATTCGGATCACAGTGCCATCCGTGTCCACCAGATAATGTGCTTCACCATACTTTCTGAGTTTCGCCAAACTCCCTTTCCCCCCACCTTCGGTCGTATGGAGGATAATATACTGCGTTGATTTCCGCGGGGAACGTTTCGAATTTAACGGACTGTAATTGCTGTGAATTTTCAGGCCCTGCGCATACAGATCCGTAAACATCAACCAGCAACATCCTAGCAAAAGTATTTTAAAATGGGACATAAAAAACGCCATATCCCCCACATATAGGCCCCTGACTGAAGTTCCAGTAAATTACACAACCATCCCCGCTGAAAATCCGTAAGGGTTCCGGTTTGCAGATAAGGGATTTATCACTTAGAGAGAGAGCATGAATGAACGACTGACCTACAACGCTTCGGATAAAAAAAACAATTGGGCACCTTTGATGTTCCCTTTGATGACCCTGTTGATTGCCATCGCCATCATTCCATTCAACCCACTGAATGACTACACCCGGCTTCACCTGCCGATCGGCGCAACCGGAATCACCCTCCCGGTACAATCCATCGCCCTGATTTTACTTCTCGCCCTCTCGGGCGTGCTTCTCCAACGCCTCCTGCCTACAAAATCAGCAGCCTTCCTCAAAGCTTTTGCCGGACTCTGCGGACTGGGAATTCCATTTATCTTTTTTCAAGGTTTCTTCCAGATTGATCAAAACCCCATTCTCAACTTTAGCGGGACCGCGTTGATGCTCGCCAGTTGGATTTTCGTACTAAGCGATCACAGCAAAAATACGCTTTATGCCGTTGCCTCCGGTCTCTTCGCAGGCTTGGCCTGCGCGGTGTCGCCCTTATATCTTTCCGGAGCACTGGCCCTCTTCCTGTTCAGCCTTTTTCAATCAGGGGAAACCTGGAAAACAAAAGCATCCAAACAGTGCCTGTGGATACTGGCCTTGTTCAGCGGCATGACCCCGATCTTATACCGCGACTTGCCCCTGATGCAGGATGAGCCCCTCTTTTCACCCGAATTCATCCGCAGCAGCCTGCAATTCGTGATGCAGAACACCCCGATATGGTCCTGGGCATTCGTGATAGTGGGCCTGTTGGTTGCCCTGCTTCAAAAACAAAAAATTTTACTAGGTCTGGTTCTCCCCTTCTTCCTTTTGCTCTTGCTGAGTATTGGCGTGCTGCCTTCCATTTACTTTCTCCCCGGGGAACCACAGGGAACCTTCCCCCATGAGGTATATGTCCTTTCCTGGAGTATTGCCCCCACTCTGCTGTTGCCCACCGCATGGTTTACGGCCTATGGAATGTTGAGAGTATTGCGGGGCATTGAACAAGGCGTTCGGAAAGCCAATCCCGCCCAGGCAAAAAAAATTCCGGCTTTTGCCTGCGGTGCCTTCATCCTTGGATTCCTGTTTAAAATTGCGGATCTGTACTACTTTGTGGGCTGAGAAAAATCATGTTTGGCACTTTTCACCTCTTCACGGTTCGCGATGTTCCCATCCGTATCCACTTCACGGTTTTCTTTCTGTTTTATCTCTTTCGTGATTCTCAAACATCGTTTTTGTACACCTTGCTCTTCGCGGTTTTGCTCCTGCTCTCCGTCGCTTTACACGAACTGGGCCACACTGTCGTGGCCCAGCGTTACGGCTTCCGGGTGAAAGACATCATCCTCACCCCTATTGGCGGCGTGGCCCGAACCATTGGTTTTCCGGAAGATCCCCATACTGAAGTGAGAATTGCATTGGCAGGCCCCTATGTCAGCCTCGCCCTTGCCCTCTTTGGCGGTGCATGGGCTTTCTTTACGTATCATACCTTCTTGCGATGGAGCACCTTCACATTCATGGTGTTTGCCGCCATGAACCTCAGCCTTTTCCTGTTTAACCTTTTACCCAGCTTTCCCATGGATGGCGGGCGTATTCTGCGGGGAACCCTCGCCCTCAAAAAAGGCCCGCTCGAAGCCACCCGTATCGCCGCTTTGATCGGAAAGATCTTTGCGGTCATCTTTATTATACTGGGTATCCGCTACGACCTGTTTTCCCTGCTCATTATCGGGGTTTTTATTCTGCTCTCCGCCGGAAGTGAATACCGCATGATGAAGATCAAAGCCTGGCAACAGGGATCGGTCTCCCCGCCCCCCCCGGTGGAACCGGACTTTGTGGCAAGCCCCCCTCCTTACGAAAAAAGCCCGGCAAAACTGAAAATGCCCAAAGGGTTTCTCGGTGACATCCTCATTACAGCCAAAGATCTTTACCAGGAAATCTGTAAACCCCTGTTTAAACAGGACTGATCAGCATTTCTTTCAGTGCGGAAGGCAGTGGACAGGTTTCCAACTTCTCCCCCTTTAAAACACAGCAAACGACTTTCATCTCCCCCTCACACAGCGCTTCTTCGCTTTGGGGCAGTGAAATAGACCACTTCCAATTGATCGAAGATCGCCCGACATAAATAGGGACCAGATTCACCTGGACCTGCTGAAAGGGAAGTAATGGGCGCGTATAATTGGCCTTAAAACTCACCCTCGGCCATTTAAGGGAAAGAGGGTCATGAATGGTCACCGGAAAACCGGCGCTTCTTAAAAAAGCATGTTCTGCTTCTTCAACGTAGCGGGAGATGTCGGAAAAATGAATAATTCCGGCAGCATCACTTTCCGCGAACTGGGGAAGTCGGTCGTACTGAAATAAAGACATGGGAGCAACATGCCCCCACCCCTCCGTGAATCAAGTACTTTTATTTAAATCTGTATCACTCCGTCGCAAGCAGTTCATTCAGCGCATTTTGAAACTTCAGGTCCGTCACTTTGGACCCTGAACGAAAACGGTGACGGAGCACCCCCTCGCCATCGACCACAAATTTTTCAAAGTTACATTTAATATCCCCCGTAAATTCCGGATTTGCGGCAGCCGTCAGGTACTGAAACAGGGGGACTTTGTCCTCTCCTTTCACTGAGACTTTGGAAAACATGGGGAAATCCACGCCAAAGTTGGAGGAACAAAACTCCAGGATCTCTTCATTGGTTCCCGGTTCCTGTTTCCCGAAATTATTGGCCGGAAATCCTAAAACCACCACCCCTTTTTCCGCATATTCCTGCTGAAGCTTTACCAGGTCCGCATACTGCTTGGTATGCCCGCATTTGGAAGCCGTATTCACGATCACCAGTACTTTCCCTTCATAATCGGAAAGCTGCACTTCCTTACCATAAATATCCTTCACCGTAAAATCATGCACATTTTTATCTTCGGAGAACATCAGCGAAGTCACACACATGGAGAGCAGAGAGAGTATAAAATATTTCATAAAACGTATCCTTGGGGTTATGCAAATAAATCGCATGATCAGACAGTTGCTTACATCAAAACTGAAAACTTATCATCCCGAATCTGCACTCTCATCGCCACCATCAAGCCGGTTTTTGAGTTCGCCAACGGCGATGCATCCAAATCCACTGATCCGGATATTTCCTCACAAAATCCTCAATCTTTTTCGTACATTCTGCAGTTACCCGGATAATTTCTTCCGGTGATCGATCCTTCGGACCCGGGATCACCTCCCCTACTTCCGCAATTAATTTCCGCGTTTTCATATCCCGCCGGCAAAATACCGGATGAATTTCATATCCGCTGATCGCAGCCAACTGGGCCAAACCATCCGTGGTGCAGGCAGGCTTTCCAAAGAAATCGACGAACACCCCCCAATTATTCTTCGCGTTTTGGTCCAAAATAAATCCCAGAGGCTCCCCGGTTTTTAATACCCGTAATAAATTCCGGGAGGATCCCCGCCGATCATGCACCCGCGTCCCCCATCTGGTCCGGGCCTTACAGATCCAGGTATTCATTTGCGGAGGCTTTAAGGTTTTCACCACAATATTTAAATTTCCAAAACCCTGCAAAGGAGTACTGGCAGCCAACAATTCCCAATTCCCGGTGTGGGCCACCAATGCGATATACTTGCGGTCTTCCGGTATCTGTTCGGTATTTTGGAGCTGAAGCAAATCAAGCGCTTCCGCCTCCCGCATGTACGGCAACCGGAAAAATTCCGACACCGTCCATCCGAGATTTCGGTACATCCGGCGCTGAATGCCATTGGCTTCTTTCCAGGTCACCCCCAAACAGTCACAGATCCGTTGATTAATTTCCTTTTTGCGAAAATTAAACAACCAGGCCGAAAATCCAACTCCCGACCCCAGCAGATGTGCCAGCCGTAAAGGGATGTGCCCAAAGACCCAACTGAAACTATTCAGCAACAGCGTCAATTGGTTTCAGCCAGTTCCTGTTCAAAATGGAGGTGATCATCCTCAACACTCACTTCGATAATTTGATCTTTCTCAAATTTTCCGCGCAGCAAATCTTCCGCCAGCGGGTCTTCGAGATAACGTTCTATCGAGCGGCGCAACGGACGGGCACCGTATTCAGGATCGAATCCTTTATCAATCAGGAAGTCATTGGCTTCATCGCTCATCCGCAAAGTGAGGCGCTTAGACGCCAGACGTCCCCGGACTTTGGTGAGTTCCACGTCCAAAATTTTGCCCACATCTTCACGGGTCAACTGACGGAAAACAATCATCTCATCAATCCGATTCAACAATTCCGGTTTGTACATCACCTTGGCTGAATCCACCATTTTCTCTTTCAGTATCTCATAACTTCCATTTTCAGAAGCCGTGGTAAATCCAAGTCCGGTATTCTTTTTGGTGTATTCAGCACCAATATTACTGGTCATGATGATAATGGTGTTTCGGAAATCAACTGTCCGTCCCATGCTATCCGTAATCTTCCCCTCTTCGAGGATTTGCAACAACAGATTCATCACATCCGGATGGGCTTTTTCAATTTCGTCAAACAACACCACACTGTAAGGACGGCGCCGTACCTGTTCGGTCAACTGCCCGCCTTCATCATGGCCCACGTATCCCGGAGGAGATCCGATCATGCGGGACGATGCAAATTTCTCCATGTACTCGGACATGTCGATTTGAATCAACGCATTCGGATCATCGAACATGAATTCGGTCAAAGATTTGGCCAACAATGTTTTTCCGACCCCGGTGGGTCCGAGGAAAGCAAACGAACCGATGGGACGGTTGGGATCTTTTAAATCCGCCCGCGAACGCCGCAGAGCTTTGGCAATGACGCCCACCGCTTCCGACTGCCCAATAACCTGGCTGGACAACACGGTTTCCATGTCCAACAGACGGGCCATCTCGGTATCTTCCATCCGGGTCAAAGGGACACCCGTCCATTTAGAAACCACATGCATGATATCCTGCTCGCCGACTTCGGTCACTTTCTCATCTCTGGCTTTACGCCATTCCAGCAAAGCGGATTCCAAGGTTTCACGGGCTTCACGCTCTTCATCACGCAGTGCCGCCGCCTCTTCAAATTTTTGCAGTTCAATGGCTTCGTCTTTTTGGGTCTTGATCTCTTCGATCTGCGCTTCCATTTCTTTTAACTCGGCAGGACGCGTCATGTTGGTGATCCGTGCGCGGGCGCCGGCCTCATCCATCAAATCAATCGCCTTGTCCGGCAGATACCGGTCGGTCAAATAGCGGGAAGAGAGTTCCACCGCCTCACGGACGGCATCATCTGTGAAGATCGCATGGTGATGCTCTTCATATTTTTTGCGCAATCCCTGCAAAATCAAGATGGCTTCCGCCACACTGGGTTCATTGACCATCACTGATTGAAAACGGCGTTCCAACGCGGAATCTTTTTCAATAAATTTGCGGTATTCGCTCAAAGTGGTGGCACCGATACACTGCAACTCCCCCCGCGCTAGCGAAGGTTTAATAATATTCGATGCATCCATGGCACCCTCGGCAGATCCGGCACCCACAATGGTGTGAAGTTCGTCAATAAACAGAATAATATTTCCCGCTTTGCGAATCTCATCCATGACCGCCTTGATCCGTTCCTCAAACTGCCCCCGGTATTTGGTTCCGGCCACCATCAAGGCCAAATCAAGCGTCACCACTTTTTTCTCCAGCAGCAACTCCGGCACATCGCCATCGACAACCACTTGCGCCAGACCTTCAGCAATCGCAGTTTTACCCACACCCGCCTCCCCCAGCAAAACCGGATTGTTTTTGGTACGGCGGCATAAAATTTGAATCACCCGTTCGATTTCCTCACTGCGGCCAATCACCGGGTCCAATTCCCCTTTGCGGGCCATTTCCGTGAGATCCCGGCCAAAAGTCGCCAAGGCGGGCATTTTAGGTTTTCCGGATTCTTTCCCTTGCGGTTCCGGCCCCTTGTCCTCACCCATTCCCTCTCCGGGGCCCATGGACACATCTTCGGATGGATCATATCCGGGATCCAGTTCCTTCATGATCTCAATCCGGGTTTTTTCCAAATCGACATTTAAATTTTTCAACACCCGGGCCGCCACACCTTCGCCTTCTCGCAGCAGCCCCAGCAAAATATGTTCGGTACCCACATAGGAGTGATTCAACGCACGGGCTTCACTGCCGGCCAGCGCCAATACTTTTTTCACCCGGGGGGTAAAAGGAACATTGCCCATGGTTTTGGTTTCAGGCCCCACACCGACCGCTTTTTCCACTTCTAAACGTACGGTTTCCAGATCAATGCCCATTCGTTGCAGGACATTGACCGCCACTCCCTGACCGAGGGCAATCAGCCCCAGCAGCAAATGTTCGGTACCGACATAGCCATGGTTAAAACGATCCGCCTCTTTGCGGGCCAATTGTAAAACTTGTTGTGCTCTTGGAGTAAAGTTGTTCATTGTATTAGAGTCTACTTCCTTTCTTTAATTCGGCAAGCTTGGATCGAACCCATTCTGCACGAAAAATGTCTCTCTGTTCAGTATTCAGGGTGCGGGACGCACATTTTTGCAAATGAGCCGGCCGTACATCGACCATTAACTGCTCCACTTGATGCGATTCATCCCATTCTAAAAGATCCAAAGCCAATCCTAAACGAATCATGGCCAGCAAATCCAACGCCTCTTTTGACGCCAGAACCCGCGAATTGCGTAAAACCCCATAGGCCCGCCCCACCCGGTCCCGCAACCAGGCCGGTTTTGACTGCTCCAGCCGCAGACGGGCATTTTGCTCATGCGTGATCATCTCCCCCACCACTTCCTGGATTTCAGAAATAATCTCTTCTTCACTCCGCCCCAAAGTCATCTGATTTGAAATTTGATACAAAAAACCATCGGCATCACTCCCTTCTCCCCCCATGCCCCGTACCGCCAAACCCATTTTCCCCAAGCCCCGAATCACCGGACGAATTTCCTCCATCAGCACCAAACCGGGCAAATGCAACATCACCCCCGCCCGCATACCCGTCCCGGTATTGGTGGGACAGCAGGTTAAATATCCGAACTCTTCAGAAAAAGCCACCTCCATGGAGGCTTCCAAATGGTCATCCACCGAACAAATTTCTTTCCAAACCTCATCCAGACACAAGCCGGCGCGCATCACCTGAAGACGGAGATGATCCTCTTCATTGATCATGACCACATCCCGCAGGTCCTTGCTCACCGCCAAGCCCGCCTGTTCCGCTTCCGTTGCCAAATCTTTGCTGATCAGGCTCCGTTCAAACAAAAGGGATTTTTGGAAATCACTAAACGTATCCAATTCAAAAAAAGACCCCTCCTCAAAGTGGGCATTCTGTTGCAGCACCTCCAAACTGTGACGCCGCACTTCCGCACGTTGGGTTTCAGAAGCATGCGCCGGAAAAGGAATTCCTTCCAGATTCCGGGCCAAACGGATGCGCGAACTAATCGCAATGTCACTCGGATGATGATCAAAAAACCAGGTGCAGGGGCAGTCCAGCAATTCTTCAATCGTCATGAACCGTTCCCTCCATCTCCTGTGCCTTTAATTGTCTGAGTTCATCCCGGAATGCAGCCGCTTGTTCATAGGCCTCCGCCGCAATCGAAGCGGCAATCCCCGCTTCCAACTTTTCGATCTGATCCCGCAACAGGAGTTTTTGCGCCAAATGCTGCGGACGGCGGCCGCGGTGCCGGGTGGCCCGGTGGATCGACTTCAACAAGGTTTCAATTTCTTCTTCAAACGCCTGATAACAACCCGAACAGCCCAAACGCCCCACTTTCTTCACTTTGCGCAAAGTCCACCCGCATTCCTGACAGGTTTTCGCACTATTGGCCGTAGACAAAGGCGCTCCCACTCCCTGTCCCAATAAAAGATCGGACATTGAAAAAGCAGAGCCTTGTCCCACACCCATTTTTTGCGCACAAGCTTCACACAAATGAAGCTTTTGCATTTTCCCATTCAACACCTGGGTCAAGTGCACCGAAGCAACGTTGTCACACTTGTCACATTTCATGCGTCAATAATGGGAACGCCATTTTCTTTGACGAATTCCTTAAAACGGGTTTGCAGATCCAATGTCACTTGGCCCGGAGTTCCGTCACCGATCGTTCGACGGTCCACTTCGGTCACCGCAATCACTTCCGCAGCCGTTCCGGTCAGAAACATTTCATCCGCCGTAAACAGGTCGTAGCGCTGCAACACATCTTCTTTAACGGTGTACCCGGCGTCTTCCGCAATTTCCATCACCGCCCGGCGGGTCAGCCCGTCCAGCGCACCACACCAAACCGGAGGCGTGCGCAACACCCCGTCCTTAACCACAAAAATATTGTCGCCGGAAGCTTCCGCGACCTGCCCCTGCCCATTGAGCATAATACACTCTAAAACACCGGAGTTAATGGCTTCAATTTTCGCCATGACATTGTTCAGATAATTCAAACTCTTGATCCGGGGATTGATCGCTTCCGGATGGTTACGAACCGTTCCCACAGTTACCACTTTCATACCGGTTTCGTACAACTCCTGCGGATACAACTGAATTTTTGCCGCAATAATAAATACTTCCGGTTTTTTGCAAAGGTAGGGATTTAATCCCAAAGTTCCCACCCCGCGGGTGACCACCAGACGGATATATCCTTCGCTCAGATCATTGGCCCGACACGTTTCACGAACCGCATCCGCCATTTCCTGCTCGGACATGGGAATTTCCAGCGCAATCGCTTTGGCAGACTCATACAGCCGCTTCACATGGGCCTCCAACAAGAAAACTTTCCCGTGATAAGCACGAATCCCTTCAAAAACCCCGTCACCATAAAGTAAACCATGATCAAACACTGAAACTTTGGCATCCGCCTCATCCACGAGTTTCCCACCTATATAAATTTTCATATCCGTCCTTTTGCTCTAAAATACCAAAAAATTGAACAGAGACTTATACCTGAAGCCCCGACGGATGCAAGTTGAATTCATCAAACTGCGTACAGTGCTAACCCCGGAGGTTCTCCAGTGGCAGGTTACGGAATCCACTGCTTTCTCTCTGCGGGCGCAACTATACAGCAGACTTCCCCCAAAATGTTCTGCCGTGAAACCGGGCCGAAACACCCGCTATCCAGACTTTGCCGACGGTTGTCGTCCGACCAGAAATATGCATCATCTGCCCGTAAAAGGGTAGCATGGGCCGTCCCCGGGACTGCATCCGGTAGTGCGCGCGTCTGTTCATATCCGCCGTACCCCTGTTTTCCCTGCGTCATCCAAGTGAAAATTTGAGGAGAATCAAGCGGAACCCCATCTACACCACCAGTATTACAAAAACCTATTTCTTCCGCGCCAACTTGCAAACATGATCAAAGTGCACTTTTTCTACCGGTTGAATGCTTAACCGCTGTCCCCGCTTATTCACCAGCATCTCTTCCAGTTCAGGATCTTCTTTGAGTTCTTTCAATGAAACCATTCTCGGGAATTTTTCGACAAATCCCATCTGCCGCTGGATCCACCGGGGATTTTCTTCGTCCGATTTCGGGTCAAAATATTTGCTATGGGGATCAAAAGCCAACGCATCCGGTTCAGGTTCTGAAACCACTTCCATAATCCCCACCACCCCCGGCGGGGTTGCATTGCTATGATAAAACAGAGCCAAATCCCCTACGTTCATACTGTCCCGCAAAAAATTCCGCGCCTGATAATTTCGAATGCCGTCCCAGGGCTCCGTACCATCTCGTTCCAAATCATCGATGCCATACACATCGGGCTCACTTTTCATCAACCAGTATTGTTTCTTTGCCATCATTTTTCCTTAGCCTCAAATCACACATTCGCAAGACTCCAACCCAACCGAAATCCCATGTGATTCCCTTTTCACGCCTCCCCCTCATAAATATTAACGGTTGACATATAATCGAATCAAACGTTAGAATAAAGGTATGAAAAAAATCACCCCCTCCATCTATACGTTTCCTCTGCTGCTATCCCTCGGTTTCAGCCTTCACCTGCCAGCCGCCATTCAGTTCTTCGATGACTTTGATGAAGCGACCACGACTTCCCCGACTCCTCCGACCAATTGGACTTCGGATGATGCGAACCCAGTCGCGAATCACGGCTACGTCCAATCCGGTTCTTTGAATTATCCCGGGCTGCAACCCTCCACCGGAAACCGTTTCGGTTTGGGCGATAAAACAGCGGACTATACTGCCAGCATCCCCACAACGGTCTTATCAGCCGGGGAAGCCATTTACCTTTCATTTCTGATACAGATCAACAGCCCCCTGGATCCTTTTAACTACGGAAACCTGAGTCTGTTTAACAGCAGCAGCCCCAGTGGAGGGACCTTGCGGCTCGGTTGGGGAACCAGCGATCACAACACAAATAAAATGGGCTTTTCCATCAGTGACCGGAATGCAAATTTCTCCGGCAGCGAAGGCGCAGACCTGGCCAAAACGTCCGAAAGTTATGATATTGCGGACACCACCTATTTGATTGTTGCAGGCTACAATCGGGGCGTCGATGCCGCCAGTAGCTCCGTCAGCCTATGGGTGAATCCAACCAATCTGGGAGATAACACCGCACCTGCCGCTACCGTTACCTTATCCGATATTGTCAGCTGGAGCCATGGTGCCATGGACACATGGGACAGTTTGCGTTACGCCAGTAATGGTTCCGGTTCTGCACCTTCAAGTGGATTCAGTCTGGATGAGATCAGAGTGGGGACCACCTGGGCGGATGTCACCCCCATCCCTGAACCCTCAACGCTGTTCCTCAGCCTGGGTGCCCTGTTGTCCATCGTCCTCCTTCATAAACGAAAATAGTATTTTTTCCTTAGAATCAACATGTCGCATTTTCATGCGACGTTTTTGTTGCGGCAGTCCATGCATTCCCTGCGTAGAAATTTCCGCATAAGCTCCTGTTTCATTTCCACGCACAAAGTGCGGGGACTACGCTTGCGGCACGTCTCTCACTTTCAAATCCATTATCTCGAAAAAGCTCCGGGGCCGCACCCCGGCTATCCCCGCCACCAGCGAAGAGGGAAACATCTCCACCCGATTATTTAAATCCCGCACATTGGCATTATAAATTCGCCGTGTATGCTGAATCCGGTTTTCCGTCTCCACCAACTCCCGCTGCAATTCCAAAAAATGCTGATCCGCTTTGAGATCGGGATAACCTTCCGCCACCGCCATCAACTGCCCCAGACCTGACACCAACTGATTTTCCAAAGGCTCCTGTATTTCCGGATTTCGGGAAACCTGTTGTGCCTGATTCCGAGCCTCGGTTACCGTTTGAAAAACTTCTTTTTCATGGCGGGCGTAGCCTTTGACCGTGCGCACCAAATTGGGGATCAAATTATGACGCCGTTTTAATTCGGTATCTATGTTTGCAAAAGATTCCGCGCAATGATTTCGGATTCGCACCAGGCCATTGTAAGTTCCCACAAACCAAATCAAGGGGAGCACTCCGGCAAAAATCAGAACAATCAGAGGTGTCATACGTTCTCCTTGCAAAAAGAGGGAATCTCATCAAGCAACTTGCATCCAAGCGAAATCATCTTTTCCAATCGGCGGAGGTCCATGCGTTTTTTGTACCCCAGCATCAACCAACCTTGCTCCATATAAAACCCCAAATCCCGATCGCTGCGCATCAACAAATCCATGGTCTTTGGTTGCACCACCGCAAAGGCCCAATCCCGGTCCGGTGAACTCACATAAAACTGCCGACTAAATTCGGCGGAGGAAAAATCTATGTCATCCCAACCAAAGGTGGCCTTCATTTTATCAAAAAAACCTTCCCTGCGGATGGCCAATGGCTTTAACCGGAATGCCGGTCGTAACATGACCAACGTGGACCAGTAATGATGGGTGGTAGTCTGTTTACCATTGTGCGTGGTCACTTGGTAATGATACTCACACATCAGCAACTGGTGCCCGTTCACCTCCCCCTGCATCCGGTATTGCGCAAAGCGGTTGGACCCTTGGGATAAAAACCGGAAATCCCGAAAAGTTCCGGCAAAAGAACGGTCCTTCTCTGGGTAAAAACGCAACTGACGGGATTGCGCAAACAGACGAATCTGCTCCTGCTTTTTCTTCTCCGCCTGATGCGAGATGACGGCGATCACCACCGCCAGCCCGATAAACAGAATGATGAGCAGCCCCGGCATTCCCACCCTTGCTCAGGACTTGATTCGCTTCAGTTCTTTTTCAAGGTGCTCACAGATCGTTTCCAACACTTTGATGCGGGACCATGACTTGTCATTCCCTTCCACCAAAACCCAGGGCGCATGTTTGTGATCCGTCAAACTGATCATGTCGTCCACCGCCACGTCATACGCATCCCACTTTTTACGGTTCCGCCAATCTTCATCCGTAATCTTCCACTTTTTGTAAGGCGTATTTTCCCTTTCCTTGAAGCGGGACAATTGCATCTTCTTGTCGATCTGAATCCAAAATTTGATGACCAGATATTTATTATCCACCAACTGCTGTTCAAACTCATTAATCTCCTGAAAGGCCCGCTGCCATTCACAGTTCTGGGCAAAGCCTTCCACCCTTTCCACCAAGACCCGGCCATACCAGGAACGGTCGAAAATCGTCACCCGCCCCCGTCGGGGCAAATGCCGCCAGAATCGCCACAAGTAATGATGCGCCAACTCCTCTTTGGTCGGAGCCGCAATCGGAATCACCTGATATTCCTGCGCATCCAGGCCCTGCACCAAACGGCGAATGGCGCCACCTTTTCCCGCCGCATCCTGACCTTCAAACACCAATACCGTTGAGAGACCCGCAAGTTTTGCGTGATGCTGCAATTGATATAATTTTGCCTGCAACGCCTTCAGTTTTTCCTTATAAACGTCTTTCTCCAAGGACTTACTTAAATCCATTTTCTGAAGAGTTCCCCGCGCCCCTTTCATTTTCTCATCCCAGGCTTTTTCATCCAGACCTTCGGATACCGGCGGATTTGCCAGGCGCTCCCGCATTGCATCCCGCAACGCCCGGGCCACCACAATCTGACGGGAATAGCGGTGCTTGCCATTTACCAGCAACCAGGGAGCCCCCGCTTTCTCAGAAGATTGTATTATTTTGTCTGACGCTTTAATAAACCGGTCATACAAGCCCCAGTTCTCCCAGGCCCCCGGTTTAATTTGCCATTCCGTTTCCGGTTGCGATGATAATTCTTCCAATCGTTTCAACTGCGCTTTTTTATCAAGATGCATCCACACCTTCACCAGTAACACCCCGTTGTCAGCCAGACTGCGTTCAAAAGCACGAATGTCCTCCAATTGTTTTTGGAAAACTTTTTCAGACGTCGCCCGCTGCACCCTGCGTAATAAAGGATTTGAATACCACGCACTCAGAAAAAGCCCCACCTGCCCCACCGATGGCAAATCTCTCCAGTATTTCCAAAAATCCGGACGTTCCTTGGCTGCGGCATCTTTCGAAGAATACGCATGGGTTACAATCCCCCGCGGATCCATCCACGCATTCAGGGTATTGACCATTTCATGTTTCCCCGCGCCGTCCACACCTGCGAACACCACCATCACTGAAACATTGGAGCTGCGGAGCTCCTGCTGTAACTCCACCAGTTCACGGCGCAACTCCGGCTCGAACTCCTTAAATTCGGATTTAGAAATTTTCGATTGTCCGAGTGCACGTTCCCATTTATCTTTGGTCTTTGTCATAAGCATATCCTACACATGTTCAGTTGCGAAGTTCCGGTAAAATCAGGGGGTCGGTATTTGTGACTCTTCCGCTTTTTTCGAGGGATGCAACACAAACACGGCCTGATGTGGGGTTGCAAAAAATTGGCTTGCGGTCTCAAGCATACTTTCCGGCGTTACTTCAGACACATAATCTTCAAACGCCAACAACACCAAGGGATCTTCTTGGTGCCACGCATAAAATGGCAACACATAGGTCCAGAAACTGTTTTCTTTCAAGTCCTGCTCCCGACGGCTTAACTGCCCCTCCCGCACTTTAAGGGCATAACTTTCATCCAGCAGTTCCGATGAAAATGACTCCAACAGGGATTCAATACTCAAAATCAAATCTTCCGTCCGGGCGGGATCGCAAGTGAACGCAATCCGCACCATCGCCCGGGGTTCCGGGTAATGTTGCAAGGGTGTCCAGGCCGACACATGATAAGAACCGCCCTGCTCTTCCCGCACCACCTCCCGCAGGCGGATCCGTAAAGCGGCAATCATCGATTGCATTTTATGACGGGATTTATAGTCCCAGGTGAACGCCTCCTGGGTCCAAACCATCTGCACCTGACTGACCGGTTCCAATCCTTTATACATATCCCGGCGAATTTCATATTCAGGAAAACCGGTATCCAAATATACCGCCTCGACGTCCGTGTCATCCGACGGCAACGAGGCCACCCAGGTTTTTAACTGGTCTTCAAACCCCTCCGGATCCACTTTCCCCACAAACAAAAATTCAAAGCCATTGGCATTCTGAAAACGTTGATGAAAGAAGTCCAGACTGGCCGCCATATCCAAGGCATCCACATCCTTCAAACTCAGGGGCAGGGTGCGCGGATGATGCTGACTCAAGCTCAGGTTCACCAACTCCGCAAATTCTGCTTTCGGGTCCGACAATCGATTCCGAACACTTTCACGCAACCGGTCTTTAAATGCAGCAAACGCATTTTCATCTTCGCGGACGGTAGTCATACGCAAATGAATCAACTGCAACAGGGTTTCCAAATCCTGCGGACTTGCGAAGCCCTCCAGCACATCCTGATCCATGGTCAAACCGGCCTGTAGTCCCACCAATTTACCCGAAAGCATTTTCTGCAAATCCACCGCGGAGAACGTCCCCATCCCGGTTGCCTCCGCAATCGGAGCCGCCAGGCGCGCGTCCTTCCATTCCCCCGGCCCGGCCACATTCATACCACCACCCCGCCAGGCTTTAAACAAGACTTCGTCTTCTTTAAAATCTGTGGGCTTCAATGTTACCGTGATGCCATTCGATAACTTGTAGGTGGTCAGACCCAAATCCTCCCGGGTCGTCCGCTCCAAGATCTCACCCGGCACCGGCACCTTTTCCACCAGAGCTTTATCCGAAAGCCCCTCTTCATATGGCGTAAGGCTCATCGCCTCCACCGTGGCATAGACCCCAAGCAACTCCCCATCTTCTGGCAAGTGGCTGACGTTATCTTTGGCGGGACCCGTGGCCATAATCACCCGGTTTTCATTTCCAAGCCAACTTTGATATACCGACTGTACCTCCTCCAAAGTCACTTCCGCTAAAACCGCACGGGTTATTTCCAGTTCCTTGGCAATTCCCGGCGTGTATTCTCCGGTCAAGGCATGACGTACCATCTCCGCAGCAAAGGTCGCACTCTCCGTGTTGTTCTTTTCATTAAAACTTTTTTCCATCTGACGCAACCGCCTGGCCGCCGCCCGGTCCAACTCCCCCTGCGTAAACCCAAGCTTTGCCCGTTCCGCTTCCACCAGCAATGCCTGCGCAGCCTGCAAATAAGACCCTTCCGCATCTTTCACCGCCGCCGCCAACAGAAACACATCCCCACCCCGCGTGTACCCCCCCTGGTAAGCCTGGCCCTGTAAAAAGGAAGCCGAGGACTGTTGAGTCAGTTCGAACAAACGTTGATTCAACATATCCGTAGCCAGAGAAGCTTTGATATCCTCAATATAATCCGCTTCAGTAACCACAGGTTTGGCCGGCATTTTCCACATCAACGTTACATCAGCGCTTGTCAGCTCCGGATCGCTGAAAGTTCCCACTATGGTTTCAGCGTGGGAAGGATGCGCATAGCTCTTCCGAACCGGTGGATTCTCCGGCCCTTTCAATCCCGAAAAGTAGGTTTCAATCATTTGCTTCGCCTGATCCACCTCCACATCTCCCACCACCACCACCGACATCAGGTCCGGGCGGTACCAATCCGCATAAAATTGGCGCAGACGGTCAAAGTCAAAATTCTCCAATACCTCCATGATCCCAATCGGTAAACGTTCGGCATAACGGGAGCCCTTAAACATCACCGGATATTGCTGATCACGAACCCGTGCTTTTGCTCCCCGGCCGCCGCGCCACTCTTCAATGATCACCCCCCGCTCGTCCTCCAGCGCCTCATCCGAATTGGTAATGCCCCCGGCCCAATCCGCCAAAATTAAAAAGGCTTTCTCCACCACCTCGGAATCTTCAGTGGGTACTTTCAACTTATACACGGTCTCATCAAAGGAAGTATAAGCATTCAAATCCGCCCCAAAAGCAATGCCCAAAGATTCAAGAAACCCCACCAGTTCATTTTCCTCAAAATTCCGGGTGCCATTGAAAGCCGAATGCTCCAGAAAATGGGCCAGACCCTGTTGATCATCGGCTTCCAGAATCGAACCCGCATTCACCACCAGCCGCAACTCAACCCTTCCCTCGGGTTTCGAATTGTTGCGAATAAAATAGCGTAAACCATTCTCAAGCTCCCCGCGATGCCAGTCCGGATCACTTAATCCATCCGCGTAAATCCCCATACAAAACAAAAACGAAAGCACAACAAAGCCAAAAAGTTTTTTCATGCCAAATATGTGCGGTTTAGAAGCTGAAACTTCAAGCACAATCCCAAATGGAGCCCTTCTGCATCCGTCGATCAGGCCATTGGGGCCCCATTCCCCGGAAATTCAATCCGGTCCGGTTCAAAATCGCTATCAGCAGAACTGATATACAAGTCCGCTTTATGCCTGCGGGCTCCCACACATTTTATCACCGCAGTGCCCCCACTCCCCGGCACGCTGGCTGATGGAGCCCCGTTTGCCGCATCGGTGATATCCGTTGCGGCAGTACCAGTAGAAGGCGCCGCATTGCCCCCTCCCAGGTAATGTCCGCAGCCGAAGCCAACGAACTTTTATATGGAGGAGGCGTAGACCGACAGCGCAGTGAAGAGAGGCACATTTTTCATGATCAAATCTTTAAATGAACTTTCACAGACTGCCAAGGGATGCGTATTTGCTATAGTTTATTCATTTTATCGTTGCTGACCCGCTGCGACCCCAAAGTGATTCTTATACGCCCGGTAAAAAGTCTGCGGAGAAGCGAAGCCACTGGCAGTGGCCACATCCGGTAAATTCAACGAATGATTTCGTAACAAGACCTGCGCATGCTCTAAACGCAGGCGCCTTAAAAAACAGGCGGGCGTTTCCCCGTACCGGGTTCTGAATTCCCGGGTAAAATGTTCACGGCTAATGCCGATTTCATCCGCCCATTCTTTTAAATTCCGGGGAGATCGGAACTGCGTTTCCAGCAAATGACGTCCGTAAGAAATAGGGTCAATCCCCTGAATATCCGCAATTTGTTCACGATAAAGAGAGATCAATAAACGGTAAGCACAGTCAGCTAAATATAAGCGGTCCCGCACATTTCCGCTGATAAAATCCTGATGGAGCCGAAGCAATAATTGACCGGCCTCCCCCTTCTCTTTCATTTGCACCACCGAACCAAAAAGGCTGCGAATCTCCTGCACCAAACTCAACAATCCAGCTCCCCCGGTCAATGAAATCCAACAAAACTCATACGGCAGCTCACACGCGTCATCCAAACCGTAGACACTCTCCTCCTCAAATTGAAAAATCATCGCCTCACCGGGTCCCACCCGCCTTCTCCCCTGCCGGTCTTCATAATATGCCGAGCCTTTCAAAGTAAGCTGAACCACCGCCCCTTCCCCTTTTTTCCGCACAGAATTATCCCAAAAATAATTACATTTTGTATATCTCTCCATTTGCACCAAAGGGATATCCGGCAAAGATTCAAAGGGTTTATCAATTTTCATAAAAAACCTCATATCACATTTTGCATACTTTTTATCAAGCAAAAGTTCTGGGTTTTTCTGATGAAATCTTTTATTTTTCCTGTCCACGTTCAACCCCCAAAGGAGATTGCAAATGAGTCCTGCAAAAAAGAAAACCACAGCCAAAAAGAAAAGCACCGCCAGTAAAAAAGTTTCCGCAGCCGGCCATGCCGCCCACACCCAGGATTCCACAAGCCAGGGACTGCCCGGTAAATTTCAACGCAAAATTAAAGTGACCTTTATGGGTGCCGGCAGTTTTTTCACGCCGCGTATCCTCCATGATATCGTACTCACTCCCGGGAACCAGGGCGGAACCTTTGCCCTGGTGGATCTGGATAAAACCCGATTAAATCTTTCCGCCCGTATGCTCCGGAAATTGATCAAAGATGCCGGCGGACCCAAATGGACCGTTATCACATCCACCGAACGAAAAGATGTGATGAAGGATTCCGATTATATTATCAATTGCATCGAAGTGAACGGTCCGCAGTGTGTGGAGTTTGAAAATGATATTCCCCAAAAATACGGCGTCGACCAATGTATCGGTGATACCATCGGACCGGGAGGACTGTTTAAAGGGCTTCGTACCATTCCCGCATTTTTGGATATCCTCAAAGACTGCGAAAAACTCTGCCCCAATGTCCAGGTACTCAATTACACCAACCCCATGGCCATGATGGTCACTGCCGCCGGACGGGTGAGCGACATTCCTGTGGTCGGACTTTGCCACAGTGTGCAGGGAACCAGTAATCTGATCGCCCGCTATGCGGACATCCCCTACGATGAAATGTCCTGGGAATGCGCCGGTATCAATCACTTGGCGTGGTTCACAAAATTGGAACACCAGGGGAAAGACCTCTACCCGCAACTGAAGAAAAAATTCAAATCCGAAATTGCCCTCTCCCTGAAAGAATTAAAAGCGGGCACCGTGGACCCTGAATTGTTGCATACCCATTCCGGCGAAAGCCCCAAAGACCGCCCCGCCCATCATTGCGATCTGGTGAGAAAACACATGTGTACCGAATTCGGCGCCTTCATTACCGAAAGCTCCGGTCACCTCTCGGAATACCTCCCCTACTACCGTAAAAATGAAGAAGGACGCAAACTGCTGCGCAGCGGATACGACGGCGGATCCCGGTTTTATGCCACCAATTGGCCGAACTGGCGGAAGGCGCAGGACGATGACCGCAAAGCCATTCTCAAGGGACAAAAAGAAATTGTGTGGAAACGCAGTTGGGAATATGCTTCCTGGATCATCGAAGCCATAGAGAAAAATGTGCCTTACCGCATTCACGGGAACGTCATGAATCAACCCAACGACGGAAGCGGTTTACTGATCAGCAATCTGCCTGCAGATGCCTGCGTCGAAGTCGCCTGTATGGTCGACGGCAACGGCGTACAACCCACCCGCTACGGTAAACTGCCGCCCCAAATGGCCGCCCTTTGCCGGAGCAATCTTGCGATGTTCGATCTGGCCGCCGAAGCCGCCATTCACAAAAGTAAAGAATCCGCCATCCACGCCCTCATGCTGGATCCCCTGACTTCCGCGGTTTGCAGCCCCCAGGAAATCCGTAAAATGGTCAACGAAATTTTCCGCGCTGAAAAAGGCCACATCGACGGATATAAATAATCTTGATGGCGGATGCCTGATAAATGATGCGGAGAAAAGGGCAAGGGCGCTGCCCTGCCCTGTACATTCATGGCCCGCATCATTAAACCTTTAAAGGCCCGGGGCGGAAGCTCCGGGCCTTTTGCATCGCGCACTGAAATCCATCCAACTTCGATTTCCATTTGGGTGAAAAATCAACTGACCCCAAATAGCTGTAAGCCCTGATACACCACCAAAGAGGCCACATAGGCCAGGACACTCATATACAGCAGCTGAAATCCGGCCCACTTCCAGGAGCCGGTTTCGGCTTTGGTCACCGCCTGCGTGGGCAGACATTGCATGGCCAGCACATAAAAGACCAACAGACTTAAACAAGTCGCCACCGTAAATACCGGGCTGCCATCCGTACGGGTCGCTTGACGTAAATTCTCCACCAGCAATTCAGAATCCTCCGCCCCCGATTCACCGATGCCGTACACCACGGATAAACCGGAAATTATGGCCTCCCGGGCAGCAAACGAGGACAAAATTCCGATCCCGATCTGCCAGTCAAATCCCAACGGACGAATCACCGGCTCCATCGCTTTGCCAATTCGTCCCGCCATGGAATGCTCTAATTGAATTTTTTCCGCGATTTCAGAGGCCACTTCTGGAGAAACCTCGGTTTTGGGATAAGTGGACAGCACCCATAAGCCTATAGAGATCAGCAAAATAACCGTGCCTGCCTGCTTGAGGAAAATCAGTGCCTTTTCCCATGTATGCAGCAGTGCATTTTTCAGATTTGGCAATTTATACGCCGGCATTTCCAATAAAAGCGCTTCGCTCTCACCGGGTAATATCGTTTTCTTTAACCCCCAGGCCGCAGCCAATGCAGACAAGATCCCCAACGCATATGCCCCCACCAAAGCAGATGCCGCATAGGCAGGATTATGCGGAAAAAGCAAGGTAACCATCAGCACGTAAACGGGAATGCGGGCCGAACAACTGGTCAGCGGTAAAACCAAAATCGTGACCAGACGGTCACGGGGACTCGAAATGACCCGGGTGGCCATGATGGCCGGAATGGCACAGGCATGACCGGAAATCATCGGTACAAAAGCTGTTCCCGGCAATCCCACTTTCCGCATGACCCGGTCCATCACAAATGCGGCCCGGGCCAAATAACCTGAATCATCCAGCAAGGCCAAAAGTAAAAACAACAGACAAATTTGGGGAAGGAAAACCACCACGCCGCCAACCCCGCCGATCACCCCATGGCGAATAAGCGATTGCAGATCCCCTTCAGGTAACCACCGCGCCACCAGATCACCCAAGGTCTCAAATCCGACTTCAATCAAATCCATGGGGATGGTCGCCAATGAAAATATGGCGTAAAACACAAAAAACATCACCACCAAAAATGCCATCAACCCCAAAACCGAATGCGTAAGAATTTCATCTAAACTATCCGTTAATCTTCCCGGAGCCGCATGACGGGTTTTGATCACCTGGGAGACAATCTGCTCACTCCAGGTGAAACGGCCATGAAAAGGACAGCCGGAACATCCAACCCCACATCTCACATCTTCAGAGGGCTTGTGCGGACGCGGAAACTCCGCGACGCCCCAGGTATACACATCTGAAAGTGCCGCCTTCAGGTCATCAACCCCGAGTTTTTTTTCGACATTCACCGGAATGACCCGGCACCCCAGTGCTTTTTCCAGCGCCGAGGCATCCACATCTAAGCCCTCTTCATGCGCCCGGTCCACCATGGTCAAAGCCACCACCATCGGTAAATCACATTCCGTGATATGGCTAAACAGATATAAATTCCTTTCCAAATTGGTGGCATCCATTACCGCCAGCACCACATCGGGTCGTGGAAATGCCGAATTGGTCCCCATCAAAACTTCCCCCGCCACCCGCTCTTCTTCGCTGGCGGCATCCAGTGAGTACATCCCGGGCAAATCGATTAACTCTACCGACCGCTCTTGCAACAGGCAGGTCCCGGACTTTTTGCTGACAGTCGTGCCTGCAAAATTTCCCGTTTGCATCCGCATTCCGGTCAGCGAATTAAACAGTGTGGTTTTCCCCGCATTGGGATTCCCGGCCAATACAATACGTGAACGGGGCGTTTGCTTATCCATGATCTTTCATTTTCTCCCAACAGCGCTGAGAACCATGGCAGCCTCTCACCAAAATTTCTTCAGCAAGCCGGGCTGAAAGTCCGATCCGGGTGCCATACACTTTCACAATCAAAGGATCCCCCGCTTTCAAAACCTCCAGGGTGCGTCCCAGACAGATCCCCATCGCCTTGAGACGGGCGGTGTTATTCGCCAATCCCATGTCAGTGACAACACAACAACTTCCGGGCGATAAATCCCGGAGACGAAGACTTTTAAGGGGGAGAGTTGAGTCAGCTTGCATAATAACAAATCCTTTGCTTTGGTTACCTACCACCTGTAATTAATAAAGAGTAAATATCCAGATTCCGGTCTTTTATTAGCAGTAACAGCAGAAATGTTAGCCACATCCTATAACTAAACCCTCCACCCAGAGACTGAAACTTTCCTCCCCTCCCCGCGGGCAGCCCGGTGACCGACTCTTGGCGCCGCACCGACCTTCGTCCTATTTCATTTCAGCACTATGAATCAGCCGGCGCAACATCCCTTTAAACATCAGGACATGCACCGGATAGATCCCGTACCAATAGAGCAAACCAAACAATCCTTTGGGATCAAACACCGCCGTTTGCCGCAACTTGCTTTTTTTCTGATCTGAATCAGGCGCGCTCACCTCAAACTCCAACCATGCCCGGCCGGGTAACTTCATTTCCGCCTTCAACCGCAGGCATTTTCCCGCTTCGATTGATTCCACCCGCCAGCAATCCAAAACATCTCCGACACGTAACTTCGCGGGATCCCGTCTTCCGCGACGCATCCCCACGCCTCCCAGTAATTCGTCTGCGGCCCCTCGGATTCCCCATAAAATATTGCCAAAATACCAACCGTTCTTGCCACCGATTTTTTCTACCGACGCAAACAGGGTTTCCGCATCCGCATCGCATTCACCGGTCCGCGAATCCACCAAACGGGTTCCAAATCGAACACCGGCCCATGTGCGGTATGTATTCCCGGATGAAAGCGAGTCCGACCAGCGGCTGAGTGCAAATCCCCGCTCTTCTTCAATCAAGGTCTGCGAAATCGCATCTTTTAAACCACAAGGGGCAATTTGAAATCTGCGCAGCGCAGCAGGATTCATCACCACACTCGGATGGGTCACACTCTCAATCAACTTTCTTCCCACCCTTGCAAAAAGCGGGGTCACCAGGCCTAACCATAAACTCGATAAATAGGGACTTAACACCGGAACCGGCAAAAAGATTCTTTGAAGGCCACGGGCCTCAGCAAAGGCCTGCATAATTTCTTTGTAACTTACTACATCCGCCCCCCCAATTTCATAAATAACCGATTCAGGAACCGGGATACTTAAAGCTTCATGTAAATAGGCCAACAAATCCTCCACATAAATGGGTTGCGCTTTTACATACGCCCATTTCGGCGTGACCATGACCGGCAAACGCTGCACCAGTGCGCGAATCATTTCAAAGGACAGGGAGCCGGCCCCTAGAATAATAGATGCACGGAACTCAAGAACCGGCACCCCGCTCTCCCGCAATATTCGTCCGGTATGATGTCGACTGCGCATATGGGGAGACAAATCCGATTTCTCATCACAAAGCCCACCCAAATAAATGATTTTTTTCACCCCGGCTTTCAGTGCCGCCGCCCCGAAATTCCGGGCCGACGTCTCTTCCTGTTGCTCAAAATCCTCTCCACTTCCCATCGAGTGTATTAAGTAATAGGCCGTATGTACCCCCTGAAGCGCCTTGGGCAGGGATTCAGGTTTAAGCACATCGCCTTCGACCACCTCCACCCGATCCCCCCACTTGGTTTCCAATGCCTCCGGACGCCTGGCCATCGCCCGAAGGGTGACTTCCGATTTTGAAAGTTTATCGAGGAGACGTCCACCAACATATCCGCTGGCGCCGGTGACTAAAGTAAGAGGCAGTGATGACATACAGAAGGTTCCCTCAATTATGAGGATACCTTACAAAATAAACAGTCAAAATGTCGGTATCCCTGCGGATTCACCGCCCCTGTCCATTAAAGCTGGAGCATCAGCTGGGCGGGGTCTTCGAGAGATTCTTTAATACTCACCAGGAACTGTACCGCATCGCGTCCGTCAATCAGGCGGTGGTCATAAGTCAAGGCCAAGTACATGACCGGGCGCACCACCAATTCTCCGTTCTCCACCCAGGCACGTTCCTGAATGGTGTGCATACCCAGAATCGCACTTTGAGGTGCATTGAGGATCGGGGTTGAAAGCATGGAGCCAAAGACCCCCCCATTGGTAATGGTGAAGGTACCGCCAATCAAATCTTCATAGGCCAATTTGGCATCCTTGGCTTTACCGGCGAGTCCGCGGATTTCACTTTCCACATCCGCAAAACTCATATTTTCAGCATTTCGCAATACCGGCACCACCAATCCCCGGGGAGAATCCACAGCCACGCCGATGTGATACTCCTCCTGATAAAGAATATCCCTTCCGTCCAACTGCGCATTCACAATCGGAAACTTTTTGAGTGCTTCGACGCTGGCTTTCACAAAGAAAGACATGAAACCGAGTTTCACCCCGTAGTCCGCCAGGAACCGGTCCTTGTATTTGGCCCGAATATCCATTACCGGCTTCATGTTGACTTCATTAAAGGTGGTCAGCAATGCCGCGGTGTTTTGAACTTCTTTCAGACGGGTCGCCACCCGTGAACGCAACTGGGTCATTTGCACCCGGCGCACGTAGGAAGGATCTTCCTTCTGACTTGAGGACGATGAAGCCGCCTGCTTGGCCACCGACATATCCAACACCCGTTCCGGACTCCCCAAACCTAAATTCTTTTTCGCTTCCGGTGTCTCATCCAGGTAACGTTGTACATCCTGTCGGGTCAGCCGGCCCCCTTTGCCCGAACCCTGCACGCTCCGTGGATGAATATTATTCTCCTGCATCAGTTTCCG
This sequence comes from Kiritimatiellaeota bacterium B1221, assembly GCA_029269125.1. GTDB lineage: Bacteria > Verrucomicrobiota > Kiritimatiellia > SS1-B-03-39 > UBA6053 > UBA6053. Next base: position 103,985 of record JARHXX010000005.1, on the reverse strand, counting down.
TACAGAAGGACTCAGCCCCTTCAGTTCATCACCGGAGACAGAGAGCTCTTCAATTTCCTCTCTGGCTTCAGCCGGCTTGGCCGGACTTTTTTCAGTGGCTGCCGGTGTATCCGCCGTTGGGCTTGCCGCCTGTGCAGGCGCAGATGCCGTCCCGCTTTCATCCAGTTCCGCAATCAAATCTCCCCGTTTAAGAATATCGCCCTCTGCCACTTTGGTATTCAAAATCCCATTCGCTGGCGCAAAAACCTCCAACACAATTTTATCAGTTTCAACATCGGCGATCTTGTCATCCCGTTTCACGGCAGAACCGGGATCGGCATGCCATGTAAGCAAGGTCGCTTCGTCAACGGATTCGGGAAGTTCGGGGGTTTTAATAGAAATACTCATAAGGGACTTAGGGGTAGGCTGTGAAAAATTTTAAGATAATAAAAGTGAGATTAATTGAGCTCGGGGGATTCAAGACCCAGCGCGGCATGAATCAACATCTGTTCACGTTGATTGTGACGTAGCGGACTGCCACCTGCAGGTGCGGAACAGGCGACCCGACCGGCGAACTCCAGTTCCTGCCCGTCACGCAGACACTGTTGCAGTCGATGACGAATTTGGTACCAAGCCCCCTGATTCAAGGGTTCTTCCTGACACCAAACCATGGTGGCGGCATTTTCATACCGATTCAACTCACGGCAAACCGCTTCATGGTCAAATGGATAGAGCTGTTCCAACCGTAACAGCACCACGTTTTTCATTTTGAGTTCATCGCGTTTTCCCAGCAGCTCATAGTAGACTTTCCCACTACAAACCACCACCCGCTCGACCTCTTCATTTTTGATCTTCCTGCTGGTTTCCGGGATGAGACATTGGAATTCCCCTTTGGAGAGATCCTGCAGTGTGGAGAAAGAATCTTTCCGTCTCAACATGCTTTTGGGACTCATAATAATCAGCGGGGTACGATGCTTGCGCAGCAACTGCCGACGCAACACATGAAACATCTGTGCCGAGGTGGAAGGCACCACCACCTGCAGATTGTCTTGCGCACACAACTGCAAAAAACGTTCCAGCCGGGCCGAAGAATGCTCAGGTCCCTGCCCTTCCCATCCGTGGGGAAGCATCATCACCAAACCGGAAAACAAATTCCACTTTTGTTGCGAGGAACTGATAAATTGATCGATAAGCACCTGCGCTCCATTCACAAAATCGCCATATTGTGCTTCCCAAATCGAGAGCGTTCCGGGATCCGTCATACTGTAGCCGTATTCAAACCCGAGCACCGCCTCTTCCGACAGGATCGAATCAATCACCCGGAAATGGCTGCCCCGGCTTTGGGCGAAATGCTGGAGCGGCACATAACGGTTCCCCGTCGAGTAGTCATGCACCACTGCATGTCGATGGAAAAAAGTACCGCGCCCGCTGTCCTGACCACTGATCCGCACCCGGAATCCGTTTTCAATCAGCGTGGTATACGCCAGGGTTTCCGCACAGCCCCAGTCCAAAGGCATCTCCCCCCGGATCATCTCCAAACGGTCATCCATCAGTTTTCGAACCGCCGGATGCAGCGAGAAATCAATCGGTAAACGGCATGCTTCCAAGCCCAGGCGTTTTAACTTCCGCACCGAAACGGCTGTTTCAGTTTCATCGTCCCAGTTTCCATTGAGGTAAGGCTGCCAGGCCGTATAGTATTTGGTGTGGAGGTTTCGGGGAACCACATGCGGCGCAACCTGGGACCCTTCATCCAAAGCATCCCGGTAGTTCTGTTTGAGTTGATCAAACTCCGCTTCTTCTATCACCCCCGCATCCATAAGCTTCCGTGCATAAACTTCGGGAGTCCCCGGATGTTTGCGGATAATCCGGTACATCGCCGGCTGAGTGACCGAAGGTTCATCCCCCTCGTTGTGACCGTGTTTGCGGAAACAAAGCAAATCGATAAACACGTCTTTGTGAAACTTCATCCGGAAATCCACCGCCGCGCGTACCGCCCAGACCACCGCTTCCGGATCATCTCCGTTCACATGAAAAATAGGACATTCCGTGACCTTGCCCACATCGGTACAATATAAAGAAGACCGTGAATCCCGGGGATGACTGGTGGTGAACCCCACCTGATTGTTAATCACAATATGAATCGTTCCCCCCACCCCATACCCCCGGGTCTGAGACATCTGGGCCGATTCATATACCACCCCCTGACCCGAAATCGCCGCATCACCGTGCACCATCAATGGTAGCACTTTTTGCAGAGACGTATCGCCTGCCCGCTCCATGCGCGCCCGGGAAGAACCACAGATCACCGGATTAATAATCTCCAGATGAGAAGGATTAAATGCAAGGGCCAAATGCACCAAGCCCCCTTCCGTTTGCACATCCGAACTAAATCCCTGATGGTATTTCACGTCACCCGTCATGGTATCATCCATCCCCGCAACGTGCTCACCAAATTCCTGAAAGAGAATACTCGGCGCTTTGCCCATCACATTGGTCAGCAAATTCAGGCGCCCCCGGTGCGCCATCCCGATCACCACTTCATCCACACCCTGTGCGCCCGCCCGCTGAATAATTTCATGCACCATGGGGATAAACGATTCGCCTCCTTCCAGAGAAAACCGCTTTTTGCCCGAAAATTTCACGTGTAAATAATGTTCCAATCCCCCGGCAGACACCAAAGAGGACAATAAGGTTTTCCGCTCATTCACCGTCAGCTCTTCACGCGCCTGGGTGCTTTCTGCCCGGTGGATCAACCAGTTCTTTTGCTCGGAATCCGAGATGAACATATATTCAATCCCCACCGAACCGGTGTAAGTCTTCTGCAGCAACTCGAGAATATCGCGTAACTTCAGAAAATCAGGAGCCACCAGATTGCCCGTGTTAAAGACCAGGTCCATATCCACATCAGATAAACCATAGGCGGCCGGATCCAAATCACTTACATTGGGAATCTGACGCAAATGAATCGGATCTGTATCTGCCTTCACGTGCCCCAGAATCCGGTAGGCCTGAATTAAACGAAGCACCGCGGCTTGTTTTGCCATCCAGGATTCATCTGAGGAACCGCTCACCGGCGTGCTCCCGGAAACCGAACGGGCAGAACTGGACCAGCGCGCGCGTTGGGTCAACTCCGCCTCCACCCGTTTGGGATTCACCACCGGGTTCCCTTCCTCCACCTTTTCCTGCTGGAGAAAATTCTGACGCCAATCGTCACTTACCGAAGATGGATCATTGATATAATCCTCATACAACGCTTCGATGTAGGCCAATCCGTTTGCGTCCATTGAGGCCAAACCCTTTTGTTCATTCATGTAAGTACCCTATAATATAACTTCATTACGTGACCACTAACTTACATGCATTAAAACTTCTATCAATCTTTTTTAGACTTTCTGAGACGTAAAACCTATTGGGAGATCTCGGATATCTGTTGGCGGAGAACCGGGGGATCGAAGACAGAGGCCGGAAGTCGCGGGTCAGCGCTCTCAAATTTCTGATTACAAGTCATAAATCATTCATCTGCGATCAGTCTTCATTCAGCTGAATGCTGTCTGCGTCCACCGTTTTCGCATCGCTCCAGAGTTGCTCCAGGGCATAGAACTCCCGCAATTCGGGTGTCATCACATGCACAATGATATCACCAAAATCCAATACCATCCATCCACTCTGGGCACCTCCGCCTTTACGGGTCATTTTAATGCGGGCATCTTTGCGCGCAATATCTACCTCCTGACTTAAGGCATGGAGATGCGGTGTACTGCTTCCCGTCGCAAGCACAAAATAATCGGTTACCGTCGAGACATCTCGAACGTATAGAATTTTAAGGTCTTCAGCCAGGCGGGCACGGAGCGCGTCAACAGCGATCCGCAAAGAAAGGGGGTATGTTTCGTTCATGCCCTTCCGATATGCCCTAATCGACTTCAGGTCAAGTGAATGCAGGGACGAGGTGCATCGGTTTTAAAGGATCCGAAAGTCTAATTTAAAGAAGGTCCGCCCCATCGGCGTTCCCGGTGGCTGACTTCCTGTCGAAAACTCCTCAAAAAATCCATACTCACGTTTGGGCGGACTGTAATAGCTGTTGCCCGTCTGCAACTGTGGCTCCGTCGCCACTTCACTTTCATAAAAGGCAACCATTGATCCCCGATAACGAAAAGTCTTGCCACTCCAGTTTTCAAGAAAACGCGGATAATTATGAGACCCTCCACTCAAAATCATATCGTCAACACCATCTCCATTATAATCCACCCCCGGCTTGTTGGTGGGCACAATCCCGGACATCAATGCCGCATTCACCTCGGTAAATTCCGCGGGGCGGTCCCCGGGACTGTTCTTCGCTTTGCTGAAGTCAAAGGCATCGCTCAAAAACGTGATCGAATCCGCAGCGATCGCCGCCAGCGTGTTGTAGGCACTGCTTTCTCCATCCGCATCTACAGAACTGCCGGTACTCGAGTTTCCATCCGCATTATAACTGCCCTTCAGATAAACCGTCCCGTTGGTGGCCAAGGTGAAACCCGGCGCTTTAGTGGCATTGTAATCGGGATTTGGAAGCTCCTTGGCATTCGAGAGCATCAGCCCCAGCCCCACCGACTCAGAAGAACTCCCCACATCTTCATACCGGTAATCATCCTTCGCCACCGCAATATAATCCGGCCGCACCGTTTCTTCAGTCGGGAATTCCACATAAACCAGTCCATTATAGTCCGTGAAGGGTGTGAATGTGGTGGTCGTCCCATCACTGAAACGATCCGTATCCGTACTCTCGACCAATTCATCTTTAAATTTACCGATGTCCATTTCCAATAAATCCAAAGCTTTCTCCCGACGTTTATCATACAACCCACCCTCCGACACCGGTTTAGAATCCTCCTCTTCATATAAACGGATACGGGCAAATTTATCAACCAACTCCTCGGAGAGGAACACCGCATCGGCAGTGGTTTGCAATACCGATTCGGTTACCGCATTCCCTTCTTCATCATACACCGCATTGCCGTCACCATCTAACACCGGAAACTCCGGAGAAGCCGCCATGTCAGTGGAATCCATATCAAAAGCATTGCCCCGTTTGGTTTTGGTCGGCACCAAATAATAATCCGTCAGAGCATCCTCGTTGAGCTTCTTCTTTCCTTTCTTCACCTGATATCGATCTTCCCCGTTTTTGATCATCTGCACCGCATTTGCCGCCGTCGGGGTGCCACCCGGACTATAAACCACTTTAAAGGTCAGACCCGCCTTGTAGGCATATTTCTCCTTTTCAGCCTCCCCTTTATGAAAGCTGTTTTTATTGCCACTGCTGTCAGAACCGCTCATCAGAGGCTCAATCAGGGAATAGCCCGAATTCCTCCCGTTTCCCGACCCGTCTTCCGCCACATAGTCGGGGATAAACTGCGGACGGATCACAGGCGCATCCGAGGAACCCACCACTAAATTTCCATTATAGCGGTTTGCCAGAAATTCATTGATGGTTGAAAAACCGGTGCGGTCAAATAACTTTCCACTGTCCTCACTTAAACTGTCAAAATATGCGTCCTTGGTCATATAATCGGAATACCCGTCATATAAATTCCCGAAAGTGGTGCCGTCCAGTGTTTTCGATTCGGTCCCGGGAATAACGACCCCGTCTGTATTAAACCAAACATTGCGCCCGTCTTTACTTGTATGACTGTCAGGACTCCCGTTGGCTTTGGTCATTTCCGACCAGTCATCCTGAAAAACTTCCCCATCCGGCCCCACCGCATCTGTCATGGTTCCCACCCGAATGGCTTTTGTCGCCGAAACTTTATCCAGAAAAAACAATCCATTGTTCTGACTTCCCAACAACCAAACCGTCCCGTTGGTATGCACCGGACCATTGATCACCATGCGCGGTCCGGGATGAAACTCTAAATCCATGTTATAAAAAATCGCATGGGTGAAAAAGGGGGACTCCCGGACCTGAAAACTCTGAACCGCCCGTATGGTGCGGCTGTCCTGCCGATAATTGAGCGTCACCTCCGCGACCACATCCCATTCACTGACATTGACAAAGGCTCCCCGATGAGGGTCCAAAAGCGTATCCGGATCATTTTCGTCCACATAAATCCGCTGACGTAAAAGTTGGTTGGTCACCGAAACGATCCGGACCGACTTCACATACTTACTATCATTGAGCAAGATCGCCTGTTCCTGCGCGGAAAGAGTAATATCAGGTGAACTCGCGGTAATGGTTTGCGACTCCTTAAACGTGGCCTCCAAGCGCGCCATCGCCATTTCAATGGCCGACTCCACAACATGCTTTGCCTCAATATCCGCACTGCGTCGCCCATTAAAATCCGCTTCCTGTACCCCCAGACTCAGCAACGAAGCCGAAAGAACGGAAACGATTCCCAACAGCAATAAGACCGTCATCAACGCACTTCCCTCGCGGCCCCCTCTCTTGATCTTTAAATGATGGCTTAAAATTTTCATAAAAATTATCCTCTGGGTGAGATCGAAAAATTATACGTGTCCGTCACCCATTTGGCCTGATTGCCATGGATGATTTTTCCGTTAATCATCACAGTTTTATTTTGAAAATTGTAAAACAAACGGCCGTTGGCCAGACCTTCCGACAACTCCACCACCTCCGAACTTTCACTTTCCAACACACTTAAGGAGGGAATCATCTGTTCAATGTTATGAATCTTATCCGCATCTGTCTCCGGACTCGACGACAAATCTTTTACCCAACGGCGCACCGGCCCCCTCTCCTGTCCATCCTCCTCATGGGTAACCGACCGGTAATACAAAACCAGTTTATTCACGGGCCGCGGGTCATGCAGCGGATCCACCCCCATATCCATCATTTCGGCATATCCCGTTTTGTAGACCAACAGTAGACAGTCTCCTGCTTCATTCGGACGCACCCGATCCGTACTCAAATCCCGGTCCGCCATGGCCGCCGATTTATAAACCACAAACAGATTGGATTGTTTGGCCTCCGTCGCCATTCGCGTCACCACCTTCCGCACCTCCCGGTTGATATCATTCTTCTCCGCGCTGACAAAATTGATCCGGCCACTTTCAATCAAAAAACCAATCGACATCGCAAACACTGAAAACATGATGCCCATCGACATCAACATTTCCACCAGCGTAAAGCCTGATTGAGAACCACAGAACTGTTTTTCAGAATTCATATTTTTCATGGGGGTTATAAGCTGTCGAAATTTAAGAGTGAGGTCACCAACTGTAAACGGCCTTCGTTTTTTCTGGATCTGAGTCTCATTTTTGCGGATTGGGTTCGGTAATCCCGGGAACCATGACGGTAAAAGACCGTTTTCGTTATTTCTTCCCCGCCCTTTAACAAGGGGAGCGCATAAATAAACTGCACATCAATCAGGTACACATCCCCCGGAGTGTTCTCCAGCGGATGGATTTCCACATCCACCCATATATCCATCATTTGACGTTCCCCCGTCGCCCCATCCACATCAATGACCACCTGTTTGTGATTCACCACATCCATGCTGTCAGACAACGAACCTGAGTTTAAGGTATTCGGAACCAACCAATCATCAATTTGATCAACACCCATACTTTCAGATAACAGCGAAATACTCCGCGCCTGCAAAACCTCCGATGGCCCGGGAGGATTCGAAATGGTCCCGGTCGCCGCCCGTTCCAGGCTTTCGCTATCCAGACTTTTAATCTGCTCAATATACCCCTGCATCACAGAATAGGCAGACGTTTTGTACACATTGTAATATGAAAGCTTAAATGCCATCATCGTAATGTGAGAAACGCCCATCGCCAAAAATCCGAATATCACCAGAGCAACCATGGACTCCACCAGGGTAAATCCCGCGACATCCCCCTTTTTCAATTCAATTTTTTGTATAGCATTGTTCATCGGGTAAAATGATTAGCAGATACGATGCCAAAAAATAAAATATAGGCAGTCCCTTTACACCCCATGGCAAACATTACATGTATTACCTTTTGAACCGCACAAACCCATTTAGGTCTGCATTTCTTTCAAAATTGCAAAAATAGAATTCTCCCCTTTCGGACTTGCAACCCCTAAAAGTTTTAGTAAATTGCCCTATCAATGGACGCTCACCTGATAGCCTGTACAATCGATATTCCGGAACCCCGTATGCGTGAGCGCTGGGCCCATCGCCTGCAGTCTAATGCCCGACAGCCCATGCTCGTGCTCAACACCTGTCAACGTTTAGAAACCTACGGCTGGCAACGTCCGGAAGGATTACCCGGGCACATTGAAATCCAGTGCCGCGAAGAAGAGGCGGCCATCCGTTATTTTGCCCGCATTGCCGCGGGCCTCGAAAGCCGCATTCTCGGAGAGCTCGAGATTCTGGGCCAGGTGCGGCAAGCTTATAAAGACTTTCACCAAAAATTCGGCAAAGCCGATGCCCGACTCGACCGCATTTTCCAGAAAGCCATCGCCCTGGCCCGTAAAGCCCGCCGGGAAAGTGGCATTGACCAGAACCTGACCGGATTGGCCGCCCTCACCGCCCGGAGAATTATTGAGTCCGTCCCTGAAACCGCTTCGGTCACCATCGTTGGATCCGGCTCCATCTCCAAAGGGGTTGCCCGCTACTTAGGCAAACGCACCTCCATGCCGGTACGGGTCAGCTCACGCTGTCCGGAAAATGCCATGCGGCTCGCCATGGAAATTGGCGGATTTTCTTCCGGCCTGGATGAATTAATCCCCATGCTGCACGATGCGGATGTCATCGTCTCCGCCACCGCGGCGCCCCACCCTTTGATCTACAACCACCACTTGCAGGAATCCCCGGTCAAAAAATTAGTCATTGACCTCGGAGAACCCCCTGACTGTGCCCCGGAAGTTCAACAACGCGCCGATATTGAGTACGTGGGCCTCATCCAAATGGAATCACACGCCAATACCAATACCCTGGAACGTCAGGCCCGCGCCGAAACCGCCGCCAATATTATTGCTTCCTCACCGATTCTTTAAAATTTTCTTTTATTGAAACCCCCAGATCGGACCGCCGTTTCAACAACGCCCTCTATTTAAATCAGGTATTCACATGTCAAATTTACCCAAAGATCAAAACGCAGAATCACCCAAAAAGAAATTCGGCTGCCTTAAAACCGGCCTTTTGGTTCTGGTCGTACTCGCAATTGTTGTTCACTTCACCCTCTCCGGTATCGCAAAAAATGTGGCCAACAAACAATTGCCCAAACAACTGCAAACCGAAGCCGAAATTGGCGGGTTAAACCTGAGTCTGCTTTTGGGCCGGGTGGGACTGAGAGATCTCCATATCGCGCAACCCGAAGGATTTGAAGGCGATGAACTGCTGAAACTCGACAGCCTCTCCATCAAAGTGCCCCCGGTCAAAGCGGCCAAACGAAACCCGCTGGAACTCAGCAAACTGCATCTTCAGGGACTCAGTCTCAATCTGATCAGCGACACCAACCAAGTGATGAACGTCACCAAATTGGGTCCGCCTCCCAGCGAGGAACCTGAAGTTGAAGAACCTGAAGCAGAGACCGCAGAAGCGGCCGAACCCATGCCCATTTGGATCAACGAGATCCTCCTCGAAAAAATCAACGTGCAGTTCCAGGACCTCGCCAAAGAATGGGACATTACAGTTCAGGACCTTCGCCTGAAACTTGAAAACATCCAAATCGATTACAATTCAGGCAAGGGACCCGGCTGGGTCACCGCCAACTTCATCATTCCCGGAGGACGTGAAGATGCCAAAGTGAAATTGATGGCAAAAGTCGCCCCCATTTCCCCTTCCAATCCCGACCGCAACCCGCCCATGCAGCTTGCCATGGCGATTATCGGATTTGATTTGGGCATTGTCGACCCCTTCCTGCAACCCTCCCCCATGGCCGCCAAAACCGCCTTTGGCGGAAGTGCCTTCGACTTCATCCTCTTCTTGGAAGTGGGCGACGGAAAAGACCATACAGAACAAGGCATCAATGGACACTTCGAGCTCACCACCAACCGCGGCACCAAACTCGACGACAAACTCAGCGGAACCTTCGCTGAACCCGTCCTCCCCTTCACCACCCTGTTTGCCGACATCCTCGGAAACCAGTTTGGACGGGTAACCAAGCTGGGCGCCAATGCAGCCAAGGGAGGCCTCGAAGCCGGAAAAGCTGTCGCCGGAACCGGGGTCGCCGCCGTCAAAGGCGCGGGTAAAACCGTCACCGGCTTTGCCGGCGGCGTATTTAAATCCGCGAAAGGAGTGGTAACCTTAGACAAAGACGCCGCACTCGGAGGCATGAAAGATGCAACCATCGGCACTGCCGGTAATCTCACCGACACCGTAAAAGATACCGCGGGCACCGCTGCCGAAGGGGTGGGAAATACCGCCGGCGCAGTCACCGGAAATACCCAAAGTGATTTGTGGTTTACCCAAATTGACGAACGGATGGAAACTTTCGAAGCAGATGCAACCGCTTGGTTTGAAGCCAATCCCTTTCCGGGATCGGAATAAAAGGAAAGCTGGCGGGCAGACAACCGCCCCCGCTGCCATCTCGTGTTCATCAACCGCCCCCCATTCCATGCATGGGAAACACGGAGGAAAACAGGATAGGCATGACGGAAACACCCGGGAAATGCCCTGTGTGAGCCACAAAGCCTTCCGCTTTGACATTGCATCCTGCGTCTGACCCGTTATGTAAGTCAAAATTTTTAAAAGGAACCCTTTATGACCCGTACCAAAGCACTGATTGCCCTTGAAGATGGAACTGTATTTCACGGCCGCGCCTTCGCCGGTCAAGGTGAAGTCGAAGGAGAACTGGTATTCAACACATCCATGACCGGATACCAGGAAATCCTCACAGACCCCTCTTATAAAGGCCAAATCGTCACGCTTTGTTATCCTCTGGTCGGCAACTACGGCATCAACCCCGAAGATATGGAGTCCTACAAGCCTCACGCAGCCGGACTGGTCATCGGCGAATGCAGCCGCATTCCCAGCAACTGGCGCTCCACCATTCCCCTTCCCCAATATCTGGAAGAAAACGGCATCTTTGGCGTTGACGGCGTCGACACCCGTGCCATCACCATGCACATCCGCGACAAAGGCGCAATGAAATGTGTCATTTCCTCCACCGATCTGGATCCCGAAAGCTTGGTCGCCAAAGCCCAGGCCAGCCAAGGATTGGTCGGTCGCGACCTGGCCAGTGAAGTCAGTGTGAAAGAGAAAATGATCTGGGAGCCGCAAAACCAGAAACAGACCCTCAAACGCGTGGCCACCATCGATTGTGGCACCAAATACAATCAACTCCGCATCCTCCAAAACCTGGGTTGCGAAGTGCATGTCTTCCCCAACAATACCCCCGCCGCGGATATCCTTGCCATCAAACCCGATGGTCTGTTTCTCTCCAACGGACCCGGAGATCCCGAAGGCGTCAAACAAACCGTTTCCGAGATTCGGAAACTGCTTGAAACCGGACTTCCGACCTTCGGAATTTGCTTTGGACACCAGCTCACCGCCCTCGCCCTCGGTGCAAAAACCTACAAACTCAAATTCGGACATCGTGGGGGAAATCAACCCGTGATGAACCTCGCCACCCGCGCGGTGGAAATTACCTCTCAGAACCACGGATTCTGCGTGGACAAAGACACTTTGGACCCCAATCTGGTGGAAACCAGCCACATCAATTTAAATGACCAGACTTCCGAAGGCCTGCGTCACAAAAAACTGCCGGTGTTCACTGTTCAGTATCATCCCGAGGCCGCGCCAGGCCCCCACGATTCCATGTATCTCTTCCATGACTTCATGAAATCCATGGGCGTCAACTAAGCCGTGCAAAAGCTCATCACCCGCGCTGATGATTTCGGGGTTACCCCCGGGACCAACGATGCCATTCTGGACTGCATAAAAGCCGGGTGGATTCAAAATGTGGGCGTCATGGCTCCCGGCCCCTTCCTAAACCATCGACTCGATGCATTTTTAGAACTGCAGGACGAGATCTGTCTCGGTGTCCACGGCACCCTGACCAGCGAATGGGATCTGCTCCGCTGGGGCAGCATCGGAAAGGCGGCCGAAGGTTCATCCCTCCTCCGCCCGGAAGACGGCACCTTCTATCCCGACACCCAAAGCCTTTCCACCTACGGGAAGACCGAAGAAATAATTCAGGAACTGCGCGCCCAAATTCATCATCTGCGGGACCTGGGGCTACGCCCCTCCTACTGGGACAGTCATATGAACTTCACCTGGATTGAAGGCCTCTCCGAGCAAATCGCCGCCCTCTGCCGGGAAGAAGGTCTGTTCTACACCCATACGGATGCCCACGGACGCTTCCTGCTCCCGCTGAGCCAGGAAAACAGCCCCAGCAAACAGGATTGGGAAACCGCCACCGCAAACTACCTCGAAACACAATCCGGCAAGATCCCCGTGTGGATCTGTCATCCCGCCTACCGGGAAAGCCCCGGACACTTTCCGGAAAAAGTCATTCAGGATCGGCACTTTGAGGCGACGAACCTTACCCGACATGCCAAACACATAACCGAGCTCGCCGCCCAAAATGGATGGCAGGCTGCCAAATACGTTTAAGCCTCTGCTACTGAAAGCAGCCTCACCCAAGGCAACAAACACATGCATTCACCTTCACTCTTTTCCTGGGCTTGCATTTCGCAACAGAATAGCGGCCGGCTCTCTTTCCCTTGAATCGCGCGAACAGCGAAATCAATCGCGAATCACCGACCGGTCAGCAGCTCCCACCGGAGTCCCGCTGGCGGGGCGATCGGAATATCCATGACCGACAGTCCACTCTCCGATGCCTAACGGTAAAACTTCCAAGTGCCATCTTGAAATGGGTTCTCCCGACGCGTTCACGCGAAGGGGTTCGCGGAACCCGGGTTCCGCGAACCCTTGGGCGGGGAAACTTCATAAACGAAGGACTCGGAAGTTATCCCCTGTCCCTTTCCCTTTAAATCGACAGCAGTTCCTGCACGTCTTCCCAGTCGAGAGACTTCAGCATTTCGGATTCGGTATCCAGAGTCGCATCAATCACCGCCTGCTTTCGCTGTTGGAGCGCCAGTACTTTTTCCTCCACCGAATCGCGGGTGATCAATTTTAAGCTGTAGACATTTTTCTGCTGACCAATCCGGTAGGCCCGGTCGGTGGCCTGATTTTCCACGGCCGGATTCCACCAGGGATCGTAATGGATCACCATATCCGCCCCCGTCAGATTTAAACCGGTTCCCCCGGCTTTGAGGCTGATCAAAAATACGGGAATCGAACTGTCCCCCTGAAAACGCCTCACCACATCCATCCGCTTTTTGGTCGAACCGTCCAAATAACAGTATTTCAGTTTCATCTTTTCCAGTTCGGACTTCAAGATCCCCAACATCGACGTAAATTGACTAAACACCAACACCCGGTGCCCCCCGTCCATCGCCTCTTCAATCATCTCCCGGAACATATCCAATTTCCCGGAGGGGGCATCACTGTGTAACCCGTCCATTTTCAACAGATCCAAATGGCAGCAGGCCTGACGCAATTGCAACAAAGTCTTGAGCACCTCCATTCGACTCTTCTGAAAACCCTGACTCGAGACCATCGCCTCCAGCTTGTCTTTGGATTTATTCACCAGTTCATGATACACCATCCTCTGATCTTTGGTCATGCGGCAATAGGCCACTTTCTCAATTTTAGGCGGCAGATCTTTGGCCACATCTTTCTTTAAGCGACGCAACAAAAAGGGTTGCAGCTTTTTCCGCAACCTCATTTGCGCATCCACCGCTTCAGCCCCGCCCGATTTAATCGGCGCTTCAAAACGCTGTTTGAAAAGTTCGTGGGTGGTCAAATAACCCGGCATAAGAAAATCCATGATCGACCACAAATCCATCACCGAATTCTCCACCGGTGTGCCGGTCAATACCAAACGGTTTTTGGCATTTACTTTTTTAACCGCTTTAGCGTTGTGGGTATTGCGGTTTTTAATGTGCTGCGCTTCGTCCAGCACCATGGCTGAGATTTCCGCTTGCACGTAACGTGCAAGATCCCGCTGAATCACCGCGTAACTGGTCACCCACACATCCGCCTCTTCCCGCTGCTCCTGCCAAACTTTATCCCGCTGATTCGGCGTGCCGGTCAGATTCAAAAACTTCAAGTCCGGGGTGAATTTTTCGCCCTCCTCAATCCAGTTTTCCACCAAAGACGTCGGACATACAATCAGCGAGGGAAGCCCCCGCGCACTTTCATCGTTCCGGTTGAGCTGAAGCCAGGCCAGCGTCTGCAGGGTTTTCCCTAGGCCCATTTCATCCGCAAGGATCCCGGCGAAACCGCTTTTTTCCAGAAAGCAAAGCCAGTTAACACCCTCTTGCTGATACGGACGCAGTTTGGCATTCAATTTATCGGAAACCTTCACCAGCTCTAATTTTGCGGGTTGGTTTTGTTTCTCCACCTTTTCCAGCCACAGCGGAGAGGCCTCCACATCCACCCCGTCCAAACTGTCCAAAGTAGATTTGATGTAACCACCCTGTACCGCCGGCATCCGGAAATGACCGTCCCCTTCAGCCCCGCCATCCGAGTCGCGGAACATCTCCAACATCTGACGGGTCGCATCCCGGTCAAACATCAAGGTCCGGTCTCCCTTCTGAACAAACGCGTTGCCGGCCGCCAAGGCCTGACGAACTTCGGAGAGTTTCAAACTTTCGCCTTCCCGCGTTTCAAAACTGCAGTCCACTTCGAACCAGTCATTGCCACCCTCGTTCACCGTCACTACCGGCATGAGCGTGTCCGCATCCTCCATGGCATCAGAGATGCGTCCCACCAAATCAACCTTCCACCCCCGGCGGCGCAATAAAGGGATCCCGGAAGCACAGAAGGTCATCACCCCGGATGTCCCCACAATCCCCTCCATCTGATCTCCCCGATCCCCGCCGAAACCCAGCGTGCGCAAACTATCCAGCGCCTCTTTTTCCGCATCCGCATTCCGGGTGCGGTAATGCAAAATATTTTCAGGATCCGGCACCACAAAATCTTCCACACTCTCCACACTTCCGGCCACCCATTCGATTCCGCCATACACCGCAAACAGCGTCGCCGACAAACTGGCGGGCGATCCCCTTACCTCCAAACGGAATCCGGGAAGATCCGGTTCCAAATGAAACCATTCCGGATCGATTTCCGTATGCAGAGGGACCAGACTTTTCAGAGCCTCCAGTTCTTTGCTGAGGAAACGGGGCACATCCGCACGGGGGATACGCAGTGTTTGTTTGTATAAATCCTGCAAAGGCGCAGGCAGAAGGGGTGCGGAGGGAAAAATCGTATCCGCCAACAGGACCCAGGCTCCCCGGTTACAGGCCCAGAATGCAGGTAAACATTGCTCAAAACCATCAGGAAGACGGGTTTCCAAATCCAATTCAAAGACGCCGGTTTCCTCCTCCATTTCCAAACGAACGGACGAAGACAAAGATTCCGGTGAAACAAATCCCTCCCGTTCCCCAAACCAAATCCGCATGCCGGACATCAACTCCAACACATTCGCCAAATCTCCCGGAGACAACTCCAGTTCATCCGGCACCGGCCCTTCGGCAATATCCTCTAACACATACAACAAATTATCTTCGCGGGGAGGCAAACTCACCTCCAAGTCCGGTCGCACCTGGTGGATCGGTGCCCGCTGGCTCTGATGCTCAATCATCACCTGAACGGTCACCCCGCCCTTCCACCAGCGGGAGCGGAGATCCGGCGGGAACTGAAGACATAGACGAATGGCAATCGAACCCGGGGTGCCGGCCGGCACCCGGGTGAGGTAGTCCTCTTCGGAACTGCGGGCCATGCGTTCCGCCCGTTTACGCTCTTCCATCAGCTTCTGAAGCCGCACCGGATCTTCCTGAATATTCAACTGCTCCAAACAAAGCGCCAACGCATGATGACAAAACAGCCCCATTTCCCGGTTGTCCCGGCAGGGGCACTTGTTTTCAGGCACCACCGAATCTTTCGGAAAGGCCACCGCACACACGATATCCCTGGGCCGGGATTCAATCATCCCTTCCAAACGGCGGGGTAAAGATTTTAAGCCACGCACACGGTTCCCGTCCACCAGCATTTCCGCACGGCGGAAGGCATCAGGACCGGCCCATTCTTTGAGTTTATCGCGAGTAAAAGGATACATGAGCCGGAAAGGTTATGGAAGCAAACGAAGGGATCAATCCTCAAACGATTCCTTTTTCTGAAATTCTAAAAGTTAACCTGAAATCCTGCGGCGACACAGGCTCTCCAAAGCCCGGACCGCCACGTCCCGGGAGCTCAACAGGAAATGCGGGCACGCCGTGGCTCATGTCGCATATGGGTAGTATGACTTCTCTTCACCCCCGTCTTACGATTAAACCTTAAGATACGGAATGCAAAATCATCAAGCCCATGCCCTGAGGGCAGAAAAATGAGTAAGAGAATGCGTGGAATGAGAATCTGGAATAAGATTCAGACGCCAATATGGATTGTTACCTATTGTGGGATGCGCTCTACCCTCCTGACAACTCCCGTTTGGCATTGATTTAAAGGTGTTTATCCGTAAAGGCATTTGCACTTATGAAAACACTTGCAGAACAACTCGACATTTTAACCGCCCGCACCGTGGATTTACACAGCCGTGAAGAGCTGGAGAAGAAAATTAAACGCTCCATCGAAACCGGCGTTCCCCTGCGGGTCAAATATGGCGCGGATCCTTCTGCCCCTGATATTCATCTTGGCCATAGTGTCGGCCTGCGCAAATTGCGCGAATTTCAGGACTGTGGACATAAAGTCGTTTTTATTATTGGCGATTTCACCGGCATGATTGGCGACCCCAGCGGCAAATCCAAAACCCGCCCCTCCCTGACCAAAGAACAAGTAATGGCCAATGCGGTTTCCTACCAGGAACAAGTGTTCAAAATTCTTATTCGCGATCAAACCGAATTGCGCTTTAACGGCGAATGGTTTGATCCGATGAACTTTGGAGATGTGATCAAGCTCAGTGCCAAAGTAACCGTAGCCCAAATGTTGCAACGCGACGACTTCTCGAATCGCTATGCCGCCAACCAACCGATCTCTTTGGTGGAATTTCTTTACCCCTTGGTGCAAGGCTATGATTCGGTGATGGTCGAAGCGGATGTGGAACTGGGTGGCACCGATCAGTTGTTTAACCTCCTCTTGGGACGTGAACTGCAAAAAGATGCGGGACAGGAACCGCAGGTCGTCATGACCCTTCCTCTGCTGGAAGGATTGGATGGCGTACAAAAAATGTCCAAGAGCCTGAACAACTATGTCGGCGTCTCCGATGCTCCGAACGACATGTTCGGAAAACTCATGTCCGTCAGCGACGATTTGATGTACCGCTACTTCTCTTTGGTATTGGGCATGCCGGATGCAGCGGTGGCCAAGCTCCGCGAAGGCGTTGCCGACGGCAGCCTGAATCCCCGTCAAGTCAAAGACCAGTTGGCCCAGGAAATCATCACCCGCTTTCATGATGCGGATGCCGCCCGGTCAGCCTCTGCCGAATTCGCCAAAGTTTTCTCCAAAGGCGCTTTGCCCGAAGATACCCCTGAACTGCATCTCGATGCCGAAACCGGCTTGTTGGACTTATTGGCTGATCAGAAAATGATCGCTTCCAAAGGAGAAGGCCGTCGATTGGTAAAACAGGGTGCGGTAAAACTCGACGACAAAGCCGTGTCCGATGCCTTAATGAACCTGGAGGCCGGCCAAACCGGCGTGCTGAAAGTAGGCAAACGCCGTTTCCTGAAATTGGTTTGATCTACATGCCGGAGGGCCCGCGCCCCGCGGTCCAACTGCATAAGCCGAAATTCAAACCGCTTAAATCTCTTCCGGCGTGAGCCAGCGCATACTGACAATTTTAAACCGCCGGCCAAAACTATTGGTTGGACGCCATGCGTCTTCCCCGGTGTTTCCCGCGGGTTTTATCGGATCCGGAACCCGTTGCACCACCGCTTCCAGCCAAGCACGCGCATCCGCATCCCCCGCCCCCGAAAATTCACCATACGCGCGGATCATAAAAGTATCTCCGCGGGCAGTTAGCGCCGGCGCAATCATCGCCAACAAATCCCCTTGCGTAACAAATCCCGGCGCCCCCTGTAATAATTGCCCGGCCTCCCCCACCGGCGCCCCCGCAAGATGTTCAGTATCCAAATTACTTTTTATAGCAGGTTCCTGGGTATGGCGGAATCCCTCATTTGAATCTGCAGATCCTTTCGAACTATTAGAGCTCCCGCCAATTCCGGCACTGGTGAAACCGTTGCTTCTATTTCGGATACGAACCGTATAGACCATGTCCCAGTCATCCCCCGATCCGTCTCCGGCATCCCCCAGTCCCGGGTGATTTACCCCCCCGTTGATTCCTGACAGGTTTATGGCCCGTTGCAAAGCCCCATTGATCCCCTGGAGACCGGGAAAGGGATCATAGGCTTCATCCATATAAATCCCCCCGGCAGAATTTGTCGCATCCGTACGGGCAATATACCAAGGGGTTCCTTCCTGGCCACTCCCGGATGGAGGGGCCAAACGGCGGTTTATAAAATCACTCAAGGAATAAAATGGGCCGCGAAGCCGCACCTCATCGACGATCCGCTCCGCCAATACCTGTATCATTTCATCATCCAAATACCTGAAACCGGAAAGGACTTTGGAATAATCTTTTTGCAAAGAGACATTTCCAATGTCGTCATCGTCCCTCGCGCCGAGTTCTGCCGTATCAAAATGAAAAGCCAGACTTCCTTCAATGGGATCCAACGTTCGAGTGACCGGAACCGTATTCTCAGGGTTTTCTTCCCCCGATTCTCCCAGTTCCAAATTCCGAAAGGAGGTCAGTAACGCTTTCCACGCTTCAACCGAAGTGGAATTCACATTCAGAGCACCCATATTCTCCAAATAGGCCGCAGCCAAATCAAAATCCAATACCGAGGACGCAGAACTGACGTTTTCACGGTAACGGATCCGGGCATTGGGCAAGGGATCGGTGTAGTCAGTGGGACTATAGGTTAGCGTCGACAAAAAATAACGGTCCCAAATGTTTTCATTAAGCAGATAGCTCAAATCAATCATCGTATTTCCCGGCATTACCAGGCGGTCCCCGCCCACAATCATCACCCCTTCCTCTGTTGAAGACGGTTGGGCACTGTCCACAAAAACCTTACCGGACGGGAAAGGATCCTTTCCGGAAACAGGCCTCGCATGATTCGGCCGCACACCGGTCAGTACGTTTGCCCGGAAACCATATTCACTTCTGCCCACATTTCGGCTGTGAATCCCCGCAATGGCTTCACGGTCCACATAAGGTGATGCATCACTATTGCCAACCGGAAAGCTGGGTTGCCAATAATACGGTGAAAGATTCACCTGTTGAAATTGTCCCAGGGAAAGAATTTCGGATTCTGCCCGTTTGGCATTGCGGATGGCAACCTGACTCAACCCCTTAATAGATTGGTCAGAATTGTCAGTGAAGTTCGCAAGGACAAATCCACGTGGGCCTCCAGCACATTGGTCCACTTGGTTTCGCTCCCATTTGACTTCTGTGACACCTTTAAATCCTTCCTGATCCCGTCCCTTTTGATAAAAGATTTTCGGCAATCTTGAACTGCCTCGAACGTTGCCCGGATGCTTGTTACTGTTCACTTCCCAGCGATCATTCAGCTTTTCAATTAAAGGATGCCCCTCATAATTTTTGGCCCCCAGATTAAAACGGCTAAACGCAGAGGTGAAGTACTGCAAATTAAAATTACTGTCAGATCCCACAGTATACTCTTCTCTCGAAAACGGGGTCATTGAACTTTCACCGAAGCTCCAGTTGGCCGCTTCTGTTTCACTTCCGCTCAGGGTGAAAATTTTATTTTCAAATTCACCATCTGTATCGTACAGGGGCCTCCAAAGGTGAACAAACTTGGGCATTTCCTCTTCAGTATCACTCGTTCCATCCACATCCTGGTCAGCATTTTTATCAATATCCTCCCAATTCCTCCCCATCATAAAGCGATCCAAATAATTTGCATTGAGCGAACCGAAGTTTTCAGATTTGAAAAACGTTTCCCCGTCTAAACTCAGTTCCACGGTAGGGGTCGATCGGGAATAATACGTATTAAGATAGGCTAAAAATTTCAAATCCTGAGCTTCCGCTGAATCGGGCCCCTGATTGACTTCCATCAGATTTATCCAGCAAAAAGTGGGCATGTCCGGATCATAATCATTCACAAGGGTCAGATTTGAAGTCCATTCCGTCACGGCTTGAAGTGTGAACATTTTCACTTCCCCCGGTTCAAAATCGGTCGTTACATTCATGTTAAACTTCCGGTCGATAGGCAATGAAGTCAACCGCGTTCCTTCCATCACATTTGCCGTGTTCATAACCAAACGCCCCTTGGTTCCTGACACTTCATGGTAATTCGCCGGGTCCGCGGCTTTCGATCCGTAAAAGAAACGGCCAAAAGCATCACTGGTTCCCATTGCCAAATCTGTATCATACGGCCAGGGCCCTTCATCCATATTCGTTGAATCCGGATTGCCTTCCAACTTCACAAAATAACGATCGTCCCGGTCCTCCACCGGCAAGTCAGGGGTCACGGAATCCCCATCATCATTTTCCGGGGGAGTTAACGGATCATTGTCATCGTCCTCATGGGTGTCCGCAGGTATTTCAATCGTGGAATTAATCAAGTCTGCTTTAAAGATCACAATGTTACGGGCTGAAGCTGTGGTAAAGTTTCTCACCTTCAGTTTTCCTGGATCTGAGGAATCCTCATAGGCTTCCAAAACAGGTTTCCCTCCGGGGCCGATTACCTCCACCGATCCTCCCGGGGCCGTAATTTCTTGCCAGTCCGCATCCGGATGCTTCGCCTGCAGCTCTCCAAGACTCAGATCCTCTTCCACGATAAACATCCGAATCGCATTCGAAGAACCCACCTTAATATTATAAGTGTCAGATTTTAACTTTACATCATACGGATTCCACAACGCAATCAGAGGTGCCCAGTGCAGCTTTAACATTTTGGGACTGCTGCTCCCGTCATATGAAAAGGCCCCATTAAAATGTAAGTAGGAAAGTACCGGCGTCATCCCGCTATTCACATCCGGATCCACACTGCCATCAGACACAGAGGCTTCATTCTGGTACCAGTCCCGGAGCTGCCCCCAGGTGGGGATCCCGTGAACTTCCGCATCCCCGGTATGGGGGAATCCGGAGTTCGTCCCCCCCCACGCTTTAAACCGGGCATCGCTTAAACTGTAGCGCGCAGGATCCGGAATCGGATCGTCCGGATCCAGTCCCGCACCCTCTTCCAGAAAGCGGGTAAAATCTTTTTTTAATCCACCCAGTGCCGTATCCGTGAATAAACTTTTGGAATAGGACGTGATATGATGAAAATTATTTTTTACCGCATCCGCGAAGCCTTCATCAATCAATGTGACCTGTTCGGAATTCATTACCCTTTCAAATTTGGGATCATTCACATCCATTCCACTGGTCGTATCAAACACATTCGCAAAGCCCTTCATGCGCTCCCATCCCACCCGTTGCGGAACCTGTAAACGGTTCCGGTATTCCGTAGAGCCAGGACTGGAAACCGTATACGGATCCGGTTCCCGAACAGAGAAATTGGCTTTGGTCGATTCATCTGCGACCCAATACGCATAACTCCCATTGCCAATTTCTTTTTTGGGGGCGATCACCCGCCCATCGAGACCGTCCACACTGTTGTCCGCATCAGCCGCACTCCCTGTGCCCACCATCCAAACGGTGTTACTGTCCTCCAGATCCGGATTTGCCAGCGGCACGGCCGGAGTGACATAATCCGCAGGATATGACGTATCCGTGAGCGGATCAAAATCCGTGACTTCATTTCCACTTATCAACCAAACCGGCAGTTGCGAACGCTTGGGCTCTCCGTATAAAGTATTCGGATTCAGCTCGTAAACCTGGGCGGAAGCATTACTGGGATCGGTATCAGGGTCGGTAGGATCCGAGGCCCGATCCGTACGCAACGCACTGTTAAACACCCCTACCCAGTGTGGATTCCGGGCTTCGCCTGTTCCATAGCCATCCGTCCCGTTCCACCACTTGGTCAAATCCTCATCCCATTCCCGCCTTTCCGCCGGCGTGGTATATGTCTCAATTTTTGACACATAACTTCGGGAAGAACTGGTCTGGGCACGGTTTCTGTAGAACGCAAACATCCCGGGGTCCGATCCGGATACCACCGTGGAATCCACATCATCATCCGCATCATATAGCTCATCAAAATCTTTCGCAGGAAACACCGTGGTGGCCGGGACGGTTACCCGCTGGTCTGCGCCTGCGTATTTCTGCAACTCCGAAATGGCCAACTGCATTCCTAATTTTGCATTTTGGCGGGCGACCCGTAAATTGTGCCCGTTAGACACTTCACGTAGTTGCATCCGCACAAACACCACAAAACTTAATACAATCACCAAAAGCAGAGAGACAATTAAAAGAGTCAACAGCAGCGCAGACCCTTTTTTACCTTTAGTAAATCGTTTGATTAACATAAACAAAACATACGACACCCGTATCAGATGGTTAAATCAAAATCTGCATATTTCTTTTCAACCCGTTCGAAGCATCCGCAATTATCGGGAGGAATACGCCCACCTTCACTCTTTCTTGCGGAAATGTCATTTCCACACGCAGCAGGCACATGGGCTGCCCCACCCCTTCGGGGTGCAGCCGTCGCCCCGGAAAAATACAAAATCCCTGTAATAACTTTTACACAAAAGTTATTACAGGGAAAAGGGGAAGTCCTCCCCCTCTCAGGGGGCTTAAATTTCTTCCGGGGTCAACCAGCGCACACTGACAACTTTAAACCGACGTCCAAAGCTGTCGGTGGGACGCCATTCATCCGAACTGTCCGGGGTGACCGGCTCCGGGATCCGTTGCACGATGGCTTCCAGCCAGGCCCGCGCATCCGCATCGCCAAGACCGGAAGAATCACCATAGGCCCGGATCTTAAAGGTATCTCCGCGGGCAGTCAGCGCCGGCGCGATCATCGCCAGTAGATCCCCCTGGGTCACAAAACCCGGAGCGCCCTGCAGCAATTGACCCGCTTCCCCCGCCGGAGCTCCGGCGGCGTGCTCCGAATCCAGGTGGGATTTTTTTGTCGGATCAACAGAATGCCGAAAACCGGAATCAGCTCCAACCGAACCCCGTGAAGAGTTCGTTGATTTACCAATTCCGGAACTGGTGTAGCTATTCCCATTTCGAATCCGAACCGAGTACACCATATCATAGGTGCTGCCGGTTCCATTTCCGTCGTCTCCCAAGTCAGGATGATTCACCCCTCCGTTGATTCCGGAAAGATTGATCGCCCGTTGCAGTGCACCATTCAGGCCCTGCAGCCCCGGGAAAGGATCGTAACTTGTCGCCATCCAGGTGCTGCCCGTCCCATCGGTTCGGGCCGTGTACCATTCTGAACCCGGTTGATGACTGCCGGCAGGAGGCGCCAAACGACGATTCACAAAATCACTCATCGAATAAAAGGGCCCCCGCAAGCGAACTTCATCCACAATCCGCTCGGCCAAAGCCTGAATCATATCATCGTCTAAATACCTGAACCCTGACAGAAGCTGACTGTAATCTTTTTGCGAAGACTCCGCCCCTATATCCGCATCGTCTACTGAAGAAAAATCAAAGGTCACCGGGTCATTAATCGGAGTCAGGGTACGGGTAACCGGCACCGTCTCATCCGGATTTTCTTCAGTACCGGAATCCAGTTTCAGACCACGAAACGAGGTAAGCAATGCTTTCCACGCCTCCACCGAGGTGGAATTCACATTTAAAGCACCCACGGTTTCCAAATAGGCTGCAGATTCATCAAAATCCATTAGTTCCGATGCCGTTGCACTATGCGCATCATCATTAAAGCGGAGACGGGCGTTGGATAGCGGGTCTTCCAAATTTGAAGGTGCGGTACTCATGGTGGACAAGAAATAGTGGTCCCAAATATTTTCATTCAACACATAACTCATGTCCAGCATCGTATTCCCTCCAAAATTGGAACGTTTAATACGCCTGTACGGATCGATGGTTCCATTAAACAATATGGTATCATCTCCCTGGGTGACGATGATCCCCGGATTGAGCAGGGAAGTCGGAAGAACAAATGAACCTCCAGAAGTGGGACGGGCGTGATTCGGACGTGCCCCGCCCTTCAAATGCGGAGAGTAATAATCATATCCCATCACCCGGGAATGAATGCCGGCAATGCCTTCCCTGTCGACATAAGGTGATGCATCACTGTTGCCAATGGGAAAGGCGGGCTGCCAAAAATAGGGAGAGAGATTGATCTGCTGCAATTGACCCAGGGATAAGATTTCAGAGTCCGCACGTTTGGCATTCCGAATCGCCACATGGGTAAGCCCACGGATCGTGGCGGAACCATCATCCCCTCTGCCCGTCAACACAAAACCATTTTCAGCCCCCACAACCTGGTTGCTGTCCCAGGGAACTTCTCCGGAGGTTCCCTGCTGGTAGGAATATTGGGTGAGCCCGGCACCTTTGCTGCCACCGTTGACATCCGGATGCACGTCATTTGCGGGAATGCCACGGGTTTGTTCGGTTAAGGGATGTTCAACAAAACTTTGGGCTCCCAGATTGTACCGGCTGAACACCGGTAAAAATTTATGGAGAGCGTTAAAACCATCCCCCCCCAAATCCGTGTTGTTACGGAAGGGTGCAATATAACTCTCCCCGAAAGACCAGTTCGAGGCTGTGGTTTCTCTCCCCGTCTGCGTGCGTAGATTGGCGTAAAAGTTATCTGAATCGTACAAGGGCCGCCAAAACTTCACAAACTTTGGATAGGGTTCATTTTTATTGTAAGACCCGTCTCCGTCCTTGTCGCCATCAAATGCATCGGGATTTGAACTGGGAGGTGTGTCTTTTGCAATATAGGTAAAGGAATGAAAAGAACTAAAGTCATCCCCCATAATGGAGTCCGTGCTCCCTCCTCCGACACCAAACGATTCCGTTTCAAAAAACACCTTGTTCCCAATAGACATTTTCACACTGGGGGGCCCTTTTGAATAGTTCGAATGCAACGTCGCCATCCAGCGGAGACCTTGAGCTTCCGCCGAAGAAGGTCCATCCACGATTTCAACCAGATTCATCCAAAAGAATACCGGCATGTCCGGATCGTAATCGTTCACCAGTGTCATCCGGTTTGAAGTGGTCCATTCGGTTTCAGCGCCAAGCGTAAACACCTTGACTTCCCCGGGTTCAAAATCCGATGTAAGCCTTAAAGGAAAAGGACGGTCCACCGGCATACTGTAGGCGGGATAATTCCAAGTGGTATCATGCGGATTGACAGAGGTCATTACCTTTTTCTTGTTCGCCAACAGCCCCCAGGAATTTGCGTAATAACTCCCCGTCCAGTTCCGGCTATGATACATATTAGAACTCTGGCCGGGGGTGGTCGCATAATAGATCCGTCCAAAGGCATCACTGGTGGCATTGGTAGCCGTGGTGTCATACACCCAGGGGCCGGATCCACCATTAAATTCATCCGGATCTCCCGTCAGTTTGACCATGTAACGAT
Organism: Kiritimatiellaeota bacterium B1221; assembly: GCA_029269125.1. GTDB lineage: Bacteria > Verrucomicrobiota > Kiritimatiellia > SS1-B-03-39 > UBA6053 > UBA6053. The sequence goes on along the minus strand of JARHXX010000005.1, from coordinate 78,499 downwards.
CCTCCACATCGACCCCCATTACGGGAGGATCTGACGGATCTATTGCCGGGATTAAAGTCTCCGGCGGAGGATTGCGTATGGTATCCCGGGAGTCGGAGCGGTCAAACTGCACTTTAAAAATCTCAACATTTCCCGGGGTCGTCGTGCTGAAATTCGAAATCGTAACCGTTCCGTCCGCTGCAGAAGTCGCAGTCAAAAGAGGTTTCCCGCCGGGTCCCGCCTCATCTCCTCCCAGCCCCGCCACGGGCCACATCTGCCAGTCCGCTTCGGGATCTAAAGCCGCACGCTCGGCCAACTTGGAACGGTCTGCCATATCTTCATTTACAACCAGTAAATTGTCAATGGGGGTCATCAATCCCAGATCAATATCGTAGGTTTCGCTATTCAAACTCACATCATAAGGATTCCACAACACCACCATGGGGGCCCAATGTATGCGCATCATATTCGTGGCACCGTCATAAGAAATTCCGTTTTGAAAATGCACATAAGCCAATACCGGGGCCACCCCGGCGTCCACATCGGGATCGATACTTCCCGCCCCCGATCCTGTGGCCTCATTTAAATACCAACTGCGAATTTGCCCCCAGGTCGGCACTCCGTCCAAGGCCTCATCGGAGTCGTGTGGAAACCCTGTATTCGTCCCTCCATAGGTGGCAAAACGGGGATCATCCACATCATACCGTTCGGGATCCGCAATCGGATCATCGTCATCCAGCCCATTGCCATCTTCCAAATAGCGGGTTAAATCTTTTTTAAGCCCCCCCAGTGCGGTGTCAGTTAATAAACTTTTGGAGGTGGAGGTCACATGATGAAAGTTCGCTTTCACCGGTTCGTTAAAAGCGGGGTCCCCAAACTTGGCATCCACCAACATAATTTGAGACGGATTCATCACTTTGGCAAAGTTGGGATCGTTCACATCCATTCCCCCGCTATCGAACACATCCGCAAACCCTCTCATCCGCTCCCACCCCACCCGCTGAGGCACCTGTAAACGGTTTCGATATTCAACTGTGTTCTGAGAGGCATCCGCATATTCCTGAGGCTCCCGGACAGAAAAATTGGCCTTAGTGGACTCGTCACTCACCCAATAGGCATAATGCCCCTGACTCACTTCCACCCGGGGCGCCTTGACCCGTCCGTCCAAACCATCCACACTCTCGGTATCCAGGGTCGCGGATCCTTCGCCCACCATCCATACCAACTCACTTCCCTCCGCATCCGGATCACCAGTCACGTTCTCGGGGGTTGCATAATCCGCGGGATAAGCACTGTCAGACAAGGGGTCAAAATCCAGTTGTTCGTTTCCGCTAATTAACCACACCGGCAACTGTCCACGATCAAATTCCCCGTACAGCGTCGCGGTATTCTGTTCGTAAAATTGCGGGTCTGGAGCGGAAGAGTCCCCGGGATTCACCCGTTTCGATTTCACATTCGACGGATCAGTGGCCCGGTCAACCCGCAAAGAACTGTTAAAAATTCCCACCCAGTGCGGGTTCCTTCCATTGTCATTCCACCAAGAAGCCAAATCCGCATCCCAGGCCTGCCGTTCATTCGGGGTGGTATACGTGCCCACTTTCGATAAATAACTGCGGGAGGAACTGACCGATGCATTGTTCCGATACAGGGAAAACATCTCCGAACTCCCCTCATCAGCATCCCCGTCATACAACTCATCAAAATCCTTGGCCGGATAAACCGTGGTGGCCGGTGCGCTGACCCGCTGATCCGCGCCTGCATATTTCTGCAGCTCCGCCACCGCCAACTCCAAACCCAGACGTGCATTCTGCCGGGCCACCAACAAATTTTGTCCGTTGGTGACTTCCCGAAGCTGCATGCGCACAAACACCACAAAGCTTAAGACAATCACCAATAACAGAGAGACAATCAAAAGAGTGAGCAGCAGCGCTGAACCGCGTTTTGTCGAAAAAGAGCATTGTTTCGTTATCATGATCAAACGTTACACAGAGAATAGAAATTTGTTAACCCGAAAAATACAAATATATTTTCCAGCGGATGAAATTCTGCCCCCAATCCAGCTGAACCCAAATATTTCGCCGCGGCGGGATCCAGCTGCCGGAAAGATCAACTGCGGAAATGAAACCATTTTCCAATTTCCAACCCGGAAAAATGCCACCTAAATGCACCCCAAAAGCGAAAACAAGTGCTTCGGCAACCCGCCATAAAACCGAAAAAGAGGACTTTGCACGAATCCTGCCTTTTTTTACTTTCATAAGGGTGGATCACGGGTATAGGTAATTTATGGTTACTTCGTCTGAAGTGACCTACATTTACCTATTCATCAAGGAGTAGGTTTTTGCCAATTTCAACCTGTACACGAGGATGTATGAGCGACGCGCACGATCAGATTGAACTTCAGGAATGGCAGCAGTCCCTACGGGATGTGCTGGCCCTCTCCGGACCCGACCAAGCCAAAAATATTTTACTGGCGCTTCAAGCCGAGGCGCAAAAAGCTGGACTCAGCTTCGAGCACCCCTTGAACACCCCTTACCTTAATACCATTGCCCCTCATAAACAGGTGCCCTACCCCGGCAGCCGTGAAATTGAGCGCCGCATCAAAAGTATCGTGCGCTGGAATGCCATGGCCATGGTCACCCGCGCCAACAAACAGTTGGATGGCATTGGCGGTCACATCTCCACTTACGCTTCCGCCGCCACCCTTTATGAAGTCGGTTTTAACCACTTCTGGCACGGCGCCTCTGAACAGCACCCCGGCGATCTGGTTTTCTTCCAGGGTCACGCCTCTCCCGGCATCTATGCCCGCGCTTTTGTGGAAGGTCGCCTTTCCGAAGCCAAATTGAACAATTTCCGCCGTGAACTCGCACCCGGTGGAGGACTGAGCTCATATCCGCATCCGTGGTTAATGAAAGACTTCTGGAAATTCCCCACCGTTTCCATGGGACTCGGCCCCTTGATGGCCATCTATCAGGCCCGCTACATGAAGTATCTGGAAAACCGGGGACTCATCCCCAAAACCAATCAAAAAGTATGGTGTTTTATTGGTGACGGAGAATCCGACGAACCCGAAACCACGGGTTGTATCAGTATCGCCGGACGCGAAAAACTCGACAATCTGGTGTTTGTTTTAAACTGTAACTTGCAACGTTTGGACGGTCCCGTACGCGGAAACGGTTCCATCGTTCGCGAAATGGAAGCACGCTTCCGCTCCGCCAACTTCAACGTGGTCAAATGCCTCTGGGGGTCTGAGTGGGATCCCCTTCTGGAAAAAGATCAAACCGGCGCGCTGGTCCGCCGCTTCGAGGAAATGGTGGACGGTCAATTTCAGAAACTCTCTGTTTCAGATGGCGCCTACGTTCGTGAGAACTTCTTTAAAGGTGAAGAACTTCAAAAACTGGTTGCCAATATGGCCGATCAGGAACTGAAAAAACTGAAACGCGGCGGACACGATCCCGCCAAAGTTTACAATGCCTATAAAAAGGCCACCGAATCAGATGGACGCCCCTCCATTGTGATCGCCAAAACCGTCAAAGGGTACGGACTGGGTGAAGCGGGTGAAGGCAAAAACATCGCCCACAACCAAAAGAAACTCAACGAAGACGAACTGCTCAACTTCCGCACCCGCTTCGGCATTCCGATCAGCGATGAGGAAGTCAAAAACGCGCCCTTCTATAAGCCGGCCGAAGACAGTATCGAAATGGAATACATCCGCGAACGCCGCGCGGCCCTCGGCGGGCACGTTCCCAGCCGCGTTTCCATCACCAAATCGATCGATTTGCCCCCGGCAAAAATTTACGACGAATTCTACGAAGGCACCGGCGACCGCGAAGCCTCCACCACCATGGTGGTGGGCCGTATCGTCAGCAAACTGTTGAAAGACAAAGGTGTCGGCGACCTGATCGTGCCGATCATCCCCGACGAATCCCGTACTTTCGGAATGGAGTCCCTGTTCAGCCAGTGCGGTATTTATGCACCGACCGGACAGCTTTACACCCCGGTAGACCGTGATCAGCTGATGTACTACAAAGAGGCAAAAGACGGTCAATTGCTTCAGGAAGGGATCAACGAAGCTGGCGCAGGTGCCAGTTGGGTGGCTGCCGGTACCGCTTACTCGGTATATGGCGTGAACACCATCCCCTTCTATATCTTCTACTCCATGTTTGGATTCCAGCGAATTGGCGATCTCATCTGGGCGGCCGCCGACAGCCGTTGCAAAGGGTTCCTCATTGGTGGAACCGCCGGACGCACCACCCTCAATGGTGAAGGCCTCCAGCACGAAGACGGACACAGTCACGTGATTTCATCCACCGTACCCAATTGTAAAAGTTATGACCCGGCATATGCCTATGAAATGGCAGCCATTATCGAAGAAGGGATTCGCGAAATGTACAGCGAAGGCAAAGATGTCTTCTACTACATCACCGCCATGAACGAAAACTACGTGATGCCGCCGATGCCCAAAGGCGACAAAGTCAAAGAAGGCATTATCAAAGGGTGCTACAAGTTCAGCGGACCTGCCGGCAAAAAGAAGGCGCAAGCCAACTTGCTCGGTTCCGGCACCATCCTGAACGAAGTGATCAAGGGCGCGGAAATTCTGCGGGATCAATACAAAGTTGAAACCAACGTTTTCTCCGTCACCAGTTACAAAACCATGACCGACGACGCCTGGGAATGCGACCGCTGGAACCTGCTGCACCCCGATGAAGAAGCCAAAGTCCCTTATGTACAGGAACTCTTCGCCGATGAACCCGATCTGTTTGTCACCAGCAGCGACTACATGAAAACCCTCCCCGACACCTTGGCACGCTGGATTCCCGGCGAAATGCAATCCCTCGGCACCAACGGGTTTGGCCGCAGCGAAAGCCGTGAAGCGTTACGCGATTTCTTTGAAGTGGATCACAAATACGTGGTCCTCGCCACCCTCACCCTGCTGGTGAAAAAAGGCGAACTGAAAAAAGATGTGCTGACCAAAGCAATTAAAGATCTCGGAATTGACTCCGAAAAACTTAATCCCCTGCAGGCATAATCGAAGGAGACAGAATCTATGGCTACTGAGATGAAAGTGCCCGCATTGGGCGAAGGCGTTGAAGGCGGAAAAGTTCTCACCATCGAGGTCGCGGTTGGCGATCAGGTGTCTGAGGGCCAGACCTTGTTTGAACTCGAAACCGGTAAAGCGACTGTGGAAGTTCCGGCCTCCGCAGACGGGGTTATCGAATCCCTGAGCGTAAGCGAAGGTGACGAACTCTCCGTGGGAGATGTTTTCGGAGCATTGTCCGGTGGCGCGGAAGCGCCGGCGGAACCTGAAGCACAAGCAGAAAATCCGACCGATCAGTCAGATCAGAACGACTCGGCCGATGAGGAAGAAGATTTGTCCGATGAAACCGGTGCGGAGGATCAGACTGATGAGGCCCCCTCTGAAATCGCCATCGAAATTCCCGCGTTGGGGGAAGGCGTTGAAGGCGGAACCGTCGTCTCAATTTCCGTGGCCCCCGGCGACGAAATCAGTGCGGACCAAACCCTCTTCGAACTCGAAACCGGTAAAGCCACCGTGGAAGTTCCCGCGACGACCTCCGGAACCCTCAACAACCTGACGGTTGAAGAAGGCGACGAAGTGAAAGTTGGAGATACCGTGGGCTCCATGACCGGAAAAGGCGCAGCCCCTAAAAAGGTCAAAAAAGCCAAAAAGAAAACCGATCATTCTCAAACCAAACATGTGGAGGCCCCCAAAATATCCGCCTCCACCCCGGCAGCTCCTGCAGCACCGCTGCAGGCAGCTGCGGAACGCCCGGACAACTCCCCGGTGCCCGCCTCCCCTTCTGTGCGTAAATTCGCACGTGAAATCGGAGTGGATATCAACCAGGTGCCCGGAAACGGTCCGCGGGGACGTATCCAGATGCAGGACGTCAAAGCCTGGTCAAAACAGTTGCACCAACAGCAAAGCGCAGCGCCGGTAGCCGGTGCCACAGCCGTGGCCAAAAAAGTCCCTCTGCCCGACTTCTCCAAATTCGGAGAAATCGAAAAAGAGAAAATGAACGCCATTCGGCGCATGACCGTGGAACATATGGACAACTGCTGGAGCACCATCCCGCATGTCACCCAGTTTGATGAAGCGGACGTGACAGATCTGGAAGCCTTACGTAAAAGCTTCCAACCCAAAGCGGAAAAAGCCGGAGCCAAACTGACCATGACCGCCATGCTGATCAAAATCATGGCCTCTGCACTCAAAGCTTTCCCGAACTTCAACGCATCCATCGACACCGAAAACGAAGAAGTCATTTATAAAAAATATGTCAACGTTGGCTGTGCCGTCGATACCCCCAAAGGATTGGTGGTACCGGTGATTCGCAATACGGATCGCTTGAATATGATCGAGATCAGCAAAGAACTCGGTGATATTGCAGGAAGCATGCGCGATGGCAAAATCAATCCCGCCATGTTGCAGGGAGGCTGTATCACCCTCTCCAACCTGGGCGGACTGAGCGGTAAACATTTCACGCCCATCGTCAACGGACCCGAAGTGGCGATTTTGGGTGTCGGACGCGCCAGTATGAAACCTGTATGGCAAAATGGGGAATTCGTCCCCCGTCTTATGATGCCGCTTTCCCTTTCTTACGACCACAGACTGATTGATGGTGCCGACGGCACCCGCTTCATGCGCTGGATCGTGGATGCAATTGAACAACCCCTCCTCATCTCCCTCGAAGGATAAGACAACTATGAGTAATGAACCTTGTGAATTGGTAGTTATTGGTGGTGGCCCGGGTGGCTACCCCGCAGCTTTTTATGCCGCAGATCTCGGATTGAAAGTCACCGTAATCGACAAAGAATTGAACCCCGGTGGTGTTTGTCTGTTTAAAGGCTGTATTCCTTCCAAAGCGCTTTTGCACGTTGCCAAATTGGTGAACGAAATGAAAGAAGCGCACGAATGGGGCGTAAATATAGGATCGGTTGATATCGATATCGACAAACTCCGGAGCTTCAAAGAAAGCGTCGTCAACAAATTGACCGGCGGTCTGGGGATGCTCTCCAAACAGCGGAACGTGAACTTCATTCAGGGCACCGCAACCTTCGTCGACAGCAACACCCTGAGTGTGGTGAAAGCCGACGGCGAAACGGAGGAAATTAAATTCGAAAAGGCGATTATTGCCACCGGATCCCGTCCAACGGAAGTCCCGGGCCTTTCCATTGACTCCCCCCGGGTCGTCGATTCAACCGGAGCACTGGAACTCCCCTTCAACCCCAAATCACTGCTGGTTATCGGCGGCGGATACATTGGATTGGAGATGGGCTCGGTTTATCAATCCATCGGCGCCGAAGTCAGCGTGGTGGAAATGACCGCCAACCTGCTGCCGAGCGCAGACCGCGATTTGGTGCAGCCCCTGCAAAAAATGCTCAAAGGCCGCTTCAAAGAATTCAAAATGAAGACCAAAGTCGCCAAAGTGGAAGACGTGGGCGAAAGCGTGAAAGTCACCTTTGAAGACGACAAAGGGAACATAAGCGAAGAAAACTACGAAATGGTGCTCATGTCCATTGGACGCCGCCCCAATTCCGCAGGCTTCGGCCTCGAGAACACCGGCGTCAAAGTCAACGACCGCGGCTGGATCGAAACCGACAGCCAGCGCCGCACCCACGAATCCCACATCTGGGCCATTGGTGATGTGGCTGGTGAACCCATGCTGGCCCACAAAGCCACTTACGAAGGGAAAGTTGCGGTACAGGCCATCATGGGCAAACGCTCCGTCTACGACCCCGCAGCCATCCCGGCAGTGGTTTTCACCGATCCAGAAATTGCTTGGGCCGGTCTCACCGAAATTGAAGCCAAAGATCAGGGCATCGCCATCAAAGTCGCTAAATTCCCCTGGGCCGCCTCCGGACGTGCCACGACTCTGGACCGCAGCGACGGACTCACCAAACTCATCACCCACCCCGAAACCGAACAAATTCTCGGAATCGGTATCTGTGGACCCGGGGCCGGTGAATTGATTGCCGAAGGAACCTTGGCCATCGAAATGGGTGCAACCGTTGAAGACCTGAGTCTCACCATTCACCCCCACCCCACCCTCTCGGAAACGGTAATGGAATCCGCGGACGCCTACTACGGCCACAGCCCGCATTTCTACCAACCCAAGAAAAAGAAATAAGTTTTCCGAACTTCGGAAAAAATTTCTCAAGCCGTTCCGATTTTCGGAACGGCTTTTTTTTTACCTGCTCCGTGCCCGCCGCGACCACAGCCTCAGGAAAGTCGGCACTTCACCCCTTTACCTTCCCCGTCTGTCGACTATACTCAGTCCATGAAAAAAATACTTCCCCTTCTCGCAATCTGTTGCTGTCTGCCCCTGTTCGCCCACGCAGAAAACACTGCGGATGTGGTCGCCGCCTTGATCGCACAAACCAAAAACTCAGGCGCCACCTTCATCCGCAATGGCAAAACCCACAGCGCCGAAGAAGCGGCCGCACATCTGCAAAAAAAATATGATCACTTCCTGAAAAAAGGAAAAATCAAAAGCCCCGAAGATTTCATCAAATTGGCAGGCACCAAAAGCCTCATCAGCAAAAAGGATTATCTGCTGAAATTGCCGGACGGTACTGAAGTCAAAAGTGCGGACTGGTTGACTGCGCAACTGGCAGGACTTCGGGAAAAATAAAAGACAATCTTAGCGTCTACGGCGAAATAAAATCATCACTCCCAGCGCCCCCAATACCAACGTGATGGTAGTGGGTTCAGGAATCACCTTGATTTCCATCACACCTAAATAGATGAATTTATATGAGTTGGTATTGGCTGCATCAGGCGTCATGGTGAGAGTGATTTCCCCGAATCCATTTGGTGTCAGACTCGATACCGTCGTCGTCTCTGTAATATTCCCAGCGGGATCTAACACACTCGACCCGCTGTTCCCCCCCGCAAAACTGTACAGCGTACTCCGGTTGTCTCCAGCACCCGTACGGCTGGCATACATAGTGAAATCATAGCTCTTGCTTAAATCCAACCCGCCAAATACCAGAACCACTTCATTGTCAGCGGATGCGCTCCAATTTGTGTTTGCGTCAAACAAGGTGTTTCCCGTTGCGGATGATGCATAGGGAGCCGCACCGGAGGTTGTTCCTGCAGAATTGGTGCCGTGAAACCAGTTTGTGCTGTGCAGGGTGATACCGGTGGACACATTGTCCGTATCCACAAAATCCGAAACGACAGGGGTAATGTCATCAGCATAACTGCCAAAAGTCACATTGTTATAGCGTGGAGATCCCGCGGCGGTTCCGCCCCCAAAATCTATTAAAATTATTCCCGCAGACAACCAGGGTCCGAACGTGATCAACAGGGCAAAAGGGAAAAGAAACTTGTTCATGGACAACACCTAACCAAAAAGACTTAAGTGTCAACCTATTTGGATTAATTCACTCCCCTCATTCTCAATCCTCTCAGGGAGTGCCCCCTCAAAAAAAAGTACGAAAGTGATGGGGTTCAGGGAGTCCGGATTCCCGTTTATAAGCTGAGCGTCACTTCCACCGGGAAATGATCGGATCCCTGTTGCGGCCCCAGCTGACGTTCCGTAATCGTAAATTCATCACTGTGTAATAGATGATCGAGGGGAATCCACAGCGGAGGAAAAACCGTGGGCCAAGTGGGTTGAATTCCATATCCTTGCATCGAATTCTTTAGGCCGGAGATCTTCAAAAGATCCTTAAATATGGGTGACCAGGGAGAGGTATTCAAATCCCCCGCCAGAATCACCGGACCTGAACTGTCAGCAAGAAAACGCGCAATCTCGGTCAATTGAAGATTCCGACTTTCGCTATATTCCCGACTCGCCGGAGGAAGCGGATGGGTGGCGAGGAAAAAAACTTTTTGTTGCTGATGCTCAAATTCAACCCCCAAGCTGGGAAGTTCATCATCCGTAAAATAAAAAATTTCTTCACTTAAAAAAGACCTTCGGGAAAACAGTGCCATGCCAAAATTATCTCCACGCACCACGGATAGCTGGTGGGGATATTTTGTATGCAAAGCTTTTTGAACCTTTGTCCAACGCATACTGTATTCTTGAAGCACAATGATATCCGCATCCGATTTCTTTAAATACGCCAGGACATTATCCGGATCCCCGGTGCTGCTATTGACATTGAACAACAGTACTTTGAATGTGGCTCCCTCCCCCCTTTCCACCGGTAAATACAAAGGCACAATTTCTATCATATGGGCGGCCACACAGCCCAAAAAGATCAAACTGGGGAACTTCATTTCAGAAAAGATCAAGATGAAGGCCGCAAGCAATAAACCTGCGGCCATTTGGACTCGGAAGTGCGTAAACAGATCCAGCATCCAATGCTGATGGGCAAAAAGAAGCAGTGCCGTGGCCAGACTGGCAAGCAGGCCCACTGCAAATACGCACCCGAACAGAAAGTCAGCCAAACGGTTTTCAGCGAACTTCACAAGACCATCTTCACCCCTTCCACCGCGCGGAAGGTTTGATCGATTTTATTCATTTCCTCTTTCGAATTCACCACCGTGCTGAGTTGGTAACTGAGGTATTTCCCCCCGCTACTCTCATTTCCAGCGACCAAGTTCTCACCCAGTCCCAGCTCCTCCGCCGCAATCATGACGTGGGTGGAAACTTTCAGTTCTGAGACACAAACGATACGGAAATGGACTTCAACCGGGAACTCAATTTCTTCTTCTCCAAAATTACATACAGTCATTCGTTATTCCTTTTCAGCTTCGCTTTGACGTTTCACTTCATCCCCTTTGAGCAGGTCATGGGCTTCGTGGAGGTATGGGATGATACGATCACGGTGCGGGCTTTGCACCAACGCATCATATAAGGCTTGGTCATCAAACGGTCCCGGTGCGGATCCGGCAAACCAATCTCCGCCATTTCCAAACATATTGTAACGCGATTTGGCGAACTCCACCATATCCATGGCTTTGGCCCAGGTGTATAACCTCAAAATTTCGCGGATATGAATACCGCCCGGTGTGCGGTGGGGCATCGGCACCCCGGCCGCATAGGTCCGGCTCCAACCCGGCACAAAATGCGCATCCACTTCGGCGGTAATTTTTTTGGCAATACTTTGACTGATTGCTTTTCGTTCATCGTACCAAAGCAATCCATCTATATGCTCCTGAAATTCGGAGGCTTTGGACACGCCCATACTCAAAGTATGCACTTCTTCGCGGGCCAGGCAAAACATCGCATTAAACTGCATCGGGGTCATTGGACGGCAAAAATCCACCATTTTCGGCGTAGGATCCCACAAACGTCCGCCCTTGTCATTCGGTGAAATAATAAACACACCCATATCCTGGTGCGCCGCGGCCTGAATCGCCGTCCAGTTGTCATGATTCACGAAATACCAGTGAACGTTCATATAATCAAAACAACCGGTAAATGCAGCCTCCATAATCACATCCGCAGGCCCGTGAGTGGAAAAACCGATAAACCGAATACGGCCCTGCTCCCGCCATTTCAACATTTGCGGGATGGCGTATGCCAAACTCCGCTCTAATTCCGCCCGATTGTTAATGCCGTGGATCGACAACAAATCCACATGCTTCAATTTCAGATGTCCCATACTGGTTTCAAACGAGTTTTGAAACTGCTTCAGATCTTCCCCCACCCCGATCTTGGTCTGCACAATTAACTCTTCCCGAGGAATTTCAGCAAAAACCTCTCCCAATTGCGCTTCTGATGTACCATACCCACGAGCGGTTTCGATATGCGAGATGCCATGCGAAAGTGAACATTGAATACACTCACGTACGTTCTGAGTGGATTCTTTTTCGATCTCTTCAGCAGAAAGATCTTTCCAATCCTGCTGGTAACGCATGCCCCCGGTAGTGAACACGGGCATCTGTAATTCGGTACGGCCAAAACGGCGGGTGGGGACACGAACAGGAGTTTTCATGGCCCCCTCTTAAACCATAGCCCCTGATCCATCAAGTGAAGAAGGCGTGGAGAATTGTATAAGCTTATTCGTTGACAGATTTGTCTGGGCTCTTATACAGTGCCAAACCTTGAATTCCAATATGGAATTCTGATGCGGATAAGGATCAAATTGTGCCAAAAAAACCTTCGAAAAAAGCAGCAACTCAAAAGGCTAAAGCCGATTCAAAACCCAATGCTAAAAAAACAGCGGCGGTAAAGAAAAAGAGTAAAACCTCCACGAAAAAGAAAGCTTCGGCACCCGTTGCAAAAAAGAAAACCGCAACCTCAAAAAAAGCCGTAACCAAAAAAGCCGTAACCAAAAAAACACCGGCTAAAAAAGCACCGGCTAAAAAAGCACCGGCTAAAAAGAAAGCCGCAGTTGCGAAAAAGGTACCAGCCAAAAAAGGCGTGCCCCCAAAAGCACCGGCAAAGAAAACAGCAGCCAAGAAGGCCGCAGCCCAAAAAACACCAGCGAAGAAAACGGTTTCACAAGCGAAACCCGTAGCCCCCAAATCCCCTTCACCAAACCGCCCCTTGCGTGGTCGAAACGGCAAAAAGCCAGTTCCTGAGCTTTCCAAAACCCCCAGAGGGAAGCCCCTCAACAAAACCGAATTAAAGAAATTTAAAAAAATTCTGTTGGAATTGCGGGAGCGCTTACAGGGAGACATCCGTTTTCTTACCACTGATAATTTACATCGTTCCGGACGCGAAACCGGTGCCGACCTCTCCGGATCCGCCCAGCACTCTGCCGACCACGGCACTGACAACTTTGACCGTGAATTTGCGCTCAGTTTGGCCAGCACCGAACAGGATGTGCTCTACGAAGTGGATGAAGCCCTGATGCGCATTCATGATGGAACCTATGGGGTCTGTGAAATGACCGGCGTTCAAATTGAGCGCGCCCGTTTGCAGGTCATCCCCTACACGCGTTACAGCGTGCAGGCACAGGCGAAAATGGAACAGAGCCGGGCCAAATACCGTCCCTTCGCCCAGACCTTCAAAGGCTGGTAATGGCAGACGCACCCGTAGCGGCGGACTCTTCGCCTGCCGGGCGCCCGCCCCGTTGGCCCTATTTAATTGCTCTGGCAGCTTTTGTCGCGGATCAGTGGTCCAAAAAATGGGTTCTGGCCACGTTTGAAAATGAAGGCGATGTCATGGAACTCGTCCCGGGCGTCTTCAATTTTCTGCGCACCTCAAATAAGGGAGCCGCTTTCAGCCTTTTTAATGAGCACCCCGAGGTCCTCACCGTTTTGGCCATGGCCGTATTCTGCCTGATGGTGATCTTTCGCGATAAACTCTTTCTGCGTACCCGTCTGGAACAATGGGCATTCGGTTTGATTGCTGGGGGGGTCATCGGTAACATCACCGACCGCCTGCAATACGGACATGTCATCGACTTCCTCAACTGGTACTGGGGATACGACTGGCCCATCTTCAATTTGGCCGACAGCTTTATATGCATAGGCGTGGGACTTTATTTCCTCTCCCAATTACGCATCAAACCTCAAGCCGCATGAGCGCCACCACTCCACTGTATTTACTCAGTGGTCCCACGGCCTCCGGTAAAACCACTATCGCCCATATACTGGCGGACCGGATGAATCTGCGGCTGCTCTCGGTCGATTCAATGATGGTCTACCAGGGCATGGATATCGGCACCGCCAAGCCCAGTGCGGAAGAAATACAGAAGTACCACTATGCAGGCGTCAATCTGGTTCCGCCGGGCGAACAGTTTTCCACAGGCAAATGGATCCGGCATATCTCCGCACAACTGGATGAGCGCCCCACCCTGGCGGTAGGAGGGACCGGACTCTACTTCCGGGCCATCATTGACGGACTCCCTCCGGAGAATAACACCGCCTCCCCGGCACCTCCCCAAAGCGTACAAGCCATGCAGTCACGCATCCACGAACTCGATCCCGATGCCCTCCGCACTTTGGCGGACCCTCAGAATCCACGTCGGCTGGAGAGAGCGCTGGCCTGGCTGGAAAACAGCCAACCTCTTCCCCAAACCTGGAAGGAGCGATCCGGATTCCCGATCGCGGTTTTACGGCGCCCCACCGAAGAACTGAATCAACGCATCCTTCAACGCATTGTCGAAATGTTCGAACAGGGCCTTTTGGACGAAACCCGGAATTTACTCGCCCACGGCAAACCTGAAGGGACCGCTTCGCAGGCTATCGGTTACAAAGAAGCGCAGGCCGTGCTGGACAACAAATGGGATTTAAATCAAGCCATCGAAGAACTTTCCACCCGCACCCGTCGATACGCCAAGCGGCAGCGCACCTGGTTCAGAAATCAAATGGAAGCCCGCTGGGTGGATGTGGAAAATTCCGCGAATCCCGAATTGATCGCTGACAAAGTTGCCGGGATCTGGCAAGAAACAGGTCCGTACCTGTTCGATCGAAGCCCTTATGTCCGAAACGCCAGCTAAATATTTAACCGCCAAAGAACTTCCCCACCGCTTGCAGCCCCGGGAAATGTTCGACCGTATTGGCGCGGAACATGTACCAGACGAAGTACTGCTGGCCATTCTGCTGCGCTTTGGAACCAAAGGGCACAATGTTGTTGACCTCTCCCGAGAACTCCTGCTGACATTCGGATCCCTCACCGCGCTGGTCAAAGCCAAACCCAGCGAATTCACCCAGCTAAAAGGGATCGGCAAAGTAAAAGCACGCGAACTCAAAACCGCCCTGGAACTTGCGCGACGCCTGAGTCAGGAACAGGTCGAATCTTCCCCCATGATACACGGACCTGAAGACGCCGCCCGTCTGTTGCGGGAACAGGCACGTGAATTGGAACACGAACGATTTTGGGTGTTCCCTTTAAATGTCCGCAATGAGTTAAAATGCCAGCCCATCGTGGTCACTCAGGGAACTTTGAATGCCAGTTTAGTGCACGCAAGAGAGGTTTTCGCCCCAGCAATCGACTGCAAAGCGGCAGCCATACTGGTTGCGCATAATCACCCTTCCGGAAACACCAGCCCTTCCCCCGAAGATCTCAAAGTCACCCGGGACTTAATCGCCGCCGGTAAAATATTAGGCATCAAAGTACTCGACCATGTCATTGTCGGGCAAATGCTTCCGGGGCAATCCGCGTACTATTTAAGCCTGCGGGAAAGCGGTTTAGTGAACTTCGATGTAATTTAATAAACGAGATTCGCTGAAAAAAGGTTTGCCAGAGTGAAGGAATTCTGTATATAAAGCTCCTTTCTCAATTTTCTAACTCTCCCATCAGGAAGAATCACATGTCTGTACGTATCCGCTTAACCCGCATGGGTAACCGCAACAATCCATTTTACCGCATCGTTGTCGCCAACAGTGCCAACAGCAACAAAGGCAAAGCCATCGAATTTCTGGGCACCTATGATCCCAAAGGTGATGGACGCACTGTTCTCAAAAAAGAACGTTACGATTACTGGTTGGGCGTAGGCGCAATCCCCTCCGACACGGTTCGTTCCCTGATCGGACGTGCGATTGATCACAGTTCCACGGTTCACGCACCGGTTGCCGCTACTGAAGAAGCGCCCGTTGCGGAAGAAACTGTAGAAGCCGCAGCAGCGGAATAATGACTGAAGGGCCTCCCGCCCTTCTTCTCCTTTAGGTTTCTACATGGAAAAAATGCTCCTGAATATTTTGCGGGCGTTGGTCCAGACTCCAGAAGATCTGAATCTAAAAGAAATCAAAGGCGCAAACTGCAGCTTCATTGAAATCCGATGTGCAGCCACCGATGTGGGCTCCATTATCGGTAAAAATGGCAAAACCATCTCCGCAATTCGGGTATTGATCAATGCAATTACCCGCGGAGAGGGGAAAATTGTCATTGAAGTGATCGAACCCGATTCCTGAGCACCCGCATGCGAATCGATGTCATTACCCTCTTTCCGGACATGCTGAAAGGGTTTCTGGAACAGTCGATGATGAAGCGTGCCACGGAAAGTGGTGCTGTAGAATTCGGGTTCACCAATCCCCGCGACTTTACCACCGATATTCACCGCACCACCGATGACCGGGCTTATGGGGGCGGCCCCGGAATGGTCATGAAGCCGGAGCCCCTCTTCTCGGCCATTGAATCGTTGCGCAAAGCCGATAGCCGGGTCATCTACCTTTCCCCCCAGGGCCCTGCTTTCACACAAGCCAAAGCCGAAAACCTTTGTAAAACCTCCCATCTGATTTTTTTATGCGGTCACTACGAGGGGGTGGATGAACGCGTTTTAGAAGCCCTGGTGGATGAAGAAATAAGTATCGGGGATTACGTCCTTACCAATGGGGCCTTGGCCGCAGCCGTAGTGATTGACGCCACCGTCCGCCTCATCCCCGGTGTCCTGGGAGGGGGCGAGGCCGCCACCGCTCAGGAAAGCTTCAGCAGTGGCATCCTGGACCATCCCCACTACACCCGCCCGGAGGACTTTCGGGGTATGAAAGTCCCTTCAGTGTTACTTTCCGGTAACCACGCCGCCATCAACGCTTGGCGTCGCGAACAGGCCGAAAAAAAGACCCGGGCCGTTCGGCCAGATCTTATGTAATAAAGCGGTCACACCGGCCGGAAACTGTCGGACAGCTGTGACGCGAATCGGGCCGATCGGTCTGATTAGACCGATCTTAGCCCTCTGCCATAAATGACTTAGCCCTTCACCGCACCGGCAGCCAGTCCTTTCACGAACAGACGCATGGTGAACAAGAAGATCAGAACCATCGGAATACTGGCAATCGTGAACCCGGACATCAGTGCCCCCCAGTCTTTCACATATTCACCGTCCATCCGCACCAGACCTACCGCAAGGGTGAGCATGCTGTCATCACGCATCACAATCAAAGGCAGAATGTAGTCATTCCAGAGGCCGATAAACTGCAGAATACCCAAGGTGGAAAGTACAGATCCGGACATCGGCAGAACAATGTGATAGACTTGTTTAATGGGACTGGCACCATCCACTTCCGCGGCATCAAAGAGATCCTGCGGGATGTCTTCAATGAAGTTACGCAGAATGAAAATCTGGACCACCTGTCCCCCGGTGACATACACCACCATCAAGGCATAAAAGGTGTTCAGCAATGAAAGGTTTTTCAACAGCATAAACAGAGGAACCAGGTTGGCGACTCCCGGCATCAGCATGAGCACCAAAAAGAAATACCACAGAAATTTATGTCCGGGCATCCGGTAACGGGCAAAGAAAAAAGCCGCGTTCAGGGAAAGCACAAAAGTCAACACCACTGAAGTCACACAAATGAAAACGGTGTTAAACACATAGGCCCGCATCAAACTCCAGGCATGCGCATAGTTTTCCCAGTGAAAAGGAAAGGTCAACTTAAACGGACTGGCCACAAATTGCGCACCATCTTTTCCACTAATGACAATCATCACATACAGTGGCAGAAACGCCATGGACAAGATGAACAAAATAAAGAGGTGTTTCCAAACCTCAGCCAGAATTTCTTTACGGCGCATACTCATTTTTCAACCCTCACAAAACGGTTATTGATCTCGGTCAGAACCAAAATCAGGAAGAACAGGATCAGGCCGATTGAACAAGCATATCCGGCATATCCTTCAACAAAAGCACTTCGGAACATCAGGAGCCCCGGAACCATCATTTTTCCGTTAGGTCCACCGGCATCTCCAAAGAGAATCAAAATCATGCCGTACATTTGCAACGTACCAATAATCATCAGTACCAAATTAATCCGGACCTGCGTGAGGATCAGCGGCAACTCAATATTCATGAATTTACCGAACGCCCCTACCCCGTCCAAATCAGCGGCCTCATAGATCGCCTGGTCAATACTTTGCAGACCCGCGAGATAAATCAATACCCCGACCACCCCCACCCAGGGGAATCCCCAAATGATAAAGGCGGGCAAAACCAATTCCGGCGACCCCAACCAGGCGGGTGCCGCGGTGGAGGCGGCGTTCAGCACATCCCCCATCGACATTTTGGCGGCTTCATTGAGTCCAATAAAAATTCCGTTTTCAGACCAGAAATCGTACACATAAATTAAGTGCATAATTCCGGTTTTCCGAAGCACCAGGTTAAACAGCCCACCGGATTCAAAGAAGAACTTCCACAACAACAGATAGACCATACCCGGGATAATCATGGGAACCACAAACAATACCCGGTACCAGTAATTGGCCGCTTCACTCTTCAGGCGGTTCACAACCACCGCAGTGGTAATGGAAGGAATCATTTTCACCAAGTTGGCAACCACCAAGGTTGCGATCACCGAGAAACCACTCCAAAGCGCAACTTCGCCACCTGCATTTTGAGCGAGAGACCACACAAAGATGCCTACCCCGATCAGGGATTGACCGATCCGCATGCCATCCAACTTAAACACCTTGCCCTTTTTGCCCACAGCAAACCACAGAAACAATCCGGCAATGAGGTTGGTCACCGACCAGGCAAAATTCCCTTCCAGCCCCATAGAGGTCAAAGCAGCGGATCCACCGAGCATAAAGCAGAAGAATGTCACCACTCCTCTTAACTCACTGTCATTGTCCATTCGCCAGCGGAGGAAAAACCAGATACCCGCCCAGATGAGTGCGGTTAAAAGCATGGGGCCAACCAGAATATTTTCCGGAGGGCGAATGCGGAACAGCACAATCAAATTCAACAGTGGCATTCCCAATCCGCAAACCATTTTCATCGTGGTCGCAAAGGTGGTCTTCTTTTGCGACTGATAAATCATGGTCATCGTCACCAGCAACGTAAGAATCCAATACAGGGGAGTTCCCAACGCCTTCTGGAAATTGGCCGCGCCAATAAAGATCTTGATGGTATTTCCATTCCACCGGAAGGCACTATGGTAAATAGCACTTCCTGCGGGAAAATATGAAAAAGTGGCCACCAGCAGTGCACTCGGCACCACGAAGAAGTAAAGAGGCCAGTACGTAACAACTTGTTTAAGGGATATATCTTTGGCCATAATTATTGACTCATTTCACGATCTAAGGCTTTGAAAAAATCACGATTGAACTTTTGGATCATTTCGTCATCCGGAACTTGTTCCAAGGTGACTTTCATCATCCGGTCCATACGTTTTTGGGTAACGAGGAACTTCAGCAGGGGCTGCATGGAACGCTGGAGTTGAATTTCTCTGGCGGTACGCTTTTCGGGATCCTGATCCCCCAATACGACATTGGCCAGATATGCGGATCTCCGCGCCTGACGGTTGGGAACGGATTCCATACTCCCTTGATAAATACGCTTATAGTCCGTGGAGGCTTCCGCCGGCAATTTCTCCCAGAGGGTTTTGGCATACGTTTCGAAATCGCTATCCCCGGAAATCAGGGGCCAGTAGACCTGCTGTTCAAGCAGCCTAACTTTTCCGCCCGACATCACTTCGAAATTTACACTTCCCTGATATCCCACGAAATTGGGCTGAAACTTCTTAAGGAGTTCCCCGGGAACCGCCCCCTTCACCACCGGAATCCATCCGGCTATTTCGTTCACTTTCGTGTTCATATCCGGCGTGGTGGAAAATTGAAGGAACTCCACACACAAATCAAAATTCCTGGTGAAACGGGTAATCCCGAAACCAAATCCGGTACCCGACGTGGCTTCCGAATTACGGCCGTCTGCAAATTGCCCGTATTTCGGATGATCCTTGGAGATGGAAGGCAAATCGAAAATCCCCACCTCAAAACGGCCTGCTTCCGGCTGATCCTCGATCTTTTTCAGGTAACTAAGTGCATCCCAGCTTCCTGAAGTAATCATACCCGCTTTGCCTTGAACAAACGCAAAACCGGAATCTTCCCGCCCCATGGACATGAAGCCCCGGGGGAAGAAATCCGCCAGATCCTGCACCAACTCAATAGACGCCTTGTACTGCTCGTTCCAGGGAGTCAAATCTCCCCGAAGCATGGCATACAACTTCTCTTCGCCCACCGTGGAACCACTATAATCCATATCGTATTCTTTCGATAGATCAGAAGTTAACTCCGCCAGGTATCGATTGCGAAAAACGTCGGCCTGATATTTCGAAGAAGCGATCGGCAGCAAATCGATGCCGTTTTCTTTCCCATAATCCTTAATGGCATTGGACACGTTAATCAGCTCTTCAAATTTTGAAGGAGGATTGTCATGCCCCAAAACCTTTTTGAACAGATCTTTGTTATAGTACATCCGCACGGTGAAGGTACTGAAACCGACCCCGAAATATTCCTGGAAGTTCTCTTTAAACTGTCCGCGCAGGCCGTCGGTAAAACTGTCCATCCATGGTTTGCCCGCCAAGATTTTCACCATTTCGAGTTCTTCCGCTTCCACAGGAGTGAGTTCTGACTTCGCGGAGAGAATTTCCAAACGCCGGTTCATAAAAGGATTCGGCTTTTGAATCTCATTGGACAACGGATAAAAATAGCGACCGAGATACTCTTCAGGGAACATCCCGATCTGAATCATATCCGGTGCGGTCCCCCCAATCAATTGGGTGGTGACATACTGATTATACGCCCGTTCGGGAATAGGAATTTGCACCACTTCAACCGCCTGCCCCTGTTCAGCTTTGTAAGCTTCAAACTCGTCAATCAGGACCTGCAACCCGTCCCGGACGCCCAACTCCAGCTGCCAATGCACGATGCGAATGACATCCGCACGCTGCTCCTGGCGTTTGGATTTCACCACATTCCAAATAGCACCCGCGTAACACACCAACAACACGCTTAAACCCAGCATGTTTATATACTTAGAATTGCCTTCTTTTTCCGCCATTAGTTTTTCCCCTCTTTGGAAGTTTCAAAAAGTTCATCCAGAATTTCCGAGGTCACACCGCTCAGTCTTAATTTTTCAACTTCTTTCCGGGACATCGCCCCCAAGCGTACGGCTTTTTCTAACGCAAAGTACGAAGTCCCGTTGTTCGGATATTCTGTGATCAGTCGTTTGTAAAATTGCCCCGCCTTCTTGGGATCCTCCATTTCAACCTCATACAACTTAGCAATCTGATACAGTTGACCTGCCTGACTTCCATAACTGGTGGTCTTGGCATTCCCCAGAGTTGTAAAGATTTCATAATGAGCCAAAGCCTTCGTAAAGTCACCGGACCAAAAATAAATATCCCCCAGGAGCGATTCCAGCAACGGAATGAGATACGGACGCTCCGCTGTCGGCTCAATAGCCAGTCCCGCCAGTATGGTTTCGGTTTCATCGGCCACTTTCACCGATTGAGGAGCCCCATACTCGCCCATGGTTAATAGCGTTTTGCGAATCAACGCATCCTGCCCCACCACAGAATTCAAATTGCTCTCAATCAGCTTGTCCAACATCTCCAGGGCTTCTTCGTTTTCCCCCCGGCTGATATGGAGGTCCGCAATAAAACTGTACACCAAATCACGAAGTTCCTCGGGAGGATTTTCAGCCAAAACTTCCCGGTAGAGCGCCTCCGCAACATTCAAGTCACTTTTTTGCTCACGAAACTGGGAAACCATGGCCAGCCCCACTTTGGCTTCCAATAAATATTCCGCACTGGTGTCCAGTTTCTGCGCCTGCTTAAATAAGTTTTTAGCCGCGTCCATGGAAAGGAATTGATACTCCTGCCATGCCCGTTGTAAAATCTCAGGCTTTTCTGCACGGAGGGGAAACATACTCAACATCGAAACGAAGAGTAGCCCACATAAAACGGGGCGAGTCATTCTTGAACAAATCTGATTTATCATAAGCATGCAGATAACGAAAATTTAGTACCTAAGTAAAGCCCCAAGCATAGAAAAAACAACTTCAAGCAATTACATTCCCTTGTAGAAGGAAGTATCAATGAAACGCTCTTTTATTCATAGGACTGAAAGATTTCAGAAGCACTTTTAGCATCAAATTTCCCCTTCCTAAAAAACAAATTGCTCGAGAACAACCTGTACCGGTAAATTTCCCTCAAACCGACGGGAGGTTTGACGGATATTCTCGATAATCTTTTGGATCGACTGCGGTGGTAACTGGGCGGCCTGTGCTTGTAAAATTTCTAATTGATCCGGAAAGTTCAGCCCCCCTCCCTCCGGAGATTGCCGGCAGACCAGCACATCCCGATACCAATCCTCCACCGCCGCCAATACCGCCCTTTGCATTTTCCGGCGGGCATCACTCATACGCGCCTTTTCCACGTCCTCTTCCATCTCCGCCTCGTCCGCGGGTGACTCCTGATCCTCCAACGCAATCTGCTGCTGAGCCGCCACTTCAAAAAAGTCCCGAAAACGGGCAGCCCTCTCCAATCGGGCCCGCAAATTTCGGGGCGGGCCCATAGAGAGCAGCGCAATCAGGTCCTGACGCCAAAGCGCTTCAACCCCCAGGTTACGTGGCAAATGCAAGGTTTGACAACGGGAACGCAACGTATCCAAAATTTGTTCAGGACTGTCACTGACCAACAGCATCAATGTGTGAGGCGGAGGCTCTTCCAGGGTCTTCAGCAACTGATTTCCCGAACTGGGGTTCAGACGTTCCGCCGCCAAAAACACCACAACTTTCCAGCCCCCCTCAAAACTCTTTTCATGGATTCGCTTTAGACCTTCCTTCAAGTCCTCCACTTTAATCTGACGAAGCTTTCCACGGGGTTCCACCCAATGAACGTCCGGATGGATCCGCGCATTCACCCGGTGCCGGATTTTGGCGGTTTCATCCTGCGCACCCCCTTCACTCAACAGCAAAGTCGCCAGCTCTTCCGCAAAGACTTTTCCTTCAGACAACGGATCACCGACACAGAGATACGCATGCCCCAGTAACCCTTCCTTATATAAACGTGACAGTTCTGAGATCAGACTCATATCCGCCCTCCTGTCAACTTCTCGAGACAGCCCATGACCTCCGCTGCAACTTCCTCTACCGCATGACGGGCATCAATACGTTGAATCCTCTCCGGAAAACGTTGATGCAATTGCACATACATCTCGCCCACCCGCTGATGAAAAATGCGTGCTTCGGATTCAAAACGGTCCGGCGCAGCTCCCCGCTCCGTCATTCGGCTGCGGGACTGCTCCAGAGGCAGATCAAACCACAACGTACAATCCGGCCAGCAACCGTCGAGCGCAATTTCATTAACCCGAAGAACCTGTTCCAAATGAATCTCCCGTCCACCGGATTGATAAGCGAGAGAAGAATCCACAAATCGATCACAAATCACCCATTGCCCTTGCGCGAGCGCGGGGCGGATCACATTGCTTACATGTTGCGCCCGACTGGCGGCAAACAACATAACTTCCGCTATGGGGGTAATATCTTCTCCGGAGGCATGGTGCTGCAACATATCGCGAATCATTTCCCCGGTCGGTGTCCCCCCGGGTTCGCGGGTCATCACCACCGAAATCCCTTTGCGCTCCAATTCGGATTTCAGCAAAGAGGCCTGCGTGCTTTTTCCACAACCTTCCCCACCCTCTAAACTGATAAATTTTCCAGGCTCAATCTTTTCGCTCATTCCCCTCCCCTAAAGAATGTCAACGGATTAGGCAAGACCGGAGCCGGCGCAGTTATCAAGGTTTTTCGCATCTTCCCCGGCTTTGAGCTTCAATTCCCATGGCGAATACCCTATGACTCTTTCAGCATGCAAAGATACTCCATTCAACGAATTTTAGACCTGGCTCAATCTAAACTGTCCGATTGCCGTCTCGAAGGACCTGTAGGCTCCTATCGAATTCGACCGGATACCAAAGCCGTGGCCGACCCGGCAGCCTGCGCGGCCGCAGTCAACATATTTTATATGCTCGATCAACTCCCCCATGATCCCCTCCAGAGAGCCGAATGGGTCGATACCCTGCAAAGCTTTCAGGTGAAAGAAAACGGCATGTTCGGAGACGGCCATGAAAACCTCCCCTTGAGCGCCGCCTGTACAGCAGCCCTCCATTGCTTCGGACAAAAAGCCGCGCATCCAGTGGAAGGATTACATGATCTACTCGACCTTTCAAACCTGACCACCTTTCTCCAGAATTTGGAATGGTGCAAGGACCCGGAAGGCGCCGCCCGGGAAGCCGCGGCCGTCTATAGTATTTTGGTTCTCAACCGCCAGGCCAACAGCCAATGGCGCGAATCCTTCACCCGCTGGATTCATAACGAAACCGATCCCCACACCGGCCTGCTCAGACAAGGCTGCATCGCTCCGATTGAAGTGGATGGACAATGGACCCTGCTGCCCTACCTCTGCGCCATTTTTTACCCCGTGGCCCTGGGAAATTACGGAAACCAGCCGCTCTGCCTCCCTTGGCGCCTTATCGACACCGCACTGGAAGTCATGGAATTCCATCGGGAATTATTTTTTAAACGCCGGGGACACCGTCATCTCCCCTGGGTCTTCTGCCTCAGCCGGAGCATGCGCCAAACCGCACACCGCCACGAGGAAGTCCGGCAAATCCTGATCCGCTTTATTCCCGATTACCTTGCTTACCTCGAAGCACAAATTAGCGAGGGCTATTTCCGCGGCCCCCGACAAATTCAATGGGATCTGGCCGCCCTGGCGGAACTGCAACACGCCCTGCCCGGCCATTTGCAAAGTGACCATCCATTACGCCAAATCCTCGATCGGCATCCGTTTTTGTAAGATGACATCCACCCTCTTCGCATACGGAACCCTCCAGCACAACCTCATCATCTCTTATGTGCTGGGGAGAGTCCCTGAATCAGCCCCTGCGATGCTCCAAGACTTCGCCCGCTACGCCATTCGCGGCGAAGATTTTCCGGGACTCATCCCCGAAGCGGATGCGGAAACCGATGGCACCGCCTTCTTTGACATCAGCCCCTCCGAATGGGAAAAACTCGATTCCTACGAATCTGATTTGTATGATCGTCAATCCGTGACTATTGTTCTGGAAGATGGAAAAACGGAAACCGCCTATGTCTATGTCATCCCTCACGCGTATCAACACGTTCTCTCCAAACAGTTATGGGAAATAAAAAAGTACAACCCCAACCTTCAGCCTTAACCCGAATCAACACCCAGCATCTTGAACTGGGCGTCACCGACCGTTCCCTGCCCAAACATATCGTCAACGGGTTCGGACGTTATGAGCGCTTTAACAAATTTGCGGAGGGAGGCACCGCCCTGCTGGAAGAGTGTTTGGATAAAAACCTGGGAAGGGTTGTGGTCATGAAGCGGCTGCATGCCCACATGGCGGAAGACGAAACCGAACAAAAACGGTTTTTACGCGAAGCCAGAGTCACCGCCCTGATCCAACACCCCGCCACCGTCCCCGTTTATGAAATCGGCCGGGACCGCGCAGGATCCGTATACTTTACCATGAAAAAAGTCGAAGGCGTCGATCTCCGGGAGATCCTATTGGGCATCATCGCCCGCGATCCGGCGTTTAAAAACAAATACACCCAAAAAGATTTGGTCGAAGTGCTGGTTCAAGTCGGACAGGCCGTCGCCTTTGCCCACTCCCGCGGCGTGGTCCACCGCGACCTCAAACCGGCAAACATCCTTGTCGGTGAATTTGGAGAAGTCATGGTGCTGGACTGGGGACTGGCCAAAGTCTTAAACGAACCCGAAAGCGTTCACGGTGACATTCCGGATCAGGATCATTTAAGCCTGGAGCTTACCCGGGGAGGCAAACGGGCCGGCACTCCTCTTTATATGTCACCTGAACAGGCGGCCGGAGACAATGATAAAATTGACGGACGCTGCGATGTCTACTCTCTCGGCAGCATCCTGTACGAAATCCTCACCCATGAAAATTTGGTTTGGGGAATCGATAAAGACGAAGTCCTCGAACGTATCCAAACCCAGGACGCCGTCCCCCCGAGAAAAAGAACGCCCCAACGGAAAATTCCCAGAGTTCTCGACTCTATCTGCATGCGCGCCATTCAGCGGAAACCTGAAAACCGCTACGAATCGCTGATGGACATGGTGGATGACCTCAAAGCCTACCTCCTTCATGAAAAGGTAACCGCCCATCACTACAACTTCAAAGAGCGCTTCATTAACTGGGAAAAAAGAAACAACCTGCTCTCCGTCTCTATCGGCTCTGCAATACTGGGCGCCCTTGCATGGAGCATCATCCAAAAATTAATATAGACAACATTTTTGTAGTTTTAAAAAAATAATTCTACTTTTTTGTCCAACAAAAGTGCGCCAAGCGCTGCCATCAAAAAATCTGAATATTTATAAATACTTACTCATAAGTAACTTAAGAAACCATTTTACACAGACATTCATTATTGGCATCACAACTGCTATTAAAAAAGCTCAATCTTTAACAAAGATAAGTCGATCCAGTGATCCTCACCGGAGAAGCTTTCTAAAAACCTAAACCCATCCAAGGAGAAATACGAATGTCCATCAGCAAACTGGAATACATCTGGCTTGACGGCTACAAACCCACTCAATCCCTGCGCGGAAAAACCAAAATTGTAAAAGATTTCGGCGGTACGCTGGATGAATGTCCCATGTGGTCTTTTGACGGAAGCTCAACTGAACAAGCCGATGGCGGGTCATCCGACTTGCTGTTGAAGCCTGTTGCGATCTATCCCGATCCCCAACGCAAAAACGCTTTCATCGTCATGACCGAAGTCTTGAACGCCGACGGAAGTGCCCATGAATCCAACATGCGCGCCTTAATCGACGATGACGACGACGATTTCTGGTTCGGTTTTGAGCAGGAGTATTTCCTGTGGGATACCGAAACCAACCTGCCGCTCGGATTTCCCGTAGGCGGTTACCCTGCCCCGCAAGGCCCCTACTACTGCTCCGTTGGCGCCAAAAACGCTTATGGACGTGAAATCATTGAAGAGCATTTGGACGTATGTCTGGATGCGGGAATCAATGTGGAAGGAATCAACGGCGAAGTGGCTGCCGGACAATGGGAATTCCAGGTCTTCTCCAAAGGCGCGGCCGCAGCCGGGGACGAACTCTGGGTTGCCCGTTACTTCCTCGAACGCATCGGTGAAAAATACGGCGTTGCCATTGAATACCATCCCAAACCCCTCGGTCAAACCGACTGGAACGGATCCGGTATGCACGCCAACTTCTCCAACACCACTCTCCGCACCTGCGGAAGCAAAGAAGTGTACGAAGAGATCTGCCAAAAATTCGGCAAAACCATCAAAGAACACATTTCTGTGTACGGTGCCGATAACGACAAACGTCTGACCGGTCTGCACGAAACCCAAAGCATCGACAAGTTCAGCTACGGGATCTCGGATCGCGGTGCCTCCATCCGTATTCCAATCATCACGGTTGAAAACGGCTGGAAAGGATGGTTGGAAGACCGTCGTCCCGCCTCCAACGCCAATCCATACGGCGTGGCTGCGGCCATCATCAGCACGGTGAAAAGCTAATCTTCTCACCAAGATGAATCAGAAACGGCTCCGCCTCGCGGAGCCGTTTTTTTTGTGCCCTGACCTCCCGGAAAACGGGATCAAACCCTCGACCCCACCCCCCCATCTTTCATGTGATCCACACGGCCCATGCAACGGGTTTTCGATACCGATTTCGAAAAGTCCCGAAAGCGGCGGCTCCCACTCTGCCTTCCCCCTCTTAGCGAAGGAAAGCTGCCTGCATTCCACAACAGCAATCCGCCATCAACGATTACACAACACGTGCATTTCGGCCGGGGTCAAGGCCCGGTCATAAACCGCCAGGGCCGCCAGACGTCCACAAAAAAAGTTTCCAATTTCCCCGGAGCGATCCACTGCGCCCACCGTAAAGTCGGAACCCTCCGGACCGCCATCATGCAATCCGCCGGCTATCGAATAGGGATTTAAACCCGGAACCGCATCCAAATGCCCGTTCAACCAGGAACTCCCAGACTGTCCGTCATAACTCATCGCCACCGCCGCCCATTCATC
This sequence comes from Kiritimatiellaeota bacterium B1221, assembly GCA_029269125.1. Classification (GTDB taxonomy): domain Bacteria; phylum Verrucomicrobiota; class Kiritimatiellia; order SS1-B-03-39; family UBA6053; genus UBA6053. Next base: position 50,842 of record JARHXX010000005.1, on the reverse strand, counting down.
TACGGCGATGTCCGTGGCTCCCATGCTCCCGTCCATACAGTATTTGTAGCCCGGGGTCGGTCCCCCCACATGGGAAAGATGTCCAAAAATACGGTGACCATATCCCCACACCCGAATATTCAGGAACAAACCGTACTGACGCCCTAACTGGGACTCATTCCACATCCCCGCCACAAATTCGCATTGATCCACCTTGGTTTTCCCCCGCTTGATCCAGGCCACCACTGTCAAATGGCCTTCTTTCCCATGGATATCCAATTTCGGACACTCTTTTCGATCCACAGACAACCATTGCCCCTCCTCAATCACCAAGGCCTTCCCTCCAAAGGCCGCATCCGGGTCCTCCACCACGTTCAGGGGACCTGATTGCGATTTTAAAATATACCTTTCCCCCTGCTCCGCACAAAATGAGTCACCGGAAGATGTGAAATTCCAAAAAGAAACCAACCCAGGAATATCCCGGGGTTCGAAAGGGATTCTCATGCTCTGTACAGGGAGTTCGGTCATAGGGTTTTTCTCGGGGTTAGTGATAAACAATTTGCAGGCTGAAAGGCGTCAATCAGCCCCAACAGAACCAAATAGACTTTTAAAATTTCGCTGTCCCCAAAGTTATATTCCACCAGGCCGTTTAGAAAAAGCCCCAGAAACGCAAAGACCACCGCCCCGCGCAAAACCGCCAGTTCAGGCGGCCCCTGCCGAAAGCCTTTATAAAAAACGAGCCCCATCCACAATAACCACCAGAGGACCCCCAACCATCCCAGCTCCAAACGAATCTGCAGAAAATTATTGTGAAGATGCCTGAGCCCGACCTCCATATGAGTTGCTGCGGGAAGTATATCGCGAAAGTCTTCATACTTGCTCCCGTTATAACCCATTCCCCAAGGATATTCCTCAAATACCCGGGGCGCAACCTCGTTCCAAAGCACCATCCGCCCCCCGTGGGTGGGTTGAATAACTTCCATCAGCTCCCCCAAACGTCCGCGCACAAAGGGAAAACACAGCGCAACTCCCGCAATCAGAATCATCGTCAATAAGGTTTTCCATTTTCGGCTCCACAGTGTCCAAATACCGACCGAGACCATGGTGGCCAGCCACACCCCGCGCTTCTGGTGCATCAGTAAACCTGTCATCAGAAATGGCAGACAGACCCACCAAATTCTTTTCACTTGTTCCCGTCTCATCGAAACCAGCCCCAGCCAAAGCATGATTCCCACCAAATAAAACTGTGGGGACGTCATATCTCCCACATCCTCAAATTTCACTCCGAGTTTAAATACCTCATAAGGAAAACAGAAAATATCATACAGTCCCAGAATGCAGACACCGAACACCAGAGATTCACACAGGCAGAGCACCCGTCTCTGAAGATCGTCTCCGGCAACACATGCCGCGGCCACCGCCCCGGTCAAAGGAAAGATGAAAAAGCGACTCAGTTTGCGAATTCCCAGCTCAGGATGCACCGCATACGTGAGACTGATCAGAATCAGGATCATCCACCCCCCCAGCATGATCCAGGTCGTCCGATTACCGGAGCTTTGCTTGCGAAGAAGTTGAATCAACCACATCAAGCCTGCGGCATAAAGCGGAATTTGTCCGATCGAATTACTCACCGGTAAAATCATCAGACCCAAAGAAATCAACATCAGCATCGGCGCATTTTTCCACGCGGACTTTTGCATCACATTCATGGACGTTCCTCCAAAGGCAAAATCAGATCCCGACTGGTAAAAGACATCCATTCCCCATGAAAGTCATGCGTCAACAAGTCCTGGCGAATCACCGAATGCCAATCGCCATTGCCCGCGACAAGTTTGGCTGATACCAAGACCTCTACTTCGTCCCCAAGATTTTCCCGCTCAAAAAATATGGTTTCAGGAACCTGCCTCCACTGCCGCCAAACCGATGCAGGCACCTGCACCCGCAACCATGCATCATCCTCCGGCACAGCACTCACCCGGACGGCATCCGGAAGTTTTGATGCAAATTTCAAGCTTTTCATCTTCGGCAGTAGAACCCCGTCCGCCTTCCGCAACAAAGCCACACCCAAATGATTTTCAGGAGGTTCCGACACCGGATGAAGTCTGTTTTTTATCCGATCCGGCAAATCCAGCCCCTGTAAATCGGGCGCATTCACCCACACCACTTCCGCGGTGGGGTTTCTGAAAGTTCGGGTGACGGTGTCCCAATAAATTTGCACCCGAATCAGCGAACGGCCAAATTTCGCCGGCTGTACCCGCAGTTGTTTTCCCTCCTGTACTTCAATCACTTTCGATTGACCACCCGGAGGCAGGATCAATACCGGAATCTCCGGAAATCGGGTGGACCACTCCGCCCCCTCCGCATCTTCAGGCAAAACCAGCACCGGAAATACCGACGCAGAATTAGGTTGGTCCGTCAACAACGCCCGCATTTCCCCGAGAGGGTCACGCACCTGCAGTGGACGAAACCGGTCTGCAGGAATTCGAAGCGGCGCCTGCTTTGAAAGGAGACCGAAGACATGTATTTCCACCCCATCCGCTTGTTTCCAAATGCCCCGCTCACTAAACGGAACGGTTTCATCCGGAAACTGAGGAAGCATATCCACATTTAAGAGGGTAAAAGGAAGTTTTGGGTCTGCAAAAGAAGCCAATTCCTGCAAACGAAAATCCGCCTCCCCGGGCACCAAAATGTTCGGAAACTTCAGCCCCTGAAGCTCCCGGTGAAAATCCGGAAGCGGAGGTGCCCCCAAATGCACCCAGCAGGCTTCAGGATCCTCCTGTTCAAGCTGACGGGCCACACTCAGCCAGCCGGGACAATCCCGGCTTCCCAGGACCAGCCCCTGCGTTCCTCCGGAAACCCAGAGGCGCAGATCCACTTCTCTTGCGGCAAGCTGCAGGGAAAAGCGCATTCCCAGCAGAATGATGCAAAAAGCTTTCATTGACTCAGTCCATCACCGCCGCGATCGCATCACAGAGCGGGTTCAAATTATCGCGGTTGATGCCTGCCACATTGATGCGGCCGCTCCCCACGATATAAATACTGTTTTGCTCTTTGAGCGTTTTTACTTGTTCCGGGGTTAAGCCACTGAAAGAAAACATGCCGTTTTGTTCAGCAATAAAACCAAAATCACGGTCAATGCCGCGGGCGCTCAATCCTTCCACCAATGCCGTCCGCAACTCTTTAATGCGGTCGCGCATGGTATCCAGTTCTTCCAACCACTCCTGACGCAGCGCCGGATCACCCAGCACCTCTTCCACAATCGCGCCCCCGTGACGGGAGGGATTGGAATAGTTGCTGCGAATCACAGTTTTAACATGGCTGAATGCGGCCTCCACCGCGGCCTTTTCCTGCCCGGCAATGGAAAAACTGCCGGTCCGCTCATTGTAGAGACCAAAATTCTTGGAAAACGAAGCCGCGACACCGAATTCCAGATTTTTACCCGCGAAGAGTTCCAACGGAAAGCGGTCCGCTTCCACCGAAGTGCCAAAACCCTGATAGGCAAAATCGAAGAACGGGAACCATCCGGCAACCTCCGCCACCTCCGCAATTTTTTCCCATTGCGCGGGACGGGGATCCACTCCGGTTGGATTGTGACAGCAAACATGCAGCAACACCACATCTCCCGCCGGCACGGTGGAAAGCGCCTCCAGCATGGCATCAAAATCAAGCGACTGATGGGCCGCATCGTAGTAGTCATACTCTTTAACCGTGAAGCCGGAAGCTTGAAAGACCGCCTTGTGGTTGGCCCAGGTCGGATTACTCACCCAAATCGAGGCATCCGGACGAAACTTCTTCAAAAAGTCTCCGCCCACACGCAATCCACCGGTACCGCCCGGCGTGTGTGCGGTTTGAATCCGGCCTTCAGAAATCAAGGCATGCCCTTCGCCCAGCAACAGCTCCTGCACCCCCAAGGCATACGCCTGCGCACCGGAAATCGGCAGATAACTTTTAGTGGTCTCCTTCTCCAGCAGACGCGCTTCCGCTTTCTTCACCGCAGTCAAAATCGGCGTCTGACCGGATTCATCTTTATACACCCCCACCCCCAAATTAATTTTCCGGGGATTGGTATCCGCTTTAAATGCGTCGGTTAAACCAAGAATGGCATCAGGGGGGGCGGGAGAAATTGATTCAAACATAGTGTTTTCCATTATAGAGGGTGAAAAAGTTTCGATGTGACTCCTATAAACCGCATTCACAAACAAATAAATACGAATCGATCAGGAATCGACCCTTTGAGGGAACGAAAACTCAAAAGCGGCGCCTCCCAGGACACTCTCTTCACACTTCACGGTCCCGCCGTGGAGGGTAACAACTTCAGCCACGATCGCCAAACCCAAACCTGTACCGCCATCCTGACGGGACAAGCCCCGTTGAAAGCGCATAAAAAGCTTCTCCCGTACATCCGATGCGACCCCGGGGCCATTGTCATCAATTCGGCAACAGACCCAACCGTCCTGTGCCGTCAAACTCACTTTGATCCGCGCAGGATCCGGCGTGTATGCCATCGCATTGTTCAACAAATTCACCAGAGCTTCCTGCAACCAAACTTTATTCCCCCGAACCATCAGTGGCTCTTGCGGAATCTGCATATCCAACTCCGCCCCCCGGTCCTGGGCCTGCTCCGCAAACGGGGCGCAAACGTCGACAAGCAAATCTTTCAAATCAACCCGGGGCAGATCTTGCGCCGCATCCAGTGCGGAGATCCGGGCGAGTTGCAACAGTTGATCGACCATATGGGTAAGCCGTTCTGATGCCTCCAACATACAACCAATACAGTCCTGATAAGATTCGGCATCCCGGTCCTGATCGAGACACACCTGTCCGGTGGCCCGCATCGCGGTTAAAGGTGTTCGCAATTGATGGGAAACATTTGAAGCAAAATCATCCAGGCGACGCTGCGCATCCCGGTGGGCATCAAAGGCCGCATTCAAACTTTCAGCCAAATACGCCAGCTCATCCCGGGAGTTCTCCACCTTTAAACGCACCCCCATTTCGCCTTCCCGCATGGCGCGCACGCCCTCCTGAATATCCCGCAGCGGACGCAACAACCGCCCCGAAGTCCGCCAGGCCATCCACACCACCACCGGCAGGGTCCCGAGCAAAACCGCGGCCAGCACTCCCATTTCAATAAGTTCTTCGATCCGCTCTTCCGCATGCTCATACACCTCCACCGCATTAAACAATGTGAGCACCAGCAAACTCAATCCCAGCACCAATCCCCCGAGCCACATCACATCCCGGAAATATCTTTTTCGCAAGGGGATGGTTTTCATCTTTTTTCCTCCAACCGGTACCCGACCCCGCGCAGCGTCCGCAAAACCGGAGCCCCTTCCCCCTGTAAACGCTCCCGCAATCTCGAGACATACACATCAATTAAATTATCAAGCGAACTCATACGCTGGGGCGATTTCCACACATCGCGGGCAATCTGCTCACGGCTCACCGCCTGCCCTTTGGCCCGCAGCAGACAAACCAGAAAATCATATTCCCGCGGAGGCACCTCCAGCAAATCCCCGTGCAGCCGCAGTTCGCGGCGGAGACAATCGGCATGCAGGGTTCCCAGAGACAGGTCCGCATCCGCCGACAACGCCCCCCGGAGCCGCAGACGGATGCGGGCCAGAAGCTCAGGAAAAGCAAAAGGTTTGACCAAATAGTCCACCGCCCCGTTTTCCAGTCCCTGCACCCGCGAATCCACTTCCGAACGTGCGCTTAAAATCATCACCGGCACCTGCGCATCCTCTTGCTGAAATGTTTCTAAAATTTGAAACCCGTCCATATCCGGCAATCCCAAATCCAATACCACCAGAGCGGGACGGTTCTCCCGGAAAGCTTTCAGGGCTTTACCTCCGATGATGTGCCAGTTCACGGCATACCCGGCCTGGATCAGACCGTCCACCAGACTTTCGCCCACATTTTTATCATCTTCAACCAGCAGGATATCTTTCATGCCCCGACCATACGCCACTTTGGCTTTCAACACAATCCCCGCCAAACTGAACATATATTCAGGCAAATTCCGTGGCGAATCTGCCCAAACCGTCATAAAAATGAAGGTATGAAAACCACGATACTTCTACTCTGTTGCACTCCTCTTTTCGGAGTGCGGGCCGACCTTCTCCATGCAAAAATCGAAGTGACTTTCGACGGCACCTCCACCCTTCACGATTTCACCGGAAACGGAAAAAGTGAAAGTCCCGCCGACTGGACACGCAACGAAACAGAAGCCGTCCTTTCCATTGCCGACGTCAGCTTTGATGTCAAAAGCCTCAGCACGGACCACAAGAAACGGGACAGGAATATGCTGAAGATGTTCGAACCGGACGACCACCCCGAAATACGCGGAACCATTAAAAACTGGCACCTTTCCGGGAAAGAAGCCACCGATCAAATTCTTATCCTGAATATTCACGGCCAAAGCCTGGAAGTGCCCGTTCGGATGGAAGCCTATGAAATCACCCCGGAGGGGAAGGTGCTCAACGGCAGCTTCACCCTTTCATTAAAGGCATGTGATTTAAAACGTCCTTCGGTGATGGGGGTCATCCGGGTGGGTGACGAAGTTAAACTGCATGTCAAACTCCTGCTCACCCAGCCCTAATGCGTTTTTTCCACTTCAGTCTGCTCTTTCTGCAGCTTGCCCTCCCCGCCGAAGAGCGGGTTGTGCAAAGCGCCCCCATTCCCAACCGGATTCTCCGTCAGGGAGACGCTCTTCTGATTCAACCTGAATTCGGACCGCGTTTCATAAGAATTGCCCTCACCACCAAACATCTGGGCAAAGTGGAAAATAAAATCATCGCCGGTGAAAAACAAAACTGGCCGGATTCAAAGGACAGTGCACGCTATTTGAAGGCTTTGCGGGAACTGTGCGCTCAGGCGGTCGAAAGCGGGGAAAAGCCGGTGATTCTCACCATCAACTGGCATCCCGACCGGGTGGAACTCCTTTATCAGGACCGCAGCATTACGTTGGATGATCTCTCCGCGGACTACTTGCAAAAAAACCTGCGTCTGATCCTTATCGACCGCTTTGATCTTTCCTCCGATGAAGCTGAAATTCTACTGCGAAACAAGGAAACCCGATGAGCACCAAACCTTATACCCTTTCCCGGCGGATTTTCGCTTTGCTCCTCGGCACCGCCTGCCATCTGGCCTTTGCGGCGGCGGTCCTGAGCATGATGATAAAATTATACACGGGGCTGCGGGGCGGGCCGGACTTCCCTTTGCACATTGCAATTCTCTGGGATGTGATGCTTGTTTTACAATTCCCCCTCTTCCATTCCCTGCTTCTCACCCCCCGGGGAAGTCAGTGGCTGGCGAAAATGGTACCGGGCGGTATCGGAAAAGAAATGCGCACCACCACCTTCGCTCTGATTGCGTCTCTGCAAATCCTGCTTTGCTTTCTGGCCTGGGCCCCCCTGGGTCCGGTCTGGAGCGAGCTGCACGGGAACTTGCGGATCATGGGAACCGGGGTTTATGTGTTCGGCTGGGTACTATTGATGAAATCCATGGCCGATGCCGGTCTGGGCGTGCAAATGGGATATCTCGGCTGGTGGGCGGTTTGGCGCAACCGGCCTGTTGAATACAAAACCTGGAAAGCGCGAGGGACCCTGCGAAGTTCCCGGCACCCCATGTACCTCGCCTACACCCTACTTCTGTGGAGCGGACCGGTTTGGACGCCCGACCATTCGCTGCTGGCCGGTATTTGGAGCCTCTACTGTATCGCCGCCCCTTTGCACAAAGAATCACGTTACGCGAAACGCTACGGGCAGCCCTTTCAGGAATATCAGAAAAAGGTCCCCTACTTCATTCCCCGACTTTCATTAAATCGAAAACACAAACCATAAGAAACCTATGTCATCCACCATTTTCATTACCCCGGAAAGCAAACGGCAATACAACCGGACCCTTTTTAAAGAAGTGGCACCCCGCTATGACCTCATCGCCAGGGTTCTTTCCTTCGGAAGGGACAGTGCATGGAAAAAATGGCTCCTGAAATCACTGCCGGATGACGGGCCGTCACAGATCCTCGATCTGGCCTGCGGCACCGGAGACCTTACCCGCGCACTGGCGGAACGATATCCCCGGGCACAGGTCACCGGACTAGACCTCACCCCGGAAATGCTGGAACTGACCCATGGACCGGAACAGATCATCTGGAAGGAAGGTGACATGTGCAAGCTTCAGGAGAATGAGGAAACGAACGACATCATCACCGGAGGCTACGCCCTGCGCAACGCCCCCGATCTCGACACCTGTCTTGGAGAAATCTCCAGAGTGCTTAAACCCGGAGGCTGCGCTGCGTTTCTGGATTTTTCCGCCCCGGTCTCCCCCCTGTTTCGACGCATCCATTATGGATTGTTATGGGGATGGGGCGCATTTTGGGGCCTGTGTCTTCATGGAAAACCCTCGGTTTACGTGTATATTGCCAAAAGCCTCGCACGCTTTCCCGATCATCAGCAGCTTCACCGGCAACTTGAAAACCATCAGTTGCCCGTGGTGAACAGCCGGCGGTTTATGTTGGGAATGATCGAAGTTCTCATCTGCAAAAAAAACTGAATGATGCCCACTTACCTCCACAATATTGAAACTTGGCATCCAGAGTACTGCCAACCCCAGGATCTGGCATGTGCGCGTATGCAGGCACAGTTTAAAGACAAACGCACCCGGCGCATACTCCGTCACATATATAAACAATCCGAAATCGACACCCGCTACACCTGCGTGCCTTTTTCTGAAAAACTGGAGGACCCGCTGTTCGCCGTCAAAGAGGGCGAACCCTGGAACAACCCCGGAACCGGGGCGAGGAACCGGGTGTACCGCGACGTCTCGCAAAAAGCGTCGGTCGATCTGGCCCGCAACACCCTGGAAAGCTCTCCGTTTGACGCCAACGATATCACCCATGTCATTACCGCATCCTGCACCGGATTTTATAATCCCGGACCGGACTACCACATCATCCGCAGCCTCGGATTGTCCACCGCGGTGCAACGCTACCACTTAGGATTCATGGGATGCTATGCCGCCTTCCCCGCTTTGCGGCTGGCCGACAGCATTTGCCGGAGCGATCCGGACGCAGTCGTGGTGATTCAATGTTTGGAACTCTGCAGTTTGCATGTGCAGCTCGATCCCGAAAATTCAGAAGCCATGGTCGCCTCATCCCTGTTTTCCGACGGTGCCGGCTGTGCAATCCTAAGCGGCAGCGCCCCCGCCCCGAGGAAAACCGCCTACCGGATCGAACACTTTGCCAGCACCCTCACTCCGGACGGGGAAGATGCCATGGCCTGGGAGATCGGCGAACACGGATTCGAAATTGTGCTCTCCGGATACGTCCCGGATATACTGGGGGACAATATCCGGCACGCCGTTCACCCCTTTCTCAAGGACGGAGGCGCATTGCCGGCTGACATTCAAACCTGGGCCGTGCATCCCGGAGGAAAAACCATTCTGGACCGGGTGGGTGAAGCCCTGGATCTGCCCGCAGGCGCCTTGGATCTCTCCCGCGACGTCCTCCGCCGCTACGGCAATATGAGCTCCGCCACCGTGCTGTTTCTCCTGGCCGAAGCCCTGAAAAACAATCCCGCCGGGCCCTGCGCCGCTATGGCTTTCGGGCCGGGGCTTACGGTTGAAATGGGGCTGTTCCAACCTGTGAACGGAGATCAGGCATGAAGCGCGAAGTGTGGATCATCGGTGCTGGCCCCGTCGGACTTCTGCTGGCACACCTGTTGCATCAAAAAGGTTTCCGCATCCACCTTTTCGAAAAACGCGCCGAAATCCCCGACCTGTCAATGGCCATCGGGATCACCCCCCCGTCTTTGAATATCCTCGCAACCCTGGGACTGCGGGAAGCCTTTGAAAGTCAGGGCATCCTCATCCGCCGTGCCCGCGTATTCGAAAACCGGAATCCGGTGGGAAGCCTGGGATTTGAACAGGCCGGTGATCACATATTATCTTTACCCCAGCGCCAGTCCCTCCGACTGTTCCGTGAATCCCTGGCAAAACTTCCGGATGTCCTCTTTCACGAAAATGAAACTTTCACCTTGAACACCGTAGTTCCTGAAAACGTACGGGTAATCGGTTGCGACGGTCATCGAAGTACGGTTCGTCAACGGGCTGGGATTAAAATGAAAGCGAAAAACTATAAACAAAAATTCCTCATGGCGGATTTCGAAGATCTAGAAAACGCCGGATCAGACGCCCGCCTGTTTTTCAGTCCCCGCGGATCGGTCGAATCCTTTCCCCTCCCCGGCCATCTTCGGCGCTGGGTAGTGCAGGTTCTTCCCGGACAGCCTTCCGAAGTGTCCCATATCATTGAACGCGTCCGCGATGCGGCGGGGGTAAATCTAGCCGGGGTGCCCCATGGTACCCCCAGCAGCTTCATCCCTCGTCGCGCCATTGCCTCTCATTTCCACCGCGGCGCGTTTGTCCTTTGCGGGGACGCGGCCCATCAACTCTCCCCCATCGGCGGACAGGGCATGAACACCGGGTTTGCGGATGCATATCAATTGGCCGAAGCGCTGACCAAGAGTCAACCTTTAAAACTATGGACAAAACACCGTACAAGAGCCTTTAACCAAGCCGCCACCCGCGCGGCCCTCGGCATGAAACTGGGCACCCTTACCGGCATCCCCGCCTCCAAATTTCGCGCGCGAATTTTACATTTTCTATTAAACAATCCCCGATCTTCCCAAACCCTTTCCCGCAGCTACGCCATGCTCAACCTTTCATATCCGGTGCAACCATGAAGCCCGATCTCAACCAGCGTTCCCGCGTCTCGGAACTGATGGATGCCCCCGATTCCGACGAACGGAAACTCTTCCGCACCCTCGACCAATTCAGGTCCATCAACCAACTCTTCAGCCGGGTGCGGGGTCCCCTCAAAAAAATACTTTTTCCCCTGCTGTCTGCAGAATACGGAACCCATTTACTCGACCTCGGCGCGGGCGGATGCGACATTCCAGTGTGGTTACTCCAGGAAGCGGAAAATGCGGGCCTTCAATTGCGGATCACCGCCGTCGACAGCGATCCCCGGGTGGTCCGCTATGCCCGCCAGCAGTATGGTGAAGTACCAGGACTCAGAATCCTGGAGGCAGACGCCCTGCATCTGGAGGCTCTGGCCCCCTTCGATTTCATCTTCGGAAATCATTTTTTACACCACCTCACAGATCCCCAAATCCGTGACCTGCTTCAGCAAGCCGAACGGCTGGCCGCCAAAGGGTATCTATTCTCGGATCTGCAACGCTCCCGGTTCAGCTATCAGGCTTTCCGCTGGGTCAGCCTTTTGTACCGCGACAGCTTCGCCCGCGAAGACGGTCTTATCTCAATCAGCAAAGGCTTCACGCCTGAAGAACTCAAAGCCTTCGCCCCTTCACCAGCCTGCCAACTGCAAAGGAAATTCCCGGGACGGGTACTGCTCTCTTCTCTCAAACCCTAAGGGCGTTTTTCCGGAAAAGGGAAAAGCGCTCAACTCCTGATATCGAGCAGCTGCTGCAGCGAAAATATTTCAAATCCATGGGTCAGCGCTTCGAGTTTGTCGAGGAAATCAAGTTGTCCGGGATGCAGAGGGCGGAGACGCTGAATTTCGGTCAGCATGCCTTCAATATCCCCGATGCGGACCGCATCGCAAAGCGTTTGATAATCCGCAGGCAGGGGGTCCGGTCTTTCGATCGGCGGATGACGGAAAGTCCGGGCCTCCGGGAGTTGCGCCACTTCTTTATTCAATGCACGGCAGGGGAAATGGAAACAAAAGGTACTGCCCTTTCCGGGTGCACTGGTCACTTCGATATCCCCACCCATCTTTTGGGCCAGGGCACGACTGATGGGCAGGCCCAGGCCGGTTCCCTCCTTTTCCTTTGCGCCTTCACTTTGCTCAAAAGGTTGAAACAGACGATCGATCTCCCCCGGTGCCAGCCCGCTCCCACTGTCGATCACCCGGCATTCCAGTCCGCCCTCCGCTAAGTGCACATCCAGAACCACACGGCCCCGGTCGGTGAATTTCATCGCGTTTCCAAGCAGATTGATCAGAATTTGGCGCAGGCGCCGTTCATCTCCTTCAATGCGGGCGGGCAGCGCTGTGGCCGCCTGGAGGCAAAATTCCAGACCCTTCTGCTCCGCCCGGGGACGCAACATTTCCACCACCCCGGACAGGAGCGGAATCAATTCCACCTCTCCCTTTTGCACCTCCAGCCGTCCGGCCTCCACCCGGGCCAAATCGAGAACATCGTTAATCAAGGTCAGCAAATGCTCCCCGCTTTGACGGATCACCTCTCCCCGGTCCCGAACCGTATCCCCGACACGGTCATCTGCCCGCAAAAGTTGCGCATGACCGAGAATAGCATTCAGGGGGGTGCGCAATTCATGGGACATATTGGATAAAAACTCACTCTTGGCGTGGCTGGCCGCCTCTGCGGCCCGGGTGGCCTCGCGCCATTGGGCGGTGCGGGCCTCGACCAGCTCCTCCAATTGCGTTTGATGGCGGTGTAATGCCTCCGCCTGCCTGCGTAATGTCCGCTGCGCCTCCCCGGCGGCGCGTTCCTGATCATAGGCCAGCAACCCCACCAGCGCGAGGGCGCCGAAGGGATAGAGTTCGAACCACGAATGCATAAAGACCAGGGCGACGAAGACATCAATCAGCCCGGTGACCGAAAACAGAAAAATCCCCCAGGCGATCCATCGTGTGGACGGGTCCTGTTTCCGCACATGACGTCCACCCTCCACCACACCCACTATCAGTTGAACCGCCAGCACGCCGTTACCTACCAGCTGGGCCCCGAAACCAAAAGACTTCCAGCCGAACAGATCCGGGATCCAAAGCCCGAGGCAGGCCAACACCTGCAACTGCCAGCAGCGGCGGACCATGCGCCAGGGTCCCTCACCCAGGGATTCCTCCATATACCTCCACAAAGCCACCGGCATAAATCCCATCATAAAAAATGCCGGATAGTAGATTTGTGCGGAGTGCAGGGGGGAAAGAAATTCCATGACCGAAGCCATCAACAGACCGGAACCCATGGTGAAGGTCAGCAACGCAAACCAAAGGGAGAAGCGAACACCGTATCGACGCCGGATGGCCCACGCAAAGAACGCGTACAATCCAACCATCACAAACAGCAACGACAACACGATCATCCCCGCGGCCGCGCGATGACGGTAGCGCATCAATTGCATCGCGGAGGCATAGAGAACCATGGGCCGGTCATCTGTAAGTGTAAAGGCACTGCGTGAGCGGAGCCGCAGCTGCAGCCTTTTCCCGGGGGCGTTGGCAGGCAAGGGAATCCAGTGTACCGCATTGGCGGCCCGGGGACGGGCAAAACCGGCTTTCAAGGTACCGAAACTGTATAAAAGTTTTTCACCCAGAAACACCTCCACCCGGTCCACACCGGTGTTTGCCACCAGCAGGACGGGATCCTCAAAATGTTTCAACGGCAGCAGCTTTTGTAACCAAGCGTCGGTTTCCGAGCTTTGGTTTTGCTCCCAATCTCCCCGCAAGGACAGAATATCTCCGCTTTCCTCCGTTCGATCCGGATCGGCCCACAAAACCGCAACCCCTTCAGGAGCGTAGTCCGCCTGCAAAACCACGGGGATCAAACAGAAAGACAGGAGGACGGCCCGGATGGCTACCTGCAGTCGATATGAAAAAGGATGCGTCATGTTGATCATTGATGCCAAACCGCCCCCATCCCGTCAAGCTTGCGGAAGTTCATGCCGCTTGAGGACGCCATTCCAATACTCGTCATACGTCCCGCTCATAATGGACCATCTCCTTTTTCAGTTCCGGGATCACCGCGGTGACCGCCTGATTGCGCTCCCACATCCCAGGCCAATAGATTCCACAGACCAAAACCGCCATCGACACGAAAAAAATCGTATCCGCCGGCTGACCGTCCGGCCACAGGGGATTGATCATTTGAAAATGAAACAGCACGGGAACGAGCAGGCTGCCCCCGGAGCGGTTGTAGAGGGCTGTCACCACCACACTCAGGGCCAGCGTGCCCAAAAAAAAAGCTGTGAAGTTCCACGCGCTTTGCGGGGTTCCGCCCAAGAGGAAAGCAGGATAATGCCACAATCCCCAAAGGCCGCCCAACACCAGCGATGCGGTCAGCGGGCGCAAGCGGCGCTGTAACAATGGCAAGACGAAACCCCGCCAGCCGATTTCCTCCACCGGCCCTTTTATCAGCATCAGTCCCATCGCCGCAAACAGGGACCACAGGCGTTCAGGACGCAGGGACTCCCCGTCCAGGCGTCCCTCCAGGGCCGCCCCCAGGAAAAAGGGAATGGGGGTCCCCAACAATAAGAACAGCGTCCAGCCCGGGGACAAACGCCACTTTCCCAGGCCGGAAAGGTAGATCCGCAGTCCCCGTAAACCTGTCTCTCCCCCCACCAGAGTGAGTCCGGAAATCGCCGGCGCATATACTGCGAGATAAAAGAGCGGATGCTCCCCCGAGAGCGGGCCCAGGCGGAGCGTGGCTGTCTCCGGCCAGAACAGGTAAAGGCCGAGCACGCCCCAGCTGATCCCGAAGGTCAAAGCCAGAAACGGCCAGAAGGCGCGAAACGGAACATCCGGACGGTGTTTCATGATCATTCTCCGAAACAGAACGGGTTAAAAGGTTCGAGACAAGGAGATTTCAATTCCCATGCCCTGTTCAATGTCTTCGGAATGCTCATTTCCACCATCGGAATCATAGAATTTCATTTCACGGTGCAGACTGTGTCCAATGCCGGACGAAAAGTCCCAGCCGTCTCCGATCCGGGTTTCGAGGCGCAGCCCCAAAGTCGCACTGATCCGTTCCACATAGCCCCCCGGCCGCACCGGACTGTCATTGGCCAAACGCGCCACGCCCCCCTCCAGCGAGTTCAGGGCCACTACCAGCCGGGTATCCTCATCGAAGTGCCAACTCACGCGGGTGTACGGGAAGCCCAATTGGGCTGACAACCCTGACGCGGCTTCCGTATTCCATGCCAGTCCCAGAAGCGGCACCGAATCAAAAACCGTGGAAATTTCCTGATGCCGGTTATAAAACATGCCGATGATAAACAACAAATTCGGATTCGCCCGGTACACACCGTAGCCACCCACATGAAGAGCAAAACTCTCGTCCAGTTCCTTTTCAAACTCACTCGAGATTCCGCCCATGATTTTGGCGGACCATTGTTCCGAGAACTCTTTGGCATGGCTGTATCCCAACTGTAAACGGGTGAACTGCTCCCAGGGATCCTCCCCGCCCGTGTCCTCCACGAACCCCTCCGCATCACGCCAATCAAACCACTGACGGGACAGCCCCCACTGCCAAGAACCACAATCCAACTCCATGCCGATTCCAGTCAGCGCGTATGCCGCCTGCCCTTCCCCCACCTTGGCCTCGTCCAGGACAAAACTCCTGACGGTGACCCGGGCCTCCTCCGGAACGGAGGCGGTTCCGGAGGCCAGGAGTTTTTCGCCATGGCAAAGGGTGAGCCAGAAGGCGACGATCAAAATCTGAGTCATATTCATCATATTCCCTGTAAGTTTAAAGTTGAAGTTTTGGATTAGAACCGGCAGGCGACGCCCAGCCGGAGCATTACGGGGTTAAAGTCGACGGTGGTCGTTTCCGAACCGCCCTTTTCCGAAATTTTCATGTCTACATCCATGTAGGAAATCTCGGCATTTAAGGACCAGGCGTTCCCCGGGAATTTATAATCGGCCCCTACACTCAGCCCCCAGCTGACCTCATCCTCCACCCCGAATTTTTCAGTCCGTCCCGTATCGACTTCGAAATCGGAAAAATAGACATAGTGGATGCGCGGGCCGGCATAGAAGCTGAAGTTTTCAGAATTGACGATGTAAAAGTTTGCCCCCAGCCATATCGGGGCAAATGCCGGACCTTCCCCGACTTCATTGTCCTTCCCTTTCATACCGTTATCGTCTTCATTCGCTTTCGCACCCGCCATACCGACTTCAATGCCGATCCGGTCCGTCAAAGCGTATTCCCCGGCGATACTGAGTCCCAGCAGAGCATTTTCACCGGCATCAACCTGCCCTCCACCCATACGCTCCCTCGAGAAGGTGTCCTCCCCATGGACCAAAAATATTCCCGTCTTCATCTTCCAGGACGGGGATTCCATGCTTTGCGCACGGACCGGAAGGTCAAAAGCTGAGAGGGCACTGAATGTAAGGGCGATCATGACATTGCGTTGCGTTCTGATGAAGTTCATATTTTTCCTTTGGTTTAAGATTTCAGAATACGGATCTGTCTATTGCAGGAGGCATGCCAAAACGGACAAAAACACATAAGTTGTTATCACAGATGCACATACAACTTTCGACTCATATCGCAAAAACTACGATATTTCGTAATTAAGCGATTTTCCGTTGCGAGAAATCAATAAGTATGATGGAGAGTCGGCATGAAACGGCATGAGCAGAAAACATCGCAAGCCTCCCATACGCGGGGCACCATACTGGTGGCCGATGACAATCCGGAAAACATCCGCCTGCTGTTTGAAACCCTCCAGGGGGGCGGATACCGTACGCTGGCCGCAGTGAACGGGGAACGGGCCGTAGGTCAGGCCCAGCTTGCGCATCCCGACCTGATCCTGATGGACGTGATGATGCCGGGCATGGATGGCTTCTCCGCATGTCGGCAACTCAAGGAGGATCCCGCGACCAAAGCGATCCCGGTCATCTTTATGACCGCACTCAGTGAAACCGTGGATAAACTGCGCGGCTTTAAAGCCGGGGGGGTGGACTACCTGACCAAACCTCTGCAGCACAAGGAGGTCCTCGCCCGCATAAACGCCCACCTCGGCCGGCACCGGCTCTGGCGGGAAATTGACCGCTACAGCCAACTCCTCCTGCAAATGGGCGCCGCCGATTCCACGGACAGTGCCTGGACCGCCTTCACGCCCCTGCTCGAACAAAATCAGGAACTGGCCGGTCTCGCATTCTGGGAAGCTGCCGGCGACGCCCGGCTCCGCCTCCGCCATCACAGCGGCTTCTCTGCCGGCGGCCCTCCCAGTTGGCGTCACGCCAAAGGAGACTACAGCAACATCCCGCCTGACGATCCTCTACTGGGAGAAGCCCTCCAGGAAAACCGCCAGGTCATCAACCCGGACCGCGACACCTGGGACTTCTATCCGGCCTGGGCAAAATCGGAGGGCCTGCGGGGGTTTATTGCCACGCCCGTCACCTGTAGGGATCAGTGCTACGGATTACTGTTTGCCGCCTACAGCCGTCCCCCCGTGGCCGGTTACGAAGAACACCGGCACTGGCAGCGCATTCTGGCACAGCATCTCGGCAACGTCATTTTTCAGACCCGGTCCATGGACGCCATTCGTGAACTGGGGGAACAACTCCGGCAGGAAAATGAAGGTTTGAGAGCAGAAATTTCGGAAGAGGGGTCCGGCGGGGACCTTATCGGGGACAGTCCCGCTTTCCGCCGGGTACTTTCCCAACTGGATCTGGTCGCTCCCACGGAAGCGGCGGTACTGATTCTCGGCGAATCCGGCACAGGCAAAGAGCTTCTGGCCCAACGCATCCACCAGCGAAGCCCGCGGGCATCTGCGCCCCTGATCCGGGTGAATTGTGCGGCCATCCCGGCGGAACTTTTTGAAAGCGAATTTTTCGGTCACGTGAAAGGCGCGTTTACCGGCGCGGTACAGGACCGGATCGGCCGCTTCGAACTGGCCAATGGCGGCACCCTGTTTCTGGACGAAGTGGGGGAAATCCCCCTGGAGCTGCAGGGCAAACTGTTGCGGGTGCTGCAGGAGGGCACTTTTGAACGGGTCGGAGAGGGAAAAACCCGCCATACCCGCGTACGCATCGTCGCCGCCACCAACCGCGATCTCCAGGAGGCCATCTCCGCGGGTTATTTCCGCGAAGACCTCTATTACCGCCTCGGCGTTTTCCCGCTCTCCCTGCCGCCCCTCCGGGAACGCCCTGAAGATTTGCCCGCGCTCACCCGGCATTTCGCGGCCCTCTATGCCCGCAAGCTGGGTGTTCCGGCTCCCGACTTAACCGACGAACAGCTTCAGCCCCTGCTCAACTATTCCTGGCCTGGAAATATCCGTGAATTGCAGAATCAAATCGAACGCGCCATCATCCTCTCCCGCGGAAAACCCCATCGATTCGAAGTACCCGGGGCAGAACCCTCCGCTCCCGCCGAAACCTCCGCGCCCCCCACAAAAATCATTTCGGAACAGGAGTGGACCAGGCTGCAGCGCGAAAATATGATACGCGCGTTGCGGGCGACTGAATGGCGGGTGGACGGCCCCGGTGGCGCGGCCGAACAACTCGGGCTCCGCCCCACCACCCTCCGCTCCCGCATGAAATCCCTGAACATCACCCGCCCGATATAAAATTGCAGGTCTTCCCCTTCCCCGCTGGGAATAAAAGTCACAGCGGCGACGGACTCGTTTTCACCCGGGCATGTCCAAGGGAGCGAACCCTGCAACACCGGCGTCTACCGCAGCCCCCCGGTGAGCCTGCACCTAAACGGGCAGCTGCGGGTTGCGGATCAACACCCAGCCCAGCCAGCAGAACCAGATCAGTTGGGACAAACCGAAAGCAACGGTTAAGATTTCGGCGGGATAAACGGTCGAAACGCCGGCCAGTCCCACCAGGATTCCCAGCCCATTTAAAGCCGGCTGAAATTCTTTTCCCCGCAGGGCGGCGACACTTAACAACAAAACCCAGAGCCCCCCAATCAATTCATTTCCGCCCCCCAGGCCCTCCACCACGATACGGACCGTGCTCCAGGTTGCGGCGGCCGCATCCGGATTCACGCTGGCGGTCCGAAGGACCGAGGCAAGGCCGATATTCGAGATCATCCCGCTGGCGACCACCATCCCCACCCACAGCGCACCGAACAGTGAGGCAACCTGCATGAGGGCGGTCGAGATCCCTTTTAACCGTTCATAAATTCCGACCACCAATACCGCCAACAAACAACCGAACACGATATACATCAGAAAGGTGATCAACGAAAAACTCCATGCATGTTCCCGTAAAAAAGACATTTGTTCCGCGGGTGCCCCCTGATCCGGATACCTCCAAACCATGCCGAAATACCCGAATGCTATCACATAGATCATGCCCTCTGCCAGAGCGGCCCCTCCTGAAATTTTCTGCAATGCCCCAGACATACATTCCTTTTCAACGATTTAAACAAGGCGGTACAAACGCAGGGCTAGCGAAAAGCATGGCAAGGGGGCAAGTTCAAAAACGCGGGATTTAAACGTAAAGGGTGCTGAATACGAATGGCAAAAGAAGAGCGTACACATGTCCAAGACAAAACACAACCTAAGCCACAAGGAGCGCGGACACATGTCCTAGCGGAACTTAAGCCACAATGGTTCTGAAACTTTTCCGCTGGGACACGCGTGTCCGCGCTCCAATCTATTCTTCTCCGCTGGGACATGTGTCCGCGCTCCCTGCCCACGCGCCAAAAATGTCTCGCAAAATGCTTTCCTCCTCGGTACGGCTCCACCATGAAAAAATTATTAATCACTGGTGCGAATGGATTTGTAGGACAACACGCCATTCGTGAGTTTAAATCGCACGGTTACGATGTTTACGAAGGAATGGGCCCGGGTTTTGAGCCTCAAAACGACCATCAGGTTCCCTTCAATCTCTTGCACTATGAGATCATGAGCTTTGTGGTAAACCAAATAAAACCGGATGCCTGCCTGCATTTGGCCGGACAGGCCCACATCCCTTTCTGCGAAAAAGATCCGGTAACCGCCAATGATTTAAATGTGACCGGAACCGTGCGACTCCTGCAGGCCTTTCGTCATCACCAGCCCCATGCCAAAATCGTGGTCGTCACCTCGGCCGAGGTGTATGGACACGCCCCCTCCGGTCACATCGTCACCGAAAAAGATCCTCTTTCCCCCACCACCCTGTACGGCATCACCAAACAGGCGGCCGACGATGCCTCGCTGGCCTTCGCAAATCAATTGGGACTCAACGTGATGACCGCCCGGCCCTGGAACCACATCGGACCCGGGCAGCATCCCCGCTTCGTGGCCGCCGCCTTTGCCCGTCAGTTTGCGGCCTTCACTCAAGGTGCAGCTCCGGAAATGAAAACCGGAAATCTGGAAAGCCAACGCGACTTTACCGACGTGCGTGATATTGTGCGGGGGTATCGGCTCATTCTCGAAAACGGAACCCGCGGCAACGCCTATAATTTATCTTCAAGCAACCTCCGTCCTATCCGCGATTTGATCGAAGGCTTCGTCGAAATCTCCGGCATCCGACCCAGCATGCAAGTCGATCCCGCACTGTTCCGTCCCACAGACGCCACCCCTATGCTAAGTACCGACAAAATTCGCAATGACTGCGGATGGTCACCCGACATACCCTTAGAAAAATCCCTCCGGGATATCCTTGAAGAACAAATTGAAATGCTGAAAAAATGAAGGTGTCCCCCCGCCTGCAGGATTGGGTGGAGGACTTGGCATCAACGCAGGGTCATCGGGTGGAACTCTCGCTGACCCGAAATAGACGCACCATGATTTCCCTCCGCCAAATCAGCCGGCACCATACCCGCCTGCGTATGCATCACGCATTTTCAGATGCCCCCCAGCACATTTTAAACGACCTCGCATCCTATATACAAACCCGAGAGCCCGCCTATTGGAAAAGGGTATCCGCTTTTGCCAGGAACATCCCGCCCGCAGCCACGGCCTCTCCCCGACCCTTGCCCACCCGTCCCGGGATCCACTTTGATTTGCAAACAGAATTGGATTACGTGAAACAGCACTTTTTTGACTCCCCGCCCGAAGCAGGTATCGCTTGGGGAAAACCGGGAGTCCCCCGCAAACGAAAACGGCGCAGTATTCGGTTCGGCAGCTGGCATGCCGACTGCAGACAGGTACATATCCATCCTGTGCTGGACCAAGCCTGGGTCTCCAAAGATTTCATGCACTATTTGATTTACCACGAACTCTGCCATGCGGCCGCACCTCCTTACACCGATTCAGCCGGCCGTCATCATATTCATCACGCAGAATTCAAATCGCTGGAGAGACGTTACCCCAATCTCAAACAAATGCAGAAAAGCGGAAAAGAAATCTTTGAACGCCTGATACAAGAGCACCTCTAATTTCCTCTTGCATCCCCGCATCGATTGAAGGAATCTCTCGGGATGAAAAATCATCGTACCGAAACCGATTCCATGGGCCCCATTCAAGTTCCTGCCGACCGTATTTGGGGCGCACAAACCCAGCGCTCCCTTGAACACTTTCCAATTGGCAGAGAACGGTTTCGTTGGCCCCGCGAAATGATCAAAG
The DNA here is from genome assembly GCA_029269125.1 of Kiritimatiellaeota bacterium B1221. Taxonomy (GTDB): domain Bacteria; phylum Verrucomicrobiota; class Kiritimatiellia; order SS1-B-03-39; family UBA6053; genus UBA6053. Next base: position 29,605 of record JARHXX010000005.1, on the reverse strand, counting down.
CCTTTGCCCAGCTCAAACAATCTGCGGCCGAAGCGAATGCTGAATTAGAAGAGCTCAATCCCAAACTCGCGAATGCCATTTCACGGGCCGCAGAAGAAATCATCGGGGGGCACTGGGACCAGGAATTCCCCCTGGTCGTTTTTCAAACGGGGTCCGGAACCCAAAGCAACATGAACGCCAACGAAGTAATCGCCAACCGGGCCATTCAACTGCTCGGGGGAGAGATCGGCAGCAAAAACCCCGTCCACCCCAACGACCATGTGAACCGGGGACAATCGTCCAACGACACGTTTCCCACCGCCATGCACCTGGCCATTGTGGATCAGTTGCAGGCCCACCTGCTCCCCAGCGTCAAATCCCTTCGCGACGGCCTCCAACAAAAATCCGAAAAATACACCCGGATAATCAAAACCGGGCGCACCCACCTTCAAGATGCCACCCCTGTTACCTTCGGACAGGAAATAAGCGCTTGGGTCGCACAACTGGATTTTGGGCTCCAGCAAATTGAAGAATGCCTTCCCGGTCTCTATGATCTGGCTATCGGCGGCACCGCGGTCGGAACCGGACTCAACGCCCATCCGGAATTTGGCGGCCGCTGCGCGTCCAAACTGGCAGACAAAACCGGACACCCTTTTCGCAGCGCGCCCAATAAATTCTTCAGCCTCTCCGCCCACGACGCCGTCGTCCGCTGCTCCGCCTCCCTGCGGGGACTCTCGGTTTCTCTCATGAAAATCGCCAATGATCTTCGCTGGCTCGCCAGCGGACCTCGCTGCGGCCTTGGCGAAGTGAATTTGCCTGAAAACGAACCGGGTTCCAGCATCATGCCCGGGAAAGTAAATCCCACCCAGTGCGAAGCCCTGATCATGGTCTGCATGCAAGTATTTGGAAACGATGCCACTGTCGCTTTCGCGGGGAGTCAGGGAAACTTCCAGCTCAATGTTTGCAAACCCGTGATGGCCATGAATACCCTTGAAAGTATTCAGCTGCTGGGAGATGCCTGCAAGGCCTTTACAAAATATTGCGCGGAAGGAATCGAACCCAACACCGGACGAATGCAGGAACTGTTAGAGAAAAATCTCATGTTGGTTACCGCCCTCAACCGACATATCGGATATGATGCCGCCGCCAAATTAGCCAAAACCGCCCATCAAAACGGATGTACTTTGCGCGAAGCCGCCCTGCAAAAGGGCGGGATTTCCGCCGACGATTTTGACCGTTGGGTGAATGCGGAAGACATGACCTAAAATTTTTTGATTTTTACAGTTGCCAACAAGGCACATCATGGTGTAAACCGATCCCCGAATTGCGAGCGTAGCTCAGTGGTAGAGCTTCTCGTTGCCAACGAGATTGTCGTGAGTTCGAATCTCATCGCTCGCTCCAATTTTTCCCCCTGTGAAAACAGGGGGATTTTTTTTGGAATCAACCTCCTCATCCTCATCCTACTCCTAATCGTAATCCTCATCGCAATCCGAATCAGACTTCTTTCGTACCCGATTAAGATCTTCATGTGGAGCAGGCGCACAATATCGGGTTTCGTTTTTGATCTTATTCAATCCCGGTTTACGATATAGAGTTCCCCATGAGAACCTCTTCCCCCACATCCTGGGGCAATATCCCCAAAGCCTCTCACTCTTGCCATAAACTGAACAGCCGTCTGGCCGAATTACCTGCCGCAGAAAAATCGGTTCTCCCTTACGGATTGGGGCGGAGCTACGGGGACAGCTGCTTGAATGATGGAGAAAACCTGCTACTTGCCCGCGGACTGGACCACTGGATCTCCTTCGACTCTGAAACGGGTATTCTTCAATGTGAAGCCGGCGTCTCCCTCGCGGAAATCCTCGAAAAAACCAGTCCCCGGGGATGGTTTCTATCGGTGACTCCCGGCACCCGCTTTGTCACCGTGGGGGGGGCCATCGCCAACGATGTACACGGAAAAAATCATCACCGGGCCGGGTGCTTTAGCACCTGCGTCCTCGATTTTGAACTCCTGCGCTCTGACGGAAGCCGGCAAACCTGCTCCCGCAACGAAAATGAAACACTGTTCCGCGCCACCATCGGCGGACTCGGTTTAACCGGCCTCATCACCCGGGCCACCATCCAACTCAAACCCATCGTTTCCCCTCTGATCGAATCGGAACAGATCAGAATGCGAAATCTGGATGATTTTTTTGCCCTTGCAGATGAAACCCAAGATACCCATGAATACTGTGTCGCTTGGCTCGACGGCCTGGCCAGCGGCAACGCCCTGGGATCCGGTATTTTCATTCGCGGCAACCACGTCGGTGAGCCGACGGATTTGACCTGGAAGAAAAAAACCATGTTGCCGGTGCCCTGCCATGCCCCTTCCTGGTTTCTGCGAAAACCTTTTATTAAAGCCTTTAATTTCACCTACGCCCACAAACTGCGGGGAGACCGGCATCAGACCCGCGAACATTTTCTGCCCTTTTTCTACCCGTTGGATGTCGCGGACCGCTGGAACCGCCTTTACGGTAAAAAGGGTTTCTTCCAATACCAGTGCGTGGTTCCACGCGAAGGCGATGGAGGGCCCATCCGTGAAATTCTTGAACATATTTCCCAAAGCGGACAGGCCTCTTTCCTCAACGTCCTTAAAGTGTTCGGGGACCAACCGGCCGAAGGTCTGTTAAGTTTTACCCGCCCCGGCGTCACCCTGGCCATGGATTTCCCCAACCGCGGACCCGAAACCCTGGCCCTGATGACCCGGCTGGATGAAATCGTGATGGCCAGTGGCGGTGCGCTCTACCCTGCCAAAGATGCCCGCATGCGCGGAGAGGATTTCAGGACCTTTACCCCCAACCTGAATCAATTCATCCCCCACATCGACCCCGCCTTCAGCAGCAGCTTTTGGCGGAGATGTAACTCCACGCCCCCCGTGGTAAAACCCTAAGCCAAAGAATCGGTCGGATCCGACCGATCCTGTGTTTTCTTTTTCACCTAACTTAAAACTCCCAACTCCCAAAACAATGCCCACCACCCTCATCCTCGGCGCCACCTCCGCCATGGCCGAACAAACCGCCCGCCTGCTGGCCGCTGACGGCGACAAACTGGTTCTGGCCGCCCGTGACCCCCAAGCTCTTGAAATCCTGGCCGCCGATCTCAAAGTCCGCGGAGCCACAGACGTACATGTCTTGACGCCCTTTGACGCCACCCAATCCGGCAGCTTCGAAGATTTGCTGAATGAAGCCGGCGATTTCGACCGTGCCCTGATCGCATACGGAAGCCTCCCCGATCAGGAGGCACTTAAAAACGATCCGGCAGGTATTCGACGGGAAATGTGTATAAACTTCGGCTCCGTGATTGATTTATCCAGCCGGATCGCCTCCCGCTTTGAAAGCAAAGGCCAAGGCACCTTGGCTGTCATTTCATCGGTAGCCGGCTTACGGGGGCGTCAAAGTAATTACATTTACGGAAGCGCCAAAGGCGGCGTGATTCTCTTTTTACAGGGACTTCGCAACCGCCTGCAAGACCACGGCGTGCGGGTGATCACCCTGCTCCCCGGTTTCGTCGACACCCCCATGACCGCCGAAATGAAAAAAGGCCCCCTGTTTGTCTCATCCGCCAAAGCCGGGACCTGCATTCACAAAGCCCTCACCCGCGGAAAAGGCGATGTGGTTTACGTCCCGGGATTCTGGCGTTTCATTATGTGGATCATTCGCGCGCTTCCCGAGCCGATCTTCAAACGCCTGAAACTGTAATCCCCTCCCCCCCTTGGCGTTTGACCGATCACCGCATCGTCGGGATCTCATCCGTAAATTCCTCGCCACCCTTAAGCTGGGACACGAATCCATCCATCGAATTAATCCGGATGGTTTTCAATATGCCGGAGGTAACTTTCCAGATCACTGCGTGAGAAACAACAGAACGTAACGTCCACCGTGAACGGCAAAGAACGTAACGTATCCCGGACAGTCTGCACTGCGATTCCGGTTGCCTGTTCAGCGGGATATCCATAAATGCCCGTGCTGATACACGGGAATGCGATCGTCCTGAGGCCTGCATCACAGGCTATTTGCAAAGACCGTCGGTAACAACTTGCGAGGTGTTCACCTTCACCGCACCCTCCCCCCTGCCACACAGGACCCACCGTATGAATGACATATTTTGCAGGAAGTTTATATGCACTCGTAATCTTGGCATCTCCAGTCTTACAGCCGTGGAGTTGTCTACATTCTTCAAGTAACTGGGGGCCGGCAGCATCGTGAATGGCACCGTCAACACCCCCGCCGCCAAGCAGGGATTCATTGGCCGCATTCACGATCGCGTCCACAGTCAGTGTCGTAATATCAGCTTGTATTGCTTTCATAAATTCTTGTGCCCAACCCTCAAATCAGATTCTGTTTCAAATCCGGGCTATAGGGGAGGATTTTTTTTATTTTTTTGTGGCGGAAAATTATTCGGTTCCGTTTTTGCCGTCACACAATTCCCCGAAAAGGAACCACACCAAAAGGTCATCAACCTGTCCGGTCAGGATTCCCTGCGCATTCCCTCAAAATATGAAGCGAATTCATCAAGAAAGTATCAAAGGCCCTCCCCCATTCCGATCCGGAGTCAGGAGGGACAGGTCTATATAACGCAGTTCCAGCCCTTCAATTGACCGCCTTTAAGCTTGACCGAAGCGCCATCTCTCCCCATAGTGCCCGCTCATTCAAAGATTTACAAATTAAGGTTTTAAACATGTTTTCCCGGCTCTTCGGCCTCTTCTCCAACGACATCGGTATCGACCTCGGCACAGCAAACACTCTGGTGTATGCAAAAGACCGGGGCATTGTGCTACGCGAACCTTCAGTGGTGGCGGTTCAATCCTCCACAAACAGAGTGTTGGCGGTTGGTGAAGAAGCCAAACGTATGCTGGGACGCACCCCCGGAAATATTGTGGCGATCCGGCCATTGCGGGCGGGGGTGATTGCAGATTTTGACATCACAGAAGCGATGTTAAAGTATTTTATCCGTAAAGTGCACAACAAACGTATGGTGAAGCCCCGGGTCATCATCGCCGTGCCCTCTGGGATTACCGAAGTAGAAAAAAGGGCGGTAAAGGAATCCGCCGAACGTGCCGGGGCACGAGAAGTATATTTAGTTGAAGAACCGATGGCGGCGGCGATTGGCGTGGGACTTCCCGTGCAAGAGCCTGCGGGAAATATGATTGTCGACATTGGAGGGGGTACCACCGAGGTGGCCCTGATCTCCCTTGCCGGAATTGTATTTAGCCGTAGTGTCCGTGTCGGTGGTGACGAAATGGATGAGGCGATCATCCAATACATGAAAAGGGTTTATAACTTAATGATTGGTGAGCGGACCTCCGAAAATATCAAAATTGAAATCGGATCCGCTTACGCAATGGAAGAAGAAATGACCATGGAAGTGAAAGGGCGGGACCAGGTAAACGGCCTGCCCAAAACACTCATGGTGACCAGCGAAGAAATTCGTGAAGCATTAATGGAACCGGTCTCCACCATTGTGGAAGCCGTTCGTATTACGCTGGAACGCTGTCCTCCGGAATTGTCTGCCGATTTGGTGGACCGGGGTCTGGTTCTGGCCGGTGGAGGCGCCCTCTTGCGGGGACTCGACACCTTAATTGCCGAACAAACCGGGCTCCCGGTACACGTGGCTGACGATCCGCTGAGTGCGGTGGCCGAGGGTACCGGCGTGGTCCTGAATGAAATCAATCTTCTGCGTAAAAACGCGGTAGCCGAACGTTAAGGCTATCCTTCCAATCTAATTAAGAAAATCCCTTTTCCACCACTGCATATCGGTTCCTCTAACCAGGAACAACATAGTGAAAAGGAAAGGTTTGATATTCTGGCTGGGACTGGGGGTGATCTTATTGGTCATTCTCAACCTCCCCTCGCCGGCAAGCAGGGCGTTGAAACATACGACCCGTGATGTGCTGGCTCCTTTACAGGAGCTGGCCTCTTCCTATGCGCAAAGATTCCGCGGCGCCGGCAATGCCATTCGCGGCTGGGGCGGCCTCCCCGAAAAAAATCAGGAACTGCAACAGGAGGTCATGCTCCTGCGTCAAAAACTGACAGAACTGGACGAACTCCGCGAACAGAATTTTCTCCTCCGCCAGCAACTGGGCTTCCAAAAACGTCAGGAAAGAAACCTCATCGCCTGCTCCGTTTTGGCCAGGGACATCAGTGGATGGTGGCAAACCGTCCGCATTCAACACGATGGTTCCCCTTTGGTGCAGCCGGATCTGGCCGTCCTCAACGATCAGGGATTGGTGGGGAAAGTCAGCGAGGTTTCCGGTCGTACCGCCGATATTTTACTCATCTCAGATCCCGCCTGCCGGGTGGCTGTACAAATCGGTGATAAAAACGTTTACGCGATTCTGAGCGGTCAGGGCCTCTCCTGGCGTGGACGGGTACTTTGCAAACTGACCTTCATCAATAAAAACATCAAAGTGCAGCGCGGAGATGAAATTTTCACCTCGGGCCTGGGCGGGGTGTTTCCCAAGGGAATTAAAGTGGGCAGCATCGAATCCGTCACTCTGGATGCCAATGGCCTCCACCAAAGTGCCGAGGTGGAGCCCGCCGTAGATTTAAGCCAATTGGATGTCGTCTTTCTGGTCGCTCAAAAACCGGAGGATCTGAGATGAACCGTCTGGTCCTTTGGGTCTCCATGTTTACCTGCGCCATGATTCAGGCGGTGGTGCCCGCATGGCACAGTTTGGGTCAGGCCAAAGCCCCTCTCCTCCTGGGGGTCGTGCTCTATTACGCTCTCAGCCGGGTCACCCTGCAGGTCCTCGAAGCCTCCATTCTGGCCGGACTTTTACAAGACAGTCTCGGCCCTATCCCGGTGGGGTTTTCCGTTTTGGCTTTTGTCACCGTCGGCTTGCTGGTGAACCAATTCAGAGACCGCGTGTTCGGCGAACACTGGTTTACCCATGTGATCATGGGCATTGGCGCATCCGTCATTGTCACCATGATCCTGTATATTTTATTGGTCGGCGCGGGATCAAGAACCGGCGTCTCCTTTTCCTTCGTCATGTCCAAATCACTGGGCATGTCTCTCCTGGGAATTGTGACTTTTCCTGCCGTCTATTTCAGTATCGAAAAGCTGGACCGGGCACTGGGCAATGTGAACCGGGGGGAAATCTGACATGAAACCCCAGAATAAAAGTGATCAATCCAAACTCCGCATCCGGTTGATGCTGGGATTTCTACTGGCCATCCAAGGCGGCATCTTAATCTTTTTATGGAACCTGCAGGTGGTACAGGGCCACACCTTCGAAGAAACCATTCATAAACAAAGCCTGCGGCGCATCCGTCATCCCGGAAGCCGCGGACGTATTTTTGACCGCAATGGCATCGCCCTGGCCGATAACCGCCCCTCAATCAGTGTCGCCCTGTACTTTGAAGAACTCCGGGTCCCGGGACGCTCTTCGAAGACCATCGACCGCATTGAAAAAATGCTGGATGAGGTGTCTGCCCAAATCGAGGTTCCCAGGAAACTGACCCGAAAAACCATCGAAAACCACTACCACACCAAACGCCTTCTCCCCCTCATCGCCTGGGAAGACCTGGATGACAGCACCCTCGCCCGCTGGGCGGAACGGGTGGGCCCGCAAGTGGGAATGGACCTGCTCACCGAACCCGTACGCACCTACCCCTACGGCGACCTTCTCGCTCAAACCATCGGCTATGTGGGGCGCGGAGGCATGGGGGGATCTGAAGAGGAAACCTACGATTTTTATATCAATGAGATGGAAGGTAAAGCCGGGCTGGAACTGGTGCTGGACGAAAAATTGCGGGGAGAAGCCGGCGGAGAATTGGTTCGAATCGATGCCGCATCCTACCGCTACAACCTCGAAGCCGAAAAACCTTCTGTACCCGGACAGGATGTACGCCTCACCATCGACGCCAAAATCCAACGCCTCTGCGAACGCATTCTGGACGAAGAAACCGGATCCATGGTGGTCATCGACCCCCGAAACGGCGAAGTCCTGGCCATGGCCACCAATCCCCGTTACGATTTGAATGACATGACACCGTTCATTTCACATACGGTATGGAATCGCCTCCGGCAGGATCCGCGCAAACCCATGATCAACCGGCCGGTCCGCGAACAATACCCTCCCGGCAGCATCATTAAACCGGCGGTCTGCCTGGCAGGACTCGCGGCCGGCGTCGATCCTGCAACCGTATTTAATTGCGAAGGCGTTTATTATGCAGCCCCGGGTGCCAGCCCCATGCATTGCCACAATCGATTGGGCCACGGCCCCATCAATATGACCCAGGCCATCGAACGCTCCTGTAACGTCTACATGTGGAAACTTGCCGAAGAAATTGGCTACGATCCCGTTTACGACCTGCTGGAAAATATCGGGATCGGCCAGAAAACCGGAATTGAAGTGGATTATGAAGTCCCCGGAATTCTCCCCACCGACGCATGGAAAAAAAGACACTACAACGATGTACTCCGCAAAGGCGATATTGCAAATCTGGTCATTGGTCAGGGCTTTCTCAATGTAACCCCTCTGCAAATGGCCCGCATGACCGCGACCCTGGCCAATGGCGGCACACTGGTCTCCCCCACCCTGATTCAGGGCTTCCGCCACCCGGAACTCTCGCAGGAAGTGATCCCCATCGCTGAGGACCCAGGTTTCATCTCCCCCGAAGACCCGAATCCGGCCCGGAACTTAGGCTGGGATCCGCAGAAAGTTGAAGCGATTCGGGTGGGGATGCGGGATGTGGTCATGAGCCCGCAAGGGACCGCGCGACGGGCCCAGGTGGAAGGCCTGGTTTATGCAGGAAAAACGGGGACCGCCCAATACGGCAGCCCCGGAAATCGCCGGTACCGCTCTTGGATGATTGCCTTTGCCCCCTATGACAACCCGACCATTGCCGCGGTTGTACTCATTGATGCCGGACAAGGATCGGGCATCGATGCCTCCCCCAGAATGAAACTGCTGATGCAGGCACTTTTCGGGAGGACGAACCGTGGCTAAAATTTTCAGTTTGGAAAGCCCCCTTTTACGCATCGACTGGCTTGCGCTGCTGGTCACTCTCCTCCTCTTAGGAACCGGACTCATTTTTATTGGCAGTGCCGGATATGGAGATGACACCATCCCCCTGCTTAATCGGCAGTGGTTCCGTCAGTTTATCTTCGTTCTCATTTCTCTCCCGGTCTATTTCAGTATCTCCCTGATTGATTACCGCTGGTTTAAAGAGCTTTCTCCCGTGATTTACGGCGGATGTTTGGTCTTACTTGTCGGAGTGCTGATTTTCGGAAAAACCAAAAACGGGGCCACCAGTTGGTATGATTTAAAGATCGTTGACTTTCAGCCTGCCGAAATCGCGAAAATCGGTTTGGTGATTTGTCTCGCGGCCTATTTGGGTGATCCCCTCCGCAACACCCGCCATCCCCGCATCATTTTTGTCCCCCTCGCATTGACCGGAGGGATCTTTTTGCTCATCCTCAAACAACCGGACTTCGGGACCGCCATGATTCTGCCCTGCGTGGTGATGGCCCTGTTGTTTGTGGCCTGTATCTCTTGGCGGATGATCGGACTGATTTTATTCTTGGGATTGATGACCCTCCCTCTGGCCTGGGGCGTGGCCAAAGACTATCAGAAAGAACGGGTATTGGTCTTTTTAAATCCCGACCGGGACCCACTGGGTGCCAGCTGGAACCGCCGTCAGTCGGAAATGGCCGTCGGATCAGGCGGGCTCAGCGGCAAAGGCATCGGCCAGGGCACCCAAAATTTATTGGGATTTCTCCCTACCACGGTCGCACCGACCGATTTCATTTTCTCCGTGATTGCGGAGGAGAAAGGCTTCATAGGGTCTGCGACTCTTTTAGGTCTTTATTCACTTTTGTTCGGCTGTCTGGCCCGTACCGCGGTGCGCGCTTCAGATATGTTCGGACGTCTCATCGCGATTGGCATTCTCACCATGCTCTCGGTTCACGTTACCATTAACGTGGCCATGACCATTGGTCTGATGCCGATTGTCGGATTACCTCTCCCCCTGGTTAGTTACGGAGGTTCCTTTGTGGTCAGCATGATGCTGGCACTGGGACTCGTACAAAGCGTTCACAGCAGGCGCAGCTGACCCGGGACCCACCCTCAACCTGGAAAAATTCATGGTTACTCAAACAAAAAAACAAATTAAAAAAGAAATCGTCGCCAACGTCGAAAGTCTTGAAACCCGTATCGCCTTCCTGGAAGACGGCCGGCTGGAAGATTTCTTCGTGGAACGTAAAAGCGAAGAACGTATTGTCGGCAGTATCTTCAAAGGACGGATTCAAAACCTGGAAGACGGCCTGCAAGCCGCCTTCGTCGATATCGGCCTCAAGAAAAATGCCTTTATTCACTACTGGGACATGATCCCGGAAGATGCCGCCCGCCTGGAAGCCGAAGAGGTCGGATCCAGCTCCGGCCGCTCCGCCCGCAAAAAGAAATTCCAACCCGGTGAAATGCAGAAACGCTTCCCCATCGGCACCGAAATCATCGTACAGGTTTCCAAAGCCGCCATCAGTACCAAAGGCCCGCGGGTGACCGCCAACCTGAGTATTGCCGGACGCTACTTGGTGATGATGCCCGGCTCCCGCCTCAAAGGGGTCAGCCGCAAAATCTCCGGTGAAAAGGAACGCAGCCGCCTGAAGAAAATTCTCGGCCGCATGTCCACTCCGGAAGATCTGGGATTCATCATCCGCACCGCCGGTGAAGGCGCCCGCAAAACTTCTTTTGCCCGTGACTTGCGCGGTCTCCTCGACTGCTGGGAACAGATTGATAACGGCATCAAAAACAAAAAAACGCCTTGCCTGCTTTATCAGGAGCCGGACCTGCTCGAACGTCTGGTTCGGGACTCTTTAATTGAAGATATTGACCGGATCGTCATCGACAAAGAGGAAGAAGCGGAACGGGTGCGCAAAGCGATCAGCCGCATTGCCCGCCACGCCCAGCGCAACATCAAAGTCTATGACGGCAGCACCCCGATCTTCGAACACTTCGATATCGAACGCCAACTCAACAACGCCTTCCGCCGCAAAGTATGGTTGCCCGGTGGCGGCTACCTGGTGTTTGATGAAACCGAAGCGCTGGTCGCCATCGACATCAATACCGGACGTCATAAAGGCGGAAATTCCCAGGAGGAAAGCATCCTCGAAGTGAACCTTGAAGCGGCTGAAGAAATTGCCCGTCAATTGCGTTTGCGCAATGTGGGTGGCTTGGTGGTCATCGACTTTATCGACATGAAACAACGCAAAAACCGCACCGCGGTTTACCGCCGCCTCCGCGAAGGGGTCCGCATCGACAAAGCCCGAACCAATCTCTTGCAGATTTCCGATTTGGGACTGCTGGAAATGACCCGTCAGCGCGCGAAAGAAAGTATCTCATCTGCGGCCTATGTCGACTGCCCCTACTGCAAAGGACGCGGCACCGTCAAATCCGCCCTCACCATGAGCGTGGAAGTGCAGCGTCACATTCACGAAGTGTTGCGGAAGTTGCTGAATGAACAGAAAGACCTCTCAACCCGAATTACCGTACATCCGATTGTGATGGAACGCCTGCGCCGCACCGACGAAACCTTATTGGTGGAACTCGAAGAAAAATACGGCGGACACATGGCCTTCGTTTCAGACGGACACCTGCACGTGGAAGAGTTCGTCATTTCCAATCCGGAAACCCACGAAACCTACTTCAGCAACATCGACCAGGGCCGGGTGCACCTGCAGATCGACTGATCTCTGAAAGAATCGATTTCGACATTGGAATCGCAACCGCCCCTTCCCGGGGATACAGACCCGGATGATCCCAACGGATCATTCGGGTCTTTTTCTGGAAGGCCACAAACAGACACCAAAAAACTACACAAAAGGCGTCGAGGTCCCCTCCTGCCAGAAGGTATCAATCACCAGATGATCATTTTGAACGGGAATCCCCACTTCCCCATTTCGAATCAGAACATCCAACTGCCGAAAACTTAACTCCACTTGGAGTCTGTAGTCCTCCCGGCTCCCGGAAATATGCCGGTTCACCGGGTCCGGACTCGCATGCAAACAGGCAAAAGGAATTTGCGCCCCATGCTTGTTCTTACATTGCCACCACAACCCGGCGTTGTAGCCAATGACCGCATCCGGTTCATAACGTTGAAGCCAGTGGCTGAATCCCTTTGGGTCATGAAGCAGATCACAGAGCGGAGGAATCCGCTCTTCTGAAGGATACGACCGGGTACTCATGGCCAATGCCGCACCCAGACGGTCCACATCATCCGGCAGCTCCGGATCATGCCGCTGTACCGCACAGCCAATCCGCTGATAGCCCCTCGCCTGCAATTGAGTCCAACAAAGTCTGAGCGCCTGACCCACTGAAAACCGTACGGTATGAAATGGCAGATGGGGGTCCCGAATCAGGCAGATAACGGGTAACTTGTTAAAGCCTCGCAATGCTTCGGTCATCGGTTCTGAAAGATCCCCCACCAGGATTCCCGAAGCCCCTTTTTGCCATATTTGCCGTAAAATCATCTCCGGACGGGACCTGTCTTCCACTTCAACACAAAAAACTTCAAAGCCTTTTGATGCGGCACAGTTGTTCAGCAAAGAAAAATATTCAACGCCTTTTTTGGCGGGTCGCCTCCGCACACTTTTATGGGTTAAGTAACAAACCCTCAGCAAGTTTTTGCCGACACGCCGACGATGACCTGACAGGGTGGCAAAATAGAGATCAGGCTGATATCCCATTTCCCTGGCCGCTTTCTCCACCCTTTCACGGGTCGATTTCTTTACTTTACTGGAACCCGACAACGCACGTTGAACCGTTGATTTTCCTAAGCCCAAATGTGCGGCAAGTTCCCGGAGTGTGACCTGATTCATCCCCCGCATCTACAACACTCTTCCTTGGATTGCAATCCAAATGGGACGGTCCCAATTTATGGAGCTTGTAGTTAGGTCCTAATATCAATTAATGTTTTTCAGATATTTCAAAAAATATAGGTGCTCGAATGAACAAACAACTCATCCCTCTGATCTCACTCCTCTTTGCCACGCTCAGCCATGCGCAAATCATATCAAATGGAACCGGGGGTGGTGTCTTTACGGATGACACGACCTGGCTGGGGGCTGCAGTTCCCACGAGTTCTGATTCCTGGACGGTTCAAGCCGGAGACACTGTAACCCACCCGGGCACGGTGAGCCTCATTAGTGGAGCAAACGCCCTTATCGAAGGGACGCTGAATCTGACCGATCACCTGAATGTGGGTACAGGCGGAGGGACGCTAACCGTGGATGGAACCTATACATCGACCCGGATCTTCACAAATGCCAGCTCCCTGAACAGCACCCTGGATCTTGAATTGACCAGCGGAACGCTGAGCGTATCCAACCGTCTGTTCATCGAAAACACCAATACTGACAGTACGAAAAGCAGCAGCATCACCCTCAGTGGAGGTACCCTGCTTAATGCGGGAGGCTACGTGGGAATCAAACTCTACAGTGCGGATGCAGATAGCCGCGCATCTCTCAATATTATGGGAAATGATGCCAGCATCTCAGGTTTTTCCTTTATGGAACTTTTTAATACCGGCACAGGTTTCGAAGACTCTGCGACCGACCTCACCTTCAAACTTGCCGCCGGTCCGGCGGGCGCCGGGGCGGTGACCGTACTCAACACCACCCACGGAGTGACCCTCGGGGGGAATGCCTTCGAGGTGGACTTCACAGACGTCGAACGTCCTCTAAGCGGTTCGATGTCCTACAGCACCACCCTCATCGATTATGGGTCACTTAGCGGTACATTTGGCACCCTCACTTCGCTCGGATTGGGTGCAGGTGAATCCGCATTTCTTGAAAACGATGGTGACGTCATTAAAGTCAACTACACCCTGGCCGCCATCCCTGAACCCAGTTCGTTACTGCTCATGGGCATGGCTTTGGGATCGCTCATCGCTTTCCGTAAACGGAAATAACGATCACACGTCCTCTCTTAAACGGCCTTTGTCTCCGGACAAAGGCCGTTTTAACTTTTAGCCAAGGCCTGTTCCCAGGCCTCAACCGTTTTATCCAAAAGCGCATCCGTGTGCAGGACTGAAAGGAATGAGGTTTCAAACGGGGACGGCGGCAAGTAGATCCCTGCATCCAACATGCCATGGAAAACCTTGACAAAACGTTCCGTATCCGAAGCCATCACCTCGGAAAAATTCCGCGGTTCCGACTCTCGAAAGAACACCGAGAACATACTTCCGAACCTCGGAATCGCCACCGGGATCCCCTTTTCCGCCGCAGCGGTTTTCATGGCATCGGTCAACCGAATGCAACGGGCTTCGAGTTCGGAGTATGGATTCAAACTTTGCAGCTTGCGCAAGTTGGCCAGTCCGGCGGCCATGCACAGGGGATTTCCACTGAGGGTCCCCGCCTGATAGACCGGCCCGTCGGGTGCGAGGTGGTTCATGATTTCGGCTTTGCCCCCGACGGCCCCGATGGGCAATCCTCCGCCGATGATTTTGCCTAAGGTAATCAAATCCGGCTTGGCGCAGCAAAGGTTGGCGTAGGCACCGAAAGTGAGTCGATAGCCGGTGATTACCTCATCGAAGATCAGCAAGGCGCCGACTTCGTCGCACAATTCGCGCAGGCGAAGCAGATACTTCGCTTCGGGCAACACCAAACCCATATTTGCCGCCAGAGGTTCCACCACAATGGCCGCCAGATCTCCGGCGTGTTCGCGCACCAGCGTTTCCACTGCGGCCGCATCGTTAAAAGCACAAACCAGGGTGCTGCCCGCCGCTTCGGCCGTGACCCCGGCACTGGAGGCGGCGGCAATCCCCGCCACCCCGCTGCCCGCCTGCACCAGCATCGAATCGGTGTGTCCGTGATAACAGCCGCTGAATTTCAAAATTTTATTCCGGCCGGTGTAACCCCGGGCCAGCCGCAGCGCAGTCATCACCGCTTCGGTGCCGGAGTTGACCAAACGCACTTTATCCATGATATCGATTGAGCCGGTGATCAGCTCCGCCATCTCAATTTCCGCTTCGGTGGTCACCGCATAACTGGTTCCCTTCACCGCAGCTTCCTGAAGGGCTTTTACCACATCCGGATCCGCATGTCCCAAAACCATGGGACCGAAAGACAAACAGAAATCCAGGAGTTTGCGACCGTCGCGGGTGTAGAGATAAGGTCCCTCCGCCCGGTCGGCATACAGCGGATTGCCGCCTACAGATTTAAAAGCACGGGCGGGGCTGTTGACGCCGCCGGGAATAACAGAAAGGGCTCGGGAATGTAGATCGTTGTTCATACCCTCCCGCTACTCAAAGCAAGCCGGGATTGCAAGCGGGACCGGAAACCAAGAA
This sequence comes from Kiritimatiellaeota bacterium B1221, assembly GCA_029269125.1. GTDB lineage: Bacteria > Verrucomicrobiota > Kiritimatiellia > SS1-B-03-39 > UBA6053 > UBA6053. The sequence continues at coordinate 14,303 of JARHXX010000005.1, read as the reverse complement.
CACTGTCAGGATTGAATATCTGGGATTGACCTTAAAAAAAGCAGCGGCACATCCTGACAGGGAAAGCCCCCTGCGGGAGGAAGCGGTAAAACACCCGGGATGAGATTTAGAACTTCAAGTGGAGTCCCTGATGATCAATTCAGGTTCATAATGCAACTCACTCGCGCCAATGGTGGTTTCCCCCTTAATGCGCTGCACCATCAGTTGAACCACGTCAGAAGCGATCTGGGTCTGCGGTTGGCGCAATGTGGTTAGAGACGGCGTAACCATTTCAGAGAGATCTATCCCATCAAACCCGATGACCGCGACATCTGCCGGCACCTTCAATGACAGTTTATCAAAAGCCTTGAGAGCTGAAATGGCAATAATATCATTTCCCGCAATAAAGGCCGTTGGGCGCACTTTTTTTGATAACTTCAGCATGGTGTCCGTTACTTTACTTCCCACCTGCGCCATGTCACCGTTCGTATAGATTGTATACTCGTCCAAAAGGGGAAGGTCACATTCTTTTAAGGTCGTCACATACCCGGCATGGCGTTGCTGAATGGCACGGCTATCCTCAAAACCACCAATAAATCCAATTCGTTCATGGCCTTGCGACTGCAGATAGCGGACCGCTTTCGACACGGCCAGCTCATTGCCGATCACCACCCGGTCCGCTCCCGGAAGCTTTTCTTCAATTTCACCGGAGAGGACGACCGGTTTGCCCTGTTCGATAAAATGCCGACAGATTTTCAAACTCTCCTTCCCCACCGGATGCTCGGAAGCATTCAGCATCACCCCGTCCACCCGATAACTTTGCAGCGTTCTCATCGCCCGTGCCTCTTCTTCAGGTCTCCCGAAGCTGGAGGCCAACAAGATCGAGAAGCCATGCTTCAAACAGGCGTCGTGCATCGATTGAATCACTTTACCATAAAACGGATTATTAATATCCGGGACAATAATCCCGATCACAGATGTGGATCCACTCCGCAAATTGGCGGCTTGTTGATTCCGCGCGTACCCCAGCTCTTTTGCGGCATCGAATACCGCCTGCCGGTGTTTGGAACGCTGCGATTCTCCCGCCAAAATCCGGGCCGCCGTTTTAGGAGAGACACCAGCCAGTTTCGCGACTTTGTAAATATTACTCATCGTGTACTTGCTAAAGGAAACAGGGAAAAATGGCAATGGAAGAACTTGGGACCCTGCCATTTTTTCATTACCGCTTTCTAAACCACCTAATGACGGGCGCGGCGCCAGCCAAACAGACTCATCATCAGACCCAGACTCAGCAGCAGAAAAGAAGAAGGTTCTGGAACCGGTGTCACATCCGCCCGGGCCGTTCCGAAACTGGTGAAGCATGCGGTAAGGATGCACACTGCAACTGTGATATGCGAACCGTTTCCTGCCTGGTGAATCAACGATAGTTTAGACAAATTTTTCATCATGACCTTTGTGGGTTGGCGTTTATACAATCGGTTACTCGGATATTTTTGTTTTCGTGTAGGGTTGGTTTTTCCGGAACCATTTCATCAGAACTTCCTGACGGTCCATGGGCTTCGCGGCTTTCACATGATGGTCCCGGTCATAGGGCAAATTTTCATGCTCCACACTCCATCCCCCATATTCGCGGAAAGCGTGATAGGTCCAATCCCAGCCATATTCCTCAAAGATCGAAATCAGATCGTCGAGGAATTGCGCCCCGCCCGGCGCCCAGCGCACCACAGAAAATTCCCCCGCGTAAATCGGCACATCATACGCGAGCTGAAAATCACGCACCGGCTGAAGACTTTTACGCAAAGCTGCTTTATCCACATACTGACCGCTGATCATACCGGGATAAGCCGCCAAAGATTCTTTGGAGTCCACATCTTTGGCGATCCCCTGATCGGTGAAGATTCCCTGATGGGTATAGCCTCCCGGCCAATAGCTGTGCACCTGATAAATGATGCCGGGCAAGTCCAATGGCTCCAAAGTCAGATAGCCATTGGGATTACACCACTCATCCGTTTCAAAAGTAATAAAAGTCTTCGGATCGATTTTGCGAACAGCCTGTGCGGTGCGGACCTGTAAGCCATACCAATTGTCCACCCCTTCCGGTGACTCCCTGCGCTGAACCGGTTCATTCATTAAATCGTAGGCATAGAGCGCGGGATGATCCTTAAAACGTCTGGCGATTTCCTCCCAATACCCGACAAACTGCTCCTGCAGTTGCGGATCATAAAACAATCTTGCATCCCCATTCTCCTCCCGCCCGCCAGGCAGAAAATGAAAGTCGATAATGATCCCGATCCCATTCGCCTCCGCCAGATCCAGAGCCCCCTGGATTTTCACCAGCTGTTGGGCAAACCATTCTTCAAAGTCAGCCAAATGTTCATTGACCCCGAACATCTGCCAGCGCACCAGATTGACCTTCCACGCCTTCAGATCCTGGAAATCCCCGGAGTCCACATTCAGCGGAGACATCACCCCCCGAAGTTTCGTGCTTGCATTCACTTCTTTTGGCGCAGGCCTTACGACCGCTTTTTCAACCCTGCGCACTTCCACATCTGAAATCCAAACCGTTCCGGTGCATTCCTGCAGGCCTAACGCGAGCGTCGCCGAAAGGGCATCCTGCGGAATCCCTGCTCTGGCGCTGAGATCTTTCCAATCAAAGGTTCCATAACTCCCTCCTTGATCAATCCAGTTTTGCTGCCCTCCGGCTTCCAGCACGTGCAGCTGAACTTTCACTCCGGTATAGACATGTCCGGGTCTCGAAATGTTTTCACCCCGCACCTTTCCCGAGATCTCAATTTTCGCCCCTTTAAACGAGGTCAGATCAAAAGGCAGGATCACCATTTTATCACCCGAGGTTGACAGAGAACCCGGCTCCACCGACGACACAACTTTAATCGCGGCTTTCCCACCGGGTCCTTCGGACACGACTTCCGCCCCCTGCTTTTCAATGGCAGCCCGGATTTCCGGATCTTTTAGATCTAAAAGAAAGTCCCCCGCGTATAAGGCGAGAAATGAAATCCAAACACTGAAGATTCCGTTCAGGATGCGATATAGATGTTTATGGTGTAACATGGAAGTGGGCTTCAGCATCGGGGACAAAAACATCTATCGGCAGAAGGGGTTCATTCTTTACACCTAACCGAAATCCATGGGGACAAACAACCTAAAATTTCACGGGAGCATCTGAGCATGCTCCGGATGAATCCATTCGCGTAATCTGTCCGCATGGACAGAACGCATGCCTGGTACGGCGTGTATCCCCTCGGTACTCAGCAGTAACAGGCCCCTTTCGGGATGACAGGCCACGTCTTGCAACCTGAATCTATCGTTTTCGGAAGGAGGGACAATTTCCCTCCAGAGATATTTTCCGTGCCTGTCCTGACGCTTAAAATAATAGGGACCCGGGGACACGTTGACAAAGCCTTTGTCTGCAAGGGTAATGTTATGGCAGGTCCTGAACACATTCTTATCCCATTTTACCTGAAACCCATTGCCGGGCTCCTCTCCGATGATGCTGACACTTGCGGTGTCCTGCCCCATATTCAACACCAATCTGCCAACCCGTCGGGATCCGCGGTCGGGGACAAATGGGAAAAGGCTTTTTTCCGGTTTCTGAATCTCAGTAAAAGTCCTTTCCCCGGGGGAAAACACCACAACCCGGCTCTGATACTTGCCATCCATCCTGCTGTCAAAAGCGATCTGAAGCTTTTGGGTATTGATATCAGCAATGGCAGCCCCGATCCGCTGCACATTATTTAATTTATGACCCTGTATTTTTTCAGTGGTGGACAGCAAAATTTCCCGGGACCCTTTCTCCAGATCAAACTCCAGCAGTTTACGAGGCGTGGCCAGATAGATCTTTCGTTCAAGCACATCCACACTAAAGCCATCTTCGCGGAGGAGCTTTAGATCGGGATGATTCTTAAAATACATTCTCGAGGGACCATTGGGCGGAAACCAGATAATTGCATGCGTCGACACCGTATAGATTCCGGATCCGTCTACCGCATAAAACCCATCCATATCCATGCGTTCAGGAGCAGGCTCGAATCGCAGAGGTTTGAAAGTGTCAAGTTTTAAATACAGAAGCCCTTTGTCGGTAATCACCGCGGTGAACCCATGCTGAACCACTAAAAAATGATATTTCCCGGCACCTTCAACCCATTTCCCGATTTCGGCCGTGCCGAGTACTGGTTTCGATAGGTGTCTGGGATCTGGGGTTGGAACAGGTTCAGGATGCTTTGAAACCGGGTCTGCAAATTCAGGATGTTTCCGTTTCAGTTCACGCAAACGTTCCTCTGTGGTGGCCTTCATTCTCCGCAGACGCTTTCCATCAGCACTGCCGTACTTCCCCCGCCAGTAGGTACGGTTGTAATACCGCAGGGCACTTTCCAGCATCTCTTTTAATTCCCCGATCCTTCCTGATTTTTCAATTGCAGTAATGTAACCATAGTTAAGCCAGTCGACATGTTCCGGGTAGTCCCGTTTGTTGTGTAATTGCCGCATGAGCTTTAAAATATGGTCCACCCGGTAGTTCAGATTTTCTTCTCTGTCCGCAAAATACCGGGCAGGCCTTTGCCCTCGGCCAAAAGCCCGCTCCTCCAGCAGGGAACTGATCCATACAGACAGTTGGGGTCTGTCGCTCCAAGTGAGGGGGATTCCCGGACCGAGGGTCGGCAGATATGTCTCCATAAAGTATTTTTCAAAGACCTCGTAAAGCATCCGGGTTTGCTGTTCGTCTCCCGGTTTCCCCCTTTCCGCATACAGCCTCGCCAATCCCCGCATGCCACTCATTCTTAGAAAAATACTTTCATGGCTGTCGCGGAGCCAGGTGTAAAATCGTTCACTTTCCGCAAACTGCTCTTCAGCTGACAGCCGGGAGGGCCATTCCAGTCCCTCCGTCATCTGGAGCAGCAGCCGAAAGTCTTCAAAGTACACCAGTTCTTTATACAGCTGTTCATACAAAGACGGATCCTGAACCCCAATTTTGGCAAAATATTCAGGCACGTCCCGGAGGGATTCCCTTAGGTTCCAATCCTTATTTTGCCCCTGTTCCTGACGCAGTTGCGCCCAATACTGATTGAACATCTCAAGCAGAAGTGCGGTGATCCCTTTTTTCTGATCTTCCGGCACATCCTGGTACTGACTCCACACATGCAAACTGCAGGACAGATGCATGGGTAGGGACTGATTTCTCGGAGCCGTCCCCGCTTGCCTTGCGGCCAGCTGGCGTTCAAAGACAAGACGGTTTTCTTCCAGATACCAGGGAAATTTGGACAGGGGCAAAGGAATCGCCCAATTCTGACGCTGGATTTCCCGGAGATAGGCCTCATTGACCAGAGGATCGTCCGGTAGCAGGGCTTTGGCCGCCGCCACCGCCCCCAGTTTGAGCTCCGGATCCCGCGCGGTTCTGGCCTGTTTCAACAAGATCTCCGACTCCAGCTCCGGCCACATGCGGCTGATTTCCTCCACATCATCCAATTGTTCCCGGACCCGTGCCACCACCTGACTTCCTAATTCGCGAAGATCATCTCTGGGGCCTTTTGCCTGGCAGGTGAATATCTCCTTTTCATTTCTGCGCGCCCGGACACGCACCACCAAAAGATCGGCGTTCTCCGCATCCAAGTGAAACTCCCCGTCCAACAGGAGCATCACACTTTCCATGGCCTCGGGCAGTTCGGGAGAAAACACTCTTTCCTCCAACAGGGGCTGCATCTGCCGCCTCTCCAGCACCTCCACTCCGGGGAGGAAGGAAAGCTGCTGCTCCAGCGCGTCACGCACGGACAGCGTCATTCCGTCCAGTTCCTTCCCGGGCTCCACACTGCGGAAATCCAGCACCCCAAGTTTAAGAAGGTTTTCTCCTGGAGTGCGGCGGCTTGCATGCATGGCATTTTGGATCCGGGAGGCCCATTCCACTGAAGTTTTTTCCACCTGTTCCACCGTTGAAACCTCCAGGGTTCGATCCCACAGCTTCAGACCCTGCCAGGAGTCGATCAACTGCACCCGCATGCCCTTCGGGGTTGTTTCAATCAAACAAAAAAGATCCACCCCCATCACCCGGCCCGCCCGCACAATCTGAGTTCCCTTCACACCGCCTTCACCCGTCAGCGTAAGCGCCTGTTCACGCATGAGGGTATGCATGGCCTCCCGTTCCAGTAAAACCGTCCCCGTCCCCTCAGAAAGCCGCGCTTCCAGCAGAGGAATCAATGCATCCTGCAGTTGATTCGATTTGCCAACCCCCAACACCGCCAGCCGGACCGGGCCCTCTTTCAAAGGAGCGGGTTGCGGCTCTTTCCATCCCCTCTGCAGGCTTTCAAATATTCCGCGGTATAAAAAAGTATTACGCAAGCGCAGAGGCATGGATTCAATTTCTTCACTGAAGCTTGGGAGGCGGTCCGAATACTGATGATCCACAAGTTTGAGCAGAATCCCGACTTTATTCCTTTCTCCGGGATCGGTGGTATATTTCCGAAGCAAGCCCCTACAGAGACGCATCAGTTCCTCCGTCGCGGGACGGGTTTCCAGGGCCGCCAACGCCGCATCAATTTCCGCGCTTTCCGGGGTAAACCTCAGCTCACCGGCAAACAGTTTTTCCAGGAGTCGAATCACATCCTCCTCCTGTCCCCGCACATTGCCAATCGCCTGAATCGTCCGGACGGAGTCAAGATGTATGCGTTCCCAATACATTTTGTAATCAGTTATCAAACCGCTGAGGTACGATCTTCTTGTTTCCGGATCCGCACTGATACTTGCCAGACACCCACGGGCATCCAAACGGTTCCTGTTTTCAAATTTCACGGCAAGGGCCTTCACCTGTTCCTCCAGAATCGATGCCTCCGGTCCCATGCGCGAAAGCGCGGAAAATAACAATGGATTTCTTTCAGGGAGTCCTCCAAAACGATGGAGTGCTTCTCCGATTTGCCCCAATTCCTCCTCCGTAAAAACGCTAAACACCGAAAGCGTTTTGCAGGCAAAATCGATGTGATCTTCATCCGCCGAATTCAGCATGTCCAACAGCGGCTTCACGGCCGCACGCTGATTTTTCTCTGAGGTTTCAAACAGCACCCCCAACCCAGGATTCGCCCCCTGCGAGGCGTAGGTGGACAGATGTGACAACACGATGGGAAGCAGTTCCTCGAGATCTGCGCCATCATAGCTAGAGAGAAATTCCTGAAAGGCATCATATGCCTCGCGCGTCTCCACAGTGGCGAGTGCCTGTAAACGCCCCTCTGGATAGGCCGACAATGGCGGCGCCCGATCAAAAAGTCCCAACAATGCCACGAGTTCACAGGCGAGTTCCGTATCGCCCCCTTCGAAGATCACCTGCATCAACTGACGGTTTAAATCGGAATCTGTAGGAGCGATCATACAAGCTGTGCGCAGGATTTTGCCCTGATTTTCGCCCCCGTCCATCGCGGCCAGTAAAGCGGGTAAGAGCTGGGCATGGGATTCATTCAGCAGAATCGAATACCGCCCCGCAACTTCATCATTCAAATCGTGGGAAATCAGTCCCCGGACAAACGCTTCGCGCAGACTTTCAGCATTCATCCCGGTGAGGAGACCGGCAAACGCAATATGAAAACGCGCGCGATCGGAAAGGTCCTTTATTGCAAACGCCTTTTCAATTTCCGTTTGAATCCAGAGGGAATCGATTTCGATCACCGGGATCTCCATCACCATTTTGCAGAGCAGAGGGTACAGCAGCAGCCTCTGTTCTCCGGATTGAAATTCCTCCAAAATCCGTTCCCGGTGCTTATGGAAAAAAACCGGGGTAGAAAGCGCCCCTACTTTCCCATCGAAAAAGGTCTCCGAAAATCCGGCCGCATCCTGTTCGATTAAGTGGTCGTATAAAAGTTCCAGTGGGGTGAGAAAGGGATCGGCGAAAATTTCGGGATATTGCTTCCACAGCTGTTCGATCAGGAGGTGAGACCTCAGGAGACGAAGACCTTCCGATCCCCTCCGCGAAGCGATGGCCTCTCGCACTTTTTCCTTCACCGCGTCATCCCCTTGTTTCAGAATATAGAGCAGGTTGTCCTGAACGCCGTACGCCGCGAGAGCTTTTTCATTTGCAAACAGGGCGTCGCGTTCGATCAACTCCCGCCACAGAGTTTCGGGACTGATGCCGATTTGAGCCGCAGACTGAATCAAACCGGAGGCGTCTTTCGGCCTGATCTTCAGATGATCTTTCCAGATGGCATCGAGTTTCCCCACCTCCACCCAGTAATTCGGGTGTTCCTTCAGACATCCCGCCACCTGCAGCAATTTTTCCAAATTGAAATCCCTTTCCAGCTCCGCGATCAGCGCTTCACCCATGGGCTGAATCCAATCTGGAAACTTCCGCGCATAGCGCTGCATCAAAGCCGGATTGTCCGTTTGTCGGAGCAGCTTTTTCAACAGGGTCTCCTTCCCCATCCAGTCCGCCAGGTCGGAAAGCGTGTCAAAAACCGCATCCTCCGGTTGACCGCCATTGGCCGCCGCTCTCGCCGCCGCCAGCCAGAAGGCATCCTCCGGACTGAGAGATGCCTTATTTAAGATGGGCCCCCAATTCCCCTGTAAACCCGGGCTTTCCTTCAGTTGACCATACAGCGCCCGTGCACCCTCCGGCATCTCAGCAAAACGCATTTCCGTGGCACAAATCCAGCCTGCCGGCATCAACAGGACTAAAAAAAATATGACTGACTTTCTGAAAAAGTTCACATTATTTCCGCAACACATAAGAGGGATAAAAAATGAATTTACAGACTGATCTCATTCTCGATATCAAATTCATGGCATTTCCAGTCGGGGGACGATGGACAGGAAATCGCTTTTCATAGGGTCGCGGCGAAGAGCGGTTTCAGGATTGCAAAAATACGACCAACTGACGAGATTGGAGGTTGAAGAGAGGAAAGTCAAGGCGAAGCGAGATTTGCAAAGCCGGGAATGGTCGGGTTACCATCATCTTAAAAATTCCAAAACAGATAAAAGTCCAGCGGCAGTGCGGAAGATATATTGACGTCCAAACAAAGCTCTCATCTTCTTTTTCTTGATGCCGTCTTAAATTCCCGTATCCTGAAATCATGAACCAACTCGAACAACTCAAACAGTATACCACCGTCGTGGCTGACACCGGCGATTTCGAATCCATGCGCGAATATCAACCGCAGGATGCCACCACCAACCCCTCTCTTATTTTAAAAGCCGTCCAACAGGACGAATACCGTCCGTTATTGGATCAGGCCATCAAAGACCATGCGGGGAAATCCACCGAAGAAATTATTGACCAAACTCTTATTTTATTTGGCAAAAAAATCCTCGAAATTGTTCCCGGCCGCGTTTCCACCGAAGTGGATGCGCGTCTGTCTTATGATACCGAAGGCACCCTTGCCAAAGCCCGTAAACTGATTGGGCTCTACGAAGCCGCCGGCATTCCCCGCGACCGGGTACTCATCAAGATCGCCTCCACCTGGGAAGGCATCCGGGCGGCCGAGGAACTGGAGAAAGAAGGGATTCACTGTAACCTCACCCTGCTCTTTTCTTTTGCCCAGGCCGTGGCCTGCGCCGAAGCCAAAGTACAGTTGATTTCCCCCTTTGTGGGCCGGATCTACGACTGGTACAAAAACGAAAACAACACCGACTATGTCGGCGCAGATGATCCCGGGGTGCAGTCCGTACAACGTATATACAAGTACTATAAAACCTACGGCTACAAAACAGAGGTAATGGGTGCCAGCTTCCGGAATATCGGCGAAATCCAGGCCCTCTCCGGTTGCGATTTGTTAACCATCGGCACCGGGCTGCTGGAAGAACTGAAAAATGAAAACGGCACTTTGTCGGAAGCCCTGTCTGAGAACATGCGCAGCGAAGATAAGCAGATCCACCTGGACGAAAAGACCTTCCGCTGGGAACACAACCAGGATCCCATGGCGGTTGAAAAACTCGCCCAGGGCATCCGCAACTTCACCGCCGATACCCTGAAGCTGGAGGCACTGATCGAAGGGGAATAATCCCCTGCCCCAAAATTTGGGGCCGCTTATCAGAAAAAAGTTCCGGTTTACTGCCGCTTGCGTTTCCAAACAAGCAGCATGCCGGAGATGCCCAGAAACATCAGCATCAGACTGGACGTTTCGGGAATCAGAGCGGTCTCAATCACCATGCCGCTGATATAGGAATATTGATTGACACCGGTTTCATAGAAGGAGACTTCGATTTCATCACTGCTATCCGGAGACAGGTTGCTGAAGGTCAGATAGGTATCCAAATTGTTTCCAATTCCCAAACTCTGGGTTTCGGAAGCATTACCGGTGACCGTGTAGCGTGTCACTCTGTTTTCAGAGGTGTTCCGGGTGGCAAAAATGTGTAAAGTGTACAAGGTGTTCTCATCCAGATTGCCGAGTTCGAACACCCCCAGGGTACTTGCATCACTTCCACTTCCATAAGCATAGCGTCTGGTCACCGCACCCGGAAACAGATTGGAGGCAGGGGAGGTCGGGCTGCTGGTGGCAGAGGTCCCGTTGTTTCCCAGATTGTCCGTCCAGGTAAGAGAGATCCCGGTATCAACAGAATTACTGTCTTTCAGGTCTGATATATTACTTCCTGATCCGTTTCCGGCCTCGTTCCAGTCAGTGAGACCGCTGCTTCCACCGAAATTAATCTGAATGGTAGCGGCGGAAATGCGGGTGCAAATCAGACAAAGACTCATTAAATATATAAAAAGGGATAACTTTCTCATTAAAAAATGAGTAGCAACAACTGACAAGAAGGTCAAACATCCTTCCAGAACAATTGAGTCGTTCCCCTTCACCTGAATCAAAAAGAATTCGGAGGACTCCATGCAACACCACCTATGTCTACATCCGTAATAACCCGGCAGGAAGATGGCTCTTCCTAAAGGAAACCGAGGGTCAGGGATAGCGACGTGCATCACCCAGCTACGCGTACAGCGGACTGGAGGCAGGGACACTACAAATACCGGGGACTGATGCGGGGCACGCCACCCCGCTGACCGGAAACACGCCGGGTTTCCCCCCGGTAGGTCAACTGAATATTCGGGTATGGCGTCAGCTCCATTTCGTACTGCACCTGCCCCTGCTCTTCCCGGAAACAGTGCAGAGAATCCGGTGGCGTCCCCTGCTCCCTCCACTCCCGAATCAGCGGCAGCGTGTCTTCGGTTCTATTTAACCCCGGTCCATCCGCACCATGGGCTTTACCGGGAATCAGAAAATACCGGCAAAAACCGTTAAATGTCTCAGGTGAGACATTTAAATCCATGATCCGTTCCACATAATCGAGGGTGGCAGGGTACGGCACAATGGCATCAGCAGAGCCGGAGGTGATCAGCAACACCCCGCCCCGGTCTTTAAACGCTTGAAGATCGGGGTTTTCAGCGTTCAGCCAGGGGGCCAGCGCCCGGGTGTAGGTGTCCATGTCCTCCGCAAAATTTAACCCCATCAAATCGCAGTCCCGGCCGAAGACCCATTGAAAAGGATACTGATAGGATTGCGCAGTTAAAAAACGGCAACCCGGAGGAACGCCGGGAAAAATCCGCTCACCGGTTTCGGGATGGGTGGGACCGGCAAATAATTGTCGCAGTGCTTCCTGATGACGGAGGCCGATACTGGCATCCCGTTTGGCCGCCAGCGCTATCACGGCCTCGATTTCCTCATCGGAACAACGGGGATCCGAAACAGCCGTCATGATTTCCGGAAAAGGCTCCCGGTCAGCGAAGAACTCATACGCCGCCTGAATCGCCGCCTCCTCTTGCGTCTCACTGAAGGGACAACGGGTTAAGATCTGGTAGTTCCACAAAAAATAGGCGTGCAGCGGGGTGCGGCAATGCGCGGGCAGTTCCGCAATCACCCCGTCATACAAATCGGGATGCCGCTGCACCAATTGCAGGGCCTGCTGTCCGCCGGTGGATCCGCCCATGAAATAGGAGTGGTCCGCCGGACGCTGATAACAGGCCTCGGTGATACGTTGAGCCGTCAGGGTCATCAGCTCCGTGGCACGTCCTCCAAAATCTTTCCAGATCTCCGGATTGCCATCCCCGCATTCGGGACCGGCAGCAGTGCCCATATCGGTCTGCGCCACCGCGTAGCCCTCTTTCATCCGTCCCGCCAGCCGCCCGGGGTGAATGGATCCCGCCGCCCCCCCATTGCCGCAGCCCAGAAAACAGCCGTTCCAATGGGAGGTCTCCGGCAACCACAGTTCCACCACAATATCCGATCCCGGGGCGGGTGATAAATGATAGTTCACCACCCGGCGCGGGGGCAAATCAATTACCCGAGTCCCGTCCGCGGAAACAAAGGGCCCCCTTTCCTCGCGCCACTTCAGGGAGACCAGGTTTTCCAGCTCTAACGGGGCAATAAAATCAGGGATGTCGGATACTTTAATCATTATCGTATGGATGAGGTTGCTCGGGAAGGGTTCAGGCGGTATGCCAATGTTCTCACCCGTCACGGATTCTCATCGAGATTTCAAGGCCACTGTTGAAGAATAATACAAAGCTTAGACTCGTCGAGCAAAGCAAACTCTTTCGCCCCCCAAGGTCTCAGACTCACCTTATTGCAATTGGGATGTAACAAGTCCGGACACCGTTGTTTCACTTCCCGGTATAGGGCATCTATATCATCCGTTTCTATTCGGATCTGTGGACGATCCTTCGCGGCCCACTCCGCATTTTCATACAGATGAAAGGTCACATCATCCCGATGAACCACACAAAACAGATTCCCATTTTTTCGTTCATCGTGCCCTATCATAAACCCGAGCCCCTCCACAAAAAGGTTCAGGCCCACTTCGAGGTCTGCGTAGTAAATGCTGGATACGGCTTTGATTAATTTCATGAGTTTATGGATGACGTTTAGGCGCTGCGGACCCGAAGTATGAGTGCTCGGTTGGCATCAAGGGTATGAGCTTTTTTCACTCTGCATCGGTTTGAGTTCTTCTATGAAGATAAGCGTGAACATATCCGATCCCAGCCCCACTGGTTGAGATCTTCACAGATACAGGATCTCCGACTTCAAAACCTGCATTATACAGTTTCACAAAAACAGTACCCTTATTATCATCCGTTTTTATCTCGGATATAACCTCCTTGTATCCATCCCATTCGGCCCGCTCGATTCTGATGATTTCACCAGAAACAGTCGATTCAATCGACTTGTGAAAAAACTGAAAGCTGAAAATCGTCAGGGTGAGCCAGACAGCTCCGATTATACAGTACGCTTTCCAGATGATTGCGGCTATGGTTTTTACTGAGTTCGATTTCATAACTTTAAGTTAACCGGACCGCGTGCTCTCGGTTCGATTGGACGAATTCATAGGTGGTCGTTGAATATTAAAATATCCGAAAAGAAGAAAAATCATAAGAATATCCACATTGAGCACACTCCTATTTGAAACTGAAATTTTAATTGAGCCTTCAAAATCAAGTCCGATGATAAGTATTTGTGAAATAAATATCCAAAATGGAAAAAATCCTATTCGAACAGCTCTTTCCAAATGTTTATATTGATGCCCATACCAAAGCATCGGGGAAATTATTGATATTACGCAACAGCCGATCAATCCGTATGGTAAAAAGGGATATAAATCTGCATTCGCAACTGCCAGTGATGCAGATAAAGCCAACAGCCAAGCCAGGATTTTTCTAAAATTATATTTCATCTAACGTTTTAATGCGCGGATCGATGCACGAGATTCGCTCAATTTCATTGTTCGCATTTTTTAAGGTTATTGAGGCATTTCCGTGAAATACAATACAACCAAAAATGAAGCCCAGCGCCTCGTCTCGGGCTTATCTGGAACAAGCTCTATCATGGGGCCATCTTCACCGAGTTTCAGACTACCTTTATCCCATGAGAATTTCATCTCCGGATCAATGGTTATGTCCCCATTGGCATGAACCTTGCCAAATGAATTGCCGTCTTTCATGACTACTACTCCATCAATACTCAATCGGGCAAGCTCACTGCTATTTTGATCGAATAAAATTCCGGCTCCGCTGAGCTTTCCGACTTCCTTCTTATTGACACTCAACATTCCGTCATCCCCAATCTCCATCGTCAATGCCATTCCTTCGGCACTCAATTTGAAAGGTAAAATCTGCTGTTGCTTCAAGCTAGACGGATCGTCTTTAGCCTGATTGATTTCCGCAGACCTCAACAGTTGAGATGTTGTAACAAGCCCAATAAGAAGGGGTAAGATAAATTTCATAATATTTTTCAGAGTTAAGGATGATTTTTTATTGCGAATCGAGTAGCCAGGGGGCTCATGCCCCCCAGCCCTCACACCACCGGACATACGGGTCCGTATCACGGCGGTTCTCAGGTTGATGTTGTTCACGG
>JARHXX010000059.1 GCA_029269125.1 Kiritimatiellaeota bacterium B1221 | reverse complement strand
CTGATGGGAAATTGAAATCAGTTCACAGCGCGGGGATATCGCGGGGTGCGACTGTGAATGTTGTCCCTGATGGGAAATTGAAATCAGTTCACAGCTGTTGAAGGTTTTCCAGTGGTTTGTGTCGAGTTGTCCCTGATGGGAAATTGAAATCAGTTCACAGCGCCGGTCTTGTTTCCGTTCGGGTCAGTGACGTTGTCCCTGATGGGAAATTGAAATCAGTTCACAGCCGGGAATCGGCTGCGGGTGGGTTCGGTGACGTTGTCCCTGATGGGAAATTGAAATCAGTTCACAGCTCGCTGTCAGGTTGTTCGGTAGTTTGTCCAGTTGTCCCTGATGGGAAATTGAAATCAGTTCACAGCAGGGGAAGAGCGCGGCGCAGGTCCTAAGGAGTTGTCCCTGATGGGAAATTGAAATCAGTTCACAGCACCAAGGAGAGGACGTATGAATACAGAAAAGTTGTCCCTGATGGGAAATTGAAATCAGTTCACAGCAGGTTATCATCCTGTTCAAAAAAGTCTACCGTTGTCCCTGATGGGAAATTGAAATCAGTTCACAGCTGCATGGTCTCTTCAAACTGCCCGGCGTTCGTTGTCCCTGATGGGAAATTGAAATCAGTTCACAGCGTTGGAGCAGCGGTTGAATGTGCGGGGGTTGTTGTCCCTGATGGGAAATTGAAATCAGTTCACAGCTTGTGACGAATGCGCGTGGTGGACATTATGGTTGTCCCTGATGGGAAATTGAAATCAGTTCACAGCCTGTCACATAGTTGTCGTTCCCGGCTTTGAGTTGTCCCTGATGGGAAATTGAAATCAGTTCACAGCCGGACAACATCCACAATATCGACATATGGAGTTGTCCCTGATGGGAAATTGAAATCAGTTCACAGCCAAGCCTAACACCTGAATTGATTTGTTGTAGTTGTCCCTGATGGGAAATTGAAATCAGTTCACAGCTACGTGATCGTGCGCTCAATTCGATCCACGGTTGTCCCTGATGGGAAATTGAAATCAGTTCACAGCACAGGATATTATCATGCTTACTCTTGCTGTGTTGTCCCTGATGGGAAATTGAAATCAGTTCACAGCAGTGGATAGATGGCGGAGGCAGAAACCTTTGTTGTCCCTGATGGGAAATTGAAATCAGTTCACAGCGTTGGCGTTTTCGGTGGGCTATCGGCTGGGTTGTCCCTGATGGGAAATTGAAATCAGTTCACAGCTTATCTTTCTCAGTTTTCATACGTCCTCCTGTTGTCCCTGATGGGAAATTGAAATCAGTTCACAGCTGCAGCGGAGAGCCTCCCCCATACCATACGGTTGTCCCTGATGGGAAATTGAAATCAGTTCACAGCGGTGTTGGTGTATATGTAGTTTTAGCGCAAGTTGTCCCTGATGGGAAATTGAAATCAGTTCACAGCCTTCTTTGCGTTGAACTCGATGACCTCTCGGTTGTCCCTGATGGGAAATTGAAATCAGTTCACAGCGTAGGCATTGGTTGGTTTAAATTTAGGCGTGTTGTCCCTGATGGGAAATTGAAATCAGTTCACAGCGTGTACTTCATTAGGTCAGACTCAAGGGTAGTTGTCCCTGATGGGAAATTGAAATCAGTTCACAGCTTGTCACAGTGGATGCACCGGTGACTGTCGGTTGTCCCTGATGGGAAATTGAAATCAGTTCACAGCACAATTCTTGATAGGTCCATTCAAGACAGGGTTGTCCCTGATGGGAAATTGAAATCAGTTCACAGCTTCCGCTGATTCTCTCCATTTTTGGCAAGGGTTGTCCCTGATGGGAAATTGAAATCAGTTCACAGCATGCAAACTTGTGTGGGAATTCAGAAGCGGGTTGTCCCTGATGGGAAATTGAAATCAGTTCACAGCCATTTTGCGTTGTTAGGAGTGCGGGAATGCGTTGTCCCTGATGGGAAATTGAAATCAGTTCACAGCCAGGTGACATAAAGCTTACCCGCAAAGAGTGTTGTCCCTGATGGGAAATTGAAATCAGTTCACAGCGCAAGGTTGCACAGGAACTCGCAAACCGCAGTTGTCCCTGATGGGAAATTGAAATCAGTTCACAGCGTGACATCCTCCCCGTCAATCACGCGAGCGGTTGTCCCTGATGGGAAATTGAAATCAGTTCACAGCATTGATTTGCCCAGCTTCTTAGCATCTGCCGTTGTCCCTGATGGGAAATTGAAATCAGTTCACAGCTGTACAAAACACCCGTTACTTCCTGTAGTTGTTGTCCCTGATGGGAAATTGAAATCAGTTCACAGCAAGGGGTTTATTCAACCGCTTCAGGAAGCTGTTGTCCCTGATGGGAAATTGAAATCAGTTCACAGCTCACGCCAATGACGGGGGATCTTCCAGTCGTTGTCCCTGATGGGAAATTGAAATCAGTTCACAGCGGGCACCATCGGCCCCGGAAACAAGTTTAAGTTGTCCCTGATGGGAAATTGAAATCAGTTCACAGCTTCTTGCTCTTCTTTTTCTTCTTTCTTTACGTTGTCCCTGATGGGAAATTGAAATCAGTTCACAGCCTTCATGCTGTCACTCCCCCGCAGTGCAATGTTGTCCCTGATGGGAAATTGAAATCAGTTCACAGCAAGCCCCGCTATCATTCGTTCCGTGCGCGAGTTGTCCCTGATGGGAAATTGAAATCAGTTCACAGCAATTATGCCTCGCGGATCCACTTTTGATCAGTTGTCCCTGATGGGAAATTGAAATCAGTTCACAGCCTTGGGGAAGATCATTTATAAATGCATCAGTTGTCCCTGATGGGAAATTGAAATCAGTTCACAGCTGTGGGCTTGTCTGTGCCCGTATGTCTTAGGTTGTCCCTGATGGGAAATTGAAATCAGTTCACAGCTTTATCCAATGCACTATGACGGATCCCCGGGTTGTCCCTGATGGGAAATTGAAATCAGTTCACAGCTACCCGCAAATGTTATATTTGGTAATCCACGTTGTCCCTGATGGGAAATTGAAATCAGTTCACAGCTGTGGGCTTGTCTGTGCCCGTATGCCTTAGGTTGTCCCTGATGGGAAATTGAAATCAGTTCACAGCCTTCGGAGGTCATCAACCCACCACGCTTGGGTTGTCCCTGATGGGAAATTGAAATCAGTTCACAGCTGGAACAAGGTGGTAAGGTCGATCTCGACGGTTGTCCCTGATGGGAAATTGAAATCAGTTCACAGCATAGCGTATAATGCGCTCTCCAACCTCCCGTTGTCCCTGATGGGAAATTGAAATCAGTTCACAGCCGGTCTTCTGATCAATCAGCGGTCGAGCGTGTTGTCCCTGATGGGAAATTGAAATCAGTTCACAGCTCAATGGGCATACCGAGGTGCATCCTGACAGTTGTCCCTGATGGGAAATTGAAATCAGTTCACAGCTTTATAGGGGATATGATCAAGGCAAGCCCTGTTGTCCCTGATGGGAAATTGAAATCAGTTCACAGCAAAAGGGTGACTACATCCTCTCTATGCACTGTTGTCCCTGATGGGAAATTGAAATCAGTTCACAGCAGTTGAGTGGATCGATTCATTTTTAGAAAGTTGTCCCTGATGGGAAATTGAAATCAGTTCACAGCACGGCACACGGAACGGAGAACTTTGAGAAAGTTGTCCCTGATGGGAAATTGAAATCAGTTCACAGCGTTGGAATGGTTGAAGAAATCCAGGGTTTGGTTGTCCCTGATGGGAAATTGAAATCAGTTCACAGCAACAGACAGGTGGTGTTCAAAGGATCTCTAGTTGTCCCTGATGGGAAATTGAAATCAGTTCACAGCTGTTGAGGATAAAACGGGGGATTGACAATGGTTGTCCCTGATGGGAAATTGAAATCAGTTCACAGCAGAATGTCTGGCATCCACAAACGTACTATCGTTGTCCCTGATGGGAAATTGAAATCAGTTCACAGCTTGATTTGAATTCAGGTGGGGGTTCTGTTGGTTGTCCCTGATGGGAAATTGAAATCAGTTCACAGCTTTACCGAGGCGCGGCCGGTGGGGGCGCGGTTGTCCCTGATGGGAAATTGAAATCAGTTCACAGCCGTGGAGGGGGAATATTCGGATCGGTCAGGGTTGTCCCTGATGGGAAATTGAAATCAGTTCACAGCTCCTAGCTCAAAGGCTTCTGTTAATGCTGTGTTGTCCCTGATGGGAAATTGAAATCAGTTCACAGCTTATGCGGAGCACGGATGGAATGTTGAAAGGTTGTCCCTGATGGGAAATTGAAATCAGTTCACAGCAAGTACTTGGCTGACAAGGTAACGGATTTAGTTGTCCCTGATGGGAAATTGAAATCAGTTCACAGCAAGCTGGCCTCCTGCCTCGTGGCCGTGTGGGTTGTCCCTGATGGGAAATTGAAATCAGTTCACAGCTTTAGACGCTGGATATCCTAAGCAAAAGAGTTGTCCCTGATGGGAAATTGAAATCAGTTCACAGCCAATTTGAACAGGCGGTGTGGAAAGGACTGTTGTCCCTGATGGGAAATTGAAATCAGTTCACAGCCTGTTCCTTTGCGTTGATTCCGAACACAAGTTGTCCCTGATGGGAAATTGAAATCAGTTCACAGCCACCCCATCAAACGCCCCATCCAGAGAAGCGTTGTCCCTGATGGGAAATTGAAATCAGTTCACAGCAGGAGATTGAGCGGGTGTTGACTGCGGTGCGTTGTCCCTGATGGGAAATTGAAATCAGTTCACAGCTTGCGTCCATTGGCCCTTCCAAACGGCTCTGTTGTCCCTGATGGGAAATTGAAATCAGTTCACAGCCGACTGCGAGACGTTGGACGGCGGGAAGATGTTGTCCCTGATGGGAAATTGAAATCAGTTCACAGCTTCCCCGTTCACCTTGATAAATAACCCTGAGTTGTCCCTGATGGGAAATTGAAATCAGTTCACAGCATTATGAGGGATGAGCTTGATTGTGGCGAAGTTGTCCCTGATGGGAAATTGAAATCAGTTCACAGCCGCATGAAAATCTCCATTGCGTCGCACACTGTTGTCCCTGATGGGAAATTGAAATCAGTTCACAGCAAGATTTTTGGACTGTTTTTTCGACCGCCGTTGTCCCTGATGGGAAATTGAAATCAGTTCACAGCGATGATACGGTCCTCTGATGGAGGATCAACGTTGTCCCTGATGGGAAATTGAAATCAGTTCACAGCATTCCGATCAAAATACAACGTTTTCCCCACGTTGTCCCTGATGGGAAATTGAAATCAGTTCACAGCGGCGAGGCACTATCTTTCTTCACCAAAGTTGTTGTCCCTGATGGGAAATTGAAATCAGTTCACAGCGCTCTTGAGGAGGCTACGATTTCTTTTGCAGTTGTCCCTGATGGGAAATTGAAATCAGTTCACAGCCCACCGGATTTACCCCCTTATCACAGAAGGATTTAGGGAGGTCTGGTAGGCTGAAAACTGCAATAAAGACTCAAAGAATGTCTAAAAATATTCAGTTTTCAATGAACCATATCTGATAAAAATAAAAAACAAGCCCCACCGAATAGGCGGGGCGACAGGAAATTAATCCTTCGGCACAAGGCCTTACTGTGAATTGATTTCAGGCTTCAAAATACACCCTGTGAATATCCGTTGTCAAGCGATCTTTAGAACATTTCAAGTTGTGCCGGTGCAGAAGGAGACTCTTCTTTGGCTGCCCCCCTTACATTCAAAATATTCCCAAATTGTTTATCTGTTATAGCCACAATACTCACATGCCCTTCTGGTGGAATACGTTTTCGGATACGGTTTACATGAACGGTTGCATTTTCTTTGCTGGCACAATGCCGAATATACACAGAAAACTGCATCATAGAAAACCCATCATCCAACAGGTCCTTGCGGAAGCGGGTGGCCCGCTTTCGCTGGCGGTCTGAGATTACCGGTAAATCAAAAAAAACAAATAACCACATGATTCGATACGACTCTGCCGCAAGCTGATGTGAACTCATTGCATTGCGGGTAACAGTATTTTTTCAGTTTTTGAACCAAAACACCGCGTGAGAGATGCGGTAGTACTGGAAAGGGCTACCATTAATGGGCTTCGTGTCCCATTCATCCGGGTATCTACCGTCAATACTTTCAGTAAAGCCTGTTTCGTTCCAGGGACGAGCGATTCATCGTATTGAGCATCATCATCCAAAATTTCACATACGATCCTATCCACAAATGGTCGGTAGGGTTCCATAACATCATCTGCGAGTGCAAACGCATTATAACGATTTCGATGATGCACACCTAATGCACAATAGAGACCTGAAGAAACCAAGGCCCTTGCAGTTGCAGCTCGCAAAATAGCATAGCCATAATTCAACAATGGATTTGGGAAGTTCCCATCTCGCTCCCTTTTAAAAGTCGGTTCTTGAAACAAGCACTGCCAATACTTTCTTGCCGCAACACCTTCCCTATTATCAGAGTCATCACTCTTCACTTCACCTGCCAATCGGATCAAACTGTTGTATCCTTGCTGATTTCGTTCCCTCAATAATACTGCTTGATTCAGAATTTTTTGTTGCACGATTTCTTTCCAGATTTTTTTCTTAAGAGGTAAGCTGGCTTCCACTTGAGCTCGAACTACTTCCGCATGGGTTTGATTTCCGGAGAAACTTTGCAACATGGAGGCCGGCATATGGTTGCTGTCACAAAAAATCATAGCCGTCCCATTTGCATTCAACCTCTCAATTAATTGAAGGGAAAGGGTGATGGCAGGGTTTTCCAAAACCACAAACCCTACATCTTCTAACGGAATTACCTGCTCTCCCTTATCCGCATCCCGGGGTTTGAAGCGGATCTGGCCGTTTTTCACTCCCAAATAACAGGGAGTGCTAAAGAGAAGGGTTCTTTTGATCATGGTCTCACTCCATCCAGTTAATCTCGCCTGTGTCAGAGATCTTAAAGTCTTGCCCTTCTATCTTTATATTTAATAAGTTAGTTCCCAAATTCAGTAAGCCTAAGGGTTTATCAGTTTTCTCCCAAGGGAATTTACTGACACATCTGGGTAATGCTTTTGGGGCTCTTGCTTCAAGATGGTGCCTTATAATCGTTCGAGGTCCTTCTAATTTTTTGACACGATATAATCTCAATAACAGTTCAGGTTTAGATAGGTTTTTGACGTCTTCATCTTTAGTTTTACACAAAATAATTTGCATTTCTTTTTTAAGAACTGAAATTTTCCTACGGCCATTTTCATCAATTTCTGGAAGAATTTCTTGCCATGTGTTGTTTTTCCAAGCCTCTACCGCCTGCAGGTTCGATATCTTTCTCCAAGCAGGGCTTCTTCCATTTGCATTAGTATCTCTGTAAAGGGCCACCATATAATTTTCGTCATTTACGACGAATAAAGATCGCTTGTGTAGAGATCGTGAGGAATCACGATGCGACTTTATGCTAATCACCGAATCAGGTTTAGCAGATACCTTTACCCTCACCTTCTTAATCGGCACTTGTCGCTCTTCATCAAACCAAATTGTATCACCCGTCTTCAGTTTCTCTTTTTGGTTCTTCACGCACTCCCGAATAACCGGGTCAACGATCTGATCAAAATCCTTGAAGTTCCCATCCAGTTTCCTGCGAACTACACAAACCAACGGCCCGTGTCCTTTGTCTCCCTTTTCAGGTGGCCGCAGAATTTTACCGTAATAGGTATCCTTATGTAAAGAGCCCCTCACCGTATCTCCCTGAACCAGGTGGACGTCCCCATTTTTTCGGATTTTCTCAAAGGTCTGCTTCAGAAGATTGTCTTTGTGATGATGAACGACCAAGACATCTTTCGCAAGTTGATCGTTTAGATAGGCGGCAAATCCAGACCAGGGTTCCGGTGGATGAGGGTGTTTACCATTTCCCTGCTCATAGCGTTCATATTTGTGATAAAACTCAGCCAAATCCCTATAAAATGAAGGGCGCACACTGGCCACAATCGTCGCGTCAATACAATGATGCACATGCTGATCTCGAAGTTTTTCATTCAACCCCCAAATATTACGCAACGCTGAGAGTGCGGAAGCTTTCATCGAGTAAACTCTTTCAAAATAGCTTTTCAGATAGAGAACTGCATATTTTGTAATAATACGGGTATCAACCAACTGACTATTCATGAACCCTTCAGGCACCTCAGTGATCTCAAATGAACGTAATTTGTTTTGCCAATATTTTAACTCCATCCGATCATACAATAAACGTTGCCGAGCTGAGTCTTTAGATAACTTATCCGCTGCAGCTTTGCACGCAGCCTTATCCTTTGCATACTTCACTTCAAGCAGAGTAATTTTTGGTTCCCACACTTTACGTGCACGATCCAAAATCTCTTCTCTTTTCTCAAGTTCCTGGGGAATTCTATTTCTTTTAACGTCACGGTTATATTTTCGATCACAAAGAGTAACATTGGTCTGTGAATTATCAAATCGTCGGCTTTGCGGCACCGTATGCTCAATATCATAAACAGGATTCTCTCCTAAAAATTCCGTCACGGAAATTTGCATATCTGTATACAGACAACGCTCCTCTTGTTCTACCCATAATTGGTATTTCAGGATATTCGTTTGCGACGCCGTAAAACCCAATTCTTCAATTTTGGCTGCATAACCCTTTCTCTGTTTTTCGCGTTCGCGCTGATAACGCTCGATAGCTGCACGATCATTCGCATTATTTAAATCTCTGGCCATCTCAACCTGCACCACAGTTTCGCTGTCGATCACCCCTTGGGAAATAAGCTCATTCAAAACAGCTTTCAAGCGATACATGGTCCGCATGAACACCGGATTCCGAATGGAAGGGATCCTAGGCGATCCCAGCTCATCTTTTGTTTTAAGATAGGTTTCAGTTGCCGATGGGTGGTACAATTTTTCAACATCTTCTTCCCTGAGCCCATAATCCTCTTTCAGCATTTCGGAAATACGCTGTTGCAGACTCAAAACGGGTTTAAAAGAAGCCTCAGCAGGTTTAGGAACATACCGCTCTCTGAGCAGGGTCACCACACGACTAATTAATTCAGTCTGCTTTTCTTCAGAAAAGTCATTCCAAGTTCTCCCTCCAACGGAAGCCCGTAAACTCCCTTCACAATCTTTTTCAACTTCTCGGCGGTTACGTCCTGCGACCATGTGCATCTCAAAATCTGAGATATCATACTCTCGTAATCGTTTAATCGCTGAATTTACGGAACGTTCTACTGCAACATCTTGCCGGTGGGTTGATAAAATTTGTCCAACCTTCGTCACTACATCTTTTGCAACTTCCTCCCATCGCATCCCATTTTTCTTAAACAGACTTGGCATGTTTGCCATAAACACAGCATGAGAATAGATCAAACCCTGCTCCAACCACACCAAAATTTTACGAATGGCGTTAATACTGATCGTTCCATAGCCTTGGTTTAGTGGTCGTGTAAACAGCTCGAGGTCATCTTCATCATCAATCCCCAATTGGGTACGGGCAAATTCTTCTAAATTTTCATGATCAGGAAAACTAAATATCGCATGCCAAATGTCCGTGACCACTTCATCACCTGATTTTGCACCTGCCTTCACATATCGTCGCTTTAATTCATCGGCATAATTTACCCCAAACAACTTGATAAAACGTGCAGTTGTAGGGCTGGCAGGTACTCCCGCGTCTTTTCGATAGGTGAACCCCCAGGTTTGCACATCCATGTGATGCCGTTTTTCCCCAAAGGTTCGTTTGGAGCGTTTGGGTGTGATTTGCCTTGCCAATGCCTCAAATTTTTCAACCTTACTTCGTGTCGCCATCCAGGCCAATACGGTTTCTCTTTCCTCTTCAGTAAGGTTTCTGTATTCGGATTCTCCTTGAGGCCTCATGCGGATATTATTCACAAACTGAACTGCGCAAAACCGTTCATAAACAGGATGGGAAACTGGAGCACGGCGTTTCTTTGGTTCGAGTAAGCAAGGCCCCACCGTTCCTTTTTGAGATTTCAGTGGGCGTTGAAAAAAGATGGCATTTTTAAGCTCTTCCATCAGTTCCGGGGATAATTTTTGCACTCTGCAGATCTGTTCAAACTCTTCCTCATAGTCGCTTCGACCTGTATAATGCCCTTCTCCTCGAACAGTCGTTTTTCCTACGCATTCTTCATAATAGTATTGACCCAGTGTTCTACCCCCTCGAGCCTCTTTTTTTTCAGCAATTGCCTTGTTAACGACTCCATCCTTTTCATCGCCCGAAAGTCGATTACTTTTGTATCCACGGCGTTGGGCGAGGTGATACAACGCACGTCCCAGTCGATACCGATTTTTCTCCAATGAAAGGTCCAATGTCTTTGATGCAACTAACCATCGGTAGTAATATGGAGTAGCAGGTCGTCCTTTTTCGTCCTTTTCCCATATCCGTTGCCATGTTTTGAATTCGTCGGAAGTAGGATATTTTTTCTCATAACGCCATTGATCAATATCATCTTGCGTCAACCCAGGACAAAAACCATTCTTTGCAAGAACCCCTAACGTTGCCTGCTTCCTCCATTTTCGGCGTTGTTTAATGCGCCTTGCAGATCGATACCCCGTGCGTTCAGAGGCCAATGAAAACTCACCGGTTTTCCCCTCACCAACCCCTTTCGAAAAAACCTGAACTCCTTTTGCGATTAAAGGCTTTTGTAATGATGGATCTACAACAGACCATCCCACACTGTTCGTTCCCAAATCTAATCCGAGAGTTTTCATTTATTCATCCTTAATAACTATAGGTTTACATTTATTTGTTATAAAATATTTTTAATATTCGAGGAATATTAAATATAAAAGAAATAATAAATTCATCAAAATTATCACACTATATTATTTGTTCTACATCCAAAACATTACAATCTAAATTGATCAGTTGTGAACACCCTACCACAACTCATCAGACAACCACGGTCCTACCCTTGTGAATATCGTACAAAAAACCACCCCTCCTGTTTTCCAGAAGGGGTGTTGTGTATCGTACAATTTTACTTAATATCCGTCATCGTTACCTGTAGGTGTTACGATGAAATTTCCTGCACCACCACTTCATCAAAGTAACAAGTGTCTTCCGGAATTTCTTCAATGCCTGCGCAGACTTTTTTGATGGAGGCTTCGATGATATCAATCCCTTTGGTCAGCGCCTCCTGCCGGATGGTCAGCGGACATAACAATTTGATGATCTCATCATTGGTGCCGCTGGTTTCAATAATCAATCCGCGCGAAAAAGCTTCGCGGGCGATCTTACTGGCGATCTCACCGTCGACACAATTAATGCCTTGGAACATTCCGCGACCTTTGGCGTTGAAGTTGCCTTCGCCGTATTTCTCCACGATCTCATCCAAACGTTTGGCAATATATTTTCCTTTTTCCTGAACTTCTTTGGCAAACACATCGTCTTTCCAGAAATGCTCCAACGCGGCTTTTGCGGTGACGAAAGCATGACAGTTCCCACGGAAAGTTCCGTTGTGTTCGCCGGGACTCCACACATCCAACTCGGGTTTAAACAGCACCACCGCACAGGGCAGACCGTAGGCACTTAATGATTTGGACAGTGTGATAATATCGGGCTGAATCCCCGCCTCTTCAAAACTGAAAAAACTTCCCGTCCGACCACAGCCGGCCTGAATGTCGTCAATGATCAGCAAAATGTCATGCTTTTTGCAAATGGCGGAAAGGTTTCTCAGCCACGCTTTGCTGCAGTAATTCACCCCGCCTTCCCCCTGCACTGTTTCCACAATCACCGCAGCCGGTAAATCCACTCCAGAGCTGGTATCGGTCAGGACTTTATCCAGATACTCGGTGGTGTCCACCTGGTCTCCCAGGTAACCGTCGTAGGGAATGCGGTGCGCACCGGACAAGGTGATGCCCGCGCCGTTCCGGTGATGCGAATTGGCGGTCATGGAAAGTGCGCCCAGGCTCTGCCCGTGCCAGCCATTGGTGAAGGCCACCACGTGCGTGCGGCCTTTGATTTTGCGCGACATTTTTAAGGCCGCCTCCACCGCATTGGTGCCGGTGGGACCGGTAAACATCATGCGGTAATCCATCTCCCGCGGCTCGAGAATATGACTGCGGAACACTTCCATAAAGTCCCGTTTGGCTTCAGTGTGAAAATCCAGACTGTGGGTGATGGCATCGTTTTCGATATAGGAAAGTAACGCTTTTTTGAGTACGGGATGATTATGCCCGTAGTTCAACGCACCCGCGCCGGACAAAAAATCAATGTACTGTTTTCCGTCTTCATCATAAATATATTCCCCTTGGGCTTTATGAAACAAGCGGGGAAAATTTCGGGCATAACTTCGGACTTCAGATTCGAATTCTTCAAATATTTTCATGGATGTGTCTCCTTGGAGGTTCTTCGTATGATTTGGGTTAAAAAGTTTGGATTAAGGTCCGCCCGCCGCCAGGCCGGGAAGGAAAGTGGCGATTTGCGGGAAGGCAATAATGATCCCCGCCGCCACCAGTTCGATACAGGTAAATGGAAGCGTGTGTTTGATCACTTCCCAATAGGGCCGACGAAAGATAAGTTGCGCCGTGAAAATATCGCAGCCGAATGGCGGGGTGGCGGATCCCATGGCGGCCTGCAGCACCACCAACACCCCGAGGAATAAAGGATCGATTCCCAATTCAACCACGTAGGGTTGAAAGATCGGGCTGAGCACATAAATCGCCACGATCGGATCCACAAACATGCAGGCCACAAAGTAGCCAATGATCACCGCAAACACCACCGTCAGCTCACTGGGATTTTCACCAATGAGTCCCGGCATGATCGCCTGAGGCAACTGCAGAAATCCAATCAGCCAGGACAGCGCCTGACCCGCACCCACCAAAATAAAAACCACTGCGGTAATCACACTGGCATCCAGCAAGGCATCCCGTAACGTGTGAATATTTAAGGTCCGGTAAATAAACCCTTCCAGAATGAGTGCATAAAACACCCCGGCAGCCGCCGATTCCGTGGGGCTGAAAATACCACTGTAAATCCCTCCGATGATAATAAGGGGGAATCCCATCACCAACGCCCCCTCCTTTAACGCCTTGATCCGTTCCGCACCGGAGGCTTTGGGCAGGGTGCCCACTTTGTGAAAACGGGAATAAGCGATGGCATAAATGGAGAAGAGCACAAATATCAGAATCCCCGGCAGAATCCCCGCCAAAAACAAATCACCAATTGAAGTTTGGGTGACCACCCCGTACACAATAAAACCGATACTGGGCGGAATCAGCAACGCGATATCACTGGCGTTGATAATGAGTCCAAGAGAAAATGAACTTTTGTATCCCGCATCCATCAACATCGGCCGCATGGTTTTCCCCACCGCCGCCACTGTGGCCTGAGTGGAACCCGACACTGCCCCGAAGAGAGTGCAACTCGCATTGGTGGTGATCGGCAATCCGCCCGGAATGTGGCCGGTGAACACCCGGATCATATTCACCAACCGCGGTGCGGCATCTCCGGCGGTAATCAAGTTGGCTCCTAAAATAAACAGGGGTACACACACCAGGGTGGGCGGGGTGATCCCTGTCAGCATCTGCTGCACCAACACATCGCCAGTGAGTTCCGGCATATGGAAATGCGCATACACCAGCAATGATCCCAAGATGACTACCACGAAAGGGAAGCCGGTGAGCAACATGGAAACCATCATGCCCCAAAGCACACTCATGCGTCCTCACCTTCCAGCAGCTCTTCGTATTCGCTTTGCTGATCAGCCGAGAGCCACACTTCCTTTTCCACTATATTTTTAAGGACCGTTCGCAGGCACTGAACCCCGGAGGCAAAAAATCCGATGGGGACAATCACCAGAAAAATCCAATACGGCGCGCGCAGTGCGGAAGTGGTCTGCCCCATCGCCTTCACTTCCATCATGTAACTCCACGCATGAAACGCCATCACAAAAAACACCCAGGCGGAGACCACCGAAATGAAAATAACGAAAACCTTCTCCAGCCATGCGGGCATCATATCCAGAAAAGCGCCCATGCGAATATGACGGGCCCGGCGGGTGGCGTAGCTCGCTCCCACAAAGGTGATCAGGATAATGAGAAATTTTGAGAGCTCCTCCACAAAGTAAATGCTTTGATGAAAGAATCGCGCAAACACATTCAAAAGAATAAAAATCGCCAGCAAGGAAATCGCACTGCAGAGCACGGTGACTTCCGTCGCATCCAGAATGCGAGAGAGGATCCGGGGAATGGCCCGGATACCCGTGGGAGAAGATTCCTGTGTGGGGCCGGTTGTCATATCGTGTGGTTTATTTTGTTTCCAGTGCAGATTGCGCAGCTTCAATATCTTTGAGCAGGAGATCCAACAGACGTTGGGCATTGTCTCCGACCAGACCCGGATACACATCCCTGCGAACGGGTGCCACCCTGCCCCTGGCGATTTCAATTTGCGCTTCGCTCCATTCGGTCCAGGTAATCTCCGGGCGTTCCTGTTCGATCTTTTTGCGGTCGGCTTCGTTGCGGGCGTCAATCCATTCCGCAGCCTCCACAATATGGTTGCGGAAATAATCTTTCATCGCCTGCTGCTCTTCCGCAGGGCGGCTGTCGAAAAACTTTCGATTCACCGCCGGAATGCCCAGAAAGGGTTCGGCCCACATTTGCGTAAAGTGGTCGGTGACTTCGTAAAACTTCATACTGTAATCCGCAAACAGCGGATTCACCTGCGCATCAATCACCCCGGTTTGCAGGGAGCTGTACACTTCACCATAACTCATCGGCGTGGGACTGATCCCGTAACTGCGGTAATTTTCCACCAATAGTTTGGATCCCATCAGCCGGATTTTCTGTCCCTGCAGATCCTCTAAAGTTGCCGACGGTTTTTTGGAAGTGACCCACTGCCAGCCTTCATACATGATCGACAGCGGCACCAAATTTTTCTGACGGAATGCCTTTTCCAATTCCGGCATAAACGCCCCGTTGTTCACCACCCATTCCAAAACCGCAGCGGTATTTTCACGGGGCCAAACGTAATGCAAGGCCAACACCTGTGCCTCGGGAACGAAGGAACTGATCCAGGCATAATCTGAAAACACAAACTGCACGACACCAAGCTGGGCCAGCTCGTTAATATCACGCGTCGCGCCCAGAGAACCGTAGGGATACACTTCGATGTCCAGTTTTCCTTCCGTGTGTTCACGCATGTGGTCGGCGAAACTCTTTCCCCAGACCGTCATAAAATCCCCCTCGATTTCTTCCGAAGCAAATCTTGCCGGGATCACGCCCTCCTCGGAAGAAGAGCTTTTCGGGCCACAGCCGGTGAATAAAAATGCCGCCATAAACAGCGGGAACAGTATGAAGTTTTTCATCATGAGAACTTAAAGAGTTTCGGCATCTAGAGGATAAACCCCATCCGCATCGTGAGTCTCTTTTCCGTTTAACGCGGGGTTGAAGGTACAGGCCATTTTCATTTCAGTGAAGCCCCTCAATATATGTTGATCATGTTTATCGAGGATATACACCGTGCCGGGTTTGATGGGATAGACTTTGCCATCCGAAACCGTCTCCACTTCGCCCTCCCCTGAAATACAGTAAACCGTCTCCAAATGATTTTGATACCAGATCGGTGTTTCGGTGCCCGCATAGATGGTGGTGATATGAAAAGAAAAACCCATACCGTCTTCTTTCAAACTCAGGCGGACACTGTCCCAATTCTCGGATTGAATTTTACGGGGACTGTTTTCAGCTTCTTGTAAGGTGCGTACGATCATAGATATATTTTCTCCATAGGAATAATAAAGTTAAATTAAGAAAGCGGACCGATGCGGAACAGCTCTTCCGCTTCATGTGAATCGTCAGAGCCCACAGACGGAAAATCTTCGGTTTCAAGATAAAGAAAGGTTTCAATCCGCAAGTTTTTTTCGTCAGCAAAACGTTCAAAAACTTTTCGGCTCGCAATATTGGAAGGACTGATGGTGGTTTCAATCCATTTGATATCCGACAAGTTTCCACGCGAAGTAATATGTTTTAACATCTGGCCCGAAACCCCCCTGCCCCGCATGCATTCATGCACTGCCACCTGCCAAATAAACAAAGTATCCGGCTGATCCGGCCGACGGTAACCGGTAATGCACCCCAGCAACTCCCCTTCGCATTCCACCACCACCGAGCTTGCACAAAAGTGATCGGCAACGATGAAATAGAGATACGGGGAGTTCACATCTAACGGGGGGCAGTTTTTAATTAACCGATATAAAGCCGCACCGTCTTCATGACTGGGCTCTCGAAAAATTATGTCGGATTCTACAGCCATGTAAACACAACCCCCTTGTATGTGAGGCGTCGAAATCCCGACCCATACACTTCACCCTTTCCAGCAAGTAACAAAAAAATATAAACCAAAACAAATAAGTAAAAAACTGAGCGCGGACCATACAGGGGATACGAACAGAACGCAAAGGATAATCCCGAGAAAATAAAAATCTAACATTCAGACCCTTTAAACACAGCGGAATATCGGAAAGGAAAACTTCCCAGTTCCTCGTTCACGAGGGTTCCCCTGAAGCGTTCACGCGAAAGGTAACGCGAAACCCAAGTTCCCCCACGGACGAGGCAAAGCTGTTTAACCTTCAGGGATTCTGCGGAACCCGGATTCCGCGCAGCCTTGGCCTAAAGGCCTTGGCAAAATCTCCGTGAACGGAGGACT
>JARHXX010000058.1 GCA_029269125.1 Kiritimatiellaeota bacterium B1221 | reverse complement strand
ATATTATCATTATTTAAATTGACTTATAAACAGACCCTGTCATCAGATAATAATGCCGAGAAGTATACGCATTGAATATCCTGGAGCCATCTACCTGTAATCCCCCCAGAAAAGAGTGGTCGTCATAAGTAGAGTATTCTACAACCGAAAAAAGGACGACGATAGTGAAAAAACAAAATACAGCGACAGCCAGATATTGGCGATCTTGAAACAGGCAGAGAGTGGCATGAAAGTACCGGATCTCTGCCGGGAACACGGGATGAGTGCGGCCACGTTTTACAAGTGGCGGGACCTGCATCTCTTTGAAAGCATTGAACAAGTACAAGAACTTGCCACCCAGTGGATGTGGAGTTACAATCATGAAAGACCCCATACCGCATGGGGAGGAATCACGCCTCAGATGAAACTCGAGGTAGCATAACAAACCCTCTATTTATCACGGCCACTCTTTTCTGGGGGGATTACAACCCTTTCCGGGCCTTCGCTCGGTTTCGTAGTCAAAATAGCGATGCTGTAGAATTGCTTAAGGAGAAATTATATCAATGTACTGCCTGACCTTTTTAGATTGCTCGATTCATTTGTCTGATGAGGCGACTATGCATTATCCGATTTTACATTCCGGTTTATTGAAAGGGGATAACTATGGATATTTTGTGCAAACCGGTCCCCGGGAGGTTTTGGCGGTGGATGCGCCGGAGGGGCGGGTGATGTTGGAGATTTTGAAACATAAAAGCTGGACGCTGAAGGCCTTGCTGCTGACCCATACTCATCATGATCATGTGGTGTATCTGGAAGAGCTGCTTCAAAAGACGGGCTGCGCTTTTTTTCATCCGGAGGGGGCGGAGGTTCCGGGCGGAGGGCGGGGAGTGACGGATGGGGAAAGTTTTGAGGTGAATGGTTTACGAGTTCAGGCACTGGATACTTCGGGGCATTCGGATTTGGATTTTTCGTATTGGTTTCCGGATCTGGATCTCTGCTTTTGCGGGGATACGCTGTTTGCCTCGGGCTGTGGGCGGATGTTTGCGGGGCCGCCGGAGCGGTTTTGGGCTTCACTGAAGCGTCTGCGGGAACTTCCGGAGGCTACCCGGATCTGTTGCGGTCATGATTATCTGGGTGATAATCTTCGTTTTGTCCGTCAGACCTTTCCCAATTTGCCGGTATTGCGGTCTGTGGAAGGTTGGGATGTAATGCCTTTGCGGCTGGCGGTGCAAAGAAAATGTAATCCGTTTCTGATGGCGGACGATCCCCGGATTGCGGTTTCCATGGGGCTGGAAGGGGCAGATCCGGCAATGATATTTAAAAAGTTAAGAGAACTTCGGAATCAGCTTTAACTTTTCGAAGGATGTTCTAGGTAGAGTGCCATGATTGACCATTCTATCCGTTTACAGGCATTATTAACGAAAGGGGTATGTATCCCGCATCCGTCTTCTGTATATGTTGCGGATGATGTGAATGTGGATCGAATCCATGAAACCGCAGTGATTCATCCGGGGTCTCGTTTACAGGGGGAAACCCTTTCGGTGGGGCCGGGAGCTGAGATTGGGAAAGAATGTCCGGCGACGGTGATAAATTGTCAGTTGGGTGCGGATGTCTCGCTGAAAGGGGGCTATTTTGAGGGTTCGGTTTTTCTGGACCGGAGTTCGGTGGGCTCTTCCGCGCATGTGCGTCCGGGTTGCCTGTTGGAGGAAGAGGCCTGTGCGGCTCACGCGGTGGGCTTAAAACAGACCATTCTCTTTCCGTTTGTGACCCTGGGCAGTTTGATTAATTTTTGTGATGTTCTGATGGCGGGGGGGACCAGTCGCAAGAACCACAGTGAGGTGGGCTCTTCTTTTATTCATTTTAATTTTACGCCGCATAACGATAAAGCAACGGGGTCGCTGATTGGGGATGTGGCCCGCGGGGTGTTGTTGAATGAGGCCCCGATTTTTTTGGGCGGGCAGGGCGGTATTGTGGGGCCGGTGGAAATGGAATACGGGGTGGTGCAGGCGGCGGGGAGTATTTGCCGTCAGGATTTATTGGAAGAGGATCATCTGTTCCAGTCGGCGGTTACCAAAGAACGCTGGGCGCCGTATAAAACGGGTGCAATCCGGGAGCCTGAAGAAAAGTGGCGGAAGAATATCAAATACATCGCCTCATTGCAGGGTTTGATGGGTTGGTATGAGGCGGTCCGTGTACCGGTGATGTCGGCGGATCCCTTTACCCGTCGCTGTCTGGATGCCGCTGTGCATTTGTTGAAGGCTTCGGTGGCGGAAAGGGTGAAGCAATTGAAGAAATGGTGTGGCAAGCTGCCGGCAGAGGTTTGGGAGCCCCGCTTTGCTGCGTTGGAGTTACGGTTACAGTCTTCGGCGGATACGTCGCTGCTTGAAAGGGTCGTAAAAGACTTGAAACCGGCGGATGATTATGTGGAAAGCATCCGCGCACTGACGCCTTTGCAGCAACAGCAGGTGCAACAATTTTTTGAACTAGAAATTCAACGGTGCTCCGTCTTGACGGAAAGCCTGTAAACTTAAGGAGAGAAGCATGTCTAAGTTATTTGGAACAGACGGGGTTCGCGGGGTAGCGAACGTAGGAAGTATGACGGCGGAGAATGTATTGGAAATTGGGCGCGCAACTGCGGAAGTGTGCCGGACCCAGCAACATGTATCCAAAACGGCCCGCAGACGGATTGTCATCGGGAAGGACACCCGGGCCAGTGGCTATATGCTGGAGAATGCGCTGTCGGCCGGGATTTGTTCGATGGGTGTGGATGTGCTGCTGTTAGGACCTTTGCCGACACCCGGTATTGCCTTTACGACCATGAGCATGCGCGCGGATGCGGGCCTGGTGCTTTCCGCATCCCACAATCCATATGAAGATAACGGGATCAAAATTTTTGGTGGTGACGGATATAAGATTCCGGATGAGATGGAGAAAATGATCCAGATGCTGATCGAAACGGGAGAAGTGAAGAATTTCCGTCCGGTTTCGAATGAAGTGGGTCGGGCCAAACGGATTGATGATGCGATCGGCCGTTACATTGTTTTTTGTAAAAACACCTTTCCCAATGAACTGTCGCTGGAGGGGTTGCGGATCGTGTTGGACTGCGCAAATGGTGCGACTTATAAAGTGGCACCGATCATTTTTGAAGAATTGGGTGCGGAAGTTTTCGCCATTCATAACCAACCGGATGGAACCAATATCAATGACAATTGCGGTTCACAGCATACCGATGATCTGATTGATAAAGTGAAAGAAACCCGTGCGGATATCGGCTTGGCTTTTGACGGGGATGGGGACCGTTTGATTGCGGTGGATGAAAAGGGCGAAGAATTAAGTGGAGATCATATCATTGCCATTATCGCCAAACACATGAAGGAAGAAGGGCGACTTAAAAACAACCGGGTGATCACCACGGTGATGAGCAATTTCGGATTTGTGAAGGCAATGAAAGATTTGGGGATTGAGCAGGGGCAATCCGATGTCGGTGACCGTCACGTTTTAAAAATGATGTTGGAAACGGATTCGGTATTGGGCGGGGAGGCCAGCGGTCATTTGATCTGCCGGGATTTCCATACCACGGGTGACGGAATTATTGCCGCGCTGCAGCTGCTTCGGGCGATGCAGGTGAAAAATAAAAAACTGTCGGAATTGTCCAAAGTGATGAAGATGTTCCCCCAGAAGATGATTAACGTTAATGTGACCGATAAACCTCCGTTGGCTGAAGTGAAGTCGATCCAGGATGCGATCACCAAAGCGGAAGCAAAATTGAAAGATCAGGGGCGGGTGTTGGTGCGTTACAGTGGGACTCAGTCGATGTGCCGGGTGATGGTGGAAGGTCCGACCACTGCGGTGACGGATTCACTGGCTTCAGAAATTGCGCGGGAAGTCAGTAAATCCCTGGGTGGCATTTGAAAAAAGCCGGCATAGCGCTGTTTGCCCTGTTGACCCTGCTGGAGCTGACGTCGTCTGTTTTGGCACAGGGGTTTGAAGTCATTGATTATGATTGGGGGCCCTTTGCGGCGTCCTATATTGATGCCAATGGCAATCAGCGGCATCGCTATGTCGGCCCGATTTTTGAGAGAATTGAAAATCCGCAAGGAGACACCGCGCATGCGGCCCGTCCGCTTTTTCATAATTGGTATCAGGTGGAGGGGGACTTTAACCGCAGGGAGGTGCTCTGGCCGATTTGGGTGAACCGGAGCCGGGAGAATTCCGCGTACTGGCGTTTCCTGTTGAACTTTGGATGGAATTGGGATGTAAATGATCCGGAGTCGCGGTACCGCCTGTGGATTCTGCCATTCTATTTTCAGGGGCGGGATGTGAACGGCGAGGATTATCTGGCGATCTTTCCGCTGGCCGGGAAGATTCACGAATTCTTTTTCTGGGACAAAATTGACTTTGTGCTGTTTCCGCTGTTTGTGCGGAGTCAGGTGCAGGATATAGTGGCGAAGACTTTTGTGTGGCCCATTTTCTCCCGCACGACCGGTCCCGGATTAAAGCGTTTCCGGATTTTTCCTTTATATGGGTATAGTGAAAGAGAGGGGCTGGGCCGGAAATCTTTTTACCTTTGGCCTTTTCTTACGACGGTCCATTACACCCTCCCCCGCTCCGCAGGCCGGGGGTGGATTTTGTTTCCTTTGCTCGGACACTTAAAACTGACAGATCAGGAAACCTGGTGGTTTATTCCTCCGATCTTCCGGTATTCAATTGGTGAGGATCAGAACCGAATTTACGGGCCTTGGCCCTTCTTTCAAAAAGAAGAAGGCGAAGTGGACAAATTTTATCTTTTCCCGCTATACGGTCGGAAGCGGCATGCGGGCTATAACAAGCAGTTTTTCCTGTGGCCCCTGGGGCAGTATGAAAGCACGGTAAAGGATACCGGCGAGAAGAAAAAGTTTCATTTCATTCCGTTTGTGTATCATTTTTATGAAAATCCCTCGAAACCGATGGAACCGGAATCTGACGGGGAGGCGAGTTATACGAAGGTTTGGCCGCTGTTTCAAAACTCCTCCAAACACGGGGGAGAGGTCACCCGGTTTACCTTTCCTGATTTAAACCCGATGCGGGGCGGACCGATTGAACGGAATTATGCGCCGTACTGGCATCTGTTTGTGCATACCAGATATTATGATGCGGTGGATACGGAAATTCTGTGGGGGCTTTACCGTTCGGCCAAGCGGGGGGATGACTACAAATACCGGAGTTTATTTCCCTTGTTTAACTACACGCGGGACCGCGGGGATGATGAAAAACATTTCCAATTATTGAAGGGATTGATTGGCCGGCACCGGGTGGGTGAGAAAAAACGCTGGCAAGTTCTGTACCTTTTTCATTTTGGAGATAAGGATTTACAGCCATGATCAATCAAAACTCTTATGAATGCCCGGAATGCGGGAGTATGTTTGCCCGGTGGGGACACAGCGGCCTCGCATTTTGTCAATTGGTCGGACAGGCAATTTTGCTGAATTTGCGTGCGGTGGGGCAGGTACCCATGATGTTTAGAAAGCAATCACGGGGGGAAGTGGCCTATCAGCTTTTCTTCACGGGCATCCGCAGTTTGCCGGTATTGTCAGTGGTGGCATTCTTTATTGGCATGATCTTCGCCATTCAAACCGGGATTGAGCTGCAAAAGTTTGGTCAGGAGGTCAACGTGGGTGGCGCGGTGACGGTGGTGATGCTTCGGGAGATGGGGCCATTTATGACGGGGCTGATTATCGCGGCTTCGGTGGGGGCCAGCATTGGGGCGCAATTGGGGACCATGACGGTGAGTGAAGAAATTTCGGCCTTGCAAATCATGTCCATTGATCCGATTCGGTTCCTGGTCATGCCCCGACTGGTTGCGCTGATGGTGATGATGCCGTTGCTCACGATTTACAGCAATATGCTTTCGATTGCGGGGGGGGCGGTCATCGCCATTACCCAGTTGGGGGTGGAAATGCAGGCTTACTTGGACAATGTGGTGTTATATGCCCAGAATAAAGATCTTTACACCGGCCTGCTGAAAGCGACGGTATTTGGATTTATTATTAATATGGTGGCCTGTCATCAGGGACTCACCACCAAAGGCGGTGCGGTTGGCGTGGGTAAGGCTACCCGTTCAACGGTGGTGATTTCTTTCCTGGTCATACTGGTTACCGGCTTCATTCTTACCAAAATTTTCTACGGATGATTGAATTTAAAGATGTGAAAAAAGAGTTCTCCGGGAAGCCTGTGCTTCGCGGGATGAATCTTTCTGTGTCCAAAGGGGAAACCATTTCTTTGGTGGGGACATCAGGTGCCGGAAAAAGTGTGACTTTAAAACACATGGTGCGGTTGTTGGAGGCCACCTCGGGAGAAATTTTGATTGATGGTGAAAATATTCTCGAGCAACAGGGCGCTGATTTGGATCGGGTCCGGAAAAAATTCGGATATTTGTTTCAAGGAGCGGCTTTGCTGCAGTGGATGTCTGTATATGAAAACGTGGCATTGCCTTTGCGCGAAAACACAAAATTATCTGACGATGAAATTGACGGGAAAGTAAAAAGCGTTTTGGAAAAAGTGGACATGTTGGATGCGGGTTCGAAATTACCCGCGGATATCTCCGGGGGAATGCAGAAACGTGCGGGATTGGCCCGGGCGGTGGTCACCGAACCGGAGATTTTACTCTATGATGAGCCCACTTCCGGATTGGATCCGGTCACGTCCCGTACCATCGATCAGCTTATTCACGATTTGCAGCAGGATTTAGGGGTGACCTCGGTGGTGGTGACCCATGATATGATTTCCGCACTCACGATTTCCGATCGGATTGCCATGCTGTATATGGGAACGGTTTCTGAAGTGAGTTCCCCGAAAGATTTTTTACATTCCAAAAACGAGGTGGTGAGAAACTTCCTCGATTCCCAATGTATCAGCCCCAATTTTTTTGAAGACTTTCCCGAGAGGATTCTGACATGAGTGACGCAAGCAAAAAACGAAATGACGTAACCACTGAAATTGTAGTGGGAGCGTTCATGTTTATTATTCTGGTGGTGTTGTTAACGGTTTCGGTGGTTATCAGCCAAAATAAATTTTTTGAGAAAAGCTATAATCTCACTGCGGTATTTCCGAATATTGGGGGATTAAAAGAAGGCGAACCCATTTTTCTGCGCGGTGTGAAAGTGGGTTATGTCGAAGACATCGAAATTTTGACAGAAGGTGTGGGGGTGAATGTGAAAATGCGGCTTACCCGTGAATTTAAGATCCACGAGGATTATGAGATCTATGTGGAGGCTTCTTCCATGCTGGGGGGAATGCGGCTGGTGATTAATGAAGGGTCCCAGCAGCTGAAAGTTTTGACTGACGATGCGCTGGAGAATTTAGAGGGGACGCCTGCGGTGGATGTATTGAAGGAGGCGGGTGAAGTGGTGGCGATGCTGCGGAAATCACTGGTCGAGGACGGTACCCTGAATAGCATCAGTGAAATTGCAAACAACCTGAGTGAAATCACCGGCAAAATCAATAAAGGGGAAGGGACCATTGGAAATTTGGTTCAGGATGACCAGTTGTATAAAGATGCCACAGAACTCATGTCGACATTGTCCGCGGCTTCCAAAGACTTGGAACAGGTCGCCAAAGATGCGCGGGTTCTGAGTACCCGGCTGGCTGAGGGAAAGGGGACCTTTGGGAAATTGCTGTCTGAGGATGAAGGGATGTATGACAACTTGTCTACTACCTTGGAAGAGATTAGCGTGGCCAGTGGGGATGCCCGCAAGATCATGGCGCGACTTGAAGCGGGCAAAGGGACGATTGGCAAACTGCTGAGCGAAGATGATCAAATTTATAACGACTTACAAGAGGCCATGGCCGCCTTAAAACAGGTTTCGGTGGCGCTGTCTGAAGAAAAGGGAACCGTGGGTAAACTGATTAATGATGAAACCCTGTATATCAAAGTGGAGTCGCTGATTGATGAAGCACGGGCGACCATTGATGACTTCCGTGAAACGTCACCCATCACCACTTTCAGTTCGGTTTTCTTCGGCGCATTTTAGTGCGTCGCGACAGCGGAGCGGAAGATAGGCGATTGATGGGGCGGTGTGATTTGATTTTTCAGATTTGAAATTCCAATTTTGAAACTCCTGATTTCATATTGGGGATTTCACATTTCAAATACTTGGGACTTTCAAACCGCCAGAGGTGCCCATCCTCTTTTTTTACAGGCACAAAAAGAACCCTGCCATGCCGTTAAGGTTGAGTCCTTGAACCGGGGTTCAAAGTGGGGGCAAGCCGAAAACTTTGAAAGTCCCTTCGCAAAGGGCGGATTCGCAGTCTCCAAATAGCAACAGCCCCCGTATTAATAGAAAGGTCGAGGAAATCACCTAATCACGAGCACAGAAGGGTTCTCCACTCATCTTAATTCAGCTTGGCAAAATAGCCAATGACTTTTGTGATTTTATTGGCGTTTGTGCCCGCTGGGACCGCGGGGAGCTTTCGTGAAAATTGTGAGGGGATTTTTAACAGAGAGTATTGACATAGTCAGGGGGAGTCTGCATAAGCGGAACACGGAATAATTTTACATCTCTATCAGGAACCCTATTATGAATACCTTTCGCAGTTATTGGACATTTTTTGTATTGAGTTGCTCACTATTCTTATTGGGGCAAGAGGGCAACGTGCTGAAGAATGGGGATTTTAGTGCGGTGAGTGAAAAGGGGACGCCGGCCCGCTGGACGATTCCTCAATCCGCGGATGTGGTCAAAGTCATTCCCCGGGAAAGTGAAGAGGGGGCAAAAGCAGTGGAAGTGACCCTGGGACCACCCCAAAAAGGGCAGGGGCAAATTCTGCAACGCTTTCCCGTACAAAAGAATCACATCTATCTTCTTTCGGGAGAAATGAAGAGTTCCGTGGCTCAGACGGGATTCTTCCAAGTGAAATTATACAAAAACAAAAAGGAGATGAGCCGGAAATCTTTGGGAAGAAGTTCGAAGACCTGGAATACGGTCTCCGGAGAGTTTTATGTGGGGGATGCGGACATGGCGGAAGTGCTGTTGCGCTATTATTTAAAAGACTCCACAGAAGGAAGCACGGTGGAATTTGCGAATATCTCTTTTGTGGATCAGGGGGAAAAAGTGTATGTCCCCACGGGCATCGAAAGTGCAGAGGTGGTGAGCACCTTTTCTTCAGCGGGGATTTGGATTCAGTTGAAGGGGGATGTGGGGGCTGGGGTTTCTGCGAAAGTCCGGTACCGCAAAGCGGGAGAGAGCCGCTGGCAACCGGGATTGGATCTGGTATATGTTCCCTCTGAAAAACAGTTGCGGGGAAGCTTGTTGAATCTGATTGAAAATATGGACTATGAGGTGGGGATACACGTGACGGATCCGGATATGAAGGATGGCCAGGCACTGTCAGAAAATGTGATCTCTTTTAAAACTTGGCATGCGGAGGTTCCGGTGGCCAAAACCATTCAATTGCCTGCGGGCGTTTCAAATGAAGCTCTCAACATTTCCGATCAGGGAACAGCTGAAGGGTGGATCCGCTATGTAGGACATCCAGAGGGTACAACCCTGGACATAGGTAAAAGTGCAAATCAGGCCGTCCGTTTTGAAGACGCTGCGTATGTTCTGTTTGAGAATGTTACCGTTCGGGGGGGGGCGGCACAGGGGATCGTGGTGACCAAGTCCCATCATATTCGCATTCGTCATTGTGATATCGCAAATTGGGGGAATCCCGGGAAAGTCATGGATCCCCTTATCCCCGGAAAAGGGTTGTATGTGGATGAAAATGGCAAGAGAATCAATTGGCAGGCCGGGGTGATGATCGCCCCCGGGGCTTCGCAAGTAGTGGTGGAGCACAACTTTATTCATGCGCCCAATGGCACGGCCAATTCCTGGCAATATGGACATCCGCTGGGACCGCAAGGGGTGATTATGAATAATTCGGAAGGGAATCATGTGGTTCGCTACAACGATATTGTGGGGAGTGAAGGGCACTGGTGGAATGACGGAATTGAAAGTATGTGGAACAATAAAGTGAAAGGGGGGCCGTACCGGGACACGGACATTTATGGCAACCTGATTGCGTTTTCAAACGATGACGGCACCGAATTGGATGGTGGGCAGATGAACGTCCGTTATTTTAATAATTGGATTCAATGGGCTTACTGCGGCATTAGTTGCGCTCCTAATTTGGGAGGACCTGCGTATGTGTTCCGGAATGTATTTGTATTGGGGGAGGAACGAAACCGGGTGAACTTTGGTTTTAAAATGGGAGGGTCTAAATTTAAAAATCAAGGTTTGTCTTTGTTGTTTCATAACACGGTTGTCAGTTCCAATGCCGGTTTGAGCACTGGTCACTTTGGTAAGGGCGCCTCACCCATTTGGTCTAGAAATAATGCGGTGTCTGCTAATGTTTCATATTTAAAAGGTGGCCCTACAAAAGCTTATGATCTGGATTATGATTTGATGGCGCCGGACAGTGTGGTCCCCGGACCCCTGGGGAATTATGAAAATGCGGTTTGGGAAATGCCGGAGTTTGCGAATGCTGAATCGGGCGATTACCGTCTGAAAGCGCAAAGCGCGGGTGTGGATCAGGCGAAACGCATTCCCGGTGTAAATGATCATTTTAAGGGTGCGGCGCCGGATATGGGGGCATATGAAAACGGGGAAGTCTTTCGTCCCGTTCCGGTTCGACCCGATGGATTAATGTTTGTGCCGGCCTATCTGGGATTTCAAAGCGGATCTTCGGCACCTGTATCGCATAAAATCGCGCTGCAGGCCCCGACCCGCTTAGGCGCAGAGTGGGAGATTATCGATCAAACGGATTGGCTCAAAATAACACCTCATTCAGGATCCACTCAAGATCAGGAACAGTTTTTGCAAGTGGATATTGAAAATGCGCCAAAGGATTTGGGGTTGTATCGGGGATCGTTCACCCTGCGCACGTCGAAGGGTTTTTACCGCACGGTTCCGGTAGAGTTACTGGTTCGTCCTGAGAATCCGGTACACCTGGTGTTGGAAGCCGAAGATGCGGAAGTCCTGAATCGTTATGAACGATTTGAGGATGAAGAGGCGAGCGGGGGCGCTTACATGATGATTCCCTTCCAAATGAATCCAGCCCTGCGGTTTAACAAACCGGAAGCTGCCGACAGTGAACTGAAATTCACCTTCGAAGTTCCGGAAGACGGGTTTTATTATATTTCTGGAAAACTGATGATTCCCGACCCGGAGGGTCCGCAAAAAGATTCAATGTATGCCGCGATGAACGATGCTGAATTGACCCGGTGGAATCTTTCTCAGGCCGGCCGCTCCGCTTGGAACATTCAAATATTACAGGGTGGAAGTGGATCCGATGGCATGGCTTTTGATTTGAAAGCAGGTGAGAATGTTCTCCGGCTGCGTCCGCGCGAAGTGGGACACAAAATCGACCACATCCTTATCAGCAACGAACGATAGTCTGGATATGAAAGCACAAATCATTCGGACAGGGTTTTCAGCAGATGGGAGTCGATATCATCTTACAGATCCGCAGCGCCTTTTACAGGCGGATGCGGATCTTTGGAATGACCGCATGTATTTGCAGATCGATCAAAGAGGTCAGGTGCTTCGAAACGGATATATGACGCCAAGCATGAAGTATTATTCCTCACCGTTGAGGAGCTTCTATTTGCGTGACCTGGACCGGGATGAAACGTGGAGTGTTCCACAGGGGCCCATTCGCACGCCCGCGGATGACTTTTTGTTTTCGGCCGGTAAATCAGATCTCCTCTGGAAAGTTACTCTGCATGGCATTGAGTGTGTGGTGCGGGTGCTGCTTCCTTTGAAAGACCGAATGGAATTGTGGTCGGTGGAAGTAGTCAACCGATCTGAAAAGCCCCGATCCCTTGCGTTGACCTCCTATTTACCTTTTGGAAGGCTCTCCTGGCTGCGTCAATCTGCGGATCTGGATGTGGAAAATCAGGGAATAATTGTGGAACATTTTCCTTACTATGTGGAGCATGAAGATTACGAGTCTCTGAAAGACGGGTGGAACCAAGCCTTCGTCTTGAGTGATCGAAACCCTGATTCCTGTATGTGTAGTATTACTGACTTTATCGGGCATGGGAGTTTAGCGGCTCCAGATGCATTGGCATTAGACCGTCTCGGTCCCACTCAGGCCTGGGGGGATGCGGATCAGGAACACGCGGGACTCTTGCAGTATCAGTTGAAGCTTAAACCCGGTGAATCATCCCGTGTGCATTTTGCTATGGGGCCCGCTCAATCAGCTGCGGATATTCAGAAGGCCAGAGACTATTTAAAACCCGGCATTTTTGAAGGTGCTTTGGCGGAAGCGAATGCATTGTACACTGATTATTTACCTGCACTGGAGATTCAGACGCCCGATAAGGATTTTGATGCCTACATGAACCACTGGCAATCCCGCCGAAGTCTCATGCTGGTTCGGGGAATGCGGTTTATGGCCGCACCCCAGGGACGCAACCTGTTGCAGGATGCGATGGCGGGCGCTTTGATGGATCCGGCTTGCAGTCGAAAAAGATTCTTACAATTTTATGCCTTTCAGCATACGGACGGCTGGATGCCGCACGGGATGCCTTTGGAGCCGGGTGGGGATCAAATTAAAATCAATACCATTCCCCACAAGGACATTAATTCCTGGGGGCCTGCCTGCCTGTGTACCTACATGTATGAAACGGGTGACATGGGGATTTTGGATGAACCGGTGGCTTTTGCGGATGATGACACGCAGCAGGTGAGCCTCTATGAACATATTTGCCTGGGACTAAACTGGTTGCTGGCTGACCGTACCGAACGGGGATTGAGTCGAATTGGCCAGGGTGACTGGAATGATCCATTGAATATGGCGGGTTGTGAGGAAAAGGGGGAGTCTGTTTGGTTGAGTGAAGCTTTGGTTGTTGCGCTGGAGCAGTGGATCCCTGTCTGCAAAACGCGGGGGGATGACGCTCTGGCATCTGAATATCAGGTTGCAGCTGATGAGCTGCGGGAGAAAATCAATAGTCTTGCATGGGATGGAAACTGGTATCTTCGCGGATTTACAGATGCAGGAAAGCCCTTCGGTACCCATGCGGATGCTGAAGGGAGGATTTTCCTAAATGCCCAAAGTTGGGCCATGATGGCCGGCGTGTCGGATGAAGCCCGGACGGCATCGTGTATTGAAGCTGTGGATCGGCTCTTAAACACGCCTTCCGGACCGATGACCCTCGCCCCGGCATTTACGGGGATGCGGAAAGACATTGGTAAACTGACCCTGAAAATTCCGGGGCGTTTGGAGAATGGTTCCGTCTATTGTCACGCGGTTACTTTTTATGCCTACGCCCTGTATCAGATGCGTCGACCTGAAAAGGCTTTTGATGTGTTACGAAACTTGGTGGGCGGCACAGAGAAAAATCCTTTGGAGCGCACGGGGCAATTACCTCTGTATATTCCCAATGCTTATTTCGGTACTCCTGCGGGTTCCCATGCGGGAAAAAGTACCCATTCTTCATGTTCGGGAACGGCGGCTTGGTTTTATCGGACGGTTATGGATCAATTATTCGGGTTGCGTGCGGAGATGCATGGTTTGCGCATTGATCCTCAATTGCCTGTAGATTGGAACAAGGTACAGGTGGTGCGACGTTGGCGTGGTTCCACCTATCAGGTTCAGTTTCTCCGGGATAAACAAGTCTCATCGGTCCGCCTTGAGTTTGATGGAGAGGTGATGGAAACAAGTCTAATTCCCGCAGACCGGTCGTCTCAAACTCATCAATTAATCGTTACGCTGCCGGTAGTTTGAAATGAAAATATTTAAGAAAAAGCCCCTTGATTCAGCATTTATGCCTCTTTCAGAAGAGATGGTGCTCATCGAACTGAAATCGACAGCGGAAACTGAAAGTCAGGTGTTGCGGCCTGAAAAATGGATTCGCTGGATGGCCATCGC
Organism: Kiritimatiellaeota bacterium B1221; assembly: GCA_029269125.1. Taxonomy (GTDB): domain Bacteria; phylum Verrucomicrobiota; class Kiritimatiellia; order SS1-B-03-39; family UBA6053; genus UBA6053. Next base: position 3,146 of record JARHXX010000058.1, on the reverse strand, counting down.
CCAAACCGGAAAAACCAAGCCCTTTTGGAATTTTCCTTCATTTGGTGATACTTCGACAGAAGTGCCTGAAAGCACACAGGCGCTTTTTTGGGAAAGGGAGGATGGGCTTGTGGGAGTGATGCTTCCTTTGGTGGAAGCTGATTTCCGCTGGGTGATCAATGGAAAGGACGGGGGGGTGGTATTGAAATGTGCCGGAGCAGATGGGTCAGACAGCCCCCGGAAGGCTGCTTTGGTGACAGTGGGGGATGATCCGGCCGCACTGATGTTGCGGTTGATGCAGGAGGCATCTCAACTCTTAAAAACCTTTCGGCTTCGCACTGAGAAATTTGTGCCGGATTATGTGAATGGGTTGGGGTGGTGTACGTGGGATGCTTTCTACACGGAGGTGTCGGCCCGAAAAATCATTCGCGGATTAAAAAGTTTTGCCGAGGGGAATATTCATCCCAGGTATCTGATTGTGGATGATGGATGGCAGGATGTGCGTGATGCAAAACTGTTTTCCTTTGCCGCCAATGAGAAATTTCCCCAGGGACTTGGCCCGCTGATTGAAAAAGTGAAGAAAGACTTTGGTATTGAATGGTTTGGGGTTTGGCATGCCCTGATGGGTTATTGGTGCGGGGTGCATCCGGAGGGGCCGATTGCTGAAGCTTACCCCACGGTTAAAGCCCATTGCAATATTCGTCGCTGGATTGGATTTGAAGATACCTATGCGGTACATCCGGAGCAAAGCGGGGATTTTTACCGGGATTATTATCGGAGTTTACGTGCTGCCGGAGTGGACGGGGTAAAAGTGGATGTGCAATCAGGATTAGAAATTGTTTTGGGAGAACTGAACACGGATGTGAAAAATATGCGGTCGTATCAGGAGGGGCTTCAGGGGGCGGCGGGATATTATTTTAACAATGCGCTTACTCACTGCATGTGTCATGGAAGTGATATTGCGTTTCATATGAACCAATCGGTGTTGATGCGGAATTCGGCAGATTTTTTTCCGGACCGATCCCAGGCGCATCAACAGGCGCATCTCCAAAAAAATGCACTGAACAGCTTGTGGAGCAGCCCCTTTTCATTGCCGGACTGGGATATGTTCCAGAGTGACCATCCCTCAGCCGCGTTTCATGCTGCCGGCCGGGCGATCAGTGGGGGGCCGATCTCGGTTTCAGATAAACCCGGTCATCATGACTTTGCGCTTTTGCAGAAGCTTTGTTTGAAAGATGGATCTCTATTACGTTTTCCCCAACCGGCATTGCCCGCCCGTGACCGGATTTTTGTGGATTGCACGAAAGAAGCCCGGTTATTAAAAATCTATAACCACAGCAATGGAATTGGGGTGTTGGGACTTTTCCATTGTCGGGAAAATCCGGATAAGATTTCGGACAGCTTTTGTGCGGCAGATGTCACAGGATGTGAAGGAAAGCGGTTTGCCGCCTACTTTCATACCAGCGGTAAGCTGCAAGTGGTAACTCGGAAACAAAAACTCCGCATCTCGTTATCTGCATTGGAATTTGAATTGGTAACCTTTTCGCCGATTATAGATGGTGTCGCTCCTTTGGGATTGCTTACTAAATTCAGTGGAGCGGTAGCGGTGAAACGCTGTAAGGTGTCCCGGGAAAGGGTTCAGCTGGAAATGATCGGGGAGGGCAGGGCCGGCCTCTACTGTGAAAAGGGACCACAGGAGATTTGGGTGAATGGGAAACTTCGCAAATGTATTCAGGGAGATTCTCCGGATATCCTCACCTTCAATCTGTAAGCATTTTAGTTAAATTTTAGGGGTTGTCAAAATTTCCAATCCCCGTTACTGTTAATTGACTATGTCACAATCAATCCTCCCATATACTCCTGCGGTGAAAAAAGAAGCGTTTACCCTGATCGAAATGTTGGTGGTGATCGCGATTATCGCAGTATTATCTTCGTTGTTATTGTCGGTAATTCAGCAGACACGGCAGAAAGCGATGGATGTGAATTGTAAGAGCAATATTCGGGAATCCATGAACGGGTTATTGGCCTACGCCTCTGAACACGAATCCGGAGTTCCTGCCGTCTATAAAGTTTTTCCTCCGAGCAATGGGACTTGGCGTAGTTGGGCCTGGGTATTGGAAAGTCAGGGGTATATGACCGATTATGAATCTGAGAAGGGGATTATCAAACGGCGGGCCTACAGTTGTCCTTTGAGTGCCGGCACTGAAAGCCAGGTAAACAATGGGCAGGAGTTAACTTACGGCATTAACAGTTCGGGATATTCTGAAGATGGCAAATTGAGTTTGGGTCATAGTATCTCGAATATTCCCAGTCTGTGGCCGGGAACAGGTCAACTCAATCTGCTGATGATGATGCGGATCGAGAAACCCTCAAACTTTATCTTGCTGGGGGAGTCTTTCAGTAAATTCTATATGCGGAATTTTAACCGTGAAATGCAAGCACCTGTGATTGGCGGCGAAAATGCCTCCATTTGGTTGCGTCACGATGGCCATGCAAATGTAGGTTTTGCAGATGGACGGGTGGGGGAAATCACCGCGGAAACGGGGCCGGAATATTTGAATTATTGGAAGACCTGGCTGCTGACTTACTACCCTGAACCGGAGTGATTTCCGGGTAGGGGAACTGGAAAAGTGATTCGGAATCACCTGTTGAATCAACTCATAACATATACCCGACTCTGCCAATGTCGGCAAAGGGTATTTACGGTAAACGGAAATGACTATGTCACGTTAAATGTACTCATCTTCATCATTGAATCGGGTGTCGTTTGCTTAGCTGGTTGCACTCTTACCGGCGCTGTTTTGGGCTGCAGATGGAGGAAATGCTTTACATAATTCCGCATTGGAACTGAGTGGGGAACCACCGGTTATCGCTTCCTGGAAGCTGAATCCGGAAGACCTTTCTCTTGCATCCGAAAGCAAAGGATTGCCGAAAGAATTGTCAGGGGCCGTTGAGGTTTTGATTCAAGGGGTTCAGAAAAATGATGGTGCTTTGTCTCAACGTATTTACCGCAAAAAGAATGGCCCGGCCCAATGGAAATTAAGTGGTTGGTTTAAAAGTGAGGAGAGTCGGGGGAAGTGTCCCAAAAGTTGTTAAAAAAAGTGGTGGTTTCGACGCCAGCCCGACAGGGATGGCGGTTCATCACAACAAAACGAAACCACCATGGA
>JARHXX010000057.1 GCA_029269125.1 Kiritimatiellaeota bacterium B1221 | reverse complement strand
GGATAAATCCCGGGGTTGTGAAGCCACGTGAACTGCGGAACCCGGAACAGCAAAACAATCAGAATCGATATCGATAAATCTACATGCTTCGAAAGTTTTTACCCGCAAGGTTTTTCGAAGTCTGAAAGACTTGGCCCACCGTAGCCAAGGGTTGAACCCGTGAACCCCCTGGAGGTTCCAGAAAATCATGAACAAATCACCCTGAAAGGGTTACGCCTCTCTTTTTGCTTTGTTTCCGGGCACCCCGGGGGGGGGAATCTTTTCCAGGCTTCCCGAGGGGGGGGCACGCTCCCCCCCGTGCATCCTGTTTTGACCCTGTTTTTTCATGGGGAAAGCTCCGGGCAGAACAATAGGCATCCCCCGTTTTACCCAACAAAAAAGGCCTTTTCGGTTAAGAAAAGGCCCTGGAAAATGGAGCGGGTGGCGGGAATCGAACCCGCGTGACCAGCTTGGAAGGCTGGGGCTTTACCACTAAGCAACACCCGCAGTTGTCTGCAGACGAGGGCTTTCTATAGTCTATTTGTGGTGGAGTGTGCAAGAGTAATTTCGTGAATTTTTTTGGTAATATTAAAATTCTTCTCTGGACAGTAACCGAATTCTAACTGAATCTAGGCTTAACCTTTTTAACAAAAACTGTTTAAAGTCGCATATGCAGAATCTTTCAATTTTTAATACTTTCACCCCAAGGTAATCCGGGTCATGTCACAAAACCGCCGCGGAACCAAATGGATCAAGCAAGTACCCGCTCGACTTCGGATCAACTCCCCTGACCCCATAAACCGACTGGATGAAGCCATCGCGGCATTGAAAGTAGTGGATCCCACCTGTACGCCTCCCACATACATGATCGGAGATTTACAATGGATTGGCTCTGTGCTCGGTTTCCGTCCCAATAGTCGGGGATACTTAAGGCACATGGCCACCAAAGCGGTCAACAGCAGCGGAGATGTGCTGGAATGCGGCAGCGGCCTTTCCAGCTTACTCCTTGCCGTCACCGCCGGCCGTCAGGGACATCATGTCCACACTTTTGAACACGATGCAGGCTGCCACCAAAAGTTAATGCAACTGGTGGACCGCTACCGTCTTTCAAATATCACCGTTCATCTTGCTCCCATCCGTTCTTATGGGAGTTTTGACTGGTATGATATCCCCGCGGGCTGCGACAGCGATAATTTTCAGCTGGTCATCTGCGACGGCCCCGCCCGTCACCTCACCGACAGTGGTCGCTACGGCCTTTTTCCGGTCATGCGTGAACGCTTACACCCTCATTGCCGGGTGATTATGGATGACAGCAACCGCAGCCTGGAGCGTCACGTCATTCACCGCTGGCGCAAAGAACAGCATATCGAAGTCCATTCTTTCGGACGTTTTCTGCAGTTTGCGGAAATTGTCTGCGTGTGAAGGGGTCAGGGATCAGGGGAGCGCATTTCCCTGATGATTACAGTCAAATGACCTATGCCTATTGACTTCTTACGGCTTCCACCAAGAGCCAGCCCCATCCTATAATCAGCGCCAGGCCTCCCAACGGGGTCACCGGTCCCCATACCGCCTTGGGCCCCAGCCCGAGGCATAGCAAATAAATCGACCCGCTGAACAACAGCGTCCCCAAACAGAACGCCCACACTGAAGGTTTCACATTGAATCCTTTGTCCGCCAGCAGCACCATCAGGATCATTGCGATCGCATGGAACATCTGATACCGCACCCCCGTTTCCCAGGAAACCAGCTGCCCGTCCGTAAACCGGTCTTTTAATGCATGCGCGCCAAAGGCACCCAGAATAACAGAGGTCAATCCATAAAACGCGGCGATGATGAGTGGAATTTTCATAGCTTTTCCTTTGGAGGCTTTCCGGTAATTGTCAAAAGAAAAACCCGGCCGGAAATCCGGCCGGGTACTATCTTTTCAGAATGAAATCTGATTAGAATACGAACTGAGCCTGTACGAAGAGCTCGTCCACATCGTTATCAGCTTCACCGTCCTGGTCAGCATTCATCCGGTAGGTCAACTGATATTTCACATCGTGCTTGTGAACATAGTAGTTCACACCCAATTCAGTACGTGTCCAGGTTTCATCATAACCGTCCGCATCCATGGAGGAATACGCAGCGACCAGTTCAACCAGTTCAGGCACGACAGTGTATCCGCCTTCGATCGCAAAAGTTTCGAGGGTGGTGGATCCGTCTTTGTAAATTCCGCTGTTGGTTCCTGCAACGGTGGTCTCTGAATCAAAGGTATTGTACTGAATATCCATAGAAAGTCCGGCAACACGCACCGCACCACTAATTTCAATACCGGTTACGGAGTCAACATTGTCGTTGGCAACCGCACCTTCATCGTCCAACGCCATTTCATCTTCGTCGTTAGACCAGGAGAACGCGCCGATACCGAAAGAAGCTTTGAATTCCTCTTCACCACTGAGGGCTCCCTGAGAAAACTTGATCGCGCCCATCGGATGGATTTCAACCCGGCCACCAAACATCGGACCTTCGTTCCAGTCATCCCCTTTGTTCAAAGAAGCAACCGTGTCGAAGTCCAGTTTGGAGTTACTGGTGTCAATTGCACCCATGGCCAGACCCAGACCGTACGTCAGCATGTCTGAACCCCCGTCCAAATAGATACCCACCTGACGGTCAGGAGAACCATAGTTGTGGTCACCTACGAAAGTACGCTCAACCACACCCTGCTTTTTGGAGGAGGTCAACTGTTCACGTGAGAAAGGGAAGGTTTTGTTACCCAGGGTCACATTACCGAAATCATATCCTTTGTACTGAAAGTACATGTCTTTGATTTCCGTTTTGGATTTACCCATATCGAATTGGAATTTTGCTTTCCAATCTTTGTACAAGGATCCTTCAATGTAAGGACGCAGACGGCGGAAAAACAATTCGTCCGTAGAGTCGCCTTCATCCGGGCTGACAGAGTGGTATTGCAACTGAATACGGCCACCAATCTTGAGGTAGCTTTCTCCGTCTTCACTTTTAATTTTATATCCGCCCGCTTGGGCGGTCATCATTGTTCCACTTGCAACAATTGCGGAAAGAATCGCGATTTTCTTTTTCATATTCATTTGAGTATTACTCCAGGGGTTATTTTAGGGAAGTCTGGCAAGTCACCATTTCCCGTGAGGTCGTACTGTGACTCACGGGGGAGAAGATACCTTCTGAATGTTGCGTTTTCATTAGCGGTTCATTAAAATACGGCACATCCCCTTGATATTAAACGGAAGTACGCGCCCAAGCTGGCTTCGGCCCCCCGTCCGTGATATGGACCTCCCATGCAAAATTTTAAACAGAACATCCGTGTCGTCTGCGTCCGTCCTTTATTTGGAGGAAATATGGGAGCGATTTGCCGTGCCATGCAAAATTGCGGACTGGATCAACTGGTCCTCGTCAATCCCAGCCCGGACATGGATCCGGTCGAATTACGCAAAATGGCCCTCAAAGCCCTCCCCGTTTACAAAAACCGTCAGGAGTTCGACTCCCTGGAAGAAGCGGTCGCCGACTGTGGCGCGGTGGCCATGACCAGCGGCGTCGACGGCTTTTACCGCGACCACGCCTCCACCCCCCGTCAGGCCGCCCCCGAACTGCTGGAAATCGCCCATCAAAAACCGGTGGCCATCGTCTTCGGCTCCGAAGACAAGGGCATGCGCACTGAGGAATTGAAATTCGCCACCCACCTGCTTCGTATCCCCAGCCACCAAGCCTACTCCAGCCTCAATCTTTCCCAGGCCGTAATGGTGGTGCTCCACGAACTCTATCAGGCCAGTGATGATTTTTCCCTGGGGGAAGAAAAAACTCCGCCCGCGGACCACCGTTTTATGGAACGCATGTTCGACTGCTGGGACCAGGCCATGCAGGATATCCACTTCTGCGAAGACGAAAAACGGGATCATATGATGCTGGGACTCCGGCGGGTCATGACCCGCGGTTCCCTCACCGAAAATGATGTCAAAATCATGATGGGCCTGGCCCGGCAAGCCAGCTGGGCCGCCAAAAATCTGCCGCCGGCCAAAGAAAACGCGTAAGCGCTTCCTTAAGACTGCTGCTTCTCGCCGAAGACCAAAGATAAAACAATTGATCCTTTAAACCAGAAGGATCTTGACCCTTTACGCTTAAACGGAGAATGACGTAAAAATCCACCTTCGTTTCCGCTCATCTACTCCATCATTGTTTATGACCCAGCTTCCCACACCCGACTTTTCCGCTGCCGCCTGGATCCAGGCCCCTTGGCACGGGGGCGCCCGCACATCTGCTCCCGTTCCTTATTTACGTCACAGCTTCATCCTCGATCAGGACATCTCCCAAGCCGTCCTGCATTACACAGCCCTTGGTTTGGCCGATGTCGAACTCAATGCCAGCTCCGTGTCCGATGAAGTCTTCTTTCCCGGATGGACCGACTACAATGTCCGCGTCCGCAGCCGCAGTATGGATGTCACCCACCTGCTCCGCAGCGGGGAAAACGTCCTTTCCGTCCTGTTGGGAGACGGATGGTATTGCGGCTTCAACGCCAGCAGCGACCGCATGTATTACGGGGAACAGCCCCGATTCAAACTCGTTCTCGAAATCACCGATACAGAGGGGCAAACGCAACAGATCGTGAGCGACAACTCCTGGAAATGCAGTCAGGGCGCCATTTTGGAATCCGACAACCTCATGGGCGAACAAGTGGACATGCGCTTTTATCCCCAAGGCTGGAACCGGGCAAATTTTGACGATTCCTCCTGGTTCCCCGTGCAAACCGTCGCGCTGGAAAACATCAACATTGTGCCCTGGTACGGACCCACCGTCAAACGCCAGGAACGCCTGCCCGCCATCCCCATCCCGGACCAGCCGGAGAGAGGCCCCCGGATTTATGATCTGGGACAAAACATCAGCGGACGGGTCAAAATCAAAGCCAAAGCCTCCAAAGGCTCCACCCTGCGCCTGCGCTTTGCGGAAATTCTCACGCCCGACAACCAGCTCTACCGGGAAAACCTGCGGAGCGCCACCGCCGAAGATTATTACACCTTCGCCGGCGACCAAGAAATCGAGTGGGAACCTAAATTCACTTTTCACGGCTTCCGTTATGTCGAAGCCTCCTGGGGACATCCCCATCCTGCCGGGCAGGTGATGGAAATAGAGGGCATCGTACTGCATTCGGAAATGGCACGCACCGGACATTTTGACTGCTCCCATCCCCTGCTGAACCAATTGTACAAAAACACCCTCTGGGGACAAAAAGGGAACTTTCTCGATATCCCCACCGACTGCCCGCAGCGTGATGAACGCCTGGGCTGGACCGGTGATGCCCAGGTCTTTGTCCGCACCGCCTCGCTGATAATGGACGTACATGCCTTCTTCCGCAAATGGCTTCAGGATCTGCGGGACTCCCAATTTGCAGACGGCAGTATTCCTCCCATCGCGCCCAGTATTCAAGCCTTTGGCCTTCCCGCCGACGGAAACTCCGGCTGGGCCGATGCCGCCTTCATCTGCACCAGGGAAATTTACCGGAGCTACGGCGACAAAGCCGTAATCCGTGAGCAACTCGAAAGCTGCACCCTCTACATGCATTATCTGGCCGAAAACAAAGTGAAGGACCACATCCGCGGACACAAAGATGTCGACGAATGGGGCGGATTCGGAGACTGGCTGGCCAAAGACGGCGGGAAGGATAATGTGTATGGCCGCACTCCCACCGATCTCATCGGCACCGCCTTCTATTACAACAACGCCAAACTCATGGCCGAATTCCATGAAATCCTCGACGACCCGGAAGGCGCAAAACCCTGGACCGCCCTCGCTTCCGACATTCGGAATGCTTTCCAAAAAACGTTCCTTACTTCGGAAGGCGTTCCGGTGGTGGACACCCAGACCGCCAGCGTGCTCGCGCTGCAGTTTGATCTGCTCGAACCCGACCAGGCCCTGGCCACCGGAAAATATCTCGCCAAACTTGTGCGGGACAACGGCAACCAGCTCAACACCGGATTCTTGGGAACCGTTCACCTGCTTCCCGCCCTGGAAAAGGCGGGTGAAATCGACTTGGCCTATCAGGTTCTCGAATGCGAAGACTATCCCTCCTGGATCTTCCCCATCAAAAACGGTGCCACCACCATTTGGGAACGCTGGGACGGATGGACCGAAAAAGGCGGCTTTCAGGATCCCGGCATGAACTCCTTTAACCACTACGCTTACGGCGCAGTCAGCGCCTGGATGATTGAAACTGTCGCCGGGCTACGGCCCACCGCGCCCGGCTACAAATCGATTTGTTTCTCTCCCCGCCCCGGCGGCACCCTCACCCACGCGGAAGCCTCACTGGAAACCCCGCATGGACCGGCCGCCATCCGCTGGGAAATCAAAGACGGCGAACTCGAACTTTCCCTCACCATCCCCGAGGGCGTAAGCGCCGAACTGGACCTCGGCCCCAACTGGAAACTGACTGAAGATCCCCCCCTGCGCGCCGGACAACACACCCTCAGCGCCCAATCCCGGTGACCGCCTGAAAGCGTGCGAAAAATCCTTCCCGAGAAGGCGCACATAATATATCAGACAAATCTCCATGAAATCCCCAAAAATTATACTCATAGGCGGATGCGGAACGATTGGGTTGAAACTCCACAAGGCATGGCCCCTGGCCATCTGTGTGGATAAATTGCCGCATGCGGATCTCCAATTGGACCTTGCGGATCTTGACGGGAATGACTCCAATTTTCTTGAGCTGCTCGGCACCGCGGATGTCGTGATCCACCTCGCAACATCCGCGGACCCTGATGCCGCAGCCTGTATTCATCTTGAATCCATTGCAAACACCGCAAAATTACTTAAGGCCTGCACTTCTGCCGGGGTGCCGAAACTGGTTATGGCATCATCCGATTGGGCACGGCCCAAAGCCCGGCATCTGAAGATGAATGCGTATGGTTATTCCAAACAGGCGATTGAAGCCATGGCCTCCATGTACGCACTCTCCAAAAACCGCGACGCGGTCGCGATTCGCATTGGTTGGGTTCCCGATACAGCCCAGCAACTTTCAGAGGCCCCTTCGTGGTTACTTAAAAACTATTGGGACGATCAAAGACTGATCACAGAATTTAAATATCATATCGATCCGCCACCCGCCCAAAAACCATAAAACCCCGAAATCCGCCCTGCGCTCAGCCTATAGAAAAGATATCAATCAATCGGAATGCTGAATGGACACCCGTGGGGATTTGCGATAGTATATCAGGGTCTGGCCGAAAACTTCGGAAAACGTATCCCCATGAACAACGAAAACAAACGCCCTCATCGCGGAAATCTCTTTTTCGCCAATCTCCTGATTGGCATCATTTTCATTATTCCGGCAATTTGGCTGCACAGTTGGGTCATCGACCGGCTGACGGATGCGGGGAACCCTCCCCAGGCCTGGGTTGAAAATGTCACCGGCATCCTGGCCGCGATTTTGCCTGCCCTGATTCTGGTTTTGTTTTCCGCCCGATTCCTGGAAAAGAAATAAAACCTCCAAAGGGGTTCTGTCAGCTCAACCGCCGGCACCGCCCCCGGGGATGAATACACAACGTATCCACGCGATCGGAGTGGCGCCCCCCACCCGTTGCGGAAGGTTTATTTATTTTTCAGGCCCACATCCGAAATCCCTTCCGGCGTAATCGTGAACGACAGATAAGGCTTCATGGTATAACTGTGTGAACAGCCCTGCCGCACTTCCATGGATTTCTGCTTGTGCGGGACTTCATTGTACACCATCCAGACACTTGAAGGGGGACAGGTGTAATCCCCGTAGTTGGCAATGAGATTGACTTCAGCCCGGGTGCGGCGCACATGAAACACCGGATCGTAATACGCCAGAGCCTCTGTATATTTCGGCCGCCATCCCTTTAAACGTCCCACCGTGATCCCGGCCAGATCGCAACACCAAGGTGACCAGTTCTGAGTGGTACTTACATCCGGATCCAATCCCGCGCCCCACAAGCCCTGCAGGCCCCCCTGACTCCCGCCATGACTTTCCAGATCTTTCCCGTTCCATTCCGGCAAGCTCTTCACAAATTCAAATGCCCGCATGACCCGCAAAGACATGTCATGAAAATATGCGGTTTCCGGATTCACATTTTCTTCCACCCGAAACCCATATCCGGCATTTTCTTTTTTCAATTTTGCATAGTACTCCGGATCTTCTCCCAAAGACATACCGTGCGCATTCACGTTAAATACGATTTGATTTGCATCCACTTTGTTTGGCGCTTTGTGTTCGTTGAACCCGTAGCCATGAAAGGAACATTTCGCTTTTAATGTGCCGGCTTCTGCAATGGGTACAGACAGATATCCCGTCAGAGGCATCCGGGTTGCCGCAGGAATACTGATGGCATACAACTTCACGTTCGGATCAGGACTGGGAAGTTCTTTACGTTCCACCACCATCGGTACCGCAGCCAGCTTGTCTTTCATTCCCTGCCAGAACGCATCAAAATCTTCCGGCTCCTCCACCGGCCGTAATTTTTCAGGCTGCACACAGGCGCCGCCCTCAAAGTGTACCGCACCCTGTTTCTCACGTCCCCATTCATTAATCGTCCCCTGCAGGGGATTGCCCTCTTCGTCAAAAGCTTTTGCCTCCAGGCGGACGAAACCCGGCGCATCCATTTCGGTCACCAGGGTCAATCCGTCTTCCCCCGCGATCTCTTCTCCCACTTTGTTTTTTCCACCATCGAAGCTTAAGCTCCAGGAGATCTTTTTGCCCGCCACCGGCTGACCGTCTTCCAGCACTTGCATCTGAAACGTGATGGCCTCCCCCGGTTCGTAGATGGCCACATCTTTATCGGTGCGGCCGGCAAGAAAAAAATCATCTGCCTGTAACAGGCTGAAAGAACTTAGTACAAAAAATACAAAATTTTTAAAACAGGATTGCATGGTATACCTCAAACGAAGAGTCGCCGCTTGCGTTTTCAAAATTATAACTCGCGGAATCGATTACACAGATCCACGTACAAGGTCGCGGTCCACCCGTAGTAATGAATGGGTTGATGCGGAAAGTAACGAAGGTTTTTTCCTTTTCTTAACAACCCCACGGGAGCCTCCTCGTCTTCACAGTCATAATATTCAAATAAGGTTCCGTAGCTGTCATGTTCCCGTTCGATGACTTCCATCCACCGCGTACGAATCCGTTGGGCTTCTTTCTCATATCCGTATCTGGACAGTCCTTCGGCAGCCATCCAACTGTGGTTGAGCCAACTGGGTCCACGCCACATATCTTTCACATACGTCCGGTCCGAAGGTGCAACCGAAGCCAACGGCAACTCCGTGTCAAAAACCCCGCCATCATTTAGATGTTGCACCATGCGGGCCGCCTGTTCCCTGGAGGCCGTGCCACTAAACAAAGGCATAAAACCCGAGGAGGACCAAACGCGGTGAAACTGTCCCTGTTCAGGATCATAGTCGAAGTAGAAGCCCGCTTCCTCATCCCAAAGTATCCGGTTGATGCGTGCATGATACCCCTCTGCATGCTCATGCCATTGCCGGGCTTCCTCCTCAAATCCCGCAATCGATGCCAACCGGGACAAACAGGCAAGATCGTTGGCAAGAAATGCATTAAAATCCACCGCATCAAAAGGTTTGGCAGGGTCAAAGCGGGGAGAATTATCTGCGCCACTTTCTCCGCTCCGGCAATCCTCAAGCTCTTCAATATGCCACTCCAACAATCCGTCCCCGTCCTGGTCACGGTTTTCCATATCCCATTTTAAGTAGGCTTTTAATTTGGGATACAGGCCGCGAACCCACTCCGGAGAGGGATTTTTTTCATGCAGACTCCAGACCGCATATGCCAATAAGGGCGGCTGGGTAAATTCAGACGCTTCACCCATGGGGGTCATACGGTGTGGAATAAATCCGTCTTCGCGCTGACAATCAAACACGGCCGAAATGGCATCACGCGCCATGGAGGGATCAATATGACGCCAACCCAGCGCATGAAAAACCGAATCCCATAACCACATATCCTGATGCGGCCACCGCTCCGGGGTGGTCCAGCGGTGTTGAATACAGCCTTCCGGACTGTAAACCTGACTCCGCATAATCATCAGCGCCTTGCGATAGGCCGCCCCCCCTTCCGGATCCAACCCCTGCGGTGCAGGCAACGCATCAAGTGCGGCCATGCGCTCCTCCAACAAAGCGGAGAGATCTACCGTATCCAACAAAGCGGAATCAAAATGTGCGGACACCCCCACGAGCAGTCGGCCCGCCCGCTGTTCGGTTTTCAGTTTTGATCCGCAGTCACCAGACGAAACCCCGCCCTCCAGCAACAAATGATATGCATCCGGAAACACCCCCCTTATCGTTTGACCGTCAATCTCCAGTGAAAAAGCATCGCCGGCAAAACGAATATTCCGAACCGCCCCGGCGGGGAATGTTATTTCAAATTCTTCAGGAAGAGACACGCGCACACCCGGCGCACCCTCCATTGTTTGCATCGCGACCAAACCATCCCGCCAGGGGGTATGACCGTTTACTCCTGAAAAACAAATCAGTTGATTGTTACCCCAAACCTTATTTTCGGCAATGTTTATTCGTGTATGCATCATGCGCCGATAAATATCCCTCCACCTGCAGGATCACAAGCCGTTCTATATGTAGATTCGTTTCAAAACCATGTGAAAATGTTACACGCCCCCCTTTCACCCTCGACGGAATATCACATATAGATGCATGGATGTAATATAGACAGCGCTCCCAGGTCTTCACTATACTCATTAGATGAATACTTATCGAAAACCTTCAGTGAACCAAAGTGGATTTACCTTAATTGAAATGCTGGTGGTCATTGCGATTATCGCGCTTCTCATTACCATGATCTCCGCAGCCACCGGTAAAGCGCTGGAGAAATCCCGCCGCACCGCCTGTGCAAGCAATCTGCATGGCCTCGCCCAGGGATTGTTGGTATATGCGATGGATCACAATGGATATTTCCCCAAATACCGCCCGGACAGCAACGCCTGGCCCTGGGCGGGAGAATGGGCCACAGAAGATTACAGTACGTTTTACGAAAACTATATTGGAGACAAACGCACCTACTATTGCCCGAGTGATTTGCGAATCCGCCCCCTTTCAGAAGGCGGAAGAGGTGCCCCCTATTTCCCTGAAAAAAATCCCGGGGACTGGCGCAGAAACACTTCGTATAATTATTTTGGAGGGATGAGTGCCTGGAACAATGAAGCCAGAGACCACACCGGAAATAAACGGGGAGGCTACCAGAACCTGTCAGATATACCCAACGCCTCAAGCTCCACGCTGATCGCGGATATCATGATGCTGGGAAAATCCATCCCCTCCGATTTCTCAGCCTCTCCTGAAAAAGAGTGGAACCATCCCGGAAAAACCATCGCCAGCTCGGGCGGAAATTTAGGGTATGCAGACGGACACGTCGCATGGGTGACGGTAGGAAACGAACCGCCCGATGAATATATCAACCGAAGCAAAAGCCGCTATTATATCAATCAGCAACCAAGCGAATAAGCCGATGAATCGGCCCCTCCCCGTTGATCTTCACCAGCTTCAGGAGGGCATGGGGCCGTACAGGACCTCAGCATCCAAGGGGGGCATGCATAAGCTTGATCCTTTTTCAGCTTATGTTAGTTTATGGTAATGATCGACCTTGACGAATTGCTGACGCCTCCCCTTCAAACCCAGCGTTTTGGAGATTACTTCGGAGGAATCACCAGCGGGCGGAACATCAACGGCTACCCCAAACACGATTTTATTCACGTTGAAAATCATGATGCCAACCGCCGCCTCCCGCTGCATGTGCTCTTTGCAGGGCGCGATATTTCCATCCCCGGCGTTTATCGCGCCACCCACGAAAGAAACCTCTTGGCCATCGAATTCTTAGTCCGGGGACAAGCAGCCTTTCGACAGGATGGGCACAGCTTTATCATCAATGAAAATGAGATCATGATTGCACAGCCTTTGTGCGAAACGGAATGGGGCACGATCCCCCCCGGAGAAACGGAAAAAGTAGTGGTGGCCCTTTCCGGCTCACTTTTGGGAGAAATCCTCACCAGACTGGGGCTCAGCAACACCCATCATATGCAGCTCCCCCGGCCGGCCATGATCCTTAAAAAAATGGAGGATATTTGCGCGGCCCTCTGCGCACCTGAACGGGACAGCAGTGCCATCAATGCGGCCGCCTACGAACTGTTAATCAGTCTCTCGGAAGAGCATGAACATGCCGATCAGCCCGAAGCCCTGCGCGAAGCCATGGCCATGATCGAAGAGCGTCTGCACTCCTCCTTAAAGCTTGAGGAACTGGTTCGGCAATGCGGACAAAGTGAATCCTCTCTGCGACGCATCTTTAATGAACACATGGGCTGCAGCCCCATTGCATATTATCTGCGCCGGAAAATCCGGTTTTCTCAAAACCTGCTCTGCAATGCCAACCTGTCGGTCAAAGAAATTTCATACAATTTGGGCTATCGTGACCCCCTCTATTTCTCTGCCCAGTTCAAACGGGCCACCGGCATGTCTCCCAGCGAATATCGCGAACAACATAACAGCGGACTCGAAGAACCCACAGGACCTCTCAAGGATTGAGATTTTCCCGCTAAATTTAAAGGGGCTTCCCACCGCTGAACCCGGGCACAGATATTGATTTACACTGTACAAGTCCCCCAAATAAAAAACCCTCCGGGTGTCCGAAGGGTTTTTAAGGATGATCATTTTGTGCAACGCACAAAATCTTTCAAAAAGATTAATCCTCCAGGATCATGACTTTTTCAGACAATCTCACCAGCGGCCATTCACGCGGCTGCTTTTTCACGCTGGAACTGGAGATCCGAATGTGGGTTTGTTTCCACTCATCAGCAGAATCCTTGTCCCGGTCATAAATCGCCAGATTGTAAGAGATGGCATCCTCACCTTTTTTCAATTCTTCGACACCAAGGGCTGCTGCCGGAATTTTATATTCCACAATATACCCACGATCAAAATTCGTCGCCGCCCAAGTGATTTCTCCACCTTCAGCAGCGACGACTTTGAGATCCTCTCCTCCCACCTTATACGTACAGGCGGCTGAACCATCAGCAGAAACCGGCGCCACAAAAATTTCCCGGTCCGCAGGCCCAAAATTCACATCCTGATTTTCAGGTTGGGCACTCAAGCGTAATCGAACCTGGTCCCCCATGTACAATCCCTTTGCAGGATCATTCGCATTGATAAGTTTTTGATCATATACTTTTACCGCAAAGTAAAAATTCCTGGCATCCCATGCCATCCACACCTGAGCACTGTGATCATATTTGTGTTTCCAGCTCGGTGGCATTAATTTGAAGGAGGCAAGGTCTTTCCATTCCGCAAGATCCCCATCAATCGTCGGGGCTGTCATCATTTGCGGGATTTCCCGTTCGACAATACGCTCCGCCTGAATCTGGGCGGCAAATCCGGCACAGAGTCCGATAAAAAATAGCTTTGTCCATTGTGTGTTCTTCATATTCAATTCTCCTACGTGTCTCTGTATATATTTTGCGTCTCGGAACGAAATGTCCGACAAGAACGACTTCCGTTCACTTTAATTATCATGGTCTCCCCACAAAGAATCGCAAATTTTATCACATGGGAAATCACTGCAACTATATGGTAAATTCAGCCAACGAGGATAAAAGAATTCAAATCGACCCCGGCATCGCCATCATATCAGGCATCTCATCCCCTGCCCCTCACCCAACCCGCTGAATTCGATCCCCATCCCCATGTCAATCCTCCCCCCGCATTCAGCCCCAACGGGGCAACCCTCTACCTGAGGCCCCGACTTCTGAATCCGCCCGCAACCTTTGTCCACTGCTTACCACGGCCTTGAGACTTCGCACTGCCGACAAAAATACCCGCAAGTCAGATAACCTGCGGGTATAAAATAATGCTTCGCCTGACCGCGCTTAATCTCGACGGCGGCTGACCAGCACCAATGCGACTCCAGCCAGTCCGAGCAGCGCAATGCTGGAGGGTTCGGGGATGACGTTAAACACCACGGCTCCGGCGGCAGGTCGGGCGTTACTATTGTTAAAGCCGAAATCATCCGTACTGACTGTCGTTGAAAAATAGTAAGCAGCCATACCTGAGGTTCCGCCGGCTCCGATACTGTTCACTTTGTAAACATTCGCCGCTGCCGTGTTTAGTGTGATTGAATCAAATGCATTTTTCGTAAAAGAACCTATGATCAAAGAACCACTCTCGGTTTCAACATCACCCGCAAGACGGGATGCAGACGATGAAAAATCAGCTGGCCCACCCGCCGCGGCTCCGGAAATTGCATAGGCCGCAAAGCCAAAATGCATATTGCCATCAACATCAGCCACGATATTGGCCGTGGTTGTGGACGCAACATCCAAGTAATAAGTCGCCACCCGTTGAATACTGTTCACCGTGTTATAAACTTGGGTGAGGGAGATTCCATTAAAGGTGATGCCTGAAATATCTGCATTTTCCGAGGTCGTGGTCACCACAAGCTTCTCTCCCGCAGCCACAGTGAAACCAGAAATAGTTCGGTCGTCCGCATCGGCGATATGATCATTCGCATCCACAAAAAAATCGGTTCCTGTCACCACAATGGCCGCATGGGCGGATGCGGCTGCGGTGAGAAGAACAAGGAGAGTTTTAAAAATTTTCATTTTATCAGGGTACAGTGTGAATCGATTACATTTGAAGGGTTTTGACTATGTCAACAACAGGTGTGAATGTCAAGATTAACCCCTCGGGGTATATATTAAAAGGCCCTTTTTTGACCCTCAGCCCCATGAATTTCAAATGCGGTTGCCCCTGTTGGGACCCCGCTTGTTATTCCGTAAAATGAGAAGGGAAATTTCCCGGTTCCCCGTTCAGGGTCATCTATTCAGTTGATGCGCCCACATACAGGCTCCTCGTGGCATCACCGCCTATAGCGGAAAACTTCAGCGAGCATCTGTAATACAGACGAAAAAAAATCCCCAAATGACGAATCATTTGGGGATTTTCGTACAGCGTCTCCGCTTTTATTTAAGGATCGTGCTCCAGGCTTCCGGGCGATCAAGAGCACCCACCGCTTTGACCCGGCAGCGAATTTCTTTGCCGAGATCCGCTTCGCTGAGGGTGTAGGAATTGTCCGGCCCGTAGGTCAACGGATACCCATCCGCATACCAGAAGTACCGCACATCGCTGATACCATCGACGAGGTGGGGATCACAAGTAATGGTGCTGCCCGCTTTAAGCTCGCCCGACAATTCAGGCCTTGCCGTAAACACGGCCGGAACCTTTTCGATTTCTTCTGTTTTCTGCAACACTTCGATCCAGTCGATGTCAAAATCAAGCCGGTCAATACCGTCCATGCCATCGAAGGTTTTCAGGGCATAGTCCAACTGCAGATCGACTTCTTCCAGATACACATCGGGGGTACCTGCGCGTACCACTTCCACCCATTTTTCCCCACCGTTTCCGTCCGGGAGTAACACATTGACGTAGGTCATGTCCTGATCGATCACGAATTCCCAGGTGCGGAACTCGCCATCCCAGGCGTAGATGTCCATAGGCATCTTGGTTTTCGAGGTTTTCAACTCCCCGCCATACATCTTAAAGCGCTTGTGGCTCTTGGTGTTTTTGGCGAAAATGTTGCCTTCCCCTCTGCTGTAGGGATAGTGATAATGGCTGGAGAGTCCGTTCAGCCAATACCCATTTTTTCCATCGAACTCGAACCAGTCCAGTTCGATACGGTTGGCCGTGCGCCACCACAGATTTTCGGTTCCATAAGACCAGAAAGCGGGGAACAGTCCCGGCGGGGTCTTTTTGGGGTCCAACTTGTCAAACCGGAAACGGATCCGGAATACCTTGGGACCCGTCCAGGCATAACCCTGTCCCTGATCGTTGACCGTATACAATGCACTGGCCCACCAGTTTTTACCCTGTTTAATCAAAGACAAAGTCTGGTGCTGCTTTTCCGCATCGTGTTCATAAACATCCACCCCTTTTCCGGGAATGGCAAGCCGCGCTTTGGCACCCACCGCCACATTAAATCCGGGGCCGACCCACAGATCTCCGGTTCCCGCGGTACTGACGCCCAGCCGTTTGGCACGGAAATCATCGTAGAACACCCGCTCAAATCCTTCGGGTTCCAGACGGGGACCGCCCTGATTCGCACGGTTCTTCTCATGGTTTTTGAGAGATTCCCCCCAGGCATTCCATTTAGGATCGTTGTGCACAAACCGGTCCGGAAAATCTTCCGCATCCAAAACCGGGCGCTGGGCCACATAGGGATGATCCGCCGGCAAACGGGAGGCAAAACCCAAACGATGGGCCGCCCAACCCGTGAGCTTCCGCACCATGGCTTCCGAAGGTTCGGTTTGACCAAAGACCAAGGCATCATAGGCCCAGGCCATATTATCACGGTCTTCACTGCCAATGAACGTTTTGGTATCGCGCACTTCGGGCGAAGCAAAACGCGCAGGCTGCGGGGTCCGGGTGGTCAGGGGCACGCCGTTCACCGATGCATACATCTGACCGTAACGTGTTCCACAGACCAAAACATTCCAACCCTCCCCGTCTGTAATCAGCTGATCAGTGGTCATGATGCGTTTATCAAGCCCGGTGTCGGTCGCCCCCACATACTGAATATTCAGGCCGGTGGCTTTATCGTACCAAATTTTGGGAGAGGATTTACCGGGTCCGTTATTGCCTTTGTTCAACTCCAGCAAAGTGGTGCTGTTTCCATTTCCGGATTCGGCATCGATCCGAAAGGTCAGCAGGCACCACCGATAGTCCCAACGGGCGTCACGCAGTCCTTTGACCTCCAGGCGCTGACCTGAATTTGCGGCAAAGGCAACGGCACCGTCTTTTTGAGTGGGCCGATAGGAGGGGCTGATTTGATTGCCGTGATGTTTAATGTATCCACGGGCCAAATGCTGCACCACTTCGCCTTCCTCCAGATCTTCCTGAAAATAAGCCGTGGCAATCCACTCGGGGAAAATATCGATGCCCCAGGGAATTTTGTTTTCACTGTCCACAATCCGGCGCGGAACTAAAATCGATAAAGCCTGCCAGTCCCGGGCCTGCTCTTCAATGGTTACTTTTCCATCCCCGTTCACATCAAATTCCTGATGCGGATAGGTCGCAGCCTTCGCCGCTTCGGCAGCTTTTCCATTGCCGTAATCCTCAAAGTCGAGATAGTTTTCATTGGCTGCCGCCGCCACCGGCAAGGCTCCCCGATTGATGGCCTGTTGCAATTCAGGGGTCTCCTGAAGAAACACGTCCAGCATTTGTTTCCGTTCCAGCGGATCGTAAAGTCCGTTCCCGTCAGCATCCAACTCTGCCAGCAGCTTTATCGGTTTCGCAGGTGCTTCGACCTGAACTGCTGCCGGGGCCTCTTCGGATAACGCCTCCGCAGTGCCCGGAACGGGAGTTTCAACCGGACTCTGCGGCTGACAACCCGTCATGCCCAAAATCCCGGCCAACGCCAAAAGTATAATACTTAAATTCCAATGTGATTTTCTCATATATATTTTCCTAATACCCTTTTCTTAATTGTAGAGACTGCGCCCCATAACATCACGACACACAACGTTTCTATGTCTGTTTACACATTCACTATGCGAGGTCCACGCCGTATGCACAATTCTCTTCACATGTGATAAGTCGTCAGAAATATAGGAAATAATGAACTGAAGTCCGGAAACACACCTGAACCGGCATCCCTCCTCGCCTAAACATCGGCGTCCTGATTCGACCCGAACCCCCACAGCTCCCCTCAACCAGCGGCGTCCTGATTCGACCCGAACCCCCACAGCTCCCCTCAACCAGCGGCG
>JARHXX010000056.1 GCA_029269125.1 Kiritimatiellaeota bacterium B1221 | reverse complement strand
ACCTCTCTTACCTTGAAATTGACAACCTCACAACAACCCTGATATCTTCACCCTGAAGCCACCACCGATTTTAACAAGAAACGGGACATCCCCTTATATCAATCTCACTGCACAGGCGGCTCGAGCAAGATTGGCATCTGTATTACCAAAAGGGAGACTCGGCGATGCTGTTCCTGGTAGTGAAATGGGCTTACTGCAGCGGGAACGAGTACGAAAACGGAGACATAAACCGGTTCGGAAGTTATTATCAGAAATTCCTACATTACTTCCGAAAATGAAACCTTGTCTCCTTATGAGTCCTTTATCAGTAGCGCAATATCTGGATGCTGAAAGCACAAATTTTGATCTTGTGGTATTTGATGAAGCGTCACAAATACCGGTTTGGGATGCGGTGGGCGTGATTGCCAGAGGGAAACAAGTGATTGTTGCAGGAGATCCCAAACAACTTCCTCCAACCAGTTTTTTTGGTAGAGCTGACAGTGATGAAGATTCATTGGATGATTACGATTTAGTAGAGGATCAGGAAAGCATTCTTGACGAATGTATGGGGGCAGGGCTTCCCTGCTATCACTTGAACTGGCACTACCGGAGTCAGAACGAAACACTAATTGCGTTTTCAAACCATCACTATTACGAAAACCGACTATTTACTTTCCCTTCTCCCGATAATGTAAGCACCGGGGTACGCTGGGTTCATGTTCCGGAAGGTCACTATGATAAAGGTAGAACAAGAACGAACCGTGCAGAAGGTGAAAGAGTGG
Source organism: Kiritimatiellaeota bacterium B1221 (assembly GCA_029269125.1). Taxonomy (GTDB): domain Bacteria; phylum Verrucomicrobiota; class Kiritimatiellia; order SS1-B-03-39; family UBA6053; genus UBA6053. Next base: position 18,399 of record JARHXX010000056.1, on the reverse strand, counting down.
TGCAGGAAATTCAAAACCGTCTGCATGACCCTAAAACCAATTCCCATTCTATTGGCGTGGTAACTTTCAGTCAGGCCCAACAGGTATTAATTGAAAATTTGTTGGATGATTTGCGGATGAAAGATCCTACCGTTGAAGCATATTTTGATGATGATGCTGTAGAAGACCCTATTTTTGTGAAAAACTTGGAAAATGTCCAAGGGGACGAACGTGATGTAATTATTTTTTCTATTGGTTATGGCCCGGATGCTTCGGGAAAGCCCTCTATGAACTTTGGTCCTCTGAATAGGGATGGGGGAGAACGACGACTCAATGTGGCGGTCACGCGGGCGAAAAGAGAAGTCGTACTTATTTCCACTTTGCGACCGGAACAAATTGATCTCAGCCGTACCCGTTCCGTTGGCGTTGCCCAACTGAAAGCATACATGGAATACGCGCAACGTGGTCCAAAAGCACTTGGAGAACAGGTGATAAATGCTTCAAGTGAAGATTTTGATTCATTGTTTGAAGAGAAGGTGTGCCGGTTTTTAGAATCTAAAGGGTATAAACTACATACTCAGGTGGGCTGCTCAGGCTACCGTATCGATCTGGCAATTGTGGACCCTGATGAACCTGGGAAGTATCTGGTTGGTATCGAATGTGACGGTGCGACTTATCACAGTTCGTCCACAGCTCGGGACCGGGACCGTCTACGACAATTGGTATTAGAAGGTTTGGGCTGGAAAATTGAGAGGGTATGGTCAACCGACTGGTGGAACAACCGGGCGGAAGCGGAAGCACGGCTTTTGGAACGTGTCGAACACGCAATTGAACTTTCAAAGGTAAACGCACCGGAAGAACTACCCATCGAACAACAGGAAAAAGTTGCGCCTCAAAAACCAAGTTTACAGAAAACTATTCAAACCGCAATGAATGTTGATTCTTCGAAAGCAGAAATCGATAGGAAGGTTTATCCGGGTGGAGAGCCTGTTTTACAAAAAAATCAAGAACAGTTTTATGCGCCTCAACACACACAGCTTCTGCGTGATCAATTAATTCGCATTGTGGAACGTGAAGGCCCAATCTGTGAGAGTCTTTTGCTTAGCAGAGTGGCGGAGGAATGGGAGTTCGGCCGAGTGGGCGCGCGAATCAGAGAAAGGGTTTTTGAGGTGATGGATCTCAAAAAGACAACCGAACCCGAAGGAGATCAACAGGTGTATTGGCCGAATGAGTGTAACCCATCCGCATACCAAGTTTTCAGGGTTGCTGATGAAAATAAAGAAAACAGTTTCCGAACGCTGGAAAACATACCACGGCCTGAAATCCGAAATGCTATACTGTCGCTACTGCAGGATTATGGTTCGATGCCTATTGAATCATTGATGCGTGAAACACTAAAATTATTTGGATTGAAGCAGCTCAGCAAAAAAGCCAAATCGTATTTATCTCTTTCAGTGGATGCGCTGACTACTAAGTTGCAGGTCAACGAAGACACAATTGCATTGAAAGAGTAAAAGTAAATGGAGTGAAAATTATCTCCATCGACCTGAAGAAATATTACTGGGGAGATATACAACGCCTGTAACGACTGATATTAAAATGAATATTAATCCACCAACAACCCGAGAGGGATTTAAAGCCTATCTGCATCGAAATACCCGTAGTGATACGGGTACCATCGCTTCATATTTGCGGGGCATGGATCTGCTACCGCGGATGATTGCAGAGAAAGAGGCTGGTTTTGCTGATTGTGCCGATATTTGGCATGTGGATTCTATTGCTCGTATCCATGAACTGCTGCTAAAAGTGCGGGAGGAGCAAAAATTACAGGATGCCAGTCGCTGGTGTTTAGAAGGACAGAAAAGTTATTTGAAAAAAGGGTTCATCAAAGCTGCGCTGGGGCATTATCGACATTTTTTGTTGGAAATCCAGTATCAGCAAAGCTTACTCGATCTTTTTCATCATCATGCAGGCGACCCTGACGAACTTGCTGCATTATTGAACCAAGAGCCTGAATTGCCTGATTTTCTGACTCAGGAAATGGAAGGAAAAGAAGCGATACGAGAAACCAAAGTGCGCATCAACCAAGGTGGATTCCGCAAAATGATCCTCGAAAGTTATCAAAACCGCTGCTGCATCACCGGACTCGATGTCCCTGAACTCTGCATCGCCAGCCACATCATCCCCTGGGCTGACAACGCTAAGACCCGCATGGATCCCCGCAATGGCCTCTGTCTTTCAGCCACCTATGACAAAGCCTTCGATCAACACCTTATCACACTTGATGAAAATTACCGGATTGTCATTTCAAATAAAATCCGCGAACACTATCAAAACGACCATGCTCGAGAATTGTTTGAGAAGCGGGAGGGGCAGATGATTCAATTGCCGGCAAAACACTTACCTAAACAAGAGTTTTTGGAAAAACACCGAAGTTTGTTGGTTGGATGAAATATTTTCCAATTGGAAAAATTATGCGGTTGACTCAGTTTACTATATCGTCCTTGCAATAAGCCACTAACCTGACAGAAATCTTTTATGAATTTACAGGAATCCCTACATCATATCTTAACTAATTGGTTGTCTGCAAAGAGCGAACCATTTGCCGGTCATAAATTGGCAGAATTTATAAGATCAGATTTCCCTGCAGTTATTGAAGACTTATGTGATGACAATATGATTCTTAAAGGGAGTCCGGGGCAAGGGAACTGGGCGGATGTGCCATGGTTGGCAATTATGCATCCGACAATCACGAATTCTACAACGCATGGCGTATACCCCGTTTACTTGTTTCGGTCGGATGCAAGTGGTGTATACCTTACGCTGGGGCAGGGTACCACCGATCCTAAAAATGAGTATGGTTTAAAAGAATCCAGAACGAAACTGAAAATACGAGCGAAAAAAATTCGTGATCAGATTCCTGCATTATCTGGCTGGGTTCCGGATGAAACTGATTTAAGAGCACGTACAAATCTCGGAAAATCCTATGAAGCGCCAAATATCGGTTTTAAATTCTATGAAACAGAACAATTACCCTCAAATGATCAATTGTGTTCTGATTTAGATCAGCTTCTGAAAATTTATCATGATGTAGCTTCGAATTGGGATAACCTCAGAAGCTTAGAGAATGAAGGTAATATGGTAGAAAAAGACACGATAAAAGAACCAGAGTCTAACTTGGTTGCTATACACCCTCGGTTTAAGGATGAAAAGATCGATGCCTTGATCGAAATATTTAAGCATGAAAATCCGGGTTTTCAAACATTCTCCAATGCTGGAGATGTCTACAAAGAAAAAGAGGATCAGTATAAGCGTGATGCCGTAGTCCTGTTTGATGAATTTTTTGGGGATTGGCTGCAAAAGGAAAACTCCTACCTTTCGACTACAGATTTTTCAGACCGAATCGTTAAGATTTTCAGAAAGACAAACCTTGTTGACTGGCGTGCGATTGATGTCATCAAAAATCATATCTCTGCGTCACCTGAACAGTGCGATCACTTCAAGGAGCATTGCCACCAGTTGTTGTCGAAGGCGAGGAAAGGCTTACCGATTCAAGATGAACTCGATCAGTTTGTCGATTATGTGAAGACGGACATGAATTCCCGGCCTAATCTGTCGCGGCTTTTCCCTTCGTATCTTCTAATGCTGGCGGATCCGTCGTCGTTTATTTTTATAAAACCCTCTTTAGTTAAAAAGTTTTTTACGTTTTTGGGCCGGGCAGAGGTGATGTCGAAAGGGCATCAAACTGCCGAGGAATACTTTCGGGTTCTTGACTATTTTCAGGAAATTAAAAATAAACTGAGTGCTTTGGAACCACGAGATTTTATTGATGTACAGTCCTTCTATTTCTTAACCATGAATGCTCAAAAGAAAGACTTACCGCCTCCGATTGATCCTTCATCATCCTTGATTGAGGATTTTAATGAGGTTCTTTCTGACAGTGGATTTATTACCTGTGAATCCTTAGCTGGAATTCTTCCTGCAGCCTTGCAAACGAAACCCTTTTTGATCCTCACCGGGCTTTCTGGCTCGGGCAAAACGAAATTGGCACAGGCTTTTTCAACTTGGATTTATGAAAGTGATAACCAGGTTCAATTGGTGGCTGTCGGTGCCGACTGGACGAGTAATGAAAATCTGTTGGGATATCCGGATGCTTTGAGTCCGAAGCGTTATCGCAAGCCGGACAATGGGGCTTTGGATTTGATTCAGGCGGCGCAGGCGGATCCAGAGCATCCCTATTTTCTGATTTTGGATGAGATGAACTTATCGCATGTGGAGCGCTACTTTGCGGATTTTCTTTCAGCCATGGAGTCGGGGGAGGCGATGCAGTTGCATGCAGGCAAGGGCGAGCTTTGGGATGGAGTACCGTCAGAGATTAAAATTCCGAAAAATCTGTTTGTGATCGGGACGGTGAATGTGGATGAGACGACCTATATGTTTAGTCCCAAGGTGCTGGACCGGGCGAACGTGATTGAGTTCCGGGTGGATGAAGATGAGATGGGGTCGTTCCTGGCGAACCCAGTGAAGCCGGATTTGGATGCGATTGCGGGGCAGGGTGCGGGATATGGCAAAGCGTTTGTGGCTGCGGCGGGGGCGGAGGTTCGCCTGGACGATGCCCTGCGTACACAGGTGTCGGAGGTGTTGATGAAATTCTTTCCTGAATTACAAAAGGCGGGGGCGGAATTTGGCTATCGCTCTGCGCATGAGATTTGTCGTTTTGTGTATTTTCATCAACAGCTTTCGGGAGACGAGTGGGATTTTGATGCGGCTATGGATGCGGCGGTGATGCAGAAATTGTTACCGAAGCTGCATGGGGCCCAGCGCAAGTTGGACTCGATTCTCGATACTTTAGAGAAGCTTTGCGGGCCCTCGTATCCGGTATCGCTCGCTAAAATTATGCGGATGAAGCAACGCCTGCATGAACAAGGGTTTACCAGTTTTGCTGAGGCGTAATCTGTGTCAGCCCAGGCTTCGCTTCTTTTTTTAGATGCAGATGGAAATGAAATCCCGGGTGCCGGGGTTCAACTTGTATCCCTGCATTCTGATGAAGATGCCATCCGTCGACTTGAGCCGCCATCTGTAAAAGCTCCGTTGTGGCAACTGAAAGAAGATAGTGTCTATGAGTATCTCATGGATTCAGATGCATATAGTCTTCGTGCACGTGGCATGGTAAAACCGTCGCGATTTAAAGACGGGCCTGAGCGGGGGCGAATTGAAACGGGTTCTTATGTGGGGTTGTTGACCTTAGAGTTGTGGGATCGGGCGTCAGATAAAAAAGTTTCCGAGATGATTTTGGAGATTCGTTCTCGGAAGATGAGCTATGAAAAAGATTATCCCTTTATGTTAGAGGAGATATCGGAAAGGTGTTCTGAGTTGTTAATGGAGTTACGGTCACCGGTAAATCAGTATTTTAAGCCTGAAGAAACCAAAGATGCGCAAACCTTGGTGCAACGACTCTCCTTTTTGAAAGGGTTGTTGGGTACATCGGCTTTTCAAAATGCGCTCCATCGCATTATCACTATGCCGAATACGATTTGGAAAGAAGACCTCAGACGGGTTTCGCTGAATAAAGGTGCCCGGATAGGCCGATATGAGGCGCGTCAATTGACTAAAGGGGGGCGGCGTATGAATGTGCCCCAAGCCCATCCTTTGTATGCACGCATGGTCACGGTTCCTGAAAAAATCGAATTTAGAAAAAAACAGGATTCAGTAGATACCCCTGAGAACCGTTTTGTGAAACATGCGTTGACGGTGTTTTCTCAAACGCTGACGGGGATGCGGGATCAGCTGGTGAAAGTAAATCGTAGGGATGATCAATGGATTCTTGATCAAATAAAAGAGCTGTGCGATCAGCTGGAAGAAAGTTTGTCCTGTTCGTTTTTTAAAGAGGTTTCAAGACCGGATTTATTACATTTAGGATCTCCGGTACTACAACGGAAAGAGGGATATCGTGAAGTGTTACGTGCCTGGTTACAGTTTGAGTTGTCTGCCCGTTTATGTTGGCAGGGGGGAGATGATGTTTATCAGGCTGGAAAAAAAGATGTCGCGGTTCTTTATGAATACTGGGTGTTTTTTAAGTTGATGGATTTGGTGGCGGAGGTGTTTGAATTTGATGCGCCACTTTCGGAACGCCTTATCACGCAAACCAAGGATGGTTTTGGACTAAAACTAAAAGCGGGTAGGCACACCCCTTTGAAAGGGCGCTGCAAAATTGAAAATCGTGAATTGCAATTGAAGCTTAGTTACAATCGTACCTTTGCGCGACACGGAGAGGGTCGTTCGGGTACGTATCCTGCAAAAGGGTCGTGGACGGAGCGTATGCGACCAGATTATACGATTTCTTTATGGCCAGCATGTTTCAGTGAAATGGAAGCAGAAGCTCAGGAATTGATCTCACATGTCCACTTTGACGCAAAATATCGTATTGATCATTTAAAGCAAATTTTTGGGACTGATGATGCCGATTTAACGGGGCGAAGTCTTTATGACGATTTAGATCAAGAAGCTGAATATGAAATGCAAGGAAGCTGGAAACGAGCCGACCTTTTGAAAATGCATGCCTACCGCGATGCCATCCGTCGATCTGCAGGTGCGTATATTCTTTACCCGGGTGATCAGATAAAAGCTTGGAGTGGATTTCATGAAGTGCTCCCTGGTTTAGGTGCCTTTCCTTTAAGGCCGAGTCATAAGGATAATGGTACTCAGGCCATCAAGACCTTTCTACTCGCTGTGGCTCAACATGTGTGCAATCGCGCGTCTCAGCAGGAACAACATAGTTTCCATACGTATCGGATTCATAAGCAGGCGCCTCCCCACAGGCTTCACGAAACATTACCTGAACTAACCGCGGAGGGAAGATCCCAACCTGCTACCGAAATTTTCGTACTCCCGGGCTGGAAAAGTAGTGAGGAGCAACTCAGATGGATTCTGGCATCCGGCCTTTACAATTATCGAACAGACGACAGGCGTGGTTCTCTCCGATTAAAAGAGTCTGTTGCGGGGGCTTCTTATATTTATTTGCATGGGTCCGGTGAATATAAAGGGGGTGGACAACTCTTCAAAGTGGTATCAGAGGGGCCCCGGGTGTTTTCACGAGAACGTTTGTTAGATAAAGGCTACCCTGGTACGGCCTCACAACCTTTTTATTTGGTTTACGAATTAAAAAACCTGCCCGGTGACCACCCACTGGTTCAATACGACTGGGATCTCTCGAAAGTCGAAGGCATCGGAAAACACCGCGCCTCGGCTCTGCCATCAGACGGCATTCCGCTCAATGAATTTATGAAGGGAGCGAAGCGAAAGAGAAAAGGGACTGCGTAAAAAAAGCATTTAGAGTTCCTCCTTCAGGTAGTTTCACAGCCCCGGGGTTTATCCCTGGGGGACCGGTTCCTGCCATGCAGTGGGGGCGGGGCCAGTCCTGAATGGCACTAAGTTAAGGGTAGGGGTCATAGGACGTCCTTTATAATCGGGCTGAAGGTCCGGCAGAATTTCAGCCCAGTCCGAAGGGCTGGGTTTTAGCATCTTAAACAAAATGCGGACCTTCAGCCCGCCTCACTATTTTAACTTGAACGTCCCAGCCCTTCGGACTGGGCTGAAATTTGTTCGGACCTACGGCCCGAAAACCATTGCAAGTACCCCTTATCTTAGTGCCATTCGGGTCAGTCCTTGCATTAAGTCATTTTAAAACATCGGTATTATCAATCGATCGGGTTTGCCTACATTTTGGAAAGGTACTACATCCCCAGAATTGGCTGCCTGGATTAGGTCCTTTTTTGGCAGTTCTAAGTATCATCTCTGCTCCACACACTGGACAGTCCGGAATATGTTCTTTTGGTTGGCGGAATGGTTGCGCGGGACGGTTCCGTACGTTTTCGACATGCAGTCGATGCGTGGCTCGGGTGGGTTCCATGCGTTCACTTATGATGATGTCTGTAATTCGGTCGACCTCAGATGGGTTGAAAATGACAGATTTGAAATATCGAATATAATCAATGCAGGTTTTTATGTCCCCTACATTTGGGGGCATTGGGGTTTTGGATTCCGCATCACCCGTGAAGACAATGATGGAATGAACAAATGCTTTTGAAAGACCTAGCCTTTTGCGAAGGGTCTCGGTGTGACTGTAATTTTGCCGAAGCGGATTTTGAAATCGTGTTCTCTTCTGGTAAATGACTTGGGTCCAATACTTTTGTCTTTCATATCCATATATCCACCCCTTCATATTTTTTGTTTCGATGCAAAAAATACCGTATTTCGAAATGACAATATGATCAATCTGCGTGCTTCCATTCGGGGCAGGCAGGGTGACGTTGTCGAACACCGTATACTGTTGAGAAGGTAAGTTTCGATGTAACGCTGAGGATACGAAAATTTCACCACGTCGCCCTTTCGCTGAAGGGGTGTTCTCGATTGCGATAATAATACTTAAAAAAATAAATACCGCGATTAAAATCAAAATCCACGTGAGCAGCATATACTAAACTTTATAAGTTCAAAATCATTCCAGACTCTTTGTATCAAATGGGAATTTGATAAGGTTACAGTTGACGGTAGAGGGAGCGGTTTATTTCAAGGCACACTCATTAAGATTGTTATAAAAATACTTCAGATGATCGACCCGCTGGGATTTATCATCCACTTGTTTTAACAGAGAGGCAAAAACGGCCCGGTATCCGATGTCTGCATGTTTGATGTGCCCGGGTACTTTACGTGCGTCGAGGGCTTCATTGCCGATCCGGTTGTATTCAGCTTCCGATATGAAAAATTCCTCATCAGGATTTTCATAATCGGCATGATCATCTTCGCTCATGTCATTCCAAACGTCGACCTCGTTTGCGTGGAAGTCTTCGTAAGATGTGCCATCCAGATAATTTTGGTTTATCCCTTCAGCATCCCAAATCGAAGAACCCCAACTCTCCGAGGCCCAAAATACCGCAGTATGGATGCCGTCTTTGGCCTGACATTTTTCTAGGAAAGCTTGTTGATTTGCGGGAACAGGAATGTCCGTGACATATAAATAGTCTGCCAGCCATTCGATATAGAAATTGTAGGTTTCTTCATCGGAACAGCTGCCGATGGGCTCCCCCTTTGCATCATTGGGGACAGTCCAATCGACATAAGCTCTGGGTTCAGGTAGGATCATAATTTTGTGTGGATGTTAGTCATAGATGCAAGGCTGGAGGCCCGTGGCTGCAGACGGGGCAGAAACAGATTCGACGCATGTATTTTGTGGAACTTATATAGTGCGAAAGATTCTGACAAATTTGTTTTTAGAAAAATACCCTGAGGAGGAAGCCGGAGGCCGGGTTTCGCGAATTTTCCAGCAGGCTGGACGGCGGGGACGCCGTCCCTCCGCGAGTGAGGCTCATTTTGCGCTGATAGTTTTGGTAGGTGAAGCGGTCCCCGCTTCACTATCTTTTCCGGAGACCGGGCTTTTGTTCGAGAATTTACGGCCACCCAGAAAGATCGACCTGAAATAAATTCACAAATTAAGTGTGCTATTTGTGAAAATATACTTTACTTTATATCTATGCAATCAGTTGAAAACAAAGTGGTTTCACGTATTTATGGCCTTAAGAGGGGTTGTGCATTTTCCAAGATCGATTTTTTGGATCTTGGTAGCGATGCAGTGATTCGGAAGGCTTTGTCGAGTTTGGAAACAAAGGGCACGATTCGTCGGGTGTTGCGTGGGTTGTATGATTATCCACGATTTAGCAAGTTACTGGATGCAAAAATGGGGCCAGATTTGGATCAGGTTGCCCAAGCCTTGGCGCGTAAAAATGGGTGGCGCATTCAGGCGTCTGAAAACACGGCGTTGAATCTGCTGGGTTTGTCTACGCAGGTTCCGGCGCAGGCTGTGTATTTGTCTGATGGGCCAAGTAAAACTTTTCTGATTGGTAAACGGGAATTGGCCTTTAAAAAATGTGCACTGAAAGAATCGGGTTTTAAACACGCGCAGAGTGAATGGGTTGTTCAGGCACTTAAAGCTTTGGGAAAGGACCAAATGAACGCCTCGGTACGTCGCCAGTTGATGGCGGGGGTCCCAAAAAAGGCATGGAGGAATCTGGTGCGGGATACCAAAACCGCACCGGCGTGGGTGCATAAAATCATCCGGGAGATTGCGGAAGAGGTGGGCCAGTGAAAAAGGTCGCCTCTCTGTCTGCAGATGAGCGCAACGAACTGTTCACGTTGACAGCGGAAAGGCTGAACATTGGCTCCGTTGCGGTCGTGGAAAAAGATTTCTGGGTTTGTTGGACCTTGAAGTGTTTGTTTGAACACCCAACGCTTTCACGTTTGCTCATCTTCAAAGGAGGAACGAGTCTTTCAAAGGTCTACGGTTTAATTGATCGGTTCTCGGAAGATATCGATCTGATTCTGGATTGGCAGGTGGTCACCGATGCGGATCCAATGGCGGAGCGATCGAAAACCGGACAGGGTAAATTGAACGAAGCCGTAAATAAACAAGCATGTCAGTATATTTCTGAAACCTTGGTTCCGTTTTTGGATGAGGCTCTGGGTTCCCACTGTTCGGTTGAAGTGTCAGGGAGTGAACGAGATCTGGGGCATATTGTCAGGGTGCGGTATCCGGAAACAACCGCTGCCGGAAATCTGCTTCCGTATATCCAGTTAGAGATCGGACCCTTGGCTTCCTGGCTTCCGCACTCCGATCATACAGTGCGTCCGTATGCCGCCGGGGAGTTTCCGGCGATGTTTGATGATGCGGATTGTCCGGTACGGGCAATTGATGCGCATCGTACTTTCTGGGAAAAGGCCACCATTCTCCATCATGAAGCGCACCGGCCAGAGACCTCAGCCATTCCGGTGCGTTATTCACGGCACTATTACGATCTCTATCTCATGTCTCAAGAGATGTCGGTGAAATCAGCAGCTCTCGGAGACCTGGAGATGCTTGCCTCGGTGGTGGTTTTCAAAAAGAAATTTTATCCACGTGGGTGGGCAAAATATGATTTGGCGAAACCGGGGACACTCAGACTGATTCCGCCGAAAAGAATCCTCAATGTAATGCGTCAGGATTACCGTGCGATGGGTGAAATGATCTTTGGTCGGCATCCCTCCTGGGAAGAGATTGTGCAGGGGCTCAGTGAGTTGGAGAACGAAATCAATTCTACCGGAGAAAGTGAATGACGGAGGAAGTGCGGGCTTTTTCCATTGAGGTAATGGAGGTCGGGATCTCTTGTGCTTGGACCTGGTGTATCCGATGCGCAGTATGTTCTGCTCCACGGTCCGGGGGAGCTTGTAACCGGTCGACTTTTTCAGGTTGTCGGTGCAGGGCCAAAAGTCTATGCGAAAGAAGCATTGGTTGATAAAGAATATCCATCAGAACCGAGCCAGCCGTATTACATCGTTTATGCATTAGAGTATTTAGAGACGGGAAACCCGTTGAAAGATTATATGTGGGATGTGAGAATGTTGTCCGGGTGGATGGAACATCGTGGTTCCGGGTATCCTTTTGCCACCACGCTGTTTGAATTAATGGAAACCCGGGTTTCCCTTTAAAAGGTATTTGGGACGGTGCAAACAAAGCGTTTTGCCCGGACCCCTCCGGGGCCCGGATGATGTTTGGTGTCGATTCTTGGGGCTGCGCTCCTGCGTCGCTAACCCCAAGCTATCTGCGTTCGCCCCTCCGGGGCGGTGGATCCGGGAGGGGGTTATTAAAAATCTATTGCCCCCGGAGGGGGCTTCGCAGGTAGCCCAGGGTGAGGATGGTACGAGCGAAACCTTGGGATTGTGAATAATCACCATTCAGCGCCCCGGATGCCCGCTTCGGGTTTGAGCCGGGCGAGGGCGCGCATCACAAATACGGAAAAGGTGAAACAGATACCGGCCAGTTGGATACTTGCATCGGGATTCATGCGTACACCTCCTCTCTCCAGGCGCCGGCCAAAGCCGTGGCACGGGCGTATTCGCTGAAATCCCGGGGGGCACGGCCGAGGGCACGCTGGACGCCGTCCTGCACACTGGCGTTCCGCCCGTCCATCACTTCGCGGAAGAGAAAGACAAACAGATCCACCAGGTCGGGCGGCAATCCTTCCTGCGCAAGTCCTTCGCGGAATTGATCGAAGCGGATGGGCTGATAGACCAGCGGGCGGCCGGTGGCACGGCTGATTTCTGCCGCGATGTCGTTCATATGCAGCAGCCGCGGACCGGTGAGTTCGTAGATTTGCCCTTCGTGTCCGGGCTCGCTGAGGGCGGCGGTGACGACATCCGCAATATCTTCGGCATCGACATAGGGTTCGAGCACATCCCCGACGGGAAGGGCGAGGGTTCCCTGCATCACCGCATCCCGTAAAAAGGCTTCGCTGTAGTTTTGATTAAAAAAACTGCAGCGGGCGATGGTCCAGTCGACCCCGGAGGCCTGAACGATTTTTTCGCAGCGACGGGCCTCCGCCTCTCCGCGTCCGGAGAGTAACACCAAATGGGTGACCCCGGCTTTTACCGCGGTTTCCACGAAGGCCTGGATATGACCCGGAGCGGCGGGCATGGTGAGGTCGGGATGGTAGGTGATGTAGACGGCATCCACATTATGCAGGGCGGGGGCCCAGGTTTCGGCGCGGTTCCAGTCGAAAGCGGGCGTGGAGGATCTGGAGCCGTTTCGGGCCGGGATGCCTTTGGCATGGAGTCGGGCTAAAACCCGGCTGCCGGTTTTTCCATTGCCGCCGATGATAAGTTTTTCGGGTGTGGGGGTGGTCATGTTTTTTTCCTTTTGTTGGGGTTTGGATACAGGCTCCGACCGTTGAAACCTGTTGTTGACATGCAAAAAGAATAGGGTTTATTGAGTTTTCCCTCCATGGTTCAAACGCCCAACGACATATGAGATCGTCCAAAATGCAGGATGCCGATGCTTTAACCCAACTACTGACCTCCCCGCATGCCCGCGGGGCCTTTGCGTTGCGAACGGTCATGCGTCCGCCGTTTTGCCTGCGGATTTTGGCCGGGGCCCCGGTGACGGTTTTGGCGCCGGTGAAGGGACGGGTGTGTGTGGTGCCGGACGGGGGGGAGTTCCACTGGATCGGACCGGGGGATGTGGCGGTGGCATGCGGACCGGATCCTTTCGATCTGGCGGATGATCCGGAAACGGAAACCACGGTGGTGATTCAGCCGGGCCAGCATTGTGAATCGCCGGAGGGGCGATCGCTGCATGCGGAAATGATGCACGGTGTCCGCACCTGGGGAAATGATCCGGAGGGGCCGGTATTATTGTTGGTGGGTGCCTATGAATCGGAGGCCGAGTTGAGTCGTCACTTGTGCCGTCAGCTGCCGCCGGTGTTGTCGCTGAAGCAGGACGAATGGGATTCCACACTGGTCAGTGTCCTGTGTGAAGAAATGGCCAAGGACGAACCCGGACAGGCGGCTTTACTGGACCGGATGATTGATTTGGTGCTCATCGGCGCGTTGAAGGCCTGGATGTCGCGGCCCCGTGAGCCCGCGGAGCTTTGGCAACAGCAGCGGGATCCGGTGGTGGGCCGGGCTTTAAAACTGATGCGTCAGGATCCCGCGCAAAGCTGGACGGTGGAGAGCCTGGGCCGGGAAATCGGGCTGTCCCGATCGGCATTGGCCCGGCGTTTTCATGAGGTGGTGGGAGAGGCGCCCATGGCTTTTTTGACCCGCTGGCGGATGGCGCTGGCGGCGGATTGGATTTGCGAACCGGATGCCACGGTGGGTGGGGTGGCGGAACGCCTGGGTTACAGCACCCCGTTTGCCTTCAGCACAGCCTTTAAGCGGGTGCGGGGGATGAGTCCCATGGCGCACCGGAGAGAACAGCGGGGCCATGGGAGTTGGCAGGACGGATAGACGGGAGGTTGCGGTGGGTTGGCTGTTGCGGATACCGCGTGGTCGGTTCAAATCGATCAGGTGTAGCGGGAGGGCGAAGAGATCCGGGTGATTCCAACGGTTTCCCGGGATCCGCTTGGGATGGGAGGGATGATGATATCGACGGTAAAAAGCAGGGTCAGGCCTGCGTCAAAGCGCCTCTACCCAAAAGAGTAGAGGGGGTTCAGGGGTGTTTTTCCGGTGGCCGGCTGACGGTTTATCCGAAGTAATCCGGTTCGTTTCCGGGGATCCACTTGATATTGCAGCCCATCGAGGGTTTTTGATCTTCGGCGGGGGCTTTTCCCGAAAGTACGGCATCGGCGGCTGCGCGGAAGTCCCGGGCATCCACAGGAATATCTGTTTTCGGGCGACTGTCGTCAATTTGTCCACGGTAGACCAGTTTGTGATCGGCATCAAACAGGAAAAAGTCCGGTGTGCAGGCGGCGGTGTAGGCCTTGGCCACTTCCTGGGTTTCATCGTAGAGATAGGGGAAGTTGAATCCGCAGGTTTGGGCTTGTTCTGCAAGTTTATCCGGTGCGTCGGCAGGATGGGAGACGACGTAATTTGCACAGACCGCCACAAACTGCAGATCTGTATCCGCATAGTCCCTGCCTAACCGGGCCAATTCATCCTGCACATGAATCACAAAGGGGCAGTGCGCGGAAATAAACATGATGGCGAGCGGTTTTCCCGAAAAATCCGAGAGAGAGACCTGTTTGCCGCTCACCGTATCCGTCAGTGAAAAATCCGGAGCGGGCGTACCCAGTTTCAGCATGGTAGATGCGGTGTTTACCATGTGATTCAGTCCTGTTTGCGGATTTTTACGGCCGCTTTTTTACGTGAACGTACTCCGGCGGTGAATGCAAACAACGCGATGGGCAGGGCGATTGCAAGGCCGATAAGCAAGTGGGTCGCGTCTCCGTGCGCTTCGGGTCCGGGGTGTCCGGAATGTGCGAACAGGCTTGCGGGCAAAAGGGTAGAAAGTGTGTAAAAGGTTTTCATACAGTGAATCTAAACGCGTTTTCGTTGAATAGCCAATTTTTTTCTCGCTAAATCCGAGGATAAAATGCGCTGGGTGAAGGTTTGGGAAATCTAAAGGGGGATGTCCGGTTCAGAAACCTAATTTTTCCGCACCTGCGATCATTTGGGATGCGATGGCGCGGACCTCCGCTTCGGTGGAGGGGCTGCCTAGAGAAATCCGTATGCTGCGGAGTGCGGTTTCGGGTTCTACTCCCATTTCGCGGAGGACGTGACTGGGTTTTCCCTGCAGGGAGGCGCAGGCGGATCCGGAACTGGCGATGATGCCGGGGAGTTGGGCGAGCCATTTTCCTTTAATGTTGGGGAGGCTGCACATGCTGGTGCCGGGCAGGCGGTCGGCTTCACTGCTTTGTATGACCAGTCCGGGGAGGTGGGCGCGCAATTGGGATTCCAGGGTGCGGGTGAGGCGTTGCAGTTTGGCTTTGCGTTGATTCACTTCGCGGGCCGCCTGATCGGCGGCCATACCGAAGCCGGCAATCCCGGCCACGTTTTCGGTGCCGCTGCGCAGGTTTTCCTCCTGACCGCCTCCGCGGATCAGCGGGGAGAGTGAGAGGCCTCTGCGTTTATAGAAGGCGCCCACGCCTTTGGGTCCGTAACATTTGTGGGCGGAGAAACAGGCAAAGTCCACGCCATCGGTATGAACGTTAAATGGAAGTTTGCCTAAAATCTGGGTCATATCACAAAACACCAGTGCGCCGGCATCGTGGGCAATGCGCACAAGTTCGGGAATGTTTTGCAGCACCCCGGTTTCGTTGTTGGCGGCCATCACGCAGACCAGCGCGGTGGGTTTTTCCTGAAGGGAGGCTTGAAGATGGGCCATATCCAGGCGGCCCTGATTGTCCACGCGTATCTCCACCCAGTCTGCTCCGGATTGGGCGCAGAAATCGGCCGGCATGCAGACGGCGGGGTGTTCGATGGCGGAAGTGAGTATGCGGGGACGTTCGGACATGAGCCGCTGCATCACTCCGTAGATAATGGTGTTGGCGGCTTCGGTGGCGCCGCTGGTGAACACCAGTTCATCGGGATAGGCTCCCACCGCTTTGGCCAGTTGTTCGCGGGCGGTATCGATCAGTCCGCGGGCGCGGCGGCCGGACAGCGATGCGCGGTTGCTGGGGTTGACGAATTCATCGCACTGAATTTCCAGCATCCGTTCGGCAATTTTGCGATCGCAGGGGGTGGTGGCATTGTAGTCGGCGTAGATCATGGGAGGGGAATTGGAAATGAGGAATTAGGAAAGTGGGAGTTGGGTATTCCCTGAATTCTCCTTGAACCCATCAACCAATTTTAAGCATTCGTTCGATGGGGAGCCGTGCTTTACGAATAATTTCTTCGTCGAGAACGATTTCCGGGCTGCGGTTTTTCATGCAGAGGTAAAGTTTTTCCAAGGTATTTCTGCGCATGTGGGGACAAGTGTTACAAGTGGTGCAGGAGCCTTTCTCGCTTCCGGCCACTTCTGCGGGGGCCATCAGAAAAGTGGCTTCGGGGGCGGCCTCTTTCATTTTGTGAATGATACCGGGTTCGGTGACCACGATGTAGCTGCCTTTGGGATCTCCATTTGCGACCGCTTCGAGCAGGCGTTTGGTGCTGCCGATTACATCGCCGAGGTTCCGGACCGGGGCCGGACATTCGGGGTGGACGAGTACTTTTGCTTCGGGGTTTTCCTGTTTCAGTTCGAGGATCGCCTGTTCGCTGAAGAGTTCGTGCACTTCGCAGGAGCCGTCCCAGAGCAGCATGTCACGTCCGGACTCTTTTTGTACCCAGTCGCCGAGGAATTTATCGGGGCCGAAGATGATTTTGCGGTCGGGGGGCAGGCTTTGGATCACTTGTACGGCATTGGAGGAGGTGACGCAATAATCGGTCAAAGCCTTTACGGCGGCGGAGGTATTGACATAATTCACCACCAAATGATCCGGGTGTTGGGCAATAAACTCCGCAAAATCGTCTGCGGGGGCGCTTTCGGCCAGTGAACATCCGGCCTGCAGATCGGGGAGAAGGACTTGTTTATGGGGGGACAGCACTTTGGCGGTTTCGGCCATGAAATGTACGCCGCAGAACACGATGACATCCGCATCGGTTTCAGCCGCTTTGCGGGAAAGATCGAGGCTGTCGCCAATGAAATCAGCCACATCCTGAATTTCATCGACCTGATAATAATGGGCAAGAATCACCGCGTTCAGTTCTTTTTTCAGAGCCTGAATGGCCGGAACCAGGTCAACTTGTGGCGGAAGAGAAGAATTTGTAAGCAAAATCATGCTTTCTCTTACCTTGTGAGTGCGGGCGTGCACAAGTCTAAAACGATTTCGCTAATGGAGCAGGATGATTTGCTTGGGTTGGGGGGGGAAGAATTAGGGCAGGATGATTTTTGGGCAGGATGATTTTCTTGGGTTGGGGGGAAGAATTAGGGTGGGATGATTTATGGGCAGAATGATTTTCTTGGGTTGGGGGGAAGAATTAGGGCAGGATGATTTATGGGCAGGATGATTTGCTTGGGTTGGGGGGGGGCGAATTAGGGCAGGATGATTTTCTTGGGTTGGAGGGGGGAGAAGGGTTTTGGGTGTCGGGGATTATAGGGTTCTGAAGGTGATTTCAGGGAGGGCAAAATTGATCCAGTGCAGTTGCTTTAAGCGGGTTAGTGCCTTTAGCTTTAACAGATTTGTTGCTTGGGAACGATTTAAGTGGGGAAAGGAGGTGATGTGGAGCGCACTTCCATCAGTCAATTGAAGGAGGGGCTGGTGACAAAGGAATGTGTTTTCACGGCAGACCGGGATTTCCTTTTTTTGGATCTGCCCGGGACCGAGAAAGTGGAGAAGTGCGTCTTCGTATAAGTGTCTGGAGAGTCCCGCACCCCAGTCGCTTAAGAGCGCTGAAACACATTCATCGATCGGGATCCCGGTGGCGGGAGGCGTCCAGTCCTGCGTATTTATCAGTATCTTTTGACGGTCTTTCAGGGTGTAACGCGTGGATACAAACTCAGAGGCAAAAGAGGGCAGTGCAAAATTGAATAGTTTTCCGAAACGTAGATTTGCGAGAAAAAGGTAGTTCAGGAGTTGTGTAAGGTGTCTGGCATGAAAAGCGGAGGTGGTTTTACATTCGTAAATGATGGAATTTTCTACCAATAGATCACAGGGGAACCGCCGGGAAAAGGTATTAAAACGAACGATAAACTGTACCTCCGGCTTTATCTGGAGTCCTTTTTCCCGTGCACGGGCAACCAAATCATTTTTGTGCCCCTCCTCACGAACAAGGTTTCCCAGGGCATTGTGGGAGTCAAACGCACAGCCTGTCATGAGGTAATCGGTTTCTCGGAATCCGGATTCGTCAATTTCGTGAATTATTTCTGTGCAGGTGACAGGCATCGCTTTCTCCTTTTACCGTACTGAATCTGCTGAATTACTTTAAAAGTATACATTTGAATACGCTTTCTGTCAATCCTCAACCCTCAAGCCCAACCGCCCCCCCCCGCAACCCCTGAAAATCATCCTGCCCAAAAATCATCCTGCCGCCTCCCTTCAACCCTCAAGCCCAACCGCCCCCCCTCAACCCTCAAGCCCA
>JARHXX010000055.1 GCA_029269125.1 Kiritimatiellaeota bacterium B1221 | reverse complement strand
GGGCGGGTGGGCGAAGCACCAAATACCACGAGCCCTGTCAGGGCGGCATTCACCTCTGTCCTGATCAACCCCGGGGCGAATGCCGCCCGTACCGGGCTGTCCGGCGGGTTGGCAATCGATGTGCTCCCTGCATTGAGCCCCCGAAGGGTGGCGGTATTCCAAAGGCCCGTCCGTGAGGGCGGGTGGGCGAAGAACCAAATGCCACGAGCCCTGTCAGGGCGGCATTCACCTCTGTCCGGATCAACCCCGGGGCGAATGCCGCCCGTACCGGGCTGGAAAGTTGAGGCGCAAAACCTCTTCCCGCACAAACACCCGTCCCTGTTCAAACTCGTGACTCCGGCCTCCGGCTTCCCGATACCAACTCCACCACCACCGCCCGGTGATCCGACAGTTTTCGGCCCTGCCACTGAGGGGTGACCGCATGATAGGATGGCACCTGCCATTCCGAACTGTGCAGGCACAGATCTATACGCGCTTTGGCTAAACGAAATGGACCCCAACCTAAATAGGTTGGACGCAATGCACCCAGTGGATGAAAGCGGGTGGCATCCTCCCATCCAGGCGTTTGTTCACAAAAGGTCCGCAGTGCTTTTCGATACCCGGGCATATTAAAATCACCGCAGAGAATCCTGGGCTCACCCGGTTTCACCCGTGCCAGAATTTGCTCCCGAAGTATCTCCAGGCTTCTCGATCGAACCCGGGCACTTCGATGATCAAGGTGCACATTAAAGATCCAACCGCTTTGCTTTCCCCCTGACAGCTGAATAGCAGAACAAAGCCTGGGATGGGCGGCCCCCCGCAAACGGGAAACCCGATCCGGCGTTTCAGACAACCAAAAGGATTCCTTTCGGAGAATACGAAATCTTTCATTCAAAGCCGCAAGGGGAAGCCCCTCCCCCTGCCCCCGCTCTCCATCCCGGGGAGTGAATTCATAAACTCCCCCCTTAAATTCTTCACGTAAACAGTTCCAGATATCCGGCGTCACCTCCTGCAGGGCCAGGACATCCGGATTCAGGGAACGGAGAAATGCAGCCTGGTTACGCACCCGTTCCCGCATCGCATTCGCACTTTCTCCCTGGCGGTTTTGAATGTTAAAACTGACCAACCGCATACGGACTATAATACGGGCCCAAACAATTTTACAAATCCCTGTTTCAGCTTCTGGATCAGTGGACGTTGAACAAATATCTCCAGATCCATCTTCTCGGATTTTTCAAACAGATCCTCAAACACTTCATCCATTTTCTTCGCGGTCTCCAAATCGTGAAAGCAAAGCGACAACTCAAAATTAAGTTTGTAGGATCTCACATCCAAATTGTGTGATCCGGCAAATACCAAATCATCATCAACCCGGAAGGCTTTGGTGTGGTTTACCCGATCCGGCAATTCGTAAATTTCCACTCCGGACTCCATCAACGCTTCATAATATGCGCGGCCAATATCCACCATGTATTTATGTTCATTTAAAGTGGGGATCATCATCCGCACCCGCACCCCGCGGGCGGCTGCAGTTTGCAGAGTCACCAGGATACTGGGGTCCGGCACAAAGTACGGCGTAAACACATCCAGTTTTTTAGTTGCCGATCCACAGATCAGATTAAAGGATTTCAAGTAAATGGGTTCGCGCACATCCGGTCCGCTCTGCACCATCACGGCCGGAATTTCTGCCGCGTTCTCCTCTTCCAGTGGAAAATATTTTTTATCCTCCAACCGTTCACCCGTGGCAAAATTCCAGTCCTCCCCAAACGAATCCT
This sequence comes from Kiritimatiellaeota bacterium B1221, assembly GCA_029269125.1. Classification (GTDB taxonomy): domain Bacteria; phylum Verrucomicrobiota; class Kiritimatiellia; order SS1-B-03-39; family UBA6053; genus UBA6053. The sequence goes on along the minus strand of JARHXX010000055.1, from coordinate 18,936 downwards.
GCAGAGGCAGTAACACGGGACCGGTGAAACGCATCTGTAAATCCGTCCAGGGTCCAATGGCCCTGCCCGCATATTCTTTGCCCACATTCATCCCACCCACATACCCGATGCGTCCATCGACCAAACAAAGTTTTCGGTGGTTTCGCAGGTTAAAGAAAAACCGGCTCCGGCGGGTCTGAATTGTGTTGGTGTAACTAAACTGCCCCCCCGCTTCCTGAAAAGGGTCAAAGAATTTATTGGCGGTATGATAAGAGCCCATTTCATCCACCAAAAGCCGCACCTCCACCCCGCGGCGCGCCGCATCAATCAGTGCATCAATGACTTTACGCCCCTCTTCATCATCCCGCCACACATAGGTCTGCATGTGCACAAAGTTCTGGGCATTGCGGATATCTTCCGTTAGCTGATCATAAAAGTGATCCCCTCCCCATAAAAGCTCCGGCCGTGTCATGGTTGATAACGCACTCCGTTTGACATTCTGTAAATGCCTCAACAGGTCTGACACCTCAGCATCATCCGGCTTTCCTTTCTCGGAATGGGCCTCCGGCTCAAAAGGTTTTAACCCCCGTTTACGAATACTTTCTGTGCCCAGAACCAAATACAACGGGATCCCCAAAAACGGAAACAGAAACAACCAGGTCGTCCACAGAATCATGGACGCATGCGATTTTCGGGAGAGCAGCATATGTGCAAACAGCCCCCCGGCAATTAAATATGTGATTACAACCAAATGTGTCATGATTACTTTTCCTCTGGATTTTCATTCGAATCAAATTCCACCGTGCGCACCGCAAGCGGTTTGCTGGCTTCACCAAAATATAAACTGGTATGCGGAAAGGGAATTTCGATATTCCGCTCATCAAAGGCCTGCTTAATTCGACGCATGTATTGACGCCCCACATCCCACTGCTTGATGGGCTTGGTGCGAATGCGTCCCTTGATCACCACCGCGGAATCATCAAATTTGTCCACACCAAAAATCTCAGGCTCCTCAAGCATCATCTCTCCGAATTCTTCATCCTCTTTTAATTTTCGTCCCACTTCCCGCATCACCCCAATCACCCGGTCGGTGTCTTCTTTGTAGGCCACCCCGATATCAAAAACATAGGCAGACCACCCCAAAGTCAAATTGCTGATGGAATCGATTGAACCATTGGGAAACACATGTACCACCCCGCCCAAATCTCTTAATACCGTTGTCCGGAACTTGATCCGCTCCACCAATCCCCCGGTGCCATTCAAAACCGCCACATCCCCCACCCGAATCTGATTTTCCAAAATAATAAAAAATCCGGAGATCACATCCTTCACCAGATTCTGTGCACCAAAACCTACCGCCAACCCTAATATCCCCGCACTGGCAATTACCGGCCCCACCTTAACCCCGATTTGCTGAAGAATCATCAGTAGTGCCAAAATTGATACTGCAATAACGGTTGCTTGCCGCAGGAGATTGATGAGGGTGTCCACCCGTTTTTGCGATTCCCCCGAGTTCTCCCCCGCTTTTCTCCCCTGTCGAAGCAAATGATTCTCCAAATGACGCAGTGCGCCTTTGGCTAGGCGGACAACAAGCCAAGAAAAAACCAAAATGATCACAATTCGCAGAGCAGACTCGACAAGCGGCTGCCAATCAAATGACCGCAGTGTTTCCTGAAAGGTTTGTTTAAGCTGTTCCATAATTTTCCGGTGAATAATGGTGTAAATTGAAAGTTGCATCATCCTAATCGAAGCCTCCCTTTTTCGCTATGCGTGAAAACCCGCAAAGGCTCCTGCGAAATGTGCGCAGGCGACAAAAACAAGCATCCGAATTACGCAAGTTAAACTACGGGATTTCCCTGATTGCGGGCGGGGCGGACAAAGCGGTATGATCCCCTTTTAATTCATAAAACCCAACAGCTCTACCTCCGAAAACACCGCCTTAATGGAAATACTATCCGGTTGAGTTCCTGAAATGATCATGATACTCAACATCTGTGAATAATGACCCTCTCCCTATCGATATCGTTCCTGTGAATACCGCGGATGCTGCTAGAATTTATCAAAAGCGTCTCCGTGCCTTGTCTGTGCGTCTCGCAGATGTTCGCGAAGTCGAAAGGAGAAAATTGTCAAAAGATCTTCATGATTTGGTGGGACATGAATTAGGCCTCGCCCGCATCAAGCTGAGTGGTATTGTACGCAGCGGAGATCATGAAATTTCTGAAGAACTCGAAAAAAGCCTGCTGGATGTGGAGGAACATCTGAAACAGGCCATCCGCCAGTCCCGAAGTCTGGGCTATGAATACTACCCCCAGGTGCTGGATGATGCGGGACTCATTCCGGCTTTGGAATGGCTTTCAAGCAGCTACGCCGATCGCCAGGATCTTTGCATTCGACTGGAACTGGATCCCAGTTTTGAGCAGCTCCGATTCAGCGAAAACCTCCGCAGCCGACTTTTTACCGCAGTCCGCGAATGTGTTTATAATGCGTGGAAATATGCCGATCCTGAAAAAATCATCATTTCAGTAACCCCAAAACCTGATGAGCAGGTGGAAATTTCGATAGAGGATAATGGACGTGGATTTGATGTCGGCAGCCTGGATCACCTCGACCGCAAAGAAGGAGGCTTTGGCCTGTTCAGTATCCGCGAAATGATTGAACATCAGGGCGGCGAATTCAGCTGCACCTCCTCCCCCGGCGAAGGAACCCGCATCACCCTGCTTATCCCCCCAGAACATGTAGACTATGAGGAACAAAAATGAGTATCCCGAATCCCATTCGAATCGTATTAGCTGAAGATCACGCCATGATGCGCGACGGCCTCAGAAGCTTGATCCGAAAGGAGGAGAATATGCGAATTGTCGGAGAGGCCGACACCGGTGCTCTCGCGGTCGAATATGCTCAGAAACTCGGCCCGCATGTGATGATTCTGGATATTGGCCTGCCGGATCTCAATGGAATTGATGCCACCCGCATAATTTTAAAAGACTATCCGCACATCCGGGTCATCGGCTTGTCCATGCACGCCGACCGCAGTTTGGTGGGCGAGATGCTCAAAGCCGGCGCCTGCGCATACGTCCCCAAAGATTGCGCCTACGAAGAACTGATTGAAGCCATCCATCAGGCCGTGGAAGGCAAAACCTACCTCAGCCCGGAAATTACGCTTGGCTTAGTCGACAGCTTCGTGAGAAATCCGCCAAAAGAAGGCGAAGATTCTGCCTTTGCCGTGCTCAGCGAACGCGAACGCCAGGTTCTCCAACTCCTCGCTGAAGGCAGTGCCACCAAAGAAATTGCCGACAAACTCGGCGTCAGTGTACGCACCGCCGAAACCCACCGGCGCAATATTATGGACAAACTCGACATGCGCTCGGTGGCGGAACTCACCAAATACGCCATCCGCACCGGTCTCACGACCCTGGATTGAAGACTGGACCGACCCCGTCCAGGGGTCATCATTTCCCTACCCAGCTGGACCGCGGGACGCGGCCCCTCCGGACCGACCCCGTCACGGGGTCACAACCTTTCCAATTTAATCAAACCAATCCCACAGTCACATAAGCGGCAAACTCCCCACGTCGATCTTCCGGTGAAGCCAATTGCTCCCGGATCACTTTAAGCACGACTTCTTTGTTTTCTTCCAAGCCCTCTTTGTCCTGCTGATAATTCAGTTGAAACACCCGCTCCTCCTCCGTTTCCGGTTCCCAGCCTAAATACATCATTGTCCTCATTGGGTTGCATGGGTGCATACCGTAAATCTCCGGTGGCCAAGGCAACCGCAATTCGTTCATCCGGAAATCCATACAAATAGAATCACTACAAGAAGATGCAGTTTTTTCACGAGTGGCGTCAGAAGCTTCATCTACCAAACCCTCTGTAAAAGTTTCGTCATTTATAAGGATTTTCCAATAACAGCTATTCAGGATGTAAAAATATATACAATTACATATTGACAATATTATTGTTATTAAGGTATTCTAATTGCCATGAAGATTACCGCATGTATTTCAGGATTCATCGTCACCGCCACCGTTCCTCTTTTTGCCGGCCCCTTTACCTTTTCCGGTCAGACCACCATTCAATCGGTAGATACCATCTACCAACGCAGCTCAAAAGTCACCGGTGAACAGTCCACGGAGGCAACCGATGCGGTGACGGAGGTATCCGCTAAAAGCAGCCGCAATCTCTATGATCAGTCCACCGCTCCCGCTCTGGACGTAACCGAAAATTCGGTGGATGCCAGTAGCGAAGTCAGTTCAGAAGTCAGTATGGAAATGACCGACCATTCCACGGTCCCCTTGATGAGGGCGTCCAATGCCTCCAGCGAAGCCAGCTCAAATTTCAGTGAGCAAAGCACGGCCAAAACCCAACCAAGTATGGATGCCACCGCGCAAGTCAGCGCGAACAGTTCTGACACCACCACCCGCATGAGTGATCAAAGCACCGCCTTCACCGCTCCCCTCACCCTGGCCACCCAGGACTTCACCGACAACAGTTCGGATGCCACCACCCGGGTCAGCGATCAAAGCACCGCTAAAACCCGTCCCGCCCTCGAAGCCAGCAGCGAATACACCGACAACAGTTTGGAAGCCAGCACGGAAAAAACCGCCCCCGCAACCGAAGCCACATCGGATGCAAGTTCAGCCGCCACCGAAGATATCAGCATCGCCACCGGTAAAACCAGTGCCATGACTTCAGAGGCCAGTGATCAATCCACGGAAGTCACCGCCCCCATGCTGGAAGCCAGTTACGAAAACTCCACTCAACCCACCGCAGAGTTTTCCGCACAGGCCAGCGAAGTGACAGCAGACGTTTCAAACCGAAGCAGCGAGGTCACCGAGAAAACCGGTCGCAGCAGTAAGGCCAGCAGTTTAAACCTAAGCCGCAATCTCGATGCCAGCCTGGAAAAAACCACCCGCCTGACTTGGAAAGACGCTTTCGCCCTTCGCCTCGATCCCGATGTGGCGGATGATCTGATCAAAGAGGCCTACGCTTTCTCCGGCAATACCCTGGAATATTTCTCACAGGAATTAGGCATCAGCTCCCAACAGCTTTCTCATACCATTATCCACCACATCCCCAGAGATCTGGATCGTGAAGGATTAGAAAATCTTATGCAAAAATTGATTCCAGCCCTGGCAGCCGATTTGCATTCTTAATAGCCGGATGAACAAAATAATGCCCCCCCCGCACCCCCTCCGGGGCGCCCTTCTTTTGGGTCACCCGATACCCCTGGGCTGCACTCGCAGGCTCGTTTACCCAGGGCTCCGCGCGCCAAGCCCTCAGGGGCCCAGTTCTAGAAATACATTTAGACCCAACACGAGGTCCCCAGAATGTAAAGTCATGGCCCCGGGGGGATCGACGCGCGGAGACTGGGATTGGGTCATAAGTTCCCTGGCCCGGACTGCGGACCCTGACGCATCCCGGTCCAGGTATTTAATTTCTGGCCCCGAAGGGGTCAACGCAAATAGCCCGGGGTCAACGAGCTTGCGAGTGCTGCCCCGGGTTGGGCGAAACAACAAAGCAAGCGCCCCGGAGGCGGTGCGGGCGTTTCACGTCATGATCAAATTATGCATTTACCTCATCGCCTGTTTTCTTCCCCCCCTTCTCCCCGCCCAAAATTTAATCCAAGGCATTCAATTCACCGACATCCGCAACAATCGCATTTTGGAAATGCCGGTGGTGAATGCATCTCAGGTCGAAGGCTATGAAATCCTCTACGCCACCCCCGGTACCGGGGACATCGCCGAAATCGCCGGGCACCTTCTCTTGCGCATACATCTCAAAGACGTTCCCGAGGAACAGGATCTGATTCTCTCCTTTTTGGCGGATACCGGAAATCCTCCGAAGCTCGGAAATCAAAATTTAACTCCTTCCGACTGTCGGAAAAAAAATTGGTTCAACCTTTTACAAACCCCCAACTCCGATAACGAAAGTCCCTGGAGCTCCATAGCCCAATCTCTGCGCGGGCTCGGCGGCGGGTTCCCTGTCACCCTGGATATTCAAACTTTTGCCTACACCCTCAAATCCTACACCGTGGAACAGGATCGGAATCTCTTACGTTACAAACTGATTCTCAGTGATGAACAGCGCGATCATCTCACCCACACTTTAATTGCATTCAATGACCGTCCGCCCATCCACTATTATTTCTTTCATCAAAATTGCGGATCTGTTTTGGTCCGGGTGATCGGTGAAGGCATTCACGAAAAATCCATCGCAGATTTTAAACCCTGGGTTTCTCCGCCACATAGTTTGTGTGCATTGCTGGTTCGAGAAGGTTTTGCGGAAAGAATCTCTCCCGACTTTTACAGTACCCGCGCCCAGGGGGATTTGTATCGCAAGTGGTTTCGTGAAACCTACCCGGCATGGGTAGCGGAAAGCCCGACGCTCCCCTGGCCCGATATAAAAAACTTCCTGAGTGCGGATGTGGAAACACGGGTATGGGCCATTCAACAACTGGAGGCGGTACTGCTAGCAGACCCGAATCAGAATTCACGACTCATGGCCGCCGGCCCTCTGCTTCAACAAATGGAATTATCCACCGATGTCAGAAGTGGTCTCTGCCGGGATCTCACCAGTCCAGCCACCACCGCCGCCCGGGAATTTCAAGCTGAACTGATGCAAATCTTTCCCGACACCATCCCAGAAAATATTTTCGTAAACAGCCATCCTCTTGATCCCGAACTTTCTGCCTTCAAAGGATCAGATCACACCGGATTGTTCGCGCTCGAAACCGGTCCGGTTTGGTTGGAAGGAAAAGCGGGCTGGATGTTATCAGGTTCATTGCTTCAACAACAAATGGGATCCCGTTCGAAATGGGCCATGCAACGTGCGGGTGAACTCACATTAGGTCGAAGCTCTTTGGTTTTTGATGACGACTCCCTTCAGGAATGGCAAGTGACCGGACTTTCGCTTAAAAAATTCAGAGAGCGACAGGGACAGGTTTCTTCCGGTCTTCTCTCTACGCAAGGATGGGGATTAGGTCTTTCGGTACTCGAGGTAAACAAAAGAAGTATAGGGCCGGATATTAAAGGTCAAATTGCCGGCATCTCCACTTGGTGCAATCTTCTTTCATCTTCAACCAACCGACAATACCTCATCATCGGATCCGGAGTGGATGCAGGATGGAGTCACGGCCGTCTTCACGATACAGACTGGGGGCTCTCCTTCCCTCTTCAGGCTGAAAGTCTCTTAAGTGCGGGAACTCTTCAGTGGCGAAATCACTTTGCCTGGATTCCAAATACAATTGCAGATACGCCCATCGATATGACTTTCCGGAGTAACATCGCTTGTCCATTGGGAGAATGGGGAAAAACCGAAATCATTCTTCACGGCGGAGTGGATATTTTCTGGTCAGGGAAGCAGAACAGAACACTGGGTACAGTGTACCTTGAATTTAATCGGTGGTAAAAACAATCCGTCGTCCATGCAATCCGTGTATGGAAATCAAATGCTTCGGCTCTTGTTTCATTTCCACGCACGGAGTGCGCGGACTACACAGAACTGGTAATCCTCAAGACTTCGTCAATGGAAGTGAGACCATCAAACACTTTATTGAGGCCCGCCCGCTGAAGGGTAATCATCCCCTTCTTCACGGCAACTTCACGCAATTCATCCGCATTGGCATCTTTGAGAATCATGTTACGGACGGCCTCATTAATTTCCATGATTTCCATAATGCCACCCCGCCCCTTGTAACCGAGTTGTGCGCACTTGTTACATTTGCCCGGCAGAAAAATTTCCTTTTTCTCAAAATCCATACCGGTGACATTAAAGTTATTCGCTTTTAATTCATCGATGGTAATCGAAATAGGCGTTTTACAACTTGGGCAAAGTCGCCGATACAAACGTTGGGCCTGGGCAAGAATCATGGCCGACGCCAGCATGAAAGGTTCAATACCCATATTCTTCAATCGGGAAATCGCGCCGGGCGCATCATTGGTATGCAAAGTACTCAAAACCAAATGACCGGTCAAAGCGGCCTGCACCGCAATGGAGGCGGTTTCAAAATCACGCACCTCCCCCACCAACACAATGTCGGGATCCTGACGCAAAATGGACCGCAAGCCGGCGGCAAAAGTTAATCCCACATCCGCATGCGTTTGCACCTGGTTAATCCCCTGCAACTGATACTCCACCGGATCTTCCACCGTGATAATATTGGTGGACGGTTCATTCAATTCCTGCAAAGCGGAATAGAGCGTGGTGGTTTTACCTGAACCAGTGGGGCCTGTCACAAAAATCATTCCGTAGGGTTGAGCCAGGGCTTTCGCAAAAGCGTTTCTGGAATAATCATCCAGTCCCAAATCCCCCAAACCTTTCGGCAAATTTGATTTATCCAGAATACGCATTACGATTTTTTCGCCGTGAATCACCGGTAAAATACTTACCCGAATATCCACTTCTTTTTCCAATGCGCGAATCCGGCAACGTCCATCCTGCGGAATCCTTTTTTCCGCAATATCCAGGTTGGACATAATTTTGATCCGGGATACGATAGCCCCGTATAAACTTTTCGGAGGATTCCCCGCGGACACCAAAACCCCATCCACCCGATAGCGAACCTGACATCCGTCGAGGCCCGGCTCGATGTGAATATCACTTACCCGTTTCCGCATCGCTTCCACCAAAATGGAATTTACTATTCGAATGACCGGACGTTCATTGGCCTCATCACCGTAGTCCTCTAAATCATAATTTTCACCGCTCGAAACTTCTGAGATTTCATCATCATCCGAAAAAGCGGATAGCGTTTCCTCCAGCTGGTCATCGCCCTCCACCTGATCACTTAATCGGCTCTCCAGCATTTCGGTCAGCACACTTTCCGGCACAACCACGGTCATCAAACGGAATCCACTTTGGGCACCCACCGTTTCCAAAGCAATCACATTAAAGGGATCGTCCACTGCCACCGTGAGGGTTTTCCCAATCCGGGAAATCGGCAGTACCCGATGCTGCCGCATCGCGGCAAAGGGTAAATCCGCCATCAATTCCGGACTGCTCCGGGTAATCTTTAAATTCATGGGGCAGAGCTGCGCATTGTTTGCCAATGCGATCGCCACCCCTTCCGCAGGAATCATGTTCATGTGAATCATGGCTTCCTCGAGACTCATTTCTTCTGAATCCGCTAAAAACGAGGCTTCCTCCAACTGCTCTTCAGACAGTTGGTAGTGATCTACCAGATAATCAAATAGGTTTTGGGTAATGGTTTCCACAGTGCAATCATTGCGTCAGCACCCTGATTTGACAAGCTTTTATCTGCATGGGAACCAAAGGAAAAGTCCTGCCATCCCCCGGTGGCTCATAGCGCCTTTTGTTTTACTGCGGCGGGCTGCGGAACGGCATTTCCGGAATCTATTTGATTAAGCCTCTTCTTTTTCTTCCATCCGCATTACACCCCACATCACCAAAGCACCCAATGCCATCAATGCCAATACCGGCAGCCAAGTGGAAATTTGGGTGGGAAACTGATTGAGGTTGCTCGCAATATTCCGGGCCTCCAGCACCGAGCCGTCCCGCTGATATTCATCCAAGACATGAATCTGCTTAAACGGCCAAAGCGCGTAGAGTGAACCCATAATCAATCCGGTCAGAAAAGCCATTGTCGCATCATACGCTTTACGCATCGCAACTTCGACGATCCGGGCCGTAAGCAAAAGTCCCACTGCCATCCCCAATGCACAAAATCCCAGAAAAAGCATATCATCCAAAAGCCAATCTGAAATCAGACTGGAGAGCGCGCGGATGATAATGAAATACTGACCCAACAATATCATCAGCAAAGATCCGCTGATTCCGGGAAGCACCATGGCGGAAATCGCAATCATCCCCGCCACAAAAATCATCAGAAACTCAGCGTTCGAATATTTCCCGGTATAAGAAAACTTTTCTGCTTCTGAAGCGGAAGCCGTGATTTCGGTAATCCTCTGATCCAGCTCCACAGTTTGCGCCTGATAAAAATCGGATTTACGTTTGGCTTTTTCGTATGGGTTCACCGCCGCCGCAATACTGACTGTAATCGCGATGCCCAGAATCAGATTGATCCATACCGCAATCCCCTTGGAACGGATCATCAGCCACGGAACCTGAATGGACAGCAAAATCAACCCAAAGAAAAACGCATAAGTAAGGGAAAACTGTTCGTTTAACAAATAATCCATCAAACGCGCCAAGCCCACAATGGCCACCAGGGCCCCTAACAACAACCGCCCCATAAATCCCCAGTCATCCTTCGCCAACCGCCCAAAAAATGCGCCGGCACGCTCACGATCCAAGGGACGGGCGAGCCAACGAAATTTAAGTTGCACCAATTCCCGCAGGGTCGTGGGATTCAGACGATTAAGAAATCCGAGCAGACGTTCGTAGAAACCCAAAACCAAAGCCAGAGTTCCCCCGGAAACCCCGGGGATAATATTTGCAACGCCAAAAGCAAAACCGTGAAACAGATCTTTTAAAAAGTTCATATTCTTTCCTATCTCAAATTCAAAATTGTGATGACCAATAGCTCCCAACCATGATCCTAATCGTAATCCTAATCGCAATCCTATTCAAAATCCCTCTTCAATCCTGGGAGTTTGATTACGATTAGGATAACGAGCAGAAATAAAGAGCGGGCGGGGGAGGAACGAAAAGAATTATCCCTTTTTCAGAATTTCCGCCAAAACCTTCGCATCCTCATGATACTGTGCAAGCGCATCGTCTTTCACAAACTCCATCAGTGCCCACCGCGGTTTCTGTTCCGCCTGCAACAATTCAAAATAGCGCTGCCAACGGGTTTTACCTTCTGCCAACGCATAACGATCCATAAATCCTTTTCCCCAATGGAACACATGCACATTGGAAATCCGGGGAAGGATCGCCTGAAGACTTTTTTCGCAAATTTCTTCAGGTTGTCCATTGGGTGGCTGCCACAAACTGTCCAGATTATCAATCTGTAAGTCATTCAGCAGCTCACCGGCAGAATCAATGGAATCGGTGAGCGTGTTGCCGTGATATTCAAAAGCAATACGTAAATTTTGTTTGGCCGCCAAGCTGCAAATTCGGCGGGTATCCGCTTTGACCGCATCGCGGTAAGCTTCATCAGCATCAGCAGAGGCTTTTTTTCCGGCCCATACCCGAACGGTCGATGTTCCCAGTGCCTCGGCAGCATCCAGCACCGCCTCAATTTCGGGAGAATCTGCTTCGGCCAAGCGATAATAGGATCCGTAGGCGGCCGATTCCAATCCGGCATCGCCCATCCACCGCGCCACCTGTTCTGCTTTGGCGGTGTCTCCATGCGGCACATGAACATCTCCGCCCCACTCAACACCCTGCTGACCGGCTTTGACCACTTCTTCGATCAAATCGCCGGCCGACAATTTACGAAAACTGATCGAAACCAGCCCGCTGCGAATGTTACCAAAGTCCATTTTATTGGGCGGTGTAACCACCGTCCACATTGATCACCTGACCTGTGACAAATGCAGAGGCCTCCGAACACAACCAAAGCGCGGCTTCAGCAATGTCTTCAGGTTCCGCAACCCGTCCCATGGGATGCAATGTTTTGATATGTTCAAACGCTTCTTCGGAATCATGCATGGTGCGCCACAGCATATCGGTATTCACCGCACCCGGCGCAACCGCGTTTACCCGGATTTTATGGCCGGCTTCTTCCAAAGAAGTGGATTTGGTCAACCCAATCACCGCATGTTTTGCCGCCACGTATGGGGCCAAATTCGGCATCGCCACTTCCCCTAAAATGGAGGCGATATTTACGATGGCCCCGCCTCCACCCGCCCGCATGGCGGGAATTGCATGTTTCATCATTAAAAAGGTGCCTGTGAGATTCACATTGATCACCTGCTGAAAATCTTCCAATTTGATATCATAAACAGGATGGGGGTCCGCTTCCAAACCTGCGTTGTTGATCACAAAATCAATGCGGCCGTGACGTTCCACGGTTTGTTTAATCAGGGCTTTTACCGCAGCTTCATCCGTCACATCACTCTGCACGTATTCCACCCGCAAGCCTTCGGAGCGGAGTGATTTCGCCTGATCCTCTCCCAGTTCGGCCCTGCGTCCGGAATAAACCACCAGCGCTCCGGTCTTCGCCATGGCCGCAACGATCGCTTTTCCAATACCTGAAGTGCCACCAGTGACGAGAGCGACTTTACCGCTAAACAAAAAAGGGTTGGTTCCTGGGGGATGCATAGATTTCTCCTGAAGTTTAAGTATCTGAATTCTTCCTTGCATCAGAAAAAGCAGGCAATCAAGTCAATCCCATCGGAAATGGCGGATGATTACCTGCCTGCAGGTGAAGCAGCCCCCGGCCGGAGACACGGAGCTTTCCCTGCCTCCACACCCTGCCCGCTGAAATTCTTCCATCCCGCTTTCTTTTATCCAACGCATATCCCACCGGCGAATCGCTATTATTTGTACATCGGCGATGTACGATCAATCGCCGAAGGAATGCTATAGACTCATTTGCCATCTGTTTCCGTCTTTTTCCATTTCGTCTGCAATTTTAAACTCTTAAACCGCTTTATGTGATCCGGCCCTGCATCTATGCACCCTGCGCCTGCGCCATCATTTATCATTCATCCGCCATCCCTGCCCCAATTTACATTGCTATGAAACGCAAGAGTTGATTACCTGTGAACATGAGCCTCAATCGTTTTCTCTTTGTTTGTTTTCTGCTTCCTCTCCTGCTTTTACTGGGGGCGGGCGGATACTGGATGTACCTCCATCAAGACCAAGTCCGCATCGATAGTTCAGCGAGACGCCTGCTGGATTCGGATCCCCGAAGCCGTGGCACCTTTCAAAAGATTAATGAAATCATCCCCAATAGCATTTTGGTCGCGCTCGAAATCGAAAATCTCTTCAGCGACCAGGGCGCCGCCACCCTGGCCAAGGCCTCCAACCAAATCAAAACCGTGGAAGGCTTCGTCGATGTCAAAAGCCTCACCCACAGTTGGCGCCCCCTCCGCCAGGGATTCGAATTGACTTTTCAAAGGTTTATTCCCGAAACCGCCACCCCCAAAGAATGGAAGAAAATTCGTGAATTCACCACCCAATTCCCCCTTTCCCGAAATGTGTTGGTCTCGGAAGATGCCCGTTATGCCATCCTGATTTGTCAATTTGAACGCCCCCTCCCCGATCATGCGGCCAAGGAAGCCTTCCGCCGGGAATTCATGGACGCCATCCATGAAGTCGCCCCGGAAACCCTCGCCATTCATGTACTCTCCTTCCCCTTTGTCGAAGCGGAGGGGGTGAATGCGGTCACCGCCGACTTCCAACGCTATCTGATTACCGCCGGCATCCTTATATTCGTGGTCCTGCTCATCACCTTCCGTTCTTGGGTGGCCGTCTTTTCCGTGCTGATTCTGGAAGGGACCGGGGTATTGATTTTGCTGGGACTCTTCCAGTTCTTTGATCGACCGGTGGATATTTACTCCGGTATCCTGTTTCCGTTGGTTGGAGGCCTGCAACTGACTTTTGTGGTGCATTACCTTTCCACTCTGCAACAGGCAGGGAAAAAATATTCGCCTCTTCAAGCCGCCCGTCTGGCCTTTCGGGAAGTCTTCCCCCCCAGTTGTATTGCCGCCCTCACCACGGTCGTGGGATTGCTCACCCTCGCTTTCGCCCAGCTTCCGACCCTCACTGATTTTGGACGCATCGGCGCCGCCGGCGTGGTCGCGGTCTTTTTGTTTACCTTTCTGATCCCCGCCCTTTTGGCCTTTGGCTCCGTCCCCGATACATCCGGTACGGACAAAAAACCCCATAAAAAGCCCCCGCTCCCCATTCGTGGATCTTATGGATTCTCCCTGATGATCTTCTCATTTAGTTTGGTCATGGCCCTGGGAATCTTTAACATTCGTACCGACATTCGCGCCGTGGAATTTATCGAATCCGGTCACCCCATCCGTGAATCATTGGAACTGCTCAACAACGATCTGGGAGGAACCAATATTTTCCAGGTCTTCGTGGACAGCGGAAAACCCTTCGGCATCCAAAGCCCCCGCACCCTGCGCTACCTCGAAGATCTCCGGGCTTACGCCAACAACCTCGACGGCGTCACCGATGCCTACGCCTACTCCCAACTGTATCTGGGCCTGAACCAAATTTGGGATGGAGATCCGAATCCCAACGGGGAATTACCTGAAAATCCTGCCAAACTTGCCTTTTTCAGTCAATTACTCAACGCCAGCCCCCTGATGTTTAAAGATTCTTTTGTGGATAAGGAGTCCCGTTCCGGACTGCTGCTCCTGCGGTCCAAAGACATGCCCGGTAAACAATACCTTTCCATGCTGAAAGATTTCATGAGCTACGCGGAAGCACAAGCGCCGGATGGTGTCACCCTGCATCCCGTCGATGGACTGCACAGCATTCTCGAAGGAGACCGGGAAATTGTATCCAATCAATTACGAACCCTGGCGTTAACCTTGCTGCTGATCGCGCTTTTGCTCACCCTGCTGTGGTTGTCTCCCAAACTGGCCGGTCTGATTCTGCTCGCCAATACCCCGGCCCTCATCACCATCTTCGGCATGATGGGTTTTACCGGATATCCCATGAATTCCATCACCATTATGGTCGCGGCAGTGATTTTAGGCATTGCCGTGGATGACGGCATTCATCTGGTCAGCGCTTTCCGTCACTATAAAAAGAAAGGAGACGATTCCGAAACCGCCGCCAGCGAAGCCCTCCGCCGCAAAATCAAACCCATGGCCTGCACCTCCACCATTCTGGCGGTTTTCCTCGGTCTGCTGATGCTCAGCTCCTTCCCCCCGGTCGCCCATTTCGGCATCCTAAGCGCTTTCGGCATTTTCACCGCCTTCATCGGCGCCGTGGTCCTGTTACCCGGCCTGCTCAGCAAATCGTAAAGAGGTATTTGAAAAGGCCCCGTGGTCACAACTCTCAAGTCAAGCGGACCGCGTACTCGCGGTTCGCTTGGACGCATTGTGTATGCCCGGCATGGGCGTGAATCTATAAGGTGAAAGTCCTTTGTACATGGAACAATGAAAACAAAAGTACAAGCCAATGACAACTGCGTAATCGTAAGATTGGGTGGGAAAAGAGCCGAGCGTAGCGAGACAGGCTCCGGTATTCTCCGGGGCAGCGAAGCGGCAACTCGGATGGCAAAATCGCGAGTCGATGAACAAGAAGGTCCTAGGAGGCCGAGTGCGTGGGGCGAGCTGGCACAAACGGAGCGAAGCGTAGTAGGGCCGAGCTTGCCTCGGCAATGGAGCGAAGCGGAATGGCAACACAGCAAAGCCCTGTTGTTCAACGCACACGGTAAAGGATCCGGCTGTGCGAGGAAAGTTCACGCCCTTATCCGGGGAGATCCTGACCCTGCCGCAAGGAGGTCAGGAAGTCAGCAGAAGGCATAGTAGTCAAATGCCGGGGGTAATGCCCCGGACAGGGCGAAGGCCTGAACAACGAAACGGAGCGAAGCGTAGTAGGGCCGAGCTTGCCTCGGCAATGAAGCGAAGCGGAATGGCAACTCAGGGAGGAGAGCGGTCAATCCGAGGAGAAGCGTAGACTCAGAAAAGAGGAGCCTAACCCGTAACGTGATCGTAAACTCTGCTCTGCATCAAACCTATGAATGAAATCAACACAGACCTAATGGAACGCGTACTCGACCGGGACAATATCAACCGGGCGTGGCATCGTGTCCGTGCCAATAAAGGCGCGCCCGGAGTGGATGGCATCAGCATTGATGTTTTTCCCGAATGGATGCGTGAGCATTGGCCGGAGATCCAGCAGGCCATTCAAGGGGGAACCTATCATCCGTCGCCCGTGCGACGGGTGGAGATCCCTAAAGCATCCGGCGGTGTACGTCTGTTGGGAATCCCTACGGTCATGGACCGGGTGATCCAGCAGGCGGTGTCGCAGGTGCTCAGCCCGATGTGGGAACCGGAATTTTCGGAGTCCTCATTTGGGTTTAGACCTCAACGCTCTGCTCACGGAGCCGTAAAGCAGGTGAAGGGCTACATCAACGAAGGACGGAAATGGGCGGTGGATATCGACCTGGCAAAGTTCTTCGATACCGTGGATCATCGGATCGTATTAGGGCGCCTCGCCCGAAAATTATCAGGTGACCCGGTGTTACGGTTGATTAGCCGAATCCTGCGCGCGGGCGTGGAGGTAAACGGAAAAGTAGAACCCACACGATGCGGGGTGCCCCAAGGTGGTCCGTTGTCACCCTTGTTGGGAAACATCGTACTCGATGACCTCGATAAACATCTGGAATCCAAAGGAGCAAAGTTCGCACGATATGCGGACGACTTTGTGGTTCTGGTGGGAAGTCGAAAGGCCGGAGAGCGGATGATGTCCCACGTCACGACGTACCTCGAGCGCAGGCTCAAGTTAACGGTAAACCAAAAGAAAAGCCAGGTGCTTAGATGCACGAAGCTCGAATATCTGGGCTTTATGTTCTGGGCAGGGCGTATCCGGGTCAGTCCCGCCTCTCTTCGGGAATTCCGCTTCCGACTGAAGCAGTTGACCGGGCGCAACTGGTTCGTCTCCATGGACTATCGACTTGCCAAGCTGCGACTCTACGTCAGAGGATGGATGAATTACTACGGGCTCTCCGAACCGCATAGCCACTGGAAAGATCTCACCCAATGGGTATTCCGGCGACTTCGACTCTGTTACTGGATCATGTGGAAACGTCCACGTACCCGGATCAGAAATCTGTTGAAGCTCGCCAAAGATCCCGGGTGGGCGATCGGATTGGGGCGAAGCAGTGTAGGTCCGTGGAAAGCATCCCGCTTGATGGGGTTATGCATGAGTCCAGAATGGTTGATGGAGCAAGGTGCAACCAACCTTGCGCAGGAATGGGAGCGGTGTGCTCACCTTCGTTGAACCGCCCCGTGCGGACCCGCACGCGGGGTGGTGTGGGAGCTTGGAGCTGGCCCTAGTCGGTCAGCTCCCGGCCACCCGATTCAACTTATTTCGCTATTCTTTCTTTCCAGCGTGTTAGCTATTCGTTTAAGTGAAGTCATGACTGACTGAGCAATGTACAGGAGGTAAATCGCAAGAGCTATTTTTAGAATGCTGAATATAAAGTATGATGTCATAAGTATTCTCCCAGTTAATTTTCATCAGTTGAACGTTTAGATGAGCGGATCGAGGTACGAGATTCGCTCAATATTTTGGTTGGCTCCTGTTCTTTTAACTACCGAGTGCACTGTATTCGAGTTTAGGGATATAGCTGTTCGATAAGAACCTTTTTTGGAAAAGTTATTCGGTTAATTCTACGTCATAAAGACTCCCTCGAACAAATCTTAACAGCATGTCTGGATAGATCCAAGTTGAAGACCCAAACTCAGCTGCGGATTGAATTTCAGCAGCCTTGCCTTTGATCTTCTTAACCTTTCTCGGAGACATCCCCATTTTTAAATTTCCTTCAGTCAATTCAGTAATTTTCTTTTTCTGGTTCTTAATATACGTTTTCTGCCGTTCTGCCCGTAGTTTTATCATGAGTTTCTGATTATCCAGCTCTTGGCGAAGTGAATCGTCCATCCGCAAACGATATTTTTCATAGACACCGTCACCAGCTTTAAGATTCCGACTCAGGATGATTACAACATCACCAGCATCTTCAGTAATGGAGAAATTTAACCCGAAATTAAGTCGCGGAGCATCCTCTAAAATTTTGACTTTTAAAATTGCACCTGAATGTTCGTCTCGGCTCAAGACACGACTTTGGATTTCTTGAAAAGTTTTGCTAACGAATTCAGTTTCCTTGGCATAAGCTGAGCTTACAACCACTAGCAGTAACGTAATTATTGTGATTCGAATGGATTTCATAAATATTCCAGTTTCGCGAATTATTATTCATTCCTTACTCAGTCAACGTTCACCCGCACCGATTCATTCGGTGGCGGGAGTTGTTGTAATTTTGCAAAGCATTCTTCAATATTCTCCCTGATAGCCTGTCATCGGTTCTGATCTAAGTTTCTTGATTTGGCTTATCGCACCGATGATACAGAGTAGAATTGCAAGAATGATGCTTATAAGCAATGTCACTTGTAAATTTTCATCGGGTAACATCAGGAGCGGAACTGCGGCACAATAGAATCCAAGAATAAGCAGAATAGCCCCAAAAAAGGCATGGCCCCAGATAATACTTAGATCAAAAAAAGAAAAACGAGTAAGCGCGAAAATTGATCCCATCCAGCCTGAACCCAGCCCATCCAAAGCCTGAGTTCGGGCACCGAACATGGCAAATCGACGACCGAATTTTGCACCAATGGTTACAAACGGGATGACAAGTAGCACAAACAAACCTATCATAGCCCAAGGAGCGACTTTTTCAGGAAGAATGCTACCAACCAGATTTGCAATTACACCGCTAAGTATTATCCCGAGCAGGGTTCCAGAGAGTATTCCGCCGAGAACAGTGCTGAACTTGAACATATTCCAACCGAAAAAACAGAGACATAAACCGATTGCAATGAGTCCTACTGAAATTGGCAGAACGTACTTTCGGGTTTCAGTTAAGAAGGGTGTAGCTTTAGCTAGAGATTCGTTGCCAACCAAAGCCTTCAGAAAATCCTTAAAATTTTGTGCCTCACCAGTTCTTTTTTGACGGTCAAGCACCTCAAAGAGGTCCTTATGCTCATTTAACCAAGCTTCGTCAAATTCGGTAATGGGATAGGTTTTCAGCCATCCTGAGGTGCTAATGGTTACATTATTTCCAACCTCTCGGACAATTTCGCCTTCGAAAGTTTCGCCTGATTTGAGAATGAAAGTCTCAGCATTTGAGATCCCCAAAAAACAGAAAACTAAAACAACTAAATAAGGTAGATGATTCCGTTTCATTGAAGACCCTTTTCCCATCGATGAGAGGACATTATTTTCATGTTCGTTTCCTGTATCTTACAATCGAGTAGCCAGGGGGCTCATGCCCCCCAGCCCTCACACCACCGGACATACGGGTCCGTATCACGGCGGTTCTCAGGTTGATGTTGTTCACGG
>JARHXX010000054.1 GCA_029269125.1 Kiritimatiellaeota bacterium B1221 | reverse complement strand
GTTCGGGAATCTTAGATATTACGTTCGCCCCGCAAGCGGGACTCCGCCGGGAGGCGGGGGATTGGGTTCGGGAATCTTAGATATTACGTTCGCCCTCAAGCGGGACTCCGCCGGGAGGCGGGGGATTGGGTTCGGGAATCCAGATATTGCGTTCGCCCCGCAAGCGGGACTCCGCCGGGAGAGGGGGAGTGGGTTCGGGAATCTTAGATATTGCGTTCGCCCCGCAAGCGGGACTCCGCCGGTAGAGCCGTGAGTCCTGCTTGCAGGGCGAGAAGAATATCTGGAATGAAGCCGAGACTTGCCCCAGGACCCTTCGTGAGTCCCGCTTGCGGGGCGAGCGGGTATCTCGAAAATGGAAATCAGAAAAACGGAAGATCATATTATCTTATATTAAGATGGTTTTAGCGTTAAAAATTACATAAACTATTCACATGTCTGGTTTGTCTAAATTGTATTTTGGCTGGAGCGCCTATTTCAAAACGCCTTGGGCGAATGCGTCTTTACCTGAAAGTATAAAATCGTTTTATCAAGTGGATGGCATCACCCTTTTTTCAGGTTGTGTGAAGCAGGAGAAAGCCATGCTGATTCTGGAAGCGCAGGCCACTCATGCTCCCTCCTGGATCACGGGTCGCTTGAAGGGGCGGTTAAACCACCACTTTAAAAGGGTTTACCCTGAATTTCCGGGTTTTGACCGTTCCTTTCTGCTTCAGTCTTTGGGGCAAAATGACCGGGGGATTGTGAGCGCCTATGTGCAAAATCAGGTCGACTCTTCGGATTTGGTGGACCCGTTGTACCGGAAACGCATGAATGAATTGCGTTTTCATGAGGAAGGGGCTGGCAAAAGATCCACCAGTCATCGGGGCCGATATGATTTGGTGGTGCATGTGGTGTTGGTGATTGCCAATCGGCATCGGATCTTTTCACAGGAGGCGAAGAAGGTGTTTGAGGCTTTGGTGGAGGGGTGTGGGGCGCTGGGTGCGAAGCCTTATGATATCAGCATGATGCCGGATCATGCACATTTGATGGTGGGGTGGCCGGCAACGTTATCGGCAGAGGAGCTGCTGGAGGGAATAAAACGGGAAGCGGGTGAGGTGATGCGTCGGTCTGCCTATTGGCAGGATGGAGGGTATGTGGGAACGGTGGGGCCTTATAAAATGTCGGTTGCTTTAGAGCGGAATCGTCGCTTCGGCGGGTGGTAGGTTTGGATACCCGCTCGCCCCGCAAGCGGGACTCACGTGGTTGAGGGGGGCTGGGGGTGGTTTTTCGGATATTGCGTTCGCCCTGCAAGCAGGACTCCGCTGGGAGAGGGGTGTGCGGGATCGGGAATCTTGGATATTGCGTTCGCCCTGCAAGCAGGACTCCGCTGGGAGGGGAACTGTGCGGGATCGGGAATCTTGGATATTGCGTTCGCCCTGCAAGCAGGACTCCGCTGGGAGGGGAACTGTGCGGGATCGGGAATTCTTAGATATTGCGTTCGCCCTGCAAGCAGGACTCCACTGGGAGGGGAACTCTGCGGGATCGGGAATTCTTAGATATTGCGCTCGCCCTGCAAGCGGGACTCCGTTGGGGGAGCCGTGAGTCCTGCTTGCAGGGCGAGAGGAATATCTGGAATAAGGATGGCGCTTGTCCCAGCTCTCTTCGTGAGTCCCGCTTGCGGGGCGAGCGGGTATCCGGGTAACGGAAACCCGGGAAACGAAAATCAAAAGAAAATCTAAATCCGGACTTCGATCCCTTGATCTCTTAAATATTCTTTCACTTCCCGGATCGTAAAGGTCCCAAAGTGAAAAAGGCTGGCGGCTAAAACGGCATCCGCTTTTCCTTCGGTGAGGGCTTCGGCAAAATGTTCGAGGGTGCCGGCGCCGCCGGAAGCGATCACGGGGACACCCACCGCTTCCGCGACTGTGCGGGTGAGTTCGATATCATAGCCGTCTTTGGTGCCATCGGCATCCATACTGGTGAGTAAAATCTCGCCTGCGCCGCGGTTGACCACTTCTTTGGCCCAGTCGATGGCATCGAGTTCGGTGGGTTCGCGTCCCCCGTGGGTGTAGACGGTCCATCCGCCTTTTTGGTTGCGGCGGGCATCGATGGCGACCACAATGCACTGACAGCCATAGAATGCGGCGGCTTCGTCGATGATTTCGGGATTCAAAATGGCGGCCGTATTGATGGAAACTTTGTCGGCACCTGCGTTTAACATGCGCCGCACGTCAGCGGCCACCCGGATCCCGCCGCCGACGGTCATGGGCATAAAGACCTCTTTTCCCACTTTGCCGACCAGATCCACGACGGTTTCGCGCCGTTCGTGGGAGGCGGTAATATCGAGAAAGGTCAATTCATCCGCACCTTGAAGTTCGTAGGCTTTGGCTTGCTGGATGGGGTCCCCGGCGTCGATCAGGTCAACAAAGTTGACGCCTTTGACCACACGGTTGTTTCGGATATCGAGGCAGGGGATGATTCTTTTGGCAAGCATGAGGGTTTCCTACCTTTTTCTGTTCACTCTGACAACCGTCATTCCTCGGATTTTATATAAGCGAGAGAGCGAAGAAAGGCATCCATTTGCGGGAGAATTTTCTCATAATTCTCTTTAAACCTGGCGTTGAAGAATCCGTGGGGCTGGTCTTTGTGAAGGTACAGATCGCAACGGCTCCCGACAGCTTCCATTTGGGCTTTATAGGTTTCGGCGGTGGCGACGGGGATGAGTTTATCCTGGGTGCCGAGAAAAACCACGGTGGGAGGAGCACCCCCGGTGATATTGTGCAGGGGAGAAAATGCTTCCCAAAAAGCCTCCACCTGATTGTGGCCGTATCCTTCTGGTCCATTGTCGAACACGGGATTCATCAAGACCAGGGCATCGGGTTTAGAGGCAATCGAAAGGTCTTCGCCTTCTTCTTCGAAACCCACCACGTTTCCGGCGACAGCAGCCACGTGTCCGCCGGCGGATCCGCCGCCGGCAGCCAGTTTATGGGGGTCAATCCCCAGTTTTTCGGCATGTGTGCGCATCCAGCGAAGAGCGGACTTTCCGTCTTTGACGCATTCAACCGGTGTGGTGCCGTGTTTAGATTGGATACGGTATTCGGCGGAAGCGGCCACCATGCCACGGGAGGCAAGGTGTTTGCAGAAAGGAAAAAACTGTTCGGGGGAGCCTTTGATCCAGCCGCCCCCAAAGAAAAAGACGATGGCCGGCGCTTTGTCTGAGGCTTGATGATTGGGGGGATTGAAGATGTGGAGGCGCAGTTCCACGTCACCGATTTTTTTGTAGGTGATGATCCGGTCGGGGGTCTGGGCGGTTAGGTTCATGGTGAGCCATGTAATAAGGAGAAGGAGGGAGGGTTTCATTGTATTTGCTCAAAACTGCTGACTTGCCCGTTACGGAATTCGACCCGAAGCACCTCAAACTCTTCGGTTTCGGTGATGTTGGCCCAGCGAGCGCCCGGGGGGCCGGTATCATAGACAGGGACGGATTTTGTGTATTGTCTCAACTGCATATACCGCCAAATCGTGGTTTCACCCTCTTCACTCTGCCTGATGTTGACGTATGTGGGTTCCCCTTTGGCAATCTCCACCATTTTCATATCATAACCCAGCGCAATTTTTCCCTGACGAAGATCGGCCTGCACTTCAGGGGGGTAGCTGGAGAAAAGGTGGGCGCTGGCTTCAATTCGTTTATCGACCGAGGTGCAACTTATCCAAAAAAGGCTTATAAATGCCGTAAACAGCATTTTGGGATTCCAAAGGGAGGGGATTGGTTTCATGTGCTTAAAATGCACACAAACCAATTAAAGCGCAATACAAAAGAAAAGGGCTGAAATTCTCATGGAAATAAAGCACGATTCCCCTTGTTCTGTTTCGTTGTTGCTTTAATCAATTGCTTACACGTTTCGGCGGATGACCGCCTTTGATTACAGAAGCCTTTTTATAAGTAATTTATGACAGATTCACCAGACAATCCTCCCGTTCCTCCCGGTGTTGATCCGGCCACCTATACTTCCAGCAATATTACGGTGCTTGAAGGCCTCGAAGCCGTTCGGAAACGTCCCGGTATGTATATCGGAGACACCTCGGTTCGCGGACTGCATCATTTGGTGTATGAAGTGGTGGATAACTCTATTGACGAAGCGTTGGCCGGGCATTGCGACTTTGTTGAAGTGACCCTGAATTTGGACGGATCCGTATCGGTCAGCGATAATGGACGGGGGATCCCCACCGATATGCATGAAAAGGAGGGCAAGCCTGCGGTGGAAGTGGTGCTGACCATTTTGCATGCCGGCGGAAAGTTTGACAGCAATTCCTATAAAGTCTCGGGTGGATTGCACGGGGTGGGGGTTTCCTGTGTAAATGCGCTCAGTGAATGGTTGGAGGTGGAAGTGCGCCGCGACGGCAAGATTCACCACATGCGTTTCGAGCGCGGCAAGACGGTGAAATCTTTGGAAGTACTGGGTCATTGTAAAGATTCCGGCACCAAGATTACTTTTATGCCGGATCACGAGATCTTTGAAAGTCTCAACTTTTCCTGGGATATTCTGACCAACCGTCTCCGGGAGATGGCCTTTTTGAACCGCGGGGTTCAGGTCATTCTGCAGGAAGACGGTGCCGATCGGAAAGAAGTATTTAAATACGACGGAGGCATCGCGGAATTTGTGAAGCATTTGAATGTGAACAAAGCGCCGATGCATGAGGATGTGATCTACTTCGACCGCGAAAAGGACGGGATCGGGGTGGAAATTGCCATGCAATACACCGATGCCTACAGCGAAAGTCTGTATTCTTATGCGAACAACATCAATACGCATGAGGGCGGCACCCATTTGAGTGGTTTCCGGTCGGCGCTGACGCGGACGATTAATGCCTACGGAAAAGCCAACAAGATGATCAAGGATGACAAATCCGGCATGACCGGTGATGACATCCGTGAAGGTCTCACCGCCATTATATCGGTAAAAGTACCGGATCCCCAGTTTGAGGGGCAGACCAAGACCAAATTGGGCAACTCCGAGGTGCAGGGCATTGTGGAATCCGTGGTCAACGAACAGTTGGCGGTCTACATGGAGGAGCATCCGGCGGAATCCCGCAAGTTTATTGAAAAAGCGGTGTTGGCGGCCAATGCCCGTGAGGCGGCCCGCAAAGCCCGCGAATTGACCCGTCGGAAAGGGGCGCTGGATTCAGCTTCGCTTCCCGGAAAACTGGCGGATTGCTCCGAACGCGATCCTTCCAAATGTGAAATTTATATTGTGGAAGGTGACTCGGCGGGAGGTTCCGCCAAGCAGGGACGTGACCGGACTTTCCAGGCGATCCTGCCCCTTCGAGGCAAAGTATTGAACGTGGAAAAAGCGCGTTTGGACAAGATCCTTGGCAATAAAGAAATTCAAACCATGATTACCGCCATTGGCTGCGGTATCGGCAAGGATGACTTTGATATCAAGAAGGCACGGTATCACCGCATTATTATCATGACCGATGCTGATGTGGACGGGCTCCACATTCGCACATTGATTCTGACTTTCCTGTACCGCCAGATGCGCGAGTTGATTGAGAAGGGTTATGTGTATATTGCGCAGCCTCCCCTCTACAAGATCGTGCGCCGGAAACGCGAAGAATATGTACAGAACGATCCGCAGCTTACCAATATACTGATGGAACTCGGATCGGACGGAATCACCGCGCATTCTCCTGATGGAAGTCAACTGTTGGATGCGGAAGCCTTGCAGGCCACTTTAAAAATTCTGTATGAGCTGGAACCGATGATCGATATGGTTCAGCGTCGCGGGGTGGATCCTGATCTCTATTTGGCAGCCCGCAATGATGACGGCGCCCTGCCGCTTTACGTGGTGATTCGGGGGAGCGGTAAAGAGAAAGAGTGTCGGTTTGCGTTTAATGAAGAAGAGCTTCGCAAGCTCAATGAACAGATGGAAGCCGAAGGGCGTCCTTTCCTGTATGTGGATATTCAGTCCCACGACCGTATTCGCAAGCAGCTCGATGCTTTGACCGCGATTGGGCTGGATGCCGGCCGTCTGGTCCGAGGTGACGAAACCCTGTTTACCCTCCAGGAAGGTGAAGAACAGGTTGCTGAATTGAACAATATCATGTCCCTGCTCGATCAAATTCGAGATCTGGGTAAAAAAGGAATGACGATTCAGCGTTACAAAGGTTTGGGTGAAATGAATCCTTCCCAATTGTGGGAAACCACCATGGATCCCGCCCAGCGCCGACTGGTGAAAGTGGTGTTGGAAGATGCCATTAAAGCCGACCAAATCTTTACCGTACTCATGGGCGACGAAGTAAGTCCCCGCCGTGACTTTATTGAAGCCAACGCCCTCAACGTGCGTAATCTTGATATCTGACCTTTTTCTAAGAGACCAAACTTATGGATAACGAAAACCCGCCTATTTTGCCCCCGGATGCTCCGGCAGACCACATCGACCTCATCAATATTGAAGAGGAGATGCAACGAGACTACATCGATTACTCGATGTCGGTCATTATCGGACGCGCATTGCCTGACGCCCGTGACGGTCTGAAACCTGTAAACCGCCGTATCCTCTACGCGATGAAGGAAGGGGGCTGGGTGCATACCCGTCCTTTCGTGAAATGTGCGCGTGTGGTGGGGGAAGTGATGGGTAAATTCCATCCACATGGTGATTCGGCTGTTTATGATGCCCTGGTGCGTCAGGCCCAGTTGTTCTCCATGCGTTATCCCACCATCGACTCTCAGGGGAACTTCGGTTCGATCGACGGAGATCCGGCGGCGGCCTATCGGTATACCGAGTGTCGTCTGAACCGTTTGGCCGAAGATTTATTGGCCGACATCGATAAAGAAACCGTCGACATGCGGTTGAACTTTGATGAAAAGCTCGAAGAGCCCACGGTACTGCCCGCGCGTATTCCCAACTTGCTGGCAAACGGCAGCACCGGGATTGCGGTGGGAATGGCGACCAACATTCCGCCCCATAACCTGGATGAGTTGATTGACGGTCT
The DNA here is from genome assembly GCA_029269125.1 of Kiritimatiellaeota bacterium B1221. Taxonomy (GTDB): domain Bacteria; phylum Verrucomicrobiota; class Kiritimatiellia; order SS1-B-03-39; family UBA6053; genus UBA6053. The sequence goes on along the minus strand of JARHXX010000054.1, from coordinate 14,403 downwards.
GGTATATCTCATCGACAATCCGCACTGCAGTGTTCGGGATTTGATGCAGTTCATTAAAGGACCCGACTTTCCCACCGGCGCGTTGATTCGGGGCGTGAATGAAATTATTAAGATGTACGAAACCGGCCGCGGGCTGGTGCGGATTCGCGGACGGGCGGAAATCATTGAAGATGCCCGTGGCAAAGAAACCATCATCATTACGGAATTGCCCTACACCGTCAACAAAGCCAACCTGGTGATGAAGGTGGCGGAGTTGGTTCGCGAGAAACGCATTGAAGGTATTTCCGATGTGCGCGACGAATCCGACAAAGACGGTATCCGCGTGGTGATCGAAATTAAACGAAACGCCATGGCGTCGATCGTCCTCAACAATCTTTACAAACAGACCTACCTCGAGAACACTTTCGGGGTGATCATGCTGGCGATTGACCACGGACGTCCCAAGGTGATGAATCTTAAGGAAATGCTGAAGGCTTTCCTTGATCACCGTTTTGAAGTGATTACCCGCCGCACCCAATTTGAATTGGCCAAGGCGGAAGCCCGGGCCCACATTCTGGAAGGGTTGTTGATCGCCATGGACAACATGGATGATATCGTGAAAATTATTCGGGCCGCGGCAACGCGTGATGAAGCCCGTACCGGCATCATTGAACGTTTTGGATTCTCGCTGATTCAGGCCAACGCCATTTTGGAAATGCGGTTGTATCAATTGACCGGACTGGAACGCGATAAGGTTCAAGCGGAATATGATGAGATTCAGGAGCGTATCGCGTATTTGAAATCTCTGTTGGCTGATGCCAAATTGATTTATGGCGTCATTCAGGATGACCTGCTGGAAATGAAACGGATTTATGGCAACCCGCGCCGCACCGAAATTACGGCTGACGATTCTGAAATCAACTTTGAAGATTTAATCGAAGACCGTCCTTCTGTCATTACCATTAGTCACCAGGGCTACATCAAACGTGTACCCGCCGACACATATAAAGAGCAACGTCGCGGTGGACGCGGTATTCGCGCCATGAGTACCAAGGAAGAAGATTTTGTGGAAAACATTTTCTTTGCCTCCACTCACGATATTTTGCTTTGCTTTACTGAGCAGGGCCGGGTGTTCTGGAAAAAAGTGTACGACATTCCCGAGTCTCCGCGTACCTCCAAAGGAAAAGCGATTATCAATCTGCTCAACTTGCAGGAAGACGAAAAGATCACCGCGTTTATTCGTATCCGTGAATTTTCAGAAGACCAGCATGTGGTGTTCACGACCCGCAGCGGAACCACCAAGAAAACCAACTTGGCGAAATTCAAAAATGTGCGGGCTAACGGGATCAATGCCATCAGTATTGATGAAGGCGATCAGCTGATTAGCGTGAAGCTCACCAACGGAAATGATGAACTGATGGTCACCACTTCCGGTGGAATGACGGTCCGCTTTAACGAAAGCCAATTGCGTGACATGGGCCGTACCGCCCGTGGCGTTCGCGGGATTCGTTTGAAGGAGGGTCAAAAAGTTGTAAGCTGTACGGTTGCCGATCCGGAAGAATGTCTGATGGTGATCTGCGAAAATGGATACGGCAAACGCTCCCCGATATCTGAATACCGGGAAACCAAACGTGGAGGTCTGGGAGTTCGCACCATCATGGTCAACGAACGGAATGGAGAAGTGGTCACCGCCTTTACGGTCACCGACAATCATGCCTTGATGTTGATCACTGAACGTGGGGTGGTGATTCGGATGAAGGTTGAAGATTTACGTCCGATGGGACGGAACACCCAGGGGGTTCGACTGGTTCGTCTGGACGAAGGCGACACCTTGGTGGCAGCCATTCCGGTGGAACGCGAGCCCGATGAGGAAGAGGAAGAAGAAACCGTGAAACCTGAAATCGAGCCCGGTGATGAAGTTGAAGTTCCTGAAGAGGACATTGACGAAAGCGAAGAGGAAATCGATGATGAAGAGGAAGACGGTTCCGAAGAGGAATAAACTTTTTACGCCATCTGAAAAACAAAACCCGGGGTGTCATACTCCGGGTTTCTTCTTTGGGGAAGGGGGGAAGATTTCTGATAGGTGAGAGGTTGTGACGGCGGGACGCCGTCGGTCCGGAGATGCACAGGAGGGCCCGCGTCCCGCGGTAAACCAAGTTGAACGTCATAAATAAATCTATTTAAGCTGGGCAAGTATTGCAGTCGTCGTGTTAGATAAATTTCAATGAAAGTCTCCGTTCTCTTACCATTCTATAATGCCGAATCCACGTTGGCGGATGCCGTCGAAAGTGTCCGGGCACAAAGTTTTGAAGATTGGGAACTTTTACTTTTGGATGATGGGTCGACGGATGGGGGCGGCAAGCTTGCGGATGGTTATTCTGTATCTGATTCACGTATTCAATGTCTGACCCTGACACATGGCGGAATTGTGTCTGCGTTGAATGCAGGACTAAAAAGGGCGGAAGGTGATTTCATTGCCCGCATGGATGCGGATGATATTTCCCTGCAGGAAAGGCTGTTGAAGCAGATTCAGTTTTTGGATGAATATAAGGAGGTGGACGTGTTGGCCACCCAGGTGATTTATGGTGGTGATGCTGTAAAGCAGGCGGGCTATGCGGCTTATGTGGATTGGCAAAATAAGTTATTTTCACATGAGGATCATTTCCAAAAACGATTTGTGGATGCGCCACTGGCTCATCCGACGGTGATGTTTCGTCGGGAGATGGTTCAAAAATTTGGGGGCTACCGTGAGGGAAATTTCCCCGAAGATTTTGAGCTGTGGCTGCGTTGGATGCAGGGGGGCGCCACTTTTGCCAAACTGCCGGAACCCCTTTACCAGTGGAACGATCTGTCGACGCGTCTGTCCCGTTGTGATTCCCGATATGACCCGAAAGCATTCTATGAAATAAAATGTGACTATATAAAAAAGTGCGTGCCCGAAGGCCGGCCGCTGTGGTTATGGGGGGCGGGACGGAATACCCGGCAACGATTTTCCGCGCTGGAGCCCTTTGCGGGATATGTGGATGTGGATGTTTGTAAAATCGGTCAGGCCATACAGGGCAGGCCCGTGATTGCGCCGGATGAACTTCCGAAGGATGCGTTTATTCTCTCCGGAGTTGCGAATCGCGGGATCGGAGAGAAGATCGATTCCTTCCTGCAAACTACGGGGAGAAAAGCCGTGCGGGATTTTTTGCTTTGTGCATGATGAATCGGTTATGACTGATCAACGACCGGCCAGGTGTGGAATACGCACTTTTTACTTTTCTTTGGGGGTTTACCTTTTCGGTATTTTTTCCGTGGAAAGTTTTTTCATTCCCATGAAGAATAACCACAAGTTTCAACAGTGGGACGCTGTGCCGTGTTTTATTTTAAAATCAGAGCTTCGGCCGTGGGGAGGAATCCAGCATGGGTTGTTTGTACCCGTGGTCCTTTTTACCTATACGGTAGAGGACGAGGTGTATGAAGGAAATCAATTGGCTTGGAGCCCTGCATTTAAACCGGGAAGTAAAAAAAGTATGAAGGCTTTGTTGGAATCGTTTCCGGAAGGTGCAGGTGCTGAATGTTTTGTGGATCCTGATTTACCCGGGCGTGCATATCTTCAGCGGCCAAAGGATTCCGGATGGTTACCCCTTTGGTTGGGGGGGATGACTTTTCCCGGATTTTTTATTTTTCTTTATGGGCTGATAAAGGAGCTGCAGCGTAAACCGTTGACTTCGAAATTAAGGGTTTAGAGCGGAGAAGCCCGGGGAGTGGATTCAATGTTAAGCACCTTCGCAAAATTTTTCCGCTCTGATTTTATCTTTGCATGAGGAGCAAAATTCTTTTCGCAGCGCATTCATACTGAGCGGTTTGGTGAGGAAGCGGTCCATACCCGCATCGAACGCATTGGCTTTATCTTCGGCGAAAGCATTGGCGGTGAGGGCGATAATTTTCGGATAATAGGAGAGGGGCATGGCTCTGATTCTGCGGGTGGTTTCCAGCCCGTCCATTTCGGGCATCACCATATCCATGAGAATAATATCGTAAATTTTATTTTTAACTTTCTCGATAGCTTCGGCACCTGAAGATGCGATGTCGGGTTGATGTCCCAGCTTTTGAATCATCTTATTGGCGAGCAGTTGGTTGACGGGAAGATCTTCTACTACCAGAATGGAAAGAGGTTCGGGGCCACCGCAGTCGCAAGGGGAATTTTCAGCCGCGGTTTTGACCACGGCTTTTTTCAGGGAAATCGTAAACCGGAAGGTGCTGCCTTTACCCGGTTCGCTTTCACAGGTTAACTCTCCCCCCATGGCGCTGGTTAGACGGGAACTAATCGCCAGGCCGAGTCCTGTCCCGCCAAATTTACGGTGAGTAGAAGCTTCAGCTTGTACAAAAGGCTGAAAGAGTTTGGTTTGCTGTTCGGGCGTCATACCGATTCCGGTGTCGATCACAGCAAATCTTAACTCGACTGTATCTGTATTCGGTTTTGCTTTTACCCGGAGGGTGATAGAACCCCCGACGGTAAATTTCATAGAATTGCTGATGAGGTTAAATATGATTTGGCGCAGGCGGGTGCGGTCTCCGAGCAGTTGGCCCGGCAGCGGGTCACAGTGGGAATGGATCATCAAATTCGCATTTTTATTTTGTGCCCGGAAGGTGGCGATCCAGGAGGCAATTTCTTTTTCGAGATCGAAGGGCTGAATATCCAGTTTGACTTGTCCGGCTTCGATCTTCGAGAAATCCAGGATATCATTGATGAGTTCAAGCAGGTTTTGTCCGCTGGAGTGAATCATACTCACTTGTTCTTCCTGTTCGGGGGGAAGTTCTTCCAGGGAGAGGAGTTCGGATAAACCAATGACCGCATTAAGGGGGGTGCGAATTTCATGGCTCATCACTGCCAGGAAATCACTTTTTGCCCGGGTGGCTTCGGTGGCATTCTTTAACGCAATGTAAAGTTCCTTGGTGCGCTTCTGTACTTCTTTTTCTAACAGATCGGCTTGCCGGCGCAGTTCTTCATTTGCATGGAACAGTTCAAGACTTTTTACTTCCAGAAGTTTCTCCGCTTCTTCTCTGGCTTTTCTGTCTCTCAGGGATCTCCGGGAAATCCGATTTATATCATCTGCACTGGCATTCATTTTTTGTGTAAAATAAAGCGGACCGGTTGGTCCGGGGTGTCTATATCTTCACGGGTAAGCGTGATGTCCTCTCCATAGTGTAGAATGCATTGTTCAATCAACCCTTCGGCAAGATCACCGAAGTGACGGTCGGAACGATAGACCATGGTGAGGGTTTTTTCATCCGGCCGATTGATTTCAAAATGGGGGAGCTGGGCGCTGGGGTATAGTTTTTTCACTTCCACATGGATGGTGTTTTCAACCGAGGCTAAAAAGCTGAAGCAATTGTCTTCGACTTTCACATAGGGGTAATGAATTAAAAACCTTTCAAACAGGTAAGCACCAAAAGCTTTAATGAGTCCGGGGACCGGAATCTCTGTACGCCTGGAGAGTTCACTGACCAGTGCAACGAGCTCTTCATGATCATAGGTGCCCACACTGGTGTAGGCGCCCCCGGAGGCCAGATCGCAGTGATCTAAAAGATCATCCAGCATTTCCTCAGAAAATTTAAGGGAAACCATCCGTCCGAATTCAACAAATACGATACCTTTCATAGAGGTACTTTACACTTCCCTGTGGAATAAAAGCTAGGAAAAATCTGCGCAGAACCCGTATCATCTTCGGAGAAGGGCTCTGTTTTTTTTTGGGGGGGGGAGCGGAAAACGGCCTGGATTTAATCTTCCGGGTCCGCGTGGAGCTGGTCTTGGAGGGCTGCGATTTCAGCTTTGAGTTTCCGGCGCTGCTGTTCCCCCTGCATATTCTGTTCGGCAAGCTGCTGTTGGGTTTGCAGGGAGGCCGCGAGTTTTTCTTCGGTTGCATCGAGGTCCGCGTTGGCGGCTTTTAATTTCTTTTCAAGCAGGGCGGTTTTTTTCTGGGTGTCCGCCTTGAGCCTGTTTTCCCGTTCTTCCAGGGTTTGTTGGTGGGTGGCGCGCTCTTGTTCAATGCGTTTGCGTAATAATTCCAAATTGTCTTCAAGTTCACTGCGCAAACGTTTGGAATGATCCCGATCTTCGCTGAGTTCCATCTGCAGCTTTTCAGATTCAGATGCTTGTAGGCGGAGCCGTTCGAGTTCTTCTTGTTGGGGCTTCCATTCTTTTTCCATATCGGTGGCTTTTTTCCGCCACTGATTACGCTCCTCTACCGCCAACTGCATGTCTACGGATGAGGACTTCATGAGTTCCTCCATTTGCCGCCGCGCATTTTCTTTTTCGCCAACCTGCTTTTGAAGTTTCAGTATTTCGGTTGCCGCCTGAGACAAATATGTGGTGGCCAAATCCAGATCCCGATTCACCTCTTCCAGATTATGCAGCTGTTTTTGGATGCATGCCGACATGTTTTCGATCATTTCCCAAGTGGGGCTTCCGGGCTGGATCATGCCGCGAACTTCGTTGAGCTTGTTTTCCAGATTCTCGGAATGTTCGACCATATTGGAGAGGCGCGCCTTGAGTTTATCTTTTTTTGCCTCCAGATGGTTGATTTTTTCCTCCTGTTCCGGGTTTTCATCCGGCTCGGCGTTGCGGAGCTTCTGCGCGTCCTCGTTCAGCTGAGTGATTTTCGCACTATTATCTTCCTGTGCGACCTCAAGTTCCCAGAGTTCTTTTTGGGTATTGAGCATCAAAGATTCGATATCCCGGATACGCTCATTTCGAATTTTCACCATTTCGACTGCATCATTGAGCAGGTTGGATTTATTTTCCAAGTCTCGGCGGTAAGGTTCTACACTGGTGCAGATCGCGGAGGCAATTTCATCCGCATCATATTGCTGACTTTTATGGAAGGGCGTCACCTTTTCATCTTTTCGAGGCAACGGAGACTCGACGGGTAACAAGATGAGCTTCTGACAACTTGGACAGTTTACTTGCCCTCCGATGACCTGTTTATTGATGGCCAGGGGTGCTTTACAGACTGGACAGCAAAATTCGATTAACATGTAGATCTTTGGAAGAGGGAATAAATCATAAAGTGAAAATCTACACTAAACAAATTATCCTTGTCAGGTCAATAATGGACCCAAGTTCGGCTTTGATTGAAACGGGGCCTTGATCTTTCCCTATTTTAAGGAATATTGATTCCCATGAGTGATAAAAAACCTCTTCTCTACGAAACCCATATGCATACACCGCTTTGTAAACATGCACAGGGGATGCCGGATGCCTATGCGGCGATGGCACAAAAACGCGGGTTAAAAGGCATGATTGTCACCTGTCATTGTCCTTTGCCGGACGGGATGTCCTCCCATGTCCGCATGTCCCCGGATGAATGGGATATTTATGTGAAAATGGTGGGGGATTGCCGGGAGAAGTGGGCCGGAGAGGTGGATGTCCGGCTGGGGATCGAGAGTGATTACCTGCCGGGCCTCGAGGGTTGGTTGGAGGAGCTGCATGCGCGGGAACCCTTAAATTATGTGCTGGGATCGGTACATCCCCAAATTGAGGAGTATAAAGCGCTCTATTTTAAAGGGGACTGGCCGGCATATCACCATCAATACTTTTTCAGTCTGGTGGAAACTGCGGAATCCGGACTTTTTGACTGCCTTTCCCATCCGGATTTGGTGAAGAATTACGGATCGGATGAGTGGGATCTGCATAAAAACCTGGACCATATCCGCAAATGCCTTGACCGCATTGCGGCCACGGGGATTGCCATGGAAATCAATACCTCCGGGTTGTTAAAAACCATTCCTGAAATGAATCCTTCGCCGACGATACTCAGAGAAATGAATCTTCGGGGCATTCCGGTGGTCATCGGTGCGGATGCGCATCGTCCGGAAAGGGTGGCTGCAAATTATGAGGATGCCATGGACCATTTGGAAGCGGCCGGTTATACCCATACCCGCATCTTTTTGGACCGAAAGCCTATCGATATTGCGATTGAGGATTCGAAGGCGAGCTTGATAAGAGGGTAGAAGTGAGAGGGGCATTCGGGACATGAGGAAAAAACGGACATCGAACCATCAGCATTGAACGTCCAACACTGAAATTCATCTTTCCCGTTCCCCGTCCCTTATCTCTTCCTCACCGTACTCAATACCGGTAAGTGGTCGGATTGTTTCATGCCATGGAGGATCCGGTATTCCTGAATACGCCAGTTTCGGTCGGGCAAAATCCAATCGATTTTGCGCCGGGGGGCTTCGCTGGGAAAAGTGAAATGATGGTGGCTGCCCTGGCCCCGAATGGGGCGGCGTTGAAATTCTCCGAAGCTTTCCAGAAGCTCAACTGCATTTTGACCGACGGCGGAGGTTTGGGCATCGGGCATTCCGGGAGGGGTGCTGTTTAAGTCGCCCATCAAGAGCATGGGCAGCGATGTTTCCCGTTGCAAGCCAATGATTTCTGCGGCGGCTTCAACACGAATATCTTCGCTCCGCACTTCCAGATGGAGTCCGACAACCAGTACGGCCTCTTCTTCACTGAGTTGAACTTTCGCGATGAGTCCATCGTGATTTCCCGCAAAAATCGCTTCCAGTTCCGAGTAGGCGGGAAATTTGAGTCGTTTTACTTCGGAGATGGGCAGGCGGCTCAGGAGGGCGTTGCCAAAATCGTACCTTCGAAAGACAGGAAGTCCTGTATCGATATTCCGTTGCCGGGCGATGATTTCGAAGCCGGCCGCCTCAGCAATGATGGCTGCTTGATCCATATTGTGGCTCCACCAGCAATTAAAATCCACTTCCTGGAGGAATACAATATCCGCGCCCAGTGATTCAATTTCTTGACCGATCCGCACCAGCCGCTCCCGTTTTTCTGCTGCGTTTCCTCCGTCGGTATTTTTTGCACCCAGCGCAGGGCCGCGCCCATGGGCAATATTATAGGTGAGCAGGCGCAAGGTGTCCGGGGCCCGCTGAGGGGGAGGCTGCGGGTTTTCGGGAATTTCCAAAACGGCAGCCCGATGTTCGCGGGTGAGGCTGATGCGTAAAAAGAGAATAAACAGCACGACGAGGATCAACAGAAGCAGTTTCAGCAATCTTTTGAGCAGAGTGCTGACGAAGCGATTGATTCTGGATGATTTTCGGTGTACCATGCGCAGAACCTTAACCACAAAAATTTATGCCCGACAATCCGCTTCCCACATTGAATGCCACTTTGAATCTCATCGCATTGATTTTCCTGTTGTTAGGACGGTTTTATGTGAAGCGTGGAAATGTACGTGTGCATTCACAGATGATGACCGGTGCGCTGATCACTTCGGCCTTCTTTTTGACCAGTTACCTCTACTATCACTTTGTGGTGGGGAGCCCGCAAAAATATGACGGAACGGGTTTTATGCGAATCATGTATTTTCTGATTCTCTTTCCGCATATTTTATTGGCCGCCATTCAGGTGCCTTTTATTGTGGCGGTGGCCTGGTCGGCTTGGACCAAACGTTTTATTTTGCACGTTAAGTTGGTGAAATGGGTGTGGCCGGTATGGGTTTATGTCAGTATCACCGGGGTGCTGGTGTATCTGATGCTCTACATTTTTTAAGGCGCGGTCTGATTATTCGATCGCTTTGAGGATGGATTCGATGATGGCATCGAGGTCATTAAATCTCAAGGGGCCGAAAGTGCTTTTCAGGCGCTCATCTGTCGACCAGTATTTCAGGGTGGAAATCAAAGTGCTGGAAATAATTTCTTCGGCGACACCGGGTTTTGAAAGATCACTGGCGTCAGCCAGTTTCAGGGCGCGGCCCTCGGAAAAGATTAAAAGTTCGCTTAAGACGTAGCGGCTTCTTTGATCTTCAGGAAAAGATTTAAGCAGTTCGTCACCCAATATGGTGGTAATAGCGGAATAGCTGACGGGGAGGTCGATAAAAGTAAGAATATTGACTCCCATCTCAATCCGGAAGGTGGCAAATTTGCGGGAGGCCTGGTTTCTTTTTTCTTCGGGGGATAAGGTCCGGTTGAGAGAACGCATCATTTCCGAGAAAGATTCCCGGAATTCAACCAAACTTTTCCAGTCCTCCTGGTTGAAATTGCTGTCGTAGGGACGATGCCAATTCCGGACATCGGTTGTTAAACCTTGAGCGGATCTGACCCGCTGTCGGGGAGCCGGGCCGGATGATGCACTTTTTTCGGGGGCTGCAGGTTGAGGGGCCGCCATTTGGGGGGGCGTCCTTCGGGATGATGCCGGTAAGGCGCTTTCAATTTTGCGCTGCAGCGCTTCCAGTTTATCGATGAAGTCGAGCGGCGTATCATCAAAATCATACCGGAGTTCCTGCGCCACCAACTTTTCCTGTTCACCCATCACCAGGGCGAAGGTTGGTAAAGTCTTGATCCCGTACATTCGGGCCAGGGTCAGGTTTTTGTCGGTGGTGGGTTCATCCTGATTTTCCAAAAACAATTTTTTGCTGTTGTCTACATTGATGAGAATCAGTCGGTCTTTGGCATAATCCTGCCAAACCTGACTCAAGGCGATTTGTTCGAGGAAGATCTTATCCGGTGCATTCCAGTCCAAACCGGAGAACCAAATCAACATCGGAACATTTTTCTCGCGTGCATACAGCGCATCGGCGGCGGTAAGATCTGTTGTCCAGCTTCCGACCTTGGCACCGACAGTTTGTGGCTTGAATCTGGCATCAGCTGCGTGAAGACTGAGCGAGAGGCATCCGAAAAGTAAGAAGGTGAAAATGGTTTTCATAAATGACCCGTATATATGGGGATAAGGAAAATTTCAGTACGAAAATCGCATGACTTTAATTGAATATATAAGCAGGTATCCTTCAAATATAAAAAGTCGACCCTTCATCCCGCTTATAAATCCAGAAATGTAGCGGCCTGCCAGAGGCCCCCGGGCGGAAAAAGCGACTCCAGACGCGGGTTTTCCACTTTTAAACCGGACTTATGGCGGGCGGAGGGGATAATGGCGGTGTAGCTGACGACGCCCACCAATCCACGGGCCACTTCCCGAATGGGTCCTTTTTTCAGGGTGGTATTCTGGTCGATATAGGTTTGGAGTTGCGCGCTTAATGTGGCGTTGTGGACGGACATTCGGGCAAACACCACCAAATCGGCGCCTCTTTTTAAGCCGAAGCTGTATTCCGCTTCCCCGCTAAATAAGGCATACATCAATTCCGCTTGGATTTGCTTGCGGGGGAGGGAGGGATCAGGGGCAACAGGAACAGTGGGAGGTGTATAACCCAACAACAGACGGTTCACCCAGATCCGTTCCGGTGTTTTGCATTGATCCCAGCAGGACCGTAAACGCTCCGGATCTTTTAACGCCGGCAGCAGATCATGTATAAATTCCTCCGCCTCTTTTCCCAGTCCCGGACCTTCCCGCGGCCAGCAGCGGGCCAACGTTTCCGCCAGATCCGCCCCTTCTTTTTGGCAGCGCGCCAATAACCAGTCCGGAATACCCGCCTGTTCCAGAAAGAATTTTTTCAATGCGGGCCGGGTGTAAAGTTTTTCAGGAAATGCCGTCCGTGCGGCCATGCTTTTTTCAAAAGGGGTCATGCGGGACCTTTCCTCCAGGCAGGTTGTCTTGTCAATCATTTGGGCAGGGCCCCCCGGGAAAAAATGTTCGGTCCGCGGCTTGAAAAATGAGCCATCCCCCTTAGTCGAAGTTGTCCGCTGAGGGCTGCCGGTTTTATCCAAATAATATCCATGATCCAAAATATTAAAGAATACTTATTCATTCTCTGCGGCGGAATCATCTATGCCATTGCCCTGAAGTATTTCGTTCTGCCCTCAAAAGTTATTTTGACCGGAACGGAAGGGGTTGCGGCCGCGTTGTCCTACTATTTTTCCAACTATTGGGTGTTTATCAGTCTTTACACCGTCTTTCAGTTGCTGCTGCTGGTTTTCGCCGTTTTTAAGGTCAGCCGGAAATTTGCTCTGCGGTCCTTTTTCACAGTCGGAACCATTATTCTTTTTCTGGCAATCCTGCCTGAGTTTCATTTTGCCCAACCGGAATCGCAGAATGAACGAATCATTCTGGTGTTGTTTGGGGGATTGCTGGCCGGGGTGGCCAAGGCATTGGCATTTAAAAGTCAGGGCTCCACCGGGGATGAGGATATCCTCGGCGCATACTTTGCCATGAAATACCTGAAACCGGTGGGGATGATTGCGGTGTTTGCGGCTGTGGGCTCCACCGGGTTCGGGCTTTGGATGGATTATTTGAAAAACGGGGACTTTGAAGGGGTGGTGAATACCTTGATGTACACTTGCATCTATATTTTTGCTTCATCCGAAACGCTGAATAATCTCTATCGTAAATTTCAGCTGACCATGTTCACGGTCATTACCCGTGACCATAAAATCATAGGCAAAGCCATCCGGGATGAATTCGATCATCGTACCTATACCGTTCAATCAGGGGTGGGGGGGCATAGCGCTGAAGAATTTTCCATGGTACGGGCCATCATCACCAAAGAAGAGCTGCCGGGACTGATCCATGCCGTGGAAGAACGGGATCCCGACTGTTTCTACTACCATCACGATATCGAAGGGGTGTCCAAACGCTACTACATCACCCCCATCGGCTGAGCATCGCCCCGAAGGGGCCCGACCTGAATGGCACGAAGTTAAGGGTATTGGTCATAGGACTTCCTTTATAATCGGGCTGAAGGTCCGGGAGAATTTCAGCCCAGTCCGAAGGGCTGGGTTTTAGCATCTTAAACAAAATGCGGGCTGAAGATTCGCTCGAAGAACGGCTTAGACACGGGTGCATTCGAGCGGATCTTCAGCCCGCCTCACTTTTTTGATTTGAATGTCCCAGTCCTTCGGGCCGGGCTAAAATCCGGTCGGACCTACGGCCCGAAAACCATTGCAAGTACCCCTTGTCTTAGTGCCATTCGGGCCTGACCCCGACACTGAAGTTCACTTTCATTTTTCTATACGATTCGCCTGCATACCCATTTGGAGCAGGCGCGAAAATACCGGAGCTGACCGGGATTAGAATTCAGACGCATGGTTGCGCTCTGACGCACTTTAGGTTTTCCGCCCAGCAGGAAGAGAAAAGGCGCAGTAGCCATGAATGATAAAACCGACAACCGGAAGCCTGCTCACACCTTTAAGTCCATCGGGAAAGCGGAGAGGGCCGACCGTTCCTTAAAATCGAGGTCAACGGGTTGTAGTCGCAGGACCGAAAGCTTGCCAATCCGTTTTCCGGGCTGTATCTGTAAAATAACTATGAATGATATTACCCCAGAAGACCTTCGCACCCTGCAGCCTGAACAGAATTTTTTCATCGGTGTGGATTCCGACGGCTGCGTTTTCGACAGCATGGAGCTGAAACACAAAGAGTGCTTCTGCCCCGCTTTTATCAACCACTTCCGGCTGCAGGGCGCCTGCGGGGCTGCGCGGGAAACCTGGGAGTTTGTAAATCTTTATTCCCGCACCCGCGGGCTGAACCGTTTCAAAGCGGTGGTGGAGGCACTGCGTCTGCTTGATGCGCGTCCGGAGGTGCGGGAGCGGATCGGTGCGGTGATGGATCCCGCGGATCTGGAGGCCTGGATCGCAGTGGAAAGCAAACTCGGCACCGCCACTCTGGAGACGTATTTATGTGAACAGGGCGACGCGCTGTCCCCGGACAGTCTGCTGCATCCCTCGCTGAACTGGACCCGCGATGTCGCGGAGGCGGTGGAACGTATCGTGCACGACCTCCCTCCGATCACGGAGGCGGTGCGGACCCTGGAGCGGATCCACGGAAAGGCCGATTGCCTGGTGGTCTCGCAGACGCCCACCCCCGATCTGGTCCGCGAATGGCGTGAGCACGACATCGACCGCTTCACCCGGGTGATCTGCGGACAGGAACTCGGTACCAAAGAGGAGCACCTCGCCCTCGCTGCCGGCGGAAAATATCCAGACGGTCATGTGCTCATGGTCGGCGATGCCCCCGGGGACCATGACGCCGCCCGGGCTAACGGCTTCCTCTTTTTTCCCATCGTGCCCGGCGACGAAAGCGCCTCCTGGCAGGAACTGCGGACTGAAGGACTCGATCGCTTTTTCTCTGAAAATTTCGCCGGAGACTATCAGGAGCAGGTGCTGAAGGATTTCTACCGACAGCTCCCCGAACATCCGCCCTGGACTTCAGACCTGAATCTGGAGTGAAAGGAATCGTGAATCGGAATGCACCCCGAAGCGGGTGCGGTCACCGTAGTCCGATGTTGACGCGAAAGCGTCAACGCCGGGTTCGCATATGCAGTAGCACCCCGCACCTTGAAGGGGTGCTTCACCCCGTGGCTGGTTGAAGCACCCCTACAGGGTGCGCATATTTTTAATCTGAATTCCCGGGGTGCCCTCCTGCGTCGGGAACCCCGGGCTACGGTGAGGACACCCGCTTCGGGGTGTTGGTCATCCGGCTTGGCAACTCCGGTTCATATCCCGTTCCGGAACTCCGGGAAGAGTGGAAGGAATTGC